>NZ_LGKG01000186.1 GCF_001294335.1 Streptomyces chattanoogensis
CGTCCGGTCGGGGAGCAACGGCTCGATTCGCCTCCACTGCACATCAGTTAACGGCATACCCAGACCAACGACCGACTGATCCAAACGAAACTGCCTAGTCGTCCGCTCGTGGTCACGAGTGTCGTTCGCGTGAGCAGATGCCGAGGTAGCTTCAACCCGCCTTTTTGTGTCCAGGCGCACCGATGGCGTCGTCCGCGAAGATCAGCGAGTCGGGAAGAGCAGTCGACCGAGGTCTTCGCGGAGCCGCTCTTTCAGTTCGCCGAGATGGCTGGTGTGTTCATGGGCGATCCGGATGGTGTGGACGCCGCAGCGCGTCCAATGCCGGTCGCGATCCTCGTCGTCAGCCTTGCGGGTTCGGCCGTAGTGGTGTGGTCCGTCAACTTCGATGATGACGGCTCGGCCGTTTCCCAGAACGGTGAAGTCCGGGCTGCGTACGCCGGCATCCCGCAGCTTGGCGGAGGCCAGTGGCAGGATCGCGATGCCGCTCTGGGCGGGGCGCTCTCGTTGGAGGTCTTGGAGGACCTGGTAGACAGCGAGTTCGGCTCGACTGCCGAACACCAGGTCGTCCGCAGTCGGGTATCCCTGGTCGCTTCGCCTTTCGCGGCGGGCTTGGTTGGTTGGACTGCTGCCTTGATGCCGCCAGTCCTGCGTGATCTCCGGGAGCGGGCGCATCGCGGCTTCGACCACGAGGGACTGCACGTCCTCGCGCTCCAGCAGCTTGAGGACGGTCTCTAGCCTTTGCCAAATCGCCTCGACCATTGCTGTCGTGAACTCTGGCACGAGCGCGCGGTCCACGGCGAGGACAGCCTCGTAAGTGGCATCCGTCCAGTTGTCGTTGGGCATCGGATGGAAGTAGCCACCGTCGCGGCGCAGCGTGAGTTTCGCCGAGCGGACGAGGTCCCGAGCCAACCCTTCGCCGTCGTCATCAAGCAGATGGTGGGTCTGTCCGAGGACCAGATCGAGCTTGCTCGCGTCGTCGTCCCTGAGCGGCAATGGGATCGTCGGAGTGACGGCGCTCTCTGGGAACGGCGCATAGACGGGCCGCCCGGACATGAAGCCTCGGGGTCGCAGGACCCAACCGTCCGCCGCCAGCAGCCGGTTCAGCTCATCGACACGCCTGGCCGCCTCATCGGCATCGGGGCGTACCTCGGGATGCACCAGCCGCGCGAGGAAGGCCAGCAACACCTCGTCCGGGCCATCAAGAAGCCGGAACCGCGGATCCTCGAAGACCCAATCGTCCTCCCAGTCGTAGTTGTTGAACCGGTGCTGGATGATGTCGCCGCGGGCGGTCGGGTGGCGCGAGTCGGTCGATGGGAGGGCATCCAGGTCGTACAAGGCGCCCAGGAGGGCGACTTCGTCCAGGCGTCCCCACCAGTCGCCCTCCGCAGCGCGTAGCAAATCGAAGACATCGCGCCGTGTCACCGCTGTGATCCTTGCTGCGTTGTCCTGGTCGGAGTGCGTCATGACACCAGAATGGCGTGCCAGCGGCGCGTCTGCCGAGCCTTCATGGCGGTTGTGGGGTCGCGTGAGAGGTGTCGTGGTTGGCGCCAGGCGTCTGTCTGCTCTTCGGACCGCATTATGCGATAGGCGTGGGTGCATGCGGCGTGGGGCATGTGCCGGGCACTTCCCGGTCACCCACTCGACCTTGCAGGGGATGTCGGGCTTGTAGGTGCGTGCTGCGGTCCGTGTGTCCGTCAGCATCCGGACCGCGCCGATGTTCAGTAGCCGCTGTACGCAGGGTGTGACGAGTGGCTCCTGGCGGCACACGACGTGCGGGTCTCAAGCCCCGGCGGCCGCCGTCATCCCCTACGGCCTCGTGCGTCAAGATAACGCTCGTAGCGCACACAGTGCCCGTAGCACACAATGGCTGTTCGTCCCGCTTGTCCCGGCCGAACCGCTGACCTGCGATTCCTTTCACGTGTTTCTGTTCCACATGTTTCGCGATGACGCACCACGTGGAGTGCGTGGCGATCCTCGAAAAGGCCGCGAAGGGCTCCTGACCTGCACTTTTGCGTGTGCGCAAAATGTGCAGTGTGGGCGTTACGGGCGATATCTTGACGCTGACATGACGCTCATTTGGCGCTCGTTCTGATGGGGTGTCAGCCGCGTTGTTGGGCAGGTCAGACCCTGTCAAGGTGGCGAGCACCGATGGGGCGACGAGGGGAGGCGGCGCTGAGTGCGGACCGACTGAGTCCTGCTGGTCAGATATCCCAGAAGAGACCAGGTGGCTCCGTGACCTGCCGCGCTGGGCGGCTATGCGTCGCTGACCTGCGCGGATAGTCTTTCGGCTGTTTCACGCTCGTACCCGTTGATGCGGTCGCAAGTCCCAGAAAAGTCCCAGGGGACTCCCAATGCCGAGGGCCACTCTTTCGGCTCCATGCAGGGTGAGGGGGTGCGGTGTGGGCTGGGGCTTGTGCATCGGTGGTCCGCATTGAATGAACGGCAGCGCGCGCTTCCAGCGCCAACTGCGGCCACGGAACCGCGGGGCTCCGACGCCTTGATGCTCTCGTACCGCACCCCAGCTGGCCCGACCCGGCGAGGAGACTCGGAACCCGGTTCGCAGTCGGACCTCATCACAGTGTTTAATGGAAACGATTCTCATTTTGCTTCGATGAAAGATCGCCATGCACGTTAACGAATCCTCACCGCGGCCCCGCTCCCACGCCCGCCGCCCCTCCAGGCCCCAGGCAGGAGCGCGGCCGTGATGCGAGCGCTGACGTCCCCGGCAACCGGTGAACACTCGCAGGGACCTCAGCTCTGGTCGAGGCGCCTCCCGTGGGAACCGACCTCGCTGTCGGTGGGCGTTGGCCTCATCGCTGTCGCCGGCCACCGCGGTGGGGTTCGTGTGCTAGATCTTGATGGAGGCGAGGAGCACGGCCACGTCGCGTTGCCCGGCGGCGTCACGGATCTCGCCTTCTCTCCTGATGGGCGGAACCTGGCCTTGACAGGCCCCCGTGGATACGGTTTGTGGCGCGCCACGGACGGCAGGCTGATCACGCGGACCACTCCCGAGGCGTGCATCCGCGCACGCTGGACGGGGCCGGGCGTCGTGGCGATTGCGCAAGGATGCCATGTCACCACCTACGACGCTGATGGCGTGGCGCAGTGGTCCACAACCTCCCTCCCGGCTGCAGCCACCCACGTAGCCTGTGCGCAGGGCGGACGTCTTTTGGCGGTCTCGCTGGCAGGTCACGTCCGCTGCTTCATGCCCCCACGCCGCGAGCCGGTCGCCCTCCATGCCTACAGCGGCGCTCCGGGCGATCTCACCTTGTCCATCGACGGCCGATGGGCTGTTGGCTCGACGTACCAGCGCAAGACGTTGCTGTGGGAGACACATCGCCCGTCGGGGCGGCCGGTTGAGTGCGAGGACAGCTCAGGGCAGCACGGCCCGGTTTTCAGCGGCAGCGGGCGCCGGCTGGCTGTACCGGCCGAGCGCCACCTGTCGCTCTGGTCCATCGGCCACAGGCGGCCGACGCGCTTGGCTGTACTCCCTGTCTGCGCATCGGCGGTGGCATGGCGCCCCGGCGACGGGGACATGCTCGCGACGGCCGGATCCGACTACACCATCCGCCTGTGGCACGCCGGAGTCCGGCACCAGCGGAATGGTTACACCTCCCTCGCCGCATGGCATCTGACTTCCCCTGCCACGTCCCTTGCGTGGATCGGGCGGCGAATGCTCGTGGCAGCAGAACGGGGAGGTCGCATAGCGCTCCTGGATATCAACACCACACCAGCGCCCACCGCTTGGAATGACGCAAAGGCAGCGTGACAGTTGGGCGACCTGCGGCTGCGCACCTCGCGTGCCCGTCACCGTCCACAGCTCCACGTGCTGGCTGCCGCGCGTCCTGGAGAGCGGAGAGACGCGGCGTACAAGCGACTGCCCGTCACGGTCTTGTGAGGTTTCCGGCGTTGCGGGGTCGGAGGCGGAGAACTGCCAGGTGTCCGTGGCGGCGGAGGACACTTCGATGACCGGGTCCAGCCCCAGGCCGATCAGGGCAGGGGGTGATGGCGCCGGCAGTGAGGGTGACCCCACCTCGGTGACGTTGTAGGCGATGTGGTGGCGACCAGAAGGCGCGTGTGCGCCGGGTCAGTGCCGCCGTCTTCAAGACGGTTCTTTTGCGCATGACATTCGTTTTCATGTAGCTTCTGGGTCTGCAGCACTGATTCCTCAGGAGGTTCCCTCAGTGGCCGTTCCCAAGCGCAAGATGTCCCGCAGCAACACCCGCCACCGCCGCGCGCAGTGGAAGGCGACCACCCCCGACCTCGCCCCGGTCTACGTCGACGGCGCCGAGTACCACGTGCCGCGTCGGCTGGTACGCGCCTACGAGCGAGGGCTGCTGCCGCTTCCCGGGAAGTGACAAGCGCACGCCGCATTCCCCAGTCGATCCCGTACGAACAGGAACCGCCCGTGTCCGCCTCTGCCGCACCCGCCGCCGTCGACCGCCCTCTGCCCGTCACCGTGCTCTCCGGATTCCTCGGCGCGGGCAAGACCACGCTGCTCAACCACGTCCTCAACAACCGCGCGGGGCTTCGCGTGGCGGTGATCGTGAATGACATGAGCGAGGTCAATATCGATGCGGCGCTGGTGCGCGACGGCGGAGCGGCGCTGTCGCGTACCGAAGAGCGGCTGGTGGAGATGACCAACGGCTGCATCTGCTGCACGCTGCGGGACGACCTGCTGGAGGAGGTGGACCGGCTCGCCCGCGCGGGCCGGTTCGACTACCTGCTCATCGAGTCCAGCGGGATCTCCGAGCCCATGCCGGTGGCCGCCACCTTCTCGTTCGCCCGCGATGACGGGGCGATGCTGGCGGACGTCGCGAGCCTGGACACCATGGTCACCGTCGTCGACGCCGCCAACTTCCTCCCCGAGCTGGCGCGTGGCGACGAGCTGACGGAGCGCGGTCTCGATCAGTACGAGGACGACGAACGCACGGTCAGCGACCTGCTGATGGACCAGGTCGAGTTCGCCGACGTGATTGTGCTCAACAAGCTCGACCTTGTCAGCGAGGACGAGAGGGACCGGCTCAAGGCCACCTTGGCCCGCCTCAACCCCTCGGCCCGTATCGTGCCCGTCCGCCATGGGCGGGTGGACCCGGTCGAGATCCTCGGCACCGGCCGGTTCGACGTGGAGAAGGCCCAGCAGGCCCCGGGCTGGGTCGCCGAACTCAACGGAGACCATGTCCCGGAGACCGAGGAGTACGGGATCTCCAGCGTCGTCTTCCGCGCCCAACGGCCCTTCCATCCCGAGCGGTTGTGGCGGTTCGTCGCCGAGGAGTTGGACAGCGGGGCGTACGGCGACGTCCTGCGCTCCAAGGGCTTCTTCCGGCTTGCGACCCGGCCAGCCGTCACCGGGCTGTGGTCCCAGGCCGGCGTCGTCGCCCGCTTCGAGCCGGCCGGCGTCCGCAGCGGCGAACAGCAGGCGCAGGAGCTGGTCTTCATCGGCACCGCCCTGCGCAAGGAGGCCCTGGCCGAACGGCTCACCGCCTGCCTCCTGCGGGACGGTGAGACCGCCGCCGGGCTGGACGATCCGTTCCCGTCCTGGGAGACGTACGGCATCGACGACGCCTGCGAGCACGAGCACGGCCACGAGGCCGTCCCCACCGGCTGAAGACGTTGAAGACCATGTACCCGTGCCGGACCAGCTGCCTGCTGGTCCGGCACGGGCGTTATGCCATCCAGAAGAAGACGGCGGTCATCCGCTTGTCCTCCAGGGTCCTGCCCCAGTAGCCGGTGGCGCTGTGCATCATGCTGGCGGTGTAGAGCAGCAGCCGGTTGTAGCGGTGCGATACCTGTACATCCTCGGTGAAGGAGTCGGGCGGGACGAAGCGCGTTCCGAGGGCGTCGACCAGGTTGTTGTGCGGCGAGGTCACCATGTTCCCGCCGAGCAGGCCACCCGGCAGGCTCTGGCGGTAGAAGCTGGTCCCACAGTCCTTGGGCACATTGGGGTTGAGATAGAGCACAGCGGCGTAGCGGCACAGCGATCGTGAATCGGTGTGGGGACGCGGCTCGCACTCCTCCCCGCCCACGACCTGGATGCAGTTGTGGTTAAGGGTGCCGCCGCCGGGGGCGGTTTCCTGCCACAGCCGACGCGCGCCGGTGGCCTTCCTCACCAGTCTTTCGACGCGGGCCAGTTCGGCCGGTTCGAGCCCGGGCATCGTGCGCAGGCCGGGCCAGCTCTCGGGCTTGTGCGGATAGCCTTCGACCCAGTCGTCCTTCGCAAGGCAGCGGGCCCGGACGGCATCGACGTCGGGCAGCACATTGTCCAGAATCCAGTAGTCCCGGCCGGGTGTGGGTTTTCGGTAGGGGAGGACGGGGAGCGCCGGGGGGCTCGGGGTATGTGGGGGCATGCGGCCGACCTTAGGGTCGGCCCGCGTCAGCGCTCTCCCGCGAAGTGGTCAATCCTCCGTCAACTCACCGCAGCCGTAGGGGTTCTGGCGTCGTCATCTCGCTTTCGTCTTGGGGAACGGACTCGGATGAGCCTTCGGGGACAGAGTCGTGGGTTCGTGGGAGGCGGCGCTGCACTCTGGCGCGAATGCCATGCGGCGATACGGCCAGGGTGGCGAGGAACAGGGCGGCGATGACCAGGGTGATGGTGCCTCCGGCGGCCATGTCCCAGCGGATGGACAGTTCCAGGCCGATCAGGCACGCGCCGACACCGAGGGCCATGGCCAGCGGTACGGCCCAGCGGATCCGGTCGGTCCACAGGCGGGCGGTGGCGGCGGGGCCGATGATCAGGGACATCGCCAGCATCACGCCAACGGCAGGTGTGGTGACCACGATGACGGCCTCCACCAGCAGCAGGAGCAGCAGTTCCAGGGCCGCTGCGGGGTATCCGGCGGCCCGCTGTCCTTCGGGGTCGAAGGCGCCGTGCACGAGTTCCTTGTGCAGCGCGCCGAGGACGAGGAGGACGACGGCGCCGACGCCTGCCGTGGTCGTCAGGTCGTGGTCGGAGACCGTGAGGAGTGAGCCGGTCATGAAGGCTTCGAGGTTCTTGCTGAAGCCGTTGGAGGCGGACAGCAGGGCGACGCCGAGGGCGAAACCGGCCGCCAGCATGATGCCTGTAGCGGTGCCGGTGTCCTGATCGCGGCGGCGTGAGACGCCGACGACGCACAGGCAGCCGAGGAGGCCCGCTGCCGCGCCACCGAGGTAGAGGTCGAAGCCGGTCACGGTGGCCAGCACCACGCCGGGGAAGGTCGCATGGGTCATCGCCATGGCGAAGAAGCTCAGGCGGCGAAGGAGGACATGCAGGCCGATCGCCCCGCAGACGGCGCCGACCAGTGCCGCCTCCAGCACGGCGCGGTGGGCATAGGAGTCGAGCCAGTTCATGTCCGTGCCTTCCAGGCCATCCGGCCGGTGAGGGCGGTCGTGACGCGCAGTGCCAGGTATCCGCCGACCATCAGCAGGACCACGGCCGGGCCGGCGGCCAGCGGCAACCCGTACCGGATCGACGCTTCATTGCTGGCCGCCAGCCCGAGCCAGCCGCACAGCCCGCCGAACACGGCGCCGGTGGTGGCGATCACGGGAATGCGGTGGGAGACCAGGCGTCCGACGGCCGCGGGGATGATCACGAGCGCGATGACCAGTACGGTGCCGACCGACCGGACCGCTGCGACGACTACCAGTGCGATCACCGTGTGGAGTGCGAGGTCCAGCAGCCCGATGCGGTAGCCCAGGGCGCGGGCTCCCTCCGGATCGAAGGCCCGTAGCGTCAGATGACGCCCGAGGACGACGAGGACGGTCAGGCACACCAGGGCCAGAGCCGCGCTCTGCACGATCTCCTGCCGGGTGACGGTGAGCACCTGGCCGAAGAGGAATGCCGTCAGGTCGTGGTGGTAGCTGTGCCGGCGTGACACCAGCACCACCCCCAGCCCGAACAGCGCCGTGAGGATGAGGGTCAGCGCCGCGTCCTCGCTGATCCGGGGGGTGCGGGTGAGCAGCGTGAGCAGGGCGGCGGTGAGCAGGCCCGCGGCGAGGGCGCCCCAGAACACCCCGTCCGCCGCGCCGGCGGCGAAGCCGATGACGACACCGGGGAAGACGGTGTGGGTGAGGGCGTCGGCGACGTATGCCAGGCGGCGTACGAGCACGAACACGCCCACGACGCCACCGAGTATCCCGAGGATCACCAACTCCGCCAGGGCACGGGCCATGTAAGGGGCTTGGAAGGGGTCGGTGAGGACGGCCATGCCGTCACACCCCCGCCACTACGGTGCTGCCGTCCACCTCAAGCACCTGCGCGCCGTAGCAGGCCCTGAGGTTCCGGGCGGTGAGCGTCGACTGCAGCGGCCCGAAGCCGAACTGCCGCCCGTTGAGCAGACACACCTGCTCGCATACGGCATGGGCGATCGCCAGATCGTGGGTGCTGACGAGAACAGCGGCGCCTCCCCTCTTCAGCTCACGCAGCGCGCCGATAAGTGCATCCCTGCTGACCGCGTCCACGCCGTTGAAGGGCTCGTCCAGCAGCAGCACGGCGGCCTGTTGGGTGATTGCCCGGGCGAGGAGAACGCGCTGCCGCTGTCCGCCGGAGAGCGTGCCGAAGCGGTCCCGGGACCGGTCGGCGAGGCCGACCAGGTCCAGTGCCTCGGCGGCGATGATGCGGTCGTGCCGCCTGGGCCGGCGCAGCCAGCCGACGGCGCGGTAGCGGCCCATCAGCACCACCTGCCCGACGGTGACCGGGAATTCGGGATCGAGGGTGTCGGCCTGCGGCACGTACGCGGTGTGTGGGCGGGCGGCGGCCGGGCGCCGCCCGCACACGGTCACCGAACCCGAGGCCACGGTCGCCAGTCCCAACGCCGACTTGATGAGGGTGGACTTGCCCGCCCCGTTGGGGCCGATGAGGGCGAGTGCCTGGCCGCGGGGGACCGAGCCGTGTACACCGTCGAGGACAACCTTGGAGCCGTAGCCCAGACAAGCGTGGTCGAAGACGATCGCGGGCTGTGGTCCGTGCGGGCCGGCTTCGGTGCGGGGTGAGGGGATGGCGCGCGGCGCGGGCATGCTGGGCGTGGTCACTTCAGCGCGTCCACGATGGTCTTGGTGTTGAACCGCTCGCTCTTGAGGTAGGTGTCTCCTGCTGAGCCCTTGGGGCCGAGCGAGTCCCCGTACAGCGAGCCGTCTCCGGCGATCACCTTGACGCCGGCCTGGCGGGCGATGGCCTTCGCGGTCTTGGGCGGCAGCGAGCTCTCGCCGAAGACTGCCTTCACCTTCTGTGCCTTGATCTTCTGCACCAGGCTGTCGATCTGCTTGCCGGAGAGTTCGGCCTGGTCGCTGAAGTCGGGGATGACCGCGCCGACGTAGGTGAGGTGGTAGCGGTCGATGTAGTAGCCGAAGGCGTCGTGGTTGGTGACCAGCTTGCGGTTCTCGCGTGGCAGGGAGCCGATCTTGCGCGCAATGTCCTTGTCCAGTGCGTCGAGTCGGTCGGCGTAGGCGGTGAAGTTGGCGTGGTAGTCGGCCTTGTGGTCGGGGTCGGCCTTGATCAGTGCCTGCTCGATGTTCCGGCACATGATCTTCGCGTTGCGGGGGTTGTGCCAGATGTGGGGGTCGTCCGCGGGCTTGCCGGTTTCCTCGTCCTCGCCTTGGCGGAGCGTGACGTGCTTGCTGGTGTCGACGGTCCTGCCGCTGAACCCGGCGGCCTGGACCGGCTTGTCCAGCCATTCCTCCTCCAGCCCCGCACCGTTCTCGAACAGCACCTTGGCCTGGCCTATCGCCTGGAGGTGGGCGGGCGTGGGCTCGTACTCGTGGGGCGAGGCGTTCGGCTTGATCAGCTGGAGCAGGTCGACGCGGCCCTTGCCGATGTTGCGTACGAAGTCCGCCACCGGGGTGGTGGTGGCCACCACCTTCAGCGTGCCCGGCCCCGAGCCGTCGGCCTGGGCGCTGCCGCCCTTCGCGCCGCAGCCGGCCAGTGGGAACGCGGTGAGGGATATGGCCGCGAGAGCGACGAGGGCCTGCTGCGGACGGTGCACGGGATCTCCTTGGGCGTGACTGGGTGAGAGTCAGACATCGATGGACATGAAAATCATGTTCAGATAGTTTGGGTGATCGACAGGCGTAGGTCAACTGGGAGTCGAGATGAGCGGGGCAGCGGCGGGGCGGACGGACACCGTGGAGCCGGGCGCGCGCAGAACGCGCCAGCGCACTGCGGTGCTGCAAGCGCTCGTCGGTTTCCGGGACTTCATCTCCGCCCAGGCCCTGTGCGCCCTGCTGACAGAAGCCGGCGTGAGTGTCGGCCTCAGCACCGTCTACCGCACCCTGCGCGACCTGGAACGGGCCGGACGCCTCGATGTCGTGCGCGACGAGACCGGGGAGCGGCTCTACCGGGAGCGGCCGGAGGACGGCCACCGTCACTACCTCATCTGCCGGTGCTGCGGACGCAGCCGGGCCGTCGACACGGAGGTCGTGGAGGCGTGGGCCGACCGTATCGGCGAGCACACCGGTTTCACGGATGTCGAGCACACCCTCGAACTGACTGGCGTCTGTGCCGGCTGTGCACCGTCCGCCCAACAAGGAGAAACGTCATGCCGTCAAGAATCCCCCCGCCGCCCCTCAGATCCCCGCAGATCGCCGCGCTGAAGGAGTCCGTACGACGGCTGCTCGTCCTCGACGCCGACACCGCCGTCGTGATCCGCCAGCTCGCCTCCACAGAGCCCGGCTGCCCGCCGCTGGAAACCGTCATCGCTGTACTTCCCATGGAGGGAGAACCGCGCCGATGGACCGTGGGCCGCGCTGTCGAGCAGATCACCGAGGGCGAGCTGCGCACTCTGCTCGCCGGCGCCACCGGAGGGGCGACATGAAGAGCGCCCTCGGGAACGAGTCCGGCGAGGTGGGAGCGGACGGGTCCGGCCCGCGTTTGCTGGTGGCCGCCGAACGGGAAGGGGACCCTGTGGCCCATCGCCTGCCGGACGGGAACACGCTGTGAGTGCTGCGTCGATACGTCCCTACTGCGTACGCCCGTGCACGGTGGTGGTGTGCCGGGGATGCTGCTGCGGCAATGTGCGCAAGTACCCGGCCATCGACCATCGGTGGCAGCTCGACCGACTCTGTGCGGCCGCCGCGGATTCGGGCGGGCGGCTCGCGGTCCGTACGAGCGACTGCCTCGGCCCGTGCGGTCAGGCCAACGTCATGGTGATCCAGCCCTCCAGCGACGGGCGTCGTCGGGGCGGCCGCTCGACGTGGATCGGCTGGGCGATGGACGACGCCTGCACCGACGACATCCTTGCCTGGGTGGCGGCCGGCGGACCGGGTATCGCCGAGCCGCCGGCCACTCTCGCGCTGCAGCTCGTGCGCCCGCAGAGAGCCGCGCGAAGCGGTGGGCGGCGCCGCGCTTAGAGCCCGGCTGCTCCGGCTTGCGCTCATGAACCCATGGTGACCGTAAGGCCGAGTGTGAAAGCGAAAGTCAAACGGAAAGCCGGCGCGAATCGGCATTCATTCTCGCCTCGTGTTCCCGCTCTGGACAAGGTGGTTCGGAGAGGGGATTAGTGATCGTCCCAGTGCCCGCCGTGGGCCGCGTGCCGGTGGCCGTCGTGCACGTAGTCCACGTGATCGTTATGAGGTACGGCCACGTGGCCGCAGCCTTCCCCGTGTTGATGGGAATGGCCGGAATGTTCCCGGTGTTCGTTTGGCTCGCACTCGACGACGTGGTCCTCGTGGATGCGGTGGAGGTGGCCGTCGTGCACGTAGTCCAGGTGGCCGTCGTGAGGTACGGCCACGTGGCCGCACCCCTCGCCGTGCAAATGGGCGTGGTCGATATGGGGTTGGTGCGCGGCAGCTGTCGTCACGCTTACTCCTTGGGTCCAAGTGCCGCCTCATGAATGAGGCGGCACCACACATATCTGGAAGGGGAATTCCCTCCATTTCCCGTCAACTTTTCACGAGTCGGGAATGGTGCCAAGGACTGAAAAGGGGTCGTGTCGTGGCGACGATAACCGCTTTCATTCCGCCGTCATCGACGGCGGTGAGAGGTGTCACAGGGTCAGCGAATGGCCACCAGGACATGGCTGTGACCGAATTGCCAGACCGTGCCGGCGTCCTCGAATCCCGCCTCGCGCAGCAGTGCGACGTGGTCGGCTGCCGTCAGGTCGTTTCCCTCGCAGTGCGGCAGCGAGCGGCGGCTGCGTGCAGTGAGCAGGTCGGCGAGGTCCGGGTCCTCGCCGGCCGCCGTCCACCAGGACTGCCAGTCCTCGTGGGCGAAGGCTGCCTGGCGCCTGGCGTGGCGGAGGCCGACGTTGGCGGCGATGTCGGAGATCTTGGCGCCGTTAGGGGAGAGGTGGTCGCCGTTGATCAGGACGCCTCCGGGGCGTAGCACGGTCGCGAGCTGTCGGTAGACCTGCCGCAGGGTGTGCTCGCCGAGGTAGTGCAGAGCTGTCGCCGAGACGGCTGCATCAAGTGGCCGGGTCAGGGCGAGGGTGTCGAGCCAGCCTGGTTCGCCGATTGTCGCTTCGACGTAGCGGGCGGCGGAGCCGTGGTAGACGCGGCCGAGTTCCAGGAGTAGTGGGTCGGCGTCGACGGCCAGGACCTCCGCGTGCGGTAGCCGGCCGGCCAGTCGTGCCGCCAGTGCTCCGGGTCCGCAGCCGAGGTCGACGATCAGGGGTGTCGCCCGGCCGGCCGTCACATGCTCGACCACATCGGCGATCACGGTGAATCGCTCCTCGCGGTCGATCGCGTAACGCTGTTGCTGGCCTTCCCAGCGTTCCACCCACCGCGTGGCGGTCTCTGTGCTCAGTTCCATCCCGGCCATTCCGCGTGCCAATGCCGCCGGCTCATCGGCACGGCATCATCGGGCGGTGCCGCCGAGCGGAGCCAGCGCTAATGAAAATCATTGTAGGCTGGCGAGCGTGGAGAGCAACTCTTCTATTTCCTCAAGGGTGTTGTAGACGTGCAGACTCACCCGTACGGAGCTCTCGTTCTTTGACGCTCCGGCCTGGCAGTGGCTGTCGGAACGCACCATGAAGCCGTGGCTGAAGAGGATGAACCCGAGGTCGCCCGAGCTGATGTCGCGATGTCGGAAGGTGACGATGCTGCGGCGCCGCTGCGCCGGGGAGTCGGCGGCCAGGCTCTGGCCGCAGCCCAGGACGTCGTAGGCGTCCAGTCGGCTCAGTCCGTCGGTCAGCCGGGCTGCGAGACCTAGGGTCCACCGTTCGATACGGGCCGGGCCTGCTGCCTCCAGCCAGTCCAGGGCCGCCGTCAGGGCGACGGCGCCGACCGTGTTCGGGGTGCCGCTCCAGCCCCCGGGCCGGAACGCGGGCCCGCGTGTTCTCCGGGCCCAGATCGCGCCGGAGCCCGGCAGGCCCATCGCCTTGTGCCCGGAGAACACCACGAAGTCCACGTCGAGTTCGGCGACGGAGACCGGCAGGTGTCCGATGCTCTGGGCGGCGTCCAGACAGATCGGTACGTCGGGTCCGACCACCCGGCGGATGCGGTGAATGTTCATGTCGCTGCCGTAGACGTGGTGCACATGGGTGGCTGCGACGAAGCGGGTGCGCGGGCCGATCAGCTCGGCGAGCGCCGCCGGATCGTAGTCGCCGGAACTGTCCTGGTACGGCAGCTCCCGCACCAGGATCCGCACGCCCTGGCGGGCGAGCAGTTCCCGCGCCTCCAGCCACGGCTCCAGATTCGCCTGGTGGTCGGCGGAGGGGACGACGATCTCGTCGCCGTCACGGACGACGCCGGGAGCGGCCAGCCAGTCTCGGGCGATGCTGCGCAGCCCTTCGGTGGTGCCGCTGGTGAGGTGCACGGCCGAGCGGTCGGGGGCCGGGTCGCTCAGGAACTCCTTGATCCGGTCGCGGGTCTGTTCCACCATCGTCGTCGTGGCGTTGGCCCAGGGGTAGGTGCCCCGGCCGGCGTTGGCGTTGGAGGTGGTGAGGTAGCGCTGCACGGCGTCCAGGACGGGCTGCGGTTTTTGTGCGGTGGCGGCGCTGTCCAGGTAGATCAGGTCCGGATGTGCGGAGATGATGGGGAACTGGGCGCGCAGCGCACGTTGCCATGGCCGCAGGTCGTCAAGGGCGGCACACGGGCGGGGGCGGTCCACGTCAGTCACGCACCAGCGTGGCGCCCGCGTCGCGCCAGGCGATGATGCCGCCGGCCAGGCTGCGCACGTCGGGGTGGCCCATGCGGGTCAGCAGGGCGGCGTATCGGGCGGATTTCTCGCCGACCGGACAGGCCAGCAGTACGGGCTGCCGCTTGCTGAAGGGCAGGCCGCCCCGCAGGAGTTCGTCGAACAGCTCGTCGACGATGTTGACCGATCCCTCGATGTGCAGGGCGGCGTAGGCGAAGGGGCTGCGCAGATCGATGACGAGCGGCCGCTCCGCCGCGATCCACTTCTGGGCGTCGGCGGTGTCGATGATGTCGGCGGCTCGTACCTCGGCGTCGGTGAGCGTGGCCACGGAATTCATCAGCGGCGGGCGGCCCAGCAGCTCCGGCCGACGGTCCCGTACGTAGCTGAGATAGCTCTCCATCCGGTCGCAGACGATGAACACGGCCGTCTTACGGCCTGTCAGCTCGGTGTCGAGCGGGCGCAGATGGCGCACGGTGCCGAAGTACGCCGCGCCGCCGGTGGGCCCGGCGAGTATCCCGCAGCGGCGGACGAGGGTCAGCATCCCGTCGATGGCCTCACCGGAGCCGACCGGTTCGATCGTGTCGTACGTGGCGGGGTCGAACAGTCCCACCTCGTGCACCTCGTCGGTATTGCGGATACCCGGAATGAAGTCCGACTTCTGTCCGACCAGTCCCACGACGCGTACCGCCGGATCGTGGTCGCGCAGCACCCTGGCGACCCCGGTGGACGAACCCGCGGTGCCCACACAGGCGATGAACCAGTCCGGGGCCCGGCCGTCGAGGTCCGCCAGGATTTCCGGTCCGGTGCCGGTCTCGTGTGCTTCGGTGTTGAGCGCGTTGAAGTACTGATCGGTGTGGAGATGTGCACTGCCGGGCCGGGTCAGCTCCTGGTGGAAGCGGGTCAACGGGTCATCGGTGTCGGTCGGATCGAGGCACTCGGTCCGACCGGGCAGCTCCTCGATCTCGGCGCCCAGCAGGAGGAGCAGCTCCTTGATCTCCGGGACCCGCATCCGGTTGGTGACGCTCTTGAACGACAGGTCGTGCATGCCCGCGATGACGGCCAGCGCCTTGGCGGTGTTCCCGCTCGACAGCTCGACGAGCGTCTCGCCCCGCTCCCGGGCGCCGGGGAGGCCGGGCCGTGCCATGTTCCAGGCGGCGCGGTCCTTGACCGAGCCGAAGGGGTTGAGCATCTCCAGCTTCGCGTAGAGGTCGATATTGCGCAGGCCGTGGACGGCCGGGTCGATGCGTATGAGCGGGGTGTTGCCTATGGCATCGGTGATGCTGTCGTACCTCATTGTTCATGCCCCCCATGGCAGTTGATCGGCCAGTACTCGTCGTCGAGACGCCATTGCCAGGTGCCGGCGTCCCGGTGCACGGCTACGGTGCGGGCGAGGGGCTGCCGCTGGGCCCGGGTGGCGTTGAAGTCCATGCAGTAGCCCGCCGTGTTCGCGAAGGCGAGCAGGTCGCCCGGCCGGGGCAGGCGTGGCAGGTGGACCATCCGACGGGTGATCAGGTCTGCCTCAAGGCACAGGCTGCCGGTCAGGTACACCCCTACGGGTCCGCCGGGCTCAGGGGGAGCGCCATCGCGGGGCAGGAGCAAGGGGTCCATGAGGACACCGTGTTCCTCCAGGCTCACGTCGCTCGCCGTCATCCCAAGGCGTATGAGGTGGTGGTCCCCGGACTCGGTACCGCGCACCTCCTGCACCCGTGCCAGGGACAGCCCGCACTGGTCGGCCAGCGCCCTGCCGGGTTCGATGTACAGGTCGTACAGGTTCTCCAGCAGCAGTGTGCCCAGCGGGCGGCCCAGGGACGGTGCGGGCGTCGACAGCAGTGTGTCGAGGTAGGCGGGTCCGGCGACCGGGCGGTGGGCCGGGTAGAGGCTCAGGGCCCCGCGGAGGGTGCCGTTCGCGGCGTGCAGACCGTAGCCGTGCCCGCCCCAGGTCAGGGGCGGGCGGCGCCCCAGGACGGCGAGGGCCAGTTCGGTGGTGTAGCGGTCCCACTGGGCGCCGTGGGCGAGGTAGTTCACGCCGTATCCGCCACCGGTGTCGATGGCGCGCGGCTCGAACCCCCGGCGCCGGAGCTCGTTCATCGCATGGAGGCAGCCTTCGAGCGCGAGGGCCTTCTCGTCGAGGCTGGTGGTGTCGAGGTGGTAGGCGACGCCGGTCGGCTCGACGGCGTCCCGGAGGCGCTCGACCGCGTCCAGCAGCCGGTCCAGCCCCCGTACGGAGGTACCGAAACGGCTCTGCCGGGAGAGCACCTTGATGCCGGAGGCTCCGAAATCCGACAGCCGCAGCAGGACCCGCACACGGGGCAGCGCGTGCTTGCGTACGAGGGTGGCGATGTCCTCCAGCTCCCCTTGCCCATCCGCGCTGACGGTGACCCCGGTGAGCACGGCGAGCCACCGGAACTGCGGATCCTTGGGGCCGGTCGCCACGATCCGGTCCGGGGTGAAGCCGGAACCGAGAGCATGCTGGAGCTCGCCCAGCGATGCCACGTCGACGGCGGCGTCCGTGGCAGCGAGTCGTCGCACCAGGGCACTGGAACCGTTCGCCTTGTGCGCGAAGAACACCTGCCCGGCGAGCCTGTGCCGACGCAGGACGCTGCGGAAGCGTTCGATGTTCTCCGCGATCCGGTCGGGCAGCAGGACATTGAGGGGGGAGCCCAGTGCGTCGACCAGTGTGTGAAGGAACGCGGGTGACTCCAGCAAGGACGAGAGCGGCGGTTCGAGGCCCGGCTCCAGGTACAAGGGGTCACCGTGCATCCAGGCGTTCCTCCTCGGTGAGGATGACACGTCGCTATCGGAGTCCAGCCCTCATCTCTTTCCAACCGCGGGGCCGTTTACGCCCGCCCGAGGCGTGTCGGGTTCGTTCGCGCCGGCGACCGGTCAGACGGTGAGGACCATCAGGATGTCGTCGCGGTCGTCGCCGGGAGCGAGCCGTAGCGCCCCGGGCCAGCGGCCGATCTCCCGCCATCCCAGACGGCGGTAGAACTCCTCCAGCCCCATGCCCGCCCGGGCGGCGAGGTGGAGTTGTTCAAGGCCCATCTCTTCCCGCGCCAGGTCCTGGACGCGGTGCATCAGCGCGGTGCCGATGCCGCGACCACGGAAGCGCGGGTGCGTCTGGAGGTGGTTGAGTTCGCCCCAGTGCGCGATGAAGGGGTGCGGGTCACGGCGTACGACCAGCCATCCCGCCAGGTCACCCTCGATGGTGGCGAGCAGCAGCCGGCCGCGTTGCGGATCGAGCCCGGCGATCAACTCGTCGACCGCCGGTGCGACTTCTTCGGTGCCCACCGGAGGAGGGGGGAACCCGAGCGGTACGACAGCGCCGCCTGCGTTGCTCACGACCGTCCAGCACTCGATCAGCTCCCGCCTCTGTTCGGGGTTGATCTCCCACGGGTGGATGATCTGGGTGAATTCGGGCGCAGTGCGCTCAGTCATGAGGTCACCCTCCCAGAGGTGGGCAGGAAGCTGTGATGGAGCGCTCCCAAGCGTCGCCCGGGGCTGGACTGCCCTTTCGGATATGCCGGGTTGGGCAGTGCCGTGGCTGCGACCACTGCCCAACCCGGAGTCCTCGCGTCTTCGGTGCGAGCTCGGGGCGCTCGCGGCCGTGTTCAGGGGGGCATCTCTCGGCGACGCGGCACTCAGGATAAATGGAAATGGATGCCATTTGCAATATGGGAGATGGTGGCGCACAGACGCATCCCGGCGCCGCCCCGGCAAGAGGCCCGGCACCTCCCGGACTCATCGACGCGGAGTTCACTCCTACGGATCGGCAAAGCCGAGGGGAGCGTGCACCGTGCGGTGCACGCTCCCTTTGCCGTACAGGTGTCAGCCGAAGAAGCGTCGCAGACGCGCGATCCGGCGGATGAGCAACCAGTCCAGGATCAGGATGAGCACCATGGACAGGCCGGCGAGCGGCATGGCCAGGCCGAGGACCAGCATGAGGACGGCGACCGCGCGGGTGACCCTGGCATCCTGCGCCCGGCGGGGCGCGCCGAGGGCCTTGCCAGTCGGGCGGCGGCGCCACCACATCACCATTCCGCTTACCGCCATGCCGATGACGCCCAGGCAGGTGCCGAGGGCGACCAGCAGGTTGGGCAGGCCGAAGCGCTCGCCCTGGTGGAGGGCGATGCCCTGCTCGACCAGCTTCGACAGGAAGCCGTACTGCGGCCAGCCGTAGGAGGCGAGCACCTTGCCGGAGTACTGGTCGAGGAAGAGCGTGCGCTGCTTGGCGGGGTCGGCCTCGGACTTGCCGGAGATCGTGTAGACACCCTTCGGGCCCTGCGGAAGGGTCACGGTGAAGGTGCCGGGAACGCGGTGGCGGTGCGCGATGGCGACGGCTCGCTCGATGGGCAGGCTGCCCGGCGCGGCATGGCTTGTAGCCGTCTCGCCATGCCCTGTGTGACCCTCATGGCCTGCGTGCTCGCCGGCCGATTGCGAGCTCGGCACCTGGAGCTTCTCCGCAGCCCAGGGTACGGAGGTGTCCGGGTTGGTCGTGAGCCGATCGGCAGTCTTGGGAACGGTCGAGGAGACCTTGTAGTCCCAGGCGCTCGGGGCCTGCTGCTTGGTCGCGGTGATGATCTTCTGGAGCTGGTCTCCCCAGACGCCGGTCCAGGGCAGGCCGGTGGCGATGAGTATCAGTAGGAAGACGGAGAGAACCGCACCGGCGGTGGCGTGCCAGCGGCGCAGGCCACGGCGGCCGGTCCGGCCACGGGTCGAGCGGGTGCGCCACCACAGGTACAGGCCCGTGAAGGTGAGGATCGCCGCCCAGGATGCGGTCAGCTCCATCAGGCGGTCACCGACGGTCCCGGAGAGCAGGTTTCCGTGGAGCTCGCGGACGGTGTGCATGAAGGTCTTGCCGTTGTCGACGGATCCCAGCACCTTGCCGTCGTACGGATTCACGTACACAGAGACCGTCGGGGCCCACTCGCCGCCGCCGTCCGCGGCAAGGGTGACCATCGTGCTGTGGTCGCGGTCGCTGGGCGGGGTCACCGACTGGATGGTCGCCTCGGGCTTCGCCTTCCGTACGGCGTCCACCTGCTCGGCCAGCGGCACCGGCCTGGCGTTCTCGGCGGCCTGGACGGTGCGCAGGTCCTTGTAGACCCAGTCCTCGTAGGCGGGCTTGAACAGGTAGATGCCGCCGGTGACGGCGAGGAGCACCAGCAGGGGGGTGATGAGCAGGCCGGCGTAGAAGTGCCAGCGCCACAGCGTCTTGTAGAGCTGGTTACGGGACGGCCGTGTGCGGTCGCTGCCGCTGTTGCTGTCCGGGTCGGTTTGGGTTCTGTCGTCGGACAGGCTGGGGACGTGCGTCATTGCCAGTTGTCTTTCTCGTTCCACGTGGCCGGTCAGTGCCCGGGCCGCGTGTGATCACAAAGGAAGGACCGACGGCGTGGCGGGAGCGCGAAGCCGCCGGTGAGCGGGGATGGGCGTACCTATCGCCATCCGGTGAAGCCGCGTGCGTCGCGCCGGGCGCCGCAGGCAGCCCACGTCGGGGCAGGCCAATGCGGTGCAGCGCCCGGACCCCACGGGGTCGGGCCAGGCACGCGGGTGATCAGTACGAGAAGGACAGGGGTGGGCCGCGGCGGATGAGGGTGTGCCTGACGAGGGGGAGTTGGGGCGGGATGGTCGCGGCCCGTTGCCGTATCCGGTGTGGTGCGCAGTGGCCGAGCGGTGCCGTCGGACCCGCGGCGAAGAGGGCCAGTAGTCGGTGCACGGTCCGGTCGGCTGCCGTACGCAGTGTTCTGAGCAGGGCGAACGCCGTACGCTCGCCGCGGTGCAGCCACCAGGCGCACACGAGTGCCGCGGCGAGGTGCGCCGCGATCATCCCGGTGCCGGAATGGTGCATGGACGGCATGGCGTGCGTGTGGAGGGAGCCCGGTGCCAGGCCCGCGTCGGGTACGACGTGCCGCATCGACCGGCCAGGGAGCCCAGGGGCCGGGTCCGCGGAACGGGAGTGGCCGCTGCACATCATCCGGCTCGCCCACAGGTCGGCCCTTGCGGGCGCGGCGGGGGGCCGCATGACCATGTTCTCCGCGGCCCCGCCCTGCTGCACGCGCGAGAAGAACAGGTGCAGCGCGCCTTGGACGGTCAGCACACCGGCTGTGATCGCGGTGAGGGAACGCTCCTTGTGGGCCGCGAGGGTCGCGGCCGCGAACACCGCCATGGCGGCCGCGGCCGAGGCCCACACGGGGAGCCCCGTGCCGGACATCAGCACATGCCCGGCCGCGGACACCGCGACGCAGACCGCGGCGAACACCGCGGCCCGGACATATCGCAGAGCAGCGGCGACAGGCATAGCCGGGACATCATGCCAACCACCGACTGCGGCCTTGCGTGCGGGGGAGTCCATCGCGTTCGATGAGGACCCGGCACCGCTGTCGACGCCAGGCGCCGCGGGTTTGCGTCAGCAGGTTCCCGGGCGTCGCGGTGCGGGTGGCCCGGCGCCGCTCCGCCCCACCCTGCGCGACGTTGAGCGGGTCGGACGCGGTGCCCGCCCCCGGCTTTGGTGGGGTCGGGCGTCAGTGCGGCGCGATGAAGGTCACCAACTGCTCTTGGTGACGCCGGGGAGCTCCCCGGCGTGGGCCATTTCGCGTACCCGGATGCGGGAGAGGCCGAAGGCGCGCAGATGGCCGCGAGGGCGTCCGTCGACTGCGTCGCGGTTGCGGATCCGGGTGGCGCTGGCGTCGCGCGGCTGGCGGCGCAGCTCCTGCTGAGCGGCCGCGCGCTCGTCGTCGGAGGTGCCCGGATTGGCGATGACCGCCTTCAGCTCGGCGCGGCGCTCGGCGTAGCGGGCGACGATCTCGCGCCGCTGTTCATTCTTGGCGATCTTGCTCTTCTTTGCCATCAGACCTTTCCTCCCTGGTTGCGGATGCGGGCCACGGCGGCCTCGATGCCGATCGTGTCGACGGTCTTGATGCCCTTGGTGCTGAGGGTGAGCCGGATGTAGCGGTTCTCGCTCGGGAGCCAGTAGCGCTTGCGCTGGATGTTGGGGTCGAACCGGCGCGAGGTGCGGCGGTGCGAGTGGGAGATGGTCTTGCCGAAGCCGGGTTGCCGGCCGGTGAGTTGGCAGTGGGCGGACATGGTCCCTCTTGATCGTGTGTGGGCGGTACGGCAGCACCGTAGCAGCTAGATGAAAATGAAAACCACTTGTGTATGCTGCTCGGCATGGCTCGTAACGAACTGCGTCCGATCATCAAGCTGCGGTCCACCCCGGAATCCACCCCGAGTACCGGCCCGTCGTCTTCCGTGACAGCGCCGGCGATTTCGCCTTCCTCACCCGTTCCACCGCCACCAGCGACAAGACGGTGGAGTGGGAGGACGGCAACACCTACCCCGTCATCGATGTGGAGATCTCCTCGGCGCGTTACCGGCCCGGTCGACAGCGGTCACACGCCGCTGGTGAACGACTGCGCGTGCTGTGCGCTGCGCGAGGACCTGGTCCCGGAGCTGGTGCGGCTGGCCGACGCCGGAACGTATCGGCTGGCTGTCGTGGAGCTGTGGGACTCGGTCGAGCCGCAGGCCATGGCCGCTGTCATCGCGGCCGAGAGCGAAGCGTTGGAGCTGACCGGGGTGGCCACCGCCGTCGACCCGGCGCTCGCGCTGCCGTACCTGTCGAACGGGGACGACTTGGCCGAGGCCGGTCTCGCGGCTGCTCCCGCCGATCAGCGTACGATCGCCGACACCTTCGCCCGGCAGATCGAATACCCCACCGTGCTCGCCCTCGCCGCGGGAGACGAACCGGCGGACCACGCCGACCTTGCACTGCTCGCCCAACTCACCCCGGCCGCACAGCGTTTGTGGGTCGGCGAGGGCACGCTCGGCCCTGCCCTGATGGCCGGATTCGACGTCGAGGCCGCAGCGGCGCGTCAGCATCCGGCGTGTGCGCTGCTGCCGCAGGAGGCCGACGAGCACGGGGTCGACACTCTCGTGTGGCGGCGTGAGCGGCCCTTCCACCCGGGGCGGCTCCACGCGGCCCTGGAGGATCTGGTCTGCGCCGCCGCTCGCATC
>NZ_LGKG01000187.1 GCF_001294335.1 Streptomyces chattanoogensis
GAGCGGGAACTGCGGCGGCAAGCCGCCGCAGAGTGAAGGCTTCCGCTGCGCTCCAGCCTTGGCTCCGCTGACGCTCCGCCAAATTCCCCCGCAAGCGGGGGAATTGAATTCCGCAAGCGGAATTCTAAAGACGTGTCAATTCACGCTTCGCGCGAATTGTGAAGTCCCCGCAAGCGGGGACTTGTTGGCTGGCTGTGAGGGGCGGTGCATCACGTGCGGGCCTGTGTAGTGCTTGGGATTCCCAGCCTCCACCCCAGCAACGGAGGTGACGGCCCGTCGGCCCGATCGGGCGCCGGCCCCACTGCAGTGACGGGCTCCGCTGCACTCCACCCGAACCTCTCCCCCACCCACGAAACCGCCTCGACACGTTCACCAACGCCCTGCCAGCATACAGGACAAGGGGCGTCCATGGGTGAGATTGAGTCATGCGTAACCCCTGAGGGTGAAGTTGGCACGCGGTGATGCATCACGGGTCGGCGCTGTGTAGAGTCTGGGGTCAGACACCACATCCTCAGCGCCGTGCACCTCGCGCCGGATTCCCTTTCTGATTACGTGCCGCATTCCGCGAAGAGGAGAACACGGGGCATGGCCGTGAAACTGCGTGACCATCAGATCGAGGCAGTTGCCGCCATTGTGCGCGGTCTCGATATTCCGCCGGGCGGTATTCCCGTCGATGGCCTGCGCGGTCAGGTGCACGCCGCGTGTGGGACGGGAAAGACCATCATTGCGGCGGCGTCGGCGAAGCGGCTTGTCCCCAAGGGCCGCATTCTCGTGCTGGTGCCGACGCTGGACCTTCTGACCCAGACGGTGCAGGCGTGGCATGCGGCCGGGCATACGGGGCCGGCGGTTGCGGTGTGCTCGCTCCAGGACGACCCGGAGCTGTGGAACCTCAAGGTGCGCTCCACCACGAACCCTGTGCAGCTGGCTCTGTGGCACGGCCAGGGGCCCGTCACCATCTTCGGGACGTACGCCAGCCTCAGTGTCCTGGCGGAGGCGTTCGAGGGCGCCTACGGGCAGCAGCTGGCGCCGATGGACCTCACGGTGGTCGATGAGGCCCACCGAACTTCGGGCTCGATGGGTAAGGCGTGGGCCGACGTCCACAACCAGGGCGTCATCCCCTCGCGCCGCCGGCTGTACCTGACGGCGACACCGCGGATCTGGGAGGAGCGCCTCAACCGTGAGGTCGCCGAAGGGGTGCGCGACCCGCTGCCGCGCGAGATGGCGGCCTCCATGGACGACGAGAAGGTCTTCGGGCCCGTCCTCTACAAGCTCTCGCTCGCGTCAGCCGTCTCGCGCGGGTTGCTTGCGCGGTACCAGATCATCGTCCTGGAGCTGAAGGACCCGGTCGTCACGCCCGAGCGGCTGATGGGCGAGGAACGGCACACCGAGGAGGTCCGCGGGCAGCGCCTCGGAGCCCTCCAGGCCGCGCTCCTGCACACCATGGCGCAGCACAACCTCAGCACGTGCATCACCTTCCACCACCGGACGATAGAGGCGCAGGCGTACGCGGAGGGCCTTGAGCGCGTTGCGGCGAAGCTGCACGCCAACGAGCCCGAGAAGTACCCGGCGAAGATCTGGGTGGACTGGCTGTGCGGTGAGCACGTCCCGGAGCGCCGGCGGGAAGTGCTGGGCGGCTTCGGTACGACGGCGCGGCGGGCGGTGCTTTCGAACTGTCGCGTTTTGGGGGAAGGCGTCGATATCAGAGCGGTGGATAGTGTCGCTCTTTTGGACCCCAAGGGCGCACCGCATGACATCGTTCAGGCCATCGGCCGGGCTCTCCGTCAAAAGCCGGGAGAGGGAAAACTTGCCTCTTTGATCGTGCCGGTGTTCCTTCAGCCCGGTGAGAAGCCGGAAGACATGTTCACCTCGGGATCGTACCGGCCTTTGGTGAAGGTCCTTGAAGCTCTGCGTGCTCACGATGAAGAGGCCATCGAGCTGCTGGCGATTCCGCAGGAGCCGCAGAAGGACGTCGCGCAGCCGTCCACCCATATCGGTCCGCCGCCCGAGGAAGGCGAGGACGAATCCCGTCTACTACTGCGTTTTGCCGCTCCGCGTGACCCGGCGATGGTCGCGGACTGGGTGAGCTTCAACGTGATCGACACCGAGCGGCAGGACTGGGCGCGCGGCTGGGCGAAGCTGAAGGCGTACGTCGAGCGGGTCGGGAGCGCGAGGGTGCCGTACGGGCACCGGGAGGGTGCGACACCCCTTGGGCAGTGGGTGGCGGAGCAGCGGCGTGCCTACGGGGCCGGGGAGATGAGCGGGCAGCGCGCGCAGCGGCTGGAGCGGCTCGGCATGGTGTGGTCGGTGGCCGATGAGCGGTTCCAGGAGAACCTTCAGGCCGCGAAGGCGTACTACGACCAGCACTGGACACTGTGCGCGCCCCGCACCGCGACCATGCTGGACAAGCCGATCGGGCAATGGCTGTCCAACCTGCGCCGCCCGGGTGCGCTGGCCGGCAAGGCGGAGTGGGAAGCCGCGTTGAAGGAGATCGACGAGGACTGGAACCCGTCGTGGCCGGCCGAGTGGCAACGGCACTACGCGGTGGTGCGGGAGATGCTCGCGGAGGAGACCATCCTCGCGTACGTCGAACCGGGCGTCACCGTGCACGGGATGGACATCGGTAAATGGCTGGCCCGGCAGCGCAAGCCCGAGGTGTGGGCGGCCCTGTCTGACGGGCAGCGCGAGCGCTTGAGGGCCGTCGGTATCGTCCCGCACGCTCCGGAGATGAAGGAGGCAGCGAAGCCGTCCAGAACGCCCGTGAGCGCCTTCGAGCGGGGCGTGGCGGCCCTCGCCCAGTACAAGGCCCGCACCGGCTCTCTGACCGTCTCCAGGGCCCACGTCGAGCGGCTCGATGACGGCACTGAGGTCAAACTCGGCGTGTTCCTGTCGAACACGAAGTCGAGGCGCGCGAAGCTCACCGAGGACAGGCGGCAGGTGCTGGCTGAGCTGGGCCTGGACTGGGCTTGAGCTGGGCGCCGCGGGGGCGGCTGTCACTGGGCGGTGGTGTTCTCGGTGCGGATCATGCGGCGCAGGCTGGTGCGAGCCGCTGCGAGGTCGTCTTCGAGCCCGGTGAGGCGGTCGCGCAGGGCGGTGTTTTCTTCGGTGGCCTGTTGGAGTTGGTCGGCGAGCTGGTGGTTGTCGCGGGTGAGTTTGTCGATCCGCAAGGTGAGGTCGGGGGCGTGGAGGGCGTCGAGTTGCTGGCCGAGCTGGTGGCGGAGCGCGTTGCTCAGGCGGTCGCGTTCCTGGCGGAGGTCTTTGATCTCTTCGCGGGCGAGGTCTAGTTCGGCGCGCAGGCTTGCTGGGTTGGGAGCGGATCCTGGTAGGGGTGGGGTGGCGGGGGTGTGGGTCTGGCGGTTGCGGGCGGCGTGGATGTGTTCCCGGATGCCCTCGGTGTAGGTGAGCCAGGTGGAGACACCTGCGGTGCGGGCGACGGCGGCGTGGCTGATCTTGTGGCCGTCTCGTTCGAGGGCGGCGAGGGCTTCAAGGACACGCTGGCGTTTGTCGAGGCTGTCACGGCGGCGGGCCCGGGCGATGACAGCGGAGTTGCCCTGTCGGTTCATGACGGTGGTTCCTGAGTGCGGTCGACGACGGTGAGTGGAAGCAGGGTGTGGCCGCTGGCTGCTCTGGCTTTGCGCAGGATGGTGCTGGCGTGTTCGATCTCTTCGCGCTCGCCTGCGGGTAGGGCTGCCAGGCGGTTTTTCATGCGGTGGACGACCTGTTCGTAGGCGGTGATCTGGGCGGTGAGGGTGGTGATGATGAAGTCGGCCGCGCCCATGGCCCGGGCGGTCTCCCGATCGGCACGCAGTTCGTTGATGTGCTGCTCGATAGCGGGGAGGTAGGAGGGGTCGGGGCGGTAGTAGCCGCAGCCGGCGCACTGGAAGCGGAGCGGGCAGGCGTCTCCCCCGGCTTTGACGTTGCTGGGTTCGGTGCAGCCGCCGTAGGGGACTGCCACGGAGCGCAGCTCGTAGCTGCTGGGGGAACTGGGGGCGGAGTGTCCGAGGCGGTCGACGACCTGGGTGCTCAAGGAGGTGACGGCGGCGCGTTTGCGTTTGAGGGAGACCTGGTAGTAGCGCTGGGTCATGGCGATGGAGTGGTGGTCCATCAGCTCGCGCAGCACGTCCACGGGGGTTCCTGCGTCGGCGTGGCGCTGGGCGTAGGAGTGGCGGAAGGCGTAGGGGTAGATCAGGGTCCGGTCGAAAGGAAGAGCGGTGCCGTCCGTGTCGACGCCTTCGGTGCGCAGGGCGGGCAGGGAGTTGACCCACAGGCGCAGGGTCTCGCTGATGTAGTTGGCGCCCAGGTGTGGGGCGCTGCTGTAGGCGCTCAGGGCGGGAAAGAGGTAGGCGTCGCCGTCGGCGGGGAGCTGGAGGTGGCTGCGGCGGGCTTGCCAGGTGCGGATGGCCTGGGCGGTGGATTCGGTGATGGGCAGGTGTCTGCGGTGGCGGCGCCGTTTGTGGTTGTTCCAGATCAGTGAGGTCTGCCCGCGGTCGGTCTCCAGGCAGTCGCGGGGCAGGGAGGCGATCTCCAGAGGGCGGCGGCCGGTGTCTCTGAGCAGGATGTAGATGGTCTGGTAGAGCAGTTGCAGGTCGGCGGTGGGGACATCGCGGCGGCCTTGGACGTCTCCGAGGCCGAGGGTGTGCAGGTGGGCGTCGAGCTGACGGATGACCGATTCGGGGATGGCTTTGCCGATGTTGTCCTCGTCTGTTTCTTCCAGGCGGATGCGGTGCTCGACGGGGTCGCGGGTGAACGCTCGCGCGAGGGTGTCGAGATGTCCGGAGCGGCGGCCGTAGTCGATCAGCTGGAAGAAACAGCCGGCGAGCGTGCGCCGCTGGGAGGAGCGGTAGGCGGTTCCGTCGCGTCGGAGCGCAGTGCGGAAGGCATCGACGACAGCGGAGGCATCGGTGAAGTGCAGCGCTGCCGGGTCGAGACCTTCCCCCGGTCGCTGGGCCAGCGTTCGGGAGGCGATGACCACGGCGCGCATCGTGTTGGAGAAGGTGTCGGTGCGCGGGGAACTGCTGGTGGCCCAGTGGCGCATCAGCTCGCGGAGCCAGGGCTGGCGGATGGTGCGCAGGTCCGTGGTGCCGGGCATGCGGCGGGGCCGGGATCCGTTCGTCGTGCGCAGGCCGATGGCGCGCAGGTCAAGGACGTCCGGGTCGGCGAAGGGGCGGCCGGAGAACTCTTCGAAGGCGCCGTGGACGGCTGTCCGCAGCCGCTTGAGGGTTCTGACTGCGCCGGCGTGAGGGCTGGTCAGGCGTGCCGGGCCGGTGTCTTCGGTCAGGAGTGTGGTGGCGCTCGTGAGGTCGCGTACCAGGCTGCGAATGCGGTGGGGTTCCAGAGTGCGGGTCCACTGGTCCGTCTGCTGCAGGGCGTAGAGGGTCTCATGGCGCAGCAGGTCGTTCAGGGCGAGCAGGCTGAACTGGTGTGTGTCCAGGTAGGGGGGCTGCTGAGGGGCCCACTGGTGGACGTCAGTGCGTTTCGTGCGATTGTCCTGGCTCCATTGGCGGGCGTGGTAGTTGCATAGTCCACGGGAGTTGTAGGCGGGGCTTGGGCAGGTGGGGACCAGGCAGGGGATTGTTTCGGTGAAGGGCTGGGCACGGTCGCGCAGCCATGCTTGCTCGGTTCCTTTGGCTGCGTGGTACTTCCAGGCGTTGTAGTGGGTGGCGCACATGTCGTTGCAGTGGCGGGGGCGGATGCACCGCACGTCGCCGCGGATGATGGAGCACTGGGCGGTCACCATGCCGCGGGCGCTGCGTTCGCGGGCAGGTGTGAAGGTCATGGCGAAGGTGTCGGGGTCCTGGCTGTCCGCTCGTAGGTGCTCCGCGCACAGGGTGCAGAAGACGTTGCCGGAGATGACCACCTGGTCACATCGCCGGGTCCGGCAGGTCGAGGACGAGGTACGTGGGCTGTCCAGGTCACCGGTGAACAGCCAGTGGCGCGCGTCCCACTCCCCCGGCCGCCAGTCGGGGTCGATGCGATCGGCCAGCCATGCCTTCCAGCCGGACGTCTCCCAGGTGGGCGCGGCCGGGAAGCGCAGCGGTGTCGGCTGCCCGGCGGCGCTCACCTCAGGTCCCGCAGCGTCGCGACGCGCTCGACGGCCTGGCGTGTCTCGGTGTCACACACGTGCCGGTAGCGCTCCATCGACAGGGGCGAGAGGTGTCCCAGGAGGCGCTGGACGACGTCCCGGTCCACTCCGCTGCGCAGCCACGTGGTCGCGGCGGAGTGGCGCAGCATGTGGGGGCGGAAGGGGTGGTCGGCTTCCCGGGCCAGGCGGTCGAACATGCCCTTGGTATTGGGGTAGGACATCGGCCGGCCCACCGGCGGGCGGAAGAGGTTGACGAAGACCATGTCGCCGCCATCCGCGCCGGCGGTGTGGCGCTCGTACTGGTAGTCGGTGTACAGGCTGGTCAGGTCGGCGGTGACCGGCACGATCCGTGGAGAGCGGGACTTGGCCAGTGCGCGGTTGGGGTTGTCGGTGCGGTGGCGGACGTGCAGGTGAGGCCCTTCGGTACCGCACCCGAGAGCGCGGGAGGAAGCCAGCAGGTGCAGGTCGCTGCGGTGCAGCCCCAGCGCTTCGCCGATCCGCAGGCCGGTACAGGCCAGCAGAGCGATCAGGAACCGGTCGCGGGCCGAGCCTGCCAGAGCGAGCATCCTGGCGATCTGCTCGGGGCTGAGGTCCTGGTAGCCGGGGTCGGTGAACGCGAACCGGAACGAGGCGGTGTCCACCGTACGCAACCGCCCGTCTTCCCCGGGGTCGTAGCCCGGCGGCAGGCAGAACAGGGTCTTCGGCTCGGACAGCAGCGCCACCGTGGAAGGGGAGACCCAGCCATGGGCGGCGCCGAAGCGCAGGAAGTCGCTGACCACCGTCATCACGGCGTTCGCGGTTCCTTTGGAGCGATTCCGGGGCCGTGCGCCGCCGGTTCGTCGGCTGCGCAGCGGGAGCGGCTCGTTGATCAGCCACTGCTGCAGGCCCGACAGTCCGAGGAATCCCGGTGTGGCCCACTCCATGGGGCGGGCGGCGCAGTAGTTCAGATACAGCGCCAGACGGCCGGCGTAGACCCGCTCGGTGTTCGGTGAGCGGTCCTTGCTGCGCAGCGAAGCCAAATAAGCAGTGGCCTCGTGATGCAAGGCATAGGTGAGTGCATCGGCAACCACCCACCGTTCCAAGCCCGTTGCTGGAGAGAGACCGTTCCGCGATAAAGGAGTGCTCCACGTGCCGAACGTAACTGTCACCCAGTAGCAGCTGTATAGCGGTTAGCCCACGACCATCCCCGCAGGTGACAGCCGGAACAAACGTCCCTCACAATCCCCCACCTCTAGATAATGTCGACGCCTTCGGCGATCAGCCTCGAGTTGGCCAGGATCGCGCAGGAGGCCGCGGCGAAGTCGTTGAAGATGTCTTGGCGTTCGGCGGGGGTGTGCTCGCCGTGGGCGAAGAACAGCTGCGGGGTGATGTCCGGGCACAGTTCGGGTGCGGTGCGGCGCAGCAGGCGCAGGGTGTGAGGCAGTTCGCGGGCGAAGCGGCGGGCGTCGGAGACGAGGGTGAAGTAGACCAGTACCCGGCGCAGCTCGTGCTCGGTCATGGCTTTGAGGACGGCGAGGTGCAGTGCGGTGGTCCGCAGCGCCCCGTGGGTCTCGGCGTGGTTTTCGTCGTCGGTGGTGGTGCCGGGGGCCGGCAGGTTCAGGCGTGCGCGCAGGTCGGCGTCGGTGAGGGTGGGCACCACGATGCGGTAGTCCGCCGCGCGGCCGTCGGCCACCGCGGTCGCGAGAGGGTATTCGAAGATCTTCTTGCCGTAGACGGCCTCGTTGTCCATGGAGTTGGCGGAGGTGTCGAGGTCCGGCTCGGGGCGGGTGCGGCGTCGGCGGCGCGGGCGGGTGGTGTCGGCGGACTCCGCCAGTTCCGGCGAGCCGAAGGTCCTCGGGGTTGCGGTCATGTAGAGGCGGCGGTCGGCGTGGATCCGGTGTGCGTCGTTGGCGATGGCCCACTTCTTGTCCGCCCGGCCGGCGATCCGGTGCGCCTCGTCCATGATCGCGAGGTCGAACGGCGGCACCGTGTACTTCGTGTTCTGTGTCTGTTCGATCTTGTCGAGGGAGTCGTAGGTGCAGATCACCGTCACCGCGGGGACCTGATCAGCCCTCTCCCCCACCACAGACAGCAGCGCCGCGAGCGCGGGGGCGTTGCTGGTCGAGCCGACCCGCGCCGCGGCCAGATCCTCCCGGCCGGCAGCGTCCATCGAGGAGGCGATCACCATGTGCTCGCCGTGGCCGTCCCTGCGCCACGCCAGCGCCGTCTGCGCGGCCAGATCCAAGGTGGGCACCACGAACAGCACCAGCTTGGCATCGAGCTCATCCGCGACCCGGATGGACACCAGCGTCTTGCCCGTCCCTGTCGCCGACACATACAGCCCACGCGACCCAGGACGGCGCAGCTGCTTGGCCGCCTGCTGCACCGCCTGAACCTGATCCGGGAACAACGGCCGCCTCTCCGAGCCGCCGGGCCGGAGACCTTCGACCACAGTCATAAGCGGAAGCCTAGGGTGCGGCGCGGGCAACGCTCGATCTGTCCCCCTCGGCCTCTCCTGGACCGCCGTCCGTGATGTCATCAAGCAGCCCGGGCAGGAGGTCTTCCTCGTACACGGGGACAGACTGTTTGAGCATCACGCGTACCAGATTTGGATCCCAGGGAGCGTCCGATTTCTTGAGGTGCAGTGTGTCAGTGCCCTTGGGGGCGGCCGCAAGGTAGTCGGCTGCACTCATCCTCCATGGAACGGCTGCTGGTGCGGCAGCGAGGAGGGCGCGCATGTGCGCCAATCCGGCCTGGTCGAAGTCGGCACGGACGGCGATCCGCCAGCCAGCATGCGACAACGCGCCAACCGCTTGGCATTCCAGTTGTGAGGGTGTGCCAGCCGTGCAGATCACATGTGGTGTCCAGGCCGTGTCGTGGGCCAGTGCGTGGTTGCTCGCCGCGGCAAGCACGGAGGGGTTTTCCGTGACGAAGGCCCACTCGCCCTTGGTTTTGGGAGGCTCCCATGAGATTTTGGCCAGTTCTCTTGGCGGTAGGGTGAAGGTCGCGCCGGGCGGAATCCGCCACCCAAGGGGCGTGATTCCGGTGATGATGAGTCCGCCGAGCAAGTCGTCGCAGTCCACTCCGAGGCGGGCCCAGCTTGTACGGCCCGTCGTGGCGAAGGATCCGGTCAGGGCGAGAACGAGTGCGGGCAGCGTACCTGCGTCGAGGGCGTGCGGATTGCCCGGTACGAGAATGCGGCGGTCGATGCGCTGGCCGGGTGGGGGCAGGCGGGCGACCACCTGCAGCGCCTGGCCAAGCAGCGCATCGGGATCTGGGGTGTTGAGCAGGCGGGTTATCCAGCCAAGGCTCTGCAGTCGGCTGAAGACGGTGGCTGGCCCGATGAGTTCACGCACATGGTCGGGCAGGCCAACTGTGGAGCTCTCGAGCAGTGCACGGACCCGGTGGGAAGCGGCCGTATGCTCAGCGCGGCTGCGGGCCTTGGCTGCCAGCCGACGGTTGCAGGCGTGGGCCGCGACGGCTCCAGGGGGGAGTGAGGGCCCACGCGTGGTCAGCGCAGCGGTCAGGTCCTTCAGGTTGACGCGGCGACGCTGGCCGGGTTCCAGCGGCCGTCCACCGATGAGGCCAGCTGCTGCGGCGCGCTGGGCCGGCGAGGTTGGCACCGTTACGGTGATCGCAGGTCCTGCGGTGAGGGCCTCGTCCCCACGTCGGTCGGCTGCTGCCGCCAGGGCTTGCCAAAGCCAGGTGAGATCAGGGTTGAGCAGTGGGGCTAGGTCGGCGTCTGCGCATGCTCCGCCGCACAGCGAGCAGTTCACGCCTGCCTCCCGGTGTGGAGTTCGGGATCGGTGCGCTCAGGCAAGTCCTGGCCTGAGCGGATCAGCATGGGGAAGGCCACGACGGTGCCGTCGGCTCCGGCTTCGAGGTCGTGGGCGTCGATGCCGTCCCATGCGCCGGGTGCGCCGTCCCAGAGGTAGGAGGTGCACAGGACGTCCAGGTCGAGTTCGGCGAGGTAGCGGGCCAGTCCTTCGCGTCCGCGTTCATCGACCTCGGCGGGGACTTCGTCGAGCGGGACCAGGCGCAGCCCGGCTGCGGGGAACCGGTCGTAGTTGGCGGCGATGGCTGCGAGCATGGGTGCCAGGACGACCAGGCGCCGTTCGCCGCCGGACAGACCGGTGCGCGGGCCCCATTGGCCGGTGACGGGTTTGCCGTCGGGTCCGGGTCGTTCCACGAGGTAGTGGACATCGACCCAGTTGCGGATGTCGACTGCTGCGGTCAGGCGTTCTGTCATGGTGGAGCCGTCGGCCGCCGCCAGCAGGGACTGCAGTGCCTGTCCGACCTGTTCTTTCTGTGTCTCGGTGCGCACGGCGTCGCCGACCTTGCAGGACAGCTCGTAGACGGTGCGGGTTGCGGCGTCAAGGTCATCGCGCAGGCCGATGTGGACTTGGACGCCGACTCCGGAGGATGCCTGGGCTGCGCGCATTTTGCGGTTGACCGTCTTCTTCCAGTCCGTCAGGGCTGTCCAGGCGGTTCCGATGGCAGCGGGGAGGCGGCCGATGACGAAGTCGCGCAATGCTGCTGCTTCCGCGGCATCGAGTGCGGCTTTGGCTCGGTCGGCGAGGGTCTGTGCGCGGGTGGCGGCGCTGAGGGGGTCGTGGTGGGTTTCGGCGTGGGTGAGGATGAAGGTTTCGAGCTGCTCGAGTCCGGCGGGTGAGTCGTCGCGGGCGATGGTCCAGGTTTGGGCGAGTTCGGCGCGGACGGTGTCGTAGCGTTCGCCGAGGGTCTTCTTGGAGGCGGTGGGGCGGCGGCCGAGCAGGTCCTCGACCGTGTCGAGGAGTTCCGGGCCGTCAGCGCCGCCTGGAAAGAGGTCGGGGCTGGCGCCGAGGGCTTGGGCGAGGGGTGGCCAGGTGAGCAGGGCGGTCAGGTGTGACCGTGTCTCCGTCTGCAGGGGGCGCGCTTCATTGAAGCGCTGCTGGGCGGCTTCAAGGTTGCTTTCGCAGGTGCTGAGCTGCTTCTCGACCGCGACAAGCTGCGTCCGGGCGGATTCGAGGTGCCGGTAGAGGTCCTTGGCTCGATCGGTGGCTTCCTCGAAGCGGCGTGCTGCGTCCTCTGCGTCGCCGTGGGACTGGGCTTCGGTGAGTTCTGCCTGTGTTTCGAGGGCTGTGGTGTGTGTGCTCTGGGCGACGTGATGGAGGTCGGCCAGGCACTCGGTGAGGGCGGTTTCGTCGGGCAGTGTCTGCAGGATGCGCTGGAGCCTGGGCAGCAGCCGTGCGGAGAGCTGAGTTGTGCACCTGGTGAGAGTGCCGGCGTGCTTTCGGCCGTCCGCGATCAGGCTGGTCAGGGCTGCAGGCTCGGCGGGCATGCCCAGGCTTCGGGCGCGGGCGGCCCAGTCGGTGCGCAAGCGGGTGTGCTCGGCTGCGGCGTCGTCGGCGTGCTGTCGCATCGTCCGTGCGGTGTTCTGGCGTTGGTGAGTTTCCTGCGCGGTGCGGGCGCGCTCGGCCTCGGCGGCCGTCAGCTCGTGCCTGGGTGGGAAAGCCTGTGCTTGGTTCCGGGTGGTGTTGCGTTGCTTGCGGCGCTCGGCAGCGGTGCGGCGCTCGGCAGCGGCGCTGGTTTCGAGTTCCTGGGCGGCTGCGTCCAGCTCGTCGGCTTTGGCGCGTGCCTGGGCCAGGCGGGTTCGGGCGCCGATGTGTGAAGCGTCTGGGAGCTTGCTGTCGGCTGCGTTCAGTGCGGTTACTGGATCTGCTGTGAGAGGTCCGGCGGTGAAGGTGCCGTCGCGTCCGATGACGAGCGCTGCCGGGTCGTGGTGGCCAGTGGCTGTGTCGGCCAGTGCGATGCGTTCCAGGACGGCCCGGGCGAGGGCTGCGTGCGGATGGCCGGGAGCAATGTCCAAGACGGTGGTCAGGTTCTGCTCTCGGACGGTTCCCGTGGGGCTGATGTGCCAGGCGTGGGTGGTGGCTCCGCCTGGGTGCAGGTGGGCGCTGAGGATTCCGGAGTTGGCCAGTGCCAGCTCTAGGAGTGCCTTGTGTTTGTCGGTGGCATCGGGTGTGGGATGCCATTCGAGCATGGCGCCGAGCGCGGTGTCGTCTGCGCCCGGTCCGGCCCAGTGGGGGCGGGGTAGTGGTAGGAGCTGCCCGGCGCGCAGGTGGCGGGCCTCGCTGCGGTGCTGTGCAGCGGTGTTTTCGAGGTCGGCTGCGGTGGCGAGGTGCTGCTTGGCCGCGTTTTCGTGAACGGCTGCAAGGGTTTCACTGATGCGCATCGCTTGGTCGCCCCATGCGTTGAGCTGGTCGCGGACTGCTGCAGGTTCGGCTGCGGTGAGGGCATCGATATCCTCGGTGTCCCATACTGGCTGCTCGTCCCAGGCTAGTTCCGGGTTGTCGTGCAGGCCGCGTAGATGGGGATTTTCCTGTGCCCATCGGGCAATGTCGGTGAGCACCTGCTGGGCAGCCGAGCGGGCTGCCGCGGTGGCGCGGTCGTTGGTCTGGCTGGCTTCGTCGTAAGCGCTCTCGGCTGTGGCTGCCGCATGGTGTGCGGTTTTGGTTGCGGTGTCTGCTGCTGCAACGGGCTCGTGGTCGCGCAGGATGAGTGCGGCCCTGTCAGCTGCGGCGCTGTGTTCTTGGGCGGTGCCAGCCCAGGTGGTGGCGAGTTGGTCGAGGCCGGCGCGGTCGTGGGTGAGGGTGAGGCCGGGGCCGGGGTCGATGACGTGGTCGGCGACAGGGCGGGTGATGCGGGCGCGGGGGTGGTGGGCGAGCAAGGTCTGCAACGTCGCTGGCTGAGCGCCGGCGCTCTCTGCTTCGGTGGTCAGGTCGGTGAGGTCGGCGATGACCTCGTTGAGGGCTTCCTGGCCGACTGTGGTTTGCAGGTGGGCCTGCTCGGCGGCGGCTTGGAGCCTGTCGTAGCTGCTGGCTGCCGCCTTTTGTTCGGCCCTGAGCCGCTTGTGCAGGTCCATGACGCGGTCGTGGGATCGGTAGGCTTCGCTGGTCTCGATGGCGCGCGCGGCAGCCTGGGCGGCGTGGTGGGCATCACTGAGCCGTTGGAGGTTGGTCCTGGCCTGTTCAGCCGCGGACTTCGCGGTGTTGAGGCGGCCGGTGGTTTGCTGGACGTGGCGGCTGCGTGTGGCGGCTTCGTCGTTGGCCTTGCGTGCGGCTGTGTGGGCGGTCCGGGTGACATCGATGACGTGCCCGGTCCATACTCGGGCGAACTCTGCCAGGAGTGTGGCGGCGTGCTCGTCGCGTTCGAAGGCCTCACGGGTGGTGTCCGATTCGGCGAGGGCCTCTGCGGTGGCGGTGAGGACGTCGCCGGCCACGCCCGGCAGGGACTGGCGCAGCGCATCGGCGGCTGCAGCGGGGGAAACGTCGCCCAGCAGGGTCGGATTGCGTACTTCCCGCAGTCGGGAGGCCAAAAGACGCAGTTCGCCGGGGGTGGTGGACCAGATGCGGTGGGCCAAGTGCTCGATGTAGTCGTCGGGTTCGGTGAAGACCTGGCCGCCGACGGCTTCGACTCGGTCGGAGAATTCTTCATGTTCCAGGGCGCCGCCGTTGGGGGCACGCAGCGCCAGTTCTTTCAGCGGGCGGCCGGGCACGGTGAACGGGATGACACGCACGGCAGGGATGGAGCTGGGTGAGTACTGGAGCCGGACACCGAAACTCACGCGGTCCTCGTCTGTTGCCGTCTCCTGCTCTGTGCCTGCTGCCGGTTCGCCGGTCGGAGCAGCGAAGGTCAGCCACAGGTATCCGTAACGGCGGCCCTTGGCAGGGGCGCCTTGGCTCATCAGGAGCTTCAGCGTGGTGGGCCGTGCTTTGCCGGCGGCGAGCTTGGCGGCGTTCAGGTCGAGCAGGTAGGGCCACAGGGCCTCCAGTGCGGTGGTCTTGCCCGTCCCGTTGGGCCCGCGCAGCAGCAGCCGCCCCGATGCCGCGGGCAGATCCAGGTCGCCGTAGCGCCACACGTTCGACAGTCCGGCGCCGACCAGACGCCAGCGGGCGCCGAACCGGCGGGGGTCGCCGGAGGGTGGGGGAGACTGCGGCAGGGAGAAGTCCAGGTCGAGGATGTCGTTCACGGTGTGGGTTCCTCCATGGCTTCTTTGGCCTCGATGTCGCTGAACAGCCCTTGCTGAAGGGGGGTAGGCGGGCACTGGTGCGCGGGGGTCACGCGGGATGATCTGGGACGGGGGCGGACGGCTTTGGGAACCGCGATGCCCGCTTGGGCCCAACGGCCGGCGGTTGGAGCGAACCACCACATCGTTGTGGTTTCCTCTCCGCCGGTGGGTGAGTCGGTGGGGGTGAGACGGGCAAGGTTGGTACCGGTCAGCAAGTCGCGTACCTTCCTGGCCAGCAGCAGAGGGTCTTTGGCGTATTCGGCTCCCCAGCCGCCTTTTCCGGAGGCGCTGTTGTCGGCGCATGCCGTCAGCGCCGCCACCACCTGGTCCTCGCTCATGCCGCGCCAGCCCGGTCCGGGTCCGTTGCCGGTGGTGCCGTTAAGGGCGGCGTGGTCGAGCAGAAGTAGCGCGGCGTGCGCGATGGTGCCCGGCGCGGGGAAAGGCATCGGGCCGAGCTCGTTCATGTGCCGGTATGCCTCATCCGGCACGATGAACGCTGCGCCTTCCGCGCGGCGTTCCAGGACGAGTCCGAAGGCGTCGGCCAGGGGGCCGCCGTCGTCGCCGCGTACGCGCTGGCTCAGCCATTGTGCCTCGGTTTCGTCCAGCAGCGCGGTGTGCACGCAGGTGTCGTCCACGAGGGCGCGGCGCATCCGGCGGGCGGCGTCCGGTTCACGCTGTGCCTGCTGAAGCCAGGCGTGAGGGTCGGTGGCCGGATCGAGGGTGCCGGGGTTGGCGACGACGTAGGCCAGCCGGGTGTGGTGGATGGCAAGTAGTACGGGTGCCTGTTCGTCGTGCAGATATCCCTCCAGGTCACCGTCGAGGCGTTCGACGATGCCGCGTTCGTCGAGCATGTGCAGTGCGGCCAGGATGGCGCGGCGTTCGGCGATGTCATGGTGGGTGGGCAGTCCGGCTTCTGCGGCTGCGGCGCGGGCCTGGGTTACCAGATGTCCGATCGCGGTGCGTGGCGGCATCGACTCGGCGGCTGCCAGCAGCAAGAAGAACCAGGAACAGGCAGCCGGGCTTGGCCCTTGGGTGGCCCACGCTTGGGGGCGTGGCGGAGGACTTTTCCGTAGACGCACCAGGTCGCGTTCGATGACCAGCACCCATCCCAGCCGGGCTACGGCGGAGCGCAGGGCGTGCTCGTTGCGGCGCACGGCAGCGATGAGTTCGTCGTCCCGGCCGCCGACCAGCCACGGGTGGGTGGCCAGGTGGCGCAGCAGGGCTGCTGTCTCGGCGTCTGCCTCGGGACGCCATGCGCGGCGCCGTCGCGGCGGGTGACGAGGGGGTTGTGGATCTGTCCTGTGTGTCTGCTCGTCGTTCTCTTCGTTCATGCTGCGCCTTCTTCCAGGGTGGCGGTGGGTGTCTCGTCGTCGCCGGTCTCGTGGCCCAGTTGCGGGGCGATGCGCAGCGTGGTGCGGGCTGAGATGTCGTCCTTCGTGTGGGTGCCTGCAAGGGCGCTAAGAGCTGCGGCGGAGGGACGGCTGCCGGGCAGGTGAAACAGGGGGATGCGGTTGGGCAGGAGTACCCGCCAGGTGGGGGCGTTCAGGGTGCCGGTCCCGGTTCCGGTGTGCACGAGGGTGCAGGCAAGCCCCTCGCTGGTGCCGGTCCGGCGCGGGCCGCTCGCCGTGGCTCGCGCGGCCGCCATGAGAGCGGAGAGTGCGACCCGGGCATCGGCCTCGTCCAGGCACTGTCCGGGAATTGAGCTCAGAACCGCCGCGACCGCACGTTTGTGTTCGGCTTGGCGATGTGCCCGGTCCCGGGCCACCTGCGTCTTGGCGGCGGAGTCGTCGCGTGGTGCGGTGCCTCTGCCTCGGGGGCCGGACCGGCCGGCGGTGCGCAGCAGTGTGGGCACCGGAACCTGCGGCCCGCCCCGCCAGGATGGGTTGCGGCCGGTGTCGTCTACCTCGGCCTGGCCATAGAGTTTGCGCCAGGGGTGGTCGCCCAGCGCGGCCTGGAAGATCTGTACACCGATCTTTGGTGTCAGCACCGCTCGAGCCAGCGCCAGGGCTCGGGTGCGGGTGGAGGCAGTCCCTGATGACGAGTGCAGCCGGCGCAGGTTGGCGTGCATGCTCGGCAGTGCCCGTACCAGGCGCAGCGAGAATCGGGCGGCCCGTCCGGTGCGCGCGTCGAACCAGGCACACAGCCCATCCCAGTCCTCGGTGCGGCCGCCGCGGGAGGCGCTGAGCGCACCGGCTGCGATGAGGTCCCGGGCCTGGGAGGCATCGATGGCTGCCTGTGCCAGGGTGGCGAACCATGGTCGCAGTACTGCCAGTGCCGCAGCAGCCCGTGCCGAGCCGGAGTCGAGCTCGGTTGCCACGCGGGTGGCGTAGTCGACGAGCAGGCCCTTGAGGTCGTTGGTGCGGTCCTCGTCCAGGTCGAAGCGGTCCGCAAGGTTCATCAGCGCGTCCTCTGCACCGACCAGAGCGGCGTCGAGGTCGTCGTGGCTGGTGAACACGGCATTTGCTGAGTCGAGGGTTGTGGCGTCCACGCGGTGGGCAGCGAGCTCGCCTGCGCCGAGGCTCGTGGCGAGCTGCTCGAGGTGGGACACGATGCGGCCCAATGACACGATCGGGATTTCCCGCACGGTTGCTGTACCGGCCAGGACTTGCCGGTAGAAGCGCTGGACATGCCGACCCGCAGGGCTGGCGGTGTAGCGCCAGTTCCGGGCAAGGATCTCGGAGTAGCGACGCGCATGGCTGGTGTCCGAGCGCACCGAGACCGCTCCCATGCTCTTGAGAGCGTCCAGGCGTGTCTCGACCAGCCGCAGTTCCATACGGTGCCCGGTGTCGGACAGCGCTGCCGCGATCTCGGCAACCGTCCGGTCGGTTACCGACCCATCCAGCACATCCATGATCGCGATGTAGTCGCCGGCTTCCGGCCTCACCAAATACCCCACGACCTGACGTGCATCGGCCACGCCGTCTCCTACGGCAGGCTCCGGCTGTTCTGATGCCACCACTCCCCCATCCACGATGCCGAGGGCCGTGCGCCCCATGCCTCGATTCGGAAGGTAGATGCCGCCACTGACAGCACACCTGGGAAACCGTGAATTCGAGCGGAACCCCTTAACTATGCGTGTCTGGAATACATCGCCCGCCGCTCAGAGGCGAACGCCGAGAGCCGCTACAGACCACCGCAAGGCCATACGGGCCGAGAAAATGTCACTGACCTGCATGAACTATGGATTCAGCAAGAGCGTGGATCGTGCTGACGTCGTATGAGGACGAGCGAAAACGCACCCCTCGCACTCCGGAGGCTCCTCATTTAATTCAGCCATCTTAAGATCTGAAGGGAGCGGACTCAGTAGCGGCATAAAAGATCTCTCAGGAATTCGATAAATCGTTCGAGTTATGTGAGATGGCTCATCGCTTAAAGTGCCCTGCAGGCCTGCGGTCGACGTTCAGGGAAAAGACAAGCAGAGCGAGAAGAGAGTCGTATCGGGCCAGTCGGCGACGGATACCAGTGCGTGGTCGCGACTCTGCGATCGGCGGCATCTGCGCCATGCGTCAGACGCCTTCAACCATCGCTGACAGGCGGCGCGTTCGCAGGCGGCGGGTGCCGAGCCCTCAAGTCACCGCACGCGAGCTGGGAAGGTCGGACGGCTCTTGGTACGCCGGCATGGGCTGACGGATTGGCGCGGCCGCAGGCAACAGGCCTCGGCAGGCCCTGCTGTGAGTTGATAACGTCGGCCGCCACCTTGGAGGTGAGGATCGCGCTCTTCTCCCCTCCTCGCGCAGCTGCACGAGCGGCTGGCTTCGGCGGGCGCGTCTTCTTCGCCGGAATCTGGTTCAGCTTGGCGCGAGCCCGCTCGGAGACCACGGGCAAGAACCGCGGCTTGCCGTTGTCGACGGCGGCGACGTACTCGTGCTCCAGCTCCTAGCGGCAGGCAGCGATCCGCTCGCCGCGCTGGGCGGTCCAGCAGATCAGCTCGTGCGGCACGCCGCGCGCCAGGGTGTCTCTTCCTGCGCGGGGCAGGGAGCAAGGCAACAGACGCAAGTACGTCAACTTGCCACGACGGCAGGGGCTTCGGCAGGCGGGAATCAGTCAAGTTCCGTGCATGCCGGGTCACTGGCTGCTCTTCGCGATTGCTGGTCCTCTACTCGGGGAAATCCTGAGGCTTTGACTTGGGGGGCAGCGGATGGCACGTAGGAAGTCTCTGGCAACACAGCTGGTACAGGCGTACCGGGACAACCAGAAGGCGAAGGCAGCAGCAGTCAAGCGTGCGGAGGAAGAGCGGCCTCGCCGGGCGAGAGCTGCGGAGCGCGCGGCCGCCGAGCGGGCCAAGGAGAACGCCCGCCAGGAGCGGGAGAAGGCGCAGGCGTGGGCCCGTTCGCAGAAAGAGAAGCAGGCCCGGCAAAGTTCCGAGTCTCGCCGGGCCGAGCAGATCGTGCGTGACCTGGAGAAGCGCGAGGCTGCGCGTGCGCGGGAGGTTGAGCAGAAGCGGCGTGCTGAGAAGCGGGAGGCTGAGGCTGCGGAGCGGCGTGCCAAGCAGGAGTGCGCTGAGAGCCTGAGGCAGGAGGCCGAAGTGCGCACGGCTGAGGTTGTGGCGCGGGTCGAACAGCTGGGGGCGGTGCTTCGTGAGCGTCCTGGAGGTTTGCACGATGACCATCTGCGGGTCGAGCGGGCGCTTGGGGATGGAGACGTTGAGGCGTTCGCGCTGGGAGTGGAGAGTGCGCTCGCGGGCATCGAGTATCCAGTGGGGCTGGGCGGCGCCCGGCGGGCGGGGTTCGCTCCTGAGTCGCGGGAGTTGATGCTCGAGATCGAGTTGCCGGCCCAGACGGTGGTGCCGTCGGTCCTGGGGTACCGGTTCAAGGCTTCTGCTCCCCCGGCTGTGGTGCCGCAGCCGCGGAAGGAGTCGGAGTGCAGGTCGCTGTACCGGGACTTGGTCGCACGTCTGGCTCTGCGGGTGATCGACGAGGCGTTCGCGGTGACGCCGCCAGCGCTGGTGGATGCTGTCGCGTTCAACGGGATCGTCCGTGCCAAGGACCGCGCAACCGGGAAACCGATCGAACCGTGCCTGATCGGTCTTCGGGTGAGCCGGGAGGCTTTCGGTGAGCTCGTCCTGGACGAGCCCGAGCTCGATCCGGTGAGGAGTCTGCGCTATCTCAATGCCGTCGTCTCGCAGCATCCCTACGACCTGGAGCCCGTACCGCCCGTCGTCACCTTCGACTTGAGCAGGTACAAGCTCGCGCCCGGACGAGATGTCGTCGCGGGCCTCGACAGCCGACCCGATCTGCTCGCGATGGATCCGACGGAGTTCGAGCACTTGATCCGGCGGCTGTTCGAAAAGGCAGGGCTGAAATCGTGGGTCACTCAGGCTTCCCGCGACGACGGCATCGACGCCGTGGCCGTGATCGAGCAGCCACTCCTGAGCACCCAGTGCATCATCCAGGCCAAACGCACGAAGAACGTGGTGCCTGCGGACACCGTTCGCGCGGTCGCGGGGCTGGTCAACGACACGGGCGCCTCAAAGGGCATCGTGGTCACCACCGCGTGGTTCGGCAAGACCAGTCTGGACTTCGCCCCACGCAACCGCCTCGAACTCATCGACGGCCGGCACTTGAAAGCGCTGCTGCTCGAACACCTTGGTATCGACTCCCTGATCGGCCTGCCGAAACTACCGCCGGGCTGGCAACCACGCGACCTGAGCTGACTCCGCTCAGTACCAGCGAGACGCAGGAGAAGCGCGCTCCGCGTCGAAGGCCCCTTGATGTCCGTCGCGCTGAGAAGCATTGCAGCTGGAGTAGATCAACTGTGCCGCACGGTCTGTCGCCGTGAGGTGGGAGGGGAGCGTTCGTGGGCGAGGCTCGTAAGTACACATCGGGAACTCACGCGGCATTGATGTCACTGTGCCGTGGCTTCTGCTACTGGCCTGGGTGTGAGGAGCCCGTCACTAAGTTCGTTGATGGGGAACACATCCTCAATCTGGAGATCGCGCACATCCGGGCGGTCAGCTCCGGAGGCAAGCGGTTCGCCCCGGAGCTGTCTCTCGATGAAAAGAACGCCTTCACGAACCTGCTGCTGTTGTGCAAGGTCCACCACGTCCGGGTCGACGGCCAGGACAGCGAGAAGTACACGGTCGAGATGCTTGAGGAGTGGAAGACGCAGCGGGAGGGTGAGGGAACGGCTCCACTACTGGAGCTTGGGGGGGGTGACAGAGGACCGGCTGCGAGAGCTGGTGTCGGAGTCGTTCTCCGCTTTCCACGACGAGACGCGTGAGGCGCTGGCCGAGCTGGCAGTGATCGCTCCCGAGGCGGCGGCCACGTTGCGCGTATTGGTTGAGGAGCTTCGCGATCCGCGAGTACACGGGTTCGGGATCGACCCCGATGTGGCGTCGTGGCTGCGTGACGCATCCGATGGACTGGGACATCTGCAGGACACCGCCCCGCTGCTCTTGAACGCAGCGCGAGATCTGCGGCATCTACAGGACAGTGTTCATCTCCTGCAGTCTGCGACCGAAGGGCTGCGAGGTTCGGCGGACATCGCGATGGCCATACGTGCCGGGGCCGACCAGCTGATGCAGGCGGAAGGCTTGATCATGCAGCTGAAGCAGGCCGCTGCAGAACTGCGAAGGGCCAGGGGCGAGTACTAGCTGGGCAGAGGCGGGTGGACCTGCTGGCACAGCGCCTCACTGGGCCTTCCGCGCACCGGCCCGGACGGCTCCCCCGCCGGCGGCGCCGGAGAGCGCCCCTTTCCCCACCGCGCTGAGTACCTAGTCACCCTGCGCCGGGCCGCGCGGCTGCCCCAGCGTGCCCCGGCCGGGGCCGCGGTCCCTCGCCTGCCGTCCTCAACGCCTACGTGCGCGCCTGCTCAGGCAGCCCGACCGACCAGGCCCAGGCACGCTTCTGCTACCGACCAGTCCGCAGAGCGCGGTGGTGGGCGGGTGACAAGGCAAGCACAGGTCTTGGCGATCGTCTCGACTACCTCCCTTGACTGAGTCCCTCGTCGAACGTCGCCACATCATGGTCGCGCCGCATGGGAG
>NZ_LGKG01000188.1 GCF_001294335.1 Streptomyces chattanoogensis
CGGATGACCAGCGCTGCGGCACGAGCGGCAGCGCTGTCGCCGGACGTGCTGCCGGTCACCTCCGGCTGAGGCAGGCACGCGCACCTGCGCCGGCACCCCCACTGCCGCGTATGTGAGTTGCGGCGCAAATGTGCAGGTCAAAAGGGGTCGCATCTCTTGGGGTGCGGCCCCGTTTTTGCGCCCGTGCTGGATGAGATGACGTGTCGTCATGTCACGTCATCCCTGGTCGTCCGTGCTGTGCTGGATTGGTGCTGGACTGCTGTGAGGACGCGTAGCCGCTACCGCGATGGCTTGCCGGCAGCGTTGCGGGGATAGGGAAGCCGGCGGTCTCTCGGAGGCTGTGCAGGTGCGTGCCCTTGGCAGGGGACCAGACAAGAGGGGAACGGCCGCGAGTGGTGGTCTTCCGGGATCATCGATCACCACTGAGTCCACTCTGCCCCTATGAGGCGCCGCGCGGTGCCGACGGCCCCACGGCCGCCATCGTCACCATCGGCGACGAACTGCTCCGCGCCGACCTGGAGGGCTCCAACGCAGACAACGCCTCCGGAATGCTCGGCGAGCGAGGCATCCCATTCCGCGTATGCCACGCCATCGCCGAGGCCATCCCCCCAACGGCTGGGACTGACGTCATCGTGGTGGTGGGCGGGCTCGGTCCCAGCTCCGACGATGTGACGCGCAATGCTGTGGCCCGCGCGCTGGCATACTCGGCGGAGCGACGCGAGGAGGCACGGCAGGACGTCGAGGAGGGTCTTACCTGCTTCGGCATCGCCGTCCATGATGGCAACCGCTGCCTGCCGCCGTTCGCCGAGGGTGCCGACCTGCTGCCGAACCCAACGGACCGCCTGAGGGCTGCCGGGCCGAGGCTCAGGGCAGCAGTGTGCTCATGCTCCCGGGCCCGTCGCGCGAGCGCCTTCCGGTGCTGGAGGCTATGCTGCACGACGGAAACGGCCACGTCCCGAGCCTCCCGAGGTGGCCACCCTCGTTCGCCATACCCTTGGCATCATCGAGGTGGGGCGGGCGCTGGTCGACGCACTCGTACGGGATAGCGGGGTGCCGGTCAGGCGCTGCTCCTCGAAGAGTGCGGCCTTGTCGTGTACCTCGACGAACGCATCTTCGAGGGCGTGTTCGCCTCCGAGTTGGTCTGCGAACGCGACGTCGGCAACGGCTAGGGCGCCGCTGAGAGCCGCGCTTCAACTCTGAGCGGGCGTCCGGGGGCCTGATGCTCGTGCATCGCTGGCCCACTCTGAACGAACGGCAACGCAACGCTTCTCGATCTGTTTGTGCCTGGTGAGAATCCCGGCACCTGGGAGCCGGGTGAATGACGCTCGGCTACACGCTGCGGTCTGACGGTCAAGTGCAGCGCTGGGGGAGTGCTAGGGCCCGTCTGACAAATGATCACCAACGGGGTTCTCGCAGCCACAAGATCAGAGCTGCTATGACGATCCCAGCCCGGTAGCGATCGGCGAGCTTGTCGAACCTCGTCGCGATCGCACGGAATTGCTTGAGACGGGCGAAGCATCGTTCGACTACCTTGCGGGCGGGGTAGATGCTCCTGTCGAAGGCGGGTGGGCGACCGCCCTGGTCTCCACGACGTCGCCGGTTGGCCATCTGGTCGCGGCGTTCGGGGATCGTGGCAGCGATGGGAGGTCGGCCCGTCACAGCGCGCGGGATGCGGATGCTGTCGAGGACCTGGCCGAAAGCGGTAACGTCGTTGACGTTGCCCGGTGTGAGCACAATCGACAGCGGAAGGCCGCGGCCGTCGACGGCAAGGTGGACCTTGGTGGTCAGGCCTCCACGGGAGCGGCCGATTGCCTGGCGCGTCTGCGAATGGCCCGGATCTTCCAGTGTGTCCCCGTCTGCAGCCCTCCTTTTGCGGGCGCCGGCCGAGTGCTGATGGGCTCGGTTGATGGTGGAGTCGACTGACACGGTCCAGTCCACCCGGCCCACCGCGTCGTCGCAAACCTGGAGGTGCTCCAGCAACGTCGCCCAGATCCCGTCCACTTCCCAGCGGGCGAACCGCTCGTAGACGGTCTGCCAGGGCCCGTACCGTTCGGGGAGATCGCGCCAGGGAGCCCCGGTCCGCAGCCGCCACAGCACACCGTTGACCACTTGGCGGTGATCACGCCATGGACGGCCACGTCCGCCCCGCTTCGGCAACAGAGGTCCAATCCGCTCCCATGCCGCGTCCGTCAACTCGCCTCGCACTGACACAGAATCACCCTCGGAAACGCTCGCAGGAGCTCGGTGCGGGCAGGAGCCCGCACAGGGCCTTCGGGTCAGGTGCGGTGCGTTGGACGGTGCCGTCGGGGCGGACCAGTGCCGCTGCGGTGTGGCCGCTGCGGAGCCAGCGGTGCAGGGCGGTGCCGGGCGGGGCGGTGACCAGGACACCGCCGCGGTCGTAGACCTCGGAGCGCAGTGCGGGGGTGACGGCTGCGGAGGTGACCAGCGCGTAGCGGCCCGCGGTCAGGTCGTCGAGGCGTCGGCCGTCCGGCAACGGGGCGTTGGGGCACAGACGTCCCGCGAGGCCGAGCCCGAGCCGTCCGCGGTCGACCAGGGCTGACCGGTGCAGGGCCGGGGTCCGGCTGTCGAGAATGCGGTTGCTCAGGCCGGGAAGCCGGTGCAGATGGGGTGCGAGCAGACGGCGAAGGGCACTGCCGGTATCCCCGCCCGCGGTCATCGCGGTGCCGACCAGCTTGGCGAGGGTGATCATGGAGCGGGCGTGGGGCTTGCGTTCGGCCTCGTAGCTGTCCAGCACGTGTTCGGGTAGGCGGCTGTCGAGGACGGCGGCGAGCTTCCAGGTGAGGTTGGCGGCGTCACGCAGGCCCGCGCCCATGCCCTGGCCGATGAAGGGCGGGGTGAGGTGGGCGGCGTCGCCGAGCAGGAAGAGACGCTGCTTGCGCCAGTGGTCGGCGATCTGGGCGCGGAAGGTGTACTCCGCCGTGCGCACGATCTGCAGTTCGTCTGCGGGGAGGTCGCCGGTCCAGGGTCGGATGAGGGTGTGCAGGCGGGTCATGTCGCGGTAGTCGTCGGCGCGTTCATCGGGCAGGAGCTGGAACTCCCAGCGGTAGCGGCGCTCGGCGATGCGCATGTAGGTGGCGGCACGCACCGGGTCGCAGACCTGGTGCACGCCCTCCCACTGGGCCAGGTCGGCGTCGGTGGCGAGGTCGACGACCAGCCAGCGTTGTGCGAAGGCCAGGTCGTGCATGGTGGAGCCGATCGTCGCGCGGGCCAGGCTGTTCGCGCCGTCGCAGCCGAGCACGTACCCGGCGGTCACGGTGCTGATCTCGCCGGTGGTCCGGTCGGTGAGGCGGACTCGTACTGGCCCTCCGTCGGACTGCTCGATCGCGGTGATCTCCACGTTCCCGCGCAGGGTGACGGTCGGGTGCCGTTCGAGGTTGGCGCGCAGCACCTCCTCCAGTTGGGGCTGGTCGAACATGTTGGCCTCGGGGTGACCGTGGCGGCCGAGGTCGGCGCCGCGCCGGAACTCGGCCAGTACCCGCAGCTCGCGGTCCAGGAGCCGCAGGCCGTGGGCGGGGCGGGAGATGGCGGCGAACTGCCTGGCGATGCCGAGTCGGGCGAGCAGTCGGTAGATCTCGTCGTCGAGGTGGACCGCCCGCGGCAGTGGATAGACCGACTCCCAGCGGTCCAGCACGAGGGTCTCGATGCCGTACTGGCCCAGCAGTGTCGCCGCGGTCAGGCCGGTGGGGCCGGCGCCGATCACGACCACTGGGATGGTGTCGGCGGTCATGACGCCACCGGTCCGGGCGTCGCCGGGGACCACGTCCAACGCAGGGCGTACCGGTCGAGGATCGCACTGATGGCCTCGAGGTCACCGGCACCGGGGGTGACGGACACGAGGACGGACCCGTCCTCGACCGCCGCGTCGACTTCGATGCCGGCGCCTTGACCGGCCAGGGCCTCTGTGACAACCAGCCGGGTGGCGTCCGCCCGCAGGGCGAGCTTGTAGGGCTTGCCCACGTCGGTCACCGGCAGCGCGGCGAGGACGGTGACGGACTTCGGTGCGGCCGCGCGCTCCGGGACGCGCTCGGCGGCCCACTGGCGGAGCTCGTCCTCGGTCGTGTCCGCCTCCGGGGCGAGGGTCACGTACGCCACCGGGACCTCGCCCGCGTGCGGGTCCGGGCGTCCGACCGCGCCGGCGCCGGTGACGTGCGGGTGGGCGAGCAGCGCGTCCTCGATGACGACCGGGTCGATGTTGTGGCCGCCGCGGATGATCAGGTCCTTGGCACGGCCGGCCAGGTGGACGAACCCGTCCGTGTCGAGTCGGGCCAGGTCGCCGGTGTCGAGCCAGCCGTCCACGAGCTTGCCGAGGCCGTCGAGGACCGGACGGCCCTGGGCGTCGCGGCCGGTGACGTAGCCGGCGAACACGGTCGGGCCGGCGATCGCCAGCAGGCCGGTCCGCCCGGCGGGCAGCTCCGCCCCCGATTCCGGGTGGACGACCTTCACCCACTGGTAGGGCATGCGCTGCCCGACCGCGGCGGGGCGCGGCGCGTCGGGGAAACTGCGGACGCTGGCACAGGTGGCCTCGGTCAGGCCGTAGCCCTCGACCAGCCTCACCCCGCTGCGGGCCTCGAATGCGGCTCGGACGGCGTCGGGCAGCGGCGACGCGCCGACCATGGCGTACCGCAGGCTGCTGATGTCCGCCGTGCCGATCGGGCACTGGGCGAGCACCTGGTAGACGGTCGGCACGGCGCTCATGGCCGCGATGCCGTAGTGCTCGACGATCGACCAGAACTCCCCGTACAGGGCGGGTTCGCGGTAGCCGAGCGGCCCTGCCCACACCACCTGCTGGCCCTTGAACAGCGGCGCCAGCAGCGTGACGACCAGGGCATTGACGTGGAACAGGGGAAGCGCGGCGAAGATCACCGCGTCGCCGTCCAGTATCGAGTTGGCGGCGATCATCCAGGCGTTGGCGACTTCGCTTTCGTGGGTGTGGGCGGCGAGCTTCGGGATGCCGGTGGTGCCGCCGGTGTGGAAGAACGCGGCCAGGTCGCCCGGCCGGGGTGGTTCTCCCGTGAATGCGGACGCGTCCTCGGCCCGGGCCAGGTCGGCGAGGTAGGCGATCAGCACCCCGTCGATCCGCGGCAGCGGCGCGGGATCGCCAACTGCCGCCGTGGGCCGAAGCACCAGGACCGCGTCGAGCGCTTCGGCCAGCTCGGGCAGCTTCGCCCAGACGTCCGGGGCCAGCTCCGGGCCCGCGGTGACGAGGACCCGGGCACCGGAGCGCCGCAGTAGCTCGGTCAGGTGCGCGGGGGCCAGAGCGCCGTTGAGCGGCGCGGCGATGCCGGCGAGCTGCGCGGCGAGTGTCGCAGGAATGAGTTCGGCGCAGTTGGGCGCCATCAGCGCGACCGCGGCGCCGCGGCGGACCCCGAACCGGTGCAGGACGTTGGCATAGCGGTGCACTCCGGCCAGCAGGTCGGCGAAGGTGCACCGCAGTGGCCCGCGCCACCGCTCGGCGTCGGGGAGCACCGTCAGGGCGGTGCGGTCGGGCCAGAGCCGCGCGGCCCGGGCCAGCAGGTCGTAGGTGGAGGCAGGAAGGCCACGAGCCTCGAGCGGCACCTCCTCGATCGCGACCAGGTCGGAAGGGGCGGCGTAGTGGGGCCACAGCAGTTCGCTCACCGGGCGTACCTCACCGTCGTGCGCTGGCGGCCGAGGTCGAGCGTGCCGTCGTTGGTGGCTACGGCGGCCTCCACCAGATCGCCGTCGTGCAGGTACTTGGGGTTCTTGGCCTGGGCCTTGAAGAACAGTCGCCACTTGGTCGCGGCCGGCAGCAGCGAGCCCAGGATCTCGGCCGGCTTGGGCGGCGCGCTGAGCGCGGTGCCGACCGGGGTGCCCGTGAGCAGCAGGTCGCCGGGGTCCAGCCGCTGGAAGCCGCTGAGTGCCCTCAGGGCTTCGAGCGGCCGGTAGATCATGTCGGAGGCGGGCATGTCCTGCCGCAGCTCGCCGTTGACCCACAGGCGCAGCCGCAGCTCGGCGAACCGGTCGAGGTCGCCCTCCTCCAGCAGCACCAGCGCCGGTCCGGTGGGGGTGAAGGTGGGGTAGGACTTGGCCTCGTAGAACTGGGTCTTGGGCAGTTGCAGGTCCCGGGCGGAGATGTCGTTGGTGACCACGAGGGCGGCGACGTGGTCGGAAAGATTCGCGGCAGAGAACTGGGTGCCGACCGGGAGGGGTGCGCCGATGACGAGGCCGATCTCCACTTCGTAGTCGAGCAGCTGGACGTGGGTGGGCTTGATGATGTCCTCGTACGGGCCGCTGATCGACCCGGACGCCTTGCGGAAGAACGCGAGCGGGACGCGCTTCGGGTCAAGGCCCGCATCGGCCGCGTGCGAGACGAAGTTCGCCATCTGGGCCACGACCCGGCGCCCCGGGGTGACCGGAGAGAGCACCGAGAGGTCGGCGACCGGCACGCCGGGGTCGGTGCCGTGCACGGCGGCGGTGACGGCGTCCCGGTCGGCCAGCAGCTCGGCGGTGGTGGCGGCCGCGGTCCGCACCCGGACGGCGCGCTGCTCGCGGACGGTGTACCAGCCGTCGGCTGTGCGCAGGACGTTGACGCTCATCGGTTCATCGCTTTCATCAGGCCCAGCAGACGGCCGGGGTCGATCTCGTTGTCGGCGCGCAGCGCGCGCACCACCTCGCGGATCAGTGCGGGGGTGGGGTTGGCGCCGAGGAAGTCGCGGGTGGCCGGCGGGCCCCACTGGGCCAGGCCGCTGGCGGACATCGGAGCCCAGCCGGGTTCCAGGTCGCAGTCGAACAGGTCGCTGTCGGCGAAGTGCTCGACCATCAGCCTGTCCGGATCGCGCCAGTAGTCGAAGAGCTGGCTGCCCTGGATGTGCCGGCCGATGCCCCAGCTGCGCTTGTAGCCGCGCTCGGCGAGGTACTGCCCTCCGGCGGCGATCGCGTCGAGGTCGGTGACCTGGTAGGCGGAGTGGACGTAGCCGGTGCGCGGGCCCAGGTGCATCGCGAGGGTGTGGTGGTCGACCGGTGTGCTGCCCTGGTCGCAGCGGATGAACGCCATGGTGGGCCCGCGGTCGCGCTGGCCGTCCAGGAACAGGAAGTCGCTGACGATCAGGCCGAGGGTGTCCAGGTACCAGTCCAGGGCCTGGGTGAACCTCGGCGTCTCCAGCACGACGTGGCCCAGCCGCTGGATGCGGGCGGGTTCGCGCGGCGGGCGCTGGGTGGCGTTGGTCCGGGTCCGGCTGCCGCCGACGTTGAGCGGGAGCGGGGGCTGTTCGGGCAGGGCCGGGAGCTGCTCGGTGCCGTGGATGACGCGGACCGGGAAGCCGGACGGGTCGGCCAGGTCCACGACCTGCCCGCCGCCGAACTCTCGGAGGTCGCGGACCGGATGGCCGGTGGCGCGGGCCAGGCGGTCCAGGTCCGCGCGCCCGGCGGCCCGGAACGCCGGGCCGAGGAAGCGCGAGGTGCGGCCTTGGCGCACGACCACGCACGCCGATCCGGGCAGGGTGCCACGCAGATACAGCGCCCGGCCGGTGCGCGCGGCGACGGCGAAGCCGAAGTCGCGGGCGAACACCTCGGCGCGGGCCAGGTCGGGTTTCTCGAACTCCAGCCAGGCCAGGTCCGCCACTTTGATCACGGGCTGCCGGGCGCGGCCGGGGTGTTCCCCGCGCAGTGCCCCGTGCTCGCTGTGCAGGTCCTGGTGGGCGGTGGTGGGCCCGGGCGGGCGGGCTCGGTCGTTCGACATGTGGGGGCTCCGTCAGGGGTGGCTCAACGGACACGCTTCTGATGAGAAGCTCTTAATTGATAGAAGCATCAGTCTTGGCGGAGCAATCGTCAAGGGTCAGAGTGATGGAGTCATCAGATCTGAATGCGCCTAGACTGTTGGTATGCCGAACCAGCTCGACACCACCGACGGTCCCGCGAGCGCGAACCGCTTCGAGCGCCGCCGCGCGCGCACCCGCCAGGCGCTGATCGCCGCTGCGCGGCAGATCCTCGCCGAGACCGGCGAGACCTCGGCCAGCATCCAGGACATCGCCGAACGCGCCGACGTGGGCTTCGGCACGTTCTACAACCACTTCGAGACCAAGAACGACCTGTTCGACGCCGCGGTCGGCGACGCACTGGAGGAGTACGGCCAACTGCTCGACAGCGTCACCAAGTGCATCGACGACCCGGCCGCCGTCTTCGCCACCAGCATCCGCCTCACGCTGCGGCTGGCGGCCTCGCACCCCGAGATCACGCAGATCCTGCGCCTGCGCGGCCTGCCGCACATCAACGCCGCCACCGGGCTCGGGCCGCGCGCCGTGCGCGACCTGGAGGTCGGCAAGGCATCCGGACGCTTCACGTTCGAAGACCCGCTCGTGGCCCTGTCTGCGGTCGGCGGCGCGCTGATCGGCCTACTCCAGCTCAACTCGGTGCGCGATCTCGGCGCAGAGGCCGGCGAGCACATGGCCGAGATGATCCTGCGCATGCTCGGGCTCCGCGCCGACGAGGCCCACGAGATTTCCACCCGCCCCCTGCCCGAGCTGCCCTGACCCCGGCGGCCGCCGACCCCACGCCCACCCAGGCCCCCGCACCGTGGAACGGTGCGGGGGCCTGCTGCATCCCCGGCCCTTCGGGCGTACTCGCGGACCTTTGTTGATCATTTACTCGTAACTGATGAAAGCATCAGTTACGATGAACGGCGTGAAGACGCTTGAGCGCAGCAAACCCCCTTTCCGAACAGGCCGCGGCGGCCAGAGCGGCGTGCTCTTCGCCATGTGCCTCTCCCTCGTGCTGGTCGTGGCCTCGGTCTCCGCGCTGAACCTGGCGCTGCCGAGCCTCGCCGTGGAACTGGGCGCCACCAACTCGGCGCTGACCTGGATCGCCGACGGCTACACCGTGGCGCTGGCCGCGCTGGTCCTGCCGCTGGGCGCGCTCGGCGACCGGATCGGGCGCCGCAAGGTCCTGATCGCCGGGAACGTGGTCTTCGGCGCGGCCGCGGTCTTCGCGGCCTGCTCCTCCTCCACCTCGCACCTGATCGTGTGCCGGGTGGTGATGGGCCTGGGCGCGGCCATGATCATGCCGGGGACGCTGTCGACGATCACCGCGGTACTCCCCAAGGACAGGAAGGACCGCGGGGTCGCGATCTGGTCCGGCTTCGCCGCGGCCGGGGCGATCATCGGCATGCTCGCCGCCGGCGGCCTGCTGGAGCAGTTCTCTTGGAAGTCGATCTTCTGGACCAGCGGGGCCACCGCGATGGTGTGCGCGCTCGCCGCGCTGCTGCTGGCCCCGGAGACGCGCAGCTCGGTGCGGGAGCGCTTCGACTTCCCCGGATCGGCGACCACCGCGCTGGCGGTGGGAGCCCTGGTCTACGGGATCATCGAGGGCAACGACCGGGGCTGGACCCGCCCGGAGGTCCTCGCCGCGTTCGCCCTCGCCGCGGTGGCGCTGGCCGCCTACGTGGTCCTGGGCCTGCGCAGCCGCCACCCGCTGCTGGACCCGCGCCTGTTCACACTCCGCGGCTTCGGCGCGGGCACGCTGGCGATCCTGGTGCAGTTCATGTCCGTCTTCGGGTTCTTCTTCGTCGGCCTGCAGTTCCTGCAGCTGATACTCGGCTACAGCCCGCTGCACAGCGCGGTCGCGCTGGTCCCGGTCGCGGCCGTCGTCCTGCCTACCTCAGTGGTCACACCGCGCCTGGCCCAGCGCCTGGGCGTCAAGGCGGTCATGCCCGCGGGCCTGCTGTGCCTGGCCGGCGGCATGTTCTGGCTGACCCGCCTGCACGCCGACAGCGGCTACCTGCCCTTCCTCGGAGCCCTGATCCTCGCCGGGGCCGGTATCGGCCTGACCAGTGCCACCGGCACCAGCTCCATCGTCGACTCCCTCGGGCCCGACAGTCAGGGGGTGGCCTCGGCCATGAACGACACCGCCCGCGAAGTCGGCTCCGCGATCGGCATCGCGCTGATGGGCTCGGTGTTCTCCAGCCACTACCGCTCCGCGCTGCCCGACGACCTGTCCCGTCTGCCGGCCCAGGCCGCCGAGACCGTGCACCACTCCGCGGCCGGCGGACTCGAAGTCGCGGCCCACCTCGGCGCCCAGGGGCCCGCGCTGGCCGCCGCCGTCCGCGACGCCTTCATGTCCGGCTTCACCTCCGCGATGGAAGTCATCGCGGCGATCCTGGCGGTCGCCGCCATCGCCTGCGCCGCCATCGCACCGCGCCTCGGCCAGAAGACCGCGGCCGCAGCCCCGCAGCCTCACCGGCCTGCCGACACCGAGCCCGAGGCAACCACATGGCAGCAGGCCACAGCCCAGGTCAGGAAGGCGGACGTGCTCAACGGTTCCACTGCCGACCGGCCGTAGCGTCCAGAAATAATGGAGCCCCCCCGTGCCCGTCACGCCCCTAACGGCGCTGCGCCGCCGCCCCGTCCTCGCCGCCACCGCGACCCTCGCGGCCCTCGCGCTCGGTGCGACCGGGGCCGACCGCGCAGCCGCCCAGTACGCCCAGCCGGTTTCCGCGCCGGCGCCGTCACCGTGCTGGTGCAGTTCATGGCCGTCTTCGGTTCTTCTTCGTCGGCCTGCAGTACCTCCAGCTCATCCTCGGATACAGCCCCCTGAAAGCCGCCGTCGCCCTCGTCCCCGTCGCCGTCCTGCCCGACCTCCCACGTCACCCCCCCCATCTCGTTGCCCGGCCGGGCATGAAAGCCGTGATGGTCGCGGGCCTGACCCTGCTCAGCGGCGGTCTGTTCGCGATCTCCCGGGGCCACGCCGACTCCGGCTACCTGCCCTTCCTCGGCGGGCTGGTCCTGTGCGGCCTCGGCATCGGACTGACCGGTGCCGCGGGAACCGCCGCCATCACCGGCTCCCTCGGCCGCGGTCAGCAAGGCGTGGCCTCCGCGATGAACGACACCACCCGCGAAGTCGGCTCTGCCATCGGCATCGCCCTCATGGGCTCGGTCTACGGCAGCCACTACCGCGACGCCCTGCCCTCCAGCATCGACCAGCTCCCGCCCCACGCAGCCGAGTCCGTCCGTGACTCCGCGGCCGCCGGCCTTCAGGTGGCTCAACAGGCCGGCCCCCAGGGGCCCGCCCTGGCGCAGGCCGTCAAGGACGCGTTCATCAGCGGTCTGTCGGCTTCCCTCGTCGTCGCCGTCATCGTGCTCGCCGGCGCCGTCGGGTGCCTCTTCCGTGCGCCGCGTCAAGCCCCCGGCGCCGATTCCTGAACCGCGAGTGCGGGCCCGTCCCAGGAACCGTCGGCTGCCGACCGGGGTTCCGTGGCGTGAACTCCTCAAATGGCACGGGCTGTGCGAGCCCCTCTCCGAGCGAGCATCTACCGCGAACGCTGAACGGCGCTCCGCCACCTCAAGCAGCTCCGAACTGGCGCAACCCAGTCGACGAGCTCACTGACCGCCACCACACCGGAGTCGTCCTGGCTCGAGGCTCTTCTGACTCCGTGAACCCACACGGTGATCGTTTGTCAGACAAGCCCTAGCGGAGGTCACCGAGGCAGGCAGGTTCTCCCCTTCAGCACGGTCACCATCCGGATGGCCCGGTGTACGTGGACAGCCGCGTCGAGAGACCACTCCCAAGAGGCTTCGGAAGTGGCGAAGGGTGGAGGGCTCCCGCGCCGAAGGCGCAGCTCGACGCCGTACGTGGGCAATTGGCACGCAGACACCGATTGGGAAGGACCACCGCCGTCAGCCGCGAAGCTGCGGAGAGGTGCTGGTGCGGTTCGAGGGCTCGCAGCCGCCTACTCACTGTATTTCTGCAGAAGCTGCGTATGGGCGTTGCACCCCCCGGCTCGCGGCCGGACCACTCAACGCGCGGATTTCTAGCCTGGAGGCATGACGAGAACACCCCCGAGCGACTCGTGGGCGCCGTGCTGCCGGCCAGTCCAGCGGCCGCGGCTCTCGGATTCCAGCCGCTGCCCGCGGGCTTCTTCGCCACACTGGCCGCGTTGGTCGTGTGTTACCTGGGCCTGGGCGAGATCGGCAAACGGTTCTTCTACCGCGCTGCCAGGGCCCCCGCCCGGCCGAGCCCGGCACCCGGCCACCGCCATCTGCGGCGCCGCGCCGCCCGCTTCAGCATCGCCCAGCGACGCAGGCCCGCGCTCCACAGACGTCCAGACCCGGGTGAGGGTGCCAAGGTCAACTTGAAAGAGTAGTTCCGGCAAGTAGTTCCGGCCTGATTCCCCTCACTCCCTGCGCGGCCGAGTTGCTGAGGCAAGGACATCACGCTCTGCAACTGGAGCTCTGTCCCACCTGGCCAGGGGGTTGTTTCGTACTCGTGGGGATGCGGGATCGACGAACCGTCCATTTTCGCCGGGCCCTACAGAGCCGACGGGGGGACGATGGAGGTGAACTGATTCGACCACCCTGTTCCTGAGAGGAGCAGACGGTATGGCTTCCTCTTCCTTCGATTCCTCAGGTGCCGGCCCTCCGCGCGGCACCGGGACACAGGACGCCTCCGGCACCGAAAGCCTGGGTGGCTTGGCCGACATGGGCTGGCAGGCCCTTCTCACCATGGGCCTGGCTGCCATCGCACTGGGTGTCGTGGTCCTTGCCTGGCCTCAGGAGACGCTGCGGGTCGTCGGCGTGCTCTTCGGCGTCTATCTGCTGGTCATCGGTGTCTTCCAGCTGGTCGCCGCCTTCGGTACGCATGTCCCCCGGCATCTTCGGGCGCTGCATTTCCTCGCCGGTGCGCTCTCCGTCCTCCTGGGTCTGATCTGCTTCCGGGGCACGCTGGAGTCGATTCTGCTGCTCGCCCTGTGGATCGGCTTCGGTTGGCTGGTGCGCGGCATCATGGTGACAGCGACGGCGGCCTCCGCACCCCCGGATATGCCGGCACGAGGCTGGATGCTGTTCGCCGGAATCATCGGCTTGCTGGCAGGCACCGTGCTGATCGTCGCGCCGTTCACCTCGATCGCCGCGCTCACCCTGACGGTGAGCATCATGGCCATAGTCCTTGGGGCGGTTGAGGTATTCCACGCCATAAGGATGCGGGCCGACGTCAGCCGCCTCGCTCCCGGCACTACTGCCGAGCGACGACCGCGGTTCCACTTCCGGCCGCACCCCCAGCACTGATTCTCGCGACTGCCGTGCTCCGCTGAGTGCGGCAACAGCGGGTGCAGAAGTGGGTGTGGTGATGGCCGGAGCTGAGGCGCGTACCCGGGTAGTGGTCGTGATGAATCCACGCTCGGGCGGCGGCAGTCCTGCTCGTTTCGACCTGACCAACCGGGTCGAGGGCATGGGAGCGCAGGTCTGGTCGACCAGTGTCGACGACGACGCGGCGTCACTCGCGAGGCTCGCCGTCCAGGAGGGGGCTGAGGTACTGGGAGTGGCGGGCGGAGACGGCACGATATCGGCCGTGGCTGCGGTGGCCGCTGACACGGATCGCCCGTTGCTGGTGGTCCCGGCAGGCACGCGCAACCACTTCGCCCGGGACCTTGGCCTCGACATCCGCAACCCGGTGTCCTCACTGAGCGCCCTGACCGATGGCGTGCCCACACGTGTGGATCTCGGCTTGGTAGGCCCGCGCGTCTTCATCAACAACGTCTCTTTCGGCCCCTACGCCGACGCCTTGCTGGACCCTGGGTACCGGGAGGACAAGGTGCGCGCCCTCGCCTCGGTCACACCCGATTACCTCACAGGAAGGCAATGCGTCGAAGCCGACGTGGACACCCCGCGGGGAACCGTCCACTTGCCGCAAGTGGTGCTGATCTCCAACAACCCGTACCACATCGCCACTCCCCGCTACCTGGGGCGTCGCTTCACGCTCACCTCAGGACTGCTCGGCGCCATCGTGCTGAAGCGTCCGACCGACACCCCACCAGACCTCCTCCGGCACCTGCGCAGTGAGCTCCTGCGGCAGCAGCCCCCAGGTACGGCAGGTGATGCGGCGAGCGCCTGGAGGGCGGCCAGCATCACGTTGCGCGGCCGGGGCCGGCAACTGGATGCAGGGATCGATGGCGAAGCCGTAACGCTGCCTCTTTCGGTCACGTGCGAAATCTGGCCAGGTGGACTGCAAGTGCTGCTGCCGAGAGACCGGCCAGGAATCCCACCGGAGCCGGTGCCCGGGCTCCCGCGAGCGCCGCGTGGCCCCTGAGGACAGACCGACAACGTCGAAGGGCCACCACCGTGAACTTGAGCTCTCGTGGTCGTCGCAACACCCCAGCTCAGGGGATGGGGTGCGTGGCGGCGACTGTCTGCGTCCGACCCGCTCCGGCCGACCGAAGGCAATATCAGCCTCGCTGGAGTCAGCCGTTGCGAAACGTGCGACGCCACGCAGTAGACCACGTCGGCGCTGGTCACGTCCTGGGGAGCGTGCCGCGCAAGTGATCGAGGTGCTGCCGCACATAGTCGGCCAGGTCGGCGTAGAACGGCACGCGGGCTGCTGCCTGGAGGACTTCTGTGCAGGCGGTCAGCTCCCCGAGTCGGCTGGAGGGAGTGCCCAGGACGTGGGCGAACTCCTTGCGGACTCGTTCCGCGATGTCCGGCACGGGGAGGGAGTGCAGGTAGAGGTTGGCTGCGTCGTAGCCGGTGGGGCGGCACCCAGCAAGACCGTCGACAAGAAGAGCGACAGTGTCGGGTGTATGGAGACCTCCACGCCGAAGCCCGAGGTCGGCACCCTGGCGGCGAGGAATGCCTCGCTGGCCGGTCGGCAGTGCCGCGCCAGGCCCGGGTCCTGGTGGTAGACCCGGTTCGATGCCTGCGGTCGTATCTCCCTGAACTACACCGTGATCGACCTCAGAACAAAGCGTCAGATCGGTCGGGCGTCCTTCACCGCAACCCAGGAGATCCAGCTCGCCCACCTCTCCGGGCAGTGGCACACCGAGAACACTCTGACGCTCGACAGCGCCTACGGCGCGGCGAAGGGGCTCCGTGCCGCCTGGAAGGTCTCCTGCAGTGACAATGCCTGTAACAGCGACTCCGCATGGACGGGCTCCGAATCGGTCGGCAAGGGCCGGGTCGCGGACGGCGCCACCACCCACAACTGGAAGGCGGGGAAGCCGGTTCAGGGATTCCGGCTGAAGAGCACCGTCACCATTCTCGGCGTGGGGCAGGTTCTCATCGCTCCGGCCTGGTTCCAGGTGCCGACGACGGTCCGGTGCGACAAGACCTGCAACGCGAAGTCCTCGCGCGACGGCAAAAGCCGCGGGTAGGACTGCGCGGAGATCCGGCCCGAGAAGCAGAACGGGCAGTGGACCATTCACTACGTCAACAACGTGGCGAACAGACGGCGCACGATCGGCCACGTACCGAACAGGCAGAACGGCTCCGTTGGCGGCTCGCTGTCACGTTTCTACCAGAACCAGCGCATGATCGACGGTGACAGGTTCTGGCTCTACGTCCGCTGAAGCCAGCCGGCGTGGGGGTGTGGCGTGTCCGGCCCACCCCCACGGTGTCAGTCGTCGAAGTCGATCGACGGGATTTTCGCCAGCGAAGCCAGCACGACCTGTGGTGGGGTGAGAACCACGCCGGTGTAGCCGTGCAGCAGCGCGAGGGCCTTCAGCTTGGGGAGCTGGTCATTGGCAGGATCGAAGAAGCCCGCGCGGTGCATCTGGTCTGTGAGCCGGTCAGGATCCTCCCCGCCCTCTTCTCGCCTGAGCTCCGGCTCTGCCATATCGAACCGGGTGATCAGGCGTCCATCTTCCCAGTGCTCGACATAGCCGAGCGCGTTGCCGTTGTGCCAGCAGCCGATGAGCCGGGTTCCCTGCGAGGCCGCCGCGAGACGCGTTTCGTCGAAGGCCCAGATGCTCGCAGGCTCCAGGGCGAACGCCCAGCCGTCCGCAACCCCGCCGTGCACGGCACCGTAGTCATCATCGTGCGCCATCGCCTCCGCGCAGAACTCGTCGACCTCTTCGGAATCCTCCGGGACGCGGATGTCAGCCGGACCGCAGCCGAGGCGCACGAGCAGCTCCCGGTCGGCCAAACCCTCGACCAGGGTCAGGCTGAACGCCAGGTGCATCTCGCCGATCCACTCGAGCGGATTGGAAGTCGCCACCTTCCCCTCCCCATACTGCGAAAACCGTGTGCCGGCGTCGAGGCTACGCATAATCTCCGCTTGGTGACCGCTCGCCCCCTTCACGGCGTCATGCAGGCGTCGCCGTGCTCACCGAGCTCAGGGCCGAGCCAACGACAACGGGGCCATTGATAGTCCCTGACGCAATGTGGTTCGCAGGCGGCGCCAGCAGACGAGGGAGCATGCGAGCTTGAGGAGGGCTTCGTGGATGTCGTCACGGGTCTCCCATCGGATACGTAGGCGGCCGAACCAGTGGGGGCAGGAGCGCGATGGTCTGCTCGGCCACCCATCGCTTGGTGCCCAGACCTGAGCCGTGCTCCGTGCCGCGGCGGGCGATGACCGGCTTGATGCCCTTCGCCCGGGCCTAGGCCGAGATGGCCCGCAGGCCGTTCTTGCGCCGGGCACCGTAGGCTTCGCAATTGAGGTGTCTGTTTCTACGGTGAGCCGCAGAGAGCCGATCCAGATGTGGCGGATACCCAAGCAAAAAGACTTTGGCGCTCCAGATTGGGCACAACCGTTCGGCTCGGGGGTTGCAGGGCGTGATCTTCACGCGTGATGACCGTGCGGAGGAGGGGACGCTGTCGTCGCGTCTGGGGCTGGTGACGGAGGCGGTGGAGGCGGCCCCGGGGATGGACCTCTACGGGTATCTCGTGGAGCAGATGACGTACGGCGGCAA
>NZ_LGKG01000189.1 GCF_001294335.1 Streptomyces chattanoogensis
GGTGATGAACAGGGCGAGCGGGGACTGGCCGGCGGCGAACCGGCCGTAGGCCTCCCGGTCCTCGTACTGGTCGGCGATACGGGCCATGCGGCTGCGGGCGTGCTGGATGAAGGTCTCCATACGGAGGTCTCCTGCTGATGGGGCCACCGTGGGGTGGCGTGAATGTGCGAGGCGCGAAGGGTGGGGCAGGCCACCACGGCCTCACTCAGCAGCGGAACACGCTGTGCAGTACGGGGAGTTGGAGGGGTCTGGACGCGGCGGCGGCCCGGGTCGGACTCCAGCCGTCCGGAGGGCCGGAGGCCGGGGCGGGTGCGGAGGTCGGGTCGGTGCGGCACGGCGGCAGCGGCCGCCCCGTGAGCTGCGGGATGCCGACCGAGCTCCGCACGGCACGGCGCACCTGGCCGCGCCCGGCGTCGAGCTCGGAGCCGCCCTCGCTTCCGTCATGGTCGGAGCAGACCGCCGGGCCGCTGACGTCGGACTTGAGTGCCACGGCGGCCGGGAACACAGGGGTGGGCACATCGGGCGCCACGGTCACCCCGGCCAGCACACAGGCGAGAACGGCGATGACAAGGGTGAGGGGGATACGGCAGAGGCGACGGAGCGCGCCGCCGGGCGTATCGGCCACGCCGGTTGTGCCGGTTGTGCCGGCTGTGGTGGCTATGCCGGTGCCGTTCCGCATCATCGCCTCCCCCGAGTCGGCCCTCTGTGTTCCGATGGTGAACTCTCCAGGTTTCCGGCGTGATAACAGGAAATGAAGCCATGTTTCCCTGCTCATCGCCCAAGGAGCGGTCGCAGGGATACGCCTCCCGGGTATCTGAAAGTAAAGTAATCGCCAAGGTAGCGTCAGTCAAAGGCAATATGCTGCCGGTCGTTGCGCCGCCCGGCGGCCACCGATCGGATGACCCGCCGCGCGGGTCCGGCGGCGCATGCCCGCCTCCTGCGGAACGATCGCGATCAGTCAGCGGTGCCCTCGCGGTTCCCTCGCCGTTCCCGCAGCGGTTCCGTCGGCGGTCCATCGGTACCAGCCTCAGGGGAGTCTGCCGTGCGCATTCTGCTCATCGCCGGCGCGTTCAACAGCCTGACGCAGCGCGTCTTCGCCGAACTCACCGACGGCGGGCACCGGGTGACCGTCGAGCTGGTCACCCGTGGGACGCCGCTCCTGGAGACGGTCCGCCGCCATGCCCCGGACCTGGTCATCGCGCCGATGCTCAAGACGGCCGTGCCCCGGGAGGTGTGGTCCGCCCACACCTGTCTGATCGTGCATCCCGGACCCGTCGGCGACCGGGGACCGTCCTCCGTGGACTGGGCGGTGCACCTGGGCGCGGACCGCTGGGGCGTCACGGTGCTGCAGGCCAACGACGAGATGGACGCGGGGGACGTGTGGGCCGCCGCCGAGTGTCCCGTGCCCGAAACCGGCAAGAGCGATCTCTACCGCAACGAGATCGCGGACGCGGCGATGACGGCGGTCCGCACGGCCGTCGAACGGTTCGCCTCGGGCAGCTACCGTCCGCGGCCGCAGCGCTCCCTCCCCGCCACCGAGCGGCCGGGCCGCCCCCGGCCACCGCTGCGACAGGACCAGCGCCGCATCGACTGGCGTGCGGACCCGACCGCGACCGTCCTGCGCAAGCTGCGCGCCGCCGACTCCCAGCCGGGCGTACGGGACGAGCTGCTCGGCGCGACCTGGTTTCTGCACGGCGGCCACCCGGAGGACACGCTGACGGGCGAGCCGGGTGCGCTGCTCGCCACCCGGAACGGCGCGGTCTGCCGGGCGACCGCCGACGGCGCGGTGTGGATCCCGGAACTGCGCCCGCCGCGCACCCCGGGCGGCCCGGCGACCTTCAAACTGCCCGCAGCCCTCGCACTGGGCGACCGGCTGCCGCCCGTACCCGAGATCCCGGCGCCGGAGGGCGGCCCCCGTGCGGCGGGCGACCGCCCGCGCACCTGGTCCGACATCCGCTACCACGAGGACGGGGACGCCGGATTCCTGCGCTTCTCCTTCCCCGGCGGGGCGATGAGCACCGACCACTGCCGCCGGCTGCTCGCCGCGTACCGGCACGCCTGCACCCGGCCGACCTCCGTGCTCGTCCTCGGCGGCTGCCGGGACTTCTTCTCCAACGGCATCCACCTCAACGTCATCGAGGCCGCCCCGGACCCCGCCGAGGAGTCCTGGGCGAATATCAACGCCATGGACGACCTCGTCCACGCCGTCCTGACCACCACCGACCGGCTGGTGGTCGCCGCGCTCGGCGGCAACGCCGCGGCCGGCGGGGCGATGCTGGCGCTCGCGGCCGACGAGGTCTGGTGCCGGTCGGCCGTGGTGCTCAATCCGCACTACCGGCTGATGGGGCTGTACGGATCCGAGTACTGGACCTACACCCTGCCCGGCCGCGCCGGTCCCGGGGCCGCCGCCCAGCTGATGGAGCGGGCGCTGCCGGTCTCGGCCGCCACCGGGCAGCGGCTCGGACTGGTGGACCGCATCGTCGACTGCGCCCCGCAGGACTTCGCTGCGGGGACCGCGCGGCTCGCCGCCCGGCTGGCCGCGGCGCCCCTCTGCCAGTCACGGATCGCCGCCAAGAAGGCCCGCCGGGAACGCGACGAGGCGCACCGGCCGCTCGCCGCCTACCGCGCGCACGAACTGGCCCGGATGCACACCAACTTCTTCGGCCCGGACCAGCCGTACCACGCCCTGCGACGCGCCTTCGTACGGAAGGAACCCGCGACGACGGCACCGGTGGCCGGGTGAGGCCGCGCCCCGCCCCCCCCGCACCGGCGGACGGGGGGCGCCGGTACGGGGCGTGCGAGGCCGAAGAACGACCGTGCCGGCCGTGGATCCGGCCGTCTGCGGGGCGGGGAGGTTACGGGGCCGGCAGGTACTTGTAGCCGATGCCGAACACCGTGCTGATGGAGTCGCGGCGGCCGGGCCCCAGACGGCGGCGCAGCCTGGCGATGTGCACGTCCACGGTGCGGGCGCTGGACTGACAGGTGGGCCACAGGGCGTCCATCAGCTGCTGCCGGGTGAAGGCGCGCTGGGGGTGCAGCACCAGGTGGGCGAGCAGGTCGAATTCCAGCCGGGGAAGGCTGAGTTGGCGTCCCTCGATGGATACGGTGCGGGCTGCGGTATCGATCTGGATCGGGTCCGGTGGTGCCGCCGACGGCCGCGCGGGAGCATTCGCCGTGGTCGGGTAGGGCGGTTGCTCACAGGGTGGCGCCAGGATGATGTGCACCTCGTCCGGGAGCCGGTGCACCGACACGGGTTCGAGGTCGTGCAGGGTGAGTTGCCACTTGCCGTCGGGAAGCCGGTCGACCGCCAGGGGAGGCCCGTCGTCGGGGGCGGCGTCGGCCGGGAGGCCGAACTCTGACTCTGGTCGCAAGACAAGGGTCGTCGAGGAGTTCATAAACATGATCTGGGCCCATTCCTCTTGCAAAGCAGGCGTGTACGGACAGAGACATGGCGGTGCTCGACGTTCGGTGTGTGCAGGTACTACGGGACGAGCGCGGCAAGGTCCTGAAGCGGGTTGGCCCACCGACACTTGTGATGTGGGTGTGGCCAGCGGGGCCATAGCTCCGTCAGTGCCGGAAACTTGCGCGCGCCCAGGCCCGTAGTCAGCCGTGACGTGGTGCAAAGCCACGGCTCGGGTCCAGTCGAACGCTACATGTGATCACACGCTTCCGGAAAGTAGCGTCCGCTAATCACAGTTGCTCTTTGGTCGTTTTCGCGCTGATCTTACGGCCCGTCAGATAGCCGCATAAGGTGTCTTCCTGGTGTACGTGAGGTGACCACTACGCAAACACGTCAAGAACGTGTCAGGAATGTTTCGGGAGCGCATCCGGAGCGCGGGCAAACTGGCGGGCTCGGGCGAGCAGGGTGGCTGAAACGGCGCGTTGTGCCGCCGTGCGGGCGCGAGGGTGCGGCGGTCGGCGTGGCTGGAAAATCATGCTGAATTGGCCGGTATTTACGAATAGTTGAGGGATGAACGGGAGGGAAAGTCGTCATGATCGCCCCGACGCCGCCCTCTTGGCGCGGTGCCGGCGCACCGCGTCCCGGTTGGCGCAGATGGGAGAGCAGTAGCGCTGCCGTCCGGCCCGGGTGAAGTCCGCGAAGGCATTGCCGCATTCGGCCAGCGCGCAGCGGCCCAGCCGGTGCATGCCCAGGCTGGTGAGGTGCAGTGCGGTGCCGATGGCGGCGATCGCGCGCAGCACCCCGCCCATGCTCAGGCCGTCCTCGCGGTAGTGGAGGTGCCAGCCGCCGTTGGCGTGGTCGGTCAGCCGGGGGTGCGTGGTGGACTCCGCGAGCAGGGCGTTGAGCAGGGCCGCGCGGCGGGCGTCCGTATCGGCGTCGACGACCTCGGCCCATCGGGCCAGGAAGCCGACAACCTCCTTCAGGTCCCGATCGGTTACGGGACGGTCCAGAGGTATGCCCGCTGCCGTGCACCGCTGTGCGAGCTCGTCCGCGCTGGTCGGGGGCGTATTGGTGAGGTCGGTCACAAAGCGGACGCGGGCCTCTCCGTAAGGGTTCAGCTGCATAGGGGCATTACAACAGGGTGAGCTCATGGACCACTTGGAGCACATCGCGCCCGCCGCGCCCGTCGAGCGACATGACCACGGGGACTCACCGCCTGCCGGACGGGACCCGCACGCACGGGGCAGTTGGCTGCCCCTCGTGGCCACCTGCCTCGGCACCTTCCTCCTGCTCGTCTACGCCACGATCGTGACGGTGGCACTGCCCGACATCGCCCACGACTTGTCCGCCGGCTTCGGCGCGCTGCAGTGGATCACCGACGTCTACACCCTCGCCCTCGCCGGTCTGCTGCTCGGCATGGGATCCCTCGGCGACACCTTCGGACGCAAGCGGCTGTACGTCATCGGCCTCGCGGTCTTCACCGTCGCCACCCTCGGGTGCGGGCTGGCCGGAGACGTCCGGCTGCTGATCGCGGCCCGCGCCGTTCAAGGTGTCGCGGGCGCCGCGATGTTCGCCACGCTGCTGCCGCTGATCGGCCTCACCTACAGCGGGCGGGACAAGGCCCGCGCCTTCGCCGTCTGGGGCGCCGTCGCCGGTGCGGCCGCCGGCGTCGGCAACGTCATGGGCGGCATGCTCACCCAGCTCCTGTCCTGGCGGTGGATCTTCCTCGGCGCGCTGCCGGTCTGCGTCGCCACCCTGCTGCTGTCCATGAAGGTGCTGGCCGCCGACACACGCACGCCCACCCGCGTCGACTGGCCGGGCATCGTGTCCTTCACCCTCGCCGCGACCGGCGTCACCTTCGGCTTCGTCCGCGGCGGCGAGGCGGGCTGGGGCGACCCGGCCACGCTCCTCGGCCTCGCCGTCGGCGCGGGCGCGCTGATCGCCTTCGTCCTCGTCGAGCGCGCGTCGGCGCACCCCATGATCCCCCTCGCACTGTTCCGCAAACCCGACTTCGACGGGCTGCTGATCGCCTCCGGCGCCTACTACCTGGCCGCCTTCGCCTTCCTGCCGGTGCTCTCCCTGTGGCTCCAGAGCGACGTGGGCCTCAGCTCCTTCGCCACCTCACTGGTCCTCACCGTCCAGCCGCTGGCCTTCTTCGCCACCTCCGCGCCGGCCGGCGGCGCGCTGCACCGGATCCCCGCACGGTGGGCCGTCGGCGGGGGCTGCGCACTCGTCGGCGTCGGCGATCTGGCCCTGCTCGCGGTGGAACCGGGCTCCTCCTGGCCGGTGTTGCTGCCGGGGCTGATCCTCACCGGAGTCGGTGCGGGGCTCGTCTCGCCCGTCCTCCCCGCGACGGCGATGGCCGCGGCGCCCCCGGCACACAGCGGAGTCGCCGCCGCCGCGGCCAACAGCGCACGCCAGCTCGGACTCGCCCTGGGCATCGCGCTTCTGGGCACCGCGTTCCATGCGTACCGTCTCCATGTGTCCGGCCTGCACGCGGTGTTCCTGCTGGCCGGTGTCATCGGGCTCGGCGGTGGGCTGGCGGCCGTCGTGCTGAGCTCATACGCCACCCGGCGAGGGCTCATGGCCCGGTAAATCAGGGGGGCCGGCGGTCACGCCGGGGCAGGATGGCCACAGTTGACCAAGGGCCGTCGCGTCCCGGACGGGGACCGACGCCCAGTGAGGCAGGAGAAGCGATGACCCACACCCCGCGCGCCGACGCGCAGCCCGTGTCCGTCGGGCCGCCGCCACCGTTCGATCCCGAGCTGGCGGCCTCCCTCGACGCCATAGGGAAGGACCTGCCGCCTTCCCTGCTGCCCGACATGATTCCCGTACTGCGCAACTCACCCATGCTGGAGCCGGTGTCGGACGAGCTGCTGAGCCTGGGCGGCACCTTCGAGATCGAGGACCGTACGGTGCCGGGGCCGCAGGGTGCACCGGACATCTCGCTGCTCATCCTGCGGCCGAAGGAGAAGGCGGAGCCGGTGCCCGCCCTGTACGTGATGCACGGCGGCGGCATGATCGTCGGAGAACGCCGCGGCGGCGCCAGGGGCTTCCTGGAGACGGCACGCCAACTGGGCGCGGCCGTGGTGTCGGTCGAATACCGGCTCGCGCCCGAACACCCGCACCCCGCACCGGTGGAGGACTGCTACGCGGGCCTCCTCTGGACGGCCGCCCACGCCGCCGACATCGGTGTCGACCCCGGCCGGATCGTGCTCGCCGGGGCCAGCGCCGGCGGCGGACTGGCCGCGGCCGTCGCCCTGATGGCGCGCGACCGGGGCGGCCCCCGGCTCGCCGGACAGCTGCTGCTGTGCCCGATGCTCGACGACCGCAACGACACGCTCTCCAGCCATCAGATGGCGGGCATCGGGGTCTGGGACCGCACGGCCAACGACACCGGCTGGACCGCGCTGCTCGGGGAGGCGCGCGGCGGCCCGGACGTCTCGCCGTACGCCGCGCCCGCCCGCGCCGAGGACCTGTCGGGGCTGCCGCCCGCCTTCATCGACGTCGGCTCGGCCGAGACCTTCCGCGACGAGGACATCGCCTACGCCAGCAGGCTGTGGCAGGCCGGCGGCAGCGCCGAACTGCATGTATGGCCGGGCGGGTTCCACGGCTTCACAAACATGGCCCCACAGGCCGCGCTCTCCCGGGAAGCACAGGAGGCCCCCCTGCGCTGGCTGCGCCGGCTCCTCGCGCGCTGACTCCCTCGTCCCTCGCCCGTGCCCGCCACCTACGGTGACGGGCACGGGACGGCCCCTCAGCGGGCCCGGACGCTCAGCACGTCACGGCAGATACCGCTCGATGGCTCCCGGTCCCTCCTCCTCGATCAGCCGCCTGGCCCACTCCAGGCTCGCGGGCGTCGGCTCCCGCCCGGAAGCCTTCACCAGGTCCTCCGGGTCGTAGGGCCGCTCGCTACCCGTGTACAGCTCCATCGGCCGCTGCTCGGCCGCCTTCTTGCTCCCGTTGCTCGTCACAGGTCCTCCTCACTCCGCGCCCACCGAGTCCCTGGGCGGTCGCCTGACTCCATCATCGGTCCCCCTCCCAGCACCCGCACGGCGTACCGCCCACCGGCGCCGGCCGGGACCTCAGCCGGCCGGGCGCGGTGCCCCCGGATAGTCCGGCGGAAAGGCCTGCTCGGTCCAGATCGTCTTGCCGTACGGCGTGTAGCGCGTCCCCCACCGCTGCACCAGCTGCGCGACGATGAACAGCCCGCGCCCGCCCTCGTCGTCGCTCGCGCTGTGCCGCAGGTGGGGCGAGGTGTGGCCGGTGTCCGAGACCTCGGTGAGCAGCGTCAGATCGCGCAGCAGCCGCAGATGCAGCGGCCCGGACGCATGCCGCACGGCGTTGGTGACCAGCTCGCTGACCGCCAGCTCGGTGGCGTACGACAGCTCCTCCAGGCCCCAGTCCCGCAGCTGCCCGGTGGCCAGCTCCCGGGCCCGGCCCACCGCCTCCGGCTCGGCGGGCAGCTCCCAGGCCACGACCTGCGCGGCGTCCAGCTCACGGGTCCGCACCAGCAGCAGCGCCGAGTCGTCCGCCGCCGTACCGGTGGGCAGCAGCTCGGCCACCGCGCGGTCGCACAGCTCGTCCAGCGGTCTGCGGTGGTCGGCCAGCACCCGCCCCAGGGTCCCCAGACCGGCCTCGATGTCCCGGTCGCGCCCCTCGACCAGCCCGTCGGTGAACAGCGCCAGCAGACTGCCCTCCGGCAGCTCGATCTCCAGCGACTCGAACGGCAGGCCGCCCAGCCCCAGCGGGGGTCCGGCCGGCAGATCCGGGAACGACACCGCACCGCCGGGGTGGACCACGGCCGGCGGCAGATGCCCGGCCCGCGCCATGGTGCAGCGCCGCGAGACCGGGTCGTAGATGGCATACAGGCAGGTCACCCCGGTGGCGAGATCGTCGTCGGCGTCGGTGCCCGGTGTGCTGGACCGGTCGGACGCCGTCTGCCCCACCAGGTCGTCCAGCCGGCTCAGCAGCTCGTCGGGGGACAGGTCCAGCTGTGCCAGCGCCCGTACCGTCGTCCGCATCCGTCCCATCGTGGCCGCCGCCTGCAGCCCGTGGCCCACCACGTCCCCGACCACCAGCCCGACCCGGGTCCCCGACAGCCCGATGACATCGAACCAGTCGCCGCCCACCCCGCCCTGGTTGTCGCTGGGCAGATAGCGGTACGCCAGATCGACCGCGGACTGCGGGGCCAGCCGCTGCGGCAGCAGATTGCGCTGCAGGGTGAGGGCGGCGGAGTGCTCGCGGGCGTAGCGCCGGGCGTTGTCGAGCCACACCGCGGTACGGGTGACCAGCTCGTCGGCCAGCTCGATCTCACCGCGGTCGAAGACGGACGGGTGCTCGCCACGGACGAACGTCACCAGCCCCAGCGGCCGGCCGCCGGCCCGCAGCGGGACGACCATGGTGCTCTCCACCAGCACCATCCCGCCCGAGGACAGGCTGCGGTACTGCGGCGAGCCCGGCGGGTACACGACGCGGTGCGTGCCGCCGGGCACCGCGCCGGACGTCCCGCCCGTCGTCTCCCCGTCCGACCGCGCCGCCACCCGTACCAGAGCCGGCAGCCCGACGCCGTGCGCCGGCTCCTCGCCCTCCAGCACCTCCTGCACCAGGTCGACGGTGACGGACGCGGCGAACTTCGGCACCGCCACCTCGGCGATCTCCCGGGCCGTGACCGCCATGTCGAGCGTGGTGCCGATCCGGCCGCCGGCGTCCACCAGGAGATTCAGCCGCCGCTGTGCCTGATAGCGCTCGGTGATGTCGAAGGCGTCCTCACACACGCCCAGCAACCGGCCGTCGGCGTCCTGCAGCCGGTAGTAGGAGCACGACCACACATGGTCGACCCCGGGGTCGGTGGGCAGCTGCCCGACGAAATGCACATCGATGATCGGCTCGCCGGTGTCCAGGACACGCCCCATCACCGCATGGGTGGTGCCCGGATACCCCTCCGTGACGAACTCGCCCCGCGGGTAGAGCTCATCGGCCGTCTTGCCGAGGAAATCCCGCAGCGGCAGCCCGATCTCCCGCCCGTACGTGGCATTGAACCAGGTCAGCCGCAGATCGGTGTCGTAGATGGCCAGGCCCAGCGGCGACTGGGTGGCCAGCCCGTGCAGCATGGCCTGCTGCGACTCCCACGCCCGCAGCCCTTCCAGCTCGGCCGCCACCAGGACCCGGGCGGGCGCACCGCCGGCACCCTCGCCGGTGTCGGCCAACGGGCACACCGAGGTCGCCACCGACAGCAGCCGCCCGTCGCGGTGCCGCGCCGTACGGGACACGCTGCCCAGCATCTGCGCCAGCGGCAACGCCCCGGCACCGGCGCCCCCCGTGGGCGGCAGCAGGGTCTCCAGGGGGCGCCCGAGGATCTGGTCCGCCCGGTATCCCAGCAGCCGCTCGGCCGCCGGGCTCCATCCGATGACCCGGTCGCGGGCGTCCAGCACCGCTGTGGCCGCCCTGGTGACGTCGAGGGGACCACGGAAGTCGGCGCTCTCCACCGCATTCCATGCGTTCATGGCATCAGCCCAGCCCGGTTCAGTACCTACAGCATCGATCCTGATCAAGAGCGGTACAACCCGGCCCGCCATGTCGCGGGGCGCCGGGGTCGCCCGAGCTGCGGGTCGCTGGCACAGTGGAAAAGGCCGGTGCGTACCAGGAGGCAGATTTTCATGTCCCCCCAAACCCTGTCCCGCCGAGCCCCCAGCGTGCCCGTACGCGGTGCCCCGTGCTGGGTCAGCCTGATGGCCCGCGACCTCGGGGCCGCGCAGGCCTTCTACTCGGCGGTCCTCGGCTGGACCTTCCGTCCGGCCAGCCTGGGCGAGGAGTTCTCCATCGCCCTGCTGGACGGCGAGCCGGTCGCCGGTATCGGCGCGCTGGCGCAGAACTTCCAGGTCGCGGTCGCCTGGACCTCCTACTTCGCCGTCGAGGACGCCGACGACACCGCGGCCCGCATCCGCGAGCGCGGCGCGACGGTCGCCGTCGGCCCGCTCAAACTCGGCCCCGGACGCGCCGCCCTCGCCGCGGACCGCGACGGCGCCACCTTCGGCTTCTGGGAAGGCCAGACCATGGCCTGGTCGGTCGGCCACGGCAGCGCCCCCGCCTGCCTGGAACTGCGCACCCGCGACGCCTTCGACGCCGCCATCTTCTACGCGGAGGTCTTCGGCTGGGCCTCCGGCGAACCGGGCGGCTGCGAGGTGACCTACGAACACGACCAGGTGATCATCAGCGACGGCACCCACATGGTCGCCGCGCTGCGCGGCGGCGCCGTCGAGGCCGCCCCGGACCCCCGGGTACGGCCCCGCTGGCACGTCTACTTCCCGGTCCGTGACATCGAGGCGGTGACGGCCGCCGCGGTCGCCGCGGGCGGCACCGTCACCCCCATCAGCCCGAGCCCGGAGGGCACCGGCGTCCAGTCCGTCATACGCGACCCCGACGGCGGTCTGTTCACCGTCTCGGCGCCGTGACCTCCGGCTCCCACCGCGGACACCACGCCGACTGCCGGCGCCCCCCGACCCGTCCGCAGAAACCGGCCTGCGCGGGCCGGCCCGCCTCGTCGATGTGCTGCACCGACAGCAGCTTGTCCAGCGGCACCTGGCGGTCCACATCGCCGCCGAAGCCGATGATCCCGCTCTCGCCGTCCAGCGCCTCGTCCCCGTGCACCCCGCTGATCGCATGCCAGACGGCGGGCGGCGTCAGCGGCATCCCCGCGGCGTCCTCCCGCAGCTGCTTGACGGCGTTGATGTAGAGCTTGACCGCGTCGAAGCCGAGCGCCGCATGCCCGTCGAGCGAGGAACTGGGCACCTTCGCGCACTCCGCGGGAAACAGCCGGCTCATCTCCGCGTACAGCTCACTGGTCCCGTCGCAGCGGGCCGAGCCGAGGGTGAAGTCCAGGAAGTCGTACGGGATACCCGGATAGTGCGTGCGGCGTTCCTCGTCGGCGGCCAGCCGGGCCACATCGTCGCCGCCGATGAGCGCGGGCGGCGACGAATTGCACGACTCGTTGATCCCGCCGAGCAGCGTCTCGAAGTCCTCCGACCGCCCGGCGAAGAACACCAGGCCCGGGTACGCACAGGTCCGCCGGCCCACCGCCCCCGCACCGGGCGCATCCGAGACCGGTTCCCCGCCCGGCGCCGGGGGCGGCGTGTAGGAGACTCGCTCGACCGTGAACCCGCGCGCCCGGAACCGCGTGACGACATCGCCGGACAGGGTCTTGCTGTAGGTGTCGGTCGGGTCGGCCGAGCCGATCACCCGGACCTGCTTCTTCCCGATCCTGCCGGTGGTCCGGACGAGATGGGCGGCATACGCGGCCGCCACCTCGGCCTCCCGGGAGTTCTGCGGCGACACCTGGAAATACATCGGCGACTGCCGCACCAGCGAATCCGCGGACAAGGTGGTGGCCACCATCGGCAGCCCCACCTCGGTCAGCTTCCGTATCGTCCGGTTGGTCGCCTCCCGGCTCTGGTCCAGCCCGGTCACCCCGACGATCGAGGGATCCTGCCGCCTGAGCTCCTCCAGCATCTCCACCACCCGGGTCCCGAACCGCATCCCGGACCCGGCGTTGGCGGGGAAGATCCGCACGATCGGCTCCGCACTGCCGGTGCTGCGCAGCTGCCGGGCCTGGGCGCTCGCCGCACCCTGCAACGCCTCGCGCCCGTAGGCGAGCTGGCCGCTGCTCCTGCCCGTACTGCTCAGCAGCGCGGACAGATGGACCAGCGTGACGAACGGACGCTCCGGCGCCGCCCGGTGCGCCGCATCGGCGCGGCCGTTCTGCTCGGAGATCTTCGCGAGGGTCTCGTTGAGCGCCGCATCGGGGGAGTGGAACGTGAAACCGTGCCGCGACACCCCGATGCACTCCCCGGTCTCCACCGTACGCAGGGTCCCCGCATCGTCCGCGAACCTGCTCAGCCCGCAGTGCGCCCGCCGGTACGCGCTCTCGCCGCGCAGCACCAGAGCGCCCGCCCCCAGCAGCCCGGCGGTCACACAGCCCGCCACGGCCAAGGACACCGCCCGGCGCGCCCACAGCGGCGGTTCGGGGATCCGCAGCCGGGCGTCCTGGCCGACCTCCAGCCGCCGCGTCAGCTCGTAACTCTCCTCCGACGGCGGCATCAGCTCCGGGACGGTGACCGGCAGATACCAGGGCGCCCGGTTGCGGGCCCGGCCGGTGTGCAAAAAGGTGTCCCGCCAGCCGCCGTACAGCCGCTCGGTCAGCTCCCACAGCGAACTGTGGCCCCAGTCCGCACGGATCTGCGACCCGGCCGCGGGCGGCTCGGCACCGCAGCCGACGACCAGCAGCGGATCGAAGGCGCCGGTCTCGTTGCGTACGTCGATGACCGCCTGCATCAGCGCATAGCCGCAGTTCCCGTCGGCCGTGCCGTCGAGCAGCGCCACACAGTACGCCGTACGCCGGGCCGTCCGCGGCCGCCAGATGCGACGGCGGAACGCGACCCGCAGATCCTCCAGGAAGGCGTTGACCATCAGCTTGCGCACCTGCTGGGGGTCCTCCACCTGATGGTGCGGCGCGGTCAGCCGCTCGGCGAAGCCGATGAAGGTGCCCGGATCGCGCGGCGCCAGATAGGGCTGGTTGAGCAGCCACCGGTACTCGCAGCCCAGCCCCCGGCGCAGCCGGAACCACGCCAGCGGAAAGACATGCACCGCGAACAGCCACACCCACCACGGCACCGTGCCGTCCACCGCCAGCTCGGTCTCCGGGGACCGCAGCACCCCGAACAGCCGCCGGCGCCGGAACTCCCGTTCGCGCAGCCCCCGCAGCAGGGTGTGGTCCGTGCCCTCCAGCCCGCCGGTGTCGTCCCGCCCGCCGCCCGCCCCGGTCTGCATCAGCCAGTTGACCAGGCCGAACCGCCGGAAGCGGACCCGCCCGTCGCTGCCGTTGACACTGCGGGCGAAGCCCCGCGCCAGATGCTCCAGCGTGGACCGCACCGCCTCGACGGACTCCGGGTCCGAGGGCGCCGCCCCATCCGCCAGATCGTGCAGCACATGGGGCACCCGGCGCGGATCGGCGTGACTGAGGAAGTAGCTGATGCCCTTGGCGAGTTGGGTGTGGTCGCCGCCGCTGACCAGGCACACCACGGGAAGCCCCTCCCGCCCCTGCGCCACGCCCCGGTGCCGTACCGGTTCGGGACACTCGCGGCGCCGCGGCCTGCGGACCAGGTCGGCGATCAGACGCAGCAGATGCCCGGCTCCGCGGAACACCGGTATAGAGGAATCGAGTTCGTTCGACGCCATGGATGCCCCGAAAGTGTCGGGAATAGGGCGGACATTCTGACACCGCGTCGGCGGCCGCCGGAAGGCTCTGTGCCATGCCCGCGGGCCCACCGGAGATCCCTGCGCCCGAAGGTCTATCGTGGCGTCATGTCCGCCCCAGAGCTGATCCGTATCGTCTCCCGCGACTCGCCCATGGCCCTGGCCCAGGTGGAGCGCGTCCGCGCCGAACTGCGCACGCTGCACCCCGGCATCGCCACCGAGGTCGTCCCGGTCAAGACCACCGGTGACCGGTGGATGGGCGCCCTGTCCCAGGTCGAGGGGAAGGGCGCGTTCACCAAGGAGGTCGACGCCGCTCTCCTCGCCGGCGAGGCGGACCTCGCGGTGCACTGCGTCAAGGACATCCCCGGGGACCGGCCGCTGCCCGCCGGTACGGTCTTCGCGGCGTTCCTCAAGCGCGACGACGTCCGCGACGCGCTGATCCACCCCGGCGGCCGCACCCTCGACGAACTCCCCGCCGGCACCCGCATCGGCACCTCGTCCGTACGGCGCATCGCGCAGCTGGCCGCCTCCCACCCGCATCTGACGTGTGTCCCGATGCGCGGCAACGCCAACCGCCGGATGGAGAAGCTGGCCGCCGGCGAGGCGGATGCGCTGCTGCTGGCGGTCTCCGGACTGGAGCGCATCGGGCGTACGGACGTGATCACCCAGATCCTGTCCGTGGACGAGATGTGCCCGCCCATCGGCGCGGGCGTGCTGGCCCTTCAGTGCCGCGAGGACGACACCGCCACCATCGACGCCGTCAGCGGCCTCGGCGACCCCGCGACGTTCCGCGAGACCACCGCCGAACGCATGCTGCTGCACGTTCTGCAGGGCCACTGCAACAGCCCGATCGCGGGGTATGCGAAGACCGACCGCCGGGGTGAACTAGCCCTGCGGGCCTGTGTGTTCACCCCCGACGGCAAGACGGTCCTCAACGCCCACGAGTGGGCCGGGCCGCTCGACCCCGAAACCCTCGGCACGTCGGTGGCGGTGGCGCTGCTGCGGCAGGGGGCGCGGGAGCTGATCGACAACATCGCGCACTGAGGCGCTGGCCCCGGGGGCCCCGGCGTGGAGAGACGCCGGGGCCCCGCACCGTGGACGGACGGTGCGGGGCCCTTGATGCCGCGAGCCGTGGCTTCTCTGCCGTCAGTTCCCGGCGCCGATTTCCGCGCCGGTCGCCTGGAGCGCGGCGGTGACCGGCTGGAAGAACGTCTCACCGCCCTGGGTGCAGTCGCCGCTGCCGCCCGACGTCAGGCCGACGGCCGAGTCACCGGAGAACATCGAACCGCCGCTGTCGCCCGGCTCGGCGCACACATCCGTCTGTATCAGGCCGTTGACGATGTCCCCGTTGCCGTAGTTCACGGTGGCGTCGAGGCCGGTGACGGTCCCGTCGTGGACCCCGGTGGTGCTGCCCGAGCGCTGCACCTTCATCCCCACAGCGGCCTCCGCGGCCTTGGTGATCGGCTGCGTCTTGCCGTTCCCGAGATCGACCGCGCTCTGCGGCTGCGCACCCGCATCGTCGTAGGTGACCAGCGCGAAGTCGTTCTTGGGGAACTGGGAGTCCTTCACGGTGCCCAGCGGCTGGCTGCCGCCCTGGTCGGCGCTCCACGTCTTGGAGTCGTTGCCGCAGTGGCCGGCGGTGAGGAAGGCCGGCGCGCCCTGCACGGTCACGTTGAAGCCCAGGGAACAGCGGGCGTTGCCGCCGAAGATGGCGCTGCCGCCTACGGGGCCCGAGGCCGCGCCGTCGCCGGCCCCGCCGGCTCCGTTGCCGCCGTCGGCCCCGCCGGCTCCCGCATCGCCGCCGGCGCCGTTGCCGCCACCGATTCCGTTGCCGCCGCCGATGCCGTTACCGCCGTCGGCCCCGCTGTCGCCGCCGGCCGCTCCGGCCCCTCCGGAGCCGTCGTCACCTGCCATCCCGCCCGCCCCTTGCTGCCCGTCGCCTCCCTGTTGCTGCCCGGCCCCGGCGTCCCCGGCGTCCCCGGTGTCCCCGATGTCCCCGCCGTCGAACCGCTGGAATTCGCCCGCCGACCGCTTGACGGTGACCATGCCGCCCATGCCCTTGGTGGCCTTGTTCAAGGTGGCCATCTTCTGCCCGGTGACCGTCCGGTCGGCGAGCACCACGATTCTGTTCGTCTTCGGATCGATCGACCAGGCCGTGCCGGGGACCGACGCGTTCTCGCGCAGCGACTGCGTCCCCGCCTTCAGCGCCGTCATGCTGTTGCGTACGACCCTGGCGACCGCGCCCTTGGCCGCGACGCGCTCGGCGTCCTCCTTGTCCAGCACGTTCATCACCAGATGGCCGGTCGCGCCGTCCAGGTACCAGCCGGCCGACTTGTCCCCGAGGTCCGCCTTCAGGGACGTCGCGAGCCGGGCGGCCGACGGCGCGGAGAAGGTCATCGGGGCGGGCGGCTTGTCGGTGCTGGCATGGGCGTTGGGGAGCAGGATCGCCGCCCCTGCGATGGCGACGGCGGAGGCGCCCGCGATGGCGCCGGTCCGTTTGTTGACGTGGCGGTGGCTCGAGCCGCTTCGGTTCGCTCGGCGGTGACTGTCTCGTCGGGCGCTCAATTCACTGACCTCCAGGTGGGGTTGGGCCGCCGTCTTGGTTTGTGGTGGTTCCGCGGTGGTCCTGCGGTGGTGCCGCAGGGGCCCTGCAGTGGTGCGCAGGGGCCCTTGCGGTGGCCCCGCAGTGGCCCGGCGGTGGCTCCGCAGTGGCCCTTGCGGTGGCTCCGCGGGGCTGTTGCGGTGGCCCCGCGGCGCTCCCCCTCCCCCTACGGGGGAGGGGCGGGGGGGGGGGGGTC
>NZ_LGKG01000190.1 GCF_001294335.1 Streptomyces chattanoogensis
GCCCCAACCCGTCCCCCAGCCCCAACCCACCCCACTCATCCAACGCGTCCTACTCATCCCGCCCATCCCACCTTCCCCAACCTCCCCTCCCGCATCTATCCGCCCCACCCGCACCCTCCCCGACAACCCCCGGCCGCGTCCGGACAACCACCGTCCACCGCCCGGTCGTCACCACTTATCCACAGCCCGGCGTCGATAGATGCGCTCCCGCCGGAAAAGGAGAATCCTGAAGGCATCGCACGACACGGCACCATCTGACAACGGGGGAACATCAGTGGAGACCGCGGACCCGGACACGACACCGCCCACCCGCACAAATGCCAAGGAAACCAAGGAAGTCGGTCCACCTCTCGGTGTGCTGCCGCCCGGCGAACCGCAACTCGCCCTGGAACTGCTGGTGCACGGCGTCGGCGGCACCACGCCCGAGGAGATGCTCGGCGACCCGCGCGTCCGGCGCATCACCGGCGACGACACCGCCGCCTGCTACCGCCGCACCGAGGACGCGGACGCCGAAGCCCGCCCCGACGCCTATCGGGGCGAGCCGGTGCGGGAGGCGTACTGCTGGTCCAATCTCACCTCCGGCAACAGCGCCCGCGCCCTCTGGCTGATCCTGGTCCCGTTCATGGTGGCCAACCTCGCCCACTGGATGCGCCCCGCGGCCCCACCTGAGCACAAGGCGCAGCGGATCTACGACGTCCTCGTACGCATCCTGGCGCTCACCCTGACCGTCCTGCTGGCCGCCGCGGCCTGCGAGGTCGCGCTCGACCTCACCGCCTGGCAGTGCGCCGGCACCGCCGTCTGCGCCGACGGCAAGTCCTGGCTGGGTTTCCTGAGCCCGGCCAACTCCGGCTGGTGGAGCGCCCCCGGCCGCCGGCTCGCCCTCGCCTCCGTGCTGCCGCTGCTCGTCATCGGCTTCCTGTGGTGGCTCTCGCACCGCACCTGGAGCGCGTACGAATCCGCCTCCCCGCCGCCGCGCGACCCCGGCACCTCCCGCGACACCCCCGCCCACCAGCGCACCGTGCTCGGACTGCACGGCTTCTGGTACGGCCGGCGGCTCGTCGCCCGGCTGCGCGCCGCGCACGCCACGGCGGGCGTGCTCACCATCGCCGCCGCCCTGCGTTTCGCCACCGCGAAGCTCGACCGCAAAAGAGGAGACGCCTTTCTCGGTGTCAGCGGGCAGGTGCTCACCGCGCTGGTCGTCCTGCTCGCCGTCGTCACGCTGGTGATCGTCTGGCGTACCGCCCGCAGTGAGGCCGCGCCCGACGACCAGTCCGACCGTCTTGTGGTCCGGGCGCTGCCCTACGCCTCCCTCGGACTCCTGGCGACCGTCGCCGTCCACGCCGCCTGGGCGCGCCCCGGCGCCTACAGCTACGGCCCGCTGCCGGGCGCCGCAGCCTTCGGGGCCATCGCCGTCTTCCAGAGCGTGGTGGTGCTCGCCCTGGCGGTGTGCGCCTGGTTCCTCCAGCGCGCCGCCCGGGGGGAGGCCCGCAGCGCCCTGAACGGGATGGGCGGGCCCGCCGTCGCCCTGCTGGCCTGCGCCGTCGGCGGAGTGCTGTCCGGGGGAGTGGCGCAGCGGTTCGCCGACTGGATGGACGGCGGTGCCACCCCCGGCCAGGCACACGCCCCCGTCCCCGGCCCGCCGGTACTGCTGTCCTGGCAGGCCTCCGTCATCCCGGTCCTGCTCGTCGTGGTCGCAGCCGTGGCGGTGCTCGCCGCCGTCCGGGTGCTGATCGTCCGCCGCCAGGTCGCCAAGAACGTTCCCGGCCTCTACGACCCCCGGGAGCGGCCCGACGCCCGCCGTACGCAGCGGATCGCGGGCACCATCGCCCGCGCCGGACTGACCGATGCCGCGCCCGTCCTGGTGGCGGCCGTCGCCGTCGTCACCCTCGTCCTGGGCGCCGGCGCGGTGGCCGGGGCCTGGCTGACCGACCTGGCGCCCGGCCGCGCCACCGAAGGCGCACCGCCCGTTGTCCACGCCGCCGCCGAAACCGCGGAATCCCTCGGCTCCTGGCTGATGAGCGCCGGCGTCATACTCCTGCTCACCATGGGCCGCCGCGCCTACCGCGACCACTCCGCCCGCCGCACCATCGGCATCCTCTGGGACGTCGGCACGTTCTGGCCCCGCGCCGCGCACCCCTTCGCGCCGCCCTGTTACGCCGAGCGCGCCGTCCCCGACCTCACCTGGCGGATGGCCACCTGGACCGAGCGCTTCGACGGCCGCCTGGTGATCTCGGGCCACTCCCAGGGAAGCGTGCTGGCCGCGGCCGCCGTCTGGCAGCTGGACCTGGTCACCCGCAGCCGGGTGGCGCTCCTGACGTACGGCAGCCCGCTGGAGCGGCTCTACGGACGCTGGTTCCCGGCGTACTTCGGCCCGGCCGTCCTCGCCGGCCTGCACCGCGAGATGGACGACTGGCGCAACCTGTGGCGCTTCACCGACCCCATCGGCGGACCGATCCGGCTCCCCACCGACGACGGCCGCTCCGTCGACCAGGGACCGCTGCGCGACCCCCTAGCCTTCGGCCGTACGCTGCAGAACCCACTGCCCGCCCAGATTCTGGGCCACGGCGACTACCAGGCCGACCCGGCCTTCGGCGCCGTACGGGCCGAACTCGTCGCCCGGCTCGGCCCGGGGCTGCCGCTCCAGCGGCCGCGGCCGCCTCAGGGCAGCTCCGGCAGATCCTCCGCGTAGAGCAGCGTGAGGTCATCGGTGCTCGGCTCGGCCAGCTGCGCGACCCGGCCCGCGTGCCGCTCGACCATCGCCTCGAACGTCTGCCGGGCGGTACGGCCGTTGCCGAAGGAAGGCCCCTTGGGCAGCGCCGTGAAGTACTTGAGCAGCGCCTCGCCGGCGCCGTCGGCGAGGCGGTACTCATGCTCCTCTCCCTGCTGCTCGACGATCCTCAGCAGTTCCTCCGGCGCGTAGTCACCGAAGGTGATGGTCCGTGAGAAACGCGATGCCACACCGGGGTTGACGGCCAGGAAGCGCTGCATCTCGGCGGTGTAGCCCGCCACGATCACCACCACCGCGTCCCGGTGGTCCTCCATCAGCTTCACCAGGGTGTCGATGGCCTCCTTGCCGAAGTCCCGCCCGGAGTCCTCGGGGGAGAGGGCGTACGCCTCGTCGATGAACAGCACCCCGCCGCGCGCCCGGTCGAAGGCCTCCTGGGTACGGATCGCGGTCGAGCCGATGTGCTCGCCCACCAGGTCCACACGGGACACCTCGACCAGATGGCCGTGCTCCAGCACCCCCAGGGAGTGCAGGATTTCGCCGTACAGCCGGGCCACAGTCGTCTTGCCGGTGCCGGGGGAGCCGGTGAAGACCAGATGACGCCGCACGGAGGCGGCCTTCAGGCCCGCCTCCTGCCGCCGGCGCCCCACCTCGATCATGTTGATCAGGCTGCGTACCTCGCGCTTGACGCTGTCCAGCCCCACGAGGGTGTCCAGTTCGCCCAGCACCTCGTCGGAGGGGCGGCTGCTCGCGGCCGTCCCGACGACTGCCGGGGCGGCCGCCGGCGGGCTCTGCGCCGGTACGTTGCCCAGCAGCCCGGCGGTCTGTGTCGCCTGCTGCACCGCGGGCGCCGGCACCGCACCCGCGCCCGGCTTCTGTGCGGCCCGGCTCTCGTCGCTGGTGCAGTCCTCGACGGTCGGCCCGCCGCCGCTGCCGTCCCCGAGCCCCTCGGCGAACTCGTAGCCGCCGCGCGCACACCGCTCCGTACGGCACCGCGTCAGCGTCGTACGGCAGCCGTCGATCACATGGAAGCCGAAGCCCGAACTCCCGGTCACCCGGCAGCCGTTGAAGGTGCCGCGGCCCTCCGCCGAAACATAGAACCCGGCCTCGGCCGGCGAACCGACCGTGCAGCCCTCGATGGTGGGGTCCGCGCCCTTGGTGACGATCACGCCGGTCTGGACGCCCTCGATGGTGCAGTTGGCGAGCGTGCCGCCGCTGCCGTGATCGCGGAACCAGGCGCCGGTCGCCGCCTCCCGGATCCGGCAGTCGTCCAGCTGGACGGTGGCTCCGTCGCTCACCGACACCGCGGTGTTGCGGACCTGGGAGATATCGCTGTCCACGACGTCGGCACGGGAGCCCCGGTCCAGGACGAAGAGGGCATCGGGCACGTCGTGCACCCGCGTGGAGTCCAGCACGGCCGTCGCCCCGTCGCTGACCCACACCGCCGGGTAGTCACCCGTACTGTCGTGGATCTCGCACTGGTTGGCGTCCACCCGGGTGCCCGGGTCCCATACGGACAGGCCGTTGCGGCCGAAGTGCCGCACCGTGCTGCGGGTCAGCGTCAGCACCGACCGGGAACGCAGGTCGATGGCGTTCTCGGGGATGTCGTGGATATCGCAGTCGGCGAGCGTGAGGACCGCGTCGGTGTCCAGGGTCACGCCGTCGGCGGAGGTGCGGTGCACCGTGCAGTCGGTCAGATGGCCGGTGGCCCGCGCGGCCACCTGGATGCCGGCGCCCTTGATCTCGTACAGCTCGCAGCCGACCGCCTCGACGGCGCTGCCCTCGCCGTTCACCGCCAGCCCGGCACCGGAGGCATGATGGATCCGGCAGTTCTCCAGCCGCGGATGGGCCCCGCCGCGCACCGCGACCCCGGCCTGCCCGGCGGCCACCACCTCGCACTCCTCGAAGACCCCGCCGGCGCCGTCCAGCACGCTGATGCCCACGCCGCCCGCGTTGTCGACCGTGCACCGGCGGACCGTCGGCCGGGCGCCGCCGCGCACCTCGATGCCCGCCGCGGACCGGGTCACCACCCGCAGCCCGGTCAGCTCCGGGGCGCCGTCCTCCACCAGGAGCGCGGGGGAGGCCGAATCGGTCGCCTCCACATGCAGATCGTGGACGGTGGCCGAGGCACGTATGGTGACCGCCACGCCATCGGTCGGGGCGATCCGCACCGAACCGCGCGCACCGTCGGGGCCGCGCAGCGTCACCGCGCGCTCCAGCACCAGATTCTCCCGGTACGTCCCGGCCGGGACAGTGAGCACATCGCCGTCCCCGGCGGCCTCCAGGGCGGCGGCGAGCGTGCTGTACTCCCCTGTACGGCGCCGCCAACGCGACGTTCCGGAGTGCGTCACCTGGACCGAGCCCTGTGCCATGGCGCTGTCGTGCCCCCACTTCGTGCGGCTGTAGTCGGCAAGGCAGAGTCCGTCCGCGGATGTCCGCATTCGGGTCTGCGAGGCCCCAGCCGAGAGGCTGGCTGCACCACCGTAGCGCGCCCGGCGAGCGGCAGTTGACATGGTCAGCCACCTCACCCGCCGCCTTGTGCGGCCGTGCGGATCAGCCGCCCGCGCCGGCCCGTCCCCAGTCCTGTCCCGCGCGCTCCCACTCCTGGTCCCAGCGGCGGAAACGGCGCACCATCAGCCGCCAGACGACCAGTCTGCGGCCGCTCTCGACCAGCCCCCCGACGGCCGCCGCACTGCCCAGACCGGCCAGCACCGCATGCGTGCGCGCCGTGCTCGTGTCCATCGGCCGCGGCACCACCCGGCCGCGGTCGTCGGTCCAGATCCGCAGCCGGTCGCCGGGATCCACGGGGCGCGGGGTGGCGATCTGCCCGAGGTGCTCGCTGTGGTCCCAGGCCGTCCAGCGGGCGAGGACCCGGCGGTGGGCGTCGCGCTGCGAGGAGGTCTCCGGATCGGGGTCGAGGGGGGCCCGGGAGACCAGCCGGTCGACCGTGGCCCACACCAGATGCCGCTGCTGATGCTGGAGGCGGACGGTTTCCAGGAGCGCATCGTCGGCGGCCTGCCCGGTGAGCCGGCCGGCCGTCGTGGCGCCGACGGCGATCAGGAGAGCGGCGGCCAGCGACACCCAGGCCTCGAGCCGATCGGTGGGACGCCGCAGCGGATTGTGCCGCCAGTGCCAGACGCCTCTGATCGCTCGCATCGTCGCTCCCCCTCTCCGTGTCCGTGAATACCTCATCGGGCCCCGCCCATGCCAGAGTTATACGAAGAGAGAGCTACGTCACGCGCGGATCCGGGGAGATTTCCGGCGGATGGTCAGCGCAGCCGTACGGCCACCGTGACCGTGGCGCCCGCATTGTCCGCATCTGCCGCCCCCGCCGCGGCAGTTCCGGCGGCCACCGCGAACCGGTCCGCCACCAGCCGCGCCAGCCACAGCCCCCGCCCCTTCGGCGCCCCGTCGAGCCCCGGCAGCAGCTCGGGTATCACCGCCTCGCTGAACCCGGGCCCGGCGTCGCTGATCCGGCACTCCAGCTCGTCGCCCACCCGCAGCAGCACCAGCCGCCCCGAACCGCCCGCATGCTCCACGGCGTTCCCCGCGATCTCGTCCACGGCCAGGACGAACTCACCGCGCCGCGGCTCGCACAGCCCCTCGCGGGCCGCGCACTCCTCCACCAGGAGCCGCAGTCGGGGCAGCAGTCGGGCGGTGAAGCGGCGCTGCAGCAGCGGCCGGCCGGTGTCATCCGCCTCCCCGGAAGGGGCCGGTTCTCCGGAAGCGGCCGTTTCTCCGCTCGTCACGGGCTCGTCGCCTCCCGCACCGCCGGACGCGGCACCTCGGCGGCGGCGAGCCGCCGCCGCAGACCGGCGGTCGGCCCCCCGGCCGGTGCCGTACGGGCCGGTGCGGTTTCCGGCGGCCTCGAGAACGCGGCCTGGTTCGCCGTGTCCGTGGCGGCGGCCGGCGCGCGGTCGAAGCGGCGGCGGTCGTCGGCGCAGGTATCGGTGTGCTGACGCCCGCCGAAGAGCGCCGCCGCATGTGTCTCGCGGTGCGTCACCACGGCGAGGTCCGTGCCGAGCGCGGCCGCCCGGCCCCTGCCGATGAAGGCCCGCAGACCCGCATCCCCCCGGCCGTCGCCCGGCCGGTCTCCGTGCGCGGCCGGCCCGGCTGCCGTGCGGCGGAGAGCTCCGCGTCCGGCCGGAGCACCGCCCGTAGACCGCTGAGCACCAACTGGCCGCGCTCGCACGCCGGAGCGGTGCCGGGGCCCGGGAAGTCGATCCTGGCCGGCACATCCTCCTCGGGCACGGCCGGGCAGGGCAGGAGCATGACCCTCTCGCCTCGGGCCGGCCCCGGGCGCACGAAGGCCGTGACGGCATCCCGGCGGACCTCGTCATCGCCGTAGCCGACACAGGCGTGGTCCCCGGGCCGCAGACGCCGGACGGGCAGGAAGCGGCCGCTTGTGGTGTCCCTCGCAGGCATCGGCAGCTCTCGGTCTCCCCCCCGCCCGTGACCTCGCCCGCCCGCCGCGCGACCGCGCCGGGCCGTCAGTCGAGTATCTCGAACGGGTCGCCGATACGGATCGTGCCGGCCCCGCGAGGGATCAGATTCTGGCCGAAGATCAGCCCGCCGGCGAAGCGGCGGTGCCGGCCGAGCGTGCGCAGCGGCTCCCGTCCGCGCTCGGCGGTCTGCTGGTCGGTGGTGGTGACCACGCAGCGTGCGCTGGGTTTGGCCACCTGGAAGACCACCTCGCCGATCCGCACCCGGCGCCAGCCGTCCTCCGCCCACGGCGCGGTGCCGTCCACGACCACATTGGGCCGGAAACGGCTCATGGGCAGGGGGCCCTCGTCGGCGTGGCCGCCCTGCGCGATGAGGGAGTTGAGGGCGGCCAGCGAGGCGGTGGCCGTCAGCAGCAGGGGGTAGCCGTCGGCGAAGGTCACCGTGTCGCCGGGCTCGGAGTACTCCGGGTCGACGGGGCGGCGCATCTCCGGGGCGTCGAGATGTACCAATTCGGCCTGGACGCCCAGAAATTCGCTGAACCACGCGGCCGCGGCCGCGCCCGCGGACACCGCTTCGATCTTGTCCCGGAAATGCTCGACCGGGATCGTCTCACCGGGCTCGGGCACCTCGACCGTCAGCGGCGGCATCCCGGGCGCGGTCAGCCTGAGCGCGCCGGTCGCCAGCTCCTCGGCATGCGCCAACGCCATCCTCGGCAGGGGGCGTTGCGTCAGCAGCTTGCGACCGGCGTCCACCACCATCCAGCGCCGGTCCCCGGCGAGCCCCCACGGCTCCACGACCGCCTCGCCGGGACCGGACCCCGCAACGGACTTGACCGGGTACAGATGGATCGCTCGAAGCGCAGGCTCTGTCATGGATCCATCGTGCCAGCCGCCTCCGACAATCGGCGGAGTGGCCAGGTCAGCGCCCCTTCAGTACTCCTTCGGCAGCTCTGCGAACGGCAGCTCTCCGCCCTCGACTCCCCGGGCGCGCCGTCAGTACCCGCGGGGATACTGACGGCCGCCGTACGGGTCGTCGTACGGAGCTGCCGGGCGCGGCGGCGCCGGGCGCGGGGCGACCGGAGCCGCCGGCCGCATCGCCTCGTACCCCGTCCCCATGCCCGGAGACGGCCGCTGGGGCTGCTGAGGGTACGGCGGCTGATATCCGCCACGGGCGCCCGCCTGCTGCGGGATGTAGGGCGCCGGGGCGTGCTGGAGCGGGGCCACCGGCTGGGCGGCGGCACCCGGGTAGCCCGGCGCCGGCGAAGGGGCGGACGGCGCGGCCGGAAGCGCCGGCAGCCGCGAGGAGAGTGCCGGCAAATAGGACGAACCCGTGTCGTAAGGGGAGGGGTTCACCTGGATCGGGGCGATCTGCGGCGTGCCGCGTTCGGCCACGAGGCTGTCGTAGATCGGGGTGTCCGGGAAGGAGGACGAGGCGTAGTAGCCGCCGCCGTAGGTAGAGCGGGGGGAGGTCATGCCTCATAAGTTAAGCCCACGATGTGCCGATTGGGGAGCCTGGAAAGAGGGTTGTTTTACGTGTTCTGAGTGGTCGTCGGTCCGCAATGCGAGCGAACTTGTGGAAATCGGTCGCGATCGACCGTAGGAATCGTGTAAAGACCTCGCTTCCGGCCCGTGAACGGGGGACGTTCGGGGAGGTCCGGGCCCAGTAGGTTGGATGTGCCGCCGCCGTCGGGGGGCGGGGAAGCCGGCGGACGAGAGGAAGGCGCGGCGATGTCGATGCTCAAGGGCAGCAATGTTCCGGTCCCGGCCCCGGCGGTCCGGGTGGAGCTGGGCTGGCAGACGCCCCCGGGCACCCCGGACGTGGACGCCTCCGCGCTGCTGCTGGTCTCCGGACGGGTCCGCGACGACGCGGACTTCGTCTTCTACAACCAGCCCGCGCATGCCTCCGGCGCCGTACGCCACGAGGGCAAGCGGCCGGCCGGCGGTGGGATGTCCGACGTCCTGCGGGTCGACCTCGGCGCCGTCGAGGAGGCCGTCGACACACTGGTGCTGGCCGCCTCCGCGGACGGCGGCGCCTTCGGCCGGGTCCCCGGGCTGCACATCCGGGTGCTGGACGCGGCGAGCGGCGCCCAGCTCGCCCGCTTCGACAGCCAGGACGCCACGACCGAGACCGCCTTCGTGCTGGGCGAGCTCTACCGCCGCCAGGGCGCGTGGAAGTTCCGCGCGGTGGGGCAGGGTTACGACACCGGCCTCGCGGGCCTGGCCACCGACTTCGGCATCAGCGTGGACGAGGAACCGCACCCGGCCCCGGCCCCGCCGGTCAACCGGTGGCGTCAATTCCGACCTCGACCTGTGCGCCCTGTACGAACTCACCGACGGCTCGGCCGGCGTGGTGCACCCCCTCGGCGGCAATTTCGGCGCCCTGCACGCCCCGCCCTACATCCAGCTCGACGGCGACGACCGCACCGGCGCCGTCGCGGCCGGCGAGAACCTGACCGTCAACCTCGACCACCAGGACCGCATCAAGCGCATCCTGATCTTCGTCACCGTCTACGCCGGCGCCCGCAGCTTCGAGGGCCTGCACGCCACCGTCACCCTCCAGCCGCAGCACGGCGCCCCCGTCGACTTCACGCTCGACGAATGCCGGGTGCCCTCCACCGTCTGCGCGCTGGCCCTGATCACCCACACCGGCAGCGAGCTCGTCGTCCAGCGCGAGGCCCGCTACCTCGTCCCGGCCCCCGGCGTCAGCCCGCAGCGCACCGTCGACCAGGCCTACGGGTGGGGCCTGGACTGGTCCCCGGCCAGGAAGTGACCCGGGAGCGGCTCACGGAGCCCCGTAAGTCCGCCCCTTCCAGGCCGCCCCGCGCCCCCGGTAGTGCTGCACCGCCGAGTCCACCGTCATCAGGAGGTAGAGCAGCGCGGTGAAGGGCAGCAGCGGCGCGGTCCACGGCGGCCGGCGGTAGTAGCGCAGCATCGGCAGATACGTCCCGCACATCAGCGCCCAGGCCGCCCCGCCCAGCCCCGCGGCCACCGGATCGCCACCGGCCAGGCCGGCCGCCAGCACCACCGGCGGCGCGAGATACACCAGCGCCAGACCCATGACCGTGCCCAGCAGAAGCGGCGGCCGGTGCCGCAGCTGCGCATACGCGCTGCGCGAGACCATCCGCCACAGCTCCGCCGCCCGGGGATACGGCCGCACGCTGTCCACCCGGTCCGCCAGCCCCAGCCAGACCCGGCCGCCGCCGCGCTTCACCGCCCGCGCCAGCGCCACATCGTCGATCACCGCAGACCGGATCGCCTCCGGGACGCCCGCCCGCTCCGCGGCCCCGGCCCGCAGCAGCACACACCCGCCGGCCGCCGCAGCGGTCCGCGCCCTGGGCCGGTTGACCCATCGGAACGGATAAAGCTGCCCGAAGAAGTACACGAAGGCCGGGACGATCAGCCGCTCCCAGAACGTCGCCACCCGCAGCCGCGCCATCTGCGACACCAGGTCCAGGTCCGCCGAACGGGCCGCCGCCACCAACTCCCGCAGACTCTCCGGCGCATGCGCGATATCCGCATCGGTGAGGAGGAAGTACTCCGGGCCGACGCGCTCCCGCGCCAGCGCCATACCGTGCCGTACGGCCCAGAGCTTGCCCGTCCAGCCCGCCTCGGGCTCACCGGGCACGGACACGGTCAGCGGCAGCCCGCCCCGCCCGGCGGCCAGTTCCCGGGCCAGCGCCCCGGTGCCGTCCGTACTGCCGTCGTCGACCAGAAACACCTCGGCGCGCCCCGGGTACTTCTGCGCGAGCAGCGACGGCAGGCTCTCCGGCAGCACCGCGGCCTCGTCCCGCGCCGGGACCACCACCGCCACCGACGGCCAGCGTTCCGGATCCCGCCGCTCCGGCAGCCGGACGTCCGTCCGCCAGAAGAAGCCCTGCCCCAGCACCAGCCAGACCCAGGCCAGCAGCGACCCGGCGCCGATCCACTCCATCGCTCCCACGGCCGCAGTCTGCCGCACCACCGAGCCGCCCGGCCGGACCCCGCGCGGCCCGGCCGCCCGCGTGGCCCGTATCTCGCGGGCCGGTATGACAAGTCGGGCACCCGGCCCGGTAAAGTGTCCGGGTGAAGATCGCGCTCATGGACTCCGGTAACGGGCTGCTCCCCACGGCCGCCGCCGTGCGCCGACTGCGGCCGGACGCAGACCTCGTCCTCTCCTCGGACCCCGACGGCCTGCCCTGGGGCCCGCGCACCCCCGACGACGTCACCGCGCATGCGCTCGAGGTCGCCCGCGCAGCCGCCGCGCACGCCCCGGACGCCCTGATCGTCGCCTGCAACACGGCATCGGTGCACGCCCTCCCGGCCCTCCGCGCCGAGCTCGAACCCGCCGTCCCGGTCATCGGCACCGTCCCGGCCGTCAAGCCCGCCGCGGCCGGCGGCGGCCCGGTCGCCATCTGGGCCACCCCCGCCACCACCGGCAGCCCCTACCAGCGCGACCTCATCGAACGCTTCGCCCAGGGCGTGGCCGTCACCGGAGTGCCCTGCCCCGGCCTGGCCGACGCCGTCCAGGAGGCGGACGACGCCGCGATCGACGCCGCGATCGAGGCCGCCGCGCGCCTGACCCCCCGCGACATCCGCGCGGTCGTCCTGGGCTGCACCCACTACGAGCTGGTCGCCGAACGCATCTGCGCCGCCCTCCAGCAGCCCGGTGCCCCCGCCCTCGCCCTGTACGGCTCCGCCGAGGCCGTCGCCGCCCAGGCGCTGCGCCGCATCGGCGCCGAACCCGCGCCCGCGGCCGCCCCGACCGGCGGCCTCCGGGTGATCCTCAGCGGCCGCCCCGGCCCGCTCCCGGCCGCGGCCCTCGCGTACGCGGAGGGCCGGCTGCTCGCCGAGAGCGCCGACGGAGCCGCGATGGCCGCGCGCCGCTGACGTCGGCCATGACGTCGGCCGCCCCGCAGTCCCGGGGAGGACCGGCGCGTCCGGCGCCCTGCCGCAGTGTGCAAAGGCGCGTACGCTGCGTCCCATGAGGGACCACCCCCACGAGGGGGCAGCAGCCCCCGGCAACGACGCCGCGAGCGACGGCGCCGACAGCGGCGCCCGCCCCCCGAGCGGTGCCCATGCGGAAATCCCCGAGGTCTGGCAGGGCAGCGCCACCAACCGCGTCCAGTGGCTCCTGGCAGCCGTGGGCGCCGGCTGTCTGGCCCTGGGCATCGAGCTGGCCGTCGAGAGCTCCTGGGACTCGGGCCTGGCGCCCCTGGTGATGTCGGTGGTCGGCTGTGTCGCGGCCGGCCTGCTCGTGCTGTTCGGCACGCTCGCCTTCGTCCATGTCGCGGTACGGGTCGACGCGGACTACCTGGAAGTGCGGTGCGGCCACATAGGAGTGCCGCGCCGCCGGATCCCCCTCAGCCTGGTGGTCGGCGCCGAATTCGCGCCCCGGGTCACACCCCGCCACTGGGGCGGCTGGGGCTACCGCTGGCGCCCCGAACAGGGCACCGCCGTCGTCGTACGCCGCGGCGAGGGTCTGGTCCTACGGCTCGGCGACGGCCGCACCTTCACCGTCACCGTCGACGACGCCGAGTCCGCCGTCCGCTGCATCCGCGGCCGCCTGGGGCTGCACAACGGCACCCCGGCAGGCGCCTGAGCAGGCGGTTCACCCGGTTCCTGGCGCGCCCGCGCCTCCGGTGCCGCGCCCCCGTCCCGTAGGGTCGAGACATGGCAACCCCCGACTTCATCCGCGACCTCCGCACCTCCATCGGGACCCAGCTCCTCTGGCTGCCCGGTGTCACCGCGGTCGTCTTCGACGAGGACGGCCGGGTCCTCCTGGGGAAGCGGGCGGACACCGGCCACTGGACGGTGATCGGCGGCATCCCCGAGCCCGGCGAGCAGCCGGCCGAGACCGCGGTCCGCGAGGTCTACGAGGAGACGGCGGTACGGGTCGTCCCCGAGCGCGTCGTCCTGGTGGAGTCCGGGCCGCCGGTGCAGTACCCGAACGGTGATGTGTGCCAGTTCATGGACGTCACGCTGCGCTGCCGCGCGATCGGCGGCGAGGCGAAGGTCAACGACGACGAGTCGCTGGAGGTGGGCTGGTTCGCCGTGGACGCCCTGCCGGCGCTCGAGGACTACGCCCTGATCCGCATCAAGCGCGCGATGGAGTCCGCGCCGACGTGGTTCCAGGGGATGGGGGAGGAGCTGCCGGTGCCGGACAGGCCCCAGGAGGCATGACCGGGCTGCTCCACGCGGCCCAGGGCCTGTCCTAGAGCTCCTCCGTGGACGGCTCGTCCATCGGATTGCCCGGCTCGTCCGGGAGGCTCGGCAGCTGGGACTCGTCCGGGCCGCCCGGCTCATCGGGGGCGGTGTCCTGACCGGCCGGCTCCTCCGTGTGCATCTCCAGCTCGTCCTTGCTGCAGGTGCTGATCCAGGTGCCGGTCGGCCCGCTCTCGTACCGGCAGAACCAGCCGCGTACGGCCAGCGACCCCGGCCGCTCGCCCTCTTCCTGCGGCGCGCGCAGGAAGAACTCCGACATCACGTCGTGGGCCTCCTCGCAGCCCACCGTTCCCTGGGCGCCCGGGTCCGCGAACAGCGCGACGTCGCCTTCCTTGCCCAGCGCATCGGGGATCTCGCCGCAGCTCACCGGCTGCCCCGGGACGTTGGCGGTCGGGGCGGACGACGGGGGGTCGGCCTCGGGGCCCGTGCCCTCGCCGCTGCTGCCGCTCGGCGCGGCGCCGCCCGTCGGCCGCTCTTCCCTCTCGTCACCGCTCCCGCATCCCGCGGCGGCGAGGGCGAGCAGCACGGTCGGCACGGCGATGAGCCTACGCATGATCGGACTCCCTTGATCGGACTCCCGAGATCGGCCCTCTCTGACCGGACTTCTGCGAACCGGACTTCTCTGACCGGGCTCCGCCGGCCGGACTTCGCTGGCCGGACTGCCTGATCGTCGACTCCTGTACGGCGGCGGTGTGCAGGCGGCGACACGCCGTGTCGAATGACGCTAGGAGCCCTGCGGGGGCACGGCGATCCGGGGCGGCCGGTCGGGTGACGGGCCACCGCCCGCGCCCCGGCGCCCCGGCGGACCCGGCGTCCGCCCTCCCGACGGCATCCCCGCGCGGCGCTCCCGCTCCGGACGCCCGGTGCAGGCCCATGACCAGGGATGACGGGACCTCACCTGTCCGGTCGGCGGCCGGGCGGGTGAATTCGTGCCCCGGGCTGTGATCCCCAGGGGCCGGGCACCCTTAACACACCGACGGCATCTGTGAACCTCCTCGCCGCCAACGGCCCCGTCCGGAAAATGACCAGAACAGGCAGCATGACCTCCTCCTCAACCCCCTCGGCCCCTCTTCCCGCGCAGCTGTGTGCGGATCTCCCCGACCCGGCGGCGCTCGGCCTGGTCGCCTCGGGAAACGACGGCTGCGCCCTGGTGGCCAGCGCCTTCACCGGGCGGCGGCTCGCCGCCATCCCGGCGTCCGTGCCCGCCGACGTCCACCGGGCCGTGGGGCGGGCGCGCGAGGCCCAACAGCCGTGGCACACCGTCCCGTTGTCGAGGAGGATCGGGGTGTTCCGGGAGCTGCGGGCCCGGTTCCGGGAGGAGCGGGCCCTGCTGTACCCCGCCCTGGTGCACGGCTGCGGCCTCGGCCCCATGGACACCCTCACGGAGCTCCACGCCGCCGACCGCTACTTCCCGGCCTGCGAAGCCGCCGCCCGCGCGCACCTCCGCCGGTACCGGCTGCCCCGGCCCCATCTGAGCGGCCGCATCGGCGCACGCTTCTCCCCGGGGCACGCCGTCGTGACGTCCTGCACGGACGACGCCCGGCCCCTGATGTCCCTCCTGGAGGGGGCCCTGCCCGCCCTGCTGTGCGGCAGTGCGGTCATCACCCGGCTGAGCGCCCGTACGGCGGTGGCTGCGCTGCGGATGGCGCAGCACGCCCGTGCCGCCGGACTCCCGGACGGTCTCTGGCAGTTCGTGCTGCCGCAGAGCCGGAGCGCCACGTGGGTCCTGCACGCCCTGCTCGCCGAGCACACCGATGCGCGCGCCCCGCAGTGCTGCCCGGCCACGCCCCGTCCGGAGGACGAGACCCTGGCGCGTCCGGGCCTGCTGGTCGTACGGCACGACGCCTCCGTCCCGGCGGCGGTCCGCGCGGCCGTACCCTCCTGCTTCGGACGGGCGGGCCGGCCCTGTGCGGCCACCTCGCTCATCGCCGTGCACCAGACCACCTGGTCGCCCTTCGAGCGCGCCTTCACCCGGGCCGCACTCCACTTCGCCGCCCATCCGGCCAGCCGCACCGCCCTCCCCGTCGTGAACGCGGAGCGCGGCGCCGCCTGGGCGCAGGCCGCCCGCGCCGCCGGGGCCCGTCCGCTGCTCGGCCACCCGCAGCGGTTCGCACCCCGGCCGGACGCGCTCTGGCACCCCATGGTCCTGACCGCGTCCCGGTGGGACGGTGCGCCCGTCCCCGCGGTACCGCGTGCCCCGCTGGCGCTGCTGGTCCGCTATACGGCCTGGTCCGAGGTCCTGGACCTGGCCCGGCACGCCAACCGCCACCTGGGGTTGTTCACCCGTACCCGCTTCTCCCAGCTCCGGCCGCAGTTCGCCGGGCTGCCCGCCGAGCACCTCACCCTCAACGCCGCACCCCGCTCGGGGCTGCCGCCCCGGCAGGCAGTGCAGGCCCTGCAGCCCGGGTGAGCGCCTGGGATCCGTCCGGGGCGCGGGCCGGAGGTCCCGTGGGTTCGTCTACAGTGTTGTAGACCTTCGCCGCCCGGTAGCATCGCCGCACGTATCATCGGCCCGCCCGGCGTGCCCGCCGAAGCCGCCCCCGACCTCCCCAGAAGTGGACTCCATGAGCGCGATCAATATCGGCCAGGCCATCGTCCTCGGTGCCGTCGAGGGGGTGACGGAATTCCTCCCCGTCTCCTCCACCGGCCATCTCAAGATCACCGAGGGCCTGATGGGGATCCCCGTGGACGACAAGTCCGTCGTGGGCTTCTCGGCCGTCATCCAGGTCGGCGCGATCGCCGCGGCGCTGGTCTACTTCGGCAAGGACATCGTGCGCATCGTGGGCGCGTGGTTCCGGGGTCTGCGCAACCGCGAGGAGCGCTACCACCACGACTACAAGTTCGCCTGGTGGGTCATCTACGCCACCATCCCGATCGTCGTCGTGGGTCTGGCCGCCAAGCCCCTGATCGAGGGGCCGCTCGCCTCACTCTGGGTGGTGGCCGGATCGCTGATCATCGGCAGTGGCGTGATGTGGGCGGCGGACCAGATGGGGCGCCACAAGCGCGGTGAGGACGACACCTCCCTCAAGGACGCCATGTGGGTCGGCTGCTCCCAGATCCTCGCCCTGCTCTTCCCCGGCTTCTCCCGCTCCGGTGCGACCATGTCCACCGCCCTCATCCTCGACCTGGAGCGGGTCGCGGCCACCCGCCTGTCCTTCTTCCTCGGCATCCCCGCCCTCACGGGAGCGGGCATCTACGAGCTGAAGGACGCCGTCGGCTCGGGCGCCGCCATCGCCCCGCTGGCCGTCGGCACGGTCGTCTCCTTCGGCGTCGCCTACGCCTCGATCGCCTGGCTGCTGAAGTTCGTGGCCAAGCACTCCTTCAACTCCTTCGTCATCTACCGGATCATCATCGGCGTGTTCCTGTTCGGGCTGCTGAGCATGGGTGTGGTGGGCTGACGCCCCTGCCGTCCCAGGGGCTGCCGTGTACAGCCGAAGGGCCGCCGCCGTCTCGGCCGGGACGGCGGCGGCCCTTCGGCTGTACACGGCCGAGCAGCGGCGGCCATCGGGAGCCGTCCGCCGCTGTTACGCGGGAACCGCCGCCGTGGCAGCAGTGCCCGTCGCCGCCCATGCGGCCGGGAGCCGGCTGAGGCCCTGGGTGCGCAGCTGCGCGTAGCCGGGGCGGATGACCTGGTGGATCAGGGCGAGGCGCTCGTCGAACGGGAGGAAGGCGGACTTCATCGCATTGACGGTGAACCACTCCATGTCGTCCAGGCCGTAGCCGAAGGTGTCGGCCAGATGCCCGAACTCCTGCGTCATGGTGGTGCCGCTGACCAGGCGGTTGTCGGTGTTGACGCAGACGCGGAACTTCAGCCGGCGCAGCAGGTCGATGGGGTGCTCGGCGTACGAGGCGGCCGCGCCGGTCTGGAGGTTGGACGTGGGGCATACCTCGAGGGCGATGCGCTGGTCGCGTATGTACGAGGCGAGCCGGCCGAGCGTGACCGAACCGTCGGCGGCGACGGTGATGTCCTCGGTGATCCGGACGCCATGGCCGAGCCGGTGGGCGCCGCAGCGCTGCACCGCTTCCTGGATGGAGGGCAGGCCGACGGCCTCGCCGGCGTGGATGGTGACGTGGCTGCCGGCCGCCCGCAGATGGTCGAAGGCATCGGCATGGCGCCCGGGCGGGTTGCCGGCCTCGGCGCCGGCGATGTCGAAGCCGACGACTCCGGAATCGCGGTAGGCGACGGCCAGTTCGGCGATCTCGCGGGAACGGTCGGCGTGCCGCATGGCGGTCAGCAGGGTGCCGACGCGGATCGTGCGCCCGGCGGCCGCGGCGCGCCGCTCGCCCTCGCGGAAGCCGTCGTTGACCGCCTCGATGACCTGTTCCAGGCCGAGGCCGCCCTCGAGGTGCTGCTCGGGGGCGTACCGGATCTCGGCGTAGACGACCCCGTCGGCGGCCAGGTCCTCAGCCGCCTCGGCCGCGACCCGGTGCAGGGCCTCGCGGGTCTGCATCACGGCGCAGGTGTGCGCGAAGGTCTCCAGGTAGCGCTCGAGCGAACCGGAGTCGGCGGCGTCGCGGAACCATGCGCCGAGCCGCGCGGGGTCGGAGGTGGGCAGGCCCTGGTAGCCCGCGTCACGGGCGAGTTCGACGATGGTGGCGGGGCGCAGACCGCCGTCCAGATGGTCGTGCAGCAGGACCTTCGGCGCCTGGCGGATCTGTTCCCGGTCGAGGGTGCCGGAGGAAGGCTTGTCTGACAAGTGCATGGGGTGGGAGTGTAGCTCCAGGCCCGGGTAACCGGAATGGGGGCCGTCACAGCGCCCGTCCGGTCACCGCGCCTGCCAGACGGGGAGCACCGGCGCCCCCGTGGGCAGCATGTACTTGGCCGCCAGAACGGGCGTCCGCCCGGCGTGGACGACCTGTGTCACCAGGACGGCCGGGGTGTCCGCGGGCCGGTCGAACTGCTCCCCGCGGCGGCGGCCGAGCATGGTGGCGACCACGGTGGAGGAGCCTTTCAGAGGCATGCCGCGACCCGCTTCCAGCAGCAGCCGGAGCATGGTCGAGGGTGTGTCCTGCGGCGCATCGAGCGCCTGGGCGGGCGCGAGGCCGAGCCCGGTGAGCGTCTCGTCGGTGGCCGACCACTCGTGCGCCAGACAGGACGGCAGGCCGTTGACCTCGATCATGCTCTCCCAGAACCGGACCTCGCCATGGGCCGGGAGCAGCAGATGCTGCGCGGAGAAGTCGGTCGGCTCCTCCGTGGTCTGCGCCAGCCGGACGGTACGGACCGCCTGCCCCGCGCCGAGCAGCTCCTCCATCGGCTTCAGGGTCTCGAACCCGCGCCGCGGGGGATGGTGGTTGACGGTACGCCCCACCCCGCGCCGTACCGTGATGACCCCGTCCTCCTGGAGCAGGATCAGCGCCTCGCGCAGCGCGGGCCGGCTGACGCCCAGGTCGGCGGCGAGACGGGGTTCGGTCGGAAGCTGCGATCCGGGCGGGTAGACGCCCTGATGGATCGCTTCCACGATCCGCTCGTACAGCACGACGACCGGGCGTCGCTGCTGTTGTCTGTCAGCCATTGCCATCTCCTGAGGTTGCCGTCGGACTGCCGCTGGCAACGGTCCAGCCTACGCAGGAGCGGAACGGGAGGGGATGGCGGTGGGAAGCAGGCGCGCGCGGAGCTGACGTCGGAGCCGCACACGACGTGTTGTCAGACAAGGTGCTGCCGACGGATCCGTACGCGCCCGCCGACCGGCGGTCCGGCGCATGTCCGGACCGCCGTCGGGAGCTCCTTCACAGCCGCAGCGGCAAGGAGGTGAGCCGCCAGGTGCCGGGCAGCGGCGCGCGCTCCAGGCGGTCGGCCTCGACGGCCAGCGAGACGTCGGGATAGTGCGCGAGCAGTTTGCCGAGGGCGACCTCGCCCTCCTGGCGGGCGAGGGTGGCGCCCAGGCAGTAGTGCATTCCGTGGCCGAAGCCGACATGGTTCTCGGCCTGGCCGGCCGGGTGGCGGGTGAGGTCGAGGCGCTCGGGGTCGTCGTAGTGGCGGGGGTCGAAATTGGCGGCGACCAGGCTGAGCTGGACGGCCTCGCCCTTGCGGACGGGGGTGCCGGCGAGGTCGATGTCCTCGGAGGCGTAGCGCAGCTGGGTCGCCTGGACCGGTCCGCACCAGCGCATCAGTTCATGGACGGCACGGGGGAGCAGACCCGGGTCCGACTTCAGCAGCGCCAGCTGAGCCGGGTGGGTGAGCAGCGCGGCCGTGCCGTTGCCTATCAGGTGCGCGGTGGTTTCGTGGCCGGCTATGACGAGGGTGAGGACCATGGTGACCATCTCGACGTCGCTGAGCCGGCCGCCGTCGTCATCGTGCGTCCGGATCAGCTCGCTGAGCAGATCGTCCGTCAGTGCGCCGCGCCGCGTCCGGATCAGTTCGTGGACGTGGTCGACGATGGCCGGCAGCGCTCGGCCGATGCCGTCCGGCTCCAGCGATACGAGGTCGGCGCTCCAGTCCCGCCATTGCGGGCGGTCCGCTTCCGGAATGCCGACCAGCTCGCAGATGACGGTGATGGGAAGGGGATAGGCGAAGTGCTGGATGAGATCCACGACCCCGTCCTCGGCGTGCTCGGGGAGCCGGGCCAGCAGATCGTCGGCGATCTGTGCCACGCGCGGGCGCAGGTCGGTGATCTTGCGCGCCGTGAAGGCGCGTGACACCAGGCGGCGGAGGCGGGTGTGGTCGGGTGCGTCGTTGTTGAGGATCGACCCGAGGAGGTAGGGGCGGAACTCCTGGGGGAGGCCCATGGTGTCCAGCAGGCGGCTCAGCGGGTTCTCGTCCGTGCCGCCCCGGGAATGGGCCGGGTTGTTGACGAAGCGCTGGTCGCGTAAGACCGCGCGTACGTCGTCGAAGCGGGTGACGAACCACACCGGCGAGTCGTCCACGAAGCGGCCGCGGACGACCGGCCCCTGCTCGCGCAGGGCGCCGTAGCCCTTGACGGGGTCGCTGATCAGGGCCGGTTCCATGATGTTCGGCTCGCCCGGGTGCTTGCCGACGTGCGCGGCGAAGGGGTTGGCGGGCACTGCGGGGGATGCGGGTGCCGTGGATGCGGTGGACGACGCCGATGACGTGGATGACGTGCGTGATGCGGACATACGGTTTCTCCTCCGGGTCGGGAGTCGGTCTCAGTCCCGCAGCTGCCGGCGCATTTCCCGTGAGCTGAGCTCTGCCAGGTGCTCGTAGAGAGCGATGATCTCGGGGGCGGCGGCGGTCGCGGCGGCGAGCGCCTGGTGGGCGCCCGGGGCGGGGTCCGCGGCGGCCGGGGTTTCCAGTACGCCGCGGAGCGTGTGGGCCAGGATGTCGGTCCGTACCTCCGCGGGCAGCGGGGTACCGGTGTCAAGCACTTCGGTCAGGGCGAAACCGGCGGTCACCGCCTGCATGGCGTACTGCTGATGGGCGACATCGACGTCATCGCGCACCAGGCCGTGCTCGCGCAGCACCTGGAGATGGCGGCACAGGGCGCGGTTGCCGTGCACCATCAGCTCCGCGAGCTCCTGTTTGGCGGTCTCGTTGAGGCGGCCGAGGATGTCGGAGTCGTCGGTGTGGACGGCTCGTAGCACCGGGTCGCCCAGGTAGTCGACGTAGAGCCCGCACATCATGCGGCTCGGCAGGACCTCCAGCGGATCGGCCCGCATCCGCCCCAACTGGCGGTGCAGGCTCTGCACCTTGGCGTTGAGCACGACGGCCAGGAGGAGGGCGTCCTTGGTCTTCCAGTGGAGGTAGACCGTGCCCTTGCCGATGTTGGCCCGGCGGGCGATCTCGTCGATGGTCACCCGTCGGTAGCCCCAGGCGAGCAGCAGCTCGCCGGCCACCTCGAGGATGCGTTCACCGCGCTGTGTCTGATCCACGGCCTGCGTCTCTCCCGGGTTTCTCGTCCTCACCCCCGACTCCGTGACCAGATTTCACATCTGGTCACGGAGTCAAAGTTAAGCGGGGGGAGGGAAGGCGGTAAGGGGGTTTCCGGCCAGGTGCGTTCCGGGCACATGGGGCATGCGCGGGCGGTTCCGGGCGGGGAGCGGGGGGTCGGGACGCCGCGGCGGGGCCCATGAGGGCAGGCGGACACCGCGCTTCAGGCTACCCCAACTCTCATACTGCATAAGGGAATTGATTGGCCGAGACCGCTCCGGGACCCTCTGGACCGGCCCGCCCGTGCTGCCTTAGCGTCGAAGGTCCCCCAGCGGCACCGTAAGCCCAGTGGCACCGTGATAGCGCCGCCGCCCGCGCCCCCAACACGTCACTGCTCAGGGAAGCCGAGGACGCGCCGTGACCACCATCCCGCAGCCGCCCGACATCCTCTCCCCGGAATTCGAAGCGGACCCCTACTCCGCGTACCGCGTCCTGCGGGAGCACTACCCGCTCCTCCGCGACCCGCGCACCGGGAGCTATCTGGTCTCCCGGTACGAAGACGTCCAACGGGCCTTCCGGGACCCGGTGTTCACCAGCGACAACTACGCGTGGCAGATCGAGCCCGTACACGGCGGCCGGACCCTGCCTCAGATGAGCGGGCGCGAACACGCGGTGCGCCGCGCCCTGGTGGCGCCCGCCTTCCGGGGCCGGGACCTGCGCGAGAAGTTCCTGCCGGTGATCGAGCGCAATGCCCGGGAGCTGATCGACGCCTTCCGCGAGGCCGGCGAAACGGACCTGGTGGCGAGCTTCGCGACCCGCTTCCCGATCAATGTCATCGTCGACATGCTCGGCCTGGACCGGGCCGACCACGACCGCTTCCACGCCTGGTACAAGGTGGTGGTCGAGTTCTTCGGCAACATCGCGCAGGATCCCGCCGTCGCGGCCGCCGGGCTGCGCGTCAACCGGGAGCTGACCGCATATCTCCACCCCGTCATCCAGGAGCGGCGCGCCACGCCCGGGGACGATCTGCTGTCCGCCCTGTGCGCCGCCGAGATCGACGGCACCCGGATGACCGACCAGGACATCACCGCGTTCGTCAGCCTGCTGCTCTCGGCCGGCGGCGAGACCACGGACAAGGCCCTGGCGAGCGTCTTCCGCAACCTGCTCACCCATCCCGGCCAGCTCGCGGCCGTACGGGCCGACCGCAGCCTCGTCCTGCCGGCCTTCGTCGAGAGCCTGCGCTACAGCCCGCCGGTCCACACGATCATGCGGCAGCCCGCCGCGGACGTCACGCTCAGCGGCGGCACCGTCCCGGCCGGGTCCACGGTCATCTGTCTGATCGGCGCCGCCAACCGCGACGAGCGGCGCTACGCCTCTCCCGAGGCGTTCGACATCTTCCGTACGGAGATCGCGGCGGCCCAGGCCTTCAGCGCCGCCGCCGACCATGTGGCCTTCGGGCTCGGGCGGCACTTCTGCGTGGGCGCACTGCTGGCCAGGGCCGAGGTGGAGGTCGGCGTGAACCAGCTGCTGGACGCCTTCCCCGGCATGGAATTCGCGGACGGCACGGCGCCCGCCGAAGCGGGCGTGTTCACCCGGGGGCCGGCCGGCCTTCCGGTGCGGCTGACGCCCGCTGCGTGACCATGGGTAACTGTGCGTAACGGTGGCCGGGGTGCGCCCGGGCGGACGGCCGCGTTCCGGACCACCGGGTCGTGACGCTGCGCCGCCGCCCGTCCGGTGTCAGACTTGAAGCACCGCACCGGCTGCTGGCGGCCGGTGCCCCCTGCCGCCGAGGGGGAGACTCATGACCTGGGCATCTTGGACGACGATCGGGATCTATGCGCGGCCCGGTGTGGTGCGCACCGAGGAGGTCGGTGTGATCGACGGTGACCTCAGCGTGCATACGACCTGGACGGAGGGCCAGGCTCATGTGGCAGTGCAGTACACCGGGGCGACGGACTGGTTCACGATGGCCGGCAGCCCGGTCCCCTGTGCGTCGGAAGAGGAGAGCCGCAGCTTCCACCAAGCGGTGGTCGAGGCGATGCGGGACAGCGAAGAGGCCACACACTCGCTGAAGGAGCTCTTCCAGCAGTAGCCGGTAGCCGGAACGGCCCATCCGCCCTGCCGCCTCACCCCACCCCCCTTCGCCCGGACAGTGCAGCCCGGACCTTTCCGCGTGGACCTCTCCGCCTGGACCTCTCCGCCTAGACATTTTTGACGCCCCATCGCTCTTAGGGCTGACGGCGACGAGGCAATCGCGGGAAAGGGCTGCAAGGTGACGGAGTGGCAGTGGATGGTGGTGGCCATCGGCGGACCGGCGGGGGTGATGGGCGTATGCGCGGCGGTGGCTTATCGCATCAGGGAGCGGGCCCGGACGGGCGGGCTCGTGGCCGCGGCCCGGGCCATGCGCCCGGGCGGCACGATCCGCTACCGCTCGCTCGACCGGCAGGGGCGGGCCACCACGGAGTGGGAGGTGCGGCTTCCCCCGGCCGCCGGGCACCGCGCCCGGGACTCCGACGGCCGGGTGCCCGGCGAGCACGGTGGGTGTGGTGAGGCCGCCTGACCGGGCCGCGGCCGAGGCGGAGTGCGAGGCGCTGTTCCGGGCCCACAAGGACGGGCTGCTGGCCGCGGCGATGGTGGTGGATCCGCATCTCGCATGGGACGGTGTGCAGCAGGCGTTCGAAGAGGCGCTGACGCGCATGCTGGCGCCGCACGCGCCGCCCGTACGCAACTGGTGGGGCTGGCTACGGCAGGTGACGATCCGTCATGTAGTGGCGCGCCGCCAGGAAGTCGCCGCCCACGCCTCGGCCGAGGGCCTTGACGGGATCGATCCCGCCCCCTTGACGGAGGACCTCGTGGTGATCAAGGAGAAGTTCGAGGGAACTCTGCGTCAGGTTGCGGCGTTGCCCCTGAGACAGCGGCATGCGGTCGGTCTTCGGTTCCTCGGGGGCTTCTCCTATCCCGAGATCGCACGGATCATGGCGGTGGAGGAGGTCACGGTGCGCAATCTCATCAGTCAGGCGCGTCGTTCGCTCAAGGCCGATCGAGGGAGGCTGTGATGAGCGACCCCGCCGCCCGCGCATGGCGCGCCCCCTCACCCCCGCGCAGGGTGAGAACGGCCGCCCCCGGTGAAGCCGCTGCGGCCGGTGCCCCGGACGGGTCCCGCACAACGGATACGTCCCGCGCCCCGGTTACGCCCGGCGCAGCGCCCGAGGAACGGGAGCTGCGGGAGTCGCTGGCCGAGGCCGAGCGGCAGGCCGGCCAGATGGTGAGCACATACGTCGACGACGACCTCGCGCTGCGGCAGCTGCGTCGCCGGCTTGCGGCGGTGGACGTCGGCGCCGCCGATACGGCGGCCGGTGCCGGGGCCGAGGGCGGCGTCGCCGATGTCCAGGGCTTCGGGCCGGGCGAGCTGGCCATGTTCGACCTCATTCCCGGCCCGGTGGCGGTGGTGCACGGCCCCGACCATCGGGTGGCGTACGTCAATGGCGCCTACACCGAACTCTTCGGCGCGCGGCCGGCCGGGCAGAAGGCGCGTGACGCGCTGCCCGAGCTCGACGCGCTGGGGCTGCTGCCGCTGATGGACCAGGCGTGGCGCAGCGGCCGTGCCCGTACCGCGAAGGCGCGGCGCCTGCCGGGCGGCGCGGGGCGGGACCCGGCCCGCAGCTCCTACTACACCTTCACCTGCACGCCGGTGGAGCAGTACGGCGTGCTGGTCTTCGGCGCGGATGTCACCGGCCAGGTCGAGGCCGCCGAGCGCCTCCGCGCCGGCGAGGCCCGTCAGCGCGCGGCGGCCGTCGCCCTCCAGCGCTCCCTTCTGCCGCAGGAGCTGGAGCAGCCCGACGACCTCCGCGTCGCCGCCACGTATCAGCCCGGCGACGCGGAGGGGGCGGTCGGCGGTGACTGGTATGACGTCATCACGCTCGGCGCGGGCCGTACGGCCCTGGTCATCGGGGATGTGATGGGGCGTGGGGTGCGCGCCGCGGCACCGCCGCTGGGCACCGGCGGCCGGCTGCACACCTCCGGCTCCTTCCCCCTCGGCCCCGGCTGCAGCGCCGTCCTCTACACCGACGGCCTCGTCGAACGCCGCGACCAGGACATCGACGACGGCATCCGCGAGCTGGAGCGCGCCCTCGCGGGCGCCTCCGGTTCGCCGCAGGTGATGTGCGACCGGCTGATGCGATCCCTGGGCGTGACCGCCGGTCTCGACGGCGACGCCGCCGTCCTGGTCGTCCAGCGTCCCGCCCGCACGGGGCCGGATGCGGAGCTGTTCCGCAACGCCGCCCTGGAACTCCACGGCGGCACCGAAGCGGCCCCCCGCGCCCGCGCCTTCGCCTCCGGCGTCCTGGCCTCCTGGCGCTTCCCGGCCGAGCTCTACGACCTCGGCGTCCTGGCCGCCGGCGAACTGGTCGCCAACTCCCTCCAGCACGGCACCCCCCCCATGCGCCTCCGCCTGCGCCGTACGGACCGCCGCCTGATCATCGAGGTCACCGACGGCGACGACCACCTGCCCCGCCGCCGCCGTGCCGGGCCCGCCGACGAGACGGGCCGCGGCATCTCCGTCGTCGCCACCATCGCCTCGTCCTGGGGCTCCCGCCGCACCCCGGGCGGCGGCAAAGCGGTGTGGTGCGAATTCCGGCTCCCGGGCGGCTGAGCCGGGCCCGCCGACGTTCCGGCCCGGCTACCGGCGGTCGTCCTGCTGGCGGTCCCCGCGGTCACATTCCTGGCGCCAGACCAGTTGGCCCTGGTACATGAACCCCTTGATGTTGCAGTCGTGGTGGCCCTGGCGCTCCTGATGGTCGTTGTCGAGGTCGCAGGCCAGGGCGCTGGCGGCGCTGCCGAGGACAACGGTGGCTGCCAGGACGCCGGCGGCAATCGCGGCACGGATGTGCATGGGTGCTCCTCAAGGGGATGGAACGGTGATTCCGGATTTTTCAGGGATCACCTGGGCGGCATCCCCGCAAACGCGGTTTCCGCCAATTGCACGAAGCGCGACGGGATCTGACGGCCCGCCACTGCTGACGATTCGTCAGGCATGGCCCGCATCCTGCACAGCACGGCCGACACCATGTGACCGGCACTGCGTGTGTGTCCGGCACTGCGTGACCGCCCGGCCGGCCGGGTCCTACTCGGTCTGCGGGGCCAGGTGCCTGGTGAACCAGTCCTGCGCCAGGTCGGCCACCGCGTCCAGCGTCCCCGGCTCCTCGAAGAGATGGGTGGCATGGGGGACGACTTCGAGCTGGTTCTCACAGCGCAGCTCTTCCAGGGCCTGGCGGTTGAGGTCGAGGACCAGCGGGTCGGCGCCGCCCACGATCAGCAGCGTCGGTGCCCTGACCTCGCCGAGATGCGGTCCGGCGAGGTCAGGGCGCCCGCCGCGGGAGACCACGGCGCCGATGTCGATGTCGGTGGCCGCGGCGGCCCGCAGCGCGGCCGCGGCTCCGGTGCTGGCCCCGAAATAGCCGATCGGGATGGGCACCCGGCTGTGCAGCCAGCGGGTGGCGTCGGCCAGCCTCCCGGCCAGGGTCTCGATGTCGAAGACATTCGCCCGGTCGGCCTCTTCGGGCGGGGTGAGCAGGTCGAAGAGGAGGGTGCCCAGACCGGCCCGGTTCAGCACCCCGGCCACGCTCCGGTTACGGGGACTGTGCCGGCTGCTCCCCGAGCCATGGGCGAACATCACCACCGCCTCGGCGCCCTCCGGAAGGGTGAGGTCCCCGGCCAGCCGTACGCCGCCCGCGTCGACCTCCACCGGCTCCTCGACGCCGGCGCCGTGTGCCGCGGCGGGCCGCTCGGCCACTGGGCGGGCCGCCGCCTCGGTCAGCAGGGCGATGACCTCCTCGTCGGGGGTCTGCGAGAAGTCCTGGTACCACTCGCCGACCGCGGAGAACGCCGCCGGTGTGGACAGGCACACCACCTCGTCCGCCTTGGTGCGCAGCCAGGCCGCGGCATCCGGCGGCGCCACCGGGACGGCCAGCACCACCCGGCCCGCGCCCTGTGCCCGTACCACTTCGCAGGCGGCCGCGGCGGTGGCCCCGGTCGCGATGCCGTCGTCCACCAGGATCGCCGTACGGCCCTTGAGGGACAGCCGCTGCCGTCCGGCGCGGAAGCGGCGTGCCTGCCGGACCAGCTCGGCCTCCTCGGTGCGCTCGACGGCCTGGAGGTCCGCCTGCCGGATCCGGCCGCGGCGGACGATGTCCTCGCTGATCACCCGTACGCCGCCTTCGCCGATGGCGCCGAAACCCAGCTCGCGGTGGTACGGCACGCCGAGCTTGCGGACGACGATCACATCGAGGGGGGCGCCGAGGGCCTGTGCCACCTGGTGGGCGACCGGGACTCCGCCGCGGGGCAGTCCCAGGACGACGGGGTCTTCCCCGGCGAGGTGGCGCAGCGCTTCGGCAAGGCGGTGCCCCGCTTCCGTGCGATCGGTGAACAGCACAGTTGTGCACCCCCTACCCAGGGGAGACAGAAGCCACGTCCACACCTATTTCGAACCAACCCCATCCGTGGGCGTTTCGCAAGTCGGGACAGCCCTGGGAGCCGGGCGCCCGGCGGCCGCCGGGCGATCGTGTTTACCGTCGGTGTATGGAACGAAGCGGGCGTGTAAGCGGGCGCATCAGGGCCGCCCTGATCGACATCGACGGCGTGCTCACCGTCTCCTGGAAGCCGCTGCCCGGTGCCGTGGAGGCCATGGCACGGCTGCGGTCGGCCGGACTGCCGCTGGCACTGGTCACCAACACCACCTCGCGGACCCGCGCAGTGCTCGCGGGGAGGCTGGCCGACGCGGGGTTCCCGGTGGACGCCGACGACATTCTCACCGCACCCTCGGTCACCGCCGGCTATCTGCGCGAGCACCATCCGGGCGCCCGCTGCCTGCTGATCAACTCCGGTGAGGTGGGAGACGATCTCGAGGGCGTGACGCTCGTGGACGAGGGGGCGGACGAGACCCCGGACGTGGTCGTTTTCGGCGGTGCGGGCAGTGCGTTCGGCTACGAGACCCTCAATGCCGCCTTCCGCCACCTCCAGGGCGGCGCCCGGCTGGTGGCCATGCACCGCAATCTGTACTGGCGCACGGCACAGGGGCTCGACCTCGACACCGGCGCCTTCCTCCTGGGGCTGGAGCGCGCCGCCCGCGTCGAGGCGGAGGTCACCGGCAAGCCCGCCCAGGCGTTCTTCGCCACCGCCCTGGCGCACCTCGGGGCCACGCCGGACGAAACGCTGATGGTGGGCGACGACATCGAATCCGATGTTCTGGCGGCCCAGCGCAGCGGCATCACCGGGGTGCTCGTCAAGACCGGCAAGTACCTTTCCGAGACGCACCGCGCGGCCGACGGAACCCCCGATCACGTCATCGACTCGTTCGCGGATCTGCCGGATCTGCTGGAGCTTCCCGGCCGCCCTCGGTGACCAGGCCCTCGATCTCCGCGACCGCCCACCGTCCCGCCACCCCCGGGCACCCCGCCAGATACTCGGCCGCCTGCCGCGCGGTCCAGCCGTGGGCGGCGACGACGCCCGCCGCGATGTGGCGGAGATAGGCGGCGGACGGGGCGTTGAGCGGGACGCCGGCGCTGGGCCAGGGCGCCGTGAAGGTCAGTACGGGAAAGCCGTCCAGCTGACCGGCGCGCACCAGCGTCTCGTAGCGGCCGGGCCCCAGACGAGCCCGCCCCCGGCCCAGCACTTCGGTCAGATCGAGATCCTCGCCGGGCTCGCGGTACATCTCCTGGGCCGCGATGTCCGAGAACTGACCCACCGTCAAAAGATAGGCGTACGCGACAAGCTCCCCCTCGGCATCCGGGTCGTAAAAGGCCCTGCCGCCGGTCCACACCTGGGATTCGGTGGCGAAGTAGAGCAGGCCCGGCAGCCTGACCGGCGCGGAACGCGCGGGCGGGCGGGGGTCCCGGCACCCCGGATGACTGCGCCGCCCGCCCGGCGCCCGCCCGCCCTCCAGGTAGGCGGCGAGCCGTCCGGGATCCATGTTCGAGCCGTACGCGGCGTACCAGATCCTGGCGGTGGGCCGGTGTGGTGTGGTCACGGGCGCCCCTTCGCCGTCAGGCCGCTGCTTCCTCTAAACGGTACGTTGGCGGCCCGTCGCTGCGCTTTGCCTGGGCCGTACGTTGTCGGCTTTCCCGCCGTGGGGGTTTGTCGCCGTTGCCCGTCCGCTGCGCTTTGCCTGGGCCCCACGTTGTCGTCTGCGGCGCCGCGGTTGTTTCTCGCCGTTGCGCCTGCGGCGGGCGGTGCCGCTGCGCGGGGCTGT
>NZ_LGKG01000191.1 GCF_001294335.1 Streptomyces chattanoogensis
GAACGGTATGGACTGGAGCGGGAAGTCCCACAGGCCCTGCTTCTTGGTGGGCCAGACCTGGAGGCCGCCGGGCGAACTGGCGTCGTACCGCCAGCCGCGTTTGCGCGCCGTGGGCAGCAGGTTCTCCTGGCCGAGCAGGCACGGCGTACGGCCGCCGACCAGCTCCTTGCGGTAGTCGAACGGCAGTGGTTCGAGGTCGGTGAAGCCGGTGTTGGTCCGCCACTTGGTGACGCTCCAGCCAGGCCGCGCGTACGTTCTTCAGCGTCTCCTTGATGTGGTCATCGCTGAGGTACGGGATGTCGGAGGCGCCGACGAGGTTGTTCGGCGGCCGGTACAGGCGCTTCTTCGACTCGGGCAGCAGATACAGCCCGGAAAGGAAGAAGGTCATCGAGGCGTGGTGGTCCTCGGCGAGCTTGCGGAACCGCGGGAAGAGGCCGTTGCCCACCTCGCCCGCACCGTCCCAGGAGAAGACCACGCATAACGGTCCCATCGCATTCGTTCGAGGTTCTGGTGAGCGGGACGCCCGGAGGAAGGAAAGCGGGACGCCCGGAAGAGAGAGGGGGGAGCGGATACGGAGATTCCGCGTCGACCCCGAGAAGGGGAAGCTATCGAAGGGGCTTGAGGGGCCCGGAACTCCGCGGCGAGCTACGCGGCGGCCGCAGCCCTTCCCGCTTTCCCGTCTTCGCAGCCTTTCCGGCGCGACCGTCGCCGTCCGGCGTCACCTTCTGCATGCCGTGCTCCCCGTCTCTGTGGGCGGGGCAGAAAGCTGAACGCCGCAGCGACCCTCAACCAACGCCCTTGAACGGACACGACTCTCACGGAGATCGCTAGCGCACCGATAACGCCTCACTAACAAACCGCTGCAGCACCAGCCCTGCTCACGGACGCCGCAGAGCCGTCGCCGCAGGGGGCGGCGACGGCTCTGCGTAGGACGAGGGTGACCCGATCCGCGCGGGTGTCAGGGGGCCGCGGGCCCCACGATGGCGCGCAGGGCGGCGAGATGCGCCTGGTACGCCTCGCGTCCGTGTGCGGTCAGGCGCAGCCAGACGCGTTGGCGGGTGTTGCGCACGGCCTTGCGCTGCTCGACGAAGCCCGCCTCCATCAGCACCGCAACGTGCTTGCTCAGCACGGAGGCGGAGAGCTCGAGCTGCCGCTGGACCAGGGCGAACTCGGCTTCGCCGGCGGTGTCGAGCAGCGCGCAGATACGCAGTCGGACGGGTGCGTGGATGGTGGCGTTGAAGCCCTCCATGGGGTCGGTGGCAGCGCCGCTCACGAGGCTTTCCGGTGCAGGCGAAGGAAGGCGAGGTGGAAGGCGATCGAGACCGCGACGCCGACGGCGGAGGCGGCGAACAGCCACAGCGGCTCCCGGCCGGCACGGAAGGCGAATGCCGGACCCATCAGCAGGACGGGCAGCCCGATCGCGAGCGGCAAGGTGGCGCGCCTGGGCAGCACATCCAGGCGCAGCGCCACACCGGTCTTCCTGCGCCACCGCGCGGCCGCGACGCCGAACAGCACCAGGTACACCGCGGTCATCGCCACCATGACGGCGCCCCAGGCGAGGCGGGGAAGCAGCCACTGAGGAGCGGCCAGCATGCCTCCGCAGACAGGCGGTACGGCAGCGATGTACAGCGTCAGCGCGGTGGCGAACCAATGGGGCCAGGGCGTGGCGGAGGTGGCAGCGGCGGACGCCCTGACCTGATCGATGTCGGCCAGTGCGGCGCGGGCCTGCTGAGGGGTCGGACGGATGACATCCCCGTAAGTTTCCATGACGGAAAGAGTAGCGATGTGTTTCCATCATGGCAAGTCGAGTCTTTCCGTTTCGGAAAGAGGCCTTGGGTGCCACGGTCATCCGAGGTTGGTGAGGGGGAGCAGGCCGCGCTCGGCGAAGACCTTCTTGGCCACGAGCGTGGCGTTGATCGAACGCGGCATACCGCAGTAGACGGCCGAGTGCAGCAGCGCCTCGGCGATCTCGGTAGCGGTCAGGCCGACGTTGAGCGCGGCGTTGATGTGCACGTCGAGCTCGATCTCGCAGCCGCCGAGCGCCGCGAGCACACCCAGGGTGACCAGCTGCCGGTCACGCGGTGGCAGCTCGGGGCGGGCGTACATGTCGCCGAAGGCCCAGGCCACCACCTGGTGGCCCAGCTCCGGTGAGGTGTCGGCGAGGGAGTCGACGATCCGCTGCCCCGCTTCGCCGTCGACCTGCTCCAGCACCTTCATGCCGTACTCGTAGCGCTCTTCGCGGTTCATCGTTTCTCCTCAGTCGGATATGTGCCCCGGGCCGCCCGGTGCGATGTCTTCAGCCTGGCCCGAGAGGCGTCCGGATCTGCTCTGCAGGCATCACTGGCTATAGTTCCCATGCCTGGGAGGTATGGATGGAGCTGCGGCTACTCGGTTATGCGGTCGCGATCGCGGAAGAGGGCAGCATCAGCGGCGCGGCGCGGCGGCTGCATCTGACGCAGCCCACGCTCAGCCGCCAACTGCGCGAGATGGAACGGCAGTTTGGCACCAGGCTGTTCGCCAGGGAGGGGCGTGGTCTGACGCCGACGCCGGCCGGAGAGGTCCTGGTGCGGCGTGCGGTCACCCTGCTCGCCGAGGCGGATGCCGCGCTGGAGGACGTACGCCTGGCCGCACAGGGCATGACCGGACGGCTGACCGTGACCTTCGCCGGTTCGGGTATCAACGGTCCGCTCGGTGGCGCACTGAGCCGGGTGCGACGTGAACTGCCCCGGGTGGACCTGCAGCTGGCGGAGAGTTTCAACGACGCCGAGATGTCGACGGGGGTACTGGAGGGCCGTTTCGACCTCGCGGTCCAGCGCCTCCCGATCCGCGATGCCCGGCTGTCCACCCAGGTCTGGTGGCGGGAGCCGCTGACTCTCTTCCTGCCCGCCGGCCATCCGCTGGCCTATCCCTCCGAACCCGCCCCGCTCGCGGCTCTGGGCCGGATCCCCCTGGTCATCTGGCCCCGGGACGTCTCTCCTCACTCCTACGACGAGATCATCGCGCTCTGTCACAGCGCCGGAGTCGTACCGAAGATCAGCGCCGAGGGTCGCAGCGTGCAGACGCTACTGGCCCTGGTCGCCGCCAAGTTCGGCGCCGCGGTGCTCGCCGATTCGCACCGTGCGCTGCGCCGCATCGGCGTGACCCCCCGGCCCCTGGCCGACACCTCGACCACCCTGCACCTGGTCTGGCGGGCCGACGACGCCAACCCGCTCGTCGCACGGATGCGCACCCTGCTCACCGACGCGCTGAGTGGTGCGTGACGAGCGAAGGAAGGCGGCGGGCCGATGTGCCCGGCGATTCACTCGGCGGACGAGCGCTTCGCCTGGCGGGCGCCGCGGGAACGGGTCTCCGCCGCGGCGACCGGCGTCCCCGACCCCGGCAGCAGGCGCAGTACCGCCCGGACGAGGATGCCGAGCGCGAACCCGTACACGGCGACGAGGCCGTGGCCGTTGTCCTGCGCGCACCACATCAGCAGCCCGAGCGCCGGGACGCCGACCGCGAGGGCCTGCTGCTTCCTGATCCGGCTGCGCGTCAGGAGGGCGGCGGCGAGGGTCGCCCCCAGGAAGTAGGTGGCGCCGGAACTGCCCGCGAAGTTACGGGGGTCGGCGCTGGGGCCGCCGCCGAGACCGAGCAGGGCGTCGATCCGCTCCGGCAGGAGGATGCCGGCGGCGAAGAGGAAGGCCGTCAGCGGACCGCCCCACAGCCACTGCGCGAGCGCCGCCACGAAGGCGAGGGTGGCGATGTTCCAGATCGCGCCGGCGACGCCGCCGTTCTGCAGGAAGACCGAGGTGAGCACCCGCCACCAGCCGCTCTTGGAGGGGTCGTCGTCGAGTGCGGACATCGCCCCCGCCCAGCACAGCTGGAGGGCGACACCGGCCACCGCCAGGACGGTCAGGCCCACCGCGACCCACGGGACGGGCCGTCCGCGCAGCGAGTCGCGTCCCGCCGCGCCCAGCCCGCTATTGATCATCATCACCATCAACGCGGCCGTGGTCGCGTTGAACAGCAGTCCGTCCATGTCCCCCGAACCCTTCCAACACTGTTCGAAACCGTTCGGCGGTGACGTTAGCACAACTTTTCAAACAGTGTTTGAAAAGTTGCTACGGTGGACCCATGAAGCTCACCGAGGAGCGGATCGTCGACGCAGGCATGGCCACGTTCGCCGAGACCGGATACCACGGCCTGTCCATGCGCCAGGTGGCCGAGCGGCTCGGCGTCCACGCGGGCAGCCTCTACTACCACGTGCGCAGCAAGGACGTACTGCTGACGCTGATGGCCGACCGCGTCTGCCGGCATGCGTACGCCGCCGCCGGCGCCGCCCTCGCCGCCCTCCCGCCCGAAGCGGCATGGCGGGAAAGGATCGAGGTGCAGGCCGCGGAACTGCGCCGCAGCATCCTGCAGCACCCGGGCGGCGCACTCCTGCTGGCCGACAGTCCCGGAATGCTGAGCACCGGCAGCCTGTCCCTGATGGAACGCCTCCTCGAGACCCTTCTCGACGCCGGCGTCCCCGCCGAGCACTGCGGCATCGCGGCCGACACCCTCCTGAGTCATGTCACGGGCTTCTTGCTCCAGGAGCAGGCCGGGCCTCAGGCGCCGGCCGTCACCGCGGAGACCTACGCCGACCTGCGCGCGCGGTTCCCGCTCGTCATGGAGCAGATGCCCCGGCTGAGCCAGGAGGAGAAGTTCCGGCGAAGCGTCGGGCTCCTGTGCGCGGCATTCGAGACCCTCGCGAAGGACGACGGCAGCCGCGCGTGACGGGCGGGCGACCCGTGGCCTGGGGGAGCGGGTGACCGGAATCGATCAACAGGCACCGTCGGCCCGGAGTCAGGCAACACCTGGCCGGCGCCGGTCGTTGCGGCGGCCGACGAGGAACCAGAGCAGGCACCCGAAGAAGGGGGCCCTCAAGGTGATGCCGGCCGCCGTCCCGGCACGGCCATCACACCGGCCCTGGTCATGCCACCGGCCCTGCCGGGCACAGCAGTGAGACCAGCAATCCGGTGAACTGTGTGGCCGCCCAGGAGAGCCGACGGCCGAGCATCGTCTGCACCTGGGCTTCGCGGTGGCGGAAGACCGGGTGGTCGAGCGGTACGTAGACGACGCCCTCGGCGACCGGGTCCGGGTGCCGGTCGCCCACGCTGCCCAGCTCGCCGACGAGCGCGATGCCGCCGCCGGAGCGGACGAACTCGTACTTCGGCGTCAGGGCGTCGCAGACCAGGGCCGGCCGGACGGTCAGGTTCTCCAGCTGCACGCCGGTGTCGAAGAGGTCGCGGTGGGTGGTTCCGGCCGGGGGCAGGGCGAGGGGGTGCTCGCACAGTTCGGCCAGGCTGACCCGTTCCCGGCCGGCGAGCGGGTGCCGGGGCGGGACGATGGCGGCCATCGGTACCTGGACGGAGCACTCCACCCGTACGTCGTGCTGCGGGCCCATCGCATAGGTGACGGCGATGTCGGCGATGCCCTCGGCCACCCTGCGGGTCGCCTCCTGGTGGGGGACGCGGTCGAGCTGGAACGTCACATCCGGGTGGTCGCGCCGGAAGGCGGCCATCGCGCGCGGGACGAGGCGGCGCGCGAACCCTTCCGAGCAGGCCACGGTGACGTTGCGGGCGTCCGCGCCGCTGCCCGTGCGCAGTTCGGTCAGGAGCGCGGCGGACTCGGCCTCGCTGCGGCGGGCATGGGCCAGCAGACGCGATCCGGCGTCGGTCAGGGTCATTCCGCGCGGATGCCGGACGAACAGTGGGACGCCGACCCCGGATTCGAGCTTGGCGATCTGCCGGCTGATCGCCGACGGGGCGACCCGCAGGTTCTGTGCGGCCTCACTCACCGCCCCCGTGCGGGCGACTTCGAGAAAGTACGCCAGGCTCACCGGCATGAGCTGCATCGGACCTCCGCAGGGCTGGGCGGCGCGCCATCTGACGCGCACATAGGTTTGCCGAAATGAGAACGCCACGCAGCACAAACGGCAATAGTCAGGGCGGGGAGGCGCCCCTACGCTGCTGAGCCAACCGCCCGGGCAACACGGCACCCGCCGTACCCCCGTACCAGCGCCACGCTCAGGAGTAATCGCCAGTGATCCCCGAAAATCTGGTCCAGCGGGCCGAGGAGTACGTCGACTCGGGCGCCTTCTTCGCCGAGCTGAGCGCCATGGTCGCGTATCCGACGGAGAGCACCCGCCCGCACAGTTACCTTGCCGTTAAGGCATACCTGGATGAGATCCTCGTGCCCGCGCTGACCCAACTCGGCTGCTCCGTCGCCGAGTACGCCAACCCGGACCCCTCGGGCGGCCCGTTCCTCGTCGGCACGCGGGTGGAGTCCCCCAAGCTCCCGACGCTGCTGTGCTACGGCCACGCCGACGTGGTGGACGGCCATGCCGGGCAGTGGAGCAACGGCCGCGACCCGTGGACCCTGACCGCCGACGGCGACCGCTGGTACGGCCGCGGGGCGGCCGACAACAAGGGGCAGCACCTGGTCAACCTCGCGGCGCTGCGGCTGCTGCTGGCCGAGCAGGGGTCACTCGGTTTCAACCTGACCTTTCTGTTCGAGACCGGTGAGGAGATCGGCTCGCCGGGCCTGGCCGCCTTCGCCGCCGCGCACCGCGAGGAGCTGCGGGCCGACGTGCTGATCGCCTCGGACGGGCCGCGCCTGGACGCGGCGACGCCGACGCTCTTCCTCGGGGCGCGCGGCGGCGTCAGGCTCCTGCTCGACGTCGATCTGCGGCCGGACGCGTACCACTCCGGCAACTGGGGCGGCCTGCTGCGCAACCCCGCCACCACCCTGGCCGGTGCCCTCGCGAGCCTCGTCGACGGGCACGGCCGTATCCAGGTCCCCGCACTGCGGCCGCCCGGCCTCCCGGACCAGGTGCGGGAGGCGCTCACCGGTGTCGCGGTCGGGGGAAGTCCCGGCGACCCGGTCCCCGACGAGGGGTGGGGCGAGCCCGGCCTGACCCCCGCCGAGCGGCTCTACGGCTGGAACACCCTTGAGGTCCTCTCGCTCGGCTCGGCCGACATCGACCACCCGGTCAACGCGATCCCCGGACGGGCACGCGCCGCCCTGCAGCTGCGGTACGTCGCCGGCACCGAGGTGAGCCGCGTGCGGGAGGCCATCGCCGAGCACCTGGCCGCCCACGGGTACCCGATGGTCGAGGTCACCGTCCACCGCAGCTTTCCCGCCGGCCGAACGCCGCTCGACGACCCGTGGGTCGACTGGGCCAGGACGGCGCTGGAGCAGGTCACCGACCGGCCCGTCGCCGTCCTGCCCAACATCGGCGGCTCACTGCCCCACCACGTCTTCACCGACATCCTCGGCCTGCCCGCCCTGTGGCTGCCGCACTCCTACCCCGGCTGTCTGCAGCACGCACCCGACGAGCACCTGCTCGGCACGATCGCCCGCGAGGGCATCGTGCTGGCCGCCACGCTCTTCCATGCCCTCGGCCAGGCCCCGGCCCACCTCCCGCTCCCCGTCCCCCGCTCGGCCTGACGACCGTCGGCCCGGCGCCTGCCGGAAGGACCCGCGATGACCGAAGCCTCCCCTCAACCCGTCCGGCCGGGGACGTCCCCGGCCGCGCCCCCGAGACCAGCGTCCGCCCGGCGCGCGATAGCGGCGGCGACCATCGGCAACGCCCTCGAGTTCTTCGACCTCGCCCTGTACGCGCTGATGGCGACGTACATCGGCAGAGCCTTCTTCCCCGACGACAACCCCGGCATACAACTCATCCAGACCTACGCCGTGTTCGGCATCACCTATCTGGTCCGCCCGGTCGGCGGCCTGCTGCTCGGCTCGTACGCCGACCGGCAGGGGCGCAAGAAGTCGCTGATGCTGTCGATCCGGCTGATGGTGCTCGGCACCGCGCTGATGGCGTTCATGCCCGGCTACGCCACGCTGGGGTTCTGCGCGCCGCTGGGCATAGTGCTCGCCCGGCTGGTCCAGGGCTTCGCGGCCGGTGGCGAATTCGGCGCCGCCACCTCCTTCCTGGTCGAGCAGGACAACCGGCGCAAGAGCTTCTTCGGCAGCTTCCAGTTCGCCAGCCAGGGACTCGCCACCGTGCTGGCCTCCGCATTCGCCACGGGTCTGACCGCGACGCTGTCCGATGCCCAGATGACGGCCTGGGGCTGGCGGGTGCCGTTCGTCTTCGGCCTCCTGGTCGGCCCGGCCGGCTATGTCATACGCCGCTGCGTCGAGGAGTCGCCCGCGATGGCGCAGCTGCCGGCGGTGCCGGAGCGCGGGGAGACGCCGTCGCCGATCCGCTCGGTGTTCCGCCGCCACTGGGGCGGCCTCCTGGTCGCCGGCGGGGCCCTGATGGTCTCCACCGCACTCAACTACACCCTGCAGTACCTGCCCACCTTCGCGATCAAGGAACTCGGCCTGGACGACTCGCTGTCGTTCACCGCCCTGCTCATCACCGGCGTCATCCTCACCTTCGGGACTCCGGTCGTGGGCCTGCTCGCCGACCGCTTCGGCCGGCTGCGGATCATGGTCCCCGCCGCAGCCCTCATCGGCCTGAGCGCCGTCCCGCTGTTCATCTGGCTCACCAGGGCACCGTCCTTCCCGGTACTCGCGCTGTGCATGACGGCCCTCGGCCTCCTGAAGGCGACGTACTTCGGAGCGCTGCCCTCGGTGATGTCCGACGCCTTCCCGGTGCAGGCCCGCGCGACCGGGCTCGCGTTCAGCTACAACACCACGGTCGCCCTCTTCGGCGGCTTCACCCCCACGATCGCCGCGGCACTGGTCACGGCGACCGGCTCCCAGGTCTCACCGGGCTACTACCTGACGGCCGTCTCCGCCCTGAGCATCGCTGCGCTGGCGGGCGGGCGACGGGTCCGAGGCATCCGCTGAGCGGGCGTGCGCAGATGCCCGAAGTGACGCCGGATCAACGCCCGTATCACCGGGGGCTGAACGCGGCACGCGGCGCAGCCCACACGTTCGGCGCACGATGCGACTGAGTCACATTCGTTACAAACGTTACGGATGAACGCAATAGTAACTTTCTAGATTTTTTGCCGCGGCCACCCCCCTTCGGAACGCCAACTCCGGTGTTTCGTCCCCACCTCGACAGACCATGACGTTTCCCGCTCTGGGATCACGCCCTGGCGAGGTGCGACGAACCCGGTGCGGGGACCCGATGCGCCGCACTCCCCCCACGAATCGGCGCGGCCCCGAGCGGCCGATGCCCGACTGATAGGAGACCGTGTGTCCACGCAACTGCAGACCGAGCTCACTCCGGGCCGGCGCAAGAGCAGTCTGGTGGCCGGGGCACTCGCCACCGCGTTCCTCACCGGCATATCCCTGATCGGCACCCAGACCCCCGCTTTCGCCGACGACGGTCAGCCCGCGAAGGTCGCCGACGGCACCTACGAGTCCGACCAGGACGTCCTCGCCGCGATGGAGAAGACGGATCCGGTCAACTCCGCGGAATCCTCCATGGGGTATCCGGCCGGGGTGGACAAGGACAAGGACGGCAACGTCAAGGCGTTCACCCTGGCGGACGTGCAGGGCAAGTACGACCCCGAACAGGCCGTCAAGGACGCCCAGGCGGCGGCGACGCAGTACGCGGCCGACGAGAAGCACTCGGCGCCGCTGCGGGAGAGCGCCAAGCACCTGGCCGACGGATGGTCCGATGCGACCAAGCCCAGCGGCACCGAAATCCGCCAGAACACCAAGGACAGCTCACTGTCCGGCGGGCAGAGCGCCGAGCAGTACTGCAACATGACCAACAAGGACCCGCAGAGCCCGTATTACGGACAGGCGGCGCCCTGCATGTTCGTCGGGAAGGTCGACGAGAAGTACCCGCAGCGGGGCGCCAGCGACGGCCTCACCGGCGAGGGCAAGCTCACCTACAAGGTCACGGCGTCCGTCGCCGACGAGCAGAGCACGACCGAGGGCTGGCAGGTGGGCGGCAAGATCACGCCCACGATCAGCGGCGACGGCGCATCGGTCGGCGGCGAGGCCAGCTTCACCTACAGCTACAGCTCCACCTCGACCACCAAGGTGCAGAACACCCGGGAGTCGGACGTCGAGATCAACGTGCCGCAGGGCAAGAAGGGCTATCTGGAGGGCCGGGCCAACGGCGCCACCTACACCGGCTACATCGTCGTCCGCGACCTCGACACCAGCACCAACCAGGAACATGTCGTAGCCATCCCCGCACGGGTCTTCATCCAGGCCCCCGGCAGCAGCAGCTCGGTCACCTGGGTCAAGCGCCTCACCGGCGCGTAACAGACCGGCCGGGTGCGGCGCCGCACCCGCACTGATACGCGATGAGGGCAGGGCCGGCACACGTCGGCCCTGCCCAGCAGCCGCCTCGCCTCACATGCCCATACCCGTGCCCATACCCGTGCCCATGCCCGGTCCGGGGACGTGCATATGCTGCTCGCCGCGCAGAGTGTGTGCGAGACGGGTGCGCCACTTCGGCGACTCCTGGGAAAGGTGGAGGAATGGCCAAACCTGTTCGCGCGGCTCTCGGCGGCGTGTGGATCAAGTGCAACTTCTGTCAGGGCGATCTGTTCAGGGACCGTGAGGTGAAGCTCAACAGCTCCGGCATGGAGTTCATGAACCTGAGCTGGGCAAACGAGTCGGCAACCGGGCTGATCTGCTGGCACTGCGGCTATGTGCACCTGTTCGTGAACCGGGACCTCGAACTGTACAAACAGAAGAAGGGCTAGGGGGCCGGGCGCCCGGGTGAGGAACGCTGACGAACGGGACAGAGGGAGCAGGTACTGGTTGGCGGCCAGGAGGCAGAGCAGCTGACGGCGACGAGGACGATGCGCATCAGCGGAGGAATCCTTCGTAGTTGCGCTGCTGAAGCCGGCTCTCGATCTGCTTCACGGTCTCCAGGCCCACACTCACGATGATGAGGATGCTCGTCCCGCCGAACGGGAAGTTCTGGTTCGCGTGGAACAGCACCAACTCCATTGTGGGTACGAGCGCTATCAGCCCCAGATACAGCGAGCCCGGCCACGTGATCCGGTTGAGCACGTAGCCGAGGTACTCGGCCGTCGGGCGACCAGCCCGGATACCCGGGACGAAGCCACCGTGCTTCTTCATGTTGTCAGCGACTTCTTCGGGGTTGAAGCTGATGGCGACGTAGAAGAAGGCGAAGAACACGATCAACAAGACGTACACGGCGAGGTAGACGGGGTGGTCTCCCTTGGTGAAGACGGTGGCGATCCAGGCCGCCCATGGCGCCTTCGACCCGCTGAACCGTGCGATGAGCGCCGGGATGGAGAGCAGCGACGACGCGAAGATGACGGGAATCACGCCCGCCTGATTCACCTTGAGCGGGATGTAAGTCGACGTACCGCCGTAGGACCGGCGCCCGATCATGCGCTTCGCGTACTGCACCGGGATGCGCCGCTGCGCCTGCTCGACGAAGACCACCAGGGCGACCATCGCCACGCCCACCAGGATCACCGCGAAGAACTCGATCCAGCCGCCGGCGAGCTTGCCCTGGAGCTTGACCTGCCACAGCGCGCCCGGGAAGCGGGCGGCGATCGAGATGAACATCAGGATCGACATGCCGTTGCCGATACCGCGGTCGGTGACCAGCTCACCGAGCCACATGGTCAGGCAGGTGCCGGCGGTCATCGTGATCACCATGGTGATGGTGGTGAAGACCGAGTCGTCGGGCACGATCTGGCGCGTGCAGCCCTGGAAGAGCGAACCGGCGCGGGCGGCGGCCACCAGGGCGGTGCCCTCCAGGGCGGCGAGCGCCACGGTCAGATAGCGGGTGTACTGGGTGATCTTCGCCTGGCCGGTCTGCCCCTCTTTCTTCAGGGCCTCCAGTCGCGGGATCACGACGGTCAGCAGCTGGAGGATGATGCTCGCCGTGATGTACGGCATGATCCCCAGCGCGAAGACCGTGATCTGCAGCAGCGCACCACCGCTGAACATGTTCACCAGGCCGAACAACCCGCTGTTGGCGTGGGTCCGCTCCGTGCAGAACTCGACGTTCGCGTAGTTCACCCCGGGGACCGGGACATGCGTCCCGATCCGGTAGAGCACGATGACGCCCAATGTGAACAGCAGCTTCTTGCGCAGGTCGGGCGTCTTGAACGCTCGGGCGAACGCGGTGAGCACGGTGCCTCCTGCGCCTCCCGGCACTTTCAGGGCAGGGAGGCGACGGTCTTGAGGATCAACGGATACGTAGCGGCTGTACTGCGCGGAGCTCGCCCGCACGGCGGTTCCGAGGCAGGCCCCGTGGCCGACTTGGCTGCCCAGGGGCGCGGTGCGCACGCAAGCGAAGTCGCCGTCTCCCTCTCGCCCAGGTGCACGGACACTGGGCTTCCGTACACACTCATCGGGACCGCTTGAACGCGGCCAGGCAGGGCGCTACCTGGCGGTCGAGGTTTGTGCCGGCGGAACCGGACCGGTAGTTGAGGCGCAGGTCGGCATCGGCACCGGCCTGGGGGATGCCGTACGGGTGGGCATCGGAGGCCCGGGGACCGAGGGGCGATACGGCATCGGCACCGGCCGGGAGATTGACGTGCAGGTCGGCATCGGCGCCTTCGGGGCACGGGGCACGGGGCCGGGTGTCGTCGGCATCGGGACCGACTCGGCGGGGGTGCCGGGGCGGCGCTGAGGTCCGGTGGAGCCGTCCTGGGCGAAGGAGCTCGGCAGGACCATCAGTCCGACTCCGAGCCCGGCAACGGTCAGCACGGATCCCGTGGCTGTCCAGGCCGCTCGGGCCCGCCGGCGTGCGCGAACGCCGGCGTGCAGTCGGTCTCGGTGCCGGTCCTCATAGAGCGTGTCCTCCTGGCTGTCGCGCATCATCCGCGCCAGCTCCTGCTCGAAGTGATCCATAGCTCCCTCCTCACTCCACCGGCTCTGCCTCAGCCAGAAGCTGACGCAGCCGTGCAACGCCGCGGGTCGTCAGTGAACGGGCGGTACCCACCGGACAGCCCAGCACCTCCGCGACATCCCGCTCGGGCAGGTCCTGGTAGTAGCGCAGCACCACCGCAGCCCGCTGCCGCGCCGGAAGCAACGCCAACACGGCCTCCAACCGGGTCTGTTCGTCCACGGCAGCGGTCTCGTCTGCCACCTCGGGCGGGTCGGGCAACTGGTCCACAGGGTGCTCGCCCCACCAGCGACGCCGTGCCGAGCGAGCCGCAGCGCGGGCCAGGACCCTGCGCACATACGCCTCGGGCGCCTCCTTGGCCACCTTCGGCCAGGCAAACCACAGTTTGACGAGCGATTCCTGCAGCAGATCCTCGGCCCGGTGCCGGTCTCCACCGGTGAACAGCCGCGCCAGGTGAAGCAACGCCGACCACCGAGCCGCCACGAACCGGTCGAACTCATCGGCCCGCAACTGCCCCATCAGCGTCACCCCTCACCTCAACACGCCCCTACACCCTGAATAAAGACACTGGCCCCTGCCCCGCTATGCACCCCCGGCAAGTGACGTGGCTCACGCGTGCCCTCCTGGCCGTACCCACGGGGCGACGGCGGCAGGGCATCTCACGATGACGCAGGCATGGCTGGGCTGCTGCGCGCCGGACGTGGCTCATCAGCGCGTCGTAGTCCTTCGCCGGGGTGATCTCGAGGTATTCGACTTCTGTGAGTGCCTCGAGGCTGTGGCCGGGTGTCCAGTGGCAGGACTCGCCCGATGGGAAGTCGTGCACTCCGTCCGGGCCGTGGACACGCATCGATCTGACCCCGGCTTCCAGTCGGATCCGGCACACCGCCATGCCGCCGTAGTCCTGACGTCTGATCTCGGTGCCGGGTGCCTCGAAGGCCGTCGGCAGGCTGTCGGTGATGCTCGGACCGGACCGGACCGTTCCACGGCATGTGGGTGTCGCCGACAGAGGGCGGATTGCCTTCGCGAAGCGATGTGCCGGGGCAGTGGAGGAACGGCAACGAGCTTTCGCGGCCGCGGTGAGATCCGGCCCGGCGTCCCGCGCGTGGGGACCAGCCACGCCGAGCTCAGCGAGCTTGGCGTGGTCCGGTTCGCGCTGCTCGGCCCCGTCTACTGAGCGGACGCGGCCGCCTCGTGAGCCGGCTCGGCCTGCCCGTTGCAGAATGCCTCCTTGATGAGCCTCTGCTGCGCCTTCTGGAACGCCTCGGCCGTGGCGGCGAAGTCGAGCTCGGCGTCACCGATGGTCAGCGAGGCGGTCAGGGTCTTACTGCCGTCGGGCGTGCTGTACATCAGCGCCCCCCAACCGAAAAAGCCGCCGTTGTGGTGGAAGAGGGTGCCGCCGTCCGTCTCCTCCACGAACAACCCCAGGCCGTAGCCGAGTTTGGGGTGCGGCGTGCGCATCTCGGCCAGCAGTGCGTCCGGCAGGAGCTTGCCGCTCATCAGGGCAGAGAAGAACGTGTGGAGATCCTCGGTGGTCGAGATCATGTCGCCGGCGGCGGAGATCCAGGAGACGTTGAAGCGGGTGACGTCGACGACCTTCCACTGGCCGGCGTGCTCGTACCGGTAGTAGCCGTGAGCGTGCGGTGCAGGGATCTCCGGTGAGGCGCCCGGCACCACGGTGCCCGACAGTCCCAGCGGATGCAGGATCAGCCGCTGCATCTCCTCGGCCAACGATCGGCCGGTGACCTCCTCAATCAGCAACTTGGCCAGTACGTAGTTGGTGTTGGAGTAGCTCCAGTCCGTCCCCGGCTCAAACCGCGCCGGCTTGGACAACGCCAGCCGTACCAACTCCTCCGGCTGGTAGGTGTGGAACTGGTTGTCCACGTACTCCTGGCCCTGCCAGGGGATCCCCGGCGCGACCGTCCCGTCGTCGTAGTACTCGCCGGTGTAGTTGAACAGACCGCTGGTGTGCTGCAGCAGCATCCGCACCGTGATCCGCCGGTCCAGCCCGAACTTGGGCAGGTAGTCATCCGCCGGACTGTCCAGCCCGATCCTGCCTTCGGCCACCAGTTGCAGCACCACGGTCGCGGTGAAGGTCTTGGTGGTGCTGCCTATCCGGAAGTGCCCGTTCGTCGGCGGCTCGGCGCTCTCGCCCAGCTTGCGCACCCCGGCGCTGCCGACCCACTCGCCCCGCTCATCGTTCACGCGCAGTTGCATCCCGGCGAAACCGGAATCGACGATCTCCTCTATGGCCTTCTGCAGCTCCGGGCGATCCAGTCCGGTGAGGGTGAGGGACATGGTTGTGCTCCTTATGTGTTGCGTGGGTGGTTGTTGCGGTGAGGGTGTGGCTGCCCAGGGTGGCGATGAGGTTGTGTCGGCCGCCGAGGGCATGGGCGTGAGCGGGCGAGCGGGTCCAGGGCGGTGGCCGTGCTGCGTTTGCTGTGCGGGATGCCTCCCCGGCGCGGCGTCCATGGCGTTCGCGATTTCGGACCGGTGGGCCCGTGGCGGTCAGGGTCCGGTTGTACCTGCCCGTGATCGTGGGGGCACCTCAGACGGTCTTGCCGCCGTAGGGCGTGCGCTGCCCGTTCGCCCGGATGACCGGGTGGGTGCTGAGGGGTGCGCCCTTTGCGTGCCCTTTGGAGGAGCGGGTCAGAGGCTGCGGGCGGTGATGTCGCCGTGGGAGGTGGTGGCGCGGATGTCGAGATCGGCGGTGCCATTGTTCTTGAGGGCGTTGCTGATGCGGCCGTAGGCAGTGTCGGCGTCCAGGGCGGCCGAGACGCCGGCGGCGGCGCCGACGGTGATGTCGCCGGCCTGGGTGCGGAGCACGACCTTGCCGCCCGTGGCCTCGGTGATCCGGATGTCGCCCCTTGCGGTGCTGATCTCCGCGGGCCCGCCCAGCCGGCCGACCGCGACGTCGCCGTCGACCGCGGTGAGGCGCACGCTCGCGGCCTCGTCCACCTTGATCTGGCTGTACGCGCCTTCGAAGACGACGTCGCCGAGGCGGCCGACCGTCCGGAGTTCGGCGCTGGCCGCCCTGGCGTCGATGTGGGAACCGGCGGGCAGCTTGAC
>NZ_LGKG01000192.1 GCF_001294335.1 Streptomyces chattanoogensis
CGCCGGTCAGCGTCACGGCCAGCGGGATTCCGGTGGCATCGCAGATCACGTGGTGCTTGGAGCCCGGCCGTCCCCGGTCGACCGGGCTCCGTCCGGTTTGGGGCCGCCCTTGAGAGCCCGGATGTGGGAGCTGTCGATCACCGCCCGCGACAAGTCCAGGCGGCCTTTGGCCCGCAGTTCGGCCGGCAGTACTTCGTGCAGGCGCTGCCAGACGCCTGCGTTGTTCCAGTCCCGCAGTCTGCGCCAGCACGTCATGCCCGAGCCGAAGCCCAGCTCGGAGGGCAGCCACTCCCACTGGATGCCGGTGTAGAGGACGAACAGGATGCCGCACAGGATCTTGCGGTCCTCCAGCACCCTCTTCCGGCCGGGACGCCCGTGCTGACACGGCTGGGCCGGCAACAACGGCTCGATCCTCGACCACAACTCATCGTCAACCAGCCACGGTTGAGGGTTCCGCGCACTCACACCCGGATAACCGACCCACCCACCCGAAAGACACGGCTACTCACATTGCGTGAGAAGCTCTTATCGCACCGTGGGCCTGAGACTCCGAGGGAGCCATCCGAGCTGGGAACCGTTCGACCGGTCGACCACCTACCCTCTGCGCCCGGACCGGATCTACGTCGACAGCGATCCCTCAGGTCGGCCAGTCGATCTCTGGCCGTTGGTCGTGGCCAGTCTCTGCCCGGACTGCCGGACGCGGGAGCTGTTTCTGATCAACCAGGTACGAGACGGGCGAGTGATCCTCCGCAGCTTGGAGGAACACTCCCTTCAGATCCCGTACCGCGCCTCGGAGGGGACTTGACCTCCTACCCCAGCGGACTGATCACAGTTCTGGCTCACTCTCATGGTTCGGCATACTGCGCTTCAGCGCAGGAACCCCGCGCTTGTCGCGAAGCGTGAGGAGTATTGCCGCTACTGCCGGGGCACTGCGAGGCTCATAGAAAGAAGCCACACCCAACTGAGACAGGCTGGTCAGGGCCTCGGACGCCAACACCCGATGGGGTGATGCGACCACTGCCATGGCGTTCCGGGGCGAAGGCCGGCCACGTTCGAGAGACCGAGCAGCGTGGCCACGGCATGAGACAGCCCAAGAACCAACCGGTAACGGGCGCGCGTTTGACCACCGGCGACGAGACCCTACAACAACGAAGCCGGTCGTGCTGGCTTGAGCTGACCTGCGTGGACTGGGTTGGTTGGCAAAGGATCTTTGAGTGATTCCCAGCTCACTCTCCGATCACCCGAATGGCGGACGTCGAGAGGGCGGACAGCTCGCGTGGTGAGTTCCTGGGAAAGAGTCCGCAAAACACGTTGTGAGGAGCGTCATGGGTATCAAAGACCAGTTCCAGGACAAGGCCAACGAGTTGAAGGAGCAAGCGCAGAAGGCCATGGGTGCCGCCCCGGATGAAGCTTCGGACCGAGGTCAGCAGGCCAAGCCCGAAGACGACGTGGTGGACGCCGAGATCGTCGACGATGAGAAGCCCGGGGACGCCAAGGGTGGTGCGGCGTGACGGAGGAGACCTTCAGCTCCGATGCCTGAGGTTTGCGCTGTGTGTGAGCAGTGCCCCATTCGCTGGAGCGCTCCTCACGCACAGCGTGGTTCGCTGACAAGAAAGCCGAAACGACTGGGTTCGCTGTCAACCGCCTCGATTGGATGACAGAGGACAACTGGCAAAAAGTGGATGGATCCGCCCCAGCGCTCGGGCTGGGCATGCCACGCTCCGCCGTGTGCCCGACACCGCTCTCGCTCCCAACGCCACAGTCAGCCCGCCACATTCCGCAGCGCCAACTTCCTCCTGAGCCTGGCGACCACGGACGGCCTGCCCGTCATTGCACGTGGGCAGAGAGACGAGCAGGACCGCCGATACCCCGGCGGACCCGTGAGAGGGGAGAAGAAGGCACAGGCCGGGCAATGAGCGGGATCGTTGACGAAGCCGGCCAACCATCCCGCTCAGCATCGATGAGACTGGGCGCCGGACTTGGCCCGTACGGCCAACTCGCACGCTCAGCCGGCTAAGTGCCGAGCAGGTGATTCAACGGCGCAGGCGGAGTCCTTCAGGAGCCACTGTCGGACTCGGCTTGCGCCGAGCATGCCGACGAGCAGCCGACCTGCGGAAATGGCCGGGCCAGCCCTCGTTGGCCAGTTGGGTGCTCACCGCCCTAGGCGGTCTAGCCGACGTTCGGACAGGGGCATACGGCGCAAAACCTTCCGCCATGATGTATGGCCGAGCCGGTGCGAACCGCCAACGACGGTCAGGAGCCGGTCGACGGCCGCGAGCGCCGTCGGGTGCTCGGCATCCGGGAGCTGCGCCGTGCGCATCTTCCCAAGCAGCCCATCGTGCTCATCGCCCGCCTTGATTGCCCGGGCCTGGTGGTTGGCCATGACGAAGTCCAGCTTCGGCTCATCCATGAGCCCGGACGTCGGGGCCAGCGCGGCGTCCTCCCCTTTCGCGAGCGCTTCGCGGCTCCGCAGCCACGTTGGGCCGATGTCCTCGGCCAGTTCGATCCGCCACTGGCCGACAAGGACAACGAGCGCGGCGACGACCTTGCGCTGACGGCGCGGCGGAAGCTTCCGTGCGAGACCGACTGCCTTCGCCGCAAAGTCGACCAACGGCTGCCCGGTAAAGGGATCGGACACGTACGTCGAGTTGCGGTCCAGCTCCTGGCGGGCGTGGACGACGTCGGCACGCAGGTCCACCACCAGGGCGCGCAGATCCGCCTCGGCGCCGGCCTGGAGCTTGCCGTTCTCCTGGCGACGCGCGAGCAGCGGGGCAACGAAGAGGCCGAGGATGATGGTGGCTACCGCGGCGATCGGGAACCATGACGGCACACTGGTCACGCAGGGAACTCCGCAAAGCTGAAGACAGGCGGCGCGGGGCACGCGACGGATCAAGTGAATGCGCCAACCGCCCCTGCCGTCAACGAATTCCCACGGCGCTACAGCAGCGGCTGCCCGGCCGGTCCTTGCTGTACTGCAAGTCGCCGGGAAAGGGCCGCTGCGCAGCGTGACCGCGCCTACGGCAAGACGGGCGCCCCCTCACGGTCCGGATCAGGCATGCGAATTGGTGATCTGCCCTGGAGGAAGCGGTGTTGCGCTCAGCAGGTCGGCCTTGTGTTCACCAGGACAGCAGGGCGCAGCCGTTGCCGCCGGATCCGCCCGCGCCGCCGGAGTCGCTTCCCCCGCCAGTCCTTTGGCCGTCGGTGCCGCCGGAGGCGCCCTTGCCGCCGGCGCCGCCGGCGCCTCCGCCGCCCCCACCGCCTCCAAAGCCACTGCACTGCGCGGGGATGGGCGGAGCGTAGGGGTTGCCAGGGCTGACACCGGCGCCGCCTTGGTTGACGCCGCTGTACCCAGCACCGTCACCGCCTCGATCGCCCGGGGCCCCGCTACCACTCTTCCCCCTGCAATTAGCCCCGTATACGTCGACGCCCAGGCCACTTCCGCCGGCGCCGCCGTGGGTAACACCGTCGCTGGAGCTCTGTCCGGCGCCGCCGTTGCCTCCGCCGCTGTAACCTTCGCCGCCCTTGCCCGCCGCACCCTTCGTACCAGGGCTGCCGGGGCTGCTGCCGCCGCCTGCGCCCCCTCCTGTACCGGTCTGATCGCCGACGCCGGGGGCGCCGCCTCCGCCGCCGGCACCGATGCCGCCTCCGTATGCGGTGGCCAGCTCGGTGCCGTCAGGGGTTTTGATCCTGGTCAGGCCGCCGACGCGTGGCGCCGACGCTCCGCCTCCGCCGCCCCGGACACCGTTGTGGCCTCCGCCGCCGCCCGAGCCACCGGCACCTACCATGACGGTCAGCGACTTGATGCTGGACACATCGATCACGCAGCTGTACACGTAGCCTCCGCTGCCGCCTCCGCCGCCGGCCCCGCCGGCGCCTCCCCCGATGTCGGAGGAACCATTGCCGCCGGTCTGCCCCCAGCCGCCGGCCCCGCCGCCGCCACCACCGGCGCCGACGAGGTTGACGGTGACCTCGGTGACGCCCTGCGGCATGGTGCAGGTGTAGGTGCCAGGAGTGGTGTAGGTCTTGGCGCAGTCAGCGGCGTACGCCGGGGTCTGCCCCAGGGGCACCAGCAGTGCACCGGCCATCGCGATGGTTGCCACGGCTGAGACGACCGGACGGGCAAATCTCGTGCCGCCGGGGATGTCAGGGATTGGTGTCGCATGCTGAGGCGCCATGATCTCTCTCCTGGGGTCGGTGATGTTGTCGTGCGGTGCCGGAAACCGCTGGTCCGGCCCGGACGGCCGGTGCTCGCGGCGCCGAGCCCGCCACCAGGGCGGGGTTCTGCGGGCGGGGGACAGCAAGTTGGTGCAGAGAAAGCGAGGCCCACCTCACCTGGACCATGAGGCCGTGGTCGGCCGCAGACGCCGGATGGGATGGGACAAGGCAAGCCTCCCGGATGCAAGAGGGAGGACTGGCTCATGGGAGACGGTCAGGACCGGTGCAGGCTCCCCTGCCTCAAATGCGAAAAACGGCTCACCGGCTCAACCACTCTTGCGAGTGGTCAGTTTCCGGCCATAGCTCCCGTTGGATCCATGCGGTGCCGCTGCCGGGCTCGTGGATACAGGCCATGCCCAGGGCGGGTTCCAGGCCATCGACGTGGGCGCGGGTGGTGCGGCCAGTTGAGGTGCCCAGGGGAACCGCAGGTCGAAGTAGGCGTCGCCCTCCAGCACGGGGCCGATGTTCGTGCGGGTGGCGACACACCGCCACCTATCGCGCTCGGCTCGCCACCTATCGCGCTAATCCGCAACTGAACCGACCACAGAAGTGTGACTGATTCTCAATCGGAGGTGGACTGCCCGACGTTATGAAGAGGATGGTGCTGCACCGAAGATGCGGCGAAGCCGTGCCCAGCGAGAGGCCCCCGGGGCGATGCCCGGGCCCTGCGGAAGCGGGGTGTCCTCGCGCGAACCAACTAGGCCAAACGAAAGGGTCGTTCATGCGACGCATCGCTGTCCTCGCACTCGGAGTTGCCGCATTCATCGGCGTTCTCGCTACGCCCGCCAGCGCCGTTCCAGACCCCGTTGGGACGATCACCTGTCTCGCCGAGTCCGCCGGTGACGTCACCTCTCTCGTGGACCCCGCCAGCCCCGGCGTCCCTAGCGAAATCCCCGGCTCTAACTGCCTGGCACCCTGACCTGACAAGAGCCAGGGACAGGCGAACGCAAACCGCCACCCCATCACAACTCGCCAGGGTGCGGCCTCTCCGCCCGCTTCCGCGACGGACGCCGTCCCTGGCCGCCGCACTCTCCGCGCTGGACGTCCGCGCGTGATGCCACCGGCACAACGCCTGAAGGTTCGCCGGGTCATGATCGCCCCCAGGGACGATGTGGTCCACGTCAGTGGCCGGTGCCGCGCACCGCGCCCCCGCGTGCCCGCGTGCCCGCGTGCCCGCGTCCCGCAGGATGGCCACGCACTGGACGCCGTCGCGCTTCAACACGGACAGGCGACTGAGCGGCCAGTCCGCCGGTAGGCGCGAACGCCGGTTGCCGCTATGCCAGGCCAGAAGACACACCTCTTTCCAGGACATTGCGGGTCAGCAGTGCCCGCACCTTGATTTCCAGGGGAGCAATGTCAGAGAAGGCCTGTCCCGCGCCACCGTGGTTCGCGTATCGGGCCGGGCACGGGACGGGCCCCGGCGGCGCACGGTCGCCGGGGCCCGTGAGGGCGGATAGGTCAGCTGACCCAGGTGGCGGGGAGGCTGGTGTAGCCGCCGTGGGCGAGGATCCTGCCGTCGTAGATGACCTTGTTGCCCTGGGTGCAATCGATGATGACCAGGCGGTCGCCCTTGAAGACCCGAAGGGGGCCGCCGTCGAAGATGACGTCGTCGATGTCCTCAGCCATTTCCGCATGGAGTCGCGAGTAGGTGCCGTACTCGGCGATCTTGCCGTGGTAGCGGATGCTGCTGTTCGCGGTGTTGATCACGATCAGTTGCCCGCCACGGTACAGATCGGGACGACCCACATCTCGGTGGAGTCCATCAGCGCGGTAACGTCGGGGTCCTTGCCGTATTCGTTGGTCAGGGTGTCGATCCAGTGCCAGGGGACCTCACCCGTGGTGAGCTCCCGTGCGTGGATCTGGCTAACGACCCGTCCCAGGCGCAGCGCCCTGCTCGCCGCCGCAGGAGCAACCGCATGACCATCACCACGGCGGCCAGGGCCGTCACCGACATACTGCAGCCCCGCAACGTTCTGCTGGCCGGCATGCTGGGCATCGGCGTCGCAGCCGCTGGCGACTGGACCGGCATCCCTTGGGGTCTGCTCGGCGCGCTGTGTGCTGGCATCATCCCCGCGGCCTACATCGAGTGGGAGCGTAGGAGGGGCACCTGGGGCGACCGTCACGTGGTGGACCGCACGAAGCGGGCCCCCATCTTCGTGGTCATCCTGGCATCCATCGGCCTCGGTTCGCTCGCCATGGCCCTTGGACATGCGCCGACCAGCATCCTCATCGCGATGCTCGCCCTGTGGGCCATGACCATCGGACTCCTGACCATCAACCTGGTCTGGAAGATCAGCGTGGACAGCGCGGTCGCCTCCGCCGTCGTCGCGATGCTCGCCGTCGTCCACTCCCTGTGGTGGCTGCTCGCCTACATCCTCACCGCAGCCGTGTGCTGGTCCCGTGTGGCACTGACATACCACACCGTCGCCCAGACGGTGGCTGGCGCATCCCTCGGCGCCGCCACCGCCACGCCATTCCTCCTGGCCTGACCCCCGAACAGCAAGGACCCGGACAGTGCGTCCGGGGCTCCTTCGTGTTCAGCGCGCTGGTGCTCAGTGCGGGAGGCGCACCGTCACGTCGTACAGCCGCGTGATCTCTGCCGGGCTCTCGCCTGCCTCTGGGCCCTCTGGGCATGGCGGTCTCGGTTAGTTGGCGTGGTAACGGCAGTAGGGGTCGCCGCAGGTGCCGGGCTGCCATCGTTCCTTGATCCGCCGCATCAGCCCCTGGTCCTTGGGGGGACTGTAAATCTCATTCGGCTCTGTCCCGTATTCGGTGGTAACGAAGGGTGATCGTCCTCGTTGATGCGGTGTGCAAGACGTCAACGAGCTTGTGAGCGTGGTGTTTTCGGTGCTTTCGGCGCCGGTCGTCGAGTAGGTGGCGGAAGACAGAGGCGAGGTCATCCGGGTCTCGGCCCGGACCCGGGACGAGTCGGTGCCGTGCCCGGCGTGCCGGAGGGAAGGCTGACGCCAGGAGCGGAGGGCGGCCCGAGGGCTGCCTGGGGCGGCTGCCTCGTTCGGGAAGGTGCACGCAACGAGGGCTGGTCGCCGTATAGAGGGGAGGAGGCTGAGTGGGATGGGAGAGAGTCCAGCGTGGTCCTTACGGAAGAAACCGCGTTCGACCCGAAGGAGGTGGTCGAGCTCTACGACTCGGTCGGGTGGCGGGGCTACACCCGCGACGTGGACAGCCTCTGCCGCGGCCTGGCGAACTCACACCTGGTCATCACTGCCCGAGATGAGTCAGGCGGACTTCTCGGGCTGGCCAGAACGGTCTCCGATGACGAGAGCATCTGCTACGTGCAGGACCTGTTGGTCAACCCGAAGTTCCACCGGCGGGGCATCGGACGCGCATTGCTTGAACGTCTGAAGGAGCGATACGCGCACTGTCGCTTCTTCCTGCTGTCCACCGACCATGAATCGACACCGGAGGGGAAGCGGAACCACGCTTTCTACCGGCAGCTGGGTTTCCTCTCCTACGAGGAGAAGCAGATGGCGGGCTTCGGCCTGCCAAGGATCCGGCCGCCCCGAGGCCGGGCAGACGCGTGACCGCTGGGCCGTGGCCGAAAGGGCTCCCTGGCAGCGCAATGCCAAGTCCCGTAATAACAGAGGTTCGTTGACTCTGAAGTGATGTGGGAGGCCCGGTATGGCGACGGCCCATCAGCCGATGGACCCGGCAGCAGATCTGCCCGTAATCCCTGACCGGCGTCACCAGCACGGACGCCTCACCGAACCGCACGCCAGCGGCGACGCGGTGGTGAGGGACCACCGCCAGACCATGCGTCCTGCCCAAGGAATGTCGCTCGCCGGCCCGGGAAGTCCCTTCCCGTGGATAGTCGAGCTTCGCAGGCGCGGGATCGATGCCCGCTTCACCCTCTTGGAGATCGCGGTCCTGCCCGAACCTCCGGCCCGGATTGCCGAAGCTCTCCAACTGACCTCTGGCCAATCAGTCGTCATGCGTCACCTTTTGTTGACCTTCGACGGGGAGACGGCAGCCCTGATCAAGGTGTTCTTCCCGCACGAGATCGCCAACGGGACTCCGATCACCGGTGGTCGCCTCATCCGCGGCGGCATCCCCTCCCTTCTCACCCGGCTCGGCTACGCCACCTTGCGGTGCGTGGACACGATCACCGCCCAGGTCCCTACCCAGGAGCAGAACACCTTGATGCCGCTGCCCGCCACAGTGCCGGTGCTGCGCACTTTCCGTGTGGGATACAGCGCCGGGGACCGGCCGGTGATCGTGACCGACGCGGTGGAGGCAGCGCACCTCTTCGAGCTGCAGTACGAGTTCTCTCCAGCGCCGTCTCGCTGACTGGCCTGCAATGTCTTCGGACACTCGCTCGTCCCAGAAGACTTACGGAGACCCATGGACCGGCCCGCCCAGGGGTGCATCGTGCGGAGGCGACTTAAGGGGCGGGGCGGTTAGAGGAAGATCCTTCATCAGTCCTCCGGCCGATCAGGTCTCGCACGGGCGGCGTCCAGCGCCGGGCCAGCAGATCGGCCTCGGCGCCCGGAAACGCATCGAGGATCTCGTCCGGCAGGGCCACTACGCCCCGGGCGCGGTCGTCTGCGAGGTCGGCGAGAGTGTCGGTGAGGTACATGCCGTCGAGGAACCGGCTGATGATGAGGATCTTTGAAAACGGCTGTGCTCGCGGTTTCGTGAATCCTCAGGTCAGCGGCTGGAACGGAGATCGTTTCGGCACGGCGTTTCCTGCCGTGGCGGGCACGGCGATGGAGGATGTCATGTTCTGCCCTGTTTGTTAGCTTATCTACTGTTTCAGGCTCGGGCGGGCCCGTCGCCCGGTGCGTGGGGTGTCTGATGGCGTGGCTGGACGATCATCGGTAGGCGGTTGAGCTGGACGATGCCGGCAACCGTCTCTTTGGGCGGCTTGCCGGGGGCGATGGTCAGCTGCCAGTCGCGCAGGATGGTGGCCAGGGCAATGGTCATCTCGGTCCAGCCGAACGACTCGCCAACGCACTGGTGGCGGCCCGCGCTGAATGGCAGGCATGCCCCGGTGGGGATCTTGGCGGCAGTCTCGGGGAGCCATCGGTCGGGGTCGAAGCGCAGCGGGTCGGGGAAGACGCGGGGGTCGCGGTGCATGCCGTGCGGGCTGTAGACGATCTCGGTGCCGGCGGGGATGTCGACGCCGCCCAGGGTGACTGCGGTGTGAGCGTGCCGCATGACCAGCAAGCCACCGTGCAGCCGCATCACCTCGTGCAGAACTTGGCGCAGGTAGGTCAGCTTGGCGGCCTTCGCCTGCGTGATCAGCCCGTCACCAGCCACAGTGGTGATCTCTGTGTGGACACGCGCGTCGATGCCGGGATTGCGGGCCAGCTCGTACAGGGCCCAGGCCATGAAGGCGGCGCTGGTCTCGGTGCCGGCGAACAACAGGGTGATCGCCTCGTCGCGGATCTGCTCATCGCTCATCGTGGCCCCGCTGTCGTGGCGGGCAGCCATCAGCAGCGACAACAGGTCGTCACGGTGTTCGGGGTGGGCGTGGTATTGGGCGATCACCTCGTCGATGACGTTGCGCATCCGGTCGGCCGCTTTGTCGAATCGTCGATTGGCGGGAATCGGGACGTGGTCGAGCACCTTGGGCATCACCGTGCGGGGGATGAGGTTCTTGGCCAGCACAGGCAGGGACTCGTGGACTTCGGCGACCGCGTGCTCGGCCAGCGGGGAGGAGAATATCGAGCGAGCCAGGTTGGTGGCCGCCAGATCAACCATGGTCTCCTTCATCTGGACGATCTGGCCGCTGTGCCAGGAGGCGGCCAGCTCTGCCGCTTGCGATGCCATGATTTCGGCGTATGTGTCGAGGCGGTCGCGGCGGAACAGCGGTCCTCTCCAACCTGTTCCGCGGGCACAACGCCACCCTCGACCGCCTGCGAGCAGACCGCTGGCTCGACGAAGCCCTCGACCGCGGACCCGACCCCCTGCACCTGGCTGCCGTCTTCGGCATCAGCGCCGCCACCGCCATCCGCTACGCGAACTCCGCCCGCTCAATCCTGGAAGGGACGCCCCTTCGAGAGTGACCACGACGATCAAGCGATGAGGTCCTACTGCAGCACTCACCCTGCCAGCTCGGTCAAAGAGCGTTTTGTCCTGGCGAGGTTGTTTGGCTCGAGGTTCAGGTGTCGCGCCAGTTCGGGGTGGATTCGCGGGTGAGTCTGCGGCTTATGAGGTCGATCATCGCGATGTGGATTATGGCTTCGGAGCGGCGGGGGTGATTCTCGTAGTCGCGAGCGAGCCGGCGGTGGTGCATGAGCCAGCCGAAGGTCCGCTCCACCACCCAACGTCGGGGGATCACCTTGAACCCTTTGATGCCGGGATCTTTGCGGACGACTTCGACGTCGATGCCGAGTCGGGCGCCGTGGTCGATGGCTTTCGTGCGGTAGCCAGTGTCGGCCCATGCTTTGGTCACACGAGGGCTTGCGGCGGCGATCTGGGAGAGCAGGTGGATGCCGCCTGTGTTGTCGGAGACGCTGGCGGCAGTCACCCAGACGGCCAGCAGGAGCCCGAGGGTATCGACGCCGAGGTGGCGTTTGCGACCCGCGATTTTCTTGCCGGCGTCGATGCCCTGGTCGGCTGTGGGCACGTTGGCGGAGGTCTTGATGCTTTGCGCGTCCAGCACACAGGCACTCGGCTCGGCATCCCGGCCTTCAGCCTCACGCACCAGGCGTCGCAACAGGCCGTTGAGCTGGTCGAAAATGCCGTCCTTCTGCCACGCGGCAAAGTATCCGTACGCCGTCTCCCACGGAGCGAAGTCGTGCGGAAGGTACCGCCAGGGGATGCCGGTGCGGTCGACGTACAGGATGGCGTCCATGATGCGGCGCAGGTCGTGCTCGGGCGGGCGGCCGATGTCCAGACCCTTACCCCGGCGTTCGGCCCTCCAGGCGGTGAGAGTGGGTCCGATCAACCCCCAGCGGGCATCGGACAGGTCGCTGGGGTACGGGCGTTGTCGCGTCATGTTTCGGTAGTACCGTCGGGCACGGCGCGTCCACAGGGCGCAAAGGGCGTCAATCAGGGGCGCCTTGGGATCAGACAGGAGCGACTCGACCGAAACGGGCCGAGGTGCGGCGCCATCTGTCGCACAGCCCGCATCGAGCACTATCGCCTCAGCAGCCTCAGGCCCACTCACCACCCGAAGCGCCACCAAACAACCTCGCCAGGACAAAACGCTCTTTCAGAGGGTGTTGTGCGAGTCCTGGGCGGCTCTCGTAGTGCTTGAAGGCGGGTTGTCCGGTTTCGGGGCTTGTGGTTCGCGGTGGTTGCGGTGTGCTGGTGGTCGTGGGTGAGCGCGTTCCGTACCCGAGCGACCTGTCGGATGAAGCCTGGAAGCTGATCCGGCCGGTCATCACCGCATGGAAGGCCCGACACCCCTCGGTCAGCGGGCACGAGGGACAGTACGAGATGCGGGAGATCGTCGACGCGATCTTTTACCAGGCTCGCACCGGCTGCCAATGGCGCTATCTCCCTCACGACCTCCCGCCGTACACGGCCGTGTACTACTACTTCGCCAAGTGGCGTGACGATGGGACCACCGAGACTGTCCACAACCTGCTGCGCGGGAGGTCCGCGAGAGCCGCAAGCGGCGCGAGGACCCCTCCGCCGTCGTTTTGGACACCCAGACCGTGCGCGCCTCCACGAACGTGCCCAAGGAGACGACCGGGCTGGATGCGGGGAAGAAGAGCCCCGGCCGCAAACGGGGCATCGCCACTGACGTCCTGGGCCTGCTCATCGACGTCGTCGTTGTCGCGGCCAGTGTCCACGACAACGCGATCGGCGTCACGTTGCTGGACAAGGTCGCCGCCTCCGCGCCCACGGTGACCAAGGCGTGGGTGGACGCAGGGTTCAAGAACACCGTCGCTGACCACGGCGCCCGCCTGGGCATCGACGTGGAGATCGTCCAACGCGAGCCCGGAACCCGAGGGTTTACGCCGGAACCCAAACGGTGGGTGGTCGAGCAGACCCTGGGCACCCTCATGCTCCACCGGCGCCTTGCGCGCGACTATGAGGCGAGGCCGGCCAGCTCGGTGGCGATGATCCGCTGGTCCATGGTCGACGTCATGCTCCGTCGTCTCACCCATGCTTCCGCCCCGAGCTGGCGCGACCGGCCGGCCTTGTGCTCAGCACCCCCGAGAAGCGGGAGCGTCGATGAGGAAACTCCTGGACAAGATCGAGACCCGGCAGCGGCTTGTTCGCGCGACGGCCGAACGGCTGCGTGACCAGATCGCCCGTCTCACCGAACAACTCACCGCCGCCGAAAACACCTTGAGACGTCTGGAGATCACCCACCAGACCATCCGGGAACCGGCCGCCGAGGACGGCGCTCCGCCGCCCGAGCCGCTGCCTTCCGGATACCGAGAGATCCTGGCCGCCATCGAGGAAGCCGAGGAAGGACTCCGCGCCAAGGACATCTGCCAGGCGCTCGGCCTGGGCACCGAGCCGCGGCACACCGAAAGCGCCCGCGCCAAACTGAAACGCCTGGTGGGCCGCGGCATCCTCGCCGAGCCCGAACCCGGCCTGTTCACCCACGCCAAGCCGACACCAGCCGCCCCAGAGGCCAACTCACACTGACATCCGGCGAAGCCCGCACAGCACCCCTCAGGCCGACCGGACGCGCCGGCCCGGAGCCCGGTCGAGGAGGTGTCCGACCTTGTCCGCGACGATCCCCGGCTGCTCAGCCTGAATGAAGTGCCCCGAGTCGACCTTTTCGAACCGCCCATCCGGCAGTGTCTGGACCCAACGGCGCTGATGTTCAGCGATGACGGCGTGCTGCTGTCCCCGTCCCTTCACGGGGCGGGATGCCGAAAGCAGGACGGTCGGACATGCCGGAAGGCCGGGCGGCTCGGCGCGGAGCTGGGGGATGGCTGCGGCCACGGCCTTGAGCTCTTTCCTCGTTTGCGCGATGCCGGCTGGGATGAGGTCCTCGGCGAGCATGGTCGCGTAGGTGTCCGCCGGGAAGACCCGGCGGATGTTCCCGCTGACCATGCGGGCCAGCGAGCGGGACCGTACCAACGCCTGCGTCACGCCCATGGCACGGTCGACCTTGGCGACGGTCTGGTCGAAAGTGTTGTAGACGGGCGCGCTCTCCGGCGTGGGATCGAGCAGCAACAGCCCCCGCAGCCGTGGCCCCAGACGTTCCACGGCGCGGCGTGCGACCAGCCCGCCCATGCTGTGTGCGACGAGCACGAAGGGGCCGGGGACAACTGCCTCGACCATGGCGACCAGGTCCGCGGCCATGTCGTCGATGCCCAGTTGCACCGCTGTCCGGCCACTGCGGCCGAAGCCGGCACGGTCGTAGGCCACCAGTCGCCCTCGATCGGTCAGCAGCGGCAGCACTGGGTCCCAGCAGGTACGCCCCAGGCCCTGACCGGCTTCAAAGACCACCCACTCCGGCCCCACACCGGACTCCTCGACATAGACGGACCGACCGTTCACCTGCACCGCCCGCCCCACTGCCTGCCTCATGTTCCCCTCCCACGGCACTACGTTTTCAACTTCGATAACGGTATCGCATGTGAAACAGTAGCGTCATGGACACAGTCGACCTGCTCCTCCACCCTGTCCGCCTGCGAGTGGTGCACGCGCTCGCCGGCGGCCAGGTGCTGACCACCTCGCAGCTGTGCGCGCGCATGCCCGAGGTGTCGAAGGTGACCATGTACCGGCACGTCGCCCTGCTAACCGAGGCGGGCTTCCTGGAGGTCGCCGCGGAGCAGCGGGTGCGCGGCGCCGTCGAGCGGCACTATCGGCTGCATCAGGACCGCCCCGTGGTCGACATCGACGCGGCTGCCGCGATGTCGCTGGACGACCACCGCCGGGGCTTCGCCGCCGCCATGGCCGTGCTGATCGCGGAGTTCAACGCCTACCTCGACCGCGACGACGCCGACCCCGTCGCCGACGCGGTCTCCTACCGCCAGGGCACTCTCTGGCTCAGCCCCGACGAACTCGCCGAGATGAACCACAAGTTGCTCGCAATTCTGGGCCCCCTGCTCGCCAACCAGCCAGAGCCGGGCCGCGCACCGTACCTCCTCAGCCGGATCCTCTTCCCATCTGAGCAGACACCCTCTGACGAGGACCGGCCCGGCTGACAAAGGCTCACACAACAGCCTCTCAAGGGCGGCCCAAAACCGGACGGAGCCCGGTCGACCGGGGACGGCCGGGCTCCAAGCACCACGTGATCTGCGATGCCACCGGAATCCCGCTGGCCGTGACGCTGACCGGCG
>NZ_LGKG01000193.1 GCF_001294335.1 Streptomyces chattanoogensis
GCCCACCACCCCCGCCCACCACCGTCTTCAGCGCGGCGTCAAGCCTCGCTCCCTCTTCGGCACACGCCGAGTAGGACGTGCGGCCAGGGGTTGTCATGGCACCCTCCTTGCCTCTCTGTAGTGCTACGACTACCGGGGAGGTTCAGCGTGGCCCGTTCCTGGGAACCATTCAACCTGTTGGTAGAGAACGAAAGGTTGGCGAACAGGTCGTGAATCGCAAGGAGTTGAACCCGGACGCCTCGCCCCAAGCGGCTTACGGGGCGCGTTTACGCAGTCTGCGGGAAGCGCGCGGCTGGACCCAGGATGACCTGGCCGAACGCATGGAATATTCCAGCGTGCATATTTCAGCGGTGGAAACTGGTAGGAAGCCTCCGACCCTTCGATTCTCGCGTAATGCGGACCGCGCCCTCGGCATCCAGGATCAGGGCGCAGACACATTCGAGTACGAGTTCCGCGAACTTCGGCAGGGCTCCATGCTGGAGGGTTTCCCCGAGTACGTCGGGTGCGAAGGCCGAGCCGCGGAGATCCGGCTGTTCGAGATCGGGATCATCCCTGGGCTTCTCCAGACACCGGAGTATGCAGAGGTGCTCGCCGACAGCGCCGTCAAGCGAGGAGCCATCACCACTGAGCAGGCGCACGAGCGGGTGGCGCTCGTCGCGGAGCGGCAAGCCGCGCTCATTCGCCCGTCTTCACCCCTGGTTTTTGTGATGCTGGACGAAAGCTGTATCCGTCGGCCCATCGGCGAACCCACCGTAATGGAGGCCCAGTTGGCGCGGCTGGTCGAGTTCGCCGAGCTGCCGAACACTGTGCTCCAGGTTGCCCCGTATGACATGGGCGCGCGTCGTACGTTCAACCTGCCGCTCTACATCCTGACGATGCCGGATCGCTCACTCATGTCGTATGCCGAGTCCGCGCACCGGGGGCATCTCGAAAGGGAAAGTTCGGTCGTACTGCCCTTGTTGACGGCCTACCATCAACTACAGGCCGAAGCCTGCTCGCAGGCGGCATCTGTGGCCGTGGTCAACCAGTTGCGAAAGGGTACCCCGTGACGACCGATTCCCCCCGCTGGTTCAAGTCCTCGTACAGCGACAACGGCGGCGCCTGCATCGAGGTTGCCGCAAACCTGGTCGCTTCGCGCGGCGTGGTTCCCGTCCGTGACTCCAAGGACCCGGGCGGTCCGGTTCTGGATTTCTCCGCCGGTGCGTTCTCGTCTTTCGTGGCGGGCGTGAAGGCTGGAGAGCTCGGCGCCATCTGATCCACGGCTGGGTACCCGGAATGCGCCCTCTGTAGGGCCCCTGCGCGGGCCGTACAGAGGGCGCTGTGGTGCACAAGGGTGTCGCCCACGCCTGAGTGCGGGCAGCGATGGTCGGCCTCAGTGAGTGCGGCCTGCCCTCGTATGGCCGGGCGTGCCCGACCACCTCGCGGGCGCGCGGATTCCGGCCGAAATAGACTCGTCGCATGAGCGAGAATCTTCCCCCGTGCCCCGAATGCTCGGGTGCATACGCCTACGAGATGGGCGCGCTTCTGGTGTGCCCGGAATGCGGGCATGAGTGGACGCCCGCGTCCGGTGATGCCGCGGACGGCACGGAGGGCGCCGAGGGCACGGTGATCAAGGATGCGGTCGGCAACGTACTGGCCGACGGCGACACCGTGACGGTGATCAAGACCCTTAAGGTCAAGGGCAGCCCGACCGGAATCAAGGCCGGTACGAAGGTCCGCAACATCCGCCTGGTGGAGGGCGTGGCGGGCCACGACATCGACTGCAAGATCGAAGGTTTCGGGGCGATGCAGCTCAAGTCCAGCGTGGTCAAGAAGGTCTGACCCGGCGCCTCTGTGCAGCCAGGGTGACCGCTTCCTCGCGCCAACTCTCCGGCGGCGCACGGTGTTTCACGTGAAACACCCTTCCGGTTTCACGTGAAACGCTCGCCCGCCCCCGGCGAGCGCGCCGCCCGGCCCCGTGACCTGCGGGCAAGAACACACCCGAGAGGCGTGACATACCGCGTGGTACGCGCCGACAATCGCAGCACCACTACCCGTCCGTAACCAAGCGGAGGCACCCGGTGCTCAGCACGATGCAGGACGTATCGCTCACGGTCTCGCGAATTCTGGCCCACGGGTCGACCGTCCACGGTGATGCGCAGGTCATCACCTGGACCGGCGCGGAGCCGCACCGCCGCACCTTCGCAGAGGTCGGCCGCCGTGCCGCACAGCTCGCCCATGCGCTCACCGACGAGCTCGGGGCGGTGGCCGAGGAGCGCATCGCCACCCTGGCGTGGAACAACGCCGAGCACCTCGAGGCCTACCTCGCCATCCCCGCCATGGGCGCGGTCCTGCACACCCTCAACCTCCGTCTGCCCGCCGAGCAGCTGACCTGGATCGTCAACCACGCCGAGGACCGCATCGTCCTCGTCAACGGCACCCTGCTCCCGCTCCTCGCCCCCCTGCTGCCGCAGCTGCCCACCGTGGAGCACATCGTCGTCATCGGCCCCGGCGACCGGTCCCTCCTCGCCGATGCCGCCGCACAGGTGCACGACTACGAGGAGCTGCTCGCCGGCCGCCAGGAGACCTACGACTGGCCGGAGATCGACGAACGCGAGGCCGCCTCCCTCTGCTACACCTCCGGGACGACCGGCGACCCCAAGGGCGTGCTCTACAGCCACCGGTCCCTCTATCTGCACTGCCTCCAGGTCAACAACGCCGAGTCGTTCGCGCTCGGTCCGCACGACCTCGCGCTGCCCGTAGTGCCCATGTTTCATGTAAATGCTTGGGGCTTGCCGTACGCCGCCTTCATGGCCGGTGCCTCCCTGCTGATGCCGGACCGCTTCCTCCAGCCCGCCCCGCTCGCCGAGATGATCGCGTCGCTGCGGCCCACCATCGGCGCCGCCGTCCCCACCATCTGGCAGGGCCTGCTCGGCGAGCTGGACGCCACCAAGCGCGATGTCAGCTGTCTGCGGAGGGTCATCATCGGCGGCTCCGCCTGCCCGCCCGCCCTGATGCGCGGCTTCCAGGAGCGGCACGGCATCCGCCTCGTCCACGCCTGGGGCATGACGGAGACCTCCCCGCTGGGCTCCGTGGCACATCCCCCGGCCGGCGTCAGCGCCGAGGAGGAGTGGACCTACCGCGCCACCCAGGGCCGCTTCCCCGCCTCCGTGGAGGCGCGGCTGATCGGCCCCGGCGGCGAGGTGCTGCCCTGGGACGGCGAATCCGCGGGCGAACTGGAGGTCCGCGGGCCATGGATCGCGGGCGGCTACTTCGGCGGCGCCCAGGGCGAGGCGCTGCGTCCGGAGGACAAGTTCAGCCCCGACGGCTGGCTGCGCACCGGCGACGTCGGCACCATCACCCCCAACGGCTATCTGACCCTGACCGACCGCGCCAAGGACGTCATCAAGTCGGGCGGCGAATGGATCTCCTCGGTCGAGCTGGAGAACCACCTGATGGCCCACCCGGGCGTCGCCGAGGCCGCGGTGGTCGCCGTACCGGACGAGAAGTGGGGTGAGCGCCCGCTGGCGACGGTGGTGCTGACGGACGGCTCGGCGATCACCTACGAGGAGCTGCAGGCGTTCCTCGGCGAACGGATCGCGCGCTGGCAGCTGCCGGAGCGGTGGGCGGTGATCCCGGCGGTGCCGAAGACCAGCGTGGGCAAGTTCGACAAGAAGGTGCTGCGGCGGCAGTACGCCGACGGGGAGCTGGACGTGACGCGGCTGGGGTGAGGCCGCTCCAGGGTGGGGCCCGGCCGGGCCCCACCCTCCGTCAGTTCGTGCCGATCTTGGCCAGCAGGTCGACGATCCGGGCCTGCACCTCGGCGCTGTTGGAGCGCTCGGCCAGGAACAGCACCGTCTCACCGGCGGCGAGCCGCGGCAGCTGGGCCGGGTCCATGTCGGCGGAGGTGTAGACGACCAGGGGGGTGTGGTCCAGCAGCCCGTTCGCGCGCAGCCAGTCGACGATGCCGGCCCGGCGGCGGCGTACCTGCATCAGATCCATGACGACGAGATTCGGCCGCATCTGCGTCGCCAGGGTGACCGCATCGGCGTCCGCTCCGGCCCGTGCGACCTGCATTCCGCGCCGCTCCAGCGAGGCCGTCAGGGCGCCCGCGATGTCGTCGTTCTCCTCGATCAGCAGCACCCGCGACGGATGGTTCTCGTTGTCGCGCGGCGCGAGCGCCTTGAGCAGCACGGCGGGGTCGGCGCCGTAAGCGGCCTCCCGGGTGGCCTGCCCCAGACCGGCGGTCACCAGGACCGGGACCTGGGCGGCACCCGCCGCCTGGCGCAGCGACTGCAGCGCGGTACGGGTGATCGGCCCGGTCAGCGGGTCGACGAACAGCGCCGCGGGGTACGCTGCGATCTGCGCGTCCACCTCCTCACGGGAGTTGACGATCACCGGGCGGTAGCCGCGGTCGCTCAGCGCCTGCTGGGTGGCGACGTCCGGCGCCGGCCAGACCAGCAGCCGGCGCGGATTGTCCAGCGGCTCCGGCGGCAACTCGTCGTCCATCGGCAGCTGCGGACGGTCCATCACCTCTATGGCGCCGTTCGGCCCGTCCAGCGGTTCGGGCCCCTCGCTGCCCTCGTCGGGCGCGGAGATGGCGAACGCGCGGCCCTCACCGGCGTCCATCAGACGCGGCTGCGGCGGGGACTGCGGCTGCGGCGTGGCGGCCGGCTGGGGCTGCTGCGGAGGCTTGGCCTGGCGGACCGGCTGGGCCCCGGGCTGCTGCGCCCCCGCCTGGGGGCGGGCGTCCGCGGCCGTGGCGCGCTCGTCGTCCCGGCCATGCCGCTCCTGGGGCGCGGCGAGCTTACGGCGGCGGCCGGAACCGGCGGAGGTACCACCGGGCGGCGTGCTGCCGGGGGGCGCGGCCGGGCGCTGCTGGTCGGCGATCTGCTGGGCGAACGGAACGCCCTGCCCGAGGGTGCGCACGCTGAAGGCCCGCCCGTGGGACTGCCCCGCGGCGGGGCCTTCCTCACCGGAGGCGGGCGGCAGCGGCTGCCGGGCGGCGGGGACGGCGGCCTGGCCCTGCGGGGGCACGGGGGCCTGCGCCGCCTGGGCCTGGGGCTCCTCGGCGGGGCTGGGGCGCCCGCGCCTGCGGCCCGTGGGGGCAGGCGCGGCGGGGGTGGCGGTAGTGGCACCGTCCGCGGTCCGGTCCGGGGTCGGTGCGACACCGGCGGCCGTGCCGGTCACCATGCCGGTCTCGGCCGTCGGCTCGGTCGGCTGTGCCACCAGCCCCTCCGGGCCCGCCACGAACGTGCCGGACGCCTCGGAGTCGGCCATCGCGGCCGCCGCCCGCTCCTCGGCCGCGGCGCGCCGGGCCCGGCGCCGGCCGGTCCCCTGCCCGTCCTCGGAGCCGGCGGCCGCCTCCAGCTCGAACCCGGACCGTGCGCCGGGCGGGTCACCTGCGCCGTCGGCGGCCGGCCGCCGCGCCCGGCGGCGTCCCGTACCGGCACCGTCCTGCGCCCCGTTCGCCTGCGCGGGCACCTGCCCGGCAGCTGCGGGAAGTGCGGGCAACGAGGACTGCGACGACTGCGAGGACTGCGGGGTCCGATCGGCCGCGGCAGGCGGCAGCGCAAAGGCGGTACGCGCACCGGCCGGCGCCAGCGCCTCCGCCGAGCGCCCGCCCGGCTGCTGGCCGTTCGGCGGTACGGGAGCCTGCGCGGCCCGCTCCGGCGCCTCGGCCAGCGCCCGCCGGGCCCGCCGCCCGGCCGGCTGCACGGGTGCCAGTCCCTGCGGCGGCACCTGCGCCTGGGCCGGAATCTGCGGCTGTCCCTGCCCGGCACCCGTAGCGTCACCGGCCCCGCCCGGACCGTTCGCACCCTTGGGCGCGCCGCCGGATCCGGCCGCGCGCACCTCCCCGGCACTGCCCGCACCGGTCGTCTCTCCGCTCGTCTGGCCCGAACCCGCCGGAAGGGCCGGCGCGCCGTCCTCCGGCGCCCCCTGCCGTGCCCGGCGCCGTCCGCTCGGCGGTACGGGCTCGGCCCCCGCCATGCCCGACGGCAGCCCCGTACCGTCCGCGCCCGGCGCACCGCCCTCGGCAGCACCGGCCGCGGCACCCTGCTCCGCCCCCGAGTGGCGCGCCCGGCGCCGCCCGGTCGGCTGCGCACCGCCGTCCGTACCGGAGGCACCGGACGGAGCGGACTCCCCGGCGGCAGCGCCCTGGCTCTCGCCCCCCTCGCCCGCATCGGCCCCGGCCGGCTGCGTCCCCCGCGCCCGCCCGGCCGGCACCGGCATCACCGTCGTGCCCTGGCCGGGCGTTGCGTCGACCCGGTCCGCCTTGTCGGCCGCAACACCCTTGTGCGCTTTGTCCGCCCCCGGGCCGTCCGTGGCCACCGGCAGTTCCAGCACATACGCGCTGCCGCCCTGGCCGCCGGGCACCTCATGCGTCTGCAGCAGGCCGCCGTGCTGCCGCACGATCCCGCGCACCAGCGGCTCATGGACCGGGTCACCGCCGCCGAACGGGCCGCGCACCTCGATCCGTACGACATCGCCGCGCTTGGCGGCCGCCACCACGATCGTCGAGTCGCCGGGGATCGGCCCCGTACGCCCGCCCGCGCCCGCCCCGCCGGTACCGACCGGCATCCGGCCCGTCGAGTCCACGCCCGCGACATCGGCGATCAGATGCGACAGTGCCTGCGCCATCCGGTCCGCGTCGACCGTGGCCTCTATCGGGGGCGCATGCACCGCGAACTGCGCCCGGCCCGGCCCGATCAGCTCGATCGCGCCCTCCACACCCGCCGCGACGACCGTGTCCATCGAGACCTTGGCGAGCTTGAGCCGCTCCGCACCGGAGTCCAGCCGCTGATAGCTCAGGACGTTGTCCACCAGGGTCGTCATCCGGGCGTGCCCGGCCGCCAGGTGGTGCAGGATCTGGTTCGCCTCCGGCCACAGCTGCCCGGCCGGGTCGGACGCGAGGGTGCTCAGCTCGCCGGTCAGCTCCTCCAGCGGCCCGCGCAGCGCCTGGTCGAGCACGGCGAGCAGCTGGGCGTGCCGGGCCGCCAGCGCGTCGTACGGCCGCCGGTCGGTGAAGGTCATCACCGCGCCGACGAGCTGGTCCCCGTCCCGTACCGGCGCGGTCGTCAGGTCGACGGCCACCGACCGCCCGTCCTTCGCCCACAGCGCCTGCCCCCGCACCCGGTGCTTGCGCCCGGACTTGAGGGTGTCGGCCAGCGGCGTGTCCTCCCACGGCAGCGCCGTTCCGTCCGCCCGCGAGTGGTGGATGAGCGGATGCAGCTCCTTCCCGCCCATCTCGCTCGCCCGATATCCGAGGATCTGAGCGGCGGACGGATTGACGAGAACGACCTTCCCCTCGGCATCGACCCCGACCACACCCTCGGCCGCGGCCCGCAGAATCATCTCGGTCTGCCGCTGCTGCCGTGCCAGCTCGGTCTCGGTGTCCACCGTCCCGGTCAGATCGCGCACGACGAGCATCAGCAGCTCATCGCCCGTATAGCCGTTGCGGTGATCGGCGTACGCGGCCTCGAAGGCGCTCTCGTACGGGGTGCGCCCGTCCTCCAGATTGGCGCTGGTCACCTCGACCAGGAGCTCGGTCCCGTCCGTCCGCCGCGCCACCATCCGCGTCGGCTTCGTCCGGGCGCCCTCGGTCTCCTCGTCCCGCCGCCGCATCGAGCCCGGGATCCGCTTGGAGTCGAAGGACGGCAGAAGGTCCAGCAGCCCGCGGCCCACCAGAGCGGTGCCCGGCGCCTCGAACGTCTCCAGGGCGATGGTGTTGGCGTTGACGACCGTGCCGTTGCAGTTCACGAGCAACAGCGCGTCGGGAAGGGCATCCAGTATGGCTGCGAGGCGAGCAGCGCCTCGGGATGGCCTGCTGCTCACGAGACGCTTCCTCCCTGTTACCGCACCTTGCCGACCCGCCGGGACGGGTCGCTGGGGTGGAGTCTACGGGCACTTGCCCGCGAAGCTAAGGCGCATGACGAGGAGGTAATGCCACGGCCGGGTGCGACCTGTCACACGCCCGACATGTGCCCCGCATCCTGATCTGCTGCGTTACTCCGTCATGAACCGGTCCGCGGAGCGGGGTGCGGAAGCAGCGGTTCGAAGCGCTTCCAGCGTGCGATCTCACACCCGTTGGTGCGCTGGAAACGGGCATCCACCGGGCGTCCTGCCCAGGTGCCGGTGACATGGGCGGTGGCCGAATCGCCGTAGATCATCGTGCACATGGACCCCTTCGGCACCGGCGCGAAGGTGTCCCGGCCCCACCGCGTCAGCTTGTCCAGCCTGGCGCAGGCGCGCGCGGCGTCGCGGTGGCTGCCGCCGGCGGGGTGGCAGCGCAGCCGGAAGGTGCCGTTGGCCTCGGACGAGCCGGAGCCGGTGACCGTGACGGTGAGCCGGTCGGAGGGCGCGCGGCGGACGGGCGCAGGCGCGGGGAACGCACCGGCGAGATCGTCGGCAGCCTGGCCGACAGTCCCGACGAGCGGGATCGGCATCGGCATCGGCAACGGGATCGGGGCGGCGGCCGCGGGCGTGGCGGCGAGGGCGGAGGCCGCGGCGACGAGGGACACGGCGGCGGCCGCGGCCGCGGTGAGGAGGGACTTCCCGGGGTATGTCCGGCGATACGGCATCACGGGCTCCAGAGAGGCGAGTGCGGGGCGGTACGCGGTACGTACACGCCGGGGGCGCACGACACGCGGGTCGGCACGGCCCTGACACTCCTAACGCGTCGCCGCCCCCGACGTTGCGCCGCAGGAACGTCTTTGCCGGGTGGGCCGCGCGCCTAGTACCGTAGGGGGCGATTGGTGACAGCCCGCAGAGCTGTGCCATCATCTGGACACACCACAGCGTGCATGCGCGCGTGGGGTGTGTGGAGGCGTCGCCTAGTCCGGTCTATGGCGCCGCACTGCTAATGCGGTTTGGGGCTTACCCCCCATCGAGGGTTCAAATCCCTCCGCCTCCGCTCCTCTTCGTTCAGGCCCCGGTCATCGCGACCGGGGCCTGAACGCTTTCCCGGCCTGTCCTCTTTCCGGTCCCGTCGAGCGCGCCCGACTGCTGGACACGACCGCCCCGTTGGCCCCGTCGCCCGGCACGCTCCTGGCGCCTGCGCCGGGCGACCTCACCAGGCCACCTTCCCGCCCGGCGGCCGGCACCCCCATGGAACCGCCCGGCCCGTATCCGCCCGGCGCGCCGGCGCCCGACCCGGCGCCCCTCACGCCGCGCCCGGCCCGCCGGCCCCCTGCGTGCCTTCCTCAAGACCGCCGCCGCCCCGCCCGCCGATCACCCCCGCGCCGCCCCGGCCACCCGCCGCCGACTTCCCGGCCATCAGCTCATTTGCCCAGGTCAGAGGCCCTGCGGGGAATGGATTTCGCCTCACGCCGCAGGTCATGTAATGTTGTTCCCGCAACGCCGACCGGCAAGAAAAACCGCCGGAAAGCCAAGCGCTCGTAGCTTAACGGATAGAGCATCTGACTACGGATCAGAAGGTTGCAGGTTCGAATCCTGCCGAGCGCACAGCAAGCCGGAGGCCCTGTCGAGTGATCGACAGGGCCTCCGGCTTTTGTGTTGACGGCAGTGATTGACGACGTTGGCACCGAGTAGGTGGAGCCCGGAGGCAGCCCCTCTCATCGGCGCCGACGAGGGCGGCCGGGCCGGCATCGGGACGATGTGGATCTGGTGGCCGGGCTGATGCCGGCAAACGGGGCAAATCGCCAGGGTGGCCAAGAAATCGGGTCCCAGAGGCTCGCGTTCCGACCCCGGAACGCCGACTACCGCGCAACAGGATCGCCAACTACGGGGTAACGCGTCTTGCTGACGGTGCCGGCCTGAGAGCGGCTCACTGAGGTGGGCGTCCTGAGACACGCGTGTGGGACACGTGAAAGGGCGGCCCCCGGGGATTCCGGGAGCCGCCCCTTCGCATCGTCCCGTCGGGGTCAGCGCGTGACCTCGCGGTTGAACACGGCGCGCGACCACAGGTAGCCGGCCAGGCTCAGGGCCGTGCACCAGGCCAGGGCGATCCAGCCGTCGTTGCCGATCGGGGTGCCGAGGAGCAGGCCGCGCAGGGTCTCGTTGATCGGCGTGAAGGGCTGGTACTCGGCGAACCAGCGCAGGCCGGCCGGCATGGAGTCCGGGGTGACGACCGCGCTGCCGAGGAAGGGCAGGAAGGTCAGCGGCAGCGGGGCGTTGGACGCGGCCTCGACGGTCTTGGCGCCCATGCCCATCGCGGCGGAGAGCCAGGCCAGACCGAAGGCCAGGAAGACCAGCAGGCCGCACGCGGCGATCCACTCGACGGGTGAGGCGTCGGGCCGGAAGCCGATCGCGAGGGAGACGCCCATGACCAGGGTGAGGACCGCCGTGACCTGGATGACGCTGCCGAGGACATGGCCGGTGAGCACGGAGCCGCGGGAGATCGACATCGTACGGAAGCGGTTGATGATGCCTTCCGTCATGTCGGTGCAGACGGACACGGCGGTCGCGACGGCCCCGGAGGTCGCGGACATCAGGATGATGCCGGGGACTACGTAGTTGACGTAGTCGCCGCGGTCGGCGCCCGCCCCGATGCCGGTGCCGAGCGCCCCGCCGAACACGTACACGAACAGCAGCAGCATCAGGATCGGCATCGTGACGATCGAGATCGTCATCGACGGGTAGCGCTGCATGTGCCTGAGGTTGCGGCGCAGCATCGTCATGGAGTCGCGCAGGGCGTACGAGCGGGTGCGTGTGGCCGGTGCGGTGGCGGTCGCGGCGCTCATCGGGCCGACTCCTTCTGCGGGTTGGGGTGGGTGGGGGCGTTCTGCCGGCCGGTGAGGGTGAGGAAGACGTCGTCGAGGTCGGGGGTGTGCACGGTGAGCGACTCGGCCTGTATGCCGGTGCTGTCGAGGACGTCGAGGACGGCACGGAGATCGGCGAGGGTGCCGTCGCCGGGGATCCGCAGGGTGAGCGACTCGTCGTCGCGGGCGGCGGTTCCGAAGAAGCCGGCCGCCGTGGCGAGGTGGGCCTCGTCGGCGAACCGGAGGCGGACATGGCCACCGGGGATCGTGCGCTTCAGTTCGTCGGCGGTGCCTTCGGCGACCAGCTTGCCGTGGTCCAGCACGGCGATGCGGTCGGCGAGTTGGTCGGCCTCGTCCAGGTACTGGGTGGTGAGGAAGATGGTCACGCCCTGATCCGTCACGAGGTTCCGTATGAGCTCCCACATGACGCGGCGGCTGCGCGGGTCGAGGCCGGTGGTCGGCTCGTCGAGGAAGATGATCCGCGGGCGGCCGACCAGGGTCATCGCCAGGTCGAGCTTGCGGCGCATACCGCCGGAGAAGGTGGCAACGTTCTTGCGGGCCGCCTCGGTCAGCTCGAAGCGTTCCAGGAGCTCGGCGGCGCGGCGGCGCCCCTCCCGCTTGCTCAGGTGGTGCAGGTCGGCCATCAGGAGCAGGTTCTCCTCGGCGGTCAACAGCCCGTCGACGGCGGCGAATTGGCCGGTGACGCCGATCCGGCGGCGTACCGAGTCGGCGTCGGAGGTCACGTCGTGGCCCGCGATCCGCGCCTGGCCCGAGTCGGCGGTGATCAGCGTGGAGAGGATCTCCACGGTGGTGGTCTTGCCGGCGCCGTTGGGGCCGAGCAGGGCGAAGATCGTGCCCTCGGGGATCCGCAGATCGATGCCGTCGAGCACCACCTTGTCGCCGTACGACTTGCGCAGGCCGCTCGCGGAGATCGCGGCTGCTCGCGTGGTGGGGGACACCTGGGTCGCGGTGTTCATGGTGGGCAGGCCTTTCTTCAGGGAATCCGGGGGGACGAGCAGAAGAGCGGAAGAGTGGAGAAGCGGCCGATGGGCCGTGGTGCCTGGGTGGGGCATGTTTGGCGCAATGTGTGGGGCGTGGTGCCGTTCGCGCATCATTACGATGGCACATTAATGGCGCCATGGCGAGCCATTATGGCGCCAGTCCGTGATTCGTGTCGTGTCACCCTGTCTGAGCTGCAGGGACGTGCGTCATGCGAAAAGTGCCCCCCAGCCGGCTCGGTGCCGTTGCGGGCCATTGCGGCGTCGTGTGGTGCCGTGTGGTGCCGTATGGCGCTGCGGTGCCCATCTCTCCCCTTCGGGGGCGCGCCGTTCTCGATGGGCATGACGCGGGGCCGCCGACAGAGGGTGGCCGGCCTGTGGACAGGAAGCGATCAGCCCCTGACGGCGCCGGATGGGGACTGTCAGGGGCTGGGGGCTGTGGTGGCCGGGAGGTGCGGAATCCCGGCCCGGTGCTTCAGCGGTGGAGGGTGACCTCGACCGAGCGGACCGCGCATCGGCAGTTCAAGCGGCCGAGTACGGCACGCGAGCGGTGTTTTGGTGTGAACATGACAGGAGCGCGTCTGGCGGGGGAGCGGGCCAGTTGCCGGGCCGGTGCTCAGGCCCGGGCGCGAAGGATGTCGATGTTGCCGTGCCGGGTCCGGGCGCGGACCTCGACGGTGTCCTCCGCCTTCTCCGGGGTCTCGGACGTGGTGAGCGTGTTGCGCACCTGCCCGGAGCCGGCGTTGACGTCGAGCCAGGCGGCCGTGCCCTCGCGGATGCCGACCTCGATGGCGCCGTACGAGGTCTCCAACTGGACGGTTCCGCGGGCCACATCGGCCGCGCGCACCCTGCCGTGGGCGGTGGTCGCGGCGACCGAGCCCTCGGCATGCGCGATGTCGATGTCCCCGTGGCTGCCACTCACCCGCAGGTCACCGGTCACGGCGCCCACGGTCGTCGTGCCGTGCGAGTTCTTCAGGACGGCGGAGCCGTCGATGGTGCCGACGCGCAGGCTGCCGGTGCTGGTGGTGATCTCGGCCGTGCCCTCGACCCGGTCCACGGTGATCGAGCCGTGCGCCGCGGTCAGATGCAGCGGTCCGGTCGTGTCGAGGCGGGCGTCGCCGGCCGAGGTCTTCACGCGGACCTCGCCGAGCCGGCCCTCGCCGAGCACCTGGGCCCAGGCGCCGGTCATCTCGATGCGTGAGCCCGTGGGCAGTTCGACCGTCACGTCGACGGTGCCGGGGCGGCGCAGCGAATTGCGCGCCTTGGGGGTCCTGACGGTCAGGGTGCCGCTTGCGTATGTGATCTCGGTCTGCTCGGCCGACCGCACGTCCCGGTCCTGCTTCGGGTCGCGGGGCCGCACCTCGACGACCGTGTCGAGGCGGTCGCTCGCGGTGAAGTGGATGGAGCCGGCCTCCACGTGGGCGGTAACGGAGATCGGCTCGGGCGTGTCGAAAGAAGGCATGGCTGTACCGTCCTCTTGAGTCTGGGTGGCGTCCCTGCTGGTGGGACGTGGTGGGGGTGAAGTACGGCGGGCACGGGCGCGGCTAGCGCACCCAGCCCGTGAAGGCCTGTCCGACGGTGTGGGTCTTGCCCGTCGTACGCGGCTGCGTGCCGCCGGCGACCGCGGCCGACACGGCCCGTACCAGCCAGGCGTTGACCGACAGGCCCTCGCGGCTCGCGGCCTCCTCGGCGCGCGCCTTGAGGTGCGCCGGCAGTCGCAGATTGACGCGGGCGGTGCCGCCCTCGTCGCCCTCGGCGGGCGCCTGCGCCTTGAGCGGTTCGACGGGCGCGGCCGCTTCCATGGGGCCGCTGTCGGTGGGCGGCGGCGTCACCACGAAGTCGGGGTCCAGTCCGCGCAGCCGTACGTCGACCGAGCCGGGGGCGAGTTCGCGGGTGATGTCGTCCATCGCGGCGGAGAGCACATGGAGCATGGTCAGGCGGGTCGCCGACTCCAGGGGAGCGGTGAGCCGCTCGGCCAGCTCGCGGGCATCTTCCCCGCCGGCTTCGGCGGCCACCGCGAGTTCGCGGCGGAGGGTGTCGACATACGGAGTGAGGTCCATGACGTCATGATGGCACCATTGAGGCGCCATGCGCAAGGCCGGGTGGCGTCTTGTGCGTGGCGGGGCTGGGGACGTCCGCTCTGACCTGGGGAGATGTGGAGAAGTGGGCCTGAGTCGTTGGGGCATCGCGCGTGCTTCCGGGGGCGGGGGATGGTGCCGGATGGCATCGGGTGGCGTCAATCCGCGCCACTCGGCGTCATGTGATGCCATGCGAGGCTGCAAGAGGGGCGGCCTGGTGCCGGGCGGTGGCGTACGCGGAGTCGTGGGGCGGAGCGAGAGAAACGATTAGGCGTTGGTGCCGGCTTCGCGTACTGTTGGGGCAACCGACGCGGGGTGGAGCAGCTCGGTAGCTCGCTGGGCTCATAACCCAGAGGTCGCAGGTTCAAATCCTGTCCCCGCTACTTGTGCCGCAGGCCCAGTGGATATTGCATCCACTGGGCCTGCGGCTTTTTTGCGTATCTGGCGGCGCTCAGATGTGGGCCGGCGGGGGCGGGCAGGTGTAGTGGGCGG
>NZ_LGKG01000194.1 GCF_001294335.1 Streptomyces chattanoogensis
CCTCTACCAGGGCGAGGAACTGGGCCTTCCCGAAGTCACCGACCTGCCCGACGACGTCCGCCAGGACCCCTCCTTCTTCCGCGCCAACGGCCAGGACGGCTTCCGCGACGGCTGCCGGGTGCCGCTCCCCTGGTCCGGCGATCTGCCCCCGTACGGCTTCGGGCCCGGCGGCAGCTGGCTGCCGCAGCCCGCCGGCTGGCGGCGGCTGACCGTCGAGGCACAGACCGGCGACCCCGACTCCACCCTGGAGCTCTACCGCACCGCCCTCGAGCTGCGCCGCCGCCTGCCGGGCCTGGGCGACGGGGAGATCAGCTGGCAGCCGGCGCCCGAGGGGCTGCTGGCCTTCCGCCGCCCCGGTGTGCTCTGTACGGTCAACACCCTCGGCCGCGCGGCCGAACTGCCGCTGCCCGGAAAACCGCTGCTCTCCAGCGCCCCGGTGACCATCGACGGCGCCTCGGCCGTCGTCCCCGGTGACAGCTGCACCTGGTGGGCAATCTGACATGCGCCCGGTACAGTCCCATCCCATGACCGCCCGGCTCTCCGATATCGCAGCACAGGCGGGTGTCAGCGAGGCCACCGTCAGCCGGGTTCTCAACGGAAAGCCCGGTGTCTCCGCCACCACCCGCCAGTCGGTGCTCGCCGCCCTCGACGTGCTGGGCTACGAACGCCCGGTGCGGCTGCGGCAGCGCAGCGCGGGCCTGGTCGGACTGATCACGCCCGAGCTCGAGAACCCCATCTTCCCGGCGTTCGCCCAGGTCATCGGGCAGGCACTGACCCGCCAGGGCTATACGCCGATCCTGGCGACCCAGACGCCGGGCGGCTCCACCGAGGACGAGCTGACCGAGATGCTGGTGGAGCGCGGCGTCGCCGGCATCATCTTCGTCTCCGGGCTGCACGCCGACACCTCCGCCGATATGCAGCGCTATGCGCAGCTGCGCGGCCGGGGGGTGCCGTTCGTCCTCATCAACGGCTTCTCCGACCAGGTGCAGGCGCCGTTCGTCTCCCCCGACGACCGGGCCGCGGTGGACCTGGCGGTCACCCACCTCAGCGCGCTCGGCCACCGGCGGATCGGGCTGGCGCTCGGGCCCGAGCGGTTCGTCCCCGTACAGCGGAAGATCGAGGGCTTTGTCCGCAGTATGCGGGAGCGGCTGGACCTGGGCCCGGACGAGGTGGCGCCGCTCATCCAGCACTCGCTCTTCACCCTGGAGGGCGGCCAGGCCGCGGCCAATGCGCTGATCGACCTCGGGGTGACGGCCATTGTCTGCGCCAGCGACATGATGGCGCTGGGCGCGATCCGCGCGGCGCGGCAGCGGCGGCTGGACGTGCCGGGCCAGATGTCCGTCGTCGGCTTCGACGACTCCCCGCTGATCGCGTTCACCGATCCGCCGCTGACCACGATCCGGCAGCCGGTGACGGCGATGGGGCAGGCGGCCGTGCGGGCGCTGCTGGAGGAGATCGGGGGGACGCCGGCCCCGCACAGCGAGTTCGTGTTCCTTCCCGAACTGGTGGTGCGCGGTTCGACCGCTTCGGCTCCCAAGGCGGCGCCGAGGGCGGCCCGGGTTCCGCATCCCGCCCGTACGAGCTGAAGCCTTTCCGTACGCCCTGAGTCTTTCCGTACGTCCCGAGGCTTGCGTACGCCCTGAGTCTTTCCGTACGCCCTGCGGGTTGCGTACGCCCTGATTTCCTTTCCGTACACCACGAGACGGGTATCGAGGTGCGGGGTGTCCCGGCATCGAGGTATCCGGGTATCGGCGATTCTCCTGTCCCTACCCCTGTCCCTGTCCCTGAGTTTCCCCCGGGACTTTCCCCTGCTTTCTCTCAGGGTTGTGGGGGTCCGCCGTCCGTCCTGAGAGGGATACGGATCTTCGAATACCCGACCGAAGAATGATCGGCGACATGCCCGTTTCTGGCAGACTGTCTGCCTATGGGCGATGCGAATGTGAGGACTTTGGACGGTCGGCCCGCCACCCCGCCGGCCCCTGGGGGGAGCGCGGACCGCCCGTCGGGCGGCCGCCGGTGGGCCCGGTTGCGGACACCGCGGACGCCCCGTCTCTGGTTCGAGATCCTGCTGATCGCGGTCAGTTACTGGACGTACTCGCTCATCCGGAATGCCGTGCCCGAGCAGAAGGCGAAGGCGCTCAGAAACGCCGACTGGATCTGGCAGGCGGAGCATGCGCTGGGTATCGCCGTGGAGCACACCGTCAACCACGCGGTGAATTCGGTGACGTGGCTGATCGTGTCGATGAACTACTACTACGCGACCCTGCACTTCATCGTGACGATCGGCGTTCTGATCTGGCTCTACCACTGGCATCCGGGGCGCTATGCCGCGGCCAGAATGGCGCTCTTCGCGACGACCGGAGTCGCGCTGCTCGGCTACTACTTCTACCCGTTGGCGCCGCCGCGGCTGATGACCGGCGGCGGCTTTGTCGACACGGTGGTGCAGCACGACACGTGGGGCTCGATGGCGTCCGGCAATCTCGCCTCGATGTCCAACCAGTACGCCGCGATGCCGTCCATGCACATCGGGTGGTCGCTGTGGTGCGGCATCACCATCGCCATGCTGGCCAAACCGCTGTGGGCGCGGCTCCTCGGCCTGCTCTACCCCACCGTGACACTGTTCGTCATCGTCTCCACCGCCAACCACTTCTGGCTGGACGCGGTCGGCGGGATCCTGTGTCTGGCCTTCGGGTTCACGGTGGCGCTGGGCTGGTACGGGATGCTGCCGCACCGGCTGACCCGTTATGTGGCGGCGCCGGGGGTGAATCTCGCCAAGGCCGGGTGAGGCCGCCGGGCGGAACAGGGCAACACCACCCATCACCCATCACCCGAATGGCCTAACGCACGCCGTATACGTATACGGCGTCGGACGGCCGGGGTGGTGACCGGGTGCCGCGCCTCACCCCTCGTAGAACAGTTCCTCCACGACCGCCCGCGCCCGCCGGGTGATCCGGCGGTAGTCGTCGAGCATGTCGCCGACGTGGCCCTCTTCGTAGCCGAGGTAGCGGCCGACCGCGGCCAGCTCCCGGCCGTCCACCGGGAAGGTGTCGCCGGGGCGGCCGCGGACCAGCATCACGGCGTTGCGTACCCGGGCCGCCAGCACCCAGGCCTCGTCCAGGATCTGGGCGTCCTCGGTGCCGATCAGTCCGGCGGCGTGGGCGGCGGCCAGTGCCTCGCGGGTGCGGGTCGTGCGCAGTCCGGGGATCTCCCAGCCGTAGCGCATCTGGAGCAGCTGGACGGTCCACTCGACGTCGCTCAGGCCGCCGCGGCCCAGTTTGGCGTGGGTGGTCGGGTCGGCGCCGCGCGGCAGCCGTTCGGATTCCATCCGGGCCTTGAGCCTGCGGATCTCCCGGACCGCGTCCTCGCCCAGCCCTTCGGCGGGGTAGCGGAGAGGGTCGATGAGGTCGACGAAGCGGCGGCCGAGGTCGTCGTCGCCGGCGACCGGTTCGGCGCGGAGCAGGGCCTGCGCCTCCCACACCAGCGACCAGCGGCGGTAGTAGGCCGCGTACGAGGCGAGGGTGCGGACGAGGGGGCCGGAGCGGCCTTCCGGGCGCAGATCCGCGTCGATGGGCAACGGCGGGTCGGCGGAGGGGAGTTGGAGCAGCCGGCGCATTTCGTTGGCGATGGCGTGGGCGGCCTTGGCGGCCTCCTGTTCGTCGGCGTCCTCGCGGGGTTCGTGGACGAACAGGACGTCGGCGTCGGAGCCGTAGCCCATCTCGCGGCCGCCGAAGCGGCCCATGCCGATGACGGCGAAGCGGGTGGGCAGGGTGTCGCCCCACTGTTCGCGGACCGCGGCGCGCAGCGCGCCGGCGAGGGTGGCGGCGTTGAGATCGGAGACCGCGGAGCCGACGGCGTCGATGGCGTGGCCGTGGTCCTGTTCGGCTGGTTTGCCTTCGGTGCCGTACGCGCCGATCACATCGGCGGCGGCGGTACGGAACAGTTCCCGGCGGCGTACCCCGCGGGCCACCGCGACCGCCGCCTCGGCGTCCTCCGCGCGGCCGACCGCGGCCAGTACTTCCTGTTCCAGGGCGGACCGGCCGCGCGGCTTGAGGCCGTCGGTGGCGCCGAGGAGCGCGACCGCCTCGGGGGCGCGGAGCAGCAGGTCGGGGGCGAGCCGCCCGGCGGACAGCACCCGGGCGAGGTTCTCGGCGGCGGCGCCCTCGTCGCGCAGCAGCCGCAGATACCAGGGTGTCTTGCCCAGCGCGTCCGAAACCTTGCGGAAGTTGAGCAGTCCGGCGTCCGGGTCGGCGGAATCCGCGAACCATGCGAGCAGGACGGGCAGCAGCGTCCGCTGGATCGCGGCCTTGCGGGTCACCCCGGACGCCAGCGCCTCCAAGTGACGCAGCGCGGCGACCGGATCGGCGTATCCGAGGGCCTCCAGGCGGTGTCCGGCGGCCTTTGCGGACAGTCTCGTCTCACCGGGCTCCAGATGGGCGACGGCATCGAGCAGGGGGCGGTAGAAGAGCTTCTCATGCAGTCGGCGCACTTCTCTAGCGTGCCACTTCCACTCCTTGCGGAGGGTGTCAACGGGCTCCGTAAACAAGCCCAATGAGCGGGCGAGGCGCCGCAGATCCGTTTCTTCTTCGGGCATCAGGTGGGTGCGGCGCATCCGGAAGAGCTGGATGCGGTGTTCCAGTGCGCGCAGGAAGCGGTACGCGGTGTCCAGGGCGGCGGCGTCCTGCCGTCCGACGTAGCCGCCGGCGGCCAGGGCGGCGAGGGCGTCCAGGGTGCTGGCGCCGCGCAGGGTGTGGTCGCTGCGGCCGTGTACCAACTGCAGGAGCTGGACGGCGAATTCGACGTCGCGCAGTCCGCCGGGGCCGAGTTTCAGTTCGCGTTCGACGCGGTCGGCGGGGATGTTGTCGATGACGCGGCGGCGCATCTGGCGTACGTCCGCGACGAAGTTCTCCCGTTCGGCGGCCTGCCAGACCATCGGTGACAGCGCGTCCACGTACGCCTGTCCCAGGTCGAGGTCGCCGGCCATCGGGCGGGCCTTGAGCAGGGCCTGGAACTCCCAGGTCTTGGCCCAGCGCTGGTAGTAGGCGAGGTGGCTGCTGAGGGTGCGCACCAGGGGGCCGTTGCGGCCTTCGGGACGGAGGTTGGCGTCCACCGGCCAGATGGTGCCCTCGATGGTGACGTCCGAGCAGACCCGCATCATGCGGGAGGCGATCCGGGTGGCGGCCTGCAGTGCCTTGGCCTCGTCGACGCCTTCCTTGCCCTCGGCGACGAAGATGACGTCCACGTCGGAGACGTAGTTCAGCTCGCGGGCGCCGCATTTGCCCATGCCGATGACGGCGAGCCGGCAGACCGCGGCGTCGCCGGGGGCCTCCTCGTAGCTGATCTCGAGGGCGGCCCGGACGGTGGCGGTGGCCAGGTCGGCCAGTTCCGCGGCGGCCTCGGCGACGTCGGTCGTACCGCAGACGTCGCGCGCCACGATGCCCAGCAGGGAGCGGCGGTAGGCGACCCGCAGCGCATCCGCGCGTGAGCGGCCCTCGCCCCGTTCGCCCCAGATGCCCTCGGCGAGGGCCTGCTCGAACTCGGGGGTGGTGGGGTGCAGGTCGACGGACTCGTAGGTGACCAGCGAGCGCCAGTCGGCCGGGTGGCGGGCCAGGTGGTCGGCGAGCGCCTCGGACGCGCCCATCACCCCCAGCAGCCGGTCGCGCAGTGGTTTGGCGGCCACCAGCGTGCTCAGCAGCTCCTGCTGTTCGTCGGGGCCGACGGCCTCCACGAGGCGGGCCAGGCCCAGGAGTGCGAGGTCGGGGTCGGCGGTGCCGCCGAGCGCCTCGAGGAGTACCGAGTCGTCGCGTACGGGCGAGAACTCGGGGGTGTCGAGGAGCCGGGCGGCGGCGGAGGGGTCGGTGAACCCGTGGCGCAGCAGCCGGGTGAAGGTGCTGCTCCGCCGTCCCTGCGGAGCGGGTAGTGCCATGGTCGGCCTCTCGGTGCTCGTCCTGCCCGTGTGCCCGTCTGCGCTCGTGTGGCCTCTCGGTGCCCGCCCGTGCTCGGTGCCGCCGGCTGCGCGTGTCAGAGCACCGGCAGCATCTTGCGCAGCTCGAAGGCGGTGACCTCGGAGCGGTACTCCTCCCATTCCTGCTTCTTGTTGCGCAGGAAGAAGTCGAAGACGTGCTCACCGAGGGTCTCGGCGACCAGTTCACTGCGCTCCATCAGCTCGATGGCCTCGCCGAGGTTCTGCGGCAGCGGTTCGATGCCCATGGCGCGGCGCTCGGAGTCGGACAGCGCCCAGACGTCGTCGTCGGCGCCGGCCGGGAGCTCGTAGCCCTCCTCGATGCCCTTGAGGCCCGCGGCGAGCAGCACCGCGTAGGTCAGGTAGGGGTTGGCGCCGGAGTCGATGGAGCGGACCTCGACCCGGGTGGAGCCCATCTTGCCGGGCTTGTACATCGGGACGCGGATCAGCGCGGAGCGGTTGTTGTGGCCCCAGCAGATGTACGAGGGGGCCTCGCCGCCGGCGCCGGCGGTGCGGTTGGCGCCGCCCCAGATGCGCTTGTAGGAGTTGACCCACTGGTTGGTGACGGCGGAGATCTCGCCCGCGTGCTTGAGCAGGCCGGCGATGAAGGAACGTCCCACCTTGGAGAGTTGGTACTCCGAGCCCGACTCGTGGAAGGCGTTGCGGTCGCCCTCGAAGAGGGAGAGGTGGGTGTGCATGCCGGAGCCCGGGTACTCGGAGAACGGCTTGGGCATGAAGGTGGCCTGGACGCCCTGCTCGAGGGCCACCTGCTTCATGACCAGGCGGAAGGTCATGATGTTGTCGGCGGTCGAGAGCGCGTCGGCGTAGCGCAGGTCGATCTCCTGCTGGCCGGGGGCGCCCTCGTGGTGGCTGAACTCCACCGAGATGCCCATCGACTCCAGCATCGTGATCGCCTGGCGGCGGAAGTCCATGCCGACGTTCTGCGGGGTGTGGTCGAAGTAGCCGGAGGAGTCGCCGGGGATCGGCCGGGTGCCGTCGACGGGCTTGTCCTTGAGCAGGAAGAACTCGATCTCGGGGTGGGTGTAGAAGGTGAAGCCGAGGTCGGAGGTCTTGGCCAGGATGCGCTTGAGGACGTAGCGCGGGTCGGCGTACGAGGGGGAACCGTCCGGCATCAGGATGTCGCAGAACATCCGGGCGGTGCCGGGGGCCTCGGCGCGCCAGGGAAGGATCTGGAAGGTCCCGGGATCCGGCTTGGCGATCATGTCCGACTCGTAAACCCGGGCGAATCCTTCGATGGCCGAGCCGTCGAATCCGATGCCTTCGTCGAAGGCCTGCTCAAGCTCCGCGGGGGCCACCGCGACGGACTTCAGGAAGCCCAGCACGTCGGTGAACCACAGCCGGACGAAGCGAATGTCGCGCTCTTCCAGAGTCCGGAGCACAAACTCCTGCTGCTTGTCCATGGCTCACCAATCCTTGCAGGTCAATCGGCCTGTCCACGCGCGTGGATCACGCGCATGGGCCACCAGTATCACGTGAGGGGGTTACCGTCACATTACGCACCCTTGGCCTGAAGCAGAACCGCCGGGCCGTGACCCTCGCCCCGATCCTTCCCGCAGGAGGAAGAGTCAGCGCGGCAGGGGGCGGCAATCGGGGGGCTTGGCGCAGTCTTGGTCCTTCACTGGGGCGGTGTTGACCCGTCGTTGGAGGGTCCATGCCATGGCATGCCTGCGCTGCCGGGAATGCGGCCGATGTCTTCTCCGGCTTCCGGCGGCTGTGGCTGCCGAGCAGGGGCTCAGCGGTCCCTCGGCTCGGGGTTGACGGGGGCGAGGTCCAGTACGGCGCGGGCCACCGCCTCCGGGGCGTCGGCCATGACCAGGTGGCCGGCCGGCGCCGCGACGGTGAAACGGCCGCCCAGCGCGGTGGCGAGCGCCCGCTGGCGCTCCAGCCAGCGCAGTCCGCGGGCGGTCTCGCCGCCGTCGTACGCCGCCAGGACCGCGACCGGTACGGCCGGGAGGGGGTGGCCGGGGCGCAGGACGGCGAGTTCGGCGGCCTGGTAGGGGTAGGTCGCGTTCTCCAGGACGCAGGCGCGCAGCACCCGGCCGGTGCGGTATCCGGCGCGCTCCCACGGGTGCGGCGGATGGCTGCCGACGGTGCCGGCGCGGACGGTCAGCCGGCGGGCGGCGGGGCCGAGGGCGCACGGCACACCGGCGGCGGACAGGGTGGCAGCGAGGCCGGCGGCCCAGGCCGTGCGGACCGCGCGGGGCAGCCGCGGGTGCGGGTCCTCCTCGATGCTGGCGTCGACCAGGACGAGACCGGCGCAGCGGCGCGGGTGCAGCCGGGCGAAGGCCTCGGCGTGGAAGCCGGCGAGGGAGTGGCCGACGACGGTGGCCGGGCCCCGGTGGCCGACCGCGTCCAGGACGCGGGCGATGCGGTCGGCCTCGGTGGTGAGGGCGGGCGGGACCGGTGAGGGGGCGCTCAGGCCCAGGCCGGGGCGGTCGAAGCGGATGACGGTGCGGTACGGGGCGAGCAGGGCGGCGACCGCGTCCCAGTCGAACCAGGCCATGCCGAGGCCGCCGCTGAGGACGCAGGCCGGGCCGCTGCCTTCGGCGAGGATGTGCAGGGGGATGCCGTCGACGGTGCGGATGCGGCCGGGAGGGCGTATCGGGCGTCGGGTCATGGGCGGGCCTCCCGCTTCGGTTTCCTGGATTCGTTATGCCCGGCCGTCCGCGCCACGCACCAGGCCAGCAGCGCGAGGTAGAGGGCGACCAGCAGGATCTGGAGGCGCTGGCCGATGCCGAGCGCCCAGGTGCCCCGGCCCGCGGTGAACGCCGCGGCCGAGGCCAGCGTCCAGAGCGTGGCGGCGAGTTCGGCCAGGACGAGCGGCGGGCCGAAGCGGGCGAGCGCCGACCAGCCCCCCTGACGGTCGTGGCGGCGGGCGGCGAAGGTCAGCAGGAGCAGGGCGGCCAGCGCGCCCGTCAGGGCGAGCGAGCTGCTGACGGCGTGCGCCGTGTGGGTGGCCGGGACCAGGCCCGCGGTCTCCCGGGCCGCGCAGGCCGGATCGCTGGTGGGTGCGCAGCTGAGCGGGAGCCGGGAATCGAGGACGGTGGCGGCGCCGAAGAGGGCGAGCGCGGCCCAGCCCGCCGTCGTCCAGGGCCTGCGTTCCAGGGCGAGCAGCGCGACCAGCGCACCGGCGGTCACCAGCAGTCCGGCCGCCAGGTCGGTGGCGCGGAAAAGCCCGCCGAGCGGCTGGTCGGCGGCGGCGAGCTCACTGACGTATGCCTGCACGGGGTCGATGCCGGTGGCGAGGACCACCTCCAGCACCCAGGCCGTGTACGCCAGGGCGCCGAGCAGCAGCAGGACGGCGGCCGTCCGGTGGCGGACGGGGGCGGAGCGGGTCGGCGGCACGGACATCCTGGTGATCGGATCGGGTGGACCCGGCCGGTCGGACGGAGCGCCGGGCCCGCCGGAAGCGGGGGAAGGCCAAGGATAGGGGGATGGTCTACGGCAATGCGGTGATACCGGCGCATAGCGCGACGGACGGACCGGCCCGCCGGGTAAGGGCGGACCGGTCCGTGGGCTCGATACCCCGTAGGGGCATGGCGCGGGGGCTTGGCCTCCGACGTCCGACGTCCGACGTCTGACGTCCCTGACGGCGCACCCTGCGGCCGGTCCCGCCAACGCCCCGTCACGCACTCCTCGCCCAACTGTCGGTGCCGCGCGTGCAGAAGGAGCGCGCCCGGGCGCCGACGCCTGCCCGCGTTCGCGCCGCTGCGCTCCTTGATCCACCCCTTCGGCCGGCCACGCCGGCCGACTTCACCACTTCGACACCGACACGAGGTGCTCACCCATGCGTACGCAGTCCCCTCAGCCCCCGTCCCGCTCCCGCCGCGAGGCGCTCGGCGTCGGCGCCGCCGTCGCGGGCGGCAGCCTGCTGGCCGCCTGTTCCGGCGGCCGCTCCGCCGCGCAGGACGGCCTGCGCGGTACGGACGACGGCAAGAACGGCATGCCCCACGACGGCGCGCCCGACGACTACATCAGCCCCGACGGCCCGGAGGTCATCGAGGCCGAGAAGGAGCGCGGCACGGACGGCACCGTGCGGCAGTTCCGGGTCACCGCCACCTCGAGCATGCTGGACCTGGGCGGCGTGACCGTCGGCACCTGGTCGTACGACGGCGAACTGCCCGGCAAGGAAGTCCGGGTCACCGCGGGCGACATCCTCCAGCTGACCCTCGACAACCACCTCCCGAAGTCGACGACCGTGCACTGGCACGGACTGACACTGCGCAACGACATGGACGGCGTCCCCGCCGTGACCCAGCGCCCGATCCAGCCCGGCGGGTCCTTCACCTACAAGTTCGCCACCACCCATCCCGGCACGTACTGGATGCATCCGCACATCGGCGTGCAGATCGACCGCGGACTGTACGCACCGGTCATCGTCGACGACCCGAGGGAACCGCTCCGCTACGACCACGAGTGGATCGTCATGATCGACGACTGGCTCGACGGGGTGGACGGCAGCACCCCGGACGCGGTGCTGAACGAGCTGAACCACGGCAGAGGCAGCTCTTCGGGGCACAGCATGGAGCGAAGAGACGGGGGCGGCGATGACGGGCACACGACCCGGATCGGACCGTCCCGGGTGCTGGTGGGTGCCAGGAGCAGGCTGCTGGGCGGAACGGCCGGCATGGTGGACTACCCCTACCACCTGATCAACGGCTGCACCCCCGAGAACCCGCGGATCTTCCGGGCCAAGCCCGGCGACCGGATCCGCATCCGGTTCATCAACGCGAGCGGCGAGACCGGCTACCGCGTCGCCCTGGGCGGCCACACCATGACCGTCACGCACACCGACGGCCACCCCGTCGAGCACGCCGAGACGGATGCGCTGCTGCTCGGCATGTCCGAGCGCTACGACGTCCTGGTCACCGCCAAGGACGGCGTCTTCCCGCTCACCGCGCTCGCCGAGGGCAAGAACCGCACCGCGATGGCCGTCCTGCGCACCAGCGGCGGCGAGGCGCCGGGCCCGGGCACCCGCCCCAAGGAACTCGACGGCACGCTGCTGACCGCCTACGAGATGAAGGCCGAGGAGTCCGACCGGGCGGCACGCCGGGACGTCGACCGCACCATCCAGGTCAATCTCACCGGGAACATGCGCAAGTTCAACTGGGCGATCAACGGGAAGCCGTACACGCCGTCCCAGCGGTACCCGATCGCGGGCGGTGAGCGGGTGCGGCTCGCCATCCACAACCGCACCAAGATGTGGCATCCGGTGCATCTGCACGGGCACACCTTCGCGCTGCCCGACGGCGGGCCCCTCAAGGACACCACCATCGTGCTGCCCCACACCAGCGTGAACGTCGACTTCGACGCCGACAACCCGGGCCTGTGGATGCTGCACTGCCACAACATCTACCACTCGGATTCGGGGATGATGACGATCCTGGGGTACCTGAAGCAGTAGGACGGGCGGCGGGAGGAGGGACGTCCCTCCTCCCACCTCCTCACCCCTCCCCCTTTACGTCACTCAGACGATTAGGGTCCACTACACTGATCCCGTGGCCCAACTTCGTCTCGCCCTCAACCAGATCGACTCCTGCGTCGGCGATATCGCGGGGAACGCCGAAACGATCGTGCACTGGACGCGGCACGCCGCCGACCAGGGCGCGCATCTCGTCGCCTTCCCCGAAATGGCGCTGACCGGCTACCCCGTCGAGGACCTCGCGCTGCGCCCGTCCTTCGTCGAGGCCAGCCGCACGGCACTGCGCACCCTGGCCGCCCGCCTGGCCGACGAGGGACTGGGCGAACTGCCGGTGGTCGTCGGCTATCTCGACCGCGGCGAACAGGAGGAGCGGCGCTACGGACGCCCGGCCGGCGCCCCCCAGAACGCCGCCGCCGTCCTCCACCGCGGCGCCATCGCCCTCTCCTTCGCGAAACACCACCTTCCCAACTACGGCGTCTTCGACGAGTTCCGCTACTTCGTCCCCGGCGACACGCTGCCCGTCGTACGGGTGCACGGCGTCGATGTCGCCCTCGCCGTCTGCGAGGACCTGTGGCAGGAAGGCGGCCGGGTCCCGGCGGCGCGCAGCGCGGGCGCCGGGCTGCTGCTGTCCATCAACGCCTCGCCCTACGAGCGGGACAAGGACGACACCCGGCTGGAGCTGGTCCGCAAGCGGGCCCAGGAAGCCGGCTGCACCACCGCCTATCTGGCGATGATCGGCGGGCAGGACGAGCTGGTCTTCGACGGCGACTCCATCGTCGTCGGCAAGGACGGCGAAGTGATCGCGCGGGCGCCGCAGTTCGCGGAGGGCTGTGTGCTGATCGATCTCGACCTGCCGGACGCCGCGCCCGAGGCGCCCTCCGGCGTCCTGGACGACGGTCTGCGCGTCGACCATGCCGTCCTGACCCCCGATCCGCTGCCGCGGTACGCCCCCGAGACGCTCGGCGGTGAGGCCGAACGGCTCGGCGACCTCGAGGAGATCTACACCGCGCTCGTCGTCGGCCTGCGCGCGTACGTCGCCAAGAACGGCTTCAACAGCGTCGTCATCGGGCTCTCCGGCGGCATCGACTCCGCGCTGGTCGCCGCGATCGCCTGTGACGCGCTGGGCCCGGCGCACGTCCACGCCGTGGCCATGCCCTCGCGCTATTCCTCGGACCACTCCCTCACCGACGCCGCCGAGCTGGCGCGCCGCACCGGCCTCGCCTTCCGTACGGTGCCGATCGCCCCGATGTTCGACGCGTACATGGAGTCGCTGGGCCTGTCGGGCCTGGCCGAGGAGAACCTCCAGTCACGGCTGCGCGGTACGGCCCTGATGGCCATCTCCAACCAGGAGGGCCACCTGGTCCTGGCACCCGGCAACAAGTCCGAGCTGGCCTGCGGCTATTCGACGCTCTACGGCGACTCCGTCGGCGCGTACGGCCCCATCAAGGACGTCTACAAGACCGCCATCTTCCAGCTCGCCCGCTGGCGCAACCAGGCGGCGGCCGACCGCGGGCAGACCCCGCCGATCCCGGAGAACATCCTCACCAAGCCGCCGAGCGCCGAACTCCGCCCCGGCCAGATGGACACCGACTCGCTGCCCGAGTACGACGTCCTCGACCGCGTCCTGGAGCTGTACGTGGACCGCGACCAGGGCCGCGAGGAGATCGTGGCGCAGGGCTTCGACGAGGAGCTGGTGACCCGGGTGCTGCGGATGGTCGACCACGCCGAGTACAAGCGCCGCCAGTACCCGCCGGGCACCAAGATCTCCGCCAAGGGCTTCGGGAAGGACCGGCGGCTGCCGATCACCAATCACTGGCGCGAACCGTGACGCGGCGCTTGGCTTGGTCCCACGTCGTCGGCTTTCCCGCCGTGGAGGTTTCTCTGGGTTCGCCTGCGGCCGGTCCGCTGCGCTTTGCCTGGGCCCCACGTTGTCGTCTGCGGCGCCGCGGTTGGTTTCTCACCGTTGCGCCTGCGGCGGGCGTGGGTGTGTACGGGTGCGGTGCCCCTCCTCCGGACTCCGTCCTGCGGAGTGACCCCTCCCGTGGGTGGGGGGAAGGGGTCGGTGGGGGCGCGCGTCGAGTGTGCAGTTCCCTGTGGGCGTACGGACACCCCCACCGCTTTTCCCCACCCCCACGGGGAGGTGCCGGGCTGTAGCGGCGGAGCCGTGTAAGCCCGGTGCCGCTGCCGAACAGCCCCGCGCAGCGGCAACCAGCCCGCCGCAGGCGCAACGGCCCACGGCGGGAAAGCCGAAAACGGAGGGACTAGACGGCGGCCTTCTCCGCGGACGCGGCCCGGCTGCGGGCCACCACCCGGGACGGGTCCCGGCGGTCCAGAAGACCGGCCGCCACGGCGATGGCGAGGCCGACGGCGGCCAGGGCGGCGCCCACCAGGGTGGGGGACGTCCAGCCCCAGCCGGCCGAGAGGGCCAGGCCGCCGGTCCAGGCGCCACCCGCGTTGGCGAGGTTGAAGGCGGACTGGTTGGAGGCGGCGGCCAGGGTGGGGGCCTGGTGGGCCTTGTTCATGACCAGCATCTGGAGGGGGGTGGTGGTCAGGAAGCCGATGGCGCCGATGAGGACGACGGTGACCAGGGCGGCCCATTTCACCTGGGCGGTGAAGTGGAAGGCGGCGAGGGTGAGGGCGAGCGCGGCGAGGGAGCCGTAGAGGGTGGGGCGCAGGGCGCGGTCGGTGAGGGGGCCCGCGGCGAGGGCGCCGAGGGTCATGCCGGTGCCGAAGAGGGCGAGGATGAGGGGGACCGTGGTCTCGGCGAAGCCGGTGGTCCTGGTCATCATCGAGGCGAGATAGCTGTAGACGGCGAAGATGCCGGCGAAGCCGAAGGTGGTGGTGAGGAGGCCGAGGAGGACCTGGCGGTGGCCGAGGGCGCGGAGTTCGCGAGCCAGGCCGGTGCGTTCCCCGGCGGGCAGCGGGGGGACGAGGCGGGCGAGGGCGGCCATCGCGGCGAGGCCGATGGCGGCCACGACGAGGAAGGTGGCGCGCCAGCCGAGGTGCTGGCCGAGGAGGGTGGCCGCGGGGACGCCGACGATGTTGGCGATGGTCAGGCCGAGGAACATCGTGGCGACGGCGCGGGCCTGGCGGCCCTCGCGTACCAGCCGGGCGGCGACCACCGCGCCGACGCCGAAGAACGCGCCGTGCGGAAGGCCGGCCAGCAGCCGGCCGGCGATCAGCAGGCCGAAGGTGGGGGCGAGGGCGGAGGCGAGGTTGCCGGCCGTGAAGACCGCCATCAGGAGGACCAGCATGCGCTTGCGCGGGATGCGGGAGCCGAGGGCGGTCAGCAGCGGGGCGCCGATGACGACGCCGAGGGCGTAGGCGGAGACGAGGTGGCCGGCGGTGGGCACCGAGGTGCCCAGATCGTCCGCGACATTGGGCAGCAGGCCCATCATCACGAATTCCGTGGTGCCGATTCCGAAGGCCGAGATCGCGAGCGCGAGCAGAGCCAAGGGCATGGGGGCCTGGACCTTTCCGGGGAGAGGGGGAAGCGGAGACGAGCGGTCGTTTCGGTACGTGTGTGCCGGCCGGGCGGTTCGGCTGCGTGTTCGTGTGCGTAGTGGTGTGCACAGTGCGTTTACGCAGCGCGTTGGCGCAGGCCGCCGGCGCGGTTCGTTTACGTACGGAACAAAGTGTCTCAGGTCCAGTGTTCCGGCGTGGGAACGGGATGTGACGAGCCCGTGTCGGGCGCCCCCTGCCGGTACCGCGTCAGATCTTGACCGAGGCCGCGAGCGGCAGATGGTCGCTGCCGGTGGCCTCCAGCGACCAGGCCGCGACGGGGTCGATGCCCTTCATCATGATCTGGTCGATGCGGGCCATCGGGAAGGCGGCCGGCCAGCTGAAGCCGAAGCCGTCGCCGGCGGCGCCCTGCGCGGAGCGCATCTGGGAGGTGACCGGGGCCAGCGAGCGGTCGTTCATGGTGCCGTTGAGGTCGCCGAGCAGGATCACCTTCTTCACCGGGTCGGCGGCGATCGCCTCGCCCAGCGCCTTGGCGCTGCCGTCGCGCTGGCCCGCGGTGAAGCCCGCCTCGACCTTGACCCGTACGGACGGCAGATGCGCGACGAAGACGGCGACCTTCTGGCCGTCGGCGGCGGTGACGGTGGCGCGCAGCGCGCGGGTCCAGCCCATCTTGATGTCCACCGGCCCGGCGTCGGTCAGGGGCCGCTTGCTCCAGAGGCCGACGGTGCCCTGGACGGTGTGGTACGGGTACGCCTTCGCGAGTTCCTGCTTGTAGGTGGGCAGGGCGGTGCCGGTCAGTTCCTCCAGGGCGACCACGTCGGCCTTGGAGTTGACGATGTCGTGGGCGGTGGCCGCCGGATCGGGGTTGTCGGCGTTGACGTTGTGGGTGACGACGGTGAGATTGCCGCCGGCGCCCGCCTTGTCGGTGACCTGTCCGCCGAAGAGGTTGAGCCAGACGGCGGCCGGCAGGACCAGCGCGACCAGGGCGGTTGCCGAGCGGCGCAGCACCGCCAGAACCAGCAGGAGCAGGACGCCGAGCCCGAGCCAGGGCAGGAAGGTTTCGAGCAGACTGCCCAGGTTTCCCACGTCGTTGGGGATCCGTGCGTGCAGGAACATCACCAGCCCGAGCAGCAGGGCGAGCACCGCGAGGACGATGCCGCGGCGCCACATCCCTTCGGGGCGCCACCAGTTCCGCAGGCGTCCGGCCCGGGAACCGGCCCGCTGGGAGCCCCGCCCCTGTCCCGGCTCCGTCATATATGCCTGCGCCATGTAGCTGCCCTCACTGCCGTGCTCTGGTGCGCCTCGCCTGTGGTCCCCGACCCTAGGCGATCGCCTTAATCCGCTTTCTTAGATCCGCGCCGCCGTGGACCACCACGGCGGTGCTTTCCCGATGGTGAGGACGGGGTGGCGGCGGCTCGGGGTTCCGGCGTACGGGTACGTGACGGCGGCTGTGACAGAACGGGCATGATCCGGTCATCTGGGAGGCGACATTCCGGGCGTCCGGGGCGATGCTCAACGGGGCGGAGCGGCGGCCGGTTTCAGCCCGCGGCCGCCGGCGCGGGCCGTACGCCTTCCAGCACCATGTCGACGATGTCCTCCGCGAGCCCCTCGGGCAGTTCCTTCCAGTCGTGGAGCATGGCGCGGGCCAGCATCGGCCCGACGAAGAGGTCGGCGATGGTCTCGATGGCGCGGTCGGCGCGGATCTCGCCGCGGGCCACACCGCGCCGGAGCACGGTGAGCAGCGCCTCGTGACGGGCCCGTACGACCGTCTCGTGATACTCCGCCCACAGCTCCGGCTGTGCCTGGACGTGGCTGACGATGGTGCGCAGCAGCGCGGAGCTGCGCTTGGCGAGTCCGCGGCGGCGCAGGAATTCCAGCAGGGCGACCAGGTCGTCGCGGACCGAGTCGCCCTTCAGCTGCGGGGGCGGTATGTCCAGCGACCGCATGACGTCCAGCATCAGGGCGCTCTTGCCGGGCCAGCGGCGGTAGACGGTGGCCTTGCCCACGCCCGCCTCCCGGGCGATGCGCTCCATCGACAGGTCGCCTATCGAGGCGCCCTCCTCCAGCAGGCGCAGTACCGCCTCGATGATGGCGGAGTCGGCGGCGGCGCTGCGCGGCCGGCCGCGGCGCTCGGGGACCGCCTTTCCCGGCTGCCCCGGTCGCGCAGCGGCTGCCGCCGCCTCGGGCTGTTCCGCCGTCCGGCTCATCCCTGTACGCCTGCCTTCCGCTGTTCACGAGGCTCCGCAGGGCGCGGCGCCGGGCCCGTCCTGCCGGGGAGGAAGGCGGCGACGACCACGGCACCCACCACTGCGACGACGGCCGAGCCGAGGGCGGTGACATGCATGGCGTGCACGAACGCGGTTTCGGCGGAGGCCACCAGATCCCGGCCCGCCGGGCCGAGGTGCCGGGCGAGGCCGAGGGTGGCCTCGATGGATTCGCCGGCCGCGTGGCGCGCGGCGGCCGGTACGCCGGGCAGCGCGCCGAGCTTGTCCTCGATGCCGTCACGGTAGGTGGTGGACAGCAGCGAGCCCAGGACGGCGACGCCGAGGGTGCCGCCGACCTGCCGGAAGACGTTGTTGAGCGCGGAGCCGGAGCCGGCCTTCTCACGGGGCAGCGACTGCATGATCGCGACGGTGACCGGCGGCATGATGTGGGCCATTCCGGTGCCCTGGAGGAAGAAGAGCACCTCCAGGACCCAGATCGGGGTGCCGGTGTCCAGGAGCAGCATGCCGGACATGGTGACGGCGATGGTCAGCATGCCGGCGGTGCACACCGCGCGGGCGCCGAAGCGGTCCACGGCGTGCCGGGCCCGGGGCGAGAAGGTCAGCTGGGCGGCGGCCAGCGGCAGGAGCAGCAGACCGGCCTCCAGCGGGCTGTAGCCGCGGACGCTCTGCACGTAGAAGACGATGAAGAAGGCGACGCCCATCAGCGCGAAGAAGACCAGCGCGACGGCGGCGACGGCGGCCGAGAAGGCGGGCTTGCGGAAGTAGCCGATGTCGATGGACGGGTGGTCGCTGCGCTTCTGGTGCAGGACGAACCCGGTCAGGACCGCGAGGCCGCCGGCGATGGTGCCGAGCACCTGCGGGTCGGTGAAGTCGGCGAGCTGGCCGCCCTTGATGATGCCGTAGACCAGCAGGACCAGGCCGATGACGGAGAGCAGCACGCCGAACGGGTCCAGCCTGCCGGGGCTGGGGTCCTTGGAGTCGGGCACCAGGAGCAGCATCGCGGTCAGCGCGATCAGCACGATCGGGACGTTGACGAGGAAGACCGAGCCCCACCAGAAGTGGTCGAGCAGCAGGCCGCCGGTGATCGGGCCGATGGCGATGGCCAGGCCCACGCCGCCTGCCCAGACACCGATCGCCCGGGGCTGCTCCTCGCGCTCGAAGACGTTCATCAGGATGGCGAGCGTGGAGGGCATGACGAAGGCGCCGCCCAGGCCCATCACCGCGCGGAAGACGACCAGCTCGGCGGGTGAGGCGGCCATCCCGGCGAGCACCGACCCGGCGCCGAAGACCACCAGGCCGAAGAGCAGCACCTTCTTGCGGCCCAGCCGGTCGCCGAGCAGCCCGGAGGTGAACAGCAGCCCGGCGAAGACGAGCGTGTAGGAGTTGATCGCCCACTCCAGCTCGCTCTGGGTGGCGCCGAGGCCGGTGGGGGCCGGGGTCGCGATGGTCTTCATCGCGACGTTGAGGATGGAGTTGTCCAGCACCACTATCAGCAGGCTGAGCATGAGGACGGACAGGATCACCCAGCGGCGCCGGTGGATCCGGTCGGGGACCTGGCGGGCGGGTGGCGCGCCGGGTGCGGTGGAAGAGAGGGCCATGGGACCACCATACGCCTTTTACGATACGGACCCGTTCCGTATCGATGAAACCAGTGGATTCGATGTGTCCGGTGAATCGGGCTTGCACTGCCGTCGACCGGTGTCGTCCTCGCCGTCGTCGCTCGGTGTCGTCGCCCGTGTAGTTTCCGTCGTCTTCTCCGTCGTCGCCTCTTGTGGCGCCGCCGTTCCGCCCCCCTTTCGCTGTGCGTACCACGCATGCCAGCATGGTGAGGAGTCCGGGGACACCGTCAGGGTGCCTCGAGATGATGAACAGGAGCCGTCACCATGACGCAGCTTTCGCCTGCCCAGAAGCCGGTCGACAAGTCCCTGTACGGGGGAACCAGCTCGCGCCGCATCACGGTCCGCGACATCGCCGCCGCCAAGGAGCGCGGCGAGAAGTGGCCGATGCTCACCGCGTACGACGCGATGACCGCCTCCGTTTTCGACGAGGCCGGCATCCCGGTCCTGCTCGTCGGCGATTCCATGGGCAACTGTCACCTCGGCTACGAGTCCACCGTGCCGGTCACGATGGACGAGATCACCCTGCTGTCCGCCGCGGTCGTCCGCGGCACCAAGCGCGCCCTCGTCGTCGGCGATCTGCCGTTCGGCTCCTACCAGGAAGGCCCGGTGCAGGCGCTGCGCAACGCCACCCGGCTGGTCAAGGAAGCCGGGGTGGGCGCCGTCAAGCTGGAGGGCGGCGAGCGCTCCGCGCACCAGGTGGAGCTGCTGGTCAGCGCCGGTATTCCGGTGATGGCCCATGTGGGGCTCACCCCGCAGTCCGTCAACGCCTTCGGCGGCTACCCGGTCCAGGGCCGCGGCGAGGAGGCGGCCCAGCAGCTGCTGCGGGACGCCAAGGCGGTGCAGTCCGCGGGCGCCTTCGCCGTCGTCCTGGAGGCCGTACCGGCGGAACTGGCCGCCGAGGTCACCCGTTCCCTGCACATCCCGACCGTCGGCATCGGCGCCGGCCTGGACTGCGACGCCCAGGTGCTGGTGTGGACCGACATGGCGGGAATGACGGCGGGGCGGATGCCGAAGTTCGTGAAGAAGTACCTCGAGATGCGTGAGCTGCTGGGCGGGGCGGCCAAGGCGTTCGCGGAGGACGTGGTCGGGGGCACGTTCCCCGCGGAGGAGCACACCTTCCACTGACGCCCGGCACGTGGGACGCCGGACGTCCCACGCCGGACCGCTCAACGCCGCCGGCGGGGCTCCGGGGCGGCCACGCCCCGGGGCACGTCCGGCGGGCCCGGTGCCGGACCCGCCTGCCGGGCGTCCGCCGCCCGGTCACGGTGACACCCGGTCACAGCAACACAAACACCAGGCCGAACACGAGGACCGACAGCACGGCGAGCGCGGCGACCACGCCGAGCCCGGCGATTCCAATGACAACGGCCTTTGCTCCTGCAGTATTTGCCATGGCCCCATGATCCTCCTCCCCGTCTCCGGCCTGTCCGGCGGGGGCCGGTGCGGCCGGCGCGCCCGCAGACGGCCCGTCGGTACGGTGCCGGCCCGCTGTCGGTACGCTGTCGGCCTGCTGTCGGCCTGCTGTCGGTGCCCCCTGACACTGTTGACGGCATGACGCGACAGACGACAACCACCAAGGGCGGCAACGCCGTCGAGGTGCGCGGTCTGGTCAAGCACTTCGGCGAGGTGAAGGCCGTCGACGGTGTGGACCTGGACGTGCGGGAAGGCACCGTGCTCGGCGTGCTCGGCCCCAACGGCGCCGGCAAGACGACCCTCGTACGGTGCCTGTCCACCCTCCTGGTGCCGGACGCCGGCCGCGCCGTGGTGGCCGGCTTCGACGTGGTGCGCCAGCCCCGCGCGCTGCGCCGCACGATCGGCCTGACCGGCCAGTACGCCTCGGTCGACGAGAAGCTCTCCGGCTGGGAGAACCTCTACATGATCGGGCGGCTGCTCGATCTGTCCCGCAAGGACGCCCGCAGGCGCGCCGACGAGCTGCTGGAGCGGTTCTCCCTCACCGAGGCCGCCAGGCGCCCCGCCGCGAAGTACTCCGGCGGCATGCGCCGCCGCCTGGACCTGGCCGCCTCGATGATCGGCCGCCCCGCGGTGCTCTATCTGGACGAGCCGACGACCGGGCTCGATCCCCGCACCCGTAACGAGGTGTGGGAGGAGGTCCGGCGGATGGTGTCCGACGGCGCGACGGTGCTGCTCACCACCCAGTACATGGAAGAGGCCGAGCAGCTGGCCGATGAGCTGACGGTGATCGACCGCGGCCGGGTGATCGCCGAGGGCCGGGTCGACGAACTCAAGGCCAAGACCGGCGGTCGGACGCTGCAGATCCGGCCTGCCGTGCCCGGCGACCTGGACCGGATGGCGGACGCCATCGCCCAGGCCGGTCTCGACGGCATCGCGGGGGCGACGGCTGACCACGACGGGGGTGTGGTCAACGTCCCGATCATCAGCGACGAGCAGCTGACCGCGGTGGTCGGGGTGCTCGGGCAGCGCGGCTTCGCGCTCTCCGGGATATCGACCCATCTGCCCAGCCTGGACGAGGTGTTCCTGGCCATCACGGGCCAGAAGACCTCGGAGAGCACGGACTCCGGCGAGGTGCCGGACCAGAGTTTTGCGGAGGTGTCGGCATGAGTGCCGCGACAGTGACGGCGCCGGCTGTGAAGCCGGGCTCCGACGACGGACGGATCGGCCTGCGCGCCAATCTGCGGCACATCGGCGCGCTGGCGCGGCGCAACGCCCTGCAGATCAAGCAGGACCCGCAGTCGATGATGGACGTTCTACTGGCGCCCGTCATCTTCATCCTGCTGTTCGTCTACGTCTTCGGCGGCGCGATCTTCGGCAAGGGCCACCAGGACCTCTCCGTCCAGTACATGGTGCCCGGCATCATGGCGATGATGGGCATGAACATCGCCATGGCGGTGGGCAGCGGCGTCAACGAGGACTTCCGCAAGGGGGTCATGGACCGCTTCCGGACCATGCCGATAGCCCGGTCGTCGGTCCTGATAGCCAAGATCGTCGTCGAGATCGGCCGGATGCTGATCGCCACCGCGATCCTGCTCGGCATGGGCTTCGTGCTGGGCCTGGAGATCAAGGGCGGCGTCCTCGCCCTGCTCGGCGCGGTCGCGCTCGCCACGGCCTTCGGCGCCGCCCTGATGTGGATCTTCATCCTGCTGGGGCTGAGCGTGCAGACCCCGCAGGCGGTGCAGGGCATGGCGATGCTGGTGCTGATGCCGCTGCAGTTCGGCTCGTCGATCTTCGCCCCGCCGGCCTCGATGCCGGGCTGGCTGGAGGGCTTCACCAAGGTCAATCCGCTCTCCAACCTGGCGGACGCCTCCCGGGCCCTGGTCAACGGCCAGGGTGCGGTGGCGCACCCGGTACTGATCACCCTCGGCTGGACGGTCGTCATCACGGCCGTCACCATGCCGCTCGCGGTCGCCAAGTTCCGTAAGAAGACATGACGTTGCGCGAGAAAGCCTGACGTTCCGCGAGAAGAGCCTGACGCGGGTCCCGCAGGGGACTTCCCTGCGGGACGGCCTTTCGCCCGGCTCGCGTCAGACGAGGGCGGTGGCCTCCTCCAGAGAGAGGCCACCGCCTTCGGCGTACGCCCGCTCGTACGCCGTGTCGCCCAGCAGCGCCCGCGCCGCCTCCTCCGTGCGTCTGCGGTCCTCGCGCACGAGCTGCGGCGGCATGTGCGAGGACGACCTCAGTGCGTCGTATGCCCCCACCAGGCGGGCCGCGTCCGCGCCGCCGCGCTCGCCGCGGACGGCCATCAACACCCTCGCCCCGGTGAGCAGTTGCATCACCGCCAGGTCCGGAGCGATGATCTGCGCCAGCTGGTCCTGCATCAGCGCCAGCGCCGCCCGGAACCTCGGCAGCAGGTCCCCGCCGCGGCCCTCGTCGGCATCGAGCGAGACCAGCGCCGCCTCCAGGACCCCCAGGAACACCTCCGGGGCACGCGAGCCGAACAGCTCGCGCACCGCCTCCAGTTCCGCGCGGGCCTCCGCCGTGCGCCGCTGGGCGGCCAGGTGCATCGCCAGCGTCATCCGCGCGAACGGCACCGCGTCGCGGCCGCCGCTGACCTCCTTGCCCTGCGCTATCACCTCGCGCAGCAGCCGCTCCCCCGCCTCCTCCTGGCCGTCCTCGAGCAGTACGCCGCCGAGCCGGCCGCGCAGCAGCATCGTCTGGCCGTGCGCGCCCAGGTCCTCGGCGTGCACCATCGCCGCCCGGTAGTCCTTCGCCGCCGGCGCGTACTCACCGCGCTTCTCCCAGGACTCGCCGCGCCCGGACAGCGCCTCGGCGGCGCCCCAGGCATCGCCGATCCGGAGGAAGATCCGCAGCGCCTCGTCGGCGTCCGCCAACGCCCCTTCCAGGCTGCCGGGCCGGTCGTTGAGGATCTTGGAGCGCAGCTGCAGGACGTAGGCGAGCTCCCACTCGTAACCCAGGTCGCGGCAGGCGCGCACCGCACCGTCGATCCGCTCCGCCAGCTCCTCGACCCGGCCGGTGATCAGTACCGCGTAGTACCACAGGACGCCCGGCATCCGGCAGGTCTGCGGCATCCCGCTGCGGTAGGCGTCGATGATCGCCGCCAGCTCCTCCTGCATCTCCGGTCTGCGCAGCGACTCGATGTCGCTGTCCAGGCAGGACAGCGCCACCAGCCGGACCCCGCGGCGGGCCTCGACGAGCTGCTCGGGGTCCATCGGCGGCGGTTTGTCGATGGACCGCTCGAAGAGGTCGGGGGCGGCGGCGACCGGTGCGGTGAAGGGGTTGGGGCCGAGCGTGCCGGCCGCCCCCGCCCAGTGGCGGGCGTCGCTGAGGTGGTCGCGCAGCAGCCAGAACCAGTGCAGGGACAGGACCAGGCACAGCGCCTCGTGTTCGTCGCGGGCGGCCACGGCGCGGCGCAGCGCGGTGCGCAGGTTGTCGTGCTCGAGCTCCAGACGGTCCATCGCGGTGCGCTGGCCGGGGCCGCGCAGCAACGGGTCGGTGGTACGGGCCAGTTCGCGGTAGGCGACCAGATGGCGGCGCTCGGTCCGGGCCCGTTCACCGGCCTCGTCCAGCCGCTCGCCGGCGTACTCCCCCACCGTCTCCAGCAGCCGGTAGCGCATCGCCCCGTCGGGCGCGGGCGCGGCCACCACCAGCGATTTGTCGATCAGCGAGCCGAGCAGTGCGGCGACATCGCGGCCGTCGACGCCCTCGCCCGCGCAGACCTCTTCGGCGGCGGCCAGGTCGCAGCCGCCGGCGAAGACGGACAGCCGGCGCAGCACCGCGCGTTCGGGCTCGCCGGTCAGCTCCCAGGACCAGTCCACGACGGCGCGCAGGGTCTGCTGGCGGGGCAGGAGCGTACGGCTGCCGCTGGTCAGCAGCCGGAAGCGGTCGTCGAGGCGGTCGGCGATCCCCCGCGGGGAGAGCAGCCGCAGCCGGGCGGCGGCGAGTTCGATGGCCAGCGGCAGTCCGTCCAGGCGGCGGCAGATCTCGGCGCAGGCCGCTGCGGTGTCCTCGTCGGCCTCGATCCGGAAGCCGGGCCGGACGGCGGCCCCGCGATCGGCGAGGAGGCGCAGCGCCACCGGGTCGGGCAGCGGCTCGACGGGCCGCAGCACCTCGCCCGGTACGGCCAGCGGTTCGCGGCTGGTGGCCAGCACCGTGACGCCGGGGCATTCGGCCAGCAGCCGCTCGGCGAGCTCGGCGGCGGCGCCGATCACATGCTCGCAGTTGTCGAGGACGAGCAGCATCCGGCGGCCTGCGCACTGCTCGGCGAGGCGGGCGAGCGGGTCCAGCGCGGTGGGGTCGCCGGCCGCGCGCAGCCCGTCGGCGGCGGTGCCGCGCACCACGGTCTCGCGGGCGCCGAGGGCGGTGAGCACCGCCTCGGGGACGGTCGCCGGGTCGTCGAGGGGGGCCAGCTCCGCCAGCCATACGCCGTGCGGCCAGGCGTCCGGCGCGGCGGCCGCGGCGCTCTCGGCGCCCTCCTGCGACAGCCGGGTCTTGCCGGCGCCGCCCGGCCCCAGCAGGGTCACCAGGCGGTGGGCGGCCAGGTCGTCGCGGAGGGCCGCGATATCGGCGTCGCGGCCGACGAAGGAGGTGAGGCGGGCGCGGAGATTGCCGGGGCGGCGACCGGCGCGCTCGGAACCAGCAGGCCACTCAGCGCAACCCACTTCGGCTCCTGCCCCGGGCTGCCACGGTGCGGGACCCCGCTGCGGGCTCAGCAGCTCGGCGTGCAGGGCGCGCAGCTCGGGGCCGGGGTCGGTGCCCAGGCGGTCGTCGAGGCCGGTGCGTATGCCCTCGTACGCGGCGAGCGCCTCGGCGCTGCGGCCGGCGGCCCGCAGGGCGCGCAGCCGCAGGGCCTGGAGGGGCTCGTCCAGGGGGTGGTCCTGGCAGAGCGCGGTCAGGGTGGGCAGCGCCCGGTCCGGCCGGCCCAGGGCGAGGTCGGCGGCGAGGCGGCTGCGCCGGGCGTCCAGGCGGCGGCTCTCGGCGCGGGCCGCCTCGGGGCCCGCATCGGGCAGATCGTCGAGCGCCGGGCCGCGCCAGAGCGCCAGCGCCTCGTCGAGCAGGGCGGCGGCGCGGGCCGGGTCGGCCTCGTCGAGCGCCCGGCCGCCCTCCGTGGCGAGCCGCTCGAAACGGTGCAGATCGACGTCGTCGGGCCCGGCGCACAGGCGGTAGCCGCCGTCGACGGAGGCGATGGCGGCGTGGCCGAGGGCCCGGCGCAGCCGGCCGACCAGCGCCTGGAGGGCACCGGCCGCGTCGGCCGGCGGTGCCGCGCCCCAGACCTCGTCGATCAGGACGTCCGGGGACAGCGCCCGGCCGGGGCGCAGCGCGAGGGCGGCGAGCAGGGCGCGCAGCCGTGCGCCACCGAGGGCGACGGGGGTTCCGTCGGCCCGGGCGGCCTGCGTGGTGCCGAGAATTCCGTAGCGCACCGGGACATTGTCGTGCACGGACGCGTTGCCCGGGGCCCGGACGGGCAGGGCGCCCCGCGGCGCCTCGAGCGGGGCAGGGGCCGTTGCCGGTTGCTGCCGGTTGCTCACAGTGGTCGCGGGGACCGTGCGGAAACAGCCGTGCGGCGGTTACGGTCATGGCTGCGCACCACGACATCCGGGGAGAGCTCGACACCATGGCCACAGCTATTCAGCGCGCCGACCGCCGCATCAGCCCGGTCTTCCTCGCGCTCGTCGCCGTCATGGCGGTATCGGGATGGGCGGTCTTCAGCCAGACCATCGCGGCCAGCACCGGCTTCGCGGTCTTCTTGTTCGTGGTGTCCGGCTGGGTGGTGTCGCTGTGCCTGCACGAGTACGCGCACGCCCGTACGGCGCTGCACGGCGGCGACATCTCGGTGGGCGCGAAGGGCTATCTGACGCTGAACCCGCTGAAGTACACCCACGCCCTGCTGAGCATCGTGCTGCCGGTGATCTTTGTGATCATGGGCGGGATCGGACTGCCGGGCGGCGCGGTGTTCATCGAGCGGGGCCGCATCCGGGGCCGCTGGCGGCACAGCCTGATCTCGGCGGCCGGCCCGCTGACCAACGTCCTCTTCGCGGTGGTGTGCACCGCACCGTTCTGGCTGCACGCGCTGGACGGTGTGCCGGACCCGTTCCGCTACGCCCTGGCGTTCCTGGCGCTGCTCCAGGTCACCGCGGCGATCTTGAACTTCCTGCCGGTGCCGGGGCTGGACGGCTACGGCGTGATCGAGCCGTGGCTGTCGCTGAAGATCCGGCGGCAGGTGGAGCCGTTCGCGCCGTTCGGGCTGCTGGCGGTGTTCGGGCTGCTGTGGGTGCCGGAGATCAACCAGGTGTTCTTCCACCTGGTCGGCACGGTCCTGCATGCCCTGGGCGTGACGACCTGGGACGCGGGCATGGGCCAGGAGTACTTCCGGTTCTGGCAGGGCGAGCCGCAGGTGCAGCCGGCCGGCGGCGTGGCGTAGCGCGCAGCCGGCCTCAGCCGGCCGCGGCCTCGCGCTCCAGCTTCGCCTTGCGCAGGTAGAACCACGCCATGTTGCTGGAGATACCGGCCATCAGAACCCAGACGATGCCGACGAAGCTGCCGTTCACGAAGGACACGACGGCCGCGGCGACGGCAAGGACACACAGGGCGAGGGCCAGCAGGGCGAGGCGGGGCATGAGGTCGGCTCCTGGGTGATGCGGGCGGGGGTCGTACCGTGCCTAGTGTCCCCCATGTTGTCGGCTTTCCCGCCGTAGGGGTGTTTCGCCGTTGCGCCCGTCCGCTGCGCTTTGCCTGGGCCGTACTTTTTTGTCTGCGGCGCCGCGGTGTCTTCTCACCGTTGCGCCTGCGGCGGGCCCGTCCGCTGCGCTTTGCCTGGGCCGACGTGTCGGGCTTTCCCACCGTTGCGCCTGCGGCGGGCTGGTTGCCGCTGCGCGGGGCTGTCCGGCAGCG
>NZ_LGKG01000195.1 GCF_001294335.1 Streptomyces chattanoogensis
ACGGTCAAGCGGGACGGCCAGACCCTCAAGTCCATCCCGATCTCCGGCGGCAGCCCCGACAACCCCACCTACAACGGCCAGATGGTGATCTCGGAGAAGCTGGAGCAGACCCGGATGGACGGCTCGACCGTCGGCTTCGGGACCAAGGAGAACTCTTACAACATTCCCGATGTGCCGCACGCCATGCGGTTGTCGTCCTCGGGCACCTTCCTGCACGGCAACTACTGGGGCTCCCCGTCCGTCTTCGGCAAGGCCGGCACCAGCCACGGCTGCATCGGGCTGCGGGACGTCAAGGGCGGCGGCGGTGACACCCCGGGCAAGTGGTTCTTCAATGAATCTCTCGTCGGCGATGTCGTCATCGTGAAGAACTCCCACGAGCAGACCGTCAAGCCGGACAACGGCCTCAACGGCTGGAACCTTTCCTGGTCGGCGTGGCAGCAGGGCAGCGCAGCCTGACCTGCGCGTCGAACTGTGTGAGCCGGCCGGTCAGGCTTCGCCTGCGCCGGGCACGAGGCGGGTGAAGGAGACCGGCAGGCGTTCCGGGCCGCGCAGGATGGCGTTTTCCCGGTAGGGCGGGGGATCGGCGATCAAGCGGGGCGACTCCAGGCGGCGGGCGAGTGCCGTCAGCGCGATCTGGGCTTCGGCACGGGCGAGGGTGGCGCCGATGCAGTAGTGGATGCCGCCGCCGAACCCGAGGTGGGCGTTGTCGGGCCGGTCGGGTACGAACCGGTCCGGGTCCGCGAAGCGCTGCGGGTCGCGGTTGCCGGCGGCGAGCAGCAGACGCACGCGTGAGCCCTTGGGGATGGTGGTGCCGGCGATGTCGATATCGGCCAGGGTGCTGCGTCCGGACATCTGCACCGGCGGGTCGTAGCGCAGCACCTCCTCCACGAGCGGAGTGGCGAGATCGGGGTCGGTGCGCAACCGGGCCAGGGCGTCGGGATGGCGCAGCAGCGCAAGGGTGCCGTTGGCGATGAGGTTGACGGTGGTCTCGTGGCCCGCGATGAGCAGCAGGCCGAGCGTGACGCGGAGGTCCACGGGGTCCATGGGGCCGTCGGGCTCCTGGCTGTGCATCAGTCCCGAGAGCAGGTCGTCGCCGCCGGTGGCGTCATGGCGTGCGATGAGCCCTTCGAGGTACTCGACCAACTCACCGCGCGCCTGCTGGAGTTCGCGGATCTCGTCCTCGGTCTGGGTGTCGATGGGGTCCAGGCCCCGGGTGAGCCGCCGGGCGAGGCTGCCGAAGAGGGATTCGTCCTCGCGCGGCACGCCGAGCAGTTCACAGATGACGGTGACGGGCAGCGGGTAGGCCAGGTCGCCGACGACGTCCAGTTGTCCCGCCCGCTCGCTGGTGTGCGCGTCGAGCAGCCCGGTGACGAGCGCGTCGATGTGGTCGCGCATGCCCATGACGCGGGGAACGAACTGCTGGGTGACCAGGCGGCGCAGCTGGTCGTGCCGGGGCGGGTCCTCGACCAGCAGGCTTTTGCGGATCGGCCGCTGGTGCTGCGGGGGCAGCCGGTCGGCGCTGATGCGCGGGTCGCGCAGCAGCAGGCTGATCTCGCGGTGGCCGCTGGCCAGCCAGGTCCCGTCATCCATGCGTATGACCGGCTGGCGGAGCAACTGCTCGTAGTACGGGTAGGGGTTGGCGCGGTGCTCGTAGCGGAGGGCCTGGGCGAACAGGTCCGAGGCCGTGTGCTGGTGGGTGGTTGAGGTCATGGTGGATCTCCCTCACTCGTGTCCGGCCAGGACGGACGGGGCGGACGGGATGGATAGGACGGATGGGGTGGAGGGGGTGGACGAACGACCCGCGGCGGGCCGCGGGAACGCGGCGTCGAGCGCATCGAGCCGATCCGGTCCGTCGGAGGCATGGAGCACCGGCGGGAAGGGCGCTCCGGCCTCGATGAGGGCGGCATATCCGTCCAGCACGCGGGGGGAGTCCACCGCGACGGCGGCGACCAGACGCCCGCGCTGACCGTAGGCGGCCACGAACCGCCGCTCGTCGAGCGAGCCCTGGGTGACGACGACCCGATCGGCCAGGGAGGGCAGCCCCACGCACTTGAGGTTGACCCCGAACTGGTTGGACCAGAACGCCGGCAGCGCGCGATGGGCACGAGGCTCCCGCGACCCATGGATCATGTTGTGCGCGGCCGTACGGGCCTGCGCGACGGCGTTGTCCCAGTGGTCCAGGCGCAGCAGCTGCCCGGGGTAGAGCGGGTGCGGCCAGCGGGCGACGTCGCCGGCGACGTAGACGTCCGCCACCGGTGTCCCGTCGTCGGCGAGGGCCCGGCACGCGTCGTCGCACACCACGCCGCGGGCGTCGGCGGCCAGCCCGGACCCGGTCAGCCACTCCGTGTTGGCGAGGGCGCCGGCGGCGACCACGGCCACCTCGGCCTCGACCACGGTGCCGTCGGAGAGGGCCGCGCGCCGCAGCCTGCCGGCCTCGCCCTCCAGGGCCTGGACCGTGGTGCCGAGCCGCAGGTCCACCCCGGCGTCGCGGTACCAGCCGGTCACGGCGCTGCCGATGACGCCGCCCAGAGCGCTCAGCAACGGGGCGCTGCCGCGCTGGGTCACGGTCACGTCGAGGTCCAGGTCGCGGCAGACCGAGGCGACCTCGCCGCCGGTGAAGCCGGCGCCGATCACCAGCACCCGGTCCGGCCCGGCGGCCAGTGCCGCCCGCAGCCGGTCGGCGTCGTCGCGGGACCGCAGCACCTGCACCCCGTGCAGGGCACCGCCCTGCTGCCGGGGCCAGGGCCGGGCCCGGGTGCCGGTGGCGATCAGCAGCCGGTCGTAGGGCACTTCCCGCCCGTCCGCCAGCGCCACCCGGCGTTCGCGCAGGTCAACGCCGCTCGCGGGGGTGCCGAGCAGCCATCGGGCGTCGATGTTGCGCGCCCGGGGCAGCGCGGTGTGGTCGGTGGGCAGCCAGCCGGAGAGGACCGCCTTCGACAGCGGCGGACGGTCGTACGGCGCGTACGGTTCGTCGCCGATGAGCGTGAGCTCACCGTCGAATCCTTCGTCCCGCAGTGCCTCGGCGGCCCGCAGCCCGGCCAGGGAGGCGCCGACCACGACGATGCGCTCGGGGCCGTTCACTGCACAGGCTCCGAGGCCAGGGGTGCGGGCTCGGTGGCCCTGCCCAGGGTGATGGCCTGTACGGGACACGCTGCGGTGGCCCGCTCGACCTCGCGGCGCAGACGGGGATCGGGTGCGTAGTCGTATTCCAGCGCCTCCTCACCGTGGAACCGGAAGACGTCCGGTGCGGCGTAGACGCACTGTCCGTAGCTCTGGCATCGGTTCAGATCCACGACGAGCCGGAGTTCGCGTGCGTCGGGTGGCGAATCGGTGGGCATTTTTCGCTCTCTTCCCAGGTCAGCGGGGTTCGGCGGAACTTTCGGCGGTCGTCGGGGCGGGCCTTGCGACGGCCCCGCGGCTTCGATCGCATCCGCCATTCAGATAGCAACCACTATTTGGACTGTACACGCTATCGGCGCGTTGACATAGTCCTCGCTATTCGAATAGCGTGCTTAATATGAGTACCGAGCATGACGAACCCGTGCGGCAGCGGCTCACCCGTGCCCAGGCCAAGGCCCGCACCCGGCGACTGCTGCTGGACGCGGCGGGCCGGGTCTTCGCCCGTAAGGGCTTCGCCGGTGCCTCGGTGGAGGAGATCGCCGAGTCGGCGGGCTTCTCCATCGGCGCGCTGTACTCCAACTTCAGCGGCAAGGAGGCCCTCTTCCTGGAGCTGATGGCCGAACGCGGTATGGGCCGCGTCGCCGAGGCCGCCCAGACCCTCGACCGCCACGAGGCGGGCACCGGGGAGGCCGCCGCCGAGCTGGGCCGCCTGCTGGTGGACGTCGCCGACAAGGACACCGACTTCGCACCGCTCCAGGCCGAGTTCTGGCTCTACGCGGTACGCAACCCCCACGTCCTCGACACGATGGCCGCCGCCCTGCGCGAACCGCGCCAGGCACTGGAGGGCCTGATCGACACCTGGCTCACGGAGCAGGGTGCACCCTCCGAGGTCCCCGCCGACTCCGTGGCCACGGTGGTGGCGGCGCTGTTCCAGGGCCTGGTGCGCCTGCGGCGCGTGGATCCCGACAGCGTCCCCGAAGAGCTCTTCGGGCAGGCCCTGCGGTGGCTGTTCAGCGGCATCGGCGCGGGCCCCGCCCCGGCCCGCCCCACCGGCCAGGACTGACCGACGGGAGCCGCCTTCATGAACCCGCAACGGCAATCCGCCGCCCGGGGTATCCGCAGGGGCTACGCCGTGGCCGGCGTGGTCCTCGCCCTCATGTGGCTGGGGGAGGGCAACGAGCCGGCCTGGGCCCACGCCGTGCGTGCCACCTTCCTCCTGCTGCTCATCCCGCCCCTGCTCCTGCGGACCAACCGCCGCCTCACCGCGGCGTTTTACGAATCCACCCACCCCGGCCGTGCACTCGCCCGGCTGATCACCGCCCGGATCCTCATCGTCTCGGCAGCCCTCGCCGCCAGCGCCCTGCTCAGCCATCTGATGGACCCGCGCGCGGCCCACGACGCTCGAGCGCTCGGCATCCGCGTGCTGTGCGTCCTGCTGACCATCCCCCTGCAGATCCGCGCCGCACACCGCGCACGGGCGGGAGGTGTGCACCCCGCGGCCCGCCCCACCTTGTCGGCACCCCGGGTGATCGGCGCCAAGCTGGCCCTCATCGCGGCCGCGCTGCTGGCCCAGATGCTGATCGATCCGTATGTGGCCAACGCCCAGGTGCTCACCGCCGTGGCCATCGCCGTCAGCGTGACCCTGCTCGGCCCCAGGATCCACTCCAGGCTGGTGATGACCCCCACCCCCCAGGCCGCCGGGCAAGCCGGCGCGGCCCAGACGGCCGGCTAGTAGATGTCGCGGACGTAGCGTTTGTCTGCGGCGAGGCGCCTGACGTAGGCGGTGGCCTCGTCGGGGCCGAGGCCGCCGTGGGTGGCGGCGATGTCCTTGAGTGCCTGGTCGACGTCTTGGGCCATGCGCCCTGCGTCGCCGCAGACATAGAAGTGGGCGCCGTCCTGGAGCCACTGCCACAGGCGGGACCCGTTCTCCCGCATCCGGTCCTGGACGTAGATCTTGTTGCGCTGGTCGCGGGAGAAGGCGATGTCGAGACGGCCGAGGTGGCCGGATGCCTGGTAGGCCTCCAGGTCCTGGCGGTAGTAGAAGTCGGTGGCCTGGCGCTGCTCGCCGAAGAACAGCCAGTTGGCACCGGTGTGGCCGCGTGCCTGGCGGTCTTCGAGGAACCCGACGAAGGGTGCCACACCCGTTCCCGGCCCGACCATGATCATGGGCGTGGCGGGGTCGGCCGGCGGGCGGAAGAGCGGTGAACGCTGTACGAAGACCTGCACCGGGCCGTCGTCCGCGCAGTCGGCGAGGTAGGTCGAGCACACGCCTTTACGCTCTCGTCCGCGGTCGTTGGTGTAGCGGACGACGGAAACGGTGAGCCGGACCTCGCCGGGGTGGGCGAGCGGGCTGGAGGAGATGGAGTACAACCGGGGCTGGAGACGCTTGAGGACACCGGTCCACTCCGCCGCGGACGCGCGGACGGGGAACGCGGCGACCAGGTCGGCGGCCTGACGGCCCCAGCTCCACTTCGCGAGCTCGTCCTTGTTGTCGGGACGCAGCAGCCGCTTCAGGTCGTGGCTGCCGGTCCGTTCGGCCACGAACTTGAGCAGGTCCGTGGTGATACGTGCGATGTCCAGGCGGGTGCGCAGCGCCTCGCGCAGCGGGATCTGCACGGTGTCGCCGACGTCGACGGGTTCGTCGGGGTCGAGGCCGGTGCAGGCAAGCCACTCGGCGACGAGCTCGGTGCCGTTGGCGGGCCATACGCCGAGGGCGTCGCCGGCCTCGTAGGCGAGTTCGCCGCCGCGGGTGTCGAAGGCGAACTGCCGCACTTCCTTCTGCGACCCGGGCAGGCTCAGCAGCCGGTTGCCGATCAGCAGGGTCGAGAACGGTGACGCCTTGGTGTAGCGGGAGGACACGGGCGGCGACGGCTGGGCGCCCGCCGGAACGGTGGGTGCGGACGTGGGGCCGAGGGGCGCGGTCCGGGTTCCGGACGTGTCGACGGGCTGCCGGTCGACCGCGGTGGCCAGGGCGCTGACGACCTGGCCGACCCACTGGTCGGCGGCCTCTTCGTAGTCGGGCTCGCAGTCGGTACGGGCGACGAGCCGGGTGGCCCCGAGAGCGTGGAACCGTTCGTCGAGCCGGCGCCCGTGTCCGCAGAAGTCGTCGTAGGCGGGGTCGCCGAAGGCCAGGATCGCGTACCGAATCCCGTCGAGCCGGCCGGCTTCCGGGGCCGAGAGCGCCTCCCAGAAGTCGGCGCCGTTGTCCGGAGCGTCGCCGTCGCCGAAGGTGCTGGTGACGACGAGCAGATCGGTGTCGGCGGTCAGATGCGTGGGAGCCATGTCCGTCATGGGCAGCAGCTCCGGCGCATGGCCCGACCCCGCGAGGCGGGCGGCGGCGGTGGCGGCGAACTCCTCGGCGTTGCCGGTCTGCGAGGCCCACAGGACGACCAGTCGGCGGGCCGGTGCACCCGCGTCGGCTGCCGGCGCGGCCGCGGGCACGGCAGGGGCTGTGGTGGGGACACGGGAGAACCTCCCGGCGAGGACGCCGTTGACCCACAGGGCCTGGCCGGGGTCGAAGGGCGCGCCCGGCGGCAGTACGGGGACGCTCCCGGGGGCGGGCGGCGTCAGGGCGAGCCCGGAGAGGTATCCCGCGAGATACTGGCGCTCCGGGTCGGCCAGGGCCACCGGGGCGAGATCGGTGATGCCGAACAGGGCGGCGAGCTCATGGACGGCCGGATCCGACGCGCCCGCCGTGGCCGGAACGGGGGCCATGGGGGCTCCTCCCTGGTGCTGAAGGGTCGCAGCATCGGCGGTGGCCGGGCCGGATTCGGGCACGGCGCCCGGGTGTGCAGCCGGGACCGGGGCCGCGGTTTTGGTGAGCGTCACGGCGCAGGCCTTGAACTCGGGCTGGAAGGAGACCGGGTCGACGGCGTCGTTGGTGACGGCGTTGATGCTGAGGTACTCGCCGAACAGGTCGTTCCAGTGGAAGGGAGCGAAACAGGTGCCCGGCCGGACCCGGTCGGTGACCACGGCGGGCAGTACGGCGCGTCCGCGGCGGGAGGCGACCTCCAGCTGATCGCCCTCGCCGACGCCGAGCGCCTCGGCGTCCTCGGGATGGACCTCCACGAACGGGCCGGGGTTGAGCCTGGCGAGCTTGGCCACCTTGGCGGTCTTGGTCATCGTGTGCCACTGGTGCTGCAGCCGACCGGTGTTGAGGACGAACGGGTAGTCGTCGTCGGGGAGTTCGGCGGGCGGCAGGTGCGGACGGGCGAAGAACTGCGCGCGTCCGCTCGCGGTCGGGAAGGCCAGGCGGGGGCGGGTACCGTCCTCTCGCTCCAGGAGGGTCTGGCTGACGCCGTCGTTGAGGTAGCGGACGGGGTTGCGGTCCGGGCCGTCGGCGGTGGGCGCCGGCCACTGGACGGGGGCGCTGCGCAGCCGCTCGTAGCTGACGCCGCGCAGGTCCCAGCCGGTCTTGGGGTTCCACGCCTGCTTCAGCTCCTCGAACACCTCTTCCGACGAGCCGTAGGTGAAGGATTCGGCGAACCCCATCTCACAGGCCACCCGTGCGATCAACTGCCAGTCGGGCAGGGCGTGTTCAGGAGGATCGACAACCCCCTGCGCGAGGGTGAGGTTCCGCTCGGAGTTGACCAGGACGCCGTCGGACTCCGCCCACAGCGTCGCGGGCAGGACGACATCGGCGTACGCGTTGGTCTCGGTCTCGGCGAAGACGTCCTGGGTGATGACGAGTTCGGCGGCCTCCAGACCGGCGATGACGGTCTTGCGGTTGGCGACCGAGGCGACGGGGTTGGTGCAGATGACCCAGCACGCCTTGATGTCCCCGGCGGCCATCCGCTCGAACATCTCGACCGTGCCGCGCCCGACGTCGGTACGCAGGGACCCCTCGGGTATCTCCCACAGGTTCTCGACGAAGGCCCGCTCGGCGTCGACCAGAACGGAACGCTGCCCGGGGAGACCAGGACCCATATAGCCCATCTCGCGGCCGCCCATGGCGTTGGGCTGACCGGTCAGTGAGAAGGGGCCCGAACCGGGGCGGCAGATGGCGCCGGTGGCGAGATGCAGGTTGACCAGGGCGTTGGTGTTCCAGGTGCCGTGGGTGGACTGGTTCAGCCCCATGGTCCAGCAGCTCATCCACTCGCCGGCCTCGCCGATCCACCGCGCGGCCTGCCGGATGTCTGCCTCCGGGATGCCGGTGATCTCCGCGACCTTCTCGGGCGGGTAGTCCGCGAGGAAGGCGGGCATCTCCTCCCAGCCCTCGGTGAACTCGGCGATGAACCCGTCGTCCGTGTGGCCGTTCGCGACCAGCAGGTGCAGCAGGCCGTTGAGCAGGGCCAGGTCTGTACCGGGCCTGATCTGCAGGAAGAGATCGGCCTTGTCGGCGGTGGCGCTGCGGCGCGGGTCGACGACGATCAGCTTGGCCCCGGCCTTGACCCGGTCCATCATGCGCAGGAACAGGATCGGATGGCAGTCCGCCATGTTGGCGCCGATCACGAAGAACACGTCCGCCTGGTCGAAGTCCTGATACGAACCCGGCGGACCGTCCGCACCCAGTGACAGTTTGTAGCCGGTGCCTGCCGACGCCATGCACAGCCGCGAGTTCGACTCGATCTGATGCGTCCGCACAAAGCCCTTGGCCAGCTTGTTCGCCAGGTACTGCGCCTCCAGGGACATCTGCCCGGACACGTAGAAGGACAGGGCGTCCGGCCCGTGCTCGTCCAGGATCGCCCGCAGTCGGCCGCCGACCGCGGAGATGGCCTGGTCCACATCCGTCTCGGCCGGGTCGGCGCCACGCTCGGCACGCACCAGTGCCTTGCCCATACGCCCGGGCGCGGCCATCATGTCCGCGCTCGTCGCCCCCTTGGTGCACAGACGGCCGAGGTTGGTGGGGTGGGCCTTGTCGCCCGAAGCCTTCGCCACCCGGCGCCGGCCGTCGGCAGGGTCCCGCGCCACCTCCAGCACGATCCCGCAGCCGACTCCGCAATACGAGCAGACCGTGCGGACACTGCCGTCCGTCGAGCCAGCTGCCACCGAACCTCCACCTCGCGGTGCGTGTACGTTCCCGATCCGGGGCGCGCCGCCGACGGCTGGGCACCCCGTTACCAGCACCGTAGAAAGATCGAATTTCCGGCCCGTCACACATCGGGAGCGTCCGGGGTTACGCCCCACGCACAGGAGGCAAGGGCGGAGTGTGAGACCGGGGGCCCGCGCCAGGCACGGTCCTGGCGATCACGGTGGCGGCGTGGTCCCGCGCTGCCGCGGGCATCAGCTCCGCAGTGACCGACCTCCGCGCCTGCCGCAGCGTCCATGCCGTCCTCACCGTGCGACCTACAGTGACGTGGTGGACAACCAAAAGGATCAAAACGCACTACAGGGCTCTGCGGATGCCGCAGCCTCGCCCGTCCCGACCAACGTCGTGGGCCTGTCCCCGGTGTTCACCGACCCACTGTGGCGGATATCCGTCTGCCTGAACCCCGTGGAAGCGGACCTTCTGCATACCGAACCGCTGCGGCGCCTGCACTTCGTCGCGCACGGCGGCGCATCGACGATCAGCACCCTGCAGTCGTACTCCAGGCTCGAGCACACCCTCGGTGTACTCGCGCTGGTCGCGCACTTCCGTCCAGAGGACGAACTGCTACGGGTCGCCGCGCTGTTGCACGACATCGGCCACCTGCCCTTGAGCCACACCTTCGAAGGCCTTTCCGGCCTGGACCATCACGCCATCGGCTTGCAGTTGCTGCGGACCGACCCCATCCGTCCCGTGCTGGAGAAGCACGGGATCAGCGCCGGGGCCGTCGTCGCCGCACTCGGCACTCAGCCGCCCTCGCCACTCACCAACCGCTCCGGCCTGCTGAATCTCGACCATCTCGATTCCTACGTGCGCAGCGGGCGGGCCGCCGGGCGTCTCGACACCGATCCGGCCGCCATGCTGCGCCGACTCGACCTCGAGGAGGCTGCGGTGTCAGCCGACCGCGGGACCGCTGCCGCACTTGTCGACCTGATCTGCGCGGAAGCACGACTGCACACCTCGTGGGACAACGTGGGGCCGGTCTCGGTGGTCCGGCGCCTGGTCGGCCAGCTCCTCGACACCACGCCCCTCACCCCGGCCCAGCTCGCCCGGATGACCGATCCGCAACTGTGGTCCGCGTTCGACTCCTGTGCCGCGACGCGGGCGGAGAGCAGCATGATCCGGTACGAGCTGCATCGGCTGAAGGTCATGGCCGGACGTGCTACCGGGGATCGGCTTGGTTGGGAGTTCTCCCTGCGCAAGATCTACCGCTCCGCGCCGCTGGTGGAGGGGGAGCGGATGGAGACGGCCGCGCCCGAGCTGGCGGCCGAGCTGGACGCGCTGGGTCTGTTGTCCACCGAGTTCCGTGTCTGGTGGAGCTGAGTGTTGGTCACCACTGGTTGGTGCCGCCCAGTCCGCGGTCCGAGCGATGCGCCGTCACCCGCCGCTGAGGGCCCCGGACTTGGCGATGCGGGGCCTCAACGGCTGTGTTACGGCATCGCGCCGCTACCTGCGCTCAGCGGCACTGCCCGAACTGTGGCCCGTCCACGGTGTTGCCTGTCTGGTGCAGCGTCGGTTCATTGCCGTCGCAGCGCAGCGGGCCCTTGATCGTGTTGCCTGAGCAGGCCGTCGTGCCTGTGCGATCGGAGCCGGTCAGCAGACTCCCATCTACGGGGCTTCTCGAGAATTTTCCTCGCAGATGTGCTACTTGCCGGTTCGCCGAGCCCCGGGCGGGGCAGCCGGGGGGTGCCCCGCGGGGTGGTCAGCCGTCCCCACGGGGCACCCCCCTCCCCGGCTACCGCCTCAACTGGCGGGCGATCTCGCGGGAGAAGGCCGAGACCTGGGTGTAGACGCCAGGCGTCGGCGTGGCGGCATTGTCGTGGGAGAGCCAGCTGACGATGCCGATCAGCCTGCCCCCGGCGACGAGCGGACCGCCGCTGTCGCCCTCCGAGTGGTGATCCCCGGTGACCGGGTTGTTCGCGCAGACATGCGTCCTGGGGTCGAAATCACCGGGGTTGAGCCGCGCACACGTCCGGTCCGGCAGCACCCGCAGATCGGCCGACCGCAGCACGTTCGCCTCCCGTCCCTCGTCGTCCAGCAGGCCCCAGCCGTAGACCCGGGCGCGGGTGCCGGGCCGGTACAGGCCACCGTCGGCGCCGGTGGCCACGGGCAGCGGGGTGTATCCGGGCGGCATGGGCCGGTCGAGCGTGAGGACCGCGATGTCGTTCTCCAGGTGGCGGCCGAACCGCGGATGGATCCAGACCTTCGCCACCCGGCGCCAGGCACCCGTGTGCCTGCGCAGATCGGTGCGGCCCGCGACGGCCCCCAGGTCGGTGGGGGCTTCGTCGGCGACACAGTGGGCGGCGGTGATGACCTTGGTGGGCGTCACCAGGGTGCCTCCGCAGAACTGCCCGGACCGGGGATAGGCGTCGGTCCCCCGCCACAGGTTGACCGCGACGGTCCACGGTGCCTGCGCCGTGCTCGTCGGGCGGCCACCGATGACCGCCTGGGCGGGGTGGGCCGGCAGCGCGGCCAGGCATACGCCGGCGAGACCCGTCGTACACGCCAGGACCGAGGCCCGCAGGCGCTTGCGTCGCCGTGGTGTCTGTGCCATCTCGTCGCTCCCCTCCTACCGGGCTGTCAGGTTCTTCAGCAGCGGGTAGTACGCGGCGACCTTGACGGCGACGCCGGGATAGAGCCGGCTGCGGCAGCTACCGCCGCCGCTGATGACGCCGACCAGCCGCCCCTTGACCACCACCGGCCCGCCGCTGTCGCCCTGGCAGGCGCTGACCCCGCCCGCCGGATAGCCCAGGCACATGGTGTACCGCTTGTCGTACCGCCGGCTGCCGTACGCCGTGACGCACTGCTTGTCCGCCCGGTCGCCGCCGACGACCGCGGCGGCCGGCGACGTGGACGACAGCGCCAGAACCCCGGCCAACGCCGTTACGGCTAAAGCGACGTGCCCTGCCCTCGCTGTTTTGCCTGCTTTCCCTGCTTTCGCTGTTCTCATCGTTCCTCCGTGTCCGATCGGACGATGTCGCCCGGCCAGACGGGAAGGACGAAGGCGAGGTTGTCATGCACGCTGAATATGGCTCGTCCCGGTCGCACCGAGGCGCGGTGCGCAAGGCGCGGAGCCGCAGGCGCCCGGAACCGAGCCGGGACGCCACCCGGATCCAGAGAGCTCCGCGCCTCGCCCGTGCCTGGCTGCCGGATCCGGTGCGTAACGCCTCCGCAACCCTCCGGCGATCGGTTGGCGACTCTGCGTCGACCAGCCATAGACCCTCCGTCCATTCTTTGAGTTTTCGCCGTCACGGTGGAACCCGGGCGTCCGGTACCGCCCTCTCCCTTGGCATCTGCGACTACTTCAAGCCGAAAGAATGCGATGGGGGCCGTTATGCGCGAGTTCAGCCGACGGGGAATGCTCGGACTCGGGGTTGGCGCGGCCGCGGCGCTCTCCGCCGCCGGCTGCTCCTCCTCAGGGTCGTCGGAATCCGGCAAGGTCGGGACCAAGCCTGGCAAGACGGCGCAGGCCAAGCCGATAGGTGACGGCTCGACCGCGTACACCGGCAAGCAGCCCCATCAGCCGCCCAGGCCGGAGCGGTTGGAGCCCGGCCAGAAGCCGCCGCAGTTCGTGGTCTTCTCCTGGGACGGTGCGGGCGAGGTGGGCAACGGCCTCTTCCCGCGGTTCCGCAAGCTCGCCGAGGACCACGGGTCGGTCAAGCACTGGACCCCCGCCCAGTGGGACTCCGAGATCGAGCAGGCCATGTCGTTCGTCACCAAGTGGCGGACCAACACCGGCTTCACCGACCTCGAACCACTGCCGTTCGACAGTTCGCCCGGCGGCCTCCAGGTCTGGCCCACCAAGAAGCAGGGCCTGTGGGACTTCCCGCTCCAGTCCATACCGTTC
>NZ_LGKG01000196.1 GCF_001294335.1 Streptomyces chattanoogensis
CACACCGGTCAGCAGCACGTTCCAGGTGAAGATCGGCATCCGGAACATCGTCATGCCGGGCGCGCGCATGCAGATGATCGTGGTGATGAAGTTGACCGAGCCGAGGATGGTGCCGAAGCCGGAGAAGGCCAGACCCATGATCCACATATCTCCGCCGACGCCGGGGGAATGGACGGCATCGGCGAGCGGCGCATACGCGAACCAGCCGAAGTCGGCGGCCCCTTGCGGAGTGAGGAAACCGCCCACGGCAATCAGGGATCCGAAGAGATAGAGCCAGTAGGCGAGCATGTTCAGCCGGGGGAAGGCGACATCGGGGGCGCCGATCTGCAGCGGCATGATCCAGTTCGCGAATCCGGCGAACAGCGGCGTCGCGAACATCAGCAGCATGATCGTGCCGTGCATCGTGAACGCCTGGCGGGGAGCTTCATGCTCCGTAGGTGTCCGGGGCCGCCGCACACTTCACCGTCTCCGGGGACGAAGGGGCGTCACGGCCGGGTGTGAAGTCTCACCCGGGGAAGGTGTGAAGATCGGGGCCATGCCGGACACCAACGGTTCATGAGCACGGACGACGCCTTCGCCGATGCCTACCGCGCGCACTACTGGGCGGTCAGCCGCTTTGTGGCGCGGCGGCTGGACGGGCAGGCACATGAGGTCGAGGAAGTGGTGGCGGAGGTCTTCTCCATAGCCTGGAGACGCCGCGCCGAACTCCCCGACGCCCCGCTGCCGTGGCTGTACGGGGTGGCCCGGAACTGCCTGGCCAACACGGTGCGCGGGCTCGGGCGCTACCGCCGGCTGCTGCACCGGATCGGCCATCACGAGGCGGCGCACGGCAGGCAGACCGTGGACAGCCCCGACACGGAACGTCCCGGCTCCTGGGTGCACGACGTGCTGGCCCGTCTCTCGGCCGCCGATCAGGAGGTGCTGCGTCTGACGGCCTGGGAGGAACTGACCGTAGAGGAACTGGCGGTGACGCTGGGGTGCGGGCAGAGCGCGGCGGCGATGCGGCTGCACCGGGCGCGGCGGCGGCTTCGCGCGGAAATCGACCGTACGCGGATGACCGTGTCCGTACGAGCAGGAGACGATGGCAATGGGTGACGAACTGGATCTGCTGCGCGCGGCCGATCCCGCCCGGGCCGACGACGGCCCCTGGCGGGACGGCCCGCTGCACGCCCGCGCCGAACGCGGCCTGAACCGCCTGCTGCACAGCGCACGGACGAAGCGGGCCCGGCGGCGCCTGGTGCTCAGGGCCGAGGCCGCCGTGCTCGCCCTCGGCGCCGCGCTCGCCTTCACCTTCTCCGATGCCGGGTCCGGCAAGGCCGTTGCGATGCCCGTCGCACTCGCCCCGCGCGCCGACGCCCCCGCCGTCCCGCTGGCCGAGCTCGCCCGCCGGGCCGAGGCCAGGGCGCGGACGGCCGGCGCCGCGGACGGGCCGCACAGGGGCAGCCATCTGCAGAGCTGGTATCTGAGCATGAGGACGGGCCCCGATGCCGCGCCGCCGGTCACCGTGCCCGAGGAACGCATCACCCGGTGGCGCGCGGACGGCAGCGGCTCCGAACTGGTCGTGGCCACCGACCCGCGGCTCCCCGGCCGCCCGGTGATCAACGACACGGGCGGCAGCTGGCACACCGTCAACGACGGCAAAGTGCTGCACCGCAAGACCTATCCGGCGGGTTCGGCGGACGGGCAGCGGCAGCGACGCCTCACCGTCCGTACGAAGCCGCCGACCGACCCCGGCGCGCTGCGCGACCAGCTTGCCACGCTCTACGGGGGCGGAGGGGGCGGAAGAGGCGACACGGCGGGCCCGGCAGGCGCCCGGACGCCGCAGCTGCTGCTCGCGCTCTCGTCCCTGCGCCAGGAATGGACACCGGGGCCGCGGGAGACGGCGGCCATCGTCCGGGTGCTGGCGGATGCGGAGGGCCTGCGTCCGGCGGGTGCGGTCACCGACCGGCTGGGCCGCCGCGGTCAGGCATATGTCTACGACGGCCCGGACGGCGGCCGGAACGCCACCCGCCAGATGGTGATCCTCGATCCCCGGACCGGACAACTCCTGGGCAGCGAGATCACGTTCACAAAGAACCTTCCCGACTTGAGGATCAGGTCCGGGGAGGTGCTGTCGTACGAGGCGTGGATGCCATGAGGCGTCCCCGGGAGCGGGCCCGGGACCGGGTACGGCCTTCCGGTGGCCGGCCCGGTCAGTGGCCCAGACGGCGCAGCGCCTGCTCCGGGTAGCGTGCGCCGGCCACGGCCGCCCCGGGGACCGCCGCCCGCAGCCGCTCGGCCTGCTCGGGTGTGAGGCCCGTCCCGGCGGCCGCGGCGTTCTCCTCGACGTAGCGCACCCGTTTGGTCCCCGGGATCGGCACGATGTCGTCCCCCTGGGCCAGCAGCCAGCCGAGTGCCGCCTGCGCGGGCGTGACGCCGATCTCCGCGGCGAGACGCCGGACCTCGTGGACGAGGGCGAGGTTGCGGCCGATGTTGTCCGCCGAAAAGCGGGGCCAGCGGCGGCGGTTGTCCTCCTCGGTGAGCTCGTCCCGGGAGGCGAGCGCCCCGGCGAGCATGCCGCGGCCCAGGGGTGAGTACGCCACGACGGAGATGCCCAGCTCACGGCAGGTGGCGAGCATCTCGCCCTCCACCACGTCCCGGGTGAAGAGGGAGTACTCCAACTGGACCGCGGCGATGGGGTGTACGGCGTGCGCGGCACGCAGCGTCGCGGGGCTCACCTCGGAGAGGCCGAGATGTGCCACCTTTCCGGCCGAGACCAGTTCCGCCATGGCGCCCACGGTGTCCTCGACGGGGGTGGCGGGGTCGCGGCGATGGGCGTAGTAGAGGTCGATGCGGTCGACGCCGAGGCGTCGGAGCGAGGCGTCGCAGGCGGCCGGTACGTACCGCGGTGAGGTGTCCACGGTGTCGACGCGCCCGGTGGCGGCGTCGTGCCGCAGCCCGAACTTCGTGGCGAGGAAGACGTCGGCGCGGCGGCCCCGGTCGCGCATCCAGTGGCCGATGAGCTCCTCGTTGGCGCCGCGGCCGTAGGCGTCCGCCGTGTCGAGGAAGGTGACGCCCAGCTCGGCGGCCCGGTCGAGCGTGCGCCGGGCCTCGTCCGCGTCGGCGGGCCCGTACGCGACGGACATCCCCATACAGCCGAGACCGATCGCGGACACGGGTGCGGAGCGCTCGCCGCTGCCGAGCCGGCGGGTCTTCACCGGGTGCCGTTCCGGTAGCCGGACGTGCGCCGGTGAGCGCCGTTCAGGTCAGGTGTGCTGCCCATGACGTTCTCCCTCACGCGCTGGATCGGCTCCGCCGGACCCTTCGGGGACGGGGAAGCCGCTTGGAGGTGATCGTAACGGAGCGAACACGCCCTGGCGTCAACGGGGTTGGGCCCGCGCGCGGGGCGACGAGGGGCGCGGCCGCCGCGGGTTCCGCTGCCCGGCCGGGCCCCGGGGACACACCGCACCCAAGTGGCGGGACGTGCCCGGATGCCGGATCCTTGAGGGACGCGACGATCCATCGGCGCGGCGGCGAAGTGGGCCGTCGCGCCGTTTTCCTGCATGGCGCGCGCCACAGGGACCCGCACTCCCCCGCGTCACAGAGCGTGAGGGTTGCAGTGAATTACCGCGATATGGATCACAGACGAAAGTCCCGCGAAAATCCGCAAGGAAACGCGTTTGCCCAGCAAGGAGCGGGTAGACGACCGATCGCGCGGTCATCCGCACACTGTCCGTGATGACCCGTTCTGCCCCTATGGTCGACCTTTGCCCGTCACTCCATGGCGGGCGATGTCATGCAGTCGTCCAAGAGAGCGCAGGCGAGCGAACACGTGCCGACGCAGTCCCCCGTCGCATCCGGGGCCCCCACCCACGGCCGCGGCCCCAGCCGTACCGATGCCGCACCCGACCTGGAGAAGCGGACGTCGGACGAGGTCACCGTCGTCGACCCCGCGATGGTCAGGCGAGCGGTGTCCGCGGCCGCCCTCGGCAATGCGATGGAGTGGTTCGACTTCGGCGTCTACAGCTACATCGCCGTCACCCTCGGGCATGTCTTCTTCCCCTCCGGCAACCCCACCGCGCAGCTGCTGTCGACCTTCGGTGCGTTCGCGGCGGCGTTCCTGGTCCGCCCGATCGGCGGCATGGTCTTCGGGCCGCTCGGCGACCGGATCGGGCGGCAGAAGGTCCTCGCGATCACCATGATCATGATGGCGGCGGGCACCTTCGCCATCGGCCTGATCCCCTCCTACGCCACCATCGGCGTCGGTGCGCCGATTCTGCTGCTGGCCGCGCGCCTGGTGCAGGGCTTCTCCACCGGTGGTGAGTACGGTGGCGCGTCCACCTTCATCGCCGAGTACGCGCCCGACAAGAAGCGCGGTTTCCTCGGCAGCTGGCTGGAGTTCGGCACGCTGGCCGGTTACGTCGGCGGCGCCGGCCTGGTCACGCTGATGACCGCGCTGCTGTCCACCCACGATCTGCACGCGTGGGGCTGGCGGATTCCGTTCCTGATCGCGGGCCCGATGGGCATCATCGGCCTCTACCTGCGGATGCGTCTCGAGGAGACCCCGGCCTTCGCCCGGCTGGAGAAGGAGGCGCGCACCAAGGAGAAGGAGCGCCGCGAGGCCGAGAAGCGGATCGGCGTCCGCGAGATGGTCTTCGGTCAGTGGCGGGCGATGCTGCTGTGCGTGGGGCTGGTCCTGGTCTTCAACGTCACCGACTACATGCTGCTGTCGTACATGCCGAGCTATCTGACCTCGGAGCTGAAGTACGACGAGACGCATGGGCTGATGGTCGTGCTCGGCGTGATGGTCGTGATGATGGGCGTGCAGCCCTTCGCGGGCAGGCTGTCCGACCGCTTCGGCCGCCGCCCGGTCATCGCGGCGGGCTGCGCCGGCTTCCTGGTGCTGTCCGTTCCGGCGCTGCTGCTGATCCGCCAGGGCTCGCTGGCCGCCATCGCGCTGGGCATGGGTGCACTGGGCCTGCTGCTGGTGTGCTTCACCGCGGCGATGCCCTCCGCGCTGCCCGCGCTCTTCCCGACCAAGGTGCGCTACGGCTCGCTGTCGATCGGCTTCAACATCTCGGTCTCGCTGTTCGGCGGTACGACTCCCCTGGTGGTCACCGCGCTCATCGGGGCGACCGGCAACAAGATGATGCCCGCCTACTACATGATGGCGGCGGCCGTGATCGGCGGGATCGCCGTATGGCGGATGTCCGAGAGTGCGCGCAGGCCGCTGCCCGGTTCGCCGCCGGCCGTCGAGACCGAGGCGGAGGCCCGCGAGATCGTCCGCGCGTCCCGCGGCGCCGAAGCCGCATCGGCGGCCTGAGGCGGCCTGACGCCGCCTGACACGGCCTGAGGCGCCACTTGGGGCCGCCCCCTGGGGCGGCCTCACCGGCTCCGGCCGGTGAGGAACACGCCCGCAGGGGGAACCACAGGCACCGCCGCGCCCGTCTGTGACGCTGCCGATCACCGTGATCGGCACGTGGCGATCGGGGGACTGGGGATGGGCGCGGCTTCGGCTCGGAATGTCCGGAGCATCCGGCGGCAGCAGGCGCTGCTGGTGGTGCTGATGCTGCTGGCCATGCAGCTGGTGGCGCTGGCCAGGCCGGCGTACGCCTGCGGCTGCGGTGCGATGGTCGTCGACCCGAAGACCACCATGTCGGTGGACCGGGAGACCTCGGCGGTGCACTGGGACGGCAGGACCGAGCAGATCGTGATGAGCCTGACGGTGCACGGTGACGCCCCGGATGCCGCCTGGATCATGCCGGTCCCGCACCGCGCCACGGTGAAACTGGGCGACAGGGCGCTGTTCGACGAGCTTGCCTCGCTCACGAAGCCGGTCGAGAAGGACCGCTCCTACTTCTGGCCGCACGGCGGCGACTGGCCCTTCCGGTGGAGCGACGGGGACACGGCCGGGGCCCCCGCACCCGGCGCCGCCGGCCCGGGCGTCGGCCTCGTCGGCCGGGAGCGCCTGGGCCCCTTCGATGTGGCCCGGCTGACCGCCACCGACCCCGACGCCCTGCGCGGCTGGCTGACGTCCCACGGCTTCCGGCTGCCGTCCTCGCTCGCGACCGGACTGCGCCCGTATGTGGCCCAGCACTGGGAATACGTCGCGATCCGGCTGGCCCCCGCCCAGAAGTACGGCTTCCTGAACGGCACCCTCGACCCGCTGCGGCTGTCCTTCGCCAGCGACCGCCTGGTCTACCCGATGCGGTTGTCCCGGCTCGCCACGACGCAGCAGTCGCTGGGTCTGTATGTGCTCGCACCGCACCGGATGGAGCCGCGCGGCGCCATCGGCGGTTCGGCGCCGGAGGTCTTCTTCGCGGGCCGGATCAAGACCGAGGGGACGCCGGTGAGCGCCCTTGCCGGTACCGGCGGGGCCTTTCTGACCGCCATCGACCAGCGCTTTCCGCATCCGGAGCGGATCAGCGGCGATCATGAGCTGCGGCGGGCGGCCGCCGATACGCCGTATCGGCGGGTCCACTACACGGATGTGCTGATGAAGGCGGGCGGCGTACCCGTCTGGATTCTTGTGGTGGGCGGGGTGCTGCTGCTGGTGGTGATCGCGCTGACGGTGCGGCGGCGCAGGCGGGACGTCAGCGGGTCATGACCTCGCCGGGCCGGGGCACTGCGTCACCGCCGCGGCCCGCCGGAACGCCCCCGGTGTGATGCCGAAGCAGCGGACGAACCAGCGGTGGAAGTGCGCCTGGTCGGCGAAGCCCGCCTCGGTGGCCGCCTCGGAGGCGGGGCGGCCACCGATGAGCAGCGTGCGGGCGTGGCGCAGGCGGAGCAGCCGCTGGTAGTCGCTGGGGGACATGCCGTACGCGGCGCGGAACGCCCGGTAGAGCGCGAAGCGGCTGCATCCGGCGGCGTCGGCGAGGTCCTGGGCGGTGAGCGGCCGGCTGTAGGCGGCCCTCAGGAGGTCGCGTACCCGCCGGGCCGCCCTCGTCTGCGCACCGCCCGTCAGCTCCCGGGGCCCGGACCGGGCGGCACCCCTGGTGGCGTTGCGCCGCACCATGGCCTCGACGGCGGCGCCGAGCCGTTCCTCCCGTACGAGCGGGTCCGCGGCCCCGACCAGCGCGGGGTGCAGTCTGCGCAGCGCCCGCGCCAGCACCGGATCGTCGACCACCGGCTGGGCGAAGAGCGGCATGCTGCCGCGGCCGTCGGTGACATCGTCGAGAACGTCGCGTACCACGTCGGGACCGATGTGCATGATCCGGTAGGTGAAGCCGAGGTCGACGGCCGCCTCCCCGTCGTGCGGGTCGTCCGGGTTGAACGCCATGACCATGCCGGCGGCGCTGGTGTGACCGGCGCCGCGGCAGGTGAAGCGCTGGGCGCCGGCCTCGGTGACGGCGAACGAGTAGGCGTCATGGCTGTGCGGGTGGAACACATGCCGGACGAAGTGCGCATGCATGGCCTCCAGGGGACGCTCCGGGTCGCGCCAGTACCGCGCCCAGTCGCCGCCGCCGGTGCCTCCGCGCTCCCGGGTGTCCCCATGCTCCCGGGCGTTCCCGGCGTCCCCGTCCCGCCTCCCGTTCATGCGCCCAGTGTGCCGCGCCGCACCAGCGTTCAATACGGCGGTCCGGATGCCGGACGAGACTCCCTGCCATGACTACGCCGATCACCAGCCCCGCTGTGACTCCCCCCGCCCTCGCGACCGCGCCCGCCGCCGGCCCCGGCCCCCGCTTCGGGACCAAGATCGCCGTAATCGTCCGCGAGGACCTCGCCGTGTGGCAGAAGCTCAACGTCACCGCCTTCCTGGCGAGCGGCATCGCCCATTCCTCCGACGACATCATGGGCAGGCACCGCTACGAGGACGCCTCGGGGAACGACTACCTGGCGCTGTTCCGCGAACCGGTGCTCTGCTTCACCGCCGACTCCGGCGCGCTGTCCCGTACCCACGCCCGCGCGCTCAGCCGCGCCGTGCCGACCGCCGTCTACACCACCGAGATGTTCCGCACCGGCAACGACGACGACAACCGCGCGTCGGTGCGGGCCGTGGCCGCCGGTGACCTCGATCTGGTGGGGCTCGCGGTGTACGGGCCGCGCAACACCATCGACAAGATCACCAAAGGCCTGAAGCTGCACGGGTGACCCGTCCGGCACCACGGTGGACCTGGTCGGCGGCTCCTTTGCGCCGTACGGCACGATGGGCGCATGAGCATCGTGAAGATCAACGTGCTGACCGTCCCCGCCGAACAGCGGGAGGTCCTGGAGCAGCGGTTCGGGGCGCGCGCCGGAACGGTGGACTCCGCGGACGGCTTCGAGTGGTTCGAGCTGCTGCGGCCCGTGGAGGGCACCGATCAGTACCTCGTCTACACCCGCTGGCGGGACGAGGAATCCTTCCAGGCCTGGATGGAGGGGCCGATGAAGGCTGCTCACCAGGGCGGCGGCGAGGGCGGGGAGCGGCCCAAGCCGGCCGCGACCGGGTCCACGCTGTGGTCCTTCGAGGTGGTGCAGCAGGCGAGCCCCAAGAAGGGCTGAGCGTACGGCGGTGGCGGGCGCCGCGCGGTGTCCGTCGCCGCCGACCGCGCCGCCGAAATCGCTTGCGTCCCGCTCCCCGGCCGCGGCGACAATGCGGCCATGAGTCAGACCGCCGCCCTCCGCCTCCCCTGGACCGTTTCCGCCGAGCCTTGGGGTTCGCCCGATGCCCGGGCGCTGTTGCGGGACTACTACACCGAGGTCGCCGACCGCTACTTCGCGCTGCACGAAGGGCGGCGCGCGACGCCCGAGGAGATCGCGGAAGGCCTGGCGGAGTATCCGGACGACCATCTGACGCCGCCTCATGGCGTGCTGCTGATCGCCCGGTACGACGATGCCGTCGCCGGCTGTGCCGGGGTACGGCTGCTGGACGAGCGGACCGCGGAGCTCAAGCAGATGTTCGTAAGGGTCCCCTACCGCGGCCGGGGCGGCGCGGGCGGACTGCTCACGGCCGCCGAGTCGGCCGCGGTCCGGATGGGTGCCGGGCGCATCCGGCTGGACACCCGGCTGGATCTGGTGGAGGCGATCGCGCTCTACCGGCGGCACGGCTTCACCGAGATCCCGCGGTACCACGACGACATCTATGCGGAGATCTTCTTCGAGAAGCGGCTCGGTGTCTTCGAGGAGCGGCTGGGTGTGTGCGAGGAGCGGCTCGGCGGGTGAGTCCGGGCCGGCTATCCCTCGCCGCTCCGCAGCGGAGGTATGGAGATCAGCGGCTTGAAGTGGCCCTTGGGGTGGGGTTCGCCGACGGGTTCGCCGTCGGCTTCCACCCAGGCGTGGGCGGCGAAGGGATGGGTGCGTACGCCCGTGCACCAGGTGGGCCAGACGCCGCGTGTGCGGCAGAGCAGTGCGGTGGCGATGGAGCGTTGCAGACAGCCCTGACCGGCGCAGCGCAGGCTGACCGAGACGACCGCTGCGCGGGCCTCGAGGGCCTGGTCGGCGGTGGCCGGGGACGCGCCGCGGCGGGCGAATTCGAGGACGGTGCGCAGCCGGGCCGGTTTGGCCTTGGCGAGCAGGCGGGCGATGCCGACCGCCAGCAGCGGTACGAGCCGCCGGTGCAGGGGCAGTCGGCGTCGCTCGGCCAGCGCGACGGGCAGGCTCACGCGATCACCAGTCCCGCGGTGCGGAGTTGGCCGATCACGGTGGTGACGTCCCGCTCGGCCCGGGACGGGTCTATCCGGTGCCGGGTCGCGACGCCGGCCGCGATGTCGTCGGGGCTGAGGCCGTCGAGGAGCCCGCGCAGCACATGGGCCCCGGTGGCGTTGAGCTGCCAGTAGCGCCCGGTGCGTCCGTTGAGCAGGACGGTGCCGTCGTCGGTGTCGGTGGAGACCACGTCAGGATGCAGACGCATGGGCGTCGAACCTCCAAGCAGGGGTGGGTCGGGTGGCGGCGCGCAGCCAGGTTTCGCAGCCGATCAGCGGTTCCAGGGCGATGCTCATGGCGTTGTCCGCCTGCGGGGCCAGCAGACGGGTGCGCAGTTCGCCGGGGTCGATCAGGCCGTGGGCGGCCAGCGCGGAGTCGTCGAACAGCTCCAGGATCGCGGGCAGGTTGCGGCGCAGGCCGGAGTTGGCCTCCTCGCTGAATTCGCCCTTGGTGGAGCGGCCCAGCACCGTTTCGGGCACGATGCCGCGCATCGCCTCGGCCAGCAGCGGCTTGTAGCGCCAGGGGCCGGAGTGCTCATGGACACGGACGCCCGCCACGGCTTCGACGACCCGGTCGTCGAAGAACGGCGAGTCGAGCTGCACACCGGCCTCGGCGAACGGGCGGGCCAGCAGGCGGTACCAGGGGGCGCTGGTGCGCACCGCCAGGAGCAGCTGGTGCTGGCCGAGGTCGCGGGAGAGCGGGCGGGTGGTGTCCGCGGTGTGCCGCAGCACCTCCCGGGCCTCCGCGACGGCCGTGCCGGTGACGTAGGACGGGGCGCGCAGCGGCCACAGGCCCCAGCCCAGGCCGGGCCGGCGTTTGCGCAGCGGCGGGTCGGTGAGGTGATCGGCCTGCGCCCGCCACCATGACGCCTCGTCACCGGGGCGCACCAGCGAGGCCAGGGTGTGCAGCAGCGGCCAGCGTTCGAGCGCGGCATATCCGCGGACGTGCCGGAACGCGGCCACCGGATGGCGCCGCAGGAGACCGTGCAGATAGCCGGAGAACGGGGTGAAGAGTTCGTCGCCGCCGTGGCCGGCCAGATGGCGGTGCGATCCCCGGTCGGCGAGCAGCCGTGCGGTGTGGTGCGTGCGCGCGGCGGTGCGGACGAAGGGGTAGGGCTCTTCGGTGTCCATCAGGACGTCCGCGTCGGCGTACAGCGCGGGGAGTTCGGCGGGCGGCACCACCACGTGGTCGGCCCGGTCGAGGGCGCCGATGGAGTGGGCGGCGAAGGCGGCGTCGTCGTTGCCCGCCTCGGCCTCGCCCCATCGGAACGTCAGGAGGTCCGGGACGCTGCGGGCGGCGAGAAAGCACAGGGAGGTGGAGTCCATGCCGCCGGACAGGTCCGTGCTCAGCCGGCCCTCGGCCGGTCCGCGGTCCTGCAGGGCGGAGGTGAGCGCCTCCCGTACGGCCCGTGCCCCGGCCGGCAGCGGCTGTTCGGGGGCCGGCGGCTGCCACCACCGTACGTCCCGGGTCCGTTCGCCGTCCCACAGCAGGTAGTGGTCCGGAGCCAGCGGGGTGACGCCCTTCCACAGGGGCCGGTCGCCGAGCGCCGGCGGGACGAGCCCTCCGCAGGCAAGCCGTACGGCCAGGGCGCGTTCGTCGATTCCGGCGCCGGTCATCGCGGCCAGGACGTCGGCCCGGTCGGCGGCCACCGTCAGGCCGTTGACCCGGGTGTGGAACACCCGGCGCAGGCCGGTCAGGCTGCCCTGGACGCGCAGCCGGCCGTCGACGGAGGCGACCACGTGGCAGGAGCCGGGCAGCGCCGCCGCGAGGGTGTCCACATCGGACACCGTCCTTATCCGCGCGGTGAGTTCGGACAACCGCGTGGCGGTGACCGGGCAGACCCCGATCACCGCCACTCGTACCGGGCCCGCGGTGACCACCTGGATCTCTCCGGGCAGCCACCGTCCCACCAGCCATGGACGCCCCGACGCATGCGAGTGCACCCGCGGAGCCGCCCAGGGCACCACCACGCGCGCCTCGGCTGCGGACGCCGTGTCCGGCAGGACCACGAACCCAGCACCGGTCATCTCTGCTTGCTCCTGAGAGTCAGCCGTCGACGGTCAGCGGCCGCCGTAGTGGCCGAAGATGTCCTTGCCCCAGCCGATGAAGCCCAGCGTGTCCTCGCTGAACTCGCCGACCTCGACCAGCATCGGGGGCGCGTAGGGCTCTACGTTCGAGAGCTCGTTCTGCTCTTCCATAACAGCCTCCAACAGTACAAACCGGCAGTCATCCGACTGCCGGTTCACAAGTTAACACCCATACAAGGGACTTGATCGAACTTTTTTACGATCTAGCGGGTGATGCCCGATCCGGACGGTTAGGTTCCAGGCCAATGCCGCTGGTGGAGGGGGTGATTGAGCGGCGGAAAGCCCCTTGTCGCCGGTGAACGGGAAACGTGTTTCTCACTCGGTGGGTTCCCGGTGGGTTCCCGCTGCCCGGCCACCGTCACTTCGGCACCCCGGGCGGCCGCGGCGTCCGGTGCGGTGTGCGGGCGACGGGCTGGCGGGCGTTGCCGTCGTGCGGCTCCTCCGCGTCGGATCCGCAGAGTTCGGCGGTCAGTTCGCGGACGATTTCGGTCAGGTCGGTGGGGCAGTCCTCGGTCCACCAGTCGCCCAGCAGTTCCGCCAGGGATTCCTGGCGCGCGTCGGAGAGCCGCCCGGCCGCCTCGCGTCCGCGGTCGGTGAGCAGCAGCATCAGGCCTTCGCGTGCGGCGAGGCCGCGCTCCTCGATCTGGCGGACGCCCTCGGAGATCACGCCGAGCGGCACATTGGTGCGTTCGACGAGCAGGGCCGGTTCCACCGATCCGTAATGCCGGATGCGCAGCAGCAGCCAGCTGGCGGCCGGTCTGAGGTCGAGGCCGGCCCGCGCGGTGATCTTCTCGTAGATGTGCTTGCGGCCTTCCATGCTGCCGAGCTTGGACAGGGCGCGGGCGCATTCGTCGCGCGAGGACCGCTCGACGGGGTTGGAGGAGACCACCTCGCTGGTCTCGGGAGCGGTGACGCTGGCGCGCAGCGGCTCCTCCTTGAGGAACCAGGCCAGGGTGAAGGCGACGAGGACGACCGGGACCGCGTAGAGGAAGACGTCGGTGATGGAGACGGAGTAGGCGTCCAGGACGCGGGCAGCCGTTCCGGCCGGGAGCCGGGTGACGGTGCGCGGGTCCTCGGCGATCCTCGACGGGTCGACGCCGGGCGGCAGTTGCTGCCCGGCGAGGGCGTGGGCGATCCGCGGGCCGAGCTTGTTGGCGAAGACCGTGCCGAAGAGGGAGACGCCGAACGAGGCGCCGATGGAGCGGAAGAACGTGGCGCCGGAGGTGGCCACGCCGAGGTCCTGGTAGGGAACGGCGTTCTGCACGATGAGCACCAGGACCTGCATGACCAGGCCGAGCCCGAAACCGAAGACGAAGAAGTAGCCGCTCATCTCGGCGACGCTGCTGGCGGGGTCGAGCTGGTGCAGGAGCAGCAGGCCGAGGGTGACCACGGCGGTGCCGAGGACCGGGAAGACCTTGTAGCGGCCGGTGCGGGAGACGATCTGCCCGGATGCTGTGGAGGAGAGCAGCATGCCGAGCACCATCGGCAGCATGTGCACACCGGACATGGTCGGCGAGACGCCCTGTACGACCTGCAGGAACGTCGGGAGATACGTCATCGAGCCGAACATCGCGAAGCCGATGACGAAGCCGATGACGGCGCAGAGGGTGAAGGTGCGCAGGGTGAACAGACGCAGGGGGAGGACGGGTTCGGCGGCCCGGCGCTCCACCAGGACGAACGCGCCCAGCAGAAGGACGCCCAGTACGCCGAATCCCACGATCTGCCAGGAGCTCCAGGGGTAGGTCACACCGCCGAGCGAGGTCATCAGCACGAAGCAGGCGGCCACGGCGGCGATCAGGGCGGTGCCCAGGTAGTCGATCCGGTGCGGGGTGCGGCGGCGCGGGATGTGCAGTACGGCGGCGATGACGGCCAGCGCGACGATGCCGACGGGGACGTTGATGTAGAAGACCCAGCGCCAGCTGAGGTGGTCGACGAACAGCCCGCCCAGCAGCGGTCCGAGGACGCTGGTACCGCCGAACACGGCGCCGAACAGGCCCTGGTACTTGCCGCGTTCCCGGGGCGGCACGATGTCGCCGACGATCGCCATCGACAGCACGATCAGGCCACCGCCGCCCAGCCCCTGGAGGGCCCGGAAGGCGATCAGCTGCGCCATGTCCTGCGCGATACCGCAGAGCACCGAGCCGATCAGGAAGATCACGATCGCGGTCTGGAACAGCTTCTTGCGGCCGTACTGGTCGCCGAGTTTGCCCCACAGCGGTGTCGCGGCCGTCGAGGCCAGGAGGTAGGCGGTGACCACCCAGGACAGATGGTCGAGGCCGCCCAGGTCGCTGACGATGGTGGGCAGCGCGGTGGCGACGATGGTCTGGTCGAGTGCCGCGATCAGCATGCCGAGCAGCAGCGCGCCGATCGCGACGAGGACCGTCCGCTGGGACCGGCCCGCACCGGGTATCGCCGGAGCGCTGGTGTCCTGCGCCATGAGCGTCTCCTCCGTCCGCGGCGTGACCCGCCGTCCGTCCAGGGCGTGACCGCCATGGGGGCGGCCCGCTCCCGGCGGACCGCCCTTGGCGTTCCTTCCATCGTGGTGGGTTCCGCCCGATATGGCCTGCTGAGCGGGCTATGGCGCACCCTGCCCCCTCCGGCGGCCGTGGTTGCCCGATGGACACCCGGGGGATGCCCGGCGGACGCCCGGAGTGCCTGTCCGGACCCCGGCGGGCTCTGGATAATCGCTGCCGGTTCGAGGGCTCGACGGCTCCATGGAGGCGACCGTTCGTGACGGCACAGACCTGCCCGCACTGCTCTGCTCCCGCACGCGGCGACGGCCGGCCGGCCTGTCTGTGTGCGGCGGCCGGTGCGGAGGACTTCGATCCGCTGCGCATACGGCCGTATGTGTCACTGACCGGGCGGGACGCCCAGCCGGACAGTGCGGGCCGCCCGAACGGCTCCGGGCAAAGCTCCGGGGCCTCTACGGGAACGGACTCCTCCGCCCCCGGGGCGCCGCCCACGGTCCCCCGGCCGCGCCGCCCCGGCCCCACCTCCAGGACCTTCACCGCGTCCTGGGCGTCCCCGGCCGCCCCGGACGATCCCGTCACCCCCGTCCCGCCCCGCAAGCGCGCGTTATCCGCGGCACTGGCGGCCACCGGGGCAGCCGTGGCCGCCGCCGCGGTACTGATCGGCAGCGAGGCCCTGTCCGGCGGCGGGCGGGACCGGGCCGCACCGCCCGACCGCGGCACGGCCGCCCCCACCACCCCCTCCCCCGCATCCGACAGCCCCGAGCCCTCCGGAACCGGCTCCCTCACGGGCCCGCCCACCCGCCACGCGCCCGCGCCGCACCCCAGCTCCCGCCCGGCCCCCAGGAAGACCTACACCCTGTACCGGACACCGGCACCGCGGCCGCCCGCCCCCACCCGGGCCGCGGGCAGCGTCGGCCACGCCCCCGGCGGCCCCACGAGCGCCCCGCCCACCGGCCCGATCGTGCTCCGCGAAGGATCCAGCGGCCCGGAGGTGGCCGAGCTGCAGAACCGGCTGCGGCAGCTGGGCCGCTATCCGGGCCTCACCGACGGGCGGTACGACGCGGAGGTACGGGCCGCGGTGTCGCGCTATCAGGAGGCGTACGGGGTGACGGGAGACCCGGACGGTGTCTACGGGGCGGGGACCCGGTCCTCCCTGGAGTCACAGACCCGGGAGCCGTAGCGAGCCCTTCGGCTGACCGGGGGGGGTGGTTGTCGGCGCCCGGAACCGTTTTGTATCGTGTAGGAACAAAGTGGTTCCGCCCGTTCTCCCTGACCGGCGGGCGGGACCGCATTGTGTCTTTCGGGACCGCCTGCGTCGTTCGCACGCAGCGCCGTCCCCTCCGCCTGTAGCGCCCAGGAGCCCGCCGATGACGGCCACCACCACGCTCACCGCCCGCGCCCTGCTGCTGGACATGGACAGCACGATCGTGAACTCCGAGGCCGTCGTCGAGCGCTGCTGGCGCCGCTGGGCGGCCGAGCAGGGTCTGGACGCCGAGGAGGTCCTCAAGGTCGTCCACGGGCGGCAGGGCTGGGCCACCATGGCCGCGCTGCTCCCGGACCGCCCGATGGAGCTCAACCTGGCGGACAACCGCCGGATGCTGGCCCAGGAGACCGCCGACACGGACGGCGTCGTGCCGGTGCCGGGTGCGCCGGCCTTCATGGAGGCGATATCCCGCCTTCCGCACGCCCTGGTGACCTCCGCCGACGCCCCCCTGTCCGACGCCCGGATGCGCGCCGCCGGGCTCGCCATGCCGGTCGTACGGATCACCGCGGAGTGTGTGAGCGCCAGCAAGCCCGACCCGGAAGGGTTCCTGAAGGGGGCCGCGGAACTGGGCCACCGGCCCGAGGACTGCATCGTCTTCGAGGACTCCGAGGCGGGCATCTTGGCCGGCCGGGCGGCGGGGATGCGGGTCGTCGGGGTGGGCGACCGCGCCGCGGCGTTCGCGCCCACCGCCCACGTCCGCGACCTCACCCAGGTCCGCGTCGAGGCGCGGGCGGACGGCGTGATCGCGCTGCACATCGCGGCCTGAGCGCCCGGTCGCGCGGGCCGAGCGGCCACGCCGGGCGTCCCGCCCCGAGCGGACCCGCACGAGTCCCGCCTCAGCCCGTGACCGCCTCGTACAGACTCAGCCCCGCCAGCAGGGCCATCACCCCGGCCGCCACCTTGGTGATCAGCTTGAGCGGTACGTACTTCATCAGCGTGCGGCCGCCCAGAATGCCCAGCCCCGCCACCGCCCACAGCCCCAGGACGGCGCCGACGCCGACCGAGAGCGGGTTGTCGTAACGGGCGGCGAGGTTGGCGGTCATGATCTGGGTCAGATCGCCGAACTCGGCCACCAGGATCATCATGAAGCCCGCCCCGGAGACCTTCCAGAAGCTCTGGTCGGCGGGCTTCCTCACCTCTTCCTCGTCGTCGTGCTTCTTGAGGAGCAGCACGGCGGCACCTGCGAGGAAGAGCACCCCGACCACCGCCGCGACGATGCGGTGCGGGAGCAGGGTGAGCACGCTGCCCGCGGCGAGGGCGAGCGCGACATGCACCAGGAAGGCGGCCGCGACACCGGCGAAGACGTACGAGGCCCGGTAGCGGGTGCCGAGCATCAGGCCCGCGAGTGCGGTCTTGTCGGGCAGCTCGGCCAGGAAGATGACGCCGAAGACCACGGCGGCGACGGTGAAGCTGAACACGAAGTGCATACCTCGATCGGTCGGGCCGCACCAAAGGGGCCCGGAAGAGGGGTCGCTTCGGCACGGCAGCGTTGGACACTGCGGCCGAAGGTCTCGCTGGCGCGGTACGGCTGCGTACCGGGCTCCGGGCGCCGGCCATCCACGAGGGACAGCAGTATGTCGACGGTCCGGCGGAGAGCTACTCCCCTTCTGCTGACGTCGAGGGTACGCGGTGGATCCGTCCGCGCGCGACCAGCTCCAGCACCACCGCACACGCCGCCGCCTGCACCGCCAGCAGCGCGACCAGCACGAACAGCTGCACCGCACCGGCCTGAACGGGCGAGGCGCCGCCCAGCAGCATCCCGACGAAGGCGCCGGGGAGTGTGACCAAGCCCACGGTCCTGGTCTGGTCCAGCCCCGGCAGCAGGGCGTCCGACGCGGCCGGGCGGGCCACTTCCATCCGCGCGTCCCGGTCCATCAGCCCGAGCGCGAGCCCCGCCTCGAACTCCCCCCGCCGGGTCTCCAGCTCGTCCAGCGCGCGCCGCCCGCCGAGAACGGTGGCGGTGAGCGCGCCGCCGATGAGGATGCCGGTGACGGGGATGAGGGTGAGGCCGCGGAGCGGGAGGAGGCCGGTGAGCAGCAGCAGACCGATGACCGGGGCGACCCCGACGGCGATCGGTACGGCGGCCCACCACCAGGTGCGGTTCTGGGTGATCCGGCGGCCCGCGGTCCGTACCGCCACCGCAAACATCAGCACCAGGAAACACAGCAGCCACGGCAGCGCCCGCACCACCCAGCCGATGAGGTAGGAGACGGCGGCCAGCTGGGCGGCGGCGCGCAGACCCGCGACGGCGATGGCCCGGCCGTGGCCCAGGCGGGCCACGGCGGCGACGGCCACGGCGACGGCCAACAGGACGGCGAGGACGACTCCGAGGGTGACGTTGACCGGCAGCAGCACGCGCTCACTGTAGGGGGGCGGATGCGCCGGTATGTCCCAACCGGACTGCCCCGCCACACTCATGGCGGCCCGTCAGCGATGCTGTCAAGACCTTGAACTGACGTGAGCATGTCGTCACTCTGTTACCTGGAGCCCATCCGGTGGCAACCCCACGTCGCCACCATGGGCCCGCTGCGAACTCAACTTCCCCCCACTTCAAGGGAGTTCCGATGTCAAAGGTCTACGCGCGTCGCGTGTCCGTCGCCGTGGGCGCGGCCACGGCACTGATCGGCACCCTGGCGCTCAGCGGCCAGAGCGCCCAGGCCGCCCCGCCCAGCCCGCCGGACGCGGCCACCGCCCGGACGTACCTCGCCGGGATCAAGGAGCAGCCCGAGGGCCCGCAGGACGGCTACAGCCGGGACAAGTTCCCGCACTGGATCGACCAGGGCAACAACTGCAACACCCGCGAGGTCGTCCTCAAGCGGGACGGTACGGACGTGCAGCAGGACGGCAGCTGTGCGGCCGTGAGCGGCAAGTGGGTCTCGGCCTACGACGGCGCGACCTGGACCCAGGCCGCCGACCTGGACATCGACCATGTCGTACCGCTGTCGGAGGCGTGGAAGTCGGGTGCCGCGCAGTGGACCACGGAGCGCCGCAAGGAGCTCGCCAACGACCTGACGCACTCTCAGCTGATCGCCGTCACCGACAACCTCAACCAGGAGAAGGGCGACAAGGACCCGGCGAAGTGGCTGCCGCCGAAGACGTCGTACCACTGCGAGTACGCCCGGATGTGGGTGTGGGTGAAGCATGAGTACGGCATGACCGCGGACTCCGCGGAGAAGGCCGCGCTGAAGAAGATCCTCGACGGCTGCTGAGCCCTCCGGTGACGCCGCGCGCCCGCCGTCCGGTGGCCCCGGACGGCGGGCGCAGCGCCGTACCGCACCCTCGGGACGGCGCCCGGCGCTTGGGGCGGTCTGGCGGGTTTCGGCCTTCGCTGCGCGGCTTGCCGGGTAATGCGGTGATGCGGGGGCATCCGCTCCTGCGGGCCCACGGCCACCAGGCGGGCGGCCCGCATTTCCGCGCGTGATTTTGGTCTACCCGGGTGCTGAAACGCTGGGGAAGGCGGTGATGATGGGGCGCACGATTCGCCCGCCGCCCCAGGGAGAGCCCCTCTTGGCCGCCGACCACATCGCCGACCGCCACGCCCGGCCCGCCATCGCCCTCGTCGGCGCGGGGCCGCGCGGTACGAGTGTGCTGGAGCGGATCTGCGCCTCCGCCGCCGAACTGGCCCCGGACGCCCTCCTGGCCGTTCATGTCATCGACCCCGCCCCGCCCGGTGCCGGCCAGGTATGGCGCACCGCCCAGTCGCCCGAGCTGCTGATGAACACCGTGGCGTCGCAGGTCACGCTGTTCACCGACGCCAGTGTGGAGTGCGCGGGGCCGATACGCACCGGGCCGAGCCTGTACGACTGGGAGGGCTGCGACGTCGGGCCGGACGACTACCCGGCGCGGGCGCTGTACGGCCGCTACCTGGAGTGGTTCCACCGCCGGGTGGTGCGCACGGCTCCGGAGGGGGTGACGGTCGTGCCGCACGCCGCCCGTGCCGTACGTCTGGCGGAGGCGCCCGACGGCACCCAGTCGCTCCACCTGGACGACGGCCGGGTGCTGCACGGCCTGGGGGCGGTGGTGCTCGCCCAGGGCCATCTGCCCGCCGCGCCCGCCCCGGAGGAGCAGCGGCTCGCCGGGTACGCCGCCGCGCACGGGCTGCGCTACCTCCCGCCCGCCAACCCGGCCGACCTCGCCGCGGACCTGTCGGCGCTGGCCCCGGGCCGCCCGGTACTGCTGCGCGGGCTCGGTCTGAACTTCTTCGACCACATGGCGCTGCTGACGACGGCCCGCGGCGGGCGGTTCGTCCGGGCGGCGGACGGGACACTGGCCTACCGGGCCTCTGGGCGCGAGCCCCGGCTGTACGCGGGTTCGCGGCGCGGCGTCCCGTATCACGCGCGCGGCGACAACGCGAAGGGCGCGCACGGCCGTCATCTGCCGCTGCTGCTCACTCCGGAGGTGATAGCCGCCTTCCGCAAGCGCGCCGACTCCGGCGATCTGCCCGACTTCCTGGTGGAGGTGTGGCCCCTGGTGGCCAAGGAGGTGGAGACGGTCTATTACGAGGCGCTGCTGGGCCGGCGGGGAGGCGGCGCCCCCGGCGGCACACCGGAACGTTTCCGCGCGCGTTTCCTGGTCAGCGCGCACCGCAGCCCCGAAGAGGCCGCCGTCCTGGACGCGTTCGGCATCGCGCCGGCCGATCGCTGGGACTGGGACCGGATCTCCCGCCCGTACGCGGACCGACGGTTCGCCGGGCCCGCCGCCTTCCGGGACTGGCTGCTGGCCCGGCTGAGGCAGGATGTCGCGGACGCCCGGCACGGAAATGTCGCGGGTCCGGTCAAGGCGGCGCTGGACGTCCTGCGGGATCTGCGCAACGAGCTGCGGCAGATCGTCGACCACGGCGGACTGCTGGGCGCCTCCCGCCGCGACCATCTGGACCGCTGGTACACGCCGCTGAACGCCTTCCTGTCCATCGGGCCACCGCGGCGCCGCATAGAGGAGATGGCGGCACTCATGGCGGCGGGGGTGCTGGAGGTGATCGGCCCCCGGATGGAGATCCGGCCGGGTGCCGTCGACGGTGGCGGGCCGGGCTTCACGGCGCATTCGCCGGATGTTCCGGGGTCCGGAGTGACGGCGACGGCCCTGATAGAGGCGCGGCTGCCGGAGCCGGATCTGCGGCGCACCGCCGATGAGCTGCTGGCCCGCCTGCTGGCCGACGGGGGCTGCCGGCCGCACACGGTGGACGGTTACGAGACCGGCGGCCTGGATGTGTCGCCGAGCCCGTACCACCTCGTCGAGGCCGACGGCAGGCGCCATCCGCGGCGCTTCGCGGTCGGGGTGCCGACGGAAGGGGTGCACTGGGTGACGGCGGCGGGGGCGCGTCCCGGGGTGGGGTCGGTGACGCTCGCCGACACGGATGCGGTGGCGCGGGCCGCGCTCCGGGCGGCGGTGCGGGTGCCGGTGCCCGCGGGTGCCGGCGGGGCGGGTGCCGGCGACACGGCAAGATGTTGAACTTGCAAGTACATCTTAGGTTCCCCTAACCTATGCCCTCCACGGTTCCCTCGTCCCCAGAACCCGCAGGAGACACTTCATGTCCGCTCAGCTGACCTCCTTCACGCAGAGATCGACCCCGCACGTCCTCGCGCTGTTCCGCGTTGTCATCGGCCTGCTCTTCGCCTGCCACGGCGCCTCGTCGCTGTTCGGCGTCCTCGGGGGCGCCATGGGCACCGGCGCCAGCGTCCCCACGGGCGCCTGGCCCGGCTGGTACGCCGCGGTCATCCAGCTCGCGGGCGGCATCCTCGTGATGGTCGGCCTGAGCACCCGCGCGGCGGCGTTCGTCAGCTCCGGCTCGATGGCGTACGCGTACTTCTCCGTCCACCAGGGCACCGCCCTGTGGCCGATCCAGAACGGCGGCGAGGCGTCCGCGCTGTTCTGCTGGGCCTTCCTGCTGATCGCCTTCATCGGCCCCGGCGCCTGGTCGCTCGACCGCCTCTTCTTCGGCGACCGCCAGGCCGAGCGGGCACCCGCCGCCGAGCCCGAGCCGAGCGCCGTCTGATCCGGCGCCCGATCTGTTGCGGCGAGCGTCCCCCTGCCGCTTCCCGGCCCGTACGGCATCGCCGCCGTACGGGCCGTCTCGTTCCAGGGGGCCGGTCCAGCCGTCCCAGGGGGCCGGTCAGGTGCTGGTCCGGTGACCCACGCAACACCTGCCGCCCCAGGTCAGAGGCCCGAAAGGGCCAGGCGTACGCTGTATGGCTGAAGGGCCGCCCCTGCCGCACCGAGCGACGTCGCGGCGGGTTCGGACCGGGAGTGGCACGTTGTTGGAAGACCTGGGGTCCCTCAGCGGCACCCCCTGGGTGTACGTGATCGTCAGCCTCTCCATCGTCCTCGACGTCTTTGTGCCGATCCTGCCCAGCGGGGTCCTGGTGGTCGCCGCGGCGACCACGGCCGCCGGTACCACCACCGCCGCCGACGCCGTCGGCTCCGTGACCGCCCGCACGTCCGTCCACGGCGGGACCCCCCACCTGGCCGCGATGTTCTCGCTGGTCCTGTGCGCGGCCACCGCCTCGGTACTGGGCGACATGGTCGCCTACCGGCTGGCCTGGCGCGGCGGCGACCGCTTCGACCGGGCCATCGGCCGGTCCCGCCGCCTGTCCGCCGCGCAGGAACGCCTCGGCGCGGCGCTCACCCGCGGGGGCGGCGGCATCGTCGTCCTGGCCCGCTTCGCACCCGCAGGACGCTCCGTGGTCAGCCTCGGCGCCGGCGTCGCACACCGTACGGTCCGCGAGTTCCTGCCCTGGTCCGCGCTGGCCGGTCTCACCTGGGCGGCGTACAGCGTGAGCCTGGGCTACTTCGGCGGCCAGTGGCTCGGCGCGTCCTGGGCGAGCACCGCGCTGTCCGTGGTCGCCCTCCTCGCCGCGGGGTCGGCGGCGGTGTACCTCATACGGCGGCCGGAGCGCCGGGCGGCGCACTGACGGCCGGGGCCGGGCGCCGGGTGGGAGCGGAAAACGCATGGCTCGTTGTCAGACCCCGGTGCGACCATTGCGGGCATGAGCAGTCCGAGCGGTTCGAGCGGTGCAGACGACGTCGGCGGCATGAGCGACCCGATCCGCAGCGGCAGCGTGCGGACCGGCGGGTGGCTCCCCCGCCCCGAGACCGCCGCGGACATATCCGCCGTCCGCCGGGTCAACCTCGCCGCGTTCGGGACGGCGGAGGAGGCGGATCTCGTCGACGCGCTGCGCCGCGACCCGGCGGCCTGGCTCCCCGGTCTGTCGTTCGTCGCCGACGCCCCTGACGGCCCGGTCGCCGCCCACGCCCTGCTGACGCGCTGTTACGTCGATGATGTCCCGGCCGTGGCGCTCGCGCCGTGCGCGGTGGCCCCCGAGCACCAGAAGAGCGGTGCGGGCAGCGCGGTGATCCGGGCGCTGCTGGACGCGGCACGGGCGGCCGGCGAACGGACCGCGATCGTGCTCGGCCATCCGCCGTACTACCCGCGCTTCGGCTTCGAACCGGCCACTGCCCGCTTCGGCATCCGGCCTCCGCAGCCCTGGCCGGAGGAGGCGTTCATGGCGCTGTCCCTGGACGGCTCCATACCGCCGCGCGGCACGGTCCGTTATCCGGCGGCCTTCGGCACCGGCTGACCGGCTCCGGCCGCCGGGCCCGTCCGGCCGCCGGGCGGGCTACGCCTCCGGGGACCTCGCCTCCTGCGGGCCCTGCGCCTCCTCCGGGACGACCGCTATCGGGCAGACGGCGTGCAGCAGTACGGCATGGGCCACCCCGCCCAGCCGCCGGCCGATCGGCAGCCGGCGGCGGCGCCGTGCGACCACCACGAGATCGCTGTCCTGGGACGCCGCCACCAACTGCCCGGCGGCGTCCGCGTTCCGCAGCTCGACCTGGACGCCGACCTCGGGGTGGCGGGCGCGGTGCGGGGCGAGGGCATCGGCGAGCTGGGTGCCGAGCGCGTCCTCGTACTCCCGCTGACCGGTCTCGTAGGCCGTGACGTACTCGAAGGCGGGCGGCATCAGCAGCGGCCAGGAGTAGCCGGAGACGACCTTGAGGCGGGCGCCGCGGCGGCTCGCCTCGGCGAGCGCGAAGCCGATCGCGCCGGGCTCGTCGAAGGCAGCGTCCACGCCGAGGGCCACCTGCGGGACGTCCGGCGGCAGGCGCTCGCCGTCCTCGCCCCGCCGGGTGCCGCCGCGGTCCGGGCGGGGTACGACCACGACCGGACAGGCCGACTGGGCGGCACAGGCCATGCCGTTGGAGCCGAGCAGCAGGCCGGTGAAGCCGCCGCGGCCGCGGGAGCCCAGGACCAGTAGCTGCGCCTCGGCGCCCAGCGCGGGCAGCTGGGTGTCGGTCAGCCCGCTGAGGCTGCGGAACGCCACATCCGGCAGGCTCCAGGCCAGCGGCTGCGCACGCAGCTCGTCCAGCACCGGATCGCCGGTTCCGTCGTCGTCGGCGACCCGCACGGCGGTGACGTACGGCCAGACATGCACCACCTGGAGCGACGCGGACCGCAGCCGCGCCGCCTCCCCGGCCCAGCGCAACGCCCGCTCACTGTCGGCGGAGCCGTCCACCGCGACGATGACCGGGAGATCGCCCCTGTCCGCCATCCACACCCCCGTTCGCCCGCTTTCTCGCCTCATTCCATCCTGCTCCCGCCCGGGTGCGGACGACAGCGGGCGCAGGTTCCGCCCCGACACGGAGTAGAGTCGAACGTCGCCCTCCGCAAGGAGGGACCCGAACCACTGACACGAGGCACAATTCGGTGAACTCCCCGGTCGTCGCTCCGCCGGTCGTCACATGGACCGAGGCCGACGAGGCCCGCTCCGCCCGCTGGCGTTCCGAGAACGGCTCCCCGCCGCCCCGCCGGATCGTCATCGCGGACGACCGGACCAGGGCCGACGACGCCTACAAGCTCGCCTGCGAGGGCACCGCCCTCCTGTGGCGCGGCGATTTCCACAACGCCCGCCAGTTGCTGACGGCGCTGACCCGCCGCATCGACCGCCGCCCCCGCAAGGCGCCGCCCGCCGATGTCACCCAGGCGTTCCATCTGCACCGCGCCGCCCAGAACCAGCGCGCCCGCATCCTGGGCATGCTACTGGTCCCGCTCGACGCGTCCTACACCGTCCCGCTGCACCGCGCGCCCGACGTCCGCGAGGCCTGCACCAGGGCCTACGGCCCGCCGCCGGAGCCGGAAACCGCCGGCCCCGCTCCCGCCGGCTCCCTGCTCTCCCTGCGGGAACTGCTCGCCCTCATCGGCGCCAACGAATGGCGCAGAAAGGGCGTCGAGATCCCGGCGCTCGGCGGCGACCGGATCCATCCGCACTACGGCGTCTTCTCACCGGCCCGCGGCGAATACGTCGACCTGGTGGCCGAGGCGCCGCTGCCCGGCCGGGACCTGGCGTTCGACATCGGCACCGGCACCGGCGTACTGGCCTGCGTGCTGGCGCGGCGCGGGGTGCGGCGGATCGTCGCCACCGACCAGGATCCGCGCGCGCTGGCGTGCGCCCGCGAGAACACCGAACGGCTGGGGGCCGCCGGGCAGGTGGAGGTCGTCGAGGCCGATCTGTTCCCGGCCGGGCGCGCCCCGCTGATCGTCTGCAATCCCCCCTGGGTGCCCGCCAAACCGACGTCCCCGGTGGAGCGCGCGGTCTACGATCCGGGCAACCGGATGCTGCACGGCTTCCTGGACGGCCTGGCGGACCATCTGGCACCGGGCGGCGAGGGCTGGCTGATCCTTTCCGACCTGGCCGAACACCTCGGGCTGCGGCCACGCGCCGAACTCCTGGACGCCTTCGCCCGAGGCGGTCTGACGGTCCTGGACCGGCTCGACATCGCACCGCGCCATCCGCGTGCCCGCGACACCTCCGACCCGCTCCATGTGGCCCGCGCGGCGGAGGTCACGTCCCTGTGGCGGCTGGGCGCGGCGACCTGACACCGCGGGGCCCGCGGGCCGCCGGCCGGAGCACCCGCCCGTACCGGTCTCAGCCCGAAGTCCCCAGCCCCGCACACGCGTTGTGCACATAGCGGCGCCAGTCCCCGGCGTCATTGCGGATCACCGCGGCCAGCCCGCAGACGATCATCACCACATCACCGACCTCGGCATCGGGCCGCACGGTGCCCTCCTCCTTGCCCCGGGCGAGGAGTCGGGCGGCGACGTCCTCGGCTCCCGCACGCCCTTCCCCGGTCGGTTCGGCCGATCCGAACGCCGCCTCGATGGATGCGGACAGCCCGCGCTCGGCACCGAGCACCTCCCCGATGTGCTCGAGGTAGGCGGCCAGTCCTTCCGAGGCCTTGGCGCGCGGCAGACAGGCCGTGCGCCCGAACTCGACGATCTCCGCCTGCCGTTGCTCCCCCACCGCGGCGATCAGGGCCGCCCGGTTCGGGAAGTGCCGGTAGACCGTGCCGACGCCGACCCCGGCCGCACGGGCCACCTCGGGCATCTGCGCCTCGTCGCCGCGCGCACGGAACACCTCACGCGCGGCGTCGAGCACACGGGTGCGGTTGCGCTCGGCATCGGCGCGTGGTCTGCGTTGCGGTGCGGGGGAGGTCGAGGAGGCTGCCACATCGCCGATGCTACTGCTACGCTAAATAAACGGAATCGGATTCCGATTCTGTTTTCACCTCCTGCTTCCGCTTCCCTTGCAGCTCCCTTCTCAGCTTCCGACTTCCCAGCTTCCGATCTCGCGCACGTCGTCTTATGTCCGGCTCCGGAGAGGACCAGCAATCACCATGCCCAAGGAGACAGCGCGGCCGAGGCCGTCCGCAGAGCGCTTTTTCGCACTGCCGGCCGGCGCACGGCGACCGGGACGGGTCCCCCTCCCGCCGGGTTTCGCCGTCAAGGCCCGCACGAGCGACACCGAGGGCCGGCTCTCCGTCCTGGAGACCCAGCTCGACATCGACATTCCGCCGCACATCCACCACGACGCCGACGAATTCCTCTACATCCTCGAGGGCGAGATGGAGGTCGACCTCGACGGCGCCACCCATCGGCTGACGCCCGGAATGTGCGTCCTGCTGCCGCACGGCATACCGCACGCGCTGCGCAACGCCTCCCGGCCGCCCGCCAGATGCCTGCAGATCTCGTCACCGGGAGGCTGGGAGGAGTTCATGGAGGACATGTTCGAAGCCGGTCCCGTGGTCATGAAGGACGGACACCCCGACCTCGGCCGCCTCAACGAGATCGGCGCCGCATACGGGATGGAATACCGGCGCTGAAACCCGCCCCGGCAACCCGCCGCCCATCGGGCACCATGGACGCACCATGGACACCCCCTACCTTCTGTCCCGCGCCCGCCGGCTCGCCGCCTCCGCCCGCCCCGACCGCCGACGGCTGCTCGGCATCGCGGGCCCGCCCGGCGCCGGCAAGTCCACCCTCGCCGCCCACCTGGTGGCGGAGCTGGCCGGACAGGCCGTACTGGTCCCGATGGACGGCTTCCATCTCGCCGAGGCGGAGCTGCACCGCCTGGGCAGGATCGACCGCAAGGGCGCACCCGACACCTTCGATCCCGCCGGATATGCGGCACTGCTGACCCGCCTGCGCTCCCCGGAACCCGGCACCGCCGTCTACGCCCCGGCCTTCGACCGCCGCATCGAAGAACCGGTCGCCGGAAGCATCCCCGTAGCACCCCACATCCCCCTTGTCGTCACCGAGGGCAACTACCTCCTTCTCAACTCCCCGCCATGGGCGCCCGTCCGCGCTCTGCTCGACGAGGTCTGGTACGTCGACCTGGACACCCCGGAGCGGGTCCGGCGCCTGGTCGACCGCCATGAACGCTTCGGCCGCCCGCGCGCCGACGCCGAACGGTTCGTCCGTATCTCGGACGAGGCGAACGCCCGCACCGTGGCGGCGACCCGCGACCGCGCCGACCTCATCGTCACCTTCACCCCCGAAGAAGCCCCCCTCCCACAGCCCGACCGGACACCGGCCGGCTAACCCTCGCTCCGCCCTCGCTTCACCGACATCCTTCCGCGCACAGCGCCTTCCCAAACGACACTTCCGATGTCATTCTGACACCATGAGTGTCGTAAAGAGTGGTATCGATAGCGGTAGCGATAGCGACGGTGACGACGGACCGGCCCCCACCGACGACCTTCTGTACGGCGTCATACGGCGCCTGTGGCCCCTGCACCGCACGGTCGTGCGCGCGGTGGAGCGCGAGCTGGAAGGCACAGGCATGACCGCCGGCGAGCACGCACTGCTCGATGCGCTGCGCAGCCAAGGCCCCCGGACGGTGCCGCAGTTGGCCCGCACCATGGGCCTCGACCGGCAGCCGGTGCAGCGCTGGGTGAACCACGCGGCGGAGCTGGGCCTGGTGGCGACGGCCCCGAATCCCGCGCATCGCCGTTCATCCCTGATCGAGCTCACCCCCGAGGGCAGCGAACTGATGCGGGGAATCCAGGAGTCCGAGGCCGCCGAGCTGCGCCGCGCGCTGTCCGACCTGTCCGCGCAGGAGGTCTCGACGACGCTTCGCGTACTCGACCGGCTCGGCGAGGAGTTCCGGCATCTCGCGAACGGCTCACGCGTCGCCCCGGAGGACCCCGACAACAAGGACAACCACCCCGAATAACCGCAGATCCGCACCATCTCATAACCTGCAGGTCCCACGGCTCGACGCCCCCGTCGCACCGCCCCGCCGGTCGTTCAAGACCGCTCGTTCAAGACCGCTCGTTTCCGAGGGAGTGCAGAGAATGACCCACCCGTTCGCCGCCTGGACCGAGCTCGACAACGGCACCGTGCCGATCGAGGAGGGCGAGCTGTTCTACGAGACGGCTGGCGAGGGTCCCGCGGTGGTGCTGCTGCACGGCGGCATGCTCGACCAGCGCATGTGGGACGAGCAGTTCTGCTGGCTGGTGGGATCCGGCCACCGCGTGATCCGTTACGACTCCCGCGGTCATGGCCTCTCGTCCACCGCCACCGGCGACTGGGCCAACCACGACGACCTGTGCGCGCTCCTCGACGCCCTCGAGGTCCCCAGCGCCGTCCTCGTCGGTCTCTCGCACGGCTCCCGGGTCGCCCTCGACACCGCCCTCGCCCACCCGGAGCGGGTCAGCGCCCTGGCGCTCGCCTCGCCCGGGATCAGCGGCCGCGCCTTCACCGACCCGTTCGTCCTCGGTCATATCAAGGAGCAGGTGGCGGCGATCGGCGCACCGGACGGCCTGGAGCGGTATGTGGAGCACTTCTTGCGGATGTGGGTGGACGGCCCGCACCGCAGGCCGTCCGATGTCCACCCCGGACTGCGCGAGCGGATCCGCGCCTCGGCCACGGCCACGGCCGAGGCGCACGCCGACGGCGTGGGTGCCGGCATGCCCCTGGAGGTCGGGGCCGCCGGCCGGCTGTCCGAGATACGGGTGCCGACGGTCGTCTTCGACGGCGATCTCGACAGCACGGACATCAGCGCCAACGCCCACGCCCTCACCCTCGCCGTGCCGGGTGCCCGCAGGGTCCGCGTACCCGGCGCGGCCCACATGGTCAACCTGGAGAACACCGCCCTGTTCGACCACGAACTGCGCGCCTTCCTGTCCTCCTTGGCACGCTGATACCGCCCGGCCTCCGAAGGCAGCCCTCGCACCACTCTCACACCACTCCGGGACGGCTGGTCCAGAACGGCTGGTCCGGGACGGCTGGTCAGAACGGCCACTGCAGGTCGGCAGTTAAAGTGACCATGCCGTGGTGTTCGGGAAGACCGGTGACGGACCTTGTGGTCCCAGTCCGGAGCGGCCCTCGCCACTGTGATCGGGGAGTTTCCGGCCCTTCCGTATGCGCGGCGCGCGTACGGCGCCACTGACCGCAGCCTGCGGCCGGGAAGGCGGGGCGGGCACGAGCGTCAGCGAACCCGTAAGCCAGGAGACCGGCCACGGCATCTCACGAACTGATCCACGAGGTGCTGGAGCGTGACCGCCGGATGGCCCTGTCCACCGATACCCCGAGCCCGACCACCCCTGCTTCCCCTGCTTCCCCGACTTTCCGCTGGCGCCGGCAGGACACCGTCCGCACCGCCGGCCTGATGGCCGTCATAGCCGGCCTGCACGTCATCGCCTTCGGCGTGCTCTTCCTGCTCGTCGTCCCGTATCACTACTCCGTCGGAAGCCAGGTCTTCGGCGTCGGGCTCGGCATCACCGCCTACACCCTCGGCATGCGGCACGCCTTCGACGCCGACCACATCGCCGCCATCGACAACACCACCCGCAAGCTGATGGCCGACGGCAAACGGCCGGTCTCGGTGGGCTTCTGGTTCGCCCTCGGCCACTCCAGCGTGGTCGTCGTGATGGCGGCCCTGGTGGCGGGCGGCGCCCAGCTCGCCGGCACCCTCCTCAACGACGCGTCCCGCACCCACCAGGTCCTCGGCACCATCGGCACGACGGTCTCGGGGACGTTCCTCTACCTCATCGCCGCCCTCAACCTCATCGCGCTGGCCGGGATCTGGCGGGTCTTCCGCGGTATGCGCGACGGCAACTACGACGAGGCCGAACTGGAGCAGCGGCTCGATGCGCGCGGCTTCATGAACCGCTTCCTGGGACGCTTCACCCGCTCCATCTCCCGCCCCGGCCAGATGTTCCCGCTCGGCTTCCTCTTCGGGCTCGGCTTCGACACCGCGACCGAGGTGACGCTGATGGTGATGGCGGGCAGCGGCGCCGCGGCCGGTGTGCCCTGGTACGCGATCCTGTGCCTGCCGCTGCTGTTCGCCGCCGGAATGAGCCTCTTCGACACCCTCGACGGCACCTTCATGAACTTCGCCTACCAGTGGGCGTTCTCCAACCCGGTGCGCAAGGTCTACTACAACCTCACCATCACCGGCCTGTCGATCGCCGTCGCGTTCTTCATCGGCACGATCGAGCTGGTGACCGTGCTGCACGACAAACTCGCCCTCGACGACCCCCTGACCGGCTGGATCTCCTCCATCGACCTCGACAACGCGGGCTTCGTCCTCGTCGGCCTGTTCGTGGTGGTGTGGGCGGCCGCGCTGGCGTACTGGCGCCTGTCCGGAGTCGAAAAGCGCTGGGCGGCGCGAGGGGCGTCGGGCTCGTAGCCCGTACACCCCCGGCCAACGCGCCGGCCTGTCAGGTGGCCGAGCCCGCCGCCGCGCCGGTCATCAGGTCGGGTCCCCAGCGCTTGAGCTCCGCCGCGAGATCGAGCGGCCGCAGCCGGTCCTGCTCGTCCGGGCCGGGCCACTCCTCGCGGGGGACCCGCCACATCACCTCGAACTCGTTGCCATCCGGATCCTTGGCGTACAGGGACTTGGAGACGAGATGGTCGGTGGCACCCACCAGGGCGCCACGGGCCGCGAGCCGGGTCTCGGTCGCGGCGAGTTCGCCGAGCGTCCCGACCTCCCAGGCCAGGTGATAGAGCCCGGCGCGACCCGCCTCGGGTCCCGGCGCCTCCGCCCCCACCGCGAACAGCCCCAGATCGTGATCGTTGAGCGAACCGGGAGCGCTGAGAAAGGCAGCGCGGCCCGGTATCTCGATGTCCAGCGTCAGCCCGAGGGCTTCGGTGTAGAAGGCGACGGACCGCGCCACATCGCGGATGTAGAGCACCGCGTGATTGAGACGTCGTACGGACAAGAACCTCTCCCAACTCCCGACGTGGCGCCCCCGGGACGCCGCGGCTCCACTACTCCCCGTGCACTTCCGCTCACTTCTGCGCACTCTACGATTTACTTGAAACTTCAATTCAATGCCTGTGACGATACACAGCGCCCCCCGCAACGGACAACCAAGAACAAGCCGAAAAAGCCGAACAACCACACAAACGCGCCCCCTGGGAGCGCCGCAGCACTGCCGTACAACCTGGGCCCGGCCCCGTACCTCGGCATGTGGCCGACGGAGCGGGCCGAGCACGCGGACCGGATCGCCCGCCTCGGGCCGGACGACGGCCACAGCCACGGGCAGCTCGCTGGGCCGTCCTGACGCCCACCGGGCTGCTCGCACCGCATGCGGCCACTGCGGGTCGGTCGACGACGTCCCGCGGGAACGAGGCTCAGGCAGCCGGCACCAAGCCCGTGCCCCGCGCACCGTTAGGCTGACGGGACCGCCGCCCGAGGAGATGCACCGTGCCCGCCCGCCCCAGTGTTCTGTTCGTCACCGATCTCGCCTACCAGGCCCGCGGACGGCGCTACTGCGACGAGGACGTCTTCCTCACCTCCCGGCTGCGCAACGACTTCGACATCGCGCTGTGCCACCCGCTGGATGCGGCCGCGCTGATGGATTCCTTCGACGCGGTCGTGGTCCGCAACAGCGGCCCCGTGCTGCACTACCAGCAGGAGTACGACGCCTTCCGGGTGCGGGCCACGGTGCGCGGCACCCGGGTCTACAACCCGCTGTCCGGGCGCGGCGACATGGCCGGAAAGCAGTACCTGCTGGATCTGACCGCCGCCGGATACCCCGTCATACCCACCGTCGACCGGCCCCAGGACCTGCACATGCTGCCCGCAGCCGGTCAGTACGCGGTCAAGCCGAAGGCCGGCGCGGACTCCATAGGCCTGGCCTTCGTCCCCCAGGACGGCCTGGGCGGCCTCGCCTACGGCGACATCCTCGTCCAGCCGCGCATCGACTTCCGCTACGAGGTGTCGTTCTACTACGTCGACGACGCCTTCCAGTACGCCCTCCATGCCCCCGATCCCGGCCGGCGCTGGGTCCTGGAGCCCTACGAGCCCACCAGCACCGACCTCGCCTTCGCCGACCGCTTCATCGACTGGAACACCCTCGGCCACGGCATCCAGCGCGTGGACGCCTGCCGCACCCAGGAAGGCGAACTGCTCCTGGTCGAGCTGGAGGACCTCAACCCCTACCTGTCCCTGGACCTGGTCCCCGACCACACCCGCGACACCTTCGTGACGAGCATGACGGCCTCCCTCCACCGGTTCCTGGACGCTCCGCCACACCCCTGACCTGCAAGGCTGCCGGACAGCGGACAGCCGGAGGCGGGGCCCCTGGATGCGCGTCAACGGCCGGCCCACCCAGCAGGACAACCGCCGGAAGCGCCAAAGCGGCCACCTTCTCGCCAACTCCCGTGCCATCCAAAGCAGTTCACTGCATCGCGCACCCCGCAAAAGATGCACGCCAGGACCAACTGCACTGCCCGACCGGGGGGCGACAAACCCGGGACATGACAGCCATGTCCATACGCGCCTGATCTCCCCAGTCAGGCGGCGATCCGCCGACAACGGCGACAAGAACGTCGAGCCGGCCACTGCTCACCGGCCGAAGCCTGGCCGTGGCGCCACCGCCAGGCCGGCGGTCACGCCGTCCCGCCATCACTCCCGCCCAAAGGCGGCTCCGTCACCCCTGGGCGATCGGCGGCAGCCCCGTCGAGGCCGGGACAGATGCGCCCCACCCGTCTCTGCCCCGGCCATCGTCCCGGACGCTTGCAGCCGGCCCGTACGGGCACGAGGAACGGCTTCTCCCGCGAATGCCACTCGAGCGCCGCCACCCAGCGCATGATCATTCCGACTCCGCAGAGCCCCGCATCCCCGGGACAACCACCAGCGCCCCGTCCCCCGCCCATCCCCCGCAACGCAAAAAAATGTCCTTCCGGATCATGCTCCGGAAGGACATTTCCTGCGTTTATGCTGGTCACACATGGTGGGCACAGACGGATTTGAACCGCCGACATCTGCTTTGTAAGAGCAGCGCTCTACCGCTGAGCTATGCGCCCTGGCCGAGCCGACAGACTACCTTGCCGACGGGGCTGCACTGCAAACCAGTACTAAACCGGTGCTCGAACCGCGAACTTACCGGCCGGTGTGTTCGTTTCTGCGGAGTGGGAGAATGACAGTCGGTTCTGGGGCGAATCCGATCGGGAGAGGGATGTGACGGCGACACACACGCAGCCGTACGAGCAGCGAGCACGCCGTCGTCCCCGGAGGGGTCCCGTCACAGACCTCGTGACGCTCGTCCTGCTGCCGTTGCCGCTGTTGGCGGCACTGGCGCCGCAGTCGTTCGCGGGCGGGGGGACGCGCCGCTGGTTCGGGCGGGGGGACGGACAGCGGGCCGATGCGCAGGCCGCGAAGGATGCCGCGGCGGCGGCGTTCTACGAGCTGGACACCGCGCAGCGGGATCTGCGGATCTCCATAGAGACGATCACCGCGGTCGACGATTCGCCGGCGGCCCGGCGGGCGGCGGAGGAGTACGCGGGGTTCGGCCGCCGGATCGATGAGGTGAGCCAGGGATACATCACCGCCGTCGATTCCCATGATCTTGACCGGGACGACCTGGACGGCGCGGCGATATCGCGGGCACGGGCCGATCTGAACCGGGCCAAGGACGAACTGAACAAGGTCAAGGCCGACCTCGACCGCTTCGCGCAGGGGCTGGGGCCGCTGCTGCAGAGCGCCGAGACGCAGCTGGCACGGCTGGCACCGGCGGTGGAGCGGGCGCGGCAGACGCTGCTGGCGGCCAGCAATGCGCTGGATGCGGTCCGGGCGCAGGGCCTGAAGGCCGACGAGCTCGCGGCACGGCTGGCGGCGCTCGCGCCGGAGCTGACCAAGCTCAATCAGGGCGCCGGACAGCACGGTGTCCAGGAAACGATCCGGCGCGCCGACGACGTGCTGCGCAAGGCCGAGGAAGTACGTAGCGAGGCCGAGCGGCTGCCGGAGAAGGCGGCGGAGATCGACAAGCGGCTGGTGTCGCTGCGGACGCGTGCGCAGGCGATCAGCACCCGTGCCGAGAAGGTCGATCCGATCCTGAGTGAGCTGCGGCGGCGGTACAGCTCGGCGTGCTGGCAGGACCTGCAGAAGGTGCCGGAGCAGGCCGCGGAGTCCGTCAGGCAGGCCGAGGCGAAGCTGCGGGAGGCGCAGCAGGCCCGCGACGAGCAGCGCTGGGCGGATGCCACGACCAGGCTGGGGACCGTACGGGCCCTGCTGGACGGCACCGACGCGGCGGTGTCGGCGGCGGGCGACCGGTTGCAGCGGCTGGATGCGGTGTCGTTCGACCGGCAGAAGGAGGTCGATCGGACGCGCTTCGCGATCCGTGATGCGCAGCGGCTGGCGATGGCCGGGCGCAACACCCCCGATCCGCGGCATGCCGGCCCCCTGGACGATGCGGTGGCGCGGCTGGAGCGGGCGGTGGCGGGCCTGGAGGGCCGGCATCCGGACTGGTGGCATTTCCTGACCGAGACCGAGGCCGTACGGGAGACCGTCGCCCGGGTGGTGCAGGAGATCCGGGAGGGGCGGGGCGCGGCCGGCGGCTGAGGCGCGGCCCCTGGCACGCCCTGGTCCCCTTGCCGAGCGCGATGGCGTGAAGCGACGCGTTGGCGGATGCTGGAGTGAGTACGGCCCAGGCGGCACATCTGCGCGAAGGAGGCCGGACATGGCTACTGGGGCTACTGACCAGACCCTGCACGGGCCCGCCAACCCATTCCACCGGGTCAAGCTGCGTCGTACCCGGCTCGATGAGCATCTGCCGGTGGATCACCGGCTCAGCAAGGTCTACCGCATCGGCGCCGGGCTGATGGGCCTGGTGCTGATCGCCTTCGGCATCCTCGGTCTGACCCACAACATCGGCTTCTTCGACACCGGTGGCGACACCGTCGCCGGACTCAACACCAATGGCGCGCTGAGCGTGCTCTCTATCGTCGTCGGGGCGATACTCGTCGCCGGCATGGTGATCGGCGGGAACTTCGCCTCGACCCTCAACATCGTCTGGGGCGTCCTCTTCCTCCTGAGCGGCTTCGTCAATCTGGCACTGCTGCAGACCGGCGCGAACTTCCTCGCCTTCCGTATCCAGAACGTCCTCTTCAGCTTCGTGGTGGGGCTGATGCTGCTGGTCTTCGGGATGTACGGACGGGTGAGCGGAGGGCTGTCGAACGACAATCCGTACTGGCGCGCCCGCCACCCGGAGGAAGCGGAACAGTTCGACCGCGGGCAGTGGCATGCCGTATCCGGCATGACGGCCGGACGGCAGTCGTTCCGTGTGCGGGTCCAGGGCACCTTGCATGCCGGACGGGGCTCGCTCGGACCCGGCACCAGCATTACCGGCCCCCGCACCCGCACTGGCAGTGCGGCAGGCAGGGGGAGCGGCAGCGGCAGCAAGGAGGCGTGAGCCCGGGGCGAGGAGACGTCAGGGCGTACCGAGGTGGGGTCGTGACTCGGTACGCCCTGACGGCTGGCCAGGTGGCGGGGGGCGAGCCGGGTGTGCGTGGGCCGTGAGCGCCGGTGGCGGACGCTCACGGGCCGGTCACCCAGGGGGCCGGAGCAGGGAGCAACGGCATGACGCAGCTGGGGAACGCCGCCTCGTCCGCAGGACGCGGAGGGCACAAGGAAACCGTCGAAGTGCTCGCCGGGCGCATCCTCGACGGCACCTACGGCGAGGGCAAGGCCCTTGCCCTGCCGGATCTGACGGCGGAGCTGGACGTCAGCCAGACCGTGGTACGCGAGGCACTCAAGCTGCTGGCCGCCAAGGGGCTGGTCGACGCCCACCAGAAGGGCGACAGCGTGGTGCGGCCCCGCGAGGACTGGAACCTCCTGGACAGCGATGTGCTGCGCTGGAAGCTCGCGGCCGGCGCCTCCTCCGATTTCTTCGCCGACATGCTCGAGCTGCGCCGTTCGATCGAGCCCGCCGCGGCCGCGCTCGCGGCGGAGCGCCGTACCGATGACGATCTCGCTGTGCTCGACGCCGCAGTGAGCACGATGGCCGTCCCCGACGCCGATCCGGCGCTGCTGATCCGCGCCGACGCGTCCTTTCACACGGCGATGCTGCTTGCCTCCAACAACCGCTTCTATGCGCAGCTGCAGCGGGTGATCGTGCCCGTGCTCATCCAGCGCGACCGGGCCGTGCACGCCGGCGGCGGCGAATTCGAGCACCCGCATCCCGCGCACGCCGCGGTCGTCGAGGCCGTACGCGCCCGGGATGTCGACGGCGCCTATATGGCGATGCTCGAACTGCTCGACAAGTCCGCCCACGGACATCCATAGGCCGCCGCCTGCCCGGCGCCGGATCCGCGCGGCGATAAGGATCACCACCGCCAGTGCCAGTGCCACTGCCACCACCATGGCCACGGCTGCGGCTGTCGTTGCGGTTGCGGTTGCGGCAATGACGGCGGCGGGCAGGACGACGCGTAAGACCCCGGTGCCGAAAGGACGGTCCGCTCCATGAAGATCAGCCGCATCGAGACGTTCCTCGCCCCGCCGCGCTGGATGTTCGTCCGGGTGGAGACCGATGAGGGCGTCGTCGGCTGGGGCGAGCCGGTGGTCGAAGGGCGGGCCGAACCGGTCCGGGCGGCCGTCGAGGTGCTGTCCGAGTACCTCCTGGGGCAGGACGCGGCCCGGATCGAGGACCACTGGCAGGTCATGACCAAAGGCGGCTTCTACCGCGGCGGGCCGGTGCTGTCGTCCGCCGTCGCCGGCCTGGACCAGGCGCTGTGGGACATCAAGGGGAAGCAGTACGGCGTCCCCGTCCATCAGCTGCTGGGCGGCCCCGTACGGGAGAGGGTCCGTGCCTACGCCTGGATCGGCGGCGACGAGCCGCAGGCCATCCGGGACGCGCTGACCGCTCAGATCGAGGCGGGCTTCACGGCCGTCAAGATGAACGGCTGCGGCCGGATGACCCCGGTGGCCACCCCCGCCGAGGTACGGGCGTGTCTGCGGCGGGCCGAGACCGCGCGCGAAGTCCTCGGCGACGAACGGGACTTCGGCCTCGACTTCCATGGGCGGGTCTCCCCCGCCAACGCCCGCAGGCTGCTTCCCCTGCTGGCCGAGTACGCGCCGATGTTCGTCGAGGAACCCGTGCTGCCCGACCATATGCATGCTGTCCATGACCTCGTGAACACCTCCACCATTCCCATCGCACTAGGTGAACGTCTCTTCACCCGCCGTGAGTTCCTGGATCCGCTGAATGCCGGCGTGTCGATCCTTCAGCCCGATATTTCACACGCCGGGGGCATCTCCGAGCTGCGCCGGATCGCCGCCGTCGCCGAGGTGTACGGGGCGCAGCTCGCCCCGCACTGTCCGCTCGGCCCGGTCGCGCTGGCCGCCAGCCTCCAGGTCGCCTTCACCACGCCGAACTTCCTGATCCAGGAGCAGTCCATCGGCATCCACTACAACCAGGGCGCCGAGCTGCTGGACTACGTCGCGGATCCGGAGCCGTTCCGCTTCCACGGCGGGACGCTGCTGCGAACCGACCGGCCGGGGCTCGGCGTGGAGGTGGACGAGGCCGCCGTGCGCGCGGCCGATGAGAAAGGTCATGCCTGGCGTAACCCGGTCTGGCGTCATGAGGACGGTGCTTTCGCAGAATGGTGACCGCAGGGGCACGGGAGCGGGAAGGGAGGAGGAAAGCCATGGACTTCAGCACAGCGCTCCGGGCCGAGCGGCTGGTCGCCATCGTCCGGGGCGAGGACGCGGAGGCGGCCTTCCGTACGGTCATGACGCTGGCGGAGGAAGGCGTTCCACTGGTCGAGGTCTCGCTGAGCGGACGGGACGCGCTGACGGTCATCCGGCGGGCGCGCGCCGGACTCGGCGATGCGGCCTGGCTCGGTGCGGGCACCGTGCTGTCCGCCGCTGACGCCCGACGCGCCGCGGAGGCCGGCGCCAACCTGGTCGTCACCCCCGGTCTCGGGGCCGGCCTGGAGGAATCCGTACGGCAGGGGCTGCCGACGCTCGCCGGGGTGCTGACGCCGTCGGAGGTGATCGCCGCCGATGCCCTGGGCGTCTCCGCACTGAAGCTCTTCCCGGCCTCCGTGGGCGGGCCGGAGTATCTGCGGGCGCTGCGCGCGCCCTTCCCCGAGCTGGCGTTTGTGCCGGTCGGCGGGGTGGACGCGGCCGCGGCGAGCGAGTATCTCGCGGCCGGGGCGGTGGCGGTGGGAGTCGGCTCGCCGCTGATCGGGGACGCGGCGGACGGCGGAGACCTGGGTGCCCTGCGCCGGCGGGTGGCGGAGTTCAAGGCGGCGTGCGCGTGGTGACCGAGCGGGGGCGCGGACCGGTCCACGGACGCGCGGGCTGGGAGGAGCGGCGGGCGACGCTGCGGGCGGGGCCGCACTCCGGGCCGGACGTCCTCACCTTCGGCGAGACGATGGTCGCCCTGCGCGGCAGCGGTCCGCTGAAACTCGGCGGCACGATGAACGTTTCCATCGCCGGTGCGGAGAGCAATGTCGCGATCGGCCTGTCCCGGCTCGGCCACCAGGTGCACTGGGCGGGCGCGGTCGGCGACGACGAGGCCGGGCGGCTGGTGCTCCGTACGCTGCGGGCCGAAGGCGTCGCGGTATCCGCCGCCTCGGCCGACCCGGACGCCCCGACCGGACTGATCCTCTTCGAGCCACGGCTCCCCGAGATCACCCGGGTGCACTACTACCGCGCGGGATCTGCCGGGTCCCGCCTTCAGGCAAGTGCGGTGGAAGAGGCCTTCTCGGCCGCCCCGCCGCGCATCCTGCACCTGACGGGCATCACGCCCGCACTCGGTCCGGCGCCCCTCGCGACGGCCCGTCGCGCACTTCGACTCGCCCGGGAGCACGGCTCGTTGGTCTGCCTCGACGTCAATTTCCGCTCTCGCCTCTGGACCGCCGGGGAGGCCTCCTCGGTCCTGCGCGAGTGGATTCCCTCGGTCGACGCCCTGATCGCCTCTGACGACGAGCTTCCCCTGTGCCTGCCGACGGGCCCGGCGGCGGACACCGCGGGCCCTGGTACGGAGCGCGGCCCGGCCGTGGCGGCGCAGGCCAAGGAGCTGCTGGAGCTGGGCGTCGGGGAGGTCGTGGTCACACTGGGCGCGGACGGGGCGACGGCCTTCACCGGCGACGGTTCACTCCACCGGCCCGCACAGCTGGTACGGGCCGTGGACGCCGTCGGCGCGGGCGATGCCTTTGTGGCGGGCTATCTCTCGGCGCTGCTGGACGGCGCCGACATGGCCGGACGTCTGGCACGCGCGGTCACCACCGGTGCCTTCGCGGTCGCCTCCCCCGGTGACTGGGAGGGTGCGCCGACCCGCGCGGAGCTGGGCATGCTGGGCGCACCACCCGGCACGGTCGTGCGCTGACGGCACCGCGGCTAACCTGTGGCCATGCCTCGTTACGAATACCGGTGCCGCCCCTGTGGCTCCACCTTCGAGCTGAACCGGCCGATGGCCGAGTCCTCCGCCCCTGCCGTCTGCCCCGACGGCCACGAGGACACCGTGAAGCTCCTCTCCACGGTCGCCGTCGGCGGCTCCGCGTCCGCCCCCGCGCCCAGCGGCGGCGGGGGCGGCGGTTGCTGCGGGGGCGGCTGCTGCGGCTAGGGCCCGTCCGGCGGATCAGGGTCGGAAAGGCTGCGGCATCCCGGCCCGCGCCGGACCGGCCTACCGCCGGCGCGCCACGGTCACTCCGTCCGCCACGGTGAGCATCACCGCCTCCATACGCTCGTCGGCCCGCACATGGTCGTTGAACTCCCTGATCGCCAGCGCCGGTCCGGTCACCTCCGGGTCGGTGACCTGGCCGTGGAACAGGACGTTGTCCGCGACGACCAGGCCTCCGGGCCGCATCCTGGGCACCACTTCCTCCCAGTAGGGGATGTAGTTGGCCTTGTCCGCGTCGAGGTAGACGAGGTCGATATGCGGGTCGGCCGGCATCGCCCGGAGGGTGTCCAGCGCGGGCGCGATCCGCAGCTGGATACGGTCCGAGACCCCGGCCTGCGCCCAGGCCTCCCTGCCGTATGCCGTCCACTCCTCCGAGACGTCGCAGGCGATCAGGGTGCCGTCCGGGGGCAGTGCCTGGGCCATCGACAGTGCCGAGAATCCGGTGAACGTCCCTACCTCGACGATGTGCCGGGCCCCGATCAGCCGTACCAGGAACGCGAGCAGCGGCCCCTGCTCCTGTGCCGACTGCATCTCCGCCATGTCCGGGATCCGCTGGTGCGTGATCTCCACCAGGCCCCGCTGCACGGCGTCCAGCGGCGGATTGTGGGCGAGGACGTAGTCGTACAACTCGGGGGTGATCGGCGTGCTCTTGGACTTGGTCACTGGGTCTCCTCCTGATCCCCGGCAGCGGTCCCAGCCGCTGCCTCGACAGCGCAACCGGCCGCCTCGGCGAGGCCGGCGGAGCGCCATCGTCTACGTTCCCAGGTAACGCAGCACCGCCAGCACCCGGCGTGAGTAGCCCGATGTGCCGGTGAGGCCGAGTTTCTCGAAGATCGCATTGATGTGTTTCTCCACGGCGCTCTGCGAAATGTGCAGCCGGGCGGCGATCGCCGCATTGGTATGGCCCTCCGCCATCTGCGCGAGCACCTCCCGTTCTCGCCCGGAGAGCGTGCCCAGCGGGTCCGTACGTCTGCTGCGCGCCAGCAACTGCCGTACGACTTCCGGGTCGAACGCCGCCTGTCCGGCGCCCACCCGCTCCAGGGCGTTCAGGAATTCGTCCACCTCCACCACTCGGTCCTTGAGCAGATAGCCGACTCCTTCACTGTCGTCGGTCAGCAGTTCCGTCGCATAACGGCGCTCGACGTACTGCGACAGGACCAGCACGCCGACATCCGGCCAGCGCTCCCTGATCTGCACCGCTGCCCGCAGTCCTTCATCCGTGTGCGTGGGCGGCATCCGGACGTCCACCACCACGGCGTCCAGTCGTTCCTCCGTTCTCTCCGCCCGCTCCAGTACGGCGATCAGCCGGTCGGCGTCGCCGACCGCGGCCGCGACCTCGTGCCCCTCCTCGGCCAGCAGACGCACCAGCCCCTCCCGCAGCAAGATCGAATCGTCGGCAAGCACTACGCGCACGGCAGCTCCGCTGTGATCGTGGTGGGTCCGCCGGGCGGGCTCTCCACCCGGAATCGGCCGTCGAGGGCGGCAACCCGGCGGGCCAGCCCGAAAAGGCCGCTGCCGGAGGAATCCGCGCCGCCCGGTCCGTCGTCCTCGATACACACGAGCACGCCGTCCCCGCCCGGGGCGACGCGGACCGATATCAGCCCGGCGTCCGCATGCTTGACGGCGTTGGTGACGGCCTCGCAGACCACGAAGTAGGCGACCGTTGCCAGGGCGGTCCCGGGCTCGCGGTCGAGCCGGTAGTCGAGTTGCACGGGAACGGAGGACCGTTCGGCGACCGTCTCCAGGGCGGCCCGCAGCCCCGCCTCGTCCAGGACCGTGGGATAGATCCGCCACGCCACTTCCCGCAACTCGGTCAGCGCCTGGCGGCTCTCTTCATGGGCCTGCCGCAGAAGCTGATCGGCCCGCATCTCGTCCCGGCTGCGCAGCGCGCGGCCCAGCAGCATCCCGAGCGCCACCAGTCGCTGTTGCACCCCGTCATGCAGATCGCGCTCGATACGGCGACGCTCGTCGTTGACCGCCGCGACCACACCGGCGCGGCTGGCCGCCAACTGCTCGATGCGGCGCTCGAGGACCTCCTCGGGGCGGGGGCCGAGGAAGTGCCGCGCCAGCAGCCCTTCCAGATGCGTGACCCCGAACACGCCCTGCATGCCGACCAGGAGGAAGAAGAGATTGCCGACACCGGTCGCGGCGACATCACCGGGGTGATGCAGATCGGTGAAAGGCCAGACCAGCACCGCCCACAGCACGGTCGCCGACAGCGGTGCGAAGACCACCACCATGCCCACCACGCCCATCACCCAGCGCACCGCCACATATTGGAGTGCGCGTACACGCGCGTACGCGTGGGAGACCTCCGCCTCGCCGAACCGCGCCAGCCGTCGGCGCTCGACCTCGGCCAGGCGGCCGGCGACGGCGGTCAGCGGCGTCAGTACGGCCCGCCGTCCGCGCGGCCAGGGCAGGACGATGAGCAGAACGAGGGCGGAGAGCAGCGTGAAGGGAAGCTCGACGACCGCCGTGCAGGCGCCGATCCCCAGGCTCGTTGTCAGGCGCGCAAGGCGCCGCATCAATCCGCGCACGATCATGACGCTAGCGGGGCCAGGGCGGGCGCACACTGCGGAAAACCGCAGTCTTCTGTGCGGCTTTCCGCAATGTGCCGCCGCTCGCGAATTCATAGCTTTGACTACATGATCGAGAGCATCGGAAACACCGCACCCGGCTGGATCACGGACCTCATGGACGCGCTCGGCGCGCCCGGCGCGGGTCTCGCGATCGCCGCAGAGAATCTGTTCCCGCCGCTGCCGAGCGAGGTGATCCTGCCGCTGGCGGGCTTCGCCGCAAGCCGTGGCGGTATGCAGCTGACGTCCGCGCTCGTGTGGACGACCCTCGGCTCGGTGACCGGAGCGCTGGCGCTGTGCGGCGTGGGCGCACTGCTCGGGCGGGCGCGTACGGTCGCGATCGCGGCGAAGCTGCCGCTGGTCAGCGTCTCCGATATAGAGAAGACGGAGCGCTGGTTCCGGCGGCACGGGACCAAGGCCGTGTTCTTCGGCCGGATGATCCCGATCTTCCGCAGTCTGATCTCGATACCGGCCGGCATCGAGCGGATGCCGGTGCCGGCTTTTCTCGCCCTGACCACCCTCGGCAGCCTCATCTGGAACACGGTCTTCGTCCTCGCGGGCCATGCCCTCGGGGAGCACTGGGAGGAGGTGACCGGTTATGTGGATGTCTATGCGAAGGTGGTGCTCGCGGCGGCGGCGCTGGCGGTGGCGGCGTTTGTCGTTGTCCGCGTCAGCAGGCGCGGCCCGGGACTGCGGCGCCGCGGATGAAGGCCCGGACGATCTCCTCGCCCGCTGCGACACCACGTTCGTCGAGCGCCGTGACATGCGGGGCGTGCCAGCCGGAGTCCGCCAGTTCGCCGTGTCCCGGCCGCCATCCGCGGTCGGCCGCCAGCAGCAGATCGGCGTCGAGAAGAGAGTCGCCGGCCGCAAGGATCTCGGACGCGCCGGTGCGGCGCGCCACCTCCGCGACGGCAGCGCTCTTGGTGAGCGGCTTCGGCACGGCGTAAATCTTGCGGCCCTGCAACGACACGGTCCAGCCGCGTTCCTCCGCCCAGCCGGTGAGGTCCTTCACCCAGGTCTCCGGGAGCAGCGGGCGCTCCACGACGAGGTAGGCGAAGAGGTCCTCGGCGACGCGTTCCTTGAGCAGCCAGGCCGGGTCGGCGGTGCGGACGAGATGCGCCCGGATCTCGTCGAGGGGCGCACACTGCGACGCGAGACGCTCGGCGACGACGCGCTGCCAGTCGGGATCCGATTCACCCCGTACGAGCAGGTGGCCGCCGTTGGCGCAAATGGCGAACTCCGGTGCCGGACCCGGGAGATGGATGCGTCCGTACTGCTCACGGGTGCGGGTGGTGGTCGGCACGAAGGTGGTGCCGGCGGCCAGTTCGGCGAGCAGCGCGGCTGCCGTCTCCGTCATATAGGAAAGCGGCTTGCGTTCGTAGGTCTCGACGCACAGCAGACGCGGGGCCTCGGCGTCGGGCATGGCGAGGTTCAGCGCGGCGGCCGAATAGATCAGGGTGCGGTCGAGGTCACTGGCGACGATGGCACTCATCAGGAGGCCACCGCCTTTCCGTCAGCGCCCGTGGCACCGCGCGTGAAGCGCGGGTGGATCAATCCGACGCAGGTATAGGGCAGTTCGTCGACCTCTTCGACGGGCACGCCCCGTTGTTCGGCCAGGAGGCGCACATGATCGAGATCGGCCCCGGCACCCCGCTGGGCGAGGATCTTCCAGGGGACCCGGCGCAGCAGGACGCGCGTGGTCTCGCCGACACCGGGCTTCACGAGGTTGACGTCGTGGATGCCGTACTCCTCACTGATGCGCTCCACGGCCGCCCAGCCCTCCCAGGTGGGCGTCCGGTCTGCGGCGGCCAGTTCCTTCACGTCCGCGGCGACGGCATCGGCGACCTCGTCGAACCGCGCGCTCACCGCGTCGAGGAAGGCGCCCGACGCATCGGCGGTGGCCAGCTCGCGGTAGAACTTGGCGCCGTGGAAGTCGTCCGGGCCCACGAGGTCGTCGCGCAGGACGGTGCGCGATATGAGCCCGGAGACGGTGGAGTTGAGGCAGGCGGAGGGGATCAGGAAGTCATCGCGGGTGCCGTAGGTCTCGACGCAGCCGCCGGGGTCGGCGAGCACGGCGATGCGTGGGTCGAAGCCGGGGAAGTCCGCCAAGGCCTGAGCGAGTTCGCGGGTGATGGCGCCCTTGCCGGTCCAGCCGTCCACGAAAACGACGTCCGCCGGATCGTGATGGGCCGCCAGCCAGCGCAGGGCGGTGGTGTCGATCCCCCGGCCGCGCACGATGGAGACGGCGTAGTGCGGCAGGTCCAGGCCGTGGGCGTGCAGTGCCCAGCGGCGCATCAGCACACCGACGGGCGTACCGGCCCGCGCCAGCGACACCAGCACCGGCCGCGCCGGGGCCGGGCGCGACCGCTCGGCGAGCACGGTCTCGGTGACGGTCCCCACAGCCCGCGCGATCCGGCTCGCCGAGGTCTCCAGCGCGCTGTGGAAGAGCGCCTGGTACTGCTCGCTCGGCTGGTATTCGACGGGCAGCGACTCGGCGTAGTGGGCGCCGCCGCTCTGGATCGCCTCCTCTCGTTCCTCGGTCGGCGCTTCCAGCGTGACGTCGGAGAGGTCCTGCAGCAGCCAGCCGACCTCCTCGGCGGCGTACGAGGAGAAGGCGGGGCCGCGCAGCGGCTCGGGGAGGGGCATGGAACGGGCCTGTTCTTGCGGGGTGTACGAGGGGATGACGGCGAGCAGCAGCCGGTCGGTGTGCTCGGCGAGCCGGTCCAGCAGACCGCCGGCGGCGTGCAGTTCGGGGCCGTCTCCCTGCGAGTCGACGACAGCCACGATGGCATCGAAGCGGCGCGCCGGGTCGGTCCCGGCCGCGACGTTGTAGGCGTAGCGCTCCCCCGGCCCGTCGGCCGGCCGGTCGTGCGCGGGGAAGGAGAGCCGGGTGCGTATGGCGTAGCCGGGGTCGTCCACGGCGAGCACGGGCGACCGGGTGGTGGTCGAGAAGTAGACCGCCGCGCCCTCGTCCGGCGTGGCCGGTGCGCCGAGGTGGGTGTCCAGGGCCTCGGCGATCCGCACCGGCGCGTACATCAGCTCCTCGTTGCCGAGGACGAGGATCCGGCGGGCGCCGTCCAGGTGGTCCGCCAGGCTGCCGGCCATGGCCGGCAGCGCCGCCTCCAGCCGCTCGCGGTGCGCCGGTGTGAAGCCGTGCCGTCCGCCGTCGGGCAGTCCGGCGGGCCAGTCGAGGCCGACCCGTACGGCGTCCGCCCGGCGGTTCCCGCGGGCCTCCCCGTTCCGGCCGGGTGCCGGCGACGGGGCGGCGGCCTCATGGGCCGCGACGAGTTCCTGGCCGCGCGCCAGCACATCCGCGGGGAGCCGTACGCCGCCCGCGGCCAGGGAGACGAGGTCGACGCGGGCCCCCAGTTCCGCCGCGAACTTCTCCAGGTGGCTGCGGTCGGCGTCCGAGCGCATGTCGACGAGCGCGACCACCACGTACCGGTCGCGGGGAAAGCGCGCGTGCAGCGCCTTGATGGTGTTCAGGACGGTCCGTCCGGTGGAGAACTCGTCGTCGACGAGCACCAGCGGACCGTCCCCGGCGAGGAGGTCCGGCTCCTCGGGGAGCAGCAGATGCGAGGTGGCGTGGCTGTGCTCCTCCTCGAAACCGCCCACCTGCTCGACGCCGGTCACCGGCCGGCGGGTGGAGTGCAGGTACGGCGCGAGCGCCAGGCCGTCGGCCACGGAGTGCCCCAGCCCGGTGGCGGTCTCGGCGTAGCCGAGGACCACGGCGCGGGCGGCGGCTTCGTCACCCAGCAGCTCGCGAACCCGGCGCCCCAGTCCGTAGCCGGCGCCATGGACCGCACCGGGCCGCTGCGGTACGTGCTTGCCGAGCACGTTCGAGACGAGCAGATGAGCCCGCTTCGGGTTGCGTCGCAGCGCCAGGCCCAGCAGCTCCGGCAGGTCGTCCCCGCCGCTCAGCGAGACGCCGAGCCGCTCGGCCACCCAGTCTCCGGTCCACACCACGCGCTTCGTCTTCTCCATCGTTTCGTCCATGTCGTTCACCGGTTCTCAGGTCTGCGGAAGGCTCGCCGTGAGCAGTTCCACGAACCCGATGCCCTCCCGGGCGACGCCGAACGCCTCCGCGCGCAGCAGGGTGCGTTCGGCCCAGGCCCGGTGCGGCTTCACCTCGTTCATCTTGTTCGTGTACGCGGAGCGCAGCACCCCACCGTCGCCCCGCTCGGGCCGCAGAATGTCCGCGGCGTCGCTGAACTCCTCGTGGCTGACGACCGAGAGGGCGTGCACCGGCGCGACGTGCGAGGGGTGGATGCAGGTCTTGCCCTGCAGGCCGTTCGCCCGGTCCAGTTCGATCTCCCGAAGCAGACCGTCCATGTCGTGCTCGATCAGTGCCGTACGCAGCTCCTCCGCCCGGCCGAGGAACGGGCTGCGGCGCAGCTGCGGCTTGAACATCCGCTCATGCAGCCGGAAGTACTCCCACACCGGGCCGGTGACCGTGAAACCGGTGCCGTCCGCCCGGCCGAGCACATTCACCACGTCGGCGATCACGGAGGCGACGATGTGCACGTCATAAGCCGTCATGTCCGGTGCCCTGCGCAGCCCGTAGGCGGAGCAGAAGTCCGTGACCCCGAGCCGCAGGGCGAGCACCCGCTCCCGGTACTTGTTGACGGTGTCGGCGATGCCCTGGAGGGTGTCGATACGGCTCTCCAGATGCAGCAGCTGCGGGGATTCGAGCACCGGCATGGCGAACAGCCGCCGTCCGCAGGCCGACTCGGCCGTGGTCAGCGCCTCCAGGAAGGGCACTCCCCGTTCCGCGGTGAACTTCGGCAGCACGAAGCCGGACAGCCTGCGCACCGTGGGCCCCATCCGGCGCACAAGATCCGGTATCTGCCCGGGTTCGCGTACCCGGATGAAGAGCAGCGGCAGGTCCGTGCCCGCCGCGGCCGCCTCGTCCAGAAGGCCGAACTGCCGCACGAGATTGTCCTCGCCGGCCACCACATCCCTGTCGCCGATGGAATCCTCCAGGCACAGCACCATGGACACCACGCCGCGCCCGGCCTGCTTGAGGATGTCGTCGGCCAGCCGTGGGCGGGTGGCGGGGCTGTAGAGCGTGGCGCCGAGGGCGACGGCAAGCGTGCGCGCGGGGGAATCGGCGGTGAACTCCGCCGGCTCCTGGTGGAACAGTGTCTTCCGGATGTCCGGCGCAAGGTGCCCAAAGTGGCGCATACAACTCCCCGTATACAGGCGGGACCCGGCGCCCCCGCTGCGTCTCGCTGTCTGGATCCAGCCGGTAATCGTACGTGTGCCTGGGTGTCGTTAGTTCCCCCGTGCGTGAAAATCTCGTATCCCACACACGGCGTCCAGATGTCCGCGCCCGCGACGCGACGACGCCCGGAAGGCCCCCGCGTTGTCCCTGCGACCTCCGGGAAGGCAGGATTGCGGCATGACGCACGCGATGCTGAAAGGGTCGAACGTACCCCTCGATGCCACGGCTGTCCGGGCTGTCCTGCGCTGGACGCCCGCCGCCGGTGTCCCCGATGTCGATGCCTCTGCCCTGCTGGTGGGGCCCGAAGGACGCGTGCGCTCCGACGAGGACTTCGTCTTCTACAACCAGCCACGGCATCCCAGCGGCATGGTCCGGCATCTGCCCAAGGCCCGCCTCGCCGACGGCATGGAAGAGACCATCGAGGCGGATCTGGCAACCCTGGACCCATCGGTGGACCGGGTGGTGCTGAGCGCGTCGTCGGACGGCGGCGCGTTCGGGCTCGTACCGGATCTGCGGGTCCTGCTGTACGACGCGGCGGTGAGCGGGGGCGAGCCGATCGCGGTGTTCGACGTGGTGCCCGATACCGGCAACGAGACGGCACTGATCTGTGGCGAGCTCTACCGGCGCGCCGAGAACTGGAAGTTCCGCGCGCTGGGGCAGGGCTACGAGAGCGGACTGGTGGGTCTGGCGACCGAGTTCGGGATCACGGTGGAGGAGAACGACTCGGCGCCCGCCGGGCCTGCCGCGACACCGGCCCCCGAGGATTCGGCCCCGGAGGCCCCGACCCCGGCACCGCCCGCCCCGGCACCCACGACGACGGGCGCCGAAGCGCCTGCCGAGCCGCCGGCCGCCCCCGGGCCGTCCGCCGGATCCGCTGCCCCGGTGAGCCCGCCGCCCAGCGCGTGGCCCGAGCAGGCGGCGGGCTCGCCCGCGGCCCCGGACCCCGACGCCGTCACCCAGCACATGCCGGACCCGATGCCGGAGCCGCACTCCGGAGCCCCGCAGCCGTCGGCCGCCGCCACGCCCCCGCCGCAGCCCACCGGCGGCGGCTACGGCTACCCGCAGAACGTTCCGCCACCGCCGGCACAACCCCCGACCCAGCCCCCCGCACAGCCCTCGTACGGCTACCCGGGCCCGCCGCCGCAGCAGCCTCCGTACCAGCCGCAGCAGCCGCCCCCGTCCGCCTACGGCTACCCGCAGCAGCCGCCGCACTCTGCCCCGGCGTACGGCTATCCGACGCAGCACCAGCCGTTCGTGCCGGATCCGTCGTTCGTGCTGCCGCCGCAGGGCCCGCAGTTCCAGCGCCGGTAGCGGAGCGACCGGGGGCGGCACACGGTCTCAGCGCATCAGACCTTCGACTTGTACCCCCGCCCCCACTGCAGTCCCCAGCCGTACAGCCGGTCGAGCTCTGCCTGGAAGCCGTAGACGTACTTCACCTCGCGGCGCACGGTCAGCCCGTCCTTGCCGTTCTCCAGCATGAAAACGGCGCAGGAGCGGGCCTGCGGCGCCCGTTCGTCGAGCTTGACCTCCACCCGGGGCCCGGCGCTCGGGTAGAGCGTCACGACCGCGTGCGTACGGTCGAACGCGGGCGTCCCGTCGTAGATGTAGACGAAGATCAGCAGCCGCTTGATGTCGTCGCGATGGTCCAGGTTGACGTAGAGCGTTTCACCGGACCCCGAACCGAACCGGTCGTCGCCGCTCAGCTTGACGAAGGGTGCGCCGTTGAGGTCGCCCAGGAAGTTCCCCAGCGGCTGCACCACGCCCTTGGTGCCGTCCTTGAGTTCGTACATACAAGCCAGGTCCAGGTCCACATTGACCACGGCCGGGCCCTGCGCCTGGACGATCTCGGGCTTGAACAGCCTGCCCGGGTGCCGCAGCAGGCTGCCGGTGCGCTGACCGCCCCGCTCACCGAAATCCGAGGTCCGCATCTGCCAGCTCAGATTGACCCGCAGATGCCCGGCGGCCGCCCCCTGCTTGGTCAGCGAGACGACCGGATTCCGCTTCGTCAGCTCGACGACGTACGACGCTCCCCCCGCTCCCCCGCTGTCGAAGTCGAACTTCTGGGCGCCACCGCGCCACAGACTCCCCAGAAACGACACCTTTCCCACCCCATTGCTCGGCCCAATTGCCGCGGGGCGGCCCCGAGGTCTGCACCCCATGGCCGCCCCGCAGAGAGCGTTCCTCAATCAGCGCCGCGTCACACTCCGGACGCGACTTCCGACCTGGCTCCCTCTTCGTCCCCCGGCTTGCCCTCGCGCCGGTTGCGCACCACGGAGGAGGCGAAGGAGAGACCGATCAGTGCGATGCCGATCAGGCCGGTGACGACCTCGGGGATCTCGTACTTGATCGTGAGGAGCAGGATGACCGCCAGCGCGCCGATCGCGTAGTGGGCACCGTGCTCGAGGTAGACGTAGTCGTCCAGGGTCCCCTTGCGGACGAGGAAGACCGTCAGCGAGCGGATGTACATCGCGCCGATGCCCAGGCCCAGCGCCATCATGAAGATGTCGTTGGTGATGGCGAACGCGCCGATGACCCCGTCGAAGGAGAAGGACGCGTCGATGACCTCGAGGTAGAGGAACATGAAGAACGCGGCCTTGCCGGCCAGGCCCACGGCCGAACCGGCCGAGGCGCCCTTCTTCTCGGGCTGACCGGTCTCGGCGGCGTCGTCGCCGTCCTCGTCCTCCTCGTCCTCCAGCTTGTCCTCGAAGTAGCCGGAGATGCCGCCGACGACGAGATAGGTGATGAGGCCGGCGACGCCGGACAGCAGCACCGTGGCGCTCTTGTCACCGGCGCCGTGCGCGGCCGCGGTGGCCACGGTCATCGAGGTCACCAGCAGAACGACCAGCGCGATGATGACGGACAGCATGTCGAGCTTGCCCATCCTGGCCATCGGCTTCTCGATCCACGACAGCCACTTGTAGTCGCGCTCCTCGAAGATGAAGTCGAGGAAGATCATCAGCAGGAACATCCCGCCGAAGGCCGCGATGGCCGGATGGGCGCTGGTGACCAGTTCCTGGTAATGCGCCTTGTCGTTGATGGCGAGATTGACCGCTTCGATCGGTCCCAGTTTCGCGGTGATCGCGACGATCACGACCGGGAAGACCAGTCGCATGCCGAATACCGCGACAAGGATGCCGACGGTCAGGAAGATCTTCTGCCAGAAGGCGTTCATCTTGCGCAGGATGCCTGCGTTGATGACGGCATTGTCGAAAGAGAGCGAGATCTCGAGGATGGACAGGATCCCGACAATTGCGAGCCCCTGCCACCCCCAGAGAACGCCGGCCAAGGCCAGGCCGAGCACCGTGATGGCGAACGACCAGCCGAAGGTTTTCAGGAGCACTGCCTACCCAATCCCTCGCTGTGTGGGGTCCCCCGCGCGCAGCGCGCGGCGCTTTACGAAACGTTGACCCCGAAGTCTAGAGCGATGCCCCGCAGGCCCGACGCGTACCCCTGCCCCACCGCCCGGAACTTCCATTCGCCGTTGTAGCGGTAGACCTCGCCGAAGATCATTGCGGTCTCGCCGGCGGCGTCCTCACTGAGGTCGTAGCGGGCGAGTTCGCTGCCGTCGGCCTGATTGACGATCCGGATAAAGGCATTGCTGACCTGGCCGAAGCTCTGGCCGCGCAGTTCGGCCTCATGAATGGAGACCGGAAAAACGATCTTGTCGACCTGCTCGGGGACCCCGGTGAGATCCACCAGAATCGACTCGTCGTCGCCCTCCCCGTCGCCGGTGAGGTTGTCACCGGTGTGCTCGACGGAGCCCTCGGGGCTCTTGAGGTTGTTGTAGAAGACGAAGAACTCGTCCCCCAGCACCCGGCCCGACTCGCACAGCAGCGCGCTGGCGTCGAGGTCGAATGGCGCTCCAGTGGTGGAGCGTGCGTCCCAGCCGAGACCGACCATGATCTGCGTAAGATTCGGCGCGGCCTTGGACAGGGAGACGTTGCCCCCCTTGGCGAGTGTGACGCCCATAGTGTTCGCTTCCTCCCCGGTGTCGGCGCGGGCGGCTTCCGGCCCGGCCCGTATCCCTTTCAAGCACGCCCGGCGCCGTACTCCCCGGGCGGGGTGTACGGCGCCGGACGCGGCGTGTGTGCTCGCTCAGACGTTGACGCCGAAGTCCTGCGCGATGCCGCGCAGCCCCGAGGCGTACCCCTGGCCGATGGCGCGGAACTTCCACTCCGCGCCGTTGCGGTACAGCTCGCCGAAGACCATTGCGGTCTCGGTCGAGGCGTCCTCGCTCAGGTCGTAGCGCGCCAGCTCGTTGCCGTCGGCCTGGTTGACGACGCGGATGTAGGCGTTGCGGACCTGGCCGAAGCTCTGCTGACGGGTCTCGGCGTCGTAGATCGACACCGGGAACACGATCTTGTGGACATCGGCCGGCACCCCGGCGAGGTTCACCTTGATCGCCTCGTCGTCGCCCTCGCCCTCACCGGTGGTGTTGTCACCGGTGTGCTCGACCGAACCGTCCGGGCTCTTCAGGTTGTTGAAGAACACGAAGTTCTGGTCGTTGCCGACCTTGCCCTGGTCGTTCGTCAGCAGGGCACTGGCGTCCAGGTCGAAGTCCGTACCGGTGGTGGTACGGGCATCCCAGCCCAGACCGACGAGGACGGCGGTCAGATTGGGGGCTTCCTTCGTCAGCGAGACGTTGCCGCCCTTGCTGAGGCTGACTCCCACGAGTCCTCCCATAGATTCGAGGGGTACGTAAAGATTTGCGCCCCCATCGTGCATGGCATCGGATCAACGAATCGATCCTAGTGACCGGTTCCCACCGATTGCAGATATCGCACTCGGAAGCACACGGATGCCGGTCGTGCGGGCGCCCTCGGGCACCCCGGAAAGCGGCTCAGAGCGAGTCGAGCGCCTTGATGTAGTCGTTGAGGTCGCGGGCGTCGGGCAGGCCGTTGACGACCGTCCAGCGCACCACGCCCTCCTTGTCGATGACGAAGGTGCCGCGCACCGCGCAGCCCTTCTCCTCGTCGAAGACGCCGTACGCCCGCGAGGCCTCGCCGTGCGGCCAGAAGTCCGACAGCAGCGGGTACTCCAGGCCCTCCTGCTCGGCGAAGACGCGCAGCGAGAACGGCGAGTCGTTGGAGACAGCCAGCAGCTGAACGTCGTCATTGGCGAACTTCGGCAGCTCGTCGCGGAGCGCGCACAGCTCACCGGTGCACACACCGGTGAAGGCGAACGGGTAGAAGAGGAGGACGACGGCCTTCTCACCGCGGAAGTCGGAGAGCTTGACCAGCTCACCGTGCTGGTTCTTCAGCTCGAAATCCGGAGCCTTCGTGCCGACCTCGATCGCCATGGGGTTGCTTCCCTTCCGCTCACGCACAACTGGACGTGACCAACCCTACGCGCCGCGCGGAACGCCCCGGAAACCGCTCCTGAACAGCGCCGAGCCCCCTCCGGAACGGGCCGGAGAGGGCTCGGCGGCAAAGCCTGTACAGGCGGGCTCAGCGCTTCTTCGCCGCCGCCTTCGGGGTCACCAGGCGGCTGCCGCTCCAGTCCTTGCCGGCGCTGACGCTCTTGCTCGCGGACAGGCCCGCGGTCGTCGCGGCCTCGCTGACCTCGCTCGCCTCGACATAGCCGTCGCGGCCGGTCTTCGGCGTCAGCAGGAGGATGGAACCTCCCTCTTCCATGTACGCGATGGCATCCACCAGCGCATCGGTAAGGTCCCCGTCGTCCTCACGGAACCAGAGCACCACGGCATCGGCGACGTCGTCGTATTCCTCGTCGACCAGCTCGCTGCCGGTGGCCGCTTCGATGGCCTCGCGGAGATCCTGGTCGACATCGTCGTCGTAACCGATCTCCTGGACCACCTGGTCGGCCTTGAAACCGAGCCTTACGGCAAGGTTCGTCTCCGCGTGGTCCGCGGTCGCGCTCACGGATTGCCTCCTGTCATCTTTCGGAAAGTTTGTGGACCCCGCGCGTGCGCGGGGCTTTGGGCGTAGTCCACACGGGCCGGGCGGATCGCGCAAGTACCCGGCGGCCGAGACCGCCGAAACGGTGACGATTGGACGCGTCTCGCCCCAACCACGCCCCCATCAGGACAGCCTGAAGTGATTCACGCCACAGCGTTTCGTCGGGTTTATCGGGTAGTCGCGCGCGACTGGTCCCATCGGGGGGCGCCGGCCACGCCCGGGATGCGGATTCGAGGGCCGTACGGCCGTACGCGAAGGACTTTCGGCATGGGCGTATGGTTGCGATTTGGCCGGTCCGAGAAATCGGCCCTTTCAGCGCCCATCTCACAGCCGGTGGTTACCCAACGGTAGAGATGACGTATCCCAGTGACTCGGTACACGATGGAAGACGGCGCGACACAAGGCAGAGACAGCATTCGTCCGCGTGCGCAGCATCAATAGCGTGCAGAGCACGATACGAACCGAACACCGAAGGAACAGCGTGGCTTCCGGATCCGATCGAAACCCGATCATCATTGGCGGCCTTCCCAGCCAGGTCCCGGACTTCGATCCAGAAGAGACCCAGGAATGGCTCGACTCGCTCGACGCAGCCGTCGATGAGCGAGGCCGGGAACGCGCCCGCTACCTCATGCTCCGGCTGATCGAGCGGGCCCGCGAGAAGCGTGTCGCCGTGCCCGAGATGCGCAGCACGGACTACGTGAACACCATCGCGACCAAGGACGAGCCGTTCTTCCCGGGCAACGAGGAGATCGAGCGCAAGATCCTGAACGCGACCCGGTGGAACGCGGCCGTGATGGTCTCCCGCGCCCAGCGCCCGGGGATCGGCGTCGGCGGCCACATCGCCACGTTCGCCTCCTCCGCCTCCCTCTACGACGTGGGCTTCAACCACTTCTTCCGGGGCAAGGACGACGGGAAGGGCGGCGACCAGATCTTCTTCCAGGGCCACGCCTCCCCCGGTGTGTATGCCCGCGCCTATCTGCTGGACCGGCTCTCCGAGGCGCAGCTCGACGCCTTCCGCCAGGAGAAGTCCAAGGCCCCCAACGGCCTGTCCAGCTATCCGCACCCCCGGCTGATGCCGGACTTCTGGGAGTTCCCGACCGTCTCGATGGGCCTCGGCCCCCTCGGCGCGATCTACCAGGCGCGGATGAACCGTTACATGCAGGCGCGCGGCATCGCCGACACGTCCGACTCGCATGTGTGGGCCTACCTCGGCGACGGCGAGATGGACGAGCCCGAGTCGCTCGGCCAGCTGTCCATCGCCGCCCGCGAGGGCCTGGACAACCTGACCTTCGTCGTGAACTGCAACCTGCAGCGCCTGGACGGCCCGGTCCGCGGCAACGGCAAGATCATGCAGGAGCTGGAGTCGCAGTTCCGCGGTGCCGGCTGGAACGTCATCAAGCTCGTCTGGGACCGCAGCTGGGACCCGCTGCTCGCGCAGGACCGCGACGGCATCCTGGTCAACAAGCTCAACAGCACGCCGGACGGTCAGTTCCAGACGTACGCCACCGAGACCGGCGCCTACATCCGCGAGCACTTCTTCGGTGACGACCACCGGCTGCGCGCGATGGTCGCGAACATGACCGACGACCAGATCCTGCACCTGGGCCGCGGCGGTCACGACCACAAGAAGATCTACGCGGCGTATGCGGCGGCCAAGGCGCACAAGGGCCAGCCGACGGTGATCCTCGCGCAGACCGTCAAGGGCTGGACGCTCGGTCCGAACTTCGAGGGCCGCAACGCGACCCACCAGATGAAGAAGCTGACGGTCGACGACCTCAAGGGCTTCCGCGACCGGCTGCATCTGCCGATCCCGGACAAGGACCTCGAGGACGGCCTGCCGCCGTACTACCACCCGGGGCCCGACTCCGAAGAGATCCAGTACATGCACGACCGCCGCAGTGCGCTGGGCGGCTATGTGCCCACCCGTGTCGTGCGCGCCAAGCCGCTGCAGCTGCCGGACGACAAGGCGTACGCGGGCGCCAAGAAGGGCTCGGGACAGCAGAAGATCGCCACCACCATGGCGTTCGTGCGGATCCTGAAGGACCTCATGCGGGACAAGGAGATCGGCAAGCGCTTCGTGCCGATCGCGCCCGACGAGTACCGCACCTTCGGCATGGACGCGTTCTTCCCGTCGGCCAAGATCTACAACCCGCTGGGCCAGCAGTACGAGTCGGTGGACCGCGAACTGCTCCTGGCCTACAAGGAGTCGCCGACCGGCCAGATGCTGCACGACGGCATCACGGAGGCCGGCTGCACGGCCTCGCTGATCGCCGCGGGCTCGGCCTATGCGACGCACGGCGAGCCGCTGATCCCGGTCTATGTCTTCTACTCGATGTTCGGTTTCCAGCGGACCGGTGACCAGTTCTGGCAGATGGCCGACCAGCTGTCGCGCGGCTTTGTGCTCGGCGCGACCGCCGGCCGTACGACGCTGACCGGTGAGGGTCTGCAGCACGCCGACGGCCACTCCCAGCTGCTGGCGTCGACCAACCCGGCCTGTGTCGCCTACGACCCGGCCTACGGGTACGAGATCGCGCACATCGTCAAGGACGGTCTGCGGCGGATGTACGGCGAGACCGCGGACGGCGAGCCGGGCGAGGACGTCTTCTACTACCTGACCGTCTACAACGAGCCGATCCAGCACCCGGCGGAGCCGGCCGACGTCGACGTCGACGGCATCCTGAAGGGTCTGCACCGCGTCAGGGCCGGCGAGAAGGGCGAGCACGCCGCCCAGATCCTGGCCTCCGGCGTGGCGGTGCCGTGGGCGATCGAGGCCCAGCAGATCCTCGCGGACGAGTGGAACGTCAAGGCGGACGTCTGGTCGGCGACCTCCTGGAACGAGCTGCGCCGTGAGGCCGTCGAGGTCGAGGAGCACAACCTGCTGCACCCGGAGGAGGAGCAGCGCGTGCCGTACGTGACGCAGAAGCTCCAGGGTGCCGAGGGTCCGAAGGTGGCGGTCTCGGACTGGATGCGTGCCGTCCCGGACCAGATCTCGCGCTGGGTCCCCGGCACGTACCAGTCGCTGGGCGCCGACGGCTTCGGCTTCGCGGACACCCGTGGCGCGGCCCGCCGCTTCTTCCACATCGACCCGCAGTCGATCGTCCTGGGTGTGCTCACCGAGCTCGCCAAAGAGGGCAAGGTCGACCGCTCGCTGCTGAAGCAGGCGATCGACCGCTACCAGCTCCTGGACGTCGCGGCGGCCGAGGCCGGCGAGGCCGGCGGCGACGCGTAACGCCCGGCCGGCGAGCCGCATCAGCGGTCTCGTCATCCGTCTCCTCATCAGTGCGATGCCCCCGACAGCGCCCCGCTGCCGGGGGCATCGCGCGTCCGGCCTCATCGCTCCCAGACCTTGAACGCCCTTACCTGGTACGGGGACCGGGGCACCCAGCTGCCGCCGCCCGGGTAGGTGTCGAACTCGGCGGTCTCGGCGCATTCCACGCTCTGGTAGGTGGTGACCGGCCGGCCCGTGCGGTTGGCGAGCGCGGCGGCACTGCTGCCCTCGGGCAGCGGGACGCAGCTCTCGATGTCGGTGTCGGAGAGCTCGTAGGTCCGCCGCTCGCCGCCGAAGTCCGCCTGCGGCCAGATGCACAGCTGGCCCGCCGCACAGTCGCCCGAGGCGGGGGCGGTACGGCCGCCCGGAGCCGCGTGCGCGGCTGGGGTGCCGAGGGCGGACGGGACGGCGAGCGCGGCGGCCAGTGCGGCAAGGCCGGTCAGGAGCGCGGTGGTCCGGGACGGAAGCGGACGCAGACGCAGACGCAGACGCATAGGAATCTCTCCCCCGTGAAGTACGACGATGGCGTCCCGCGACGGCGGATTGCCCGCGGCGGGTTCGTCATCGAGCTTCGCGAGGGCGCCGCGCGGTTGCCAAGGCCGTGGCGGCGCCGCCACCCGGATCAGGTATGTGGACAGCCGGAACGGCGCGGAGCGGGGCGCCGGTGCGCGGTGTTGACGCGGGGCGGGCGGCGCGGGCGGGGTGCGGAAACCGTTCCTCCCGTGGTCTGCCGGGGCCGGTGCGCGGGGGTCGTTCCTGGAATGCCGTTCCCGGGCCGGCCGATGCCCGTGACGGCTCATCCGGATGAGGGATTCGCCTCGCCGGAGGAGCCCAACTGCCGCCGGGCACATAGCGGGTGGGCCGGAAGAAGGCCCGGAGCGGCGGGTTGACGCGCCGTGCTGACGTCCGGCGGCAGACGCGACGGCGCGCGGCGGGCCGGGGGAGTACCTCGACCGGCCGCGCGCCGGGTGCCGTCCGCAGGAAACGCGGGTCAGATGTGGCCGACGCCCGCGCCCGCCTCGGCGTTGGCGCCGCGCTTGGTGAAGGTGGCGACCACGGCCGCGACGATCGCCACGCCACAGGCGACCGTGAAGGCCAGGCCCATGCCGGAGACGAAGGTGTCGTGCGCGACGGAGGCGATCTTCTGGGCGATCTCCGGCGGGGTGCCCTTCGGCACCGGGGCGATGCCCGCGGAGACGGCGTCGGACAGCTGGGACGCCTGCGCCGGCGGAACCGGCGGCAGGCCGGCCGACTGCCAATTGCCCGGCAGGTCGTTGTCCACGCGGGAGGCCATCACCGCGCCGAGCACGGCCGTACCGAGGCTGCCGCCCACCTGCATCGCGGCCTGCTGCAGACCGCCCGCGACGCCCGAGAGCTCCAGCGGGGCGTTACCGACGATGACCTCGGTCGCACCCACCATGACGGGCGCCAGGCCCAGGCCGAGCAGGGCGAACCAGACGGACATCGGGCCGGTGCCGGTGGTGGTGTCCAGGCCGGACATGCCGTACATCGCGACGGCGGTGAGGACCATGCCGCCCACCAGCGGGATCCGCGGGCCGAACTTGGTGATCAGGGCGCCGGCGAGCGGCGAGCCGACGATCATCATGCCGGTGAGGGGCAGGAGGTGCAGACCGCTGTCCACGGGGCTCATGCCGTGCACGTTCTGCAGGTAGAACGTCACGAAGAACAGGCCGCCCATGAAGGCGAAGGCCATCAGCACCATCAGGACCGTGCCCGCGGTCAGCGGCACCGAGCGGAACATCCGCAGCGGGATGAGCGGCTCGCGGACCCGGGTCTCCAGCACGGCGAAGAGCGCGAAGAGCACCACGGCGCCGATCAGGAAGCCCCAGGTCTTCATGTCGCCCCAGCCCCACTCGCCGGCCTTGATCAGCGGCCAGATGAGGCAGAACATCGCGCCGGAGAGAAGCACGATGCCCGGGATGTCGAAGGAGCGGGGGGCGTTCTGCGCGCGGTGGTCCTTGAGGATCACCAGGCCGAGGACCAGCGCCAGGATGCCCACCGGGACGTTGATGAAGAACACCGACTGCCAGTTGACGTGCTCGACCAGCAGTCCGCCGACGATGGGGCCGCCGGCCGTGGAGGCGCCGATGACCATGCCCCAGATGCCGATGGCCATGTTGAGCTTCTCGGCCGGGAAGGTGGCGCGCAGCAGTCCGAGCGCGGCGGGCATCAGAAGCGCGCCGAAGAGGCCCTGCAGCACGCGGAAGATGATGACCAGCGCGACCTCGTGGGAGAACCCGATGGCACCGGAGGCGGCGGCGAAGCCGACGATGCCTATCAGGAAGGTCTGGCGGTGGCCGAAGCGGTCGCCCAGCTTGCCCGCCGTGATCAGCGAGACGGCCAGGGCGAGCATGTAGCCGTTGGTTATCCACTGGACGTCGGCGAGCGACGCGCCCAGGTCCTGCTTGATGGCGGGGTTGGCGATGGCCACGATGGTGCCGTCCAGGGCCACCATCATGACGCCGATGGCCACGGAGAAGAGGGTCAGCCACGGATGGCCTCGCAGCCCCTTCGGGGGCTCCGGTACGGAAAGTTCCGGCGCGGCGTCGGCGACCGGGGTCTGAGAACTCATACGACGAGGCTAATGTCAGCCACTGACAGTTGACAAAACAATTCATCAGTCGGTAACTGTCATTTAGCTCACAGGTATTCTGAGCAGCGAGAACACCATGGAGAGGCGGCGCAGGATGGCGACCCCGACGCCGCAGGCGGCACCCCCGGGCGGGCTGCGCGAGCGCAAGAAGCAGCGCACCCGCGACGCCCTGATCCGTGCGGCACTGGAGCTGTTCACGGAGCAGGGATACGACGAGACGACGATCGACGAGATCGCGGAGGCGGTGAACGTCTCCCAGCGCACCTACTTCCGGTACTTCGCCAACAAGGAAGAGGTCGTCTTCGCCGTCCAGGAGATGGTCGAGGCCCGCTTCCTCGAGGAGCTGCGCGAACGGCCCGCCGCCGAGGCCCCGTTGACGGCACTGCGCAGCGCCGTGATGGTCGCCTGGGACGAGATCGGCAGCGCGATCGAGTCAGTGGTCCCGGTGGAGCTGCACATGCGCTCGTACCGGATGATCGAGTCGACGCCCGCGCTGATCGCCGCACATCTGCGGCGCTCCTCCGATCTGGAGGAGCAGATAGCTCGGCTGATCGCCGGGCGCGAGGGACTGGACGTGGACACCGACCCGCGGCCCCGGGTGGTGGTCGCGGCGTTCTGCGGCGTGATGCGGGTGGCCGGGAAGGTCTGGGGCGAGGGCGAGGACTGCAGCGTGGCGTCCATCCGCACGCTGACCCAGTCCTATCTGGATCACATCGGTCCGGCCATCGACGACGACTGGCGGGCCCGGTGAAGAACGGCCGCGGAGCCCGGTGATCTTCGTCACGCGCTGACGGTGCACGGCCCGGCCTGCGGGACACCCTCACGGCCTTCTGTGCCCATGCCTGCACGGCCGAGCACCGGAATTCACCACCCGTTGTCCGGTTCGGTCGAAATACCCACCGCAAAACGTGATCTGCCTCACCACCGCAGCGGTCACCCTCTCCCGTCTCCTAGGGTGGCTCGCGGTGAATTCCTTCCCGGGCCTGAGCCCCTCCTTCGGTTTCCTGCAGTCCACCGTCTGGCGCGCCGCACTCGCCTTGATGGTGGTGTTCGTGATGCTTGCGCTGACCGGCTGGACGGCCATCAGAGGCACCAAGGAGGACGCCAACCCGCTGGCCACCGCCACGGCGGCCTGGCAGCACGCCACCTTCCACGGGCACCCGCTGCCCGACCCGAAGGCCGCGCCGGACACCGTCCGGGCCTACTTCTCCACGCTCGACCGGGCCGAACAGCGGCAGCTCGCGGCCCGGTACCCGCTCGTCGTGGGCAACCTGGGCGGCGCGCCGGTCGAGCTGCGCTACCGCGCCAACCGGATCGCGATCGACAAGGCCCGCGCCGTCGAGAAGCGGCGCATGAACGACCACCGGCTCACGCCCGTCGGCCGTCAGACGGCGGGCCGGCTCATGCACCGCCTCGAGTCGCTGATGAGCCCGCACCGGCAGATCCTGGCCTTCGACCCGGCCGGGGACGGACGGGCGGCGGAGGTCTTCGGCGATCTCTCGACGGCCCGCCGGGTTTCCGTCGTGGTGCCCGGTGTGGACACCAATCTGTCGACGTTCGAGCGCACCGCGAAGGCGCTCACCGCGCCCGTCGGCATGGCGCGGTCGCTGTACAAGGCCGAGCGCGCGGCTCGCCCGGACGCCCGTACGGCGGTGATCGCCTGGGCCGACTACACCTCGCCGGGCGGACTGGGTGTCGAGGCCGCCACCGGGCAGCTCGCCGAGGCCGGCGCCGTGCGGCTGCGCGCGCTCACCGAGTCGCTGCCCTCCGGCGCCTCCGTCTCGCTGTTCTGCCACAGCTACGGGTCCGCGGTGTGCGGCGTCGCCGCGCGTCATCTGCCGTCCAGCGTCGAGGACATCGCGGTGGCCGGCAGCCCCGGGATGCGGGCCGGGAGCCTCGCCGGGCTGGGCACCCACGCCCGGGTCTGGGCGATGCGGGACGCCGACGACTGGATCCAGGACGTGCCCTATCTGGAGGTCGGCGGGCTCGGCCACGGCGCCGACCCGGTCGATCCGGCCTTCGGGTCCCGGATCCTGTCCGCCCAGGGCGCCCAGGGGCATGCGGGCTATTTCGCGCCCGGCACCCAGAGCCTGAACAACTTCGCGCTCGTCGGGGTCGGTGCGCTCGCCTCGGTGCACTGCGCGACCACCGACCCGCAGTGCAGCGCCGACCTGGCCTGAGGGGGCCGGACGCGGCAGTTCCGGTGGCCGGGAGGCTCTTGACGCGCGTAGCGCAAGGTTTCCGGAAGGGGGACGGGCGGGCAACCGCCCGCATACGATGAGCCGCATGGGTGATGTGCTGGCCGGTTTTCACGCCGTCTGGGAGTTCGACACGGACTCCGTGCTCATCCGCTTCGAACGGGGGATCCGCAGGCCGAAGCTGTTCCAGGCGCTCGGCGAGCGACGCATTCCGTACGAGGCGTTGAGGTCTGTCGAGCTGACCGAGGGCAGACGCGGCACGGTGGTGCTGCACGCGCTGCCGCGGCACGGCGCCGACCCCCTGATGGAGGCGGCGGACGGACAGCTCAAGGAGGACGCCGACCCTTACCGGCTGGTGCTGCCGGCCGAGCGCGCGACGCTCGCCGAGTACTACGCCGACGAGCTGGGCACTGTGCTGGGGCCCGCCGCCAAGGAGCCCGCCGACCGCCATCTCGTGGCCGCGCCGGAGCCTCCGCTGCACTTCAAGGCGTATGACGGCAAGGCGTCCTTCGACGGGAGTTCGGTCGCCTTCCGCTGGTTCTGGACGGGTGCGTCGTCGGCGAAGTGGAAGCGCGGCGACCAGAGCTTCCCGGTCGGCGAACTGGCCGGGGTCGAATGGCGTTCGCCGGAGATCTTCAACGGCCATCTGCGGCTGCTGGAGCGGGGGGCGCGCGACGCGGCGCCCGGTGCCGCCGATCAGGATCCGGCCGCGGTGGTCTTCGGGCTCGGCTACGGCCCGGTCCATGAGTCGCTGCCGTTCGCGGCCTCGGTGCTGCAGGCCGTACGGGCCGCGGAGCCCGCGGCGGATGCGCGGGAGCGCCGGCCGGTGCGCCGGGCCGGGCACGCACGCCGGGACCCGGCCGATATCGCGGAGCGGATACGGCATCTCGGTGAGCTGCATGATGCGGGGCTGCTGACGGATGACGAGTTCAGCGCGAAGAAGGCCGAGTTGCTGGCGGAGCTCTAGAGGGCGGGGCCGCGGGCCGGGCACCGGCCGGGACGCGTGCGCGGCGCCCACACGTCATACCGTGGTACGGCTCGTAAGCCCGGACCCTGGTATGACGCCCGGCGAGAGCGGTCCGCCTACATTGATCTCGCGATGTTCAAGCGATCTCTCACCCCAGAACGCGAGCCGACCCGCAGCGCCGGGCGCGAGCCGGCCCGCAGCCGGACGATGCGCGCCGCGCGGCAGGCGCTGCACGTCCTCGCCGTCGAGCTCGGCACCCCGACCGATCCCGGCACCCCCTTGTTCGGTGCCGTCCGGAACCGCTGGCTGCGCCTGCTTCCGTACCTGATCGCCTTCCTCTTCGCCGTATCCCTTCTGCCGTCGGGCATCCACGTCCTCGTCGCCGATTACGGGATGAACGGGGCGCTGGCGGGCGCGCTGGCCACCGCACAGACCGCACCGCTGTTGCTCGCGGTGACGCGGCCGCTGCAGGCGTGGTGGGTGATCTTCGCGGCGGACGTCATCTGTGCCCTGGCCCTCACCGGCACCGACGGCGTGGCGGGGCGTGCCTGGCCCTGGCCGCCCACGGTGATCGTCGGGTATCTCGTGCTGATGCTCGCGCTGTCGCTGCGTGAGCGCCGTCGCACCCTCATTGCCGTATGGCTGATGACCGGAGCGGCCGGCATCCTCTCCGAGCCGATCACCCCCGAGCCGATCGCCCCCGAGCACACCATCAGCACCTGGGTACTGCTCTTCGTGCTGTCCGGCGTGATGCTGATGATGGGCGCCACGCTGCGCGAACGGGGCGACGCCCAGCGGAAGCTGCTGGAGCAGGAGACCATCAGCGAGGCCGAGCGGGCCCGCCGTACGCTGCTGGAGGAGCGCACCCGTATCGCCCGTGAGCTGCACGATGTCGTCGCCCACCACATGTCCGTGATCACCGTCCAGGCCGACAGCGCGCCCTACCGCATCAACGGCATACCCCAGGAGGCCCAGGAGGAGTTCGGGGCGATCGCCGCGACGGCGCGTGAGTCGCTGTCGGAGATGCGCCGGCTGCTGGGAGTTCTGCGTAGCGAGGAGACCGAGCGGCACCACGAGGGCCCGGAGAAGGCCCCGCAGCCCGGGATCGGCCAGCTTCCCAAGCTGGTCGAGGGGACCGTGCGGGCCGGTGTGCCGGTCGAACTGGCGCTGCCCGAGGAGCCGGTGGCGCTGGAGCCGGCGGTGGATCTGTCGGCGTACCGCATCGTGCAGGAGGCGCTGGCCAATGTGGTGCGGCATGCGCCGGGAGCGCAGACCCGGGTGTCGGTGACGGCCACGGCGGACGGCTCGCAGCTGACCGTGCTCGTCGTCAACTCCGCGCCGCCTGCGCCCTCCGCGCCGCTGGAGCCCGACGGCACGGGGCACGGCCTGATCGGGATGCGGGAGCGGGTGCGGCTGGTGGACGGCTCGCTGGACACCGGGCCGCTGCCCGACGGCGGCTTCCGGGTCGCGGCCCGGCTCCCGCTTGCGAGCCCCGCGTCACCTTCGATATCGAGGCCCGCTCCCCCTGCCACGCCGACGGCGGCCCCGTCGCCTTCCCCCGCCCCTCCCCTCTCAGAGAAGGACTCCGACTCCACATGACCACTCGGGTGATCATCGTCGACGACCAGGCCATGGTGCGGGCGGGTTTCGCCGCGCTGCTCGCGGCGCAGAGCGATATCGATGTGGTCGGCGATGCGCCGGACGGGGTGCAGGGGGTGGAGCTGAGCCGTCGGGTGCATCCCGATGTGGTGCTGATGGATGTGCGGATGCCCGAGATGGACGGGCTGGAGGCGGCGCGGCAGCTGCTCGATCCCCCGATAGGTGTCACCCACCGTCCGAAGGTGCTGATGCTGACCACCTTCGATGTCGACGACTATGTCTACGAGGCGCTGCGCGCGGGCGCCTCCGGGTTTCTGCTCAAGGATGCGCCGCCGGCCGATCTGATCTCCGCGGTCCGGATCGTGGCGGCGGGTGAGGCGCTGCTCGCGCCCTCGGTGACCCGCCGGCTGATCGCCGACTTCGCACGCCAGCGGCCGGCGCCCCGCAAAAGCCGTGCGTCGCTGCGGCTGAACGGCCTCACCCCGCGGGAGACGGAGGTGCTGGAGCTGATCGCCCGCGGCCTCTCCAACCAGGAGATCGCCGACGCTCTGGTCCTTGCCGAGCAGACCGTGAAGACCCACATCGGCCGTGTGCTGGCCAAGCTGGAGCTGCGGGACCGCGCGCAGGCGGTGATCTTCGCGTATGAGTCGGGGCTGGTGGCGCCCGGTGAGCGCTGACCGGGGTGGGGTTATCCCCCGGTGAGGGGGTGGGGCCGGTCCCTCGGCCGTGAGGACGAGCGGGGCGGCCACCCCATACCCCGGTATCACCAGGGAGTTGGCCCCGTGGTGTGACGTCACGTCAGGCACCCTCTTCCTACGTTTCCCTCCGCCACACCACCGGAAGAGGGAGACACCACCATGTCCGTGCTGCGTACCGCCGTGCTCCGCAGCAAGCGCACGCTGATCGCCGCCGGGCTCGCGCTGGCGGTCGTCGCCGGGACCGGTGGGTGGGCGGCCGGTTCCGCACAGACCGCCGTCACCGGCCCCGCGCCGGGAGCCGCCGCCTGGCGGGCGGATCACTCGCTGGGCCGGCCGCTGCCGGATCCGGCGACCGCGGGGCCCGCCGCCGTCGCCCGCTTCTTCGCCTCCCTGACCGACGCCCAGCGGCATGCGCTCGCGGCCCGGCACCCCCTCACCGTCGGCAATCTCGACGGCGCGCCCATCACCCTGCGGTATGAGGCCAACTCCCTTGCCCTGAAAGCGGAACGCATCCGACAGCTCACCCGGGCCGCCGACCCCGCCGGCACCCTCCAGGACCACCGGCAGGCCCGGAAGGCGGCCGACCGCTGCGCCGCACTGCTGGCGCCCGGCCGCCACATCCTCGCCTTCGACCCGCGCGGCCGGGGCCAAGTGGCCGAAGTCCACGGGGAGATGACCACCGCCGAACGGGTCGCCGTGATCGTGCCCGGTTCGGATATCGACCTGGGCTCCTTCGACCGCGCCAAGGACCCGTACGGCACGCCGACCGGCATGGCCACGTCGCTGCGCAGGCAGATGGCGGCCACCGCGCCCGGTACCCGTACCGCCGTCATCGCCTGGGCCGGCTACACCACCCCGGTCGGTCTCGGTCCGGACGCCGCCACCGGGCGGCTGGCGGAGGCCGGGGCCCCGCGCCTGGCCCGTTTCCTGACCGGTCTGGCGGCCACCGGCGTCCCGGCCCCGGCGGTGCTCTGCCACAGCTATGGCTCGGTCGTCTGCGGACTGGCCGCGCCCCGGGCGGGCCGCGGCGCGATCGCCGACCTGATCGTCTTCGCGTCCCCCGGGATGCGGCAGGACAGCGCGGCGGAACTGCACACCGCGGCACGGGTGTGGGCGGCCCGGGACGCGTCCGACTGGATCGGCGACATCCCGAACGTCCAGTTCCTGGGCCTGGGCCACGGCGAGGACCCCACCGACCCCGCCTTCGGCGCCCGCCGCGTCCCCGCCGAGCGGGCCGAGGGCCACACCGGCTACCTCGCCCCCGGCACGGACTCCCTCCGCAACTTCGCCGCCATCGCCCTGGGCCGCTACGTCGACGTCCGCTGACCGGCGCCGTCGTCTGCCCGCCGCCCCGTGCCTTGCTCGCGTCCCGCACAAGACGTCTCACACAAGGACCTCTTATGGCTACCACTGCACTTCTCGCACCAGCCGGTCATGTCAGCCCGGGCCGCAGAGCCGGCCCTGCGGTGCGCGGCGCGCTCCGACGGGCGGTCCGTTCGATCGAGGACCGGACCCCCGCCCACCGCGACCGGGCCATCGACGGTCTGCGCGCCCTCGCCCTCCTCGCCGTGCCCACCGGACACTGGCTGCTCGGCGGCTTCACCCGGGACGCGGAGGGGGCGCTGCACAACGCCAGTCCGCTGACGGCCCTCGGGTTCCTGGCACCGCTGAGCTGGGTGCTGCAGATGCTGGGCGTCTTCTTCCTCGTCGGGGGCTGTGCCTCGGTGCGGTCGTACCGGCGGGCCACCGCGCGGGGCGAGTCGGCGGCCCGGTGGCTGGGCGGGCGGCTCGCCCGGCTCGGGCGGCCGGTTCTCGGGGTGACCGCGGTGTGGGCCGCGATGCTGCCGTTCCTGTACGGGCTGGGGGTGCCGGCCGCCACGCTGCGGACCGGGGCGACGCTGGTCATCCAGCCGCTGTGGTTCGTCGGTGTCTACGCGGGGGTGACGGCGCTGACCCCGTACTGCGTGCGGGCCGCGCGGCGGCTGGGTGCGTGGGCCGCGGTGCCGCCGGCGGTCTGCGTAGCGGTCGTCGACTTTCTGCGCTACGGGCCGTACGCCGACGCCATGCCCTCCTGGCTGAGCCTGCTGAACCTCCTGCCCGGCTGGATGTTCGCCTATCAACTCGGCGTCACCTGGGGCGAGAAGCGGCTCGGGAAGCGTGCGGCGTGGGTGCTCCTGGCGGGTGGCGCCGCCCTGTTCGCCCTGCTCCTGCTGGCCTTCCACTACCCCGCCAGCATGGTGGGCGTCCCCGGGCAGGACCGTACGAACTCCCACCCGCCGTCGCTGCTGGTCCTGGCCCTGGCCGCCGCGCAGTCGGGCGCCGCCGTCCTGCTCCACGACCGGATCGCACGGTTACTGCGCCGGCCCGCCCTGTGGGCACCCGTCGTCGTCATCAACCTCTCCGCGATGACGATCCTGTGCTGGCACCAGACGGCGATGCTGACGGCAGCCGTTCCGGCGTCCTTCCTGGGCACCGTTCCCGGCCTCACCGTCGTCCCCGACACCGTCGGCTGGATCCTGGAGCGGCTGGCATGGATGCCGCTCTTTGCCGTCGCCCTCGTCCTCATCGCGCGCGTCACCCGCCGCTTCGAGGCCCCGTGGACCGGCACCACGCTTGTCCGCCGGGCCGCGGCCGCGCTGCTCGCCGCCGGGTTCGCGGTCTTTGCGCTGGGGCTCGCATAGGTCCCCGGCAGGCGGGCGGCTCCGGCGCTACTCCCTCCCCGCGGAGGTGAACGTCATGTCCGCGTACCGCGCGCCCGCCACCTGTCCGGCGAGGGGCTCCAGCAGCGCCAGGTCCCGCTCGGTCAGCCGGAGCCGCGTCGCGGCCGCGTTCTCCTCGACCCGGGTGCGCCTGCGGGTGCCGGGGATCGGTACGACGGCGAGACCCCGGACCGCGGACTGCTGCTGGACCCAGGCCAGGGCTACCTGGCCGAGGGTCGCGCCATGGGCCTTCGCGATCTCACGGACCGGCTCGAGCAGGGCGGCGTTGGCGGCCGCGTTGTGGCCGGTGAACCGGGGCTGCTGACGGCGGAAGTCGTCGGCGGTCAGTTCCTTGTCGGCGTTGACGAAGGAGCCGGTCAGAAAGCCGCGGCCGAGCGGCGAGTACGGGACGAGGGCGATGCCGAGTTCGGCGGCGGCCGGCACCACACCGTCCTCGATGTCGCGGCTGAAGAGGGACCACTCGGACTGGAGGGCCGCGATCGGGTGGACGGCCTGGGCGGCGTGGAGTTCGGAGGCGGTCACCTCGCTCAGGCCCAGGTGTTTGACCTTGCCCTCGGCGACCAGCTCGGCCATGGCGCCCACCGTCTCCTCGATGGGGACGTTCACCTCGCGGCGGTGCATGTAGTAGAGGTCGATCTCGTCGACACCGAGGCGGCGCAGGCTGGCCTCCACGCACTGGCGGAGGTACGGCCGGTCGTTGCGGATGCTGCGCCTGGCGGGGTCGGACGGATCGAGGGAGATCGCGAACTTGGTGGCCAGCACGACCTCGTCGCGGTGCGCCCGGATGAAGGGCGCGATGAATTCCTCGTTCTCGCCCATGCCGTACATGTCGGCGGTGTCGTAGAGCGTGATGCCCAGCTCCAGGGCGCGCTCCAGGGTGGCGCGTGCTTCGCCGGCGTCCGTCGGGCCGTAGGCGAAGCTCATGCCCATGCAGCCGAGGCCCTGGACCCCGACCCGCGGGCCGCCGGTGCCCAGCTCGACGGTGTCGATCTTCTTGTCCGTGATGCCGTTCGTGATGCCGTTCGTGAAGCTGTCTGCGATGCCGTCTGTCATGAAAACCCCCATAAGTTCTCTATTTTCCCTAAGTCCCGAAAATTCTCAGAGCCCGGAAAACTCAGACATGTTCGGGCGCCCGCCGGGCCTCCGCATAGAGGTCGATCTTGTAGTCGAGGACGTCCAGCGTGCTGTGCAGCTCCGCTATCCGCTGCCGTACGTTCTCGCGGTGGGCGGTCAGCAGCTCTTCGCGTTCGGCGAAGGTGCTGTCGCCTTTCCGTACGAGCTCGGCGTAGCGGACCATGTCCGCGACCGGCATGCCGGTCAGCCGCAGCTTGGTCACCAGGTTCAGCCAGTTCAGGTCGCGGTTGGTGAAGCGGCGCTGGCCGGTGCGGGTGCGGTCCACGTGCGGCATCAGGCCGATGCGCTCGTACCAGCGCAGGGTGTGAGCGCTGAGGCCGGTGTGCTCGGCGACCTCACTGATCGTGTACCGGTCGCGGCCGGCCGGCCGCGGGTGCGGGGGCACCGGCGGGCAGCCGCTCGGCCTGGACCACGGCTCCTCGGGGCGGCGCGCATCCGGCTGGGCCCGGCCCCGGCCCGGAAGATCGGCCCCGACCGCCTCGTGCGCCACGCGTTCGCTCTGTATGACCGTCATGCCCCGTTTCCCCTTTTCCCCGGACCGGCGTCTTTCCCCGGACCGGCGTCTTTTCCCCGGACCGGCGTCCGCCTCCAGACCGGCGTCGCTGCATTTCCCCGGGCGGCGCCGCCGGACCGGCCCGCCCCTCGACAACCCCAACGCTAGAGACTTCGAGTGCACTCCAGGCAAGCGTGGATCACGGCCGGTCTTGACCAGAATTTGAGGCGGCGAGGGCACCCCTTAGGCTCGGGACATGCAGAGCCTGCGGATGATCGAGAACTGGCCGGTGCCCACCGCTGCGGCCGCCGTCGTACGAGCCGATGGCACGGTGGCCGGCTCCCACGGACCGCTGGAGCACCGGTTCCCGCTGGCGTCCGTGACCAAGCTGATCGCCGCGTACGCCGCGCTGCTGGCCGTCGAGGAGGGCGCCGTCGAGCTGGACGAGCCGGCCGGGCCCGAGGGGTCGACGGTCCGTCATCTGCTCGCCCACACCTCGGGGCTGGCGTTCGACGAGCAGCGGACGATGGCGGCGCCGGGAACGCGGCGGCTGTATTCCAACTTCGGGTTCGAGGTGCTGGGCGACCACCTCGCCAAGGCGACCGACATCCCCTTCCCGGAGTATGTCCGCGAGGCGGTGCTCGAGCCGCTCGGCATGGGCGCGACCGAGTCCGCCGGTTCGCCCGCCAAGGACTATGTGTCGACGGTCGCGGATCTGATCCGTTTCGCGGCCGAGTTGCAGGCGCCGCGGCTGCTGGCGCCGCAGACGCTGGCCGAGGCGACGTCGGTGGCGTTCCCCGGGCTGAACGGCGTGCTGCCCGGCTTCGGCCACCAGAAGCCCAACGACTGGGGGCTGGGGTTCGAGATCCGGGACGGGAAGTCGCCGCACTGGACGGGGGCCGCGTCCTCGCCCCGCACCTTCGGGCACTTCGGGCAGTCCGGGACGTTTCTCTGGGTGGACCCGGAGGCGGGGGCGGCCTGTATCGCGCTGTCCGACCGGGCGTTCGGCCCGTGGGCGATCGAGGCCTGGCCGCCGCTCACCGACGCGGTGCTGGCCGGACTCCGCTGATCCGGACTCCACCGATCCGGACCCCGCGCAGCCGGACCGCGGGCAACGGCCACCGCCCCGCCCACCGCCGGTCCGCCTACCAATAGGGCTCTTCCGGCTCCGCCAGCATCTCCCAGATCAGGCACTCCGCAGCGGCCAGGGCCGCCAACTCCAGGCCCGTCCCGCCGGTGATCCGCGCCGCGTCCCCGGGCTCCAGGCGCTCCTCGCCGACCCGTACGGAGCCCCGTACGACATGGACGTACGCCCGCGCGGCCTCGGGGACGGCGGTGCGTTCGCCGGCGGCGAGGCGGCGCAGATGGAGCAGGGCGCCGGCCCGGGGCAGCGCGTACGGGGTGCCGTCGGCGATGCCGCGGACCACCTCGTACGCCGGCTCGCCGCCGAAGGAGAGGGGGGCCAGCCACATCTGGACGAAGCGCAGCGGGGCGGAGCCGTCGTTGCGCTCGGTGTGCCGGACGCCACCGCCCGAGCTGAGCCGCTGGAGGTCGCCGGGCCGTACGGTGGTCTCGTGGCCGGCCGAGTCGCGGTGGGTCAGCTCGCCCTCGACGACCCAGGTCACGATCTCCGTATCGCGGTGCGGATGCTCGTCGAAGCCGGCGCCGGGTGCCAGGTGCTCCTCGTTGCAGGCGATCAGCGCGCCGAAGCGGAGGTTGCCGGGGTCGAAATGCGGCCCGAAGGAGAACGCATGGAAGGTCTCGATACCGGCGTCCGGGTCGCCGCCCCGATAGCGTTCAGCGCCTTTGCGCACATCGATCATGGCGCCACCGTAGCCCCGCCGCGCCACCCCCTCATCCCGATAGGGCAGGCTTGTCCCCGTGTCTGAACCCGCATCGCGCGACGCGCACCCGCACTCCGCGACCCTCCGCCGCCTGGAGAAGTCGTCCGGCAAACTGGCGGCCGCGGCCATCGCCCGCATGGATGCCACGCTGCCGTGGTACCGCGCGATGCCACCGGAGAACCGCTCCTGGATCGGCCTGGTGGCACAGGCCGGTATCGCCGCTTTCACCGAATGGTTCCGGCATCCGGAGACCCCGCAGGCGATCAGCACCGATGTCTTCGGCACGGCGCCGCGCGAGCTGACCCGGGCGATCACGCTGCGGCAGACCGTGGAGATGGTCCGCACCACGATCGAGGTCATGGAGGCGGCGATCGACGAGGTCGCGGCCCCGGGCGACGAGTCCGTACTGCGCGAGGCGCTGCTGGTGTACGCGCGGGAGATCGCGTTCGCCACCGCCCAGGTGTATGCCCAGGCCGCCGAGGCCCGGGGCGCGTGGGACGCCCGGCTGGAGTCGCTGGTCGTCAACGCGGTGCTGTCCGGCGAGGCCGACGAGGGAGCCGTGTCGCGGGCGGCGGCTCTCGGCTGGAACTCCCCCGAGCATGTGTGTGTGGTGCTCGGCACGGCGCCCGACGGGGACAGCGAGCTCACCGTCGAGGCGATCCGGCGAGCCGCGCGGGCGGCCAAGCTCCAGGTGCTGACCGGGGTGCTGGGCTCGCGCCTGGTGGTGATCGCCGGCGGTTCGGACAATCCGCTCAAGGCGGCGAAGGCACTGATCGGGCCGTATGCGGCGGGGCCCGTGGTGGCCGGGCCGGTGGTCTCGGACCTGCTGGCGGCGACGCGTTCCGCACAGGCCGCGGCGGCCGGACTGCGGGCCTGCGCGGCCTGGCCGGACGCCCCGCGGCCGGTGCTCGCGGACGATCTGCTGCCGGAGCGCGCGATGGCATCCGACCCGGTCGCGCGGGACCAGCTGGTGGAGGAGATCTACAGACCGCTGGAGGAGGCGGGGTCGGCGCTGCTGGAGACGCTGAGCGTTTATCTGGAACAGGCGAGCAGCCTGGAGGGCGCGGCGCGGATGTTGTTCGTCCACCCCAACACCGTGCGCTATCGGCTCCGACGTGTGACGGACGTCACCGGATGGTCACCCTCCGATGTCCGTTCGGCGTTCACCCTGCGTATCGCGCTGATTCTGGGGCGTCTGGCTGACGGTGAGACGCAGCCCTAGACTTTTGTCCGACACCAACAATTCCCCCGATGGTTCTTCGTCCCTGTCCCCACGGGCGGGCGGGACCTCCCACAAGAGAGAGTGTGAGGGTGCTCGTACTCGTCGCTCCCGGCCAAGGCGCTCAGACGCCCGGCTTTCTGACCCCCTGGCTCGACCTCCCCGGTGTCGAGGACCGGCTCCGTGAGTGGTCCGCCGCCATCGATCTGGACCTGGTCCACTACGGCACGAAGGCCGACGCGGAGGAGATCCGCGACACCGCGGTGGCACAGCCGCTGCTGGTGGCCTCGGCACTGATCTCCGCCCGGCAGCTTTTCGCCACCGGCGAGGACGTCTCCCGCCAGGTCGGCGCCACCGCCGGGCACAGCGTCGGCGAGCTGGCCGCCGCCGCGCTGGCCGGCACCCTGACCGACGGCGCCGCGATGGAGCTGGTGCGCCGCCGCGGGCAGGCGATGGCCGACGCCGCCGCCGTCACCGAAACCGGTATGGCGGCCCTCCTGGGCGGCGACGAGTCCGTCGTCCTGCCGCATCTCGAGCAGCTGGGTCTGACGGCGGCGAACGTGAACGGCGCCGGGCAGATCGTCGCCGCGGGCACCGCCGAGCAGATCGCCGCGCTGGCCGAGAACAAGCCGGAGGGCACCCGTCGGGTCGTCCCGCTGAAGGTGGCCGGTGCGTTCCATACTCACCACATGTCGCCCGCCGTTTCGGCCCTCGAGGCCGCGGTCGCCGAGCTGTCGGCCACCGACCCGCACACCGCTTATGTCTCCAACAAGGACGGCCAGGTGGTGAGTTCCGGCCAGGAGCTGGTGCAGCGGCTGGTGGGCCAGGTGGCCAATCCGGTGCGCTGGGACCGGTGCATGGAGACCTTCAAGGAGCTCGGCGTCACCGCGATCATCGAGGCGGCTCCCGGCGGCACCCTGGTCGGTCTGGCCAAGCGCGCGCTGCCCGGTGTGCAGACCCTTGCGCTCAAGACCCCGGAGGACCTCGACGCGGCCCGCACGCTGATCGCCGAGCACTCTTCTCCCGCAGCCGACCTCGCGGCCGAATAAGGAGACCCAAGAGCATGACCTCGAAGATCAAGCCGGCGCAGGGCGCCCCGTACGCGCGGATCATGGGTGTCGGCGGCTACCGTCCGACCCGTGTCGTGCCGAACGAGGAGATCCTCAAGCACATCGACTCGTCGGACGAATGGATCCGTTCGCGCTCGGGCATCGCCACCCGCCACTGGGCGGGCCCGGACGAGACCGTCGCGATGATGTCGGTGGAGGCCGCCGGCAAGGCGATCGCCGATGCGGGTCTGACGCCGGAGCAGATCGGTGCCGTCATCGTCTCGACCGTCTCGCACTTCAAGCAGACCCCGGCGATCGCGACCGAGATCGCGCACCGCATCGGTGCGGGCAAGCCGGCCGCCTTCGACATCTCGGCGGGCTGTGCGGGCTTCGGCTACGGACTGACCCTCGCCAGGGGCATGGTGACCGACGGCTCCGCGGAGTACGTCCTGGTCATCGGCGTCGAGCGGCTCTCGGACCTGACCGACCTGGAGGACCGCGCGACGGCGTTCCTCTTCGGTGACGGCGCGGGCGCGGTGATCGTCGGCCCCGCCAAGGAGCCCGCGATCGGCCCGACGGTCTGGGGCTCGGAGGGCGACAAGTCCGAGACCATCAAGCAGACCCTCGCCTGGGACGTGTACCGGACCACTCCGGTGCCCGGCGGCGACGGCCCCGAGGAGCGCACCGCTCCCGAGGCCGTCCGGTACCCCGCCATCACTCAGGAAGGCCAAGCGGTCTTCCGGTGGGCGGTGTTCGAGATGGCGAAGGTCGCCCAGCAGGCGCTGGACGCGGCCGGAGTCAGCCCGGACGACCTGGACGTCTTCATTCCGCACCAGGCCAATATGCGGATCATCGATTCGATGGTGAAGACCCTGAAGCTGCCGGAGAGCGTGACGGTCGCCCGCGATGTGGAGACCACCGGCAACACCTCGGCCGCCTCGATTCCGCTCGCAATGGAGCGGCTGCTGGCGACCGGACAGGCCAAGAGCGGGGACACCGCGCTGGTCATCGGCTTCGGGGCGGGTCTCGTCTACGCCGCGACGGTCGTTACCCTCCCCTAGGCAAGATCTGCGCAGCACCGCATGGATTCGTAAGTGTCGGCCGCTGCACAGAGCTTCACCGCTTCACCGTAAATAACGCAGTAACTGCAGTGAATACCGCAGTTCCCTAAATGACCGAAGGAGCGCCGCCATGGCCGCCACCCAGGAAGAGATCGTCAAGGGTCTCGCCGAGATCGTGAACGAGATCGCCGGGATCCCCGTCGAGGACGTCAAGCTGGACAAGTCCTTCACCGACGACCTGGATGTCGACTCGCTGTCCATGGTCGAGGTCGTCGTCGCCGCCGAAGAGCGCTTCGACGTGAAGATCCCCGACGAGGACGTCAAGAACCTCAAGACCGTCGGCGACGCGTCCGACTACATCCTCAAGCACCAGGGCTGATCCAGCTCCCGGAGCTGATCCGGCTCCGGCGCATGTCGCCACCTGGCGGTGGCGCCGTCGATTCAGACCCCTCTAACCGTGGAGAAAGAATTCCAGTGAACTCGACCCATCACACTGTGGTCGTCACCGGTATCGGCGCAACCACACCGCTGGGTGGCGACGCAGCCTCGACCTGGGAGGCAATGCTCGCCGGCCGCTCCGGCATCAGCCTCCTGGAGCAGGAGTGGGCCGCCGACCTTCCGGTGCGTATCGCCGGACAGATCGCCGTCGAGCCGACGGAGATCATCCCCCGTCCGCAGGCCCGCAAGCTGGACCGCTCGGCGCAGTTCGCCCTGGTCGCGGCGTACGAGGCCTGGAAGGACGCGGGCTTCACGGGCAAGGCGGGCGATGAGCAGGCCGTGGACCCGGACCGTCTCGGTGCGGTCATCGCCTCCGGTATCGGCGGCGTGACGACCCTGCTCGACCAGTACGACGTGCTCAAGGAGAAGGGCGTACGCCGCGTCTCCCCGCACACCGTGCCGATGCTGATGCCCAACTCCCCCTCGGCCAACGTCGGCATCGAGCTGAACGCCCGCGCCGGTGTGCACACGCCCGTCTCGGCGTGCGCTTCGGGCGCGGAGGCCATCGGCTACGCGATCGAGATGATCCGTACGGGCCGTGCGGACGTCGTGGTCGCGGGCGGCACGGAGGCGGCCATCCACCCGCTGCCGATCGTCGCGTTCGGCAACATGATGGCGATGTCCAAGAACAACGACGACCCGCAGGGCGCCTCCCGCCCCTACGACGTCGACCGCAACGGCTTTGTGCTCGGCGAGGGCGCGGGCGTGATCGTCCTGGAGTCCGAGGAGCACGCCAAGGCCCGCGGCGCCAAGATCTACGCGGAGGCCGTCGGCCAGGGCATCTCGGCCGACGCCCACCACATCACGCAGCCCGAGCCGTCCGGCACCGGCATCGCGCAGGCCGTGCAGAACCTCCTGGACAACACGGGCCTCAAGCCCTCCGAGATCATGCACGCCAACGCGCACGCCACGTCGACCCCGCAGGGCGACATCGGCGAGATCAGGGCGCTGCGCAAGGTGCTCGGCGACGACCTCGACCACATCGCGATCTCCGCGACGAAGTCGATGACCGGTCACCTCCTGGGCGGCGCGGGCGGCGTGGAGACCGTGGCCACGGTCCTCGCCCTGAAGAACCGCATCGCCCCGCCGACGATCAACATCGACAACCTCGACCCCGAGGCCAACGCCGACATCGTGCGCGGCGAGCCCCGCCCGCTGCCCGAGGGCACCATCGCGGCGCTGAACGACTCGTTCGGCTTCGGCGGCCACAACGTGGTGCTGGCCTTCCGTACGGTCTGACACCCGCCCGGCATGCGCCGAGGGCCCGCCCGGTGACTCCGGGCGGGCCCTCGGCGCATGTTCCGGCTCCTCAGACCACCTGGTGCAGCCAGCGCACCGGGGCGCCCTCGCCCGCGTACCGGAACGGCTCCAGCTCGTCGTCCCAGGGCTTGCCGAGGAGCTTGGCGACCTCGGCGGACAGGTCCGTCTCGCCACGCGCGGAGCGGGCGACCGCGGCGCGCAGCCGGTCCTCGGGGATGAGGATGTCGCCGTGGATGCCCGTGACGGCGTGGAAGATGCCCAGTTCGGGGGTGGAGCTGTAGCGCTCGCCCTCGGCGGTGGCGCAGGGCTCGGCGGTCACCTCGAAGCGCAGCAGATGCCAGCCGCGCAGCGCGGAGGCCAGCTTGGACGCCGTGCCCGCCTGGCCCTGCCAGGAGAATTCGGCTCTCCAGGTGCCCGGGGACGCCGGCTGGCGGATCCAGTCGAGGTTGACGCGCACACCGAGGACGCCCGCCACGGCCCATTCGACATGCGGGCACAGCGCGCGCGGAGCGGAGTGGACGTACAGAACTCCACGTGTCGTCACCGGGACCTCCAGTGCGGTTCGAGGTTCGCCTTCCCCAGCGGCCTCGTGCCCGTTCCGGTTGCGGCCGGGACAGCTGACATTCTGCCCCAGTGATCACTTCGGCACCAGCATGCGAGGTGACCTACAGTAAACACCATTAGCCGTAATTTGCCGCAAAAGGGACAGGAAATGACGTGATGTAATTTATCTGTGCCGACTGCACGTGCCACTTTGCGTCACCGCCCGGCAGGCACGGGGCAAAGCTACCGCGCGGTGCCGGGCGAGGGGGTGACGTACCGTCGGTACCCGAAGAGATATCACTCGCACGCCGGAGGGGACAGGGGATGACGCACATTGATCGGCCCTTTCGCCCCCGGCGTCACCGGTCCGCCGGTCCCGTCACCCGTGCCGCGGCCGCCGTCTGCGCCCTGGTGATCCCCCTTGCCGGCTGCGGTGGCGGCTCCGCCGGACCGCACCCCGGCCCGTCCACCAAACGCCCGGCCGCGAAGGCGGGACCCGTCTGGCGCACGGATCCCGGGTCCATCGCGGCACTCGGCGACTCCATCACCGTCGGATTCGACGCCTGTACGGTGCTCTCCGACTGCCCCGAGGTCTCCTGGGCCACCGGCACCGACCCCAAGGTCGACAGCCTGGCCCGGCGGCTGGTGCGGAACCCCGTCACGCACAGCTGGAACCACGCCAGGACCGGCGCCCTGATGAGCGAGCTGCCCGACCAGATCGCCGCGGCCGCGCGCCACCGGCCCGAGCTGGTCACGATCCTGATCGGCGCCAATGACGCCTGCCGCAGCGACGTTCGGGCGATGACCCCCACCCGCACCTTCCGCGCCGACTTCGAACGCGCGCTGAAGAAGCTGCGGCGCGTCCTGCCGCGCACTCAGGTGTATGTCGCCGCGGTGCCGGATCTGCTGCGGCTGTGGTCGGAGGGGCGCAAGAACCAGCTGGGCAAGCAGGTGTGGAAGCTGGGGATCTGCGGATCGATGCTGCGCGATCCGGACGATCTGACGCGGTCGGCGGAACGGCGGCGCGAGAAGGTGCGGGACCGGGTCATGGCCTACAACCGGGCGCTGGCGCGGGTGTGCCGCAAGGACGCGCTGTGCCGCTTCGACGGGTCGGTCTTCGACTACCGCTTCACGGACCGTCAGCTGAGTACCTGGGACTGGTTCCACCCGGGCATGCGCGGACAGCGGGAGCTGGCGGAGCTGGCGTTCCGGACCATCACCCGGGTGGAATCCCGTAGGTGACGAACCCTTGACGATCCCTTACCTCCGGGACGGAAACCCCTAAGGGTTCGGGGACGTGAGGTCATCCCGAATGGTGATGCGGGCGGGTGCGCGGGGCGGAACGATGGAGCCGAAAGATTCACTTGACCGCCTCAGGAGATATTCGCCATGGTCCGGCCGCCCGCGTCCCCCCGCGCCCTTCCCCTCGTTCTGTCCGGCGCCGTACTGGCCGTGGGCGGGTTGTCCCTGACGGCCTGTTCGCTGGCCTACGGTCCGACGGAGACGGCGCAGCGTACGTACGCGGTCGACGGCAAGGTCACGGCCGTGTCGGCGACCACCCACGGCGGGGACATCGAGATCGTGCCGACAGCGGCCGGCGGCAAGGTCAAGGTGACGGAGAAGTACGAGTACAACGACGAGAAGCCGGCTCCCTCGCACTCGGTCAAGAACGGGCGGCTCACCCTCGAGGCCGAGGACTGCTCGGGCTCCGGGCAGCGGTGCATGGTGGGCTACCGGGTGCTGGTGCCGCGTAACACCTCGGTCGATCTGCACACCAGCGGCGGGGACATCACGGTGCGCGGCACCTCCGGCGCGATCTCCGCGGAGACCAGCGGCGGGGATGTCACCGTCGCGGACTCCACCGCGCGCACGGCGCAGGTGAAGACCAGCGGCGGGGATGTCGACGTCACCCTGGCCGCGGCGCCTGACGAGGTGTCGGGGCGGACCAGCGGAGGCAATGTCACCATCCGTGTGCCGAAGGGTTCCTACGCCGTGGACGCCTCGACCAGCGGCGGCACCCGCAAGGTCTCGGTGCCCACGGACGGCGGCTCCGCGCACAAGATCTCGGCGAAGACGAGCGGTGGGGATGTGACGGTGGAGTCCGCGTCGTCCTGAGGGGCGGCGCGGCCGTCCGGCCGTCGGGCGGTCGCCTCCGCGGTCAGCGGATGGTGACCTCCGCGGTCAGGCGGCGGTCGGTGATGCTGTGCGCGGCCTCGACGGTGTAGTCGCCCCGGACGCGGTGCCAGCCGCCGGTCCGCTCCTCCCAGACCTCGAAGGCGCGGCCCGGCAGCGGAATCTCGACCTCCGTGCTCTCGCCGGGACCGGCCTCGGCGGAGGCGAATCCGGCCAGCCAGCGGGCCGGGCGCTCGACGGCCCCGGAGGCCGTGCCGCCGCTGTCCCTGGGGGCGAGGTAGATCTGGACGACCTCGCGTCCGGTGCGCCGCCCCGTGTTGCGGAGCCGGACCCGCACCGAGTCCGGGGTGGTGTCCAGCGACTCGTACTCCCAGTCGGTGTAGCCGAGCCCGTGACCGAAGGCGTAGGCGGGGGCGGGGCTCGAGGGGGAGCGGTCGCCGTGGCGCTGCCAGGCCCGGTAGCCGATGAAGACGCCCTCGGCGTAGGCGAGCCGACCGTCCGTCGGGGTGACGCCGCTGACCGGTGCGTCCTCGAGGCGGGCCGGCCAGGTGGTGGGGAGGCGGCCGCCTGGTTCGTGGGTGCCGAGGAGGACATCGGCGAGGGCGGCGCCCGCTTCCTGGCCCGGGAACCAGGTCAGCAGTACGGCCGGCACCTGCTCCCGCCAGGGCAGTTCCACCGGGGACCCGGCGTTGACGACCACGACGGTGTTCGGGTTGGCGGCGGCGACCCGGGTGACCAGCTCGTCCTGGCGGCCGGGGAGCCCGAGGTCCCTGCGGTCGAAGCCCTCGGACTCGACCTCGTCCGTCGTGGCGACGACGACGATCGCGACATCGGCCGCGGCCGCCGCGCGCACCGCCTCCTCGAGCGCGGCGTCCGGGTCGGGCTGCGGTTCGCTGTGCCCGAGGGTGAAGTTCAGGGCGGCCGTGGCCGCACCGGAGCCGGCGGGGAGGTGGCGCAGGGTGACGCCGACCCGCTCGCCCGCCGTCAGCGGTACCGGAATCCGGCGCTCCACGGGGTTCAGGAAGCTCTCGAAGGGATCGCTGCCGACGGGCGCGCAGTGTTCGTCGAAGACGACCGCGTCACCGACCGTCAGGTGGAAGGCACCGGTACCGGAGACGGCGAAGGTGTGGTCGCCGGTGACCTGCGGGGTGAAGGTGCCGGTCAGCTCGACGGTGTGGAGGCTGTGCGGGGTGACGCCTTCGGGGAAGCTGCCGACGGCATGCACCTTCCCGTCGAACTGCGGCGTGTCGGCCAGGAGTCGGCCGTCCGCGGCGAGATAGCGGGCGCGCAGCGTGAAGCCCTCGCGGGCCCGCGGGACCCGGGTGCGGGGGTCGGCGCCGAGGGCGAAGGTGACCTCGGCGTCCCGGGGCAGCGCGGCGCGCAGGCCCTCCAGCGGGGAGACGATCCGGTCGGGGAAGACGGTGGCGGAGCCGCCGCCGAGGACCCGGGCGTCGCGGGCGGCCGCGCCGATGACGGCGACCTTGCGGAGCGCGGCGGCGTCGAGCGGCAGGAACCCGGCCCGCGCCCCGCCGGCCGGCTCGTTGCGCAGCAGTACGCACGCCCGGCGGGCGATCTCACCGGCCAGCGCCGGGCCGTCGATCCCCCGCGGGACCTCGTCCGGGCCGACCGCGGCCGGTACCCCCTCCAGGCATCCCGTACGGGCGGCCAGCCGCAGGACGCGGCGCACCGCGTCGTCCACCTCCGCCTCGGTCACCTCGCCCGCGCGGACGGCCGCGGCGAGCGGAGCGCCGTAGACCGTACGGGGTCCCGGCATCGCCACGTCCAGGCCGCCGCGCAGCGCGCGCACCGTATGGCGGGCCGCCGTCCAGTCGGAGACGTTGACGCCGTCGAAACCCCATTCGCCGCGCAGGACTTCCCGTACGAGCGGGCGGTGCTCGGTCATCGTCGAGCCGTTGACCTGGTTGTAGGCCGTCATGATGCCCCAGGGCCGGGCGTGGCGGACGATGTGCTCGAAGGGCGCGAGGTAGAGCTCGCGCAGGGGGCGGTCGGCGATGCGGTTGTCGACCGTGAAGCGGTCGGTCTCGGCGTCGTTGCCGACGAAGTGTTTGACGGTGGTGCCGACACCGCCCTCCTGGACGCCCGTCACGTAGCCGGCGCCGATCACACCGGTGAGCAGCGGGTCCTCGGAGTAGCACTCGAAGTGGCGGCCGCCCAGGGGCGAGCGGTGCAGATTGACGGTCGGCGCCAGGAGGACATGGACGCCTTTGCGGCGGGCCTCCTGGGCGAGGAGCTGACCGGCCCGGCGGGCCAGTCCGGGATCCCAGGTGGCCGCCAGCGCGGTGGGGCTGGGCAGCGCGACGGAGGGGTCCTCGGCGCTCCAGTGGCGCCCCCGTACGCCGATCGGGCCGTCCGACATCACCAGCGCCTTCAGGCCGATCGCCGGTACGGCCGGCAGCGTCCACATGTCCTGGCCGGACAGCAGCCGTGCCTTGGTGTCGAGGTCGAGGGCGGCCAGCGCCCGTTCCACGGCCTGCTCCACCGCGGCGGTGCGGTCGTTCGGGTCGGTCATGCGGCGCTCCCTGAGTGGACGGACGGCTCCCGCGGCAATTCCGTGACGGACCCGGCCGCGGACTCCGGCGGACTCCCGGGCCGAATCCTTCCCTCCTTGCCGGGCGGACGGTAGGCGACGTGATCATTCCGTAATCCGGTCTCACCGTCCCGCAAGGGGCCCGTCCGCCGGAGTTACGCTCTGTCGGTGACGGCACAGGATCAGGGCGCGCGGCGGAGCGGCGGACGGCAGGCGCAGCGCGCGGAGCGGCGCGAGGCGATTCTGGAGGCCGCCATGGAGCTCATCGCCGAACGCGGCTACCGCCGCACCTCGCTCGCCGCGGTGGCCGAACGCGCCGGTCTCACCCAGCAGGGGCTGCTGCACCACTTCCCCACCAAGGAACTCCTGCTGGTCGCCGTCCTGGAAGCACGCGACCGCTGGGACCTGGCCTCCTCCGCCGCGTCGGCGGCCGGCAGCTGGCGCACCGGCACCCTCGCCCAGCTCGTCGACTACAACGCCACCCGCCCCGGCATCGTCCAGACCTACACGGTCCTGTCCGCCGACAGCGTCACCGAGGACCATCCGGCCCGCGCGTTCTTCGAGTCCCGCTTCCGCGCCGTACGGGAGGCGATGGCCGCCGTCCTGCGCGCCGAGTTCGGCGAGACGCTGCCCGGCGGCCTGACACCGGAGCGGGCGGCGCCGCTGCTGGTCGCCGTGATGGACGGGCTCCAGCTGCAGTGGCTGCTGGATCCTCAGGACGTGGACATGCCCGCGGCGTTCCGGGATTTCGTCGCGCTGCTCGGGCGGGGCGGGGACTGACCGCCGCGACGGGCATCATGGGCAAATGATCATTGCTGCCGCACAGTTCACGCCCGTGCCGGGCGATATCGATGCCAATGCCGCGCGGATGGCCGCGCTCATCAATGAAGCCGCCGGACGCGGCGCCGGGCTGGTGGTCTTCGCCGAACTGGCGCTGACGCAGTACGACCTGGCGGCGATAGCCGCGGATCCCGGGACGATGACGGTCACGCACGACGACGCCCGGCTGGCGCCCGTGCGGGAGGCCTGCCGGGCGTCCGGGGTCGCGGCGGTGGTGAACGCGGCGGGGCGGGGGGCCGGCGGGTCCGCACCCACCATCGCCTCGTTCGTCTACGGGCCCGACGGCGGGCTGCTGACCCGTTACGACAAGCGCCATCTGTACGAGGGCGAGAACGATGTCTTCGCGGCGGGGACGGCGGACGGCCGGTTCACGCTGGGCGGGGTGCGGTTCGCGCTCGCCACCTGCTTCGACAACAGCTTCCCCGAGGTCGCGGCGCGGGCGGCGGCGGACGGCTGCCGGGTGTATCTGGCCAGTTCGTTCCATGGCGCGGCGGACCGGGTGGCCCGCTATGCGCAGCTGGCCCGGGACAACGGACTGCATGTCCTGCTCGCCAATGGGATGGGCGTGGGGAGCGCCGGTGAGGCCTGCGGGCACAGCGGGGCCTGGCTGCCCGGCGGCGAGCAGGTGGCGGCGGCCGGGCCCGATGGCCCGCCGGAGCTGGTGCTGACCGATGTCCGGGACCGGATCACGCTGATGGCGGACCCGGAGATCGCCGCGATCCCGGTGCGGGAGTGCGGAGAGGACCTGGTGGACGTGCGGGGCGCCGCGCCCGCGCTCCTGGTGGCCGAGGGACGGCACGACGAGAGGGGCGACTACGCGCATCTGCGCACGGGCGTGCTGCGGCGGCTGCTGGCCGCGCAGGAGGCGCTGCCGGACGGGCTGCGGCTGGAGCTGCTCGAGGGCTACCGGCCGCCGGGCCTGCAGCGCCGCTATTTCGAGGAGTACGCGGACGAACTGCGGGCCGCGTACCCCGGCTGGGACGCCGCCCGGATCCATCGGGCGGCCAGCCGGTATGTGTCCCCGCCGGACATCGCACCGCACAGCGCGGGCGGGGCGGTGGATCTGACCCTCGTCACGACGGACGGGGGACATGTCGACATGGGGACGGAGGTCAACGCCTCGCCGGAGGATAGCGACGGCGCCTGCTACACCGGCGCCCCGGGCCTGACGCCCGCGGCCCGCGCCAACCGGCGGGTGCTGAGCGCCGCGCTGTCCGCCGCGGGACTCGTCAACTACCCGACGGAGTGGTGGCACTGGTCGTACGGCGACCGCTACTGGGCCCTGATGACGGGTGCGGAGCATGCCCTGTACGGGCCGAAGGACCTGTAGCGGCGGCGCCCGGCGGACGGGTCCCGGGCGCCGCCGGCTCAGGCCCCGGAGAGCGCGTCCAGTTCCGCCGCGGTCGGGTAGGACGGCTGCGCGCCCGGCTTGGTGACCGCGGCGGCGCCGACCCGTACGGCGAAGCGGGCCGCGTCGGGGAGCGCGTCGCCGCGGGCCAGACGGGTGGCCAGGGCGCCGGTGAACGCATCGCCGGCGCCCGTGGTGTCCACGGCCTTGACCCGTACGCCCGCGACCTCCGTCACCCCGGAGGCGTCCAGCACCAGCGCCCCCTCGCCACCGAGGGTCACCACCACCGAGCGGGCGCCCTTGTCGCGCAGCGCATGGGCCCACTCCCCCGGCTTGCCGTCGGCGAGCCCGGACAGCTGCCGCGCCTCGTGCTCGTTGACCACCAACGGGTCGGCGACGGCGAGGAGTTCGGGTGCCAGGGGCGCCTCGGGGGCCGGGGAGGGGTTGAGAACGACGCGGGTGCCGGCGTCCTCGGCGGCCGCGGCGGCGGCGCGTACCGACTCCATCGGGATCTCCAGCTGGAGGGAGACCACCGAGGAGGCGGCGATGACGTCCGCCGCGGCGGCCACATCGGCCGGGGTGAGGGCGGCGTTGGCGCCGGGCGAGACGACGATGCTGTTGTCGCCGTCCGGGCTGACGATGATCATCGCGGTGCCGGTGCGCGCCGCCTCGTCCACGATGACCGGCGCGACATCGGTGCCCGCGTCGCGCTGCGCGCTCAGCAGCAGTTCGCCGAACGCATCGCCGCCGACCCGCGCCAGCAGGGCGGTCCGCCCGCCGAGCCGGGCCGCGGCGGCCGCCTGGTTGGCCCCCTTGCCGCCGGCCGACTCCATCAGGTCCGTGCCCAGTACGGTTTCGCCCGCGCCGGGCCGCCGCTCGACCCGTACCGTCAGATCCGCGTTGGCCGAGCCGACCACCAGGACGTCGTACATATGCCGTTCCTTCATTTCCTGCCCTTCGATGTGGGGGTCGGCTCCCTGTGGCCGGCTCACCCGTGTGTCCCGAATTCCGCGGCGTTCTTCTGCGTCACCAGCACCACCGGCACCTTGACCGTCCGCGGCAGCTTCTCACCGCGGGCGGCTTTCAGCGCCCAGTCCACGGCCTGCCTGCCCAGGAGTCGCGGCTGCTGGGCGACGGTGGCGGTCAGCGTGCCGTCGCGGACCGCCGTGACGCCGTCCGGGGTGCCGTCGAACGCGACCACCTCGACGTCCTTGCCGGAGCGGCCGCCGAGCGCCTTGGCGGCGCCCAGCGCCATCTCGTCGTTGGCGGCGAACACCCCGGCGATGTCGTGGTGCGCCTGGAGCATGTTGGCCATCACGTCCATGCCCTTGGTGCGGTCGAAGTCGGCGGGCTGCCGGGCGACGACCTGGATGCCGGGGTACTTGCCGATGCCCTCCTCGAAGCCCTTGCCGCGCTCGCGGGCGGCGGAGGTGCCGGGCTGCCCCTCCAGGAAGGCCACCTTCCCCTTGCCGCCGAGGGATTCGGCCAGCGTACGGGCGGCGAGACGGCCGCCGGCGACGTTGTCGGAGGCGATGGTCGAGCCGACCCTGCCGCCGTTGACGCCGCGGTCGAGGGAGATCACCGGTACGTCCGCGCGGTTGGCGACGCCGACGGCCGGGACGGCGGCGTCGGAGTCGACCGGGTTGATGATGGCCGCCCTGACGTTCTGGCTGGTGAACGTCTCCAGCTGGTTGATCTGCTGGGTGGGGTCGTTCTGCGCGTCGGTGATGTTGAGGTGCAGGCCGCGGGCGTCCGCCTCGGCCTGTGCGCCCTCCTTGATGCCCACGAAGAACGGGTTGTTCATGGTGGACAGGGCCAGCCCCAGGTCCGTGTCGCCGCCGCGGTCGCAGCCGCTGAGGGCCGCCACCAGCAGCAGCGCGGCCGCTGCCGTCACACCCGTACGCCGCCTCATCGCGCGCTCCGGCGCCGCAGCGTGTCCAGGAGGACGGCCAGGGCGATGACCAGCCCGGTGGCCACCTGCTGCCAGAACGCCGAGACGCTCAGCAGGTTGAGGCCGTTGCGCAGGACGGCGAGGATCAGCGCGCCGATGAGGGTGCCGGAGGCCTTGCCGGAGCCGCCGGAGAGGCTGGCCCCGCCGATGACGACGGCGGCGATGGCGTCGAGTTCGTAGCCCATGGCGGCCTGCGGCTGGGCGGAGGTGAGCCGGGCGGCGAGCACGATGCCCGCGACGGCCGCGAACAGGCCCGAGAGGGCGTAGATGACGAGCTTGCGGCGCTTGACGTCGATGCCGGAGAGCCGGGCCGCCTCCTCGTTGCCGCCGATCGCGAACATCGCCCGCCCGGTGTACGTACGGGCCAGGATCAGCGCGGCGATCAGCCCCATCGCGATCATGACGAGTACGGGGACGGGCAGCCAGCCGCCGAGGGTGTCGCCGAGCGCGCTGACCGAGGCGGGGAAGGCGATCGGCGAACCGCCGGAGAGGACCAGGGCCAGGCCGCGGCCGACGGAGAGCATCGCCAGCGTGGCGATGAAGGCGGGCAGTCTGCCGTGGGCGACCAGCGCGCCGGAGGCCAGACCGGCCGCGGCACCGACGGCGAGGCCGAGCAGGACGGCCGTCCACACGGGCAGACCCCGGTCGGTGGCGGCCCAGGCGACGACGATGGCGGAGAGACCGGCGACCGAGCCGACGGACAGGTCGATGCCCGCCGAGACGATCACGAAGGTGACGCCGAAGGCGAGGATCGCGGTGACCGATGCCTGGACGCCGACGTTGAGGAGGTTCTGGCCGTTGAGGAAGTCCCGGGAGAGGACCGCCATGACGGCGGCCAGGGCTATCAGGCCGCCCAGCGGGCCGTTTCTCAGGACGGCCCGCGAGAACCACGGCCCCGGCCCGCCCCGGTCCGGTGCCCGCCCCGCCGCCTCCGCGGGGACCGCCTTCTTCAGCTCAGCGGACATCGAAGCTCTCCCCCGCGCTCTCGTTCGTGTTCCTGCCGGGCGCCCGGACGGCCAGTTCCATCACCGCGTCCTGCGTGGCCTCGCCGGCCGGCAGCTCACCGGCCAGCCGGCCCTGCGCCATCACCAGCACCCGGTCGCTCATCCCGAGCACCTCGGGCAGATCGCTGGAGATCATCAGCACCGCACGGCCCGCCGCCGTCAGCTCGTTGATCAGGCGGTAGATCTCCACCTTCGCGCCGACGTCGACACCGCGCGTCGGCTCGTCGAGGATCAGCAGCCGGGTGTCCGTCAGCAGCCATTTGCCGATGACGACCTTCTGCTGGTTGCCGCCGGAGAGCGTGCGGGCATGCTGCGCCAGACCGCTCATCCGTACCTTCAGCCGCTCGGCGACGGCGGCCGCCGCGCGCCGCTGCCCGCCCCGGTCGACGAACCCGCGGCGGGTGTCGCGGTCGAGGCGGGCGAGGGTGAGGTTGTCCTGGAGGGAGGCGTCCAGGACCAAGCCCTGGCCCTTGCGGTCCTCCGGGACGAGCCCGAGCCCGGCGCGCATCGCGGCCCGTACGTCGCCGCGGGCCAGGGTCCTGCCGTCGATCTCGACCGTGCCGGCGTCGTAGCGGTCCACGCCGAAGACGGCCCGTACCAGCTCGGTACGGCCCGCGCCGACCAGTCCGGCCAGGCCCACGACCTCGCCGGCCCGCACCTCGAAGTCGATGCCCTCGAAGACCGGGGCGGCCGCCGTGCCGCGACGGGCCCCGGTGGCGTAACGGGTCAGGCTGCGGACCTTCAGCAGCGGGGCGCCCGGCCCGTCGGGGCGGCGCCGCGGGTACTGCTCGGCGATGTCCCGGCCCACCATCAGACGGATCAGCTCGTTCTCGCCGGTGGCGGCGGGCACCTCGGCGACCGAGCGGCCGTCGCGCAGCACGGTGACCCGGTCGCCGAGCGCGCCGATCTCCTCGAGGTGGTGGGTGATGAAGATGATGCCCACGCCGGCGTCGCGCAGCTCGCGGACGACCCCGAAGAGCGTCTCGACCTCCCCGGAGGTCAGGACGGCGGTCGGCTCGTCCATGATCAGGACGCGGGCGTTCAGGCTGAGCGCCTTGGCGATCTCCACCATCTGCCGGCGGGCGATGCCCAGTTCGGCGACGGGGGTGCCGGGCGGGACGTCGAGGCGTACCCGGTGCAGGAGTTCCGCGGCGCCGGCCCGCATCGTCTTCCGGTCGACCAGCCCGAGCGCGGTGCGCGGCTGCCGCCCCAGGAAGATGTTCTCGGCCACGGTGAGCCCCGGGACGAGGGTGAACTCCTGGTGGATCGTGGCGATTCCGAGCCGTTCGGCGTCCTGCGCCGAGCGGATGTGCACCTCCTGGCCGTGCGCCGTGATCCGGCCCTCGTCGGGCCGGTGGACGCCGGAGAGCATCTTGATCAGCGTGCTCTTGCCCGCGCCGTTCTCACCGAGCAGGACGTGCACCTCACCGCCGCGCAGCGTCAGATCCACACCGTCCAGGGCGCGCACGCCCGGGAAGGACTTGGTCACCCCCTCCATCCGCAGCAGTTCGCGATCGCTGCCGCCCGGTACGTCGTCGTCGACGCCGCTCATACGCTGCCCTCGCTTCCTTCCGGTGTGCGTCCGGTGTCCGTGTGCGGGTACGGGCTGGGTCAGTGGGCGGGGGGCTCGCCGCAGGAGCGGCGGGTGACGAGCCGGGCGGGCAGCAGCACCGAGCCGGCCGGGCGCCCCTCGATGCGCGCCAGCAGGGTGTGGACGGCGACCCGGCCCAGTTCGCGGGTGGGCTGGGCGATGACGGTCAGCGGCGGATCGGTGTGCGCGAACCACGGCACGTCGTCGTACGACACCAGCGCGACGTCGTCGGGGACCCGCAGCCCGCGCGCCTTGAGCTCGTCCATCGCGCCGAGTGCCATCAGGTTGTCGGTGGCCAGCACCGCGTCGGGCCGCTGCGGCAGGTCGAGGAGGTCGCTCATCACCCGGCGGCCGCCGGTGTGCTGGAGGTCGTGGGCGGCGCCGACGCGTTCGTCGGGCAGGCCGATGCCGTGGGCGGCCAGGGCCGTACGGAAGAGGTCGAGGCGTTCGTCGCCGGTGGGGGTGCCGGCCGGGGCGACGATGATCGCGGGACGGCGGCGGCCGAGGGCGGCGAGGTGGGCGGCCAGATCGGTCATCGCGGCGCGGCCGTCGGCGCGTACGCAGGGGGCGTCGATGCCGGGCACGGTGCGGTCGAGGAGGACCAGCGGGGTGCCGGAGCCGACGACCTCGCCGAGCATCGCCGAGCCGGTGCCGGCCGAGCTGACCAGCAGCCCGTCGATCCGGCGGTCGAGCAGGGTGCGGATGTGGTCGTCCTGCTGCTCGGGGCGCTCGCCGGCGTTGCCGATGATCAGGCTGTAGCCGAGGCTGCGGGCCTCGTCCTCGACGGCGTCGGCGAGCTCGGTGAAGAAGGGGTTGGTCAGATCGCTGATGATCAGCCCGAGCGCGCCCGTGCGCGCGGTGCGCAGTGCTCGGGCCACGTTGTTGGGGCGGTAGCCCAGCTCCCGTACGGCGGCCAGCACCCGTTCGCGGGTCTCGGCGACCGGGCTGTGGCCGTTGAGGACCCGGGAAACGGTGGCGACGGAGACCCCTGCCCGCTCTGCCACGTCCTTGATGTTCGCCATGGCGCCGTTGCCATTCTGCTTGTGCCGTCCGCGTCGTCGCGGCCAACGTGTAATCGTTTTCGCGAGGCTCTAGGTAATCGATTACACGAGCTCGGCGTCAAGACGCCGCAAAGATGACCTGCGTCACAAAGACAGGGGGCCGCACCCCGGCGGGGTACGGCTCCCGGCCATGGTCACTGCCGTCAGGCGACGGTCAGCTTGACCTCGATGTTGCCGCGGGTGGCGTGCGAGTACGGGCACACCTGGTGCGCCTTCTCCACCAGCGCCTTGGCGGTGTCCGCGTCGACGTTCGGGATCGAGGCCGAGATCTCGACCGTGAGACCGAAGGCACCGGCCTCGGTCTTGCCGATGCCGACCTTGGCGGTCACCCGGGACCCGGACACATCCTGCTTCTCCTGGCGGGCGACGACGCTGAGCGCACCCTGGAAGCAGGCGCTGTAGCCCGCCGCGAAGAGCTGCTCGGGGTTGGTGCCGGCGCCGCTGCCGCCCTGCTCCTTGGGCGGGTTGACGATCACGTCGAGCTTGCCGTCGTCGCTGGCGACACGGCCGTCGCGGCCGTTCTCGGCGGTGGCGACGGCGGTGTAGACGACATCGACAGTCGGGATGGACATACGAAATCCTCCTGTGATTCGCCGCGACTCGCGCCCACGGATCGCGACGGCTTGCCGCTGAGCCTAACGGGCGCGGGCAAGGGGGCGGGGGGACGGGGTGTGGGCGCCCGCAGACCCGCCTCGGGGACTTCCGTCAGCCACGCCCGCGCCGCCGGTCCTCCTCCCCCGCCCCGGGAGCGAACGCCCGGGCGACGGCGAGGCTGTCTTCGTAGACGTGGTGACGGGTGATGAGGCCGTTGTCGACCGTGAGGTGCAGGGCGAAACGGGCGCGGTAGGCGTGGCCGGTGGGGCGGGCGGTCTGACGGATTTCGCCGAGCACGACGGCGTCGCCGCCGTCGACGAGGATGCGCTCGATCTCCGTGGCCGCCTGCCCGGGTATGTGGTGTTCGGCAAGCTCACGGTAGTGCGCGGCGGCGTCGGCGCGGGTGGAGCGGTGGCGGATCCAGGGGGTGGCGGTGCGGCCGTGCTCGTCCTCCGGCCAGTCCAGCTTCCAGTCGGCCCGTTCCGCGTACAGCTCGGCGATGCGCTCGGCGTCGCCCTCGCCGATGCGGCGCAGCAGTTCCTCCACCACAGCGCGGGTGGCGGCGGGCGCGGGGGTGGCGGCGGGTGACGGCATGGGTGCCCCTTTGGTCGGGAAGCCGCGTCAGGCCTGACGCGGGGAGAGCGTCATCCTTGCCCGCACCGGGGCGGACCGGCGATTACCTCCCAGGTAAGGGCAGGCACCCCGTGCACCGCGGCGGGGGTTCTCCGAGGCGGCTCGGAGAACCCCCAGGCCTGCCCCTGATCCTGACGTGGCGTCAGGCGTCGAGGCTCACGATCATCTTTCCGGTGTTCTCACCGCGGAGCATGCCCAGGAACGCGTCGACGGCGTTCTCGATGCCGGATACGGTCGTCTCGCTGTACTTCAGCTCGCCCGAGCGCACCCAGGACGACACCTCCTGGACGAACTGCGGGTGGAGAGCGCTGTGGTCCGATACGAGCAGACCCTGCAGGCGCAGCCGCTTGCCGATCACCAGGGCGAGGTTGCGCGGTGCCGCGGGCGGCTCGGTGGTGTTGTACTGCGAGATCATGCCGCATATGGCGACCCGGCCGTGCACGTTCAGGGAGCTGATGGCCGCTTCGAGGTGCTCGCCGCCGACGTTGTCGAAGTAGACGTCGATGCCGTCGGGTGCGGCCTTCTTGAGCTGCTCGGCGACCGGGGTGCCGTTCTTGTAGTTGAAGGCCGCGTCGAAGCCGTACTCCTCGACCAGGAGCCTGACCTTTTCGTCCGAGCCGGCGCTGCCGATGACGCGCGAGGCGCCCTTGAGCCTGGCGATCTGGCCGACCTGGCTGCCGACCGCGCCCGCGGCGCCGGAGACGAAGACGACGTCGCCCTCCTTGAGGGAGGCGACCTCCAGGAGGCCGGCGTAGGCGGTCAGGCCCGTCATGCCCAGGACGCCGAGGTAGCCGGAGAGCGGGGCGAGCGCGGGGTCCGCCTTGGTGGCGCGCGCCGCGTCCAGGACCGCGTACTCGCGCCAGCCCAGGCCGTGCAGGACGTGGTCGCCGACGGCGAACTTCTCGGAGCGGGAGGCGATGACCTCGCCGACCGCGCCGCCGTCCATGGGCTCATCCAGCTGGAAGGGCGGGACATAGGACTTCACGTCGTTCATCCGGCCGCGCATGTACGGGTCGACGGAGAAGTGGCGGTTGCGGACCACGATCTGGCCCTCGGCGGGCTCGGGGACCGCGGCCTCGCGCAGGGCGAAGTCGTCCGGGGTGGGCCAGCCGTGCGGGCGGGCGGTGAGGTGCCATTCGCGGCCGGTTGCGGGAAGTGCGGACATCAGCGCGGTCCTCCAGATTCTGCAGGGTGCTTTCGGTACATCGGCAGGTCGGCGCCTCGGCGCCTCGGACGTCAGTGGTCGGCGCCTCGGAACTCGGATGTACTTCAGATACCCAAATGATTCAGGTACTGAAACAATGATGAGCATCGATGTTTCATGTTGTCAAGCAATTGGGTACCCTAGGGGCATGACAACGCGCGCAGACTCCCTGACCGTCGAGGTCGTCGATCTCATCGGCACCGTCGTCGCCCGTTACCACGAGGAATACGAGCACGCCGCCGCCGAGCACGCCCTGACCGGCGCGCAGGCGCGGGTGCTCAGCCTGCTCCACATAGAGCCGCTGCCCATGCGCAAGGTCGCCCAGCGGCTGAAGTGCGAGCCCTCGAACGTCACGGGGATCGTGGACCGCCTGGAGTCCCGCGGTCTGGTCGAGCGCCGGCCCGATCCGGCCGACCGCCGGATCAAGCTCGCCGCGCCGACCACCGAAGGCACCCGTACGGCCGAGCGGCTGCGTGCCTCCCTCGACTTCGCGCGCGAGCCGCTGGGCCAGCTGACCGTCGCCGAGCGCACCCTGCTCAAGCAGCTGCTCCAGCGGATGCTGGGCATAGCACCGGAGCCGGAGGAGATAGCGGCGGAGCAGGCGACGGGAGGCGGAGTGGGTACCGGAGGCGGATTGGCCCAGGAACGGCGGGCGTGAATGTCCCAGGTGACCGGCCCGGATGCCCTCTAACCTGATCCGCATGACGTCCCAGAGCCCCCAGACCCGCCACACCGTCGACTTCTACTTCGACCCGATCTGTCCGTTCGCCTGGATCTCCTCCCGCTGGATCCTGGAGGTCGAACGCCACCGCGACCTGGACCTCCGGTTCCGGGTGATGAGCCTGTCGGTGCTCAACGAGGGCCGCGAGGATCTGCCCGAGAAGTACCGCGCGCTGCTGGAGGCGGGCTGGGGCCCGGTGCGGGTGTGCATCGCGGCCGCCCAGGAGCACGGCGAGAAGGTGCTGCGCGATCTGTACACCGCGCTCGGCACCCGGATCCACACCCACGGCCGCGAGGACACCGCCACCGTCATCGAGGAGGCGCTGGCCGAGGTCGGTCTGCCGGCCGAGCTGGCCCTCGCCGCCGGGCGGGAGGCGTACGACGATGCGCTGCGCAAGAGCCACCACCAGGGGATGGACCCGGTCGGCGAGGACGTCGGCACCCCGACCATCCACATCGACGGGGTCGCGTTCTTCGGCCCGGTGCTGATGGCGATTCCGCGGGGCGAGGAGGCGGTACGGGTCTTCGACGGCGCCCGCCTCCTGGCCGGTTACGACAAGTTCTTCGAGCTGAAGCGGACCCGTACCGGGGAGTTCGACTTCAGCTGACGGTGGCCCCGGGAGCCGGCGCCGCGGTTCCGGCAGCCGGATCCGTAACGGCCGGATCCGTAACGGCCGCGCCCTCCGCGGTCCGCACCCGCCGCAACAGCGCCACCGCCAGCACCGCCGCGCACACCATCACACCCGCCGCACCCAGCACCGCCGCGTGCATCCCGTCGACGAAGGCCGCGCGGGCCGCGGTCAGCAGCGCCGCGCCCGCCCGGCCCGGCAGCTGCCCGGCCACCGCTGCCGCACCCGCCAGCGTCTCGCGCGCCGCATCGGCCGCCGCCGCGGGAAGCCCGGCAGGCAGCAAATCGCCGATGCCGGACCGGTACTGCGCGCTGCCGACGGTCCCCAGGATCGCCATGCCCAGCGCACCGCCCAGCTCCGTGCCCGACTGCAGCACCGCCGAGGCGGAGCCGGCCCGCTCCGGCGGGGCGACGCCGATGGCCAGTTCGTTGCTCAGCGACATCACCATCATCAGGCCCGCGGCATAGACCGACGAGGCGACCATGACGTACCAGAGCGTCGAGCCCGGTTCGAGCCCGGACAGCCAGGCGAAGCCGCCGGCGGCGATGGCGAACCCCAGGCCGATGACGTACGCCCGGTCCATCCGCCGGGAGAGCGTCGCGGCCAGTGGCGCCATCCCGCCCACCGCGAGGGTCGGCACCAGGTTCCACAACGCGGCCTCGAGCGGGCTCATGCCCCGTACGGACTGCAGATACTGGGTGAAGAAGACCGCGCAGCCGACCAGCGCGAACATCGCCAGCAGGTTCATCAGCACCGAGACGCTGTAGCCGCGGTGCCGGAACAGCTCCAGGTCGAGCATGGGATGGCGGGCGGTGCGCTGCCGGCGGACGAAGGCCGCGGCGGCCAGCAGGCCGATGACCAGGGCGATGACGGGCAGCGCCGTCAGGCCGTTGCGGGCGATCTCCTTGATGCCGTAGACGCAGGGCAGCATGGCGAGGAGGGAGAGGAGCGAGCCGGGCAGGTCGAAGCTCCCCGCCGCGGGGTTCTTGAACTCCGGGAGCAGCAGCGGCCCGCAGACCAGCAGCAGCACCATCGCCGGGGTGTTGATCAGGAACACCGAGCCCCACCAGAAGTGTTCCAGCAGCGCCCCGCTGAGCACCGGACCGACCGCGATCCCGCCCATCGTGGCCGCCGACCAGATGGCGATCGCCTTGCCGCGCTGCTTGGCGTCGTGGAAGAGATTGCGGATCAGGGCGAGCGTGGACGGCATCAGGGTCGCGCCGCCGACGCCGAGCAACGCCCGTGCGGCGATGAGCATTCCGGCGCTCTGCGCATACGCGGCGATCCCGGAGGCGAGGCCGAAGAGGAGGGCGCCGGACAGCAGCAGCTTGCGGCGGCCGATGCGGTCGCCCAGCGCGCCCATGGTGATCAGCAGGCCGGCGAGGACGAAGCCGTAGACATCCAGGATCCACAGCTGCTGGACGCTGCTCGGTTCGAGTTCCGCGGTCAGGAACGGCACCGCGAAGTAGAGCACCGACACGTCCATCGAGACGAGGAGGCAGGGCAGCAGGAGGACACCGAGGGCGGTCCACTCCCGGCGGCCGGCCCGAGGTGTGTACGAAGTAAACGTCATGCTGGCACCGTAAGCAGCGGACGCTTACCGTGCAAACATGAAGCAGGAAAAGGGCGTTGGTCGTGCATCACACTAGTGCACCCAGCTAGCGCGGCGGCGTGAAAAGCGGCTGCACTGCTACCCTTGGAGCCACTGAACCGTCCCTCAACCGCTCTAGTGCACTAGTACGGAGGTCGCCCCGTGGACGAGCCCGCTCCGCCGCCCTACCGCCGGATCGTCGCCGAGATCCGGCGCCGTATCGACTCCGGCGAGCTGACGCCGGGCGACCGGGTGCCCTCGACCCGACGGATCACCCAGGAGTGGGGGGTGGCGATGGCGACCGCCACCAAGGTGCTGACGACGCTGCGCCAGGAGGGGGCCGTACGGGCCGTGCCGGGCGTGGGCACCGTCGTGGCCGAGCCGCAGCGGGCCGCCCGCACCGAACCGCCCCGCGGGCGCCGGCCGCGCGACACCGACACCGGGCTGAACCGCGACCGCGTCGTCCGGGCGGCGATCAAGGTCGCCGACGCCGAGGGGCTGCGGGCGCTGTCGATGCGCCGGGTCGCCGCCGAGTTCGGGGTGTCCTCGATGGCGCTCTACCGGCATGTGGCGAACAAGGAGGCCCTGGTGCTGCTGATGGCGGACGCGGCGTTCGCGGAGGTCCGGCTGCCCGATCCGGCGCCGGAGGGCTGGCGGGACCGGATGGAGGCGGGGGCGCGGCTGCAGTGGGCGCTCTACCAGCGGCATCCGTGGCTGGCGCAGTATCTGTCGATCACCCGGCCGCAGCCGATGCCGCGGGCGATGGCGCTGATCGAGTGGACGATGGCGCGGGTCGCGGGGGTGGATCCGGTGACGCTGATCCATATGGCCGTGACGCTGCTGAACTACGTACGGTCCACCGCCGCCGGCTTCGAGGACGACCTGGAGGCCGAGCAGGAGACCGGGATGGACCGGAACCAGTGGATGGCGTCCATGGAGCCGGCGTTCGAGGGCATTCTCCGGTCCGGTTCGTACCCCATGTACGCGGGGATCGACGGGGCCGGGGAGGGTGTGGTGACGCTGGAGACGGTGTTCGAGTTCGGGCTGGCGCGGCTCCTGGACGGCATGGAGGTGGTGGCCGGGCGCCGGACGGCGGCGGGGCCGGGACCGTCAGCCGAGCTCCCCGCGTAACCTCCGGGCCCGTAACACCAGCTCCAGCTCGAACCGGCGGTCCGGATCGTCCACCTCGCCGCCCCACAGCTCCCGTATCTGGCGCAGCCGGTAGCGCACGGTCTGGGGATGGACGCCGAGCCGGGCGGCCACCTCGGGGGCGCCGCCGCGGGTTTCCAGCCAGGCGAGCAGGGTTTCGGCGAGGCGGCGGGCGTGGGTGGGCCCGCAGCGGGTCAGCGGGGCGAGGCGGCGGCGGGTGAGGTCCTCGATCAGCTCCTCGGGGGGCAGCAGGACCAGCGCCTCGGTGTGCTCGGTGCACTGCAGCAGCTCGCCCGCGGGCAGCAGTCCGCGCTCCATCAGATCGACCGCGGCCCCGGCCCAGCGCAGCGACTTGGCGGCGTCCAGCAGCGGTACGGCGGGTCCGATGGCGCCCGACCAGCCGGCCGCGGCGCGCGCGAGCAGTTCGCGCCGCCCGGGGGCGTCCGGTTCGGGCACCACCATCCGCGGCCGTTCGCTCTCCATGTCCAGCAGGACGTCGGCGGCGACGGCGGGCGCCACCGCCTCGCGGGCCGGGCGCAGCAGGACGGCGACGGCGACGCGTTCGGGCAGCGGCCAGCCGATCCGGGCGGCGCGCTCGGCGAGCGTGGAGAACGGCCCGGCCGGCCCCGTACGCCCCGGCCGGGGCCGCCCGCCGCCGCGGCTGGCGAACAGCTGCTCCATGAGCCGGCGCTGCAACCGCAGCCGTTCCCCGGCCTGGCGGGCGGCGGCCTCGGCGTAGCCGCGTACGGATTCGGCGACCAGTCCGTCGAGATACTCGAAGCCCGACTCGGCGAGTTCGTACATCGCGGGTGCCGGGATGGCGACCTGCTGGCCGATCTCGGCGAGCCGGCGCCAGGCGAGTTTGACGCCGAGCCGGTAGATGGCCTGGAGGGCGTCCAGACTGCGGCCCTGGATGCCTTCGCCGCGGCCGAACTCCTGGAAGACCTGCGGGTGGACATGCGGACCGTCGAGGCCCGCCGTCATGTGCTCGACGAAGTGCTCGAGCGACTGGCGGATGCCGACGAGGGCCCGTGACTCCCCGAACTCGTCGGGCATCAGGGGGAGTTGGGGGAACTGGCGGCGGATCTCGCGCAGGATGTCCTCGGCCAGCGCGGGCACCTCGTCCAGGGCGAGGGCGGCGAACCGCCGTACGTGGCTGGGCGGGACCTCCCGCCAGGCGGAGCGTACGGCGGTCACCATGTCCTGGCCCTTCTCCGCATACCCGGCCCCTATTCGCCGGTCCGGCCGAAGGTCACCAGCGGCACATTGGGCTGCTCGGGGGTGGCGTCCAGGGCCGCGACGATGCCCAGCGCGGCGCCGACGGCGAGCGCGGCGGCGGCCAGTGCGGTCAGTGCGGCGGCGAGCGTCCGGTGCATGGCGCGGCGAACCCTTCGTCGGTGCCGGGGATCCTGGCCGGTCCCCGTCGGGGCAGGTACGGCACCCGGCGCGGCCCGGGGCGTACGGACCGGGTGCACGGGTCGGGCGCCGGGCGGGCCAGGACGGGCGGACCGCGGGGAACGGGCTGCTCGGTGCCGCGTCCCACAGCGCGGCACCACGGCAGTTCGTGGTGCCTGCCGAGTGTGGAAGGGCATTGACGCACTGTCAAGGGTTCGCTTACGTTCCCGGCCCATGGCGCCCAGGGTCTCTCCGGCGCCGCCGCACGTGCACCAGAGCGTGTTCCTTTCACCGCTTCCAGGAGTGCCCGTATGCCCGAATCCGGAAATCCCGCCACCCCCGCCACCGCCTCTGCCACCGCCTCGCCCCGCTCGCTGGTCCTGCTGGGGCTCGGGGTCTTTCTGCTGGTCCTGGCGCCCCTGCTGGCCTGGTACGTCGCCCCTCGGGCCAAGGTCACACCGGTCGATGTCGATGTCACCACCGTCTTCACCGGCACCGGCAGCTACTTCGACACCGACGCGCTGCGGACCGTGCGACGGCAGAAGATCACCATCACCCGGCATGTGCTGGGCGATGTCGCGGCGAGCGAGCGCAGCGGACGGGCGGTGTGGGATGTGTCCACGACGGTCGACACCCCGAAGACGCTGGCGCTGCGGGATCCCCGTAAGGCGTTCCAGTGGACCACCGAGCGCTGGGTCACCGACCGGCGCACCAATGCGCCGGTGCACTGCTGCGAGGAGGCCCCGGCCCGGTTCGACGGCGATGCCTACCTCAAGTTCCCCTTCGATCTGGAGAAGAGGAGTTACCGCTGGTGGGACAACACCCTGGGGGCCGCCGTGCCGCTCCGTTACGCCGGTACGAAGACGGTCCAGGGGTATACGGGGTATCGCTTCACGGGGACGGTGCCGGCCGCCAGGACGGGCAGCCGGCAGGTGCCGGGCAGGCTCGTCGGCCGGCCGCGGCAGGGGCAGATCCAGGCCGAGGAGTGGTATGCGAATTCCGGGATCGAGCTGGTCGCCGACCGCCGTACGGGCCGGATCATCGACGCCGCGATCTCGCCGCTGAAGACGCTGCGGGCCCCCGGTGGCCGGCGCGATGCGGTGACCCTGTTGCGCGGTGAGCATCTGCGGTTCACGCCCGCGACGCAGCGGGCGCAGGTGCGGCTGGCGCAGGCCGACAGCGAAAAGCTGGCGCTGGTGAGTGGGGTGCTGCCGGTGGGGTCCGCGGCGGCGGGCGGGGTGCTGGCGCTGATCGGGGTGGTGCTGGTGGTGCTGGGGAGGCGACCGGGCGGCCGGTCCTGAGCGAAGTGATGAACCGTCAGCCCAATGGGTCCGGGTTTTTGTCACTCCGGTGAGTAGCCCTGGCGCACGGCGCGGCGAAAACTGTCCACCCCACACCGGCACCACCCGCACCGGCACCACCGGACTTGCACCACCGGACCTGCACCACCGCACGTGCACCGCCCCCGCACCGCCTCGCACTCCTCAGCACGCAGTACGTCCCCCACCGCTGGTACCGCACCCTGAGACGAGTTGGAGCGCCCATGCCCCAGCACGTACAACCGTCCCCGCCACCCGTGCAGCCGTCCCCGCCGCTCGGGACCCCCTCCGCCCCCTCCCCCTTCGGCCCGTCCCCCTCCGGGCCGCCCCCGCTCCCCCGCCGTATCGTCTTTCTCGCCCGCCGCGACCTGGGCAACCCCGCCGCCGGCGGCTCCGAGCTCCTGGTGGACAGGATCGCCGACGGGCTCACCGCGCACGGCCACGAGGTCACCCTGCTGTGCGGCGGGCCCGCCCCCAAGCTCTCGGCTCCGCTCGAGCAGGGAGGTACCCCCGTCGAACGCAGCTACCGGGTCGTCTCGGCGGGCGGCGACGCCGGTCACTTCCTGCGCGCGCCCCGTCGGCTGGCCCGCCGGGCCGGCGACTGCGATCTGCTGGTCGAGGTGTGCAACGGGATGCCGTATCTGGCGCCGCTGTGGCACCGCGGCCCGACCCTGTGCCTGGTCAACCACGTCCATACGGACCTGTGGGGGATGCGCTATCCGGGACCCGCCGCCCGGCTCGGCCGCAGGCTGGAGCACTGGGCGCTGGCCGGGGCCCACCGCCGTAACCTGCTGGTCGCCGTCTCCGGCTCGACCGCGTCCGCGCTGCGGGCGCTCGGGGTGGAGCGGGACCGTATCCGCCTCGTCCACAACGGCGTCGAGGAGCCGGGACCGCTCGCACCCAAGGACCCCGAACCGCTCTTCCTGGCCATGGGCCGGCTCGTCGAATACAAGCGGATCGATCTGCTGCTGCGCCTGTGGGAGCGGGTCCGCCCGGTGACCGGCGGACGCCTGGTCATCGTCGGCGACGGCCCGGAGCGGGCGCGGCTGGCCGCGGCGGCCGGTCCGGGCGTCACCTTCACCGGCCGGATCTCCGAACAGCGCAAGCATCAACTCCTCTGCTCCGCCTGGCTGTTGCTGCACCCCTCGGTGGTGGAGGGCTGGGGGCTGGTGGTCATGGAGGCCGCCGCGCGCCGTACGCCCACGGTCGGCTTCGACATCCCGGGGCTACGGGACTCCGTCGAGGACGGTGTCACCGGGCTGCTGGCCCGCGGTGAGAGCGCGTTCGCCGCGCACTGGTGCACCCTCGCGCTCAGCGCCCGCCGCCGGGACGCCCTGGGACTCGCGGCGGAACAACGCGCCGCCCGCTTCCGGTGGAGCCATACGGTCGCCGACTTCCGGGCGGTCGCCGCGGAGGCGTTCCTCACCGCTCTCCCCGGGCGGTGAGGCCCCCGTGCGCGACCCTTCGCTGCGCAGGTCCTACACGCTCTTCCGCGCCTTCCTGCGGGAGCAGAGCGAACCGGAACACTGTTACACGCTGCTCGCCCGGGACGCCGCCGACCAGGTGGAGCGCCATGCCCCGCTGAAGGGCGCGGTGGTCGCCGATGTCGGCGGCGGCAGCGGTCACTTCACCGAGGAGTTCCGGCGGCGCGGCGCCACGGGCCTGCTCTTCGAGCCCGACACGGCGGAGCTGCACGCGCGCGGACGGGTGCCCGACGGTGCGGTGGTCGCCGACGGCTATCTGCTGCCGCTCGCCGACGGCGCCGCCGACATCTGCTTCTCCTCCAACGTCCTGGAGCATGTCGCCGACCCGGGGACGTTTCTGAGCGAGATGATCCGGGTCACCCGCCCCGACGGCCTGATCTATGTCTCCTTCACCAACTGGCTGTCCCCCTGGGGCGGCCACGAGACGGCGCCCTGGCACTACCTGGGCGCCGAACGGGCCCGCGCCCGCTACCGGCGGCGCACCGGCCGGCCCGCCAAGCACACCCTGGGCGAGAACCTCTTCGCCCTCCACATCGGACGCACCCTGCGCCAGGTACGTGCCCGCGACGATGTCGCCGTCCTGACGGCCCGTTCCCGCTATGCGCCGTTCCTCGCCGAGACCATCCCCCGCCTCCCGGGGGTCCGTGAAGTCGCCACCTGGAACCTTCTCCTCATCCTCCGGCGGTTGCCATGACCCAGACCCTGCGGCTCTCCCCGTCCCCCGGATCGCCCGGCACCGGCGGCACACCGACGCCGTCCCCGGCCGGCCCGCCACCGGGCGAACCCCGCCGCATGCGCTGGCTGTTCGCCTTCTGGGCGGTCACCCTGGCCGGGTTCCTCGCTCCCGCACCGGGCAAGATGACGTTCGAGACCAAGCTGGGGGTCACCACCGACCCCTGGAAGTTCCTCGGCGACCTGGCCCAGCTGTGGCACGACCGGGCGGGCTTCGGCGGTATCGCCGACCAGTACTTCGGCTACGCCTTCCCCGCCCTCCCGTACTACGGCGTGACGCATCTGGTGCATCTCCCCGTCTGGCTGGCCGAACGGCTGTGGATGTCGCTGATCGTCACGGCCGCCTTCTGGGGCGCGCTGCGGCTGGCCGAACGGCTGCGCTTCGGCACCCCGCCCACCCGGCTGCTCGCCGCCGCCTGTTACGCCCTGTGGCCCACCTTCACCATCGTCATCGGCTCCACCTCCGCCGCCGCGCTCCCCGGCGCACTGCTCCCCTGGGTCCTGCTGCCCCTGACGAACCCGCAGCTCAGCGCCCGTATCGCGGCCACCCGCTCGGCGCTGCTGATCCCCTTCATGGGCGGCGTCAACGCGGCCTCGACGCTGGCCTCGCTGTTACCCGCCGGCCTCTACCTGCTCTCCCGTACCGGGCCACGCCGCCGCAAGCTCCTCGCCTGGTGGCTGCCGGGCGTCGTCCTGGCCACCGCCTGGTGGGTGGTCCCGCTCCTCCTCCTGGGCATCCACGGCGAGAACTTCATGCCGTTCATCGAGCAGGCGGACACCACCACCGGCACCATGTCCGCCACCGAGCTGCTGCGCGGCGCCGGCAACTGGGTCGGCTACCTCAACTTCGGCAAACCCTGGCTGCCGGCCGGCTGGACCATGACGGCCAACTGGTTCGCGGTGCTGGGCTCGGCCCTGGCCGCCGCTCTGGGGCTGGCCGGTCTCGCCCGCCGCGATCTGCCCGAACGCCGCTGGCTGCTGCTGACCGTGCTCGCCGTCGCGCTGATCGCGCTGGCCGGATACGGCGGCGCCCTGGGCGGCCCCGCCCACGGGCTGTGGCAGGACTGGCTGAACGGCTGGCTGCGCCCGTTCCGCAACATCTACAAATTCACCCCCGGTCTGGCCCTGGCGCTCACCCTCGGGCTGGCACACCTCCTCACGGTCGTCACCGAAGGACGCGGCACCCGCCGAATCCCCTCCCGCCGCCGGCTCCCCCTCCTGACCGCCGTACTGCTCCTCCCCGCCCTCGCCCTCCCCTTCCTGACCGGCACCGTCCTCCAGCCCGGCGCCTTCACCAAGCTGCCCGGCCACTGGGAACGCACCGCGGGCTGGCTCAGGGCCCACAGCCCCCACAGCCGCGCCCTGGTCGTCCCCGCCACCGCCCATGGCATCTACACCTGGGGCTCCCCCATCGACGAACCCCTCGACGTCCTCGCCGCATCCCCCTGGGCGCAGCGCGACTTCGTCCCCTTCGGCACCCCCGGCGCCCGCCGCACCCTGGACGCCGTCGAACAGGCCCTGATGACCGGCGCCGAAGTCCCCGGCCTGCGCGACTACCTGGGCCGGGCGGGCATCCATGACGTCGTCGTACGCAACGATCTCGACCCGGACCAGATCGGGTACGTCCCGCCGGGGACCGTCAAACGCACCCTGGAGGCCTCCGGCTACCGCAAGGCCGCCGCCTTCGGACCGCTCACCACCAGCGGCCGGATCCCCGCCGGGGCGCCGCTGCAGATCCAGGGCCTCTATCCGCGCCAGCGCTCGGTCGAGATCTACCGGCCGGCAAACACCCCGGAGCCCGGCCCGGTCACCGCCAAGCCCGTCGCCGACACCGCACAGCTCAGCGGCGGCCCCGAAGCCCTGCTCCAGCTGTCCGCCGACCCCACGCTGCGCAACCGGCCCACCGTGCTGACCGGTGACCACCACCCGGGCCTGGGCACCGTGCCGCTCCAGCTGACCGCCGACGGCCTGCGCCGCGCCGACACCCGCTTCGGCCTGGTCAACAGCAATACGTCGTATACGTACACGGCCGGGGAGACCAACCACCCCGACAGCGTCCAGGACCCCGGCCGGCCGCCCCGGCAGATCCTGCCGGCCTCCGGCATCGAGCACCAGACCACGGCCGTGCTCCGCGGCGCCTCCTCGGTCACCGCCTCCACCAGCGGCAACTGGCTCTTCCACCTCCCCCAGTACGACCCCGTGAACGCCTTCGACGGCAACCCGGACACCGCCTGGGCGGAGGGCAGCGCGGGCGACCCCGTAGGTCAGTGGATACGTATCGCCTTCACCAAGCCCGTCTCCCTTCCGTCCTCGCTCTCCCTGACCCCGCTGCCCGGCGACGGTCTCCGGGCCGCCCCGACGTCCGTACGGATACAGACCGACCGCGGCAGCGCCGAGAGCCCGCTGCGGCCGGACGGCACGCAACAGCAGGTCAAGGCACCGGCCGGGACGACGACTTGGCTGAAGCTCACCATCCTCGGCTCCCAGACACCGCGGGCGGGGCTCTCCGGTGCGGGCTTCCGCGAGATCTCCGTACCCGGCGTCCAGGTCACTCGTCTTCTTCAACTCCCGGCGGATGCGCAGAGTTCCCGCAACGGCACGCCGAGTTCCGGTCAGGGGAGCAGGACCGGCGCGCCCGCCGAGACCTTCTCCCTGCACCGGGGCAGCGACCCGGGCGGCCTCTCCCCGGTCTCCGCCGAGGTCGGCCTGCACCGCCAGTTCCGTACGGACGCCGGCGCGTCCTACACCGTTTCCGGCACGGCGCTGGCCGTCCCCGGCACCGAACTCGACCGGCTGCTGGACCGGATCGCCCCCGAACAGAAGGACCGGATCACCGCCACCGCCGACTCCACCAGCTTCGGCTTCGGCCAGTCGCTCAGCCCGCGCAATCTCGTCGACGGCGATCTGACCACCGCCTGGATCGCGGGCGACCGGCCCACCCTGCACCTCCGCTGGCCGGGCAAGAAGAAGATCGACCAGATCGTGCTGGCCGCGGCCGGCGGCATCTCCACCCGGCCCGAACAGATCCTGGTCAACTCGCCGGACGGGGCGGCCACCGCCGGCGTCGACGAGAACGGCCAGGCCCGCTTCGACCCGATCACCACCGACCGCCTCGACATCACCATCAGCAAGGTCAAACCGCTGACCCTGCACAACCCGGTCGCGGGACAGGCCCTGCAACTGCCGGTCGGGCTCAGCGAGGTCTACCTCCCCGCGCTCGATGCATACCGCACCCCGCGGCCCCCCGCCGGAAAGCGCTTCTCGCTCGGCTGCGGCCAGGGCCCGATGCTCGCGGTCGACGGCGTGCTGCACGCCACCAAGGCCTCGGGAGACCTGCGTGACCTCACCGAACGGCGCCCGGTCACCGTGCAGTTGTGCGCCGGGGAGCAGCGCGACGGGCGGCTGGAGCTGCCGTCGGGGCGGCACCGGGTCGAGGCGGGCGACCAGGGCCCGCTGGCCCTGACGGACGTGACGCTGAGCAGGGGGCACACAACGGCCCCCGACCGGGCTGCGTCCCCTCGCAGGACAACTGTCAGGGACTGGGCGGGGGACCACCGTACGGTCTCCGTCGGCCGCGGCCGGGCCGTCTATCTGCAGATGTACGAGAACGCCAACGACGGCTGGCAGGCCACCCTCGACGGGCGGGCGCTGACCCCGGTGCGGCTGGACGGCTGGCAGCAGGGCTTCCTCGTCCCGGCCGGCGCGGGCGGCACCGTCGAACTGTCCTACGCCCCGGCGGCCGTCTACGACCTGGGGCTGATCGGCGGAGCGGCGGGCGTGCTGCTGCTCATCGCCTCGGCTCTGGTGCGGCGCACCCCGCGCACCCCGCCGCCCGCCCCGGTGGCGCCGCCCGCGCCGTCGTGGGTGCTGGGCGTGGTGGCGCTCACCGCGGTGGTGGCCATGGCTTCCGGGCCGTTCGCGGTGGTGGTGCCGTTGCTGGCGGTGGTGGCGCGGTTCCGGCAGCGGCTGCTGGCCCCGGTCGCGTTCGCGGCCATGGCGGGCGCCGGCCTCACGGCGGCCGTCGGGGCGGGTGAGCCGGTCGCCGCGGACCGGGGGGCGTTCAGTGCCGTTGCGCAGGGGTTGGCGCTGGTGGCGCTGGCGGCGGCGGTGGTGACGGTGCCGGGGGTGTCCCGGACGGACGCGGCCGCCGGTGCGGATCCCGGTCCCGGGGACGCCCCGTATGCCCCACCGGCCCCGACGGCCCTGCCCCCGCTCCCCCGGCGCGACCGGGACCCGGCACGGCCCGGGCCCGACGGACCGTCCGGGCCCGTCGGGCGACCCATCCAGGCCAGGGGGCGGGCACCGGGCGGCGGCCCCCACTGGGCCGACCGGCGGCGGCCCGCCGGGCCGCCGCGCAACGGGGAGGAAACCGACCGATGACCGCACTGCACCAGCCACCCCGGCAGGAGCCGGACGGCCGGGACACCGCCCCCACCGGTGCCCCGGCCCGCCGGCCCACCCTCACCCGGGTCCCCTTTCCCGTCGTCGACGAAATCTCCCGGCACTGCCTCCAGGACGACGAACCGGAGACCGTCCATATCGAGGTGCACCTCCCGGGCCGGACCAACCACGACCGCCTGCGCACCGCGTTCCACCAGGCGCTCCTCCGCCACCCCCGCATCCTGATGCGCCAGGCCCCGGCCCACTGGTGGCGGCGCCGCTACGAATGGCAGCTCACCGCCGCCCCGGACGCGGACCCGGTCGTCTTCCCGCCCCCGGGCCCCGACGCCCTCGTACGCGCCCGGGAGCGCGCCCTCACCGACTGCCCGCCCCTGGACGCCTCGCCCCCGGTCCGTCTCGAGGTGATCGAGCACGGCCCGGACGCGGCCAGCGGCACCGTGCTGCTCCTCACCCTCAACCACACCGCGCTGGACGGCCCGGCCTGCCTCCGCGTGCTGGCCACCGCCGCCGAGCTGTACGGCGGCGCCGACAACTCCCCCGCCCCGCCGCCCGTACGCGCCATCGGGCCCCGTACGCACCAGTCCGGCCGCCCCGCTGCCGCCGCCCGCCCCGACAGCAACGCCCCGGCCACCGGGCACCGCCTCACCCGCCCGGCCCGGATCGCCCCCGACAACGCCACGCCGACGCCTGCCGACGGGCCTGCCCACGGCATACCGCTGCGCACCAACGGCATGCTGATCACTGAACTGCCCGTCCCGGCCAGACCCGCCCGGATCGACGGCCAGGCGCCGTACACCGTCAACGACCAGCTTCTCGTCGCCACTTCGCTCACGGTCGCCCGATGGAACCGGCTGCACGGCAGGCCCACCACCCCCGTGGTCATCACCATGCCCGTGGACGACCGGCCGCGCGGCAGCGAGATGCCCATCGGGAACGGCACCCGGCTGGTCACGGTGGGCTTCGGCCCGGAGGAGCGCCGGGACGCCGAACTGCTCGCGGCCGACCCGCCCGACCCCGGAGCGGTCGCCCTGCTGCTGCGCCGTACGGCCGACCGCACCCGCGCCCTCAAGTCCACCCATGGCCATCAACTCGGCCTGACCGGACGGCTGTTGACCGCCCCTCTGCTGCCCGTCGGGGTACGGGGCGCGGTCACCCGTGCACTCCGCACCGCCGCCGCCCCCTGGACCTCCACCACCCTCCTGTCCAACATCGGCCGTATCCCCTATCCGCTCGACTTCGGCGACGCCGGGCGGCCGACCGCGGTGTGGTTCTCCGCCCCGGCCCGGATGCCGCGGGGGCTGACCGTGACCACCGTCTCGGTCGGCGGCCGCATCCAGCTCGCCCTGCGCTGGTCGCACGCCCTCCTGGACGACGCGGCCGGCACCCGGCTCGGTGCCCTTTTCGCCGGCTCCCTCGCCGCCTCCGAAGGAGACGTCCGATGACGCCCCGGCCCCGCACCCCCACCCCCACCCCCACCAGCGCCGCGGCCCGGCCGCCTGCCGGACTGCGGGACTTCTACGAGGACCCCGCAGTCCCCGTCGCCTCCGGCACCGCGCGCAGCCGGCGCCAGGCCCAGCTCCTGGCCCGCGCGCTCGGCCCCGTACGCACCGGGGCGCCGGCCGCGACGATCCTGGACATCGGCTGCGGCGACGGCACCGCGGCCGCCACCGCGGCACAGGTCCTGGCCGGGCACCGTCTGGTGGGCGTCGACTGGTCCCAGGACGCCCTGCGCCGCGCCGGGACCCGTATCCCTTATGCCATCCGCGGTGAACTGACCGACGGCGGGCTGCCGTTCGCGACCGGCTCGGCCGATGCCGTTCTCTTCAGCGAGGTCATCGAGCATCTCGTCGACCCCGACGCCGCCCTGGACGAACTGCACCGCGTGCTCCGCCCCGGCGGCCACCTGATGCTCTCCACCCCCAACCTGGCCGCCTGGTACAACCGGGGACTGCTGCTCGCCGGAATCCAGCCCGTCTTCTCGGAGGTGAGCCTGCGTCATATCCACGGCCGCCCCGGCACCCAGGTCGTCGGCCATCTGCGCCTCTACACCGCCCGCGCCCTCCGCAGCTTCCTCACCGCCTCCGGCTTCGACGTCCTGCGCCTTGCCGGAGCCCCCTACCACGACGTACCCCGCCCCCTGCGCCCCCTCGACCGCGCCGCCTGCCACCTCCCGTCCCTGTCCTCCATCCTCCTCACCCACGCCCGCCGAAGAAGCCGGCCCGCAACAGAAGGCCCACTACAGAAGGCCGGGAACTAATCACGCTCCGTAATCGTTGCCGTGAAGAGGAAGGAGGCAGGGAGGCAAGGCAAGGCCCGGGGAAGACACGAACGCACCCGCACGAAAGGCCCGCACACACGAAAGGCCCGCACAGAAGCCGCACAGAAGGGAGCAAGCGATGCTCTGGTGGGGCGTGGCGTCCGCGCTGCTCGCCAACGTCCTGTACAGCACCGGTTTCGTGCTGGAGAAACGTGCACTGTCCGCGCTGCCCGCCCTCAGCACGCGACAGCCCGCCCGGGTCGTCCGCCACCTCCTCGGCAGCCCGCTGTGGATCGGCGGCTCGCTCGCCCTGGCCGCCGGCTTCGCCGCCCAGCTCGCCGTGTACCGCACCCTGCCCATCGCCGCCGCCCAGGGCATCTTCGTCTCGGGCCTGGTCCTGCTGCTGCTTCTGTCCTCGGCGGTGCTGGGCGAGCGGACCAGCAGCCGGGAGCGGCAGAGCATCGTGGCGATCCTCGTGGCGCTGGTGATGGTCGTCGCGTCCCTCCAGGGCAGCGATGCCCGGACCATCGCCCGCACCGCTCCGCCCGCGACGCTGCTCGCGATCGCACTGCCGTCGCTGGCCGCGGGGCTGCTGCTGTACGGCTCGGCGGAACGGCGCGCCCGACGCCGCCATCGCCTGCCGACCGCGGGCGTCCCCTACGGGGTGGCCGTCGGCCTCCTCTACGGCGTGAGCTCGCTGGCCATCAAGGGGGTCTCCGGCCTGCTCACCACCGACCACATCCCGGCCACCGTCGCCCAGCTCTTCCGCTCGCCGTACCCCTACCTGCTCCTGTTCACCGGAGCCACCGGGCTGGTGCTGTCCCAGACCGCGCTGCAACGCTGCCGGGCCTCGGTCATCGTCCCCGTCTGCTCCACCATCACCTGCGTCTTCACCGTCGCCTGCGGCACCGTGGCCTTCGGCGAACCGCTGCCGGCCGATCCCCTGCGGCTGGCGCTACGGCTCGGGGGCACGGCCGTCGCCCTGGCCGTCCTCCTGGCCCTGCCCCGCCACGAGCCCCCCGCACCGGCACCCCACACCCCGGCGCCCCCGCGCCCGAGGCGTCCGCCACAGGCCCCGAACTGCCCGCCACAGGCCCCGGTCCGTACATCGCAGGCCCCGGTCCGTCCGCAACAGGGCCCGAATCATCCGCAACCGTCCGACCGTGAACCCTCCACCGCCATTACGGAGTTGAGCCATGAAGCCCGATGACCCGCTGCTGAAGATCCTCGCCTGCCCGCTCGACAAGGGCCCGCTGTCGCTGCTCGTCCCCGACGACGTGCTCTACAACCCCCGGCTGCGCCGCCGCTATCCGATTCTCGACGGCATTCCGCAGCTCCTCCCCTCCTCCGGGGAACAGGTCACCGACGCCGAGCATGAGCAGATCCTCCGTCGGCTCACCTCCGACCGGGCCGGCGGGCCGGCACCCGGCCCGGAGGTGCGGTCGTGACGCTTGCCGCGCGGCTGGGGCGGTGGCTGCCCGGCCGGCTGGTGGCGGCGCTGGCGGCCGGGCTCTACCCGCGGTTCGAGCCCGAGCTCGGGCGGCTGGCCGACTTCTGTCCGCCGGGCGGTACGGCCGTGGACGTGGGCGGGTGGTTCGGGCCCTGGACCCGGCGGCTGGCCCGGCGCGCGGAGCGGGTGGTGACCATCGAGCCCGTCCCCCGTCTGGCCCGGCTGATCGCGTCCGGCACCCCGCCGCATGTGGAGGTGGTGCCGGCCGCGGCCTCCGACCGCACCGGCTGCGCCACGCTCTGGCTGCCGCCGGACGGCCGCGGCGACCGCGGGGTCTCCTCGCTGGTGCGGCGTGAACTGCACGGCACCGCCCTGGATGTGCCCTGTCTGACCCTGGATTCGCTGGAGCTGGGCTCCGTCACCCTCATCAAGATCGATGTGGACGGCGGTGAGCTGGCGGTCCTGCGCGGCGCGGCGCGCACCATCGAGCGTGAACTCCCGGCGCTGTTCATCGAGTTGGAGACGCGCATCCAGCCGCTGGCGCCCGTCCTGGACTGGACGGCAGCCCGTGGGTATCGCGGCTGGGTCCTGCCGCACGGCCGCTGGACGCCACTGGCCGATTTCGATCTGCCCGCTCATCAGTCCCGCACCTCCCATGTCGCCGAACACGGCCTGCTGCGCCGCTCCCTCGCCCCGCACCGCCGCTACGTCAATTCCGTGCTCTTCCTCCCCGCCGGCATCCGCCCCGGTCCCGCTCCCTCCCCGGCGCACGCCCCGCCCGTGCACGGCCGCCATGAACCCCGCGGCAACGACCCCCGCGGCCGTGATCTCCACGACCATGTCCATCATGAACCCCGCCACTGACAATGACCCTCCAGCCGGCCCCGCCACCGCCTCCGGCCTGCCCGGACCCGTCGCCTTCCAGCTCGTACTGCTCCGCCGCATGGCCGACCACCAGCCCGGCCTCGTCGAGGACGCGCTGCGCACGCTGGGTGTTTCCCGGGCCGATCTGCGCGAGGCCAACCGCCGCTGGCAGGCGCGGATGCACGCCCCGCGCGCGCCCGGCGGACTCCAGCCCTACCGCGCGCTGCTCGGCGCCCCCGAGAACGTCACCGCCCGCCGCCTCGGCGATCTGACCTGCGAGGCCCTGACCTGGCCGGTCCCTCTCTGGCCCGATCTGCGGTTCGAGATCCTCACCGCCGCCCGCGGCACCGTCTGGAACGCCTGGCTCGTGCGCGCCCCCGGCGCCGCCGCCCCGGCCCTGCGTACGGCCGCGGACCTCACCCCCTGGTCCTGCACGGTCGACGAGGTCGTCCGCGCCTTCCCTCCGGCCCGTCCGATGGAGGGCAGTGCCCCCACTCGCTTGGCGCTGGCCTGTACGGTTCCCGATCCCGATCCGCATGCGGCGCCGCATGCGCTGGTTGCGGAGTTCACCTGGGGGCTCTTCCAGCGGCTGGTGGACTGACCTGCGGCCCGGGGGCCGGCCCACCGCCACCCGGCCCACCGTGTCCCCCAACCGGACCTCCCCAACGGGCAGGTGACGGGCGCTCGCCACACGATGGCCAGGAATGACTTTGCGCACGTTCCACCCACACCGGCCCCAGGCCACCCCGGCCCATAGGGCACACCGACCTATCGGGCATGCCTGCCCCTAGGGGAGGAATCCGCCATGACCATAAGCCTCGCCCAGCTGCGGCGCTGCTCCGTTGCCGTCGACCTCGGCGCGGCCCGTACGAGGGTGTATGTCAAGAACCAGGGACTGATCGTCGACGAGCCGTCGGTGGCCGCCGTCAATGTCCGTACGGGAGCGCTGCTGGCCGTCGGCGCGCAGGCCGAGGTGATGGACGGCCGCACGCCCGACTACATCCGCGTCGTCCATCCGGTCTCCGGCGGCACGGTCGTGGACATCGACATGGCCCAGCGGCTGCTGCGCAACCTGGTCGGCGACAAGCTGCGCAGGACCTGGCGGCGCAAGCCGTCGATACGCGCCGCGGTCTGCATGCCGTACGGCAGCGAGCCGCTGGCGCAGCGGGCTGCCGTGGAGACGCTCACCGGGCTGGGCGCCCGGCGGGTGGAGCTGGTCGACACGCTGCTCGCGGCGGCGGTCGGCTGCGGCCTGCCGGTGGAGCAGCCGGAAGCGACCATGATCGTGATGTGCGGGGCGGGCACCACGCAGGTCGCGGTGCTCTCCGTGGGGTCGGTCGTGGCCGCCGAGACCGTTCCGGTGGGCGGCAACGCCATCGACCATGCGGTGATCCAGCACATGCGGCTGCACCATGAGCTGCTGGTGCCGAATCAGGCCGTCCGTCCGCTGCAGACGATGCTGTCCGGCGACGCTGCGCAGGCGTCCTCGACCGAGGTGCACGGCCGTGATGTGGTCAGCGGACTGGCGCGTTCCGTACGTGTGGACACCGAGCGGGTGCTGAAGGCCATCACCACCCCGTTGACGGCGATCGTCGACGGCATCGGTTCGGTGCTGCGCAACTGCCCGCCGGACCTGGTGGCCGATCTCGGGGAGCGCGGCATCATACTTGCGGGCGGCAGTGCCCTGACGCCCGGTCTGGAGCAGATGCTCCAGCAGGCCACCAGCATGCCGGTGCATATCGCGGACCGTCCCGGCACCTGCGCCGTCCACGGTCTGGGCGCCCTGATCGAGGGCAAGGTCGAGCCCCTGCATCTCGATCCCCTGGGTTCGTGAGAGCCGCCGGGCACGGTGCCGGCCGGCGGCCCTGTACGAGCGGCCGCCGCCCCGACACGGAAGACCGGCCGCCGCTCTGAGCCCCGCCGCCCCTCGGCGCAGACCTCGGGCGTCTGCGCACTGCGGCCCCACGCTCTCCGGCTTCGCACCGGACTCACCGGGGCCCCGGCTTCCTCACAGACTCCGGGCGTTCCAGGCGAGAACCGCGGGCCGGCCGTGCTCGGTCCCCAGGACGCCGACCGCCCCGGTCTCGAACGTGAACAGCCCGCCCGCGGAGGCCGGGAGTCCGAGCCTGCGGGCGGTCAGCACCCGCAGAAAGTGGGCGTGCGCCACCAGGGCCACCTCCCCCTCGTCCCCCTCGAGGTACGGGGCGATCCGCGCCAGGACCCGGTCGGCACGCGCCCCGACCTGTTCGGGCGACTCCCCCGGGTGCCCGGCGGGGCCGGGGGCGACGCCGTCGCGGAACAGATACCAGCCGGGCCTGCTGCGCCGGATCTCGGCCGTGGTGATGCCCTCGTAGCCGCCGTAGTCCCATTCCTGCAGGTCAGGGTCTACTTGCGGCGGCGCGAGGCCGGCGAGTTCGGCGGTGCGCAGGGCCCGCTGCATCGGACTGGCGTACACCTGCCCGATCGTCCGGCCCGACAGCAGCGGCCGCAGCGCGCGGGCCTGCTCCTCGCCGCCCGTGGTGAGCGGCAGGTCGGTCCGGCCCGTGTGGCGGCCGTTGCGGCTCCACTCGGTCTCGCCGTGCCGGATCAGCAGCAGACGGCTCACTAGCCCTGCGCCTGCTGTTCCTGTCCGGCCTGCTGGGCTTCGGCGACCGACGCGCGGACCTCGTCCATGTCCAGCTTGCGCGCCTGGTCGATGACGTCCTCCAGGGCGGCCTCCGGGAGCGCCCCGGGCTGGGCGAACACCGCGATGTTGTCGCGGACGATCATCACGGTCGGGATGGACTGGATCTGGAAGGCCTGCGCCAGCTCGGGCTGCGCCTCCGTGTCGACCTTGGCGAACACCAGGTCATCGTGCTTCTCGGACGACCGCTCGAAGATCGGGCCGAAGCTCTTGCACGGGCCGCACCACTCGGCCCAGAAGTCGATCAGGACGAAGTCGTTGCCGGAGACGATCTCGTCGAAGTTGTCCTTGGTGAGCTCTACCGTGCTCATACGTGCTTCCTGCTTCCGGTCTGGGGTCGTTGTCCGATCGGTGTCCACGTGCGGTAACGGCCACGGTCGGCACCGTATTCCGCATCTGTTCACCGGACCATCCGGCTCCCCTGCCCACCGAACGCCGTCCTAGACATCCCGTCCGGGTCGGGGTGGCACATCCCACGCCGACGGCCCACGAGGTGACGCCGGCCGGGACCTTCCAGGTCCAGGCCTCGCATCCGGCCGTCAGATCCAGTACGGCGCCTCCGGCACATCCTGCGCCCCGGCGACGGTCAGCCCCACCGCCGCCTTGCCCCGCCCCGTGAGCCACGCCAGCACATCCCCGAGCGGGCCCCTGATCACGGGCCCGCCACCGGCACCGATGTCCCGGACGAGCTCGGCATCGGTTGCCTCGATCCGCATCGGCGGAACCCCGTCCCGCCGCGCGAGCGCGCCGATGACGTCGTCGATGACGAACCGGGCCGCGGACTCGGGTACGTCCCCGAAGGCGTATCCGGCCGCCAGGTCCGCGTGGTGCACCTCCAGCTCCCGCACCCGTGTGGCCACCAGGCTTCCCGGCGTGCGCAACTCCCCCGTCCGCAGCCGTACGCGTCGCCGCCAGGCCTCTTCGGGAAGTGTCCGTACGGCCTCGTCGAAGTGGGCGGCACTCGCCCTGACGTCATCGACCAGCGCGGCGACCGGCCGCCGCGCCCCGGCCTCGATCTCCTCCTCGCGTGCGGCCATGCTCGCGTACTGGGGGATCTCCTCACCCGTACGCGCCCCTTCCAGCAGGCGGCACAGGCTGTCCGCGGCCCGCGCCACATGCGTGACGACATGGCCGCGGGTCCACGGCGGGATGAGCGTCGCCCCGGCGATCCCCCGCTCGGTGAGCCCGGCGACGGTCGCCACGAAGCGCTCGGTCGACGCGTCGACCGAGGCCAGAAGTTTCCCTCGCGCCGCCATCTCCGCCGCGTCCGCGTCCTCCCCCGTACCCCCCGCGTCCCCCCTGTGCCCCATGTCCCGGCCTCCCCTCCCGGCCCTTGGCAGGGCCGACCAAACGCCACAACTTCCACGAAACAAAAATTCAATACCGCATCACGGTAAACGCCACCGCGCGAACGTCAACTCTTCGCCTTGGCGTACTCCTTGGCCATACCGCCCGCGAAGTCGTACACGACGACCTGCTCGTCCCCGACCACCCAGGCGTCGTGCCCAGGCGGAACGACGAAGACGTCACCCTCGCCGATCTCGGCCTCCGAGCCGTCGTTCATCCTGATCCGCATCCGGCCCTTGACCACGAAACCGTTGTGGTGGACCTCGCAGCTCCGGGTCCCGGCGAGCGGTCCCACGGACTCCGTCCAGCGCCAGCCGGGCTCGAAAACGCCCACCGCGAAATCCAGTCCGGTCAGGTGCAGTGCCTCGAGGTGGCCCCGCGGGAAATCACGGCGCTCATCCGGCTTGTCGATCGTCTTGACCTCGATCATCGGGAATCCTCCCTTCTCCACCGGTGCTTCCATGGTGCGCCGCGGCACACCCCCCGGCCACAGGGAAAGACCGGCCCGCCGCCACGGCCGCCCCAACGCCCCGCATGCACCGCACCATTGGGAGCCCGCACGCCGTACGCGGGAGTCCGGCACGGAGCCGGCCCCCACCCGGACACCCGGACGGGCCTGGGAGCGCGGCGCGCGGGGCGGCCGTGAACATCCGGTCCGAGAGGCGGTTATCCAGCGGTCGCATTGGGTAGTCGCTTGATGACCATGCGTAGCTAGGGGGAGGGGGTGCCGTATGGCAGCCGGGGACGGGACGGGACGGACGCGAGGGCCGCCACGCCATGCGTGACGACCCTCGTCCGTGCGCTCGCCTGGGTCTGATCGTTTCTGCGCTGCCAGGCTGTGTGGGGCGGGTGGGACTCGAACCCACGGCCGACGGATTATGAGTCCGCTGCTCTAACCGGCTGAGCTACCGCCCCCTCACGGCGCGCCGCGCACATTTGTGCGCGCCGTCTGCCGCAGCATAGCCGCTCATACGATCTGCTGCCCGTGTGGGCTGCCGTTGGGCTGCCTTTGGGCTGCCGTCGTACGGCCATGCATGCCCAAGAGGACTTCGATCACCGGTGGTTCGGTTCCATCGCAGGGGAAATTCGGTTTCCCGGCACCTTCACGGCACGGCTTTCCGGCACGGTTGCACGGCATAAGAAAAAGGACCCCTTGCGGAGTCCTCGTTCTCTCTGCTCCCCCGACTGGACTCGAACCAGTAACCCTCCGGTTAACAGCCGAATGCTCTGCCAATTGAGCTACAGGGGACCGAGCTCCCCCGACTGGACTCGAACCAGTAACCTGCCGGTTAACAGCCGGCTGCTCTGCCAATTGAGCTACAGGGGATTGCTCTGTGTGCCTCGAATGCGCCCTCGTCCGGGTCTCCGGACGGCGCGCGCTCGCTGCGACACATACATTAGCGCAAGCAGGGGGGTGCTCCGCCAATCGGTATCCCCGCCGGTGGCCTCGGGTGATCCGGTGCCCGTCGGCGGGTAGGCGGGGGACACGGCCCGGCGGTCCGGTGCGGGACGGCGCCGGACGGGATCGAGCGCCATCGGAGCGCGGCAGCTGCGGCAGCGGCGCGCGGGAGCGACGAGAGGAATAGGTGGAGCGATGCGCTACCGGCTCACGTTCATCGCGGGACTGGCCATCGGATACGTGTTCGGCACCCGGGCCGGCCGGGAGCGGTACGAGCAGCTGCACAAGGCCGCCCAGCGGATCGCGCAGAACCCCGCCGTCCGGAACACCGCCGAGTCCGCGGCGCTGAGCGGACGCCATGCCGCGACGCGCGCCTTCGGCACGGTTTCGGCCAAGGTGAGCGACCGGCTGCCGGCGTCCGTCACCGACCGGGTCCGCTCGCTGCGGGAGCAGCGCACGTACGAGAACGAGGACGACTGGGGCACCAGCAACACCTGAGGCCGCAAGCCGCCGGGATACACCCTGACGCACTTACCCTGACTCCTTCTTTATGCGCCCCATGGGGCAAAATCTGGTGCCATGGGGATCGTCGCCGGGTTGGACAGTTCGTCCGCGAGCACACGGATCGTGGTCTGCGATGCGGATACGGGTGCCGTCATCAGGCAGGGGTATGCACCGCACCCCGCCGAAAAGGGTCCCGAGATCGACCCGCAGGCATGGCTGATGTCGCTGGGCGAGGCCGCGGGCAAGGGGCTGCTGGAGGGCGTCCAGGCGATCGGGGTCGCGGCGCAGCAGCACGGGCTGGTGCCGCTGGACGCGGAGGGGAATCTCGTACGGCCCGCGCTGGTCGGCAATGACCGGCGGGCGCAGAGCGCGGCCGCGGACCTGCTGGACGCGCTGGGCGGGCGCAGTGCGTGGGCGCAGGCCGTCGGGACGGTGCCGCAGGCGGCGCACACGGTGACCAAGCTGCGCTGGCTGGCCCGTACCGAGCCGGAGAACGCGGCGCGGATCGCCGAGGTCATGCAGCCGCACGACTGGCTGGCGTGGCAGCTGCTGGGGCGGCCCGCACGGCGTACGACGGACCGGGGCGGGGCCTCGGCGACGGGTTTCTGGTCGGCGGCCACCGAGTCGTACCGGCCGGATCTGATCGAGCTGGCGTTGGGCCATCAGGTGCGGCTGCCGGAGGTGCTGGGGCCGTCCGGGACGGCGGGGTTCACCCCGGAGGGGCTGCTGATCTCGGCCGGTACGGGCGAGACGATGGCGGCCGCCTTCGGGCTGGGTGTCGGCGAGGGCGACGCGGTGGTGTCGCTGGGCGCCTCGGGGTCCGTCTTCGGGATCCATCACGAGGCGCTGGCGGACCCGACCGGGACGATCACCTCGTTCGCGGACGCCACCGGGCGGCATCTGCCCGTCGTGCACACGACCAATGCGGTGCGGGTGCTGCGGGGTACCGCGGAGATGCTCGGGACGGATCTGGAGGGGCTGTCCGAGCTGGCGCTGGAGTCGTCGCCCGGTGCGTACGGCATGGTGATGCTGCCGTATCTGGAGGGCGAGCGGACGCCGCATCTGCCGCACACCGCCGGGTCCCTGCACGGCATCCGGCGCGAGAGCATGCGGCCGGAGCATCTGGCGCGGGCGGCCGTGGAGGGCATGCTGTGCGGGATCGCGGACGCGCTGGATGTGCTGCGCGGGCGGGGCATGGCGGTGCGCCGGGTCTTCCTGCTGGGCGCGGCCGCGGACCTGGGTGCGGTGCAGGCGGCGGCGCCGGGCCTCTTCGGAGTGCAGGTCGTGGTGCCCCAACCGGCCGAGTACGCGGCCCTGGGCGCGGCCCGGCAGGCCGCCTGGGCCTGGGGCGTCGCCCACGGCACCCTCACCCCGGCCCCCGGCACGGAGCCCTCCCCCGGCGGCGGCTCCCCGTGGATCGACCCGCCCCCGTGGCCGGCTGCCGCGAGCCAGGTCTTCGAACCGGGGGACGGACTGGCGGTCGGACAGGCGGTGCGGCAGCAGTTTGCGGCGGTGCGCGACGAGACCCATCCGGGGGCGTTCCAGCGGGAGGGGTGAGGGGGCCGGGGCCTCGGCCAGACCCCCGATATCCGGGCACCGCAGGGGAGTTGCCCCGCACTGCGGTCCAAGACCATCGCTGATCGAGGCGCGGCGGGTGTCGCATGCGGGCTTCAACCAGGCATCTACGCCCAGGCATCTACGCCGAGGCACAGATGGTGACGCCGATGAGGTCCGGACGGCCGGCGGCGGGCTGGTTGATCAGCTGTCCAGGACCCGGACTCCCGCAAAACCCGAGGGATGCCGCGCCCCCGGACGGGCCCTAGTCCAGGTAGCCGCGCAGCTGGTCCGCGAACGCGTGGTCGCGGAGCTTGCCGAGGGTCTTGGATTCGATCTGGCGTATGCGTTCGCGGGTGACGCCGAAGAGGCGGCCGATTTCCTCGAGGGTGCGGGGGCGGCCGTCGGCGAGGCCGTAGCGGAGCTGGACGACCTTGCGTTCGCGTTCGCCGAGGGTGGACAGGACGGCGTCGAGGTGTTCGCGGAGCAGGAGGAAGGCCGCGGATTCGACGGGTGAGGCGGCGTCGCCGTCCTCGATGAGGTCGCCGAGGGCGACCTCGTCCTCCTCGCCCACGGGGGCGTGCAGGGAGACCGGTTCCTGGGCCAGGCGCAGGACCTCGCTGACGCGTTCCTCGGTGAGGCCGAGGTGGGCGCCGACCTCTTGGGGGGTGGGTTCGTAGCCGCGCTCCTGGAGCATCCGGCGCTGGACGCGGACGACGCGGTTGATCAGTTCGACGACGTGGACGGGGACGCGGATGGTGCGGGCCTGGTCGGCGAGGGCGCGGGACATGGCCTGGCGGATCCACCAGGTGGCGTAGGTGGAGAACTTGTAGCCGCGGGCGTAGTCGAATTTCTCGACGGCGCGGATGAGGCCGAGGTTGCCCTCCTGGACGAGGTCGAGCATGGTCAGGCCGCGGCCCACGTAACGCTTGGCGACGGAGACGACGAGGCGGAGGTTGGCCTCGATGAGGCGGCGTTTGGCGATCCGGCCGAGGACCACCAACTGGTCGAGGTCGTAGGCGAGTTGGGAGTCCAGGTCGGGGGTGCTGGTGAGCTTCTCCTCGGCGAACAGGCCGGCCTCGACGCAACGGGCGAGCTCGACCTCCTCGGCGGCGCTGAGCAGCGGGATCCGGCCGATTTCGCGGAGGTACTGGCGGAAGAGGTCGGAGGAGGGGCCGCTTGTGTCGGGGCGGCGTGCGGGGCCGGGAGGTCCGGGGGGTTCCGCGGTGTGCGCCGGCTCCGGGAGCTCCGGGCCGGCCTCCTCGGCGAGCGACTCTGCGGCAGGTGCCCCGGGCTGCTGTGGCACGGTGACCGGTTCCGCGGCCGGTTCCGCGGCCGGTTCGGCGGCGGCCGGCGGATCGGCGAGGGTCTGCGTCTGCACGGGGGCGACCTCCAGGGTGATCGCTGCGAGGGCGGCAGAGGGACCGGGTACGGATGCGGCCGAGCCGCCGTCCGTCCCGTACGTGAAGAGGGGTTCCGCGGGGGATTCCGGATGAGGGCAGCCGGACCCGCCGCGCTCCGAGGACTCAGGCACCGTCCCTCAGTGTGGAGTACGACACACTCCCGCCACGAGGGGCGTGCGGCCACTTTTTGAGTCCGGTCCGTGACCGGGCGGCTACCGCGGGGTGGTAAACGGCCGGTGGGCAGGCGCTAGAGGGCGTCGTAGCCGCGTTCGCGGAGGGACTGGCCGTATTGCTGGAGGACCCAGAGTTCGTTCTGGACGGCGGCGAGGTGTTCGGGGTCGGCTCGGGGGCCCAGGCGCTGGAGGGTGCCGCGGATCTCGGTGACGCGTTGGTTGACGGCGGCCAGGCGGACGGCGACCAACTGGACGCCGGCGTAGGCCTCGTCGGGGTCGCGGCGGGTGTGGAGGGGCTCGACGGCGAGCTCGCGGATCATGGCGCGGACGGTGTCGTCGGCGGCGGCGTCGATGACGCGGCGGAGGTAGTCCTGGTCGGCGGCCGCGGCGCCGCCGGCGTCCTCGACGCACTGGCGGACCGTGGCGTAGGGCGGGGCGGTGAACTCGTCGGTGCCGTAGGCGTCGAAGGCCGGGGAGACCAGGTCGGGGCGCTGGAGGGCGAGTTTGAGGAGTTCGCGTTCGACGCGGTGGGCGGGGCTGCGGAGGTTGAGGGCCGGGCCGCGGGGGGCGGCGGGCTGCGGGGGTGCCTCGGCGGCCGGTGCCCGGCGGGGTGTGCGGGAGCGATCCTGGCCGTCGCGGCCGCGTTCGCGGGCCCAGCGGGCGAGCTGGGCGACGCGCTTGACCACGAACTGGGTGTCCAGGATGCCGAGCATGCCGGCCAGCTGGACGGCGGATTCGTGCTGGATGGAGCTGTTCTTGATGTGGGCGACGATGGGCGCCGCCTCGTCGAGGGCGGCGGCGCGGCCGACGGCGGTGTCGAGGTTGTGGCGGGAGACGACATGGCGGAGGGCGAACTCGAAGAGCGGGGTGCGGGACTCGACGAGGCCGGCGACGGCGTCGTCGCCCTTGGCCAGGCGCAGTTCGCAGGGGTCCATGCCGCCGGGGGTGATGGCGATGGAGGTCTCGGCGGCGAACTTCTGGTCGTCCTCGAAGGCGCGCAGGGCGGCTTTCTGGCCGGCGGCGTCGCCGTCGAAGGTGAAGATGACCTCGGCGTTGGCGTTGTCCATCAGCAGGCGGCGGAGGATCTTGATGTGGCCTTCGCCGAACGAGGTGCCGCAGGTGGCGATGGACACCGGCACGCCGGCGAGGTGGCAGGCCATGACGTCCGTATAGCCCTCGACCACGACGGCGCGGTTGGTCCTGGCGATCTCCTTCTTGGCGAGGTCGATGCCGTAGAGGACCTGGGACTTGCGGTAGATCGGGGTTTCGGGGGTGTTGAGGTACTTGGGGCCGTTGTCGTCGTCGCGGAGTTTGCGGGCGCCGAAGCCGACGACCTCGCCGGCGATGTCGCGGATGGGCCACATCAGGCGGCCGCGGAAGCGGTCGATGGGCTTGCCGCTGCGGCTGTCCTGGGCGAGGCCCGAAAGGATCAGTTCCTTGTCGCTGAAGCCGCGGCCGCGCAGGAAGCGGGTGAGGTGGTCCCAGCCGGCCGGGCTGTAGCCGACGCCGAAGTGCTGGGCGGCGGCCTGGTCGAAGCCGCGCTCGGCGAGGAAGCGGCGGCCGATCTCGGCCTCGGGGCTGTCGAGCTGATCGATGTAGAACTGGGCGGCGGCCTTGTGGGCCTCCACCAGGCGGGTGCGTTCGCCCTGCTGGCGGCCGGGGGTGTAGCCGCCCTCTTCGTAGCGCAGGGTGATGCCGGCCTGGGCGGCGAGGCGCTCGATGGTCTCGGCGAAGGAGAGGTGGTCGATCTTCATGATGAAGTCGACGGTGTCGCCGCCCTCCTGGCAGCCGAAGCAGTGGTAGAGCCCCTTGGCGGGGCTCACGTGGAAGGAGGGGGACTTCTCGTCGTGGAAGGGGCACAGGCCCTTGAGATTGCCGCCGCCGGCGTTGCGGAGCTGGAGGTACTCGGACACGACGGCGTCGATCGGGACCGCGTCCCGTACCGCCTTCACATCGTCATCGTTGATCCTGCCTGCCACGCGAGAATTCTACGGCCGGGGTCGGACAGTCCCTGCCGCCCGGCCGCGGCGGCAGCCGTCGCGGCGGGCCTCTTCGCGCCAGTTGCCGCAGGTCAGCCCAGTAGCTCCAGGAAGCGGTCCAGGCCGATGTTGCCGCCGGAGACGATCACGCCGATGCGGGGCGGGAGGGGGTCGATGCGGCCGGCGAGGAGGGCGGCCAGGGCACTGGCGCCGCTGGGTTCGGTGACGATCTTGAGGCGTTCGAAGGCCAGCCGCATGGCGGCGCGGATCTCGTCGTCGGTGACGAGAACGATCCGGTCGAGGAGCCGCCGGTTGATCGCGAAGGTCAGCTCGCCGGGGGCCTCGACGGCCTGGCCGTCGGCGATGGTGCGCGGGACGGGGACGGTGACCCGGTGGCCGGCCTCCAGGGAGCGCAGGGTGTCGTCGCCCGTCTCCGGTTCCACGCCGATCATGCGGATGCCGGGCACCAGGGCGGTGGCGGCGGTGGCCGAGCCCGCCATCAGGCCGCCCCCGCCGACGGGGGCCAGCAGGGCGTCCAGCGGGCCGGTCTCCTCGATCAGCTCGAGGGCGGCGGTGCCCTGCCCGGCGATGACGTGCGGATGGTCGTACGGCGGGATCACGGCCAGGCCGCGTTCCCCGGCCAGTGCGCGGGTGAGGGCGGCGCGGTCGCCGGTGTAGCGGTCGTACGTGACGATCTCGGCGCCGTAGCCGGCGGTGGCGTCCAGTTTGCTGCGCGGGGTGTCCTCGGGCATCACGATGACGGCCCGGCTGCCGAGCTCGCGGGCGGCCAGGGCGACGGCCTGGGCGTGGTTGCCGGAGGAGTAGGCGGCGACGCCGCGGGCCAGCTGCTCCGGTGACAGCCGTGAGAGGGCGTTGTAGGCGCCGCGGAACTTGAAGGCGCCGACGCGCTGGAAGTTCTCGCACTTGAGGTGGACCTCGGCGCCGGTCAGCGCATCGAGGGTCCGCGAGCGCAGCACGGGCGTGCGGTGTGCCACGCCCGCCAGCCGCCGGGCGGCGTCCCGGACGTCGTCGAGGGTGACGGCCGGAACGGCGGCCCCGGGGGCGGCGGTACGGGCGGGACCGGTGGGGCTGCCGGTCGTGTGGTCGGCCGTACGGTCGGTCATACGGCCACGCTACGGAAGGAGTGACTCCAGCGGAACATCCGGATCGGCCAGGGTGTCGGGGTCCAGCGGGGTCCCGGCGCGGATCAGCCGCCGGACCGGCTCGGCGACGTCCCAGACGTTGACGTTCATGCCCGCCAGGAGGCGGCCCTCGGCGAGCCAGAAGGCGAGGAACTCCCGCTTGGCGACGTCGCCCCGGCACACCACCTGGTCGTAGCTGCCGGGCGGGGCGTAGCCGGAGTACTCCATGGCGAGGTCGTACTGGTCGGAGAAGAAGTACGGGATGCGGTCGTGGCTGACGTCCTGGCCGAGCATGGCGCGGGCCGCGGCCGGGCCGCCGTTGAGGGCGTTGGCCCAGTGGTCGACGCGCAGCCGGGTGTGCAGGGAGGGATGGTCGGCGGCGGCCACGTCCCCGGCGGCGTAGATGTGCGGGTCGGAGGTGCGCAGCGAGGCGTCCACCGCGATGCCGCCGCCGTCGTAGCGGTCGACCAGGGCCAGGCCGGCCTGTTCGGCGAGGGCGGTGCGCGGGGCGGCGCCGATGGCGGCGAGCACGTCGTGGGCGGGGTGTTCCTCGCCGTCGTCGGTGCGTACCGCGAGCACCATGCCGTCCTGGCCGATGATTTCGGTGAAGCGGGCGCCGAAGTGGAAGCGGACGCCGTGCTCGCGGTGCAGGTCGGCGAACATGGCGCCCAGTTCGGGGCCCAGGACGCCGTGCAGCGGTGTCGGTTCGGGTTCGACGACGGTGACCTCGGCGCCGTAGGTGCGGGCCGCGGCGGCGACTTCGAGGCCGATCCAGCCGGCGCCGGCGATGACGAGGTGGCCGTTGTCGCGGCCGAGCGAGGCGAGCACGCCGCGCAGCCGTTCGGCGTGCGCGAGGCGGCGCAGGTGGTGGACGCCGGCCAGGCCGGTGCCGGGGATGTCCAGGCGGCGGGGTTCGGCGCCGGTGGCCAGCAGCAGCTTGTCGTAGACGATCAGGGTGCCGTCGCCGAGGCGTACGGTTCTGGCCGCGGCGTCCAGGTGGACGGCGGGCTGGCCGAGGTGCAGTTCGATGTCGGCCCGGGCGTACCAGGCGGGTTCGTGGACGAAGACGCTGTCCCGCTCCTCCTTGCCGAGCAGATACCCCTTGGAGAGCGGGGGACGTTCGTAGGGGTGGTCGCGCTCGTCGCAGATGAGGATCACCCGGCCGGTGAAGCCCTCCGAGCGGAGCGTCTCGGCGGCTTTCGCCCCGGCCAGGCCACCCCCGACGATGACGAACGTCTGGTGTGCGTCGACCACTTGCTTCCTCCTCGTTGCGGTGCCGTACGGCCGCGTCCGTCGTCCGCGTCCGTGAACGCCCCGGTGGTGCCCCCGTCGTTCGTGCCCCGTTTGCGCTTGCCCCATGGATGTGTGTGGTGCGGTCAGGGTTCCCCGTGCGGAACAGCCGTGCTCGAGCGTCCCGCACGGAGCGTGATGGGGGAAGGGGGGCCTCCTCCCCAGGGTCACCCTCGGTTTCCCTATGCGTTACCAGGGCGACGGGTGAGGCGGGCGTGAAGAGAGCGTGCCGAGGCGTCGGTGAGTGCGGCGATCTGGTCGATGATCGCGCGCATGCGGGCGGTGTCGTCCTCGGCGGCGCCGAACAGCGAACGGAACTGCGGATCAAGGCCGTCGGGGGCACGGGCGAGCAGCGCCTCCGCCAGTTCGGCGATCACCACCCGCTGGTCGGCGCGGAGCGCCTCCTGGTCGGGGCGCTGCATGACGTACCGGTCCGCGACGGCTTTCAAAACGGCGCATTCCAGCCGGGTTTCGGCCGGAACCATCAGCTGCGCTCCGTAACGGGTGAGCCGCCCGGTGCCCCATGCGGCTCTGGTGGCGCCCTCGGCGGCGAGGCAGAAGCGGCCGATGAGCTGGCTGGTGGCGTCCTTGAGGCGGGCCTGGGCGAGCGCGGTGCCGTCGTAGCCGTGCGGCCACCACTCCTGCTCGAGGAGGCGGTCGAGGGCGGCGGCCAGCTCCTCGGGGTCCGCGCCGGGCTCGTAGCGCACGGCGGCGACCGCGAAGATCTCGGCGCGTTCGGCGTCGGCGAGCAGGAGGTTGGGGTCGAGATGCCCGGCGTGCAGCCCGTCCTCGACGTCGTGCACCGAGTACGCCACATCGTCCGACCAGTCCATGACCTGCGCCTCGAAGCTGCGTGCGGCGGCGGGGGCGCCCTGCCGGAACCAGGCGAAGACCGGCAGGTCGTCGGCGTAGACGCCGAACTTGGGGGAGGCGGGATCGGTGGGGTGCGCGCCGCGCGGCCAGGGGTATTTGGTGGCGGCGTCGAGGGCGGCGCGGGTGAGGTTGAGGCCGACGCTGACGGCCGAGCCGTCCGGGCCGGGCACGAACCGTTTGGGCTCCAGACGGGCCAGCAGCCGCAGCGACTGGGCGTTGCCCTCGAAGCCGCCGCAGGGCGCGGCCACCTGGTTGAGCGCCTGCTCGCCGTTGTGCCCGAAGGGCGGGTGGCCGAGATCGTGCGCCAGGCAGGCGGCCTCGACGAGGTCCGGGTCGCAGCCGAGGGCGGCGCCCAGTTCGCGGCCCACCTGGGCGCACTCCAGGGAGTGGGTCAGCCGGGTGCGGGGGCTGGCGTCCCAGACATGGGTCTGGGTGCCGGGGGTGACGACCTGGGTCTTGCCGGCCAGGCGGCGCAGCGCGGCGGAGTGCAGGACCCGGGCGCGGTCACGCTGGAAGGCGGTGCGCCCGGGGCGTTTGTCGGGCTCGGCGACCCAGCGTTCGGCGTCCGCCTCGGTGTAGCCCGGGGTGCCGGGGGCCCGGCCGGTGGTCGATGGTGTGCCCGTCATACAGCGACGGTAGCCGCCCCTGTGCCCTGGGGCCCGGATCAGGTGCGCGCAAGGAGCGCCTGGTCGGCTGTCCGGTGGGGCGTCCGGCCGTGGGTCCGGGCGCGTGCCTCGTCGTAGCGGTGCAGGACGAGGCGGGCCAGCGCGGGGTGGTCTCCCAGGGGTGCGGCGGCGGTTCCGGGGGCGTGTGCGGCGCACTGGGCGGCGAAGCGGCCGGGGGCGGTGAAGCAGGAGGCGACGGCGATGCGGTCGTGGCCGCGGGCGGTGAGCAGGCGGACGGCCTCGGGGACGGTGGGGGTCGCTGCCGACGCGTACGCGGGGAGTACGGGCACGCCGTCGAGACGGGCCGAGAGAAGGCCGGCGATCTGCGCGATGTCCCGGGCCGACTGCGCCGCCTTGGAACCGGCCGAGGCGAGGACGACGGCCGTGCGCCGGCGGGCGGGCGCCTGGGGGAAGCCGGCCTCCAGGAGGCGGGCGTGCAGCGCCTCCGCCAGGAGCGGGTGTGCGCCCAGTGGCGCGGCGGTCCGGCCGGAGAGGTGGGGAGCGGCTGCCAGGGCGGCGGGCAGGTCGTGGGTGACGTGGTAGCCATGGCCGAAGAGCAGCGGAACGAGGACGGCCTCGCCGCGCAGCTCGGCCAGGGTGTCGGAGAGCAGCGGACGGTTCAGCTCGATATGGCCGAGCCGTACGGGCAGGCCGGGGCGGAGCGCGCGGACCCGGTCGAGCAGGGCGCGGACGGTGTCCAGGGCACGCGGATCGCGGCTGCCGTGGGCCACGGCGACCAGGGTGGGCGCGGCCTCGGCGGGGGCGGGCCGGGGGTGCCGGAAGCCGTGCAGGCGGACCCGGCTGAGCTGGGCGCTCAGCCGGTCGGTGATCTCGGTGGCGAGGCCGGCGGGGCAGAGGTCGGGCGGGGCCGGGGCGGGCTGGTGCGATATCGACTCCGTCATGGCGGGAGACTGGCAGCCGGTCGTTGCGGTTCCGTTTCGCCGCGGGGAAATCCGTGTGCCGTGCGGCCTCCGCGCGCCGTGCGCCGCCTAGGAGGTGCCCGCCGCGCACCCGAAACAGTGGTGAACCGCGCACGTAACACGCGCGTACCACGCTGGCGCGTATGAACGCCGCGGATGCCCCAACGGTCGACACCCACTGCCCTTACTGTGCCCTGCAATGCGGCATGGGGCTGCGGCCCACCGGTGCGCCCGAGGGGCCCGGCGTCCGGGTCGTCGAGCGGACCGCTTTCCCGGTGAACCGCGGCGCGCTGTGCGGCAAGGGCCGTACGGCGCCCGAGCTGCTGGCCCCGGGGGCGCGGCTGGCCTCTCCTCTGGTGCGGGACGCCGCCACCGGGGAGCTCGTCCCGGCCACCTGGGACGCGGCGCTGGACCGGGTGGCGGACGGGCTGCGCAGAACCGGCGCCGAGCACGGCCGGGACGCGGTCGGGGTCTTCGGCGGCGGCGGGCTGACCAATGAGAAGGCGTACGCCCTGGGGAAGTTCGCCAGGGTGGCGCTCGGCACCTCGCAGATCGATTACAACGGTCGTTTCTGCATGTCATCGGCCGCGGCGGCGCACGGCAAGGCGTTCGGTCTGGACCGCGGGCTGCCGTTCCCGCTGGCCGATGTGGCGCGGACCGGCTGCGTCATCCTGGTGGGCTCCAACCTGGCCGAAACCATGCCGCCCGCGCTGCGCTATCTCACCGAGCTGAAGGAGAACGGCGGCCGGCTGATCGTCGTCGACCCGCGCCGCACCCGCACCGCCGAACAGGCCGATCTGCATCTGGCCCCCCGCCCCGGCACGGACCTGGCGCTGGCGCTGGGGCTGCTGCATCTGGTGGTGGCCGAGGGCCGCACGGACGAGGAGTTCATCGCGGCGCGCACCGGCGGCTGGGAGGAGGCGCGGGCGGCGGCGATGGCCCACTGGCCGGAAATGGTCGAACGCATCACGGGCATCGCGGTGCCCCAACTCCGCGAGGCGGTCCGCCTGTTCTGTGACGCCGAGTCGTCCATGGTGCTGACGGCGCGCGGGCCCGAGCAGCAGGCCAAGGGCACCGACACCGTGGGCGCCTGGATCAATCTGTGCCTGGCGACCGGGCGGGCGGGCCGGAAGCTGTCCGGCTACGGGTGCCTGACCGGCCAGGGCAACGGCCAGGGGGGCCGCGAACACGGCCAGAAGGCCGACCAGTTGCCCGGTTACCGCAAGCTCGACGACCCGGTGGCCCGCCGGCATGTGGCAGAGGTGTGGGACGTCGACCCGGACACGCTGCCGGGCCCCGGGCGCAGCGCGTACGAGCTGCTGGACGCGCTGGGCGGCGATATCCGCGCGCTGCTGCTGATGGGTTCCAACCCGGTGGTGTCGGCGCCGCGGGCCGCCCACGTGGAGGAGCGGATCCGCTCGCTGGACTTCCTGGCCGTCGCCGATGTGGTGCTGTCGGAGACGGCCGCCCTGGCGGACGTGGTGCTGCCGGTCGCCCAGTGGGCGGAGGAGACCGGCACCACGACCAACCTGGAGGGCCGGGTCCTGCTGCGCCGCCGCGCCCTGGACCCGCCGCCCGGCGTCCGTACGGACCTGGAGGTACTCAGCGGGCTGGCGGCCCGGCTGGACCGGGAGAAGGGCTTCCCCACCGACCCGGAGGAGGTCTTCGACGAGCTGCGCCGGGCGTCCGCGGGCGGGCCGGCGGACTACTCCGGCATCACCTATGAGCGGATCGCGGCGGAGGACGGGGTGTTCTGGCCCTGCCCGGAGACCGATGCCGCGGGCCGTCCCGGCGTCCATCCCGGTACGCCCCGGCTCTTCCTGGACCGCTTCGCCACCCCCGACGGCCGGGCCCGGTTCGTCCCCGTCGCGCACCGCCCGGCGGCCGAGGAACCGGACGAGGCCTTTCCGGTGGTCCTGACCACCGGCCGGGTGCTGGCCCAGTACCAGTCGGGCGCGCAGACCCGCCGGGTGGCCGAGCTGAACGCCGCCGAGCCGGGGCCGTTCGTCCAGCTGCACCCGCGGCTGGCGGAGCGGCTGGGCATCGCGGACGGCGAGCCGGTCGCGGTGGTCTCCCGGCGCGGCCGGGCCGTCGCCCCGGCCCGGGTGACCGGCACCATCCGTCCCGACACGGTCTTCATGCCGTTCCACTGGCCGGGTCCGGGCCGGGCCAACACCCTGACCAATCCGGCGCTCGACCCTACGTCGCGGATGCCGGAGTTCAAGGTGTGCGCGGTGCGGGTGGAGCGGGTGGAGCAGGTGGAGCGGGTGGGCTGACGGCCCGCTCACCGGAGCGCCGAGACGTCGGCTTTCGGTTCGTCGGCCTGGCTTTCCGCTAGGTTTCGCTGCGTCATACACACGCGCCGAAGCCCTCCAGGAGAGGAACCGAACATGCCGCAGATACTCGTCGATTACGACGCGACGCTGCAGGACTTCCTCGACCGCCGTCGTTTCGCACGCGAACTGCATGCGCTGGCCGCGCAGACGGTCGACGGCATCACCGTCGAAAGCTGCAAGACCCGGTTCCGCTGCGTCGATGAAGCCGTCATCGCCCACGACGAGCCCCAGCAGTCCCTGATCCACGTGGACTTCGCGATCCTGCCGGGCCGCACGACGGAGGCCAAGTCCGCACTGAGCCGGGCGGTCCTCGACCTGGTGAGCAGCCACACGGCGTCGGCGACGGGGGTAACGGTCCATGCCTCGGTCGACGTCCGCGACCTCGATGCGTCGTACACCAAGCGGGTGGTACCGGCGACCGGGCAGCGGTGAGGACGGCCCGGAGCCGGTGCTCCGGGCGCCGCCCTAGTAGGCCTCGAGCTCCTTCAGATAGGCCGCCCGGGTCCCCTCGTCCAGGAACGACGCCTCGAACGAGTTGCGGGCAAGGGTGCGCAGCGCCTCGTCGTCGAGGCCGAGGGCGTCGCGTACCGCGGTGAAGTTGTCGTGTGCGTAGCCGCCGAAGTAGGCGGGATCGTCGGAGTTGACGGTGACCAGCAGTCCGGCGTCCAGCATGGCGGGGAGCGGGTGGTCGGCGAGGTCGTCGACGACGCGCAGCCGGACGTTGGACAACGGGCAGACGGTGAGCGGGATCCGGTCCGCCACCAGGCGGGCGACCAGCCGCTCGTCCTCCAGGGAGCGCACGCCGTGGTCGATGCGGTCGACGCCGAGGACGTCCAGGGCCTCCCACACATAGGCGGGCGGCCCCTCCTCCCCCGCGTGCGCCACGCACTTGAGGCCGGCCTCCCGCGCCAGTGCGTAGACCTCCTTGAACTTCGACGGCGGGTGCCCGACTTCGGCGGAGTCCAGGCCGACGGCCGTGATCCGGTCGAGGTAGGGGCGGGCCGCCTCGAAGGTCGCCAGGGCCGATTCGGCGCTCTCGTCGCGCAGGAAGCACATGATGAGCCGGGTGGTGATGCCGTAGGTCTCCGGGGCGGCGTCCAGCGCACGGGACAGCCCGCGGATGACGGTGCCGATCGGGACGCCGCGGGCGGTGTGCGCCTGCGGGTCGAAGAAGATCTCGGCGTGCCGTACGCCCTGTTCCCGGGCGCGCGCGAGGTAGGCGTCGGCGAGGTCCGCGAAGTCGTCCTCGGTGCGCAGCACGGCCATCAGCGCGTAGTAGAGGTTGAGGAAGGACTGCAGGTCGGTGAAGGAGTAGGCGCGGCGCAGGGCGTCCTGGTCGGCGTACGGGAGGGTGACGCCGTTGCGTTCGGCGAGCGCGAAGGCCAGTTCGGGCTCCAGGGTGCCTTCGATGTGGAGATGCAGCTCCGCCTTGGGCAGCGGGGACTTGGGGGCGGAAGGGGTGGGGGCGGGAGGCATACGGGTCAGACCTGTTCTGCGGTGCGGGCGGGATCGTCCAGGTTATCCGGGGACCGCTCGGGGGCTCCGGGTCCCACCGGGTTGCGGGCCCGTGCCACCGCCGTGGCGCTCAGCCAGCAGCCGCCCTCTATGAGGGGCCCGGTGGCGCGCAGCCGGGCGGCGAGGGGTGCGGCGGCCAGGTAGACCCAGGCCCGGACGGTGCCGCCGTCGGGGCGTACGGCCTCGGTGACCACCCGTTCGTAGACGTTCTCCGGGTCGCCGGGGGCGTAGCCCTCGAGCCGGTCCAGCACCGCGCGTACCTCGTCGTAGTCGGTGTCGCGGGGGTGGACGAGGGTGCCGTGGACGACGGCGTCGGCGGGCCCGGCCACCGCGTACGGGTACCCGGGGCCGTCGTACAGCAGCGCGCCGGCTATCCGGGCGGGCTCCTCGGCGGTGGTCCGGCCGCGCAGCGTCCAGGTGTGGTTGGCCTCGCCGGGGCGCAGCGTTCCGTAGACGAAGAAGGGCAGCCGTTCGGGCTCGGTGGTCATGGGCGGTCGGTCCTTTCCGGGGCTGCCGGGTGCCGTCTGAGCTGTGACGTTGTTCTCCTTACTGCAACCATGCCAGGCCACCGCGCGTCGCACCCTGCGACATCGGACAGATGAGCGGGACGGACGGGGGACGACAGATGCGAGGGCAGGGGCCTGGGCTCGCGCGGCGCATACGGAACGGTGCGCGCCGTGTACGACTGCCGCGCACCCGGCGCGGATGGCGCCGCACCTACCAGGCCGTGGTCGCCCTGACGGTGCTCGCGCTGGCCCCCGCGACGTGGCTGAACGCCACGGCCGGCCCCCGCGTCCGTACGGTCGCCGATGCACCCGCCGCCCCGGTGGCCGTCGTCTTCGGCGCGGGCCTGTGGAACGGCGAACCGTCCCCGTATCTCGCCCACCGTCTGGACGCGGCGGCCGCGCTCTACTCCCGTGGCACGGTCCGCGCCATCCTGGTCACCGGCGACAACAGCACCCACGACTACGACGAACCGGACGCGATGCGCGGCTATCTGCTGCGGCACGGCGTCCCGGCCCGGAAGATCGTCAGCGATTACGCGGGCTTCGACACCTGGGACTCGTGCAGCCGCGCGCACCGCATCTTCGGCGTCGACCGGGCGGTGCTGGTCAGCCAGGGCTTTCACATCCGGCGGGCGCTGGCGCTGTGCGAGGCGGCCGGGATCGACGCGTACGGGGTCGGGGTGGCCGCCAAGCACGATGTGACCTGGGCCTATGGCGGCGTACGGGAGATCTTCGCGGCGGGGAAGGCGGCGGCGGACGCGGTGCTGCGGCCCGATCCGCGCTTCCTGGGGCCGCGGGAGAAGGGGGTGGCGGAGGCGCTGCGGTAGCGCCTCCGCGCGTCCGTGCCCCCTCAGCCCTCCTGGGTGGCGCGGGCGTACAGGGCGAGGATCTCCGTCCCGAAGTACGGGCTGTAGGAGGTCCGGTCGCTGTTCGGGCCGGTCGGGCCGCCGCCGTTGAGGCCGCCGATCAAGCCGACGATGCGGCCCGTGCGGGTGCGCTCGTCGTAGTGGGTCAGCCAGGGGCTGCCCGAGGTGCCGCCGTAGAACCCGCCGCACTCCATGCGCAGTTGACGGGTGCCGGACAGGCGGGCGGTGCTGGTGTCACAGCGTACGGCCCGGTCCTGCGGGTCGTTGCGGACGCTCGGATAGCCGACGACGGTGACCTTGTTGCGGTAACCGGGCGTGGGGGTGAGGGTGTTGCCCCCGGTGACCGACTCGAGCGAGCGGCCCTGGTCGTCCGGCGCGACGGTGGCGAAGGCGAAGTCGAGGTCGGCGCCGGGCCCGGTGGTGCCGCGGCCGGGGTAGTCGTATTTGGCGTCGATCGCCCAGATCCCGTACGGCTGGGTGGCGGCGCCGGAGGTGTACTGCGGGACGAAGGCGGCGCGCGTGCCCGGGTTGCAGTGGCCCGCGGTGAGGATCAGATTGCCGCTCGGGCTGTGCACCACGCTGGCGGTGCAGTGGTGCGCCTTGGAGTCGCCGTCGACGGAGAACAGCACGCCGACGGACGGGATGCCGTCGAAGTGCCGGCCGGCGGGCACGCGTCCGGACGTTTTCTTTGCGCCGGACCGCCCCGTGAGCGGTGCGGTCGAGGGCCGGGACACGGTTCTGCCGTGGGCGGGCGCTATGGCCGCGGCCATCCGCTGCGGCGTCCAGTAGGCGGCGGCGTCCTCGCCGGTCCAGGTGGTGCGGGTGGTGCGGGTGCCCTCGTCATTGCCCCCGTTGTCGCCCCCGTCCTGGCTCCCCTCCTGGCTGCCGTCCTGGCTGCCGTCCTGGCTGCCGTCGTAGCCCCCGTCGTCGGCCGCGCTGCGCGCCGGTGCCGCGGTCACACCGCCGGCCTGTGCCACGGCCACGCCGCCGACGGTGACCGTCGCCAGGCCGATCGTGGCGCCGAGCACCACGGCCGCCGTCCTCCCCCATTGCTGCCGCATCAGCTGGTCTCCTTCGCGATCCAGGCCAGGTAGTCGGCGCCGCCCCGGGTGATCGGGGTGGCGATGATCTCGGGTGTCTCGTAGTCGTGCGTGGCGCGGATACGGGCCTCGAGCACCTCGTACCGCGCCGCCGTCGTCTTGAACAGCACCTGCCACTCCCGGCCGGTCTCGACGGCGTTCTCCCACCGGTACACCGAGGTCACCGGCGCACTGATCTGCGCGCAGGCCGCGAGCCGGCCCTCGACCGCGCCGCGCGCCAGCCGCTGGGCCCTGTCCTCGCTGTCGGTGGTCGTCATGACGGTCAGGAACCCGGCCGACTGGCCGCCCGGATCGGGAAGTTCGGCTGCGGGGTTCGGTTCGGGATCGGCCATGGGCACGCATCCTTCGTGGTGGGGGACAAGGACGGATCACGGTCGGCGTACGCTTTTTTGCGGATGATCGTCTCGCATCGTACGGAGCGCATCGTACGGACCGCGATCATCGTCGTGCCCAGGACGGGCCGCCCTTGGCGCGCATCCACCCGGACGCCCCGTTTCGTCCGGGAACACCCGCCCCATACGGGATCCTCCCGGTTGCGGCAACCCGTGGAGCGGCAAGGATGGAAGGGGAGCCCCGCCGCCGGTCCGCACGGAAAGGCCCGCACCATGAATGACCTGCACACCCTCGCCCGTGACCAGATCGACGACGCCAGGGCCTCCGCGCACGGCCGCAGCGCCCACCTCTTTCTGCACGACGGCCCGCTGCGGCAGACCGTGATCGCACTGATCGCGGGGGCTTCGCTGGACGAGCACAATGCACCGCCGGCCGCGAGCCTGCAGGTGCTCAAGGGCCGGGTGCGGCTGACCCGGCCGCACGGGAGCGAGGACCTGAGGGAGGGTCAGGTCGCCGCGATCCCGCACGACCGGCACGGACTGCTGGCCCTCGAGGACTCTGCGGTACTGCTGACGGCCGTGATGACAGTGGAGCCGCGGCCACTGGGACCACCACCGCTGGTGGCGCCGCGCGGCTGAGCACCTGCACCGCCTCCCACTCTTCAGATTCTTCTGAATATTCCACATCATCGGCAGCATGGGTTGGAAGCCGGACACACAGGTGCAGCTGACCGGGGAGAAGGAGACGCTCCTCGCCACGCTCTACGGCCGTGCACCCGACAGTCGCGCCAAGCACCCGATCCTCGGCGACAGCATGGCCGTCGACGCCGTACGGCGACTCGACTACGACTTCCGGAAACTGCGTATGGGCCCCGCCGACGCGGCGGGCGTGGCGCTGCGCGCCCGGCAGCTGGACGTCTGGACGGCACGCTTCCTCAAGGCTGCCGCTGCCCTACCGTGCGGCGGCGCGCCTGATGGCTCTGCTTCCCCCGGTGCGGAACATGGCCCGGATGTACCGCTGCCGCTTCTGATCACCGGGCGCGGCCGCCGAGCCGTCATCCGGCCAGCCACTGGTCGAAGGCCAGCTTGCCCAGCAGTGCGACGACCACGACGACCAGCACGCCCCGCACGAACCCGGCGCCCCGCTTGAGCGCCATCCGGGCACCCAGCAGACCGCCGACGAGATTGAACGATGCGAGCAGTGCGCCGAGTTGCCACAGCACGGTGCCCTGCACGGCGAACATCGTCAGCGCACCGATATTGGTGCACACATTGACGACCTTGGCGGTGGCCGAGGAGGCGACCAGGTCCATGTGCAGGATGGCGGCCAGCGTGACGATCAGGAAGGCCCCGGTCCCGGGCCCGATCAGCCCGTCGTAGAAGCCGATGCCCAGCCCCGCAACGAGGACCGCAGCCAGCATCCGCGCCCGGGTGACCGGCTCGGAGGGCGCGGGGGCGGTTCCGAAGCCGGGCCGTACGAGCACGAAGACCAGCACCGCCAGCAGTACGGCCATGATCAGCGGCCGCAGCACTGCGCTGTTGATACCCGCCGCGCAGAACGCTCCGCCCAGTGACCCGGCCATCGCGGCCAGCCCGATCCGCAGCCCCGTCCGGGCATCGAACGGCGTCTTGCGGACGTAGGTCACGGCGGCGGCCGTGGTGCCGACGATGGCGGTGGACTTGTTGGTGCCGAGGACGTACGCGGCGGGCGTGTGCGGCAGTCCGACCAACAGGGCGGGGAGGAGCAGGAGTCCACCGCCGCCCACCACGGCGTCGATCCAGCCGGCGGCGAGGGCGGTCACACAGAGGAGGGCCAGAGTGAGCAGCGATATGTCATGGGGCACCGGTTGATCTTAGGGAGGCGCTCCGCAGGGCCGCCCGCCGACAGGAGCCGGGGAAGCCGTCGTCGGACGATCTCAGGCACCGTCCCACGACGGCCTAGGCTCCAGGCCATGGACGCTGAAACGCTCTTTCCCCTCGGTGGGAGTCTGCCGGTGCGGCGGCTGGGGTTCGGGACCGGTGGGCTGGTGGGGCCCGGGTACTGGGGTGTGCGCTACGAGGATTCCGGGCGGGCCGTGGGGGTGCTGCGACGGGCCGTGGAGCGCGGGGTGACGCTGATCGACACCGCCGACAACTACGGCCCGGACGTGGCCGAGGAGTTGGTGGCGCGGGCCCTGTACCCGTATCCGGCGGGGCTGGTGATCGCGACCAAGGGCGGGGTGGTCCGTACCGGGCCGGATGTCTGGCATATCGCGGGGCGGCCGGAGCGGCTGCGGGCCATGTGCGAGGCGAGTCTGCGGCGGCTGCGCGTCGAGACGATCGACCTCTACCAGCTGCACCGGCTGGACCCCGAAGTGCCGATGGCCGAGCAGCTGGGGGCGCTGACGGAGCTGCGGGAGGAGGGCAAGATCCGGCACCTCGGGCTCGACAGCGTGGGGGTCGCGGAGCTGACGCGGGCGCTGGAGCTGGCGCCCCTCGCGTCCGTGCAGAACCGGTACAACCTGACGGAGCGGGACTCGGATGCGGTACTGGAACTGTGCGAGCGGCGGGGCCTGGCCTTTCTGCCGTGGTTCCCGTTGGGGCACGGGGCATTGGCAGAGAGTCCCCACCAGGGGCTGACGGAGGTCGCGGCCCGGCACGGTGCCACCACCGGGCAGATCGCGCTGGCCTGGTTGCTGCACCGCTCCCCCGCCCTGCTGCCCACCCCCGGTACGGGGTCGCTCGCCCATCTGGACGAGAACCTCGACGCGGCCGGGATCGCGCTCACGGACGGGGACATGGCGCGGCTGGACGGGGCCGGGTGACGGGTTGGGGTGACGGATTACGGGTTCACGGCGCGGCCTGCGGCCCGGGGGACGTATGGCTCGTCGGCGCCCGGTCCGGGGCGGCCGGGGCGGCCGGGGTGACCGTCAGCGAGAGGAAGGTGGCGGTGAGCGCGCTCGCCCCCGTCAGACAGGCGGCGAGCTGACGGCGGGCCCGGAGGGTGACGGTCGGGATGACCGGCGGTTTGCGATGTCTGGCCATGGAAGCGTTCAAGTCCTCTCGGTGGAGCCGTGGTCCGTGGTTCAGAAGGTGAAGCGCTCCGCATGGATGCGGGAGGCCGGGATGCCCGCCCGTTTCAGAGCGGTGATCGCTGCCCTGGCCATCCCGGGCGGGCCGCACAGATACACATCGTGTTCGGGCAGGTCGGGGACGAGGTTGCCCAGAGCGCGCGGGGCCAGCGGATCGAAGGGGCCGTCCGAGGGGCCGAGGAGGTAGTGGAGAGCGGCGCCGCGGGCTTCCGCGATGGCCTCCAGCTCGTCACGAAGGACCAACTGGGCGGCGCTGCCCGCCCGGTAGAGGAGGGTGAGGTCGCCGGGGCCGCCGGGGAGGGTTTCGAAGAGGGCGCGCATCGGGGTGATACCGACGCCGCCGGCGAGCAGCAGGACCTTGCGGCGGGTGCGCCGGTGGGCGGTCATGGCACCGAACGGGCCGGTGGCCAGCACCCGTACACCGGTGCGCAGGCGGCGCACCCGGCGCGTGTGGTCGCCGCACACCTTGACGGTGATCCGGAGGATGTCGTCCCGGGGCGGGGCGGAGAGCGAGAACGGCAGGGCGGTACGCCACAGCCGCCGGTCCAGAAAGCGCCAGCGGAAGAACTGCCCCGGCTCGGCGCGCAGCGCGTCCAGGGCGATGCCCTGCATGACGACCGAGACCACGCCGGGCCCCTCGGTGCGGACCTCGGTGACGCGGAGGCGGTGGCGCAGTGCCTGCCGTACGGGCACGATCACCCGGTACCAGATCAGCAGGACGCCGACGGTGGTGTGCAGCATCGTCCACAGCCAGGCGGCGAGCGGTCCGCCGGCCAGGTCGGGACCGGCGAGCTGGTGTCCGAAGGCGAGGGCGGCGCCGAGGTAGGTCAGCAGGTGGAGGGCGCGCCAGGTCTCGTGGCGGAGGCGGCGGCGTACGGCGCGGGCGGAGGAGATGCCGACGGCGGCCAGTGCTGCCGTACCCGCGGTGGCCGCGGCGAGCGCGGGGTAGCCCAGCAGGCCGAGGGCGGCGGTGAGCAGATCGGCACCGGTGGCGGCGGCGTAGGCGCAGAGCGCGAGGACGGCATGGGACAGGATCAGGGTGAGGACATAGCGTCCGCCGAGGGCATGCCAGCGGGCCAGGCGGTCGGCGCCGACGCCGTGTTCGATGGCGGGTACGCGGGCCATCAGCAGCAGCATGACGAGGATGCCGTACGCCGCGATCAGGCCGCCGAGATGCGCGAACGTGGCGAACAGCGCATCGAGCCGGAAGGACGGGGCGGCCTGTACCAGCCAGAGGACGACGACCAGCGCGGCGCCGGCGGCCAGCCCGGTGCGCAGGGCGCGCGGCGGGGTCCTCAGGGGCGGTGCGGGGGTGCGGGACGCCCGGACGGGACGGGCCGGACGGGCCGGACCGGCCGGACGGGCCGGTACGGTCTGGGGGGTGACCCGCGTGTAGAGCGGGTGCGGCGCGGTGTCGGGCTGGCTGGTCACGCGCCGAAACCTACGGCCGGGTCGGGTTCCGAAACACCAGCTCAGGCCGTAATTCGCGTTCCTTAAGGCGGCCTTGAGGAACGGCTGAACGCCGGTTAAGAACCGTCGGTGAATCACCGGGTCGGTTGCCGGGTCAGCGGCCCGCCGAGCTGCCTTGCGCGCCGTCGCTCAGCGGGCCGCCACGGCGCCCCTCACCGCCGGAGCGGCACCCCGCGTTCGGGGGCGGACGGGGCGGGAGGCGCGGCACGTCTGCCGCGGTCGCGCGGATTCCCGTCGGGAGGCGCCGGCCGGATCACTGAGCGCTCAGCGAACCGGGGTCTTGAGGTCGCGGTCGTCGGCGGGTACGGGCAGCCGGGCGCCCCGGCTCTCGGCGACGCGATGCGTGACAGTGAGGGCTTCGGTCAACTCGACTGCCATGAGCTGGAGTTCACCCGACGTCCACTTCCGCTCACGCAGGAAGCGCCGCGCCTCGCCGATGAGCTCCGCGGCCTGCTCGAGCTGCACCGCCTCTACGTCGTCGGCGAGGCGGGATACGAGGCCGGTTTCGTCGCCCACGAGGAAGCAGGGTTTGCCGTCGAGGCTGGCCCACGGGAGTAGTCGGGCGGGTGTCATGTTGCCAGCTCCTTGGGTTCTTCTCGGGTCACCGAATGTGGTTATTCGGTCACGCTGGCAACGCTACGGGCAATAGAATGGGGCTACTTGAAGCGGCAGTGTTCAAGGATGTGGCCTGCCGCGACGCTGGCGCCTGCCTGCATAACGAGAGGTCATTGCGTTGGACGAGCCGACCGACTCCGAGCACTTGAATCCACTCCAGCGCTTCGGACGTGACGTCAAACAGGTACGTCTCGCCCGCAAGCTCACGCAAAAGCACTTAGGCACGTCCACGGGCTACTCCGAGGGCTACGTCAGCAAGGTCGAGTCCGGGACGCTGCTGCCCCGGCCCAGCCAGAAGTTCGCCAAGGGCTGCGACAAGGTCTTCGGAACGGGTGAGCTGTTCGAGGGGCTGCTTCGGAGGATCGATGACGGGGATCACCCGAGCTGGTTTTCCCCGTACCTCAACCTGGAACGGAAAGCGTCGCGGATACTGGACTACTCGGCGACCCTCGTGATGGGCGCCCTCCAGACAGAGGAGTACGCGCGAGTCGTCTTTCGGGTGTCCAATCCCGGGGCAGCCGCGGAAGCAGTCGAGGGCAAGGTTCGCGCGCGGCTGCGGCGGCGTGAGGTCTTCGAGCAGGACAGGCCGCCGCTTCTGTGGGCCATCCTCCACGAGGCATGCCTACGAACCGTCGTGGGCAACGCCGAGGTCATGTCCCAACAGCTTGAATACCTGTTGGAGGCCGCCGAGTCACCCCACATCGTGCTTCAGGTCATGCCGTTCTCGGCGGGTGCTCCGACCGCACACATGAAGCCCTTCACTGTGCTGCACTTCACTGACTCCCGCTCGCTGCTGTACACCGAGACCCGGGTAGGAGGACGAATGCATGACTCCGCACAAACGGTCGACACGGCGCTGGATGACTATGATCTTCTCCGGGCGCATGCGTTGTCGCCGGATGAATCACTGGCCCTGATCAAGACTCTGCTGAAGGAGTACCGCCCATGATCCCCGACTTGGATCTGGCCGCCGCCACGTGGGTCAAGTCCTCCTACAGCGACGGCAGCGGAGGACAGTGTCTCGAATTCTCCCGCGCCCTCACCGCGCCCCACGGCCTCGTCCCCGTCCGTGACAGCAAGAACCCCGTCGGCCCGGCGCTCATCTTCCCCGCTGACCGCTGGTCGTCGTTCGTCACCGCCGTCAAGGACAGGACCTTCCCGTCATGACCGCGGACTTGGATCTCGCCGCCGCCGAGTGGGTCAAGTCGTCCTACAGCGAAGGCAACGGCGGCGAATGCCTCGAATTCACCCGCGCCCTCGCCACGCAGCCCCACGGCTTTGTCCCCATCCGCGACAGCAAAAACACCGACGGCGCCACCCTCGTCTTCCCCGCGGCGCACTGGTCCTCCTTCGTCAACGCCGTCAAGAATGGGGAGCTCCCCACATAAGGAGCGAACCCCGTGAACCTCCGCGACGACGCCCGTGCCCTCTCCGACGACCTCGTGCGGATGCGCCGCGCGCTGCACCGGATCCCCGAGACCGGGCTGGACCTGCCCCGTACCCAGGAGGCGGTACTGGCCGAACTGGACGGGCTGCCGCTGGAGCTCCGTACCGGGGACGGGCTCAGCTCGGTGACGGCGGTGCTGAGGGGCAGCCGACCCGGCCCGACCGTCCTCCTCCGCGGGGACATGGACGCGCTGCCCGTCGCCGAGCGCACCGGGCTCGATTTCGCCGCCGGCAACGGGCAGATGCACGCCTGCGGGCACGACCTGCACACCACCATGCTGGCTGGAGCCGCCAAACTGCTCTCCGCGCACCGGGACCGGCTGGCGGGCGATGTGCTGTTCATGTTCCAGCCGGGCGAGGAGGGTTACGACGGCGCGCGGCACATGATCGGCGAGGGGCTGTTGGAGGCGACGGGGCGGCAGCCGGACGCGGCGTACGCCATCCACGTGCTGTCGGCCGGTCTGGCCAGTGGGACCTTCCGGACCCGGGGCGGCCCGGCGATGGCCGCGTCCAACACGCTGCGGGTGACGGTACGGGGTGAGGGCGGCCACGGCTCGATGCCGTACCGCGCCAAGGACCCGGTGCAGGCGGCCTGCGCGATGGTGACCGCGCTCCAGGGGTGGATCACCCGCACCTTCGACGTCTTCGACCCGGTGGTCCTGACGGTGGGGACCTTCCACGCCGGAACGCAGTCGAACGTCATCCCGGAGACGGCGGAATTCAGGGCGACGGTCCGCAGCTTCTCGCACGCCGCGCAGGCACGCCTCAAGGACGGCACGGTGGAGGTGTGCCGGGGAATCGCGGCGGCGTACGGGGTGGGGGTGGACGCGGAGTTCGTGGAGACGTATCCGGTGACCGTCAACGATCAGGCGGAGGCGGACTTCGCGGTGGGGGCGATCCGCGAGGCGCTGGGCGAGGAGTACTGCGCGCCGATGCCGAATCCGCTGCCGGGCTCGGAGGACTTCTCCCGGGTGCTGGCCGAGGTGCCGGGCGCGATGCTCTTCCTCGGCTCCCCGCCGGCCGGGGCCGATCCCGAGCGCAGCCCCAACAACCATTCCCCGCTGGCCGTGTTCGACGATGCGGTGCTGGCCGACGGGGCGGCGGTGTACGCGGAGCTGGCGGTGCGGCGGCTGGCCACCGCTCCTACGGGCTCCGCATGATCGTGGCCCTCAGCACTTGAGGCCGACGACGCCCCAGCCGCGCCGGTCGGCCTCGCCCATGACCTCGCCCCAGCCGCGCAGGAGCGACGCAAAGGCGGCGTGGTCCGGGATCCAGCTCCCCGGGCCGCCCGCCGCATGGGCGTCGAAGGGCTCGCGCAGCCCGTCCAGGAGCGGCTCCGCGCGGGACCAGAGGGCGGCCAGGGCGGAGACGTCCGCGGGAGGGCGGCAGAGCAGCAGTCCCGATCGCCAGGCGTCGGTGTCCGGGGAGCGGTCGTCCCCTTCGTCGTCCCCTGCGTCGTCCTCGTCGTCGTCCTCCTCCGGGCTCCAGAGCCAGATGCCCAGCCCGGCGAGGAAACCGTCCAGCGCATCGCGCAGTTCCGGTTCGGCGTACTCCCGCGCGTCGTCCCAGGCCTCGCCCGCCCAGAAGTGCGGCTTGTAGGAGCAGTTCCGGAACTCGTAGACGCCCCACCAGGGTTGGCCGTCCGACGAAGGCCAGAACCAGCCCTCCTCGACGTCCTCCACCTCGTACGTCTCCTCGTACAGGCGGTCCACGCGTTCGCCGGCCGGGACCGCCTCCAGGCGACGCCAGTCGACCGCCACGACCTCGATAGCCAACCCCATGGGAACAAACTACCGACTCTTGGAACCACCGGCTCTTAGAAGGTTCTTAGTCCCGGTCACTATCCAGGACGCATGACATCCAAGATCACCCGCGCGATCGCCGCCTCCCTCGCGCTGACCGCCACCGCCCTGGGCGTGGCCGGCTGCGACAGCGCCGCCGCCGGGTCCCTCGAGGGCAGCCGGCTCGAACTGCCCGTCACCGGCGGCACGGCCGTCGTCGACACCGCTTCCCTGGCGGTGACCGCGCGCACCGGTGACGGGCGGCGTCTGGTGCTGTCCGAGGCGGCCGCGGGCGGGCTCGGCAAGCCCGGTCCGGTGACGCGTACGGCCGACGGGGCGCGCTGGAGCTATCCCGCCAAGGGGCTTCAGGTGACGGCCCGCTCGGAGCGCGGCCGGCTGCGGATCGGTCTGCGGTCGGATCGCGACGGGTCCGTCAACTGGCCGGTGACCGGCACCGATCCCGCCGCCTCCGCCGTGCAGCTCCCGCGCGGCGAGGGCCTGGACATCCCCGTACGGGACGCCTTCTGGAACGGGAAGGAGGGCGGGCTGGCGGGCAGCACGGTCGACGTGGGCGCCGAGCTGGCCCTTCCCCTCTGGGGCTACTCCATGAAGGGGACGGGGAAGGGGGCGGCAGGCCACGGGGTCAGTTATCTCGCCCCCACCGACATCGGGACCTCGCTGCGCTTCGCCTCCTCCGGCGGCCGCCTGCGGGCCACCGCCGCGCACGCCTTCTCCGGCGGCGAGGGCACCCGCGACTACGACATCACCTTCGCCCTCACCGACGGCAACCCGGTGGCCCCCGCCGCCGACTACCGCTCGTACCTCTCCCAGCACGGACAACTCGGCAGCCTGCGCGAGAAGATCCGGAAGAACCCGGCCAACGGCAGGCTGCTCGGGGCCTTCCACGCCTATGTGTGGGGGGAGGGCCGGAAGGCCTCCGGTGTCGCGGAGCTGCGGCGGCTGGGCGTGGACCGGATGTGGCTCGGCTACGACGCGGGGCCCGGCGGGATGGACGCCAAGGCCGTGCAGGCGGCCAAGAAGGCCGGGTATCTGGTCGGCCCGTACGACACGTTCGCCAACGGGCAGGACCCCAAGACCGCCGACAGCCCCACCTCGGTCTGGCCGGGCCGGGTCTACCCCGACTTCTGTGTGCGGAAGGCGGACGGCACGCCGGAGTCCGGCTTCGGGCACCGGGGCTGCTATCTCAGCTCGCGCGCCTTCGAGAAGGCCGAGCCGGGCAGGCACTATCTGGCCGACCGCACCCGCCGAATGGTCGCCAACGGCGCGGACAGCTACTTCCTGGACGTGGACGCGACCGGAGAGGTCTTCCGCGACCACGGCAAGGGCCATGAGATGACCAAGGCCGGGGACCGCCGGAACCGCCTGGCGCGGATGCGGCGGCTGGCCGGGAACCTCGTCCTCGGCTCCGAGTCCGCCCAGCCCTGGGCCAACCGGGTGCTGGCCTTCGACCACGGCTCGGGCACACCGGTCGCCGACGGTCTGTGGGGGCTGGAGCGTGACAGGGAGACGTGGGGCGGCTACTACCCGGAGAACGCCCCGAAGGCCTTCTTCAAGCCGGTGCGGCTCCCGGAAGCCCTGGCCACCGCCATGTACGACCCCAGGTACCGCGTCCCCCTCTACGAGACCGCCCTGCACGGCTCCCTCGTCAACGCCGAGCGCTGGGAGCTGTCGTACGAGAAGCTGCCGCGGCAGAAGACCACCCGTGCGCTGCTCGCCATGCTCTACAACACCCCGCTGAACTACGTCCTCGACGGCCCGTCGCTCCGGCAGCACGGTCCCGAACTCGCCGCGCTGCAGCGGTACTTCTCGCCGCTGCACCGCGCCGCCGGGGCCGACCGGATGACGTCCTTCCGGTGGCTCACGGCCGATCGCACCGTGCAGCACACGGTCTTCGGCGACGGCACGCTGACCGTCACCGCCAATTTCGGCACCCGGGCGCACGACGGGCTGCCGGGCGGCTGCGTGGACGCCAGGCTGCGGACGGATGCGCAGCCGCGGCGGCTGTGCCCGGCGCGGCTGGGCGGGTAAGGCTGCGGGTCCGGACCGGACCGGACGCGGGTGCAGACCGGACGCGGGTCCAGACCGGACGCGGGGCGAGGGTGCCCGCTGTCCTCGGCTCTCCGGTCGGCCGCCCGCCGCCCGGCCTCGTGGCCGAGCGTCGGTGGGCCCGCTATGCGCCGCCCGGTACCGGCCCGGTCCGCGGCGCGCGGCCGCCGTCCCCGGCGGCGGGCCGCGCCAGCCACAGGCCGCGGCCCACCGCCCACAGCAGCAGCCCAGCCAGCACCGGGGCCCCGGCCAGGGTCACCAGTCCGGCCCCGATGTTGGCCCCGATCACCCCGGCGGTCAGCACCCGCCAGCCGAAGCCGGCCAGCAGACCGGCGACGACCAGCGGCGTCAGGACCTGCCACCAGTGCGGGGCGAGGGTTTTGCGGCGGGTGGCGCGGGCCAGTAGTACGGTGGCGGCGCCCGCGGCCAGCAGGGCGGCCGCACCGAGCGCGGTGTCCAGGCTCGCCGGGAGTTCCGGCGGGCGTACCGCGTGGTCCAGCTGGTCCGAGGGCAGGCCCTGGTAGTCGAGCCGGCCCACCAGCCCCCAGGTGGCGACGGGTACGGCGACGGTCAGAACCGTGGCGGCTAACGCGGCCTTCGTACGTGCGTTCATCCGCCCAGGGTGACGGCATCCCGGCCGGCCGTCATGAGTACCCGTACTCATCGGTGCCCGTACTCATCGGTATCTGTATGCCTCCGCCTCACAGGCCGCCCGGCCCGCCACTGAGGTCAGCGTTCCGCGGGGGAAACAGGAGGGATGCGGGCGGGTAACAGCCGGACCGCAATCTGTCGAACATGACCTCGACAACGCGTGTGGTGGTGATCGGCGGCGGCATGGCGGGTGCCCGGCTCGCCCGCCGGCTGACGGCCGGGACCGGCTCCGGCGCGGCCGCCGCCCCCGTCACCGTGACCGTCATCGGCGAGGAGCCGCACCCGCCCTACAACCGTGTGCTGCTGGCCGAGGTGCTGGCCGGCCGCTACGCACCGGAGGTCATCGCGCTGCCCGCACCCGGCGGCGCGGTGGACTGGCGCGGCGGCGTGCGTGCCGTACGGATCGACCGGGACGTACGGCGGGTGGTCTGCGACGACGGCCGCGAGGTCCCGTACGACGCGCTGGTGCTGGCCACCGGCGCCAACCCCGTCCTCCCGCCGCTGCGCGGCCTCTTCGCCGCCCGCGGACACGGCTTCCCGGACGATCTCCCGGACGGCGTCCACCCCTTCCGCACCCTGGACGACTGCCGGGCGCTGGCCGCCGCGGCGCGTCCCGGCACCCCGGCCGTGGTGATCGGCGGCGGTCTGCTCGGGGTCTCCGCGGCCCGTGCGCTGGCCGGGCGCGGCGCCCAGGTGGTGCTCGCGCACCAGGGTGAGCATCTGATGGAGCGTCATCTCGACCCGGACGCCGCCCGGCTGCTCGGCGAGTATCTGGCCGCGCTCGGCATCGAGGTGCACACGGAGTGCCGGGTGCGGGGCCTGGAGACCGCCGACGGTGCGGCACGGGCCGTGGAGCTGGCCGACGGCTACCGCCTCGACGCCGAGCTGGTCGTCCTGGCCTGCGGTGTCCGGCCGCGCACCGGGCTCGCCCGCGCCGCCGGTCTCGACATCGGCCGGGGCATCCGCGTCGACGACTCGCTCCGCACCAGCGACCCGGACATCTTCGCCGTCGGCGACTGCGCCGAGCACCACGGCACGGTCTACGGCCTGGCGGGCGCCGCCCAGGAACAGGCCGACGCGCTGGCCCGCGTCCTGACCGGTCCCCCGCCCGCCCCGGCCCCGTACACCGGGACCCGGGCCCTGACCCGGCTGACCCTCGCCGGTCACCGGACCCCCACCGCCCCCTTCGACCTGGCCGCCTTCGGCGAGACCACCCCGCTTCCCGGCGACGACGTGGTCCGCCTGTCCGACGCCACCCGGACCGCGTACCGCAAGGTCGTCGTCCGCGGGGACCGGCTGGTCGGCGGCATCCTCCTCGGCGATCTCGGCACTGTCGGCGCGCTCGCCCGTACCTGGGAGGGCGACGAACAGCTCCCCGCAGCCCCCCTGCTCCACCTGCTCACCACCGACGGAGGCTTCTGATCATGGCCGCAGCCGCCAGCCCCACCAGCACCGACACCACCCGTCCCACCGTCGTCCTCATCGGGCACGGCATGGTCGGCCAGCGCTTCCTGGAGGAGCTCGCCGAACGGGGCGTCACGGAGCGGGCCCGGGTGGTCGTGCTCTGCGAAGAGCCCCGCCCCGCCTACGACCGCGTCCAGCTGACCTCGTACTTCGCCGGCCGCTCGCCCGAGGACCTGTCCATGGTCGAGGCCGGTTTCATGGAGAAGCACGGCATCGAACTGCGGCTGGGCGACCCGGCCGAGACCATCGACCGTGAGACCCGCACGGTGACCGCCCGCTCCGGTTTCACCGTCCGGTACGACCAGCTGGTGCTCGCCACCGGCTCGTACCCCTTCGTGCCGCCGGTCCCCGGCAAGGACCACAAGGGCACCTTCGTCTACCGGACGATCGAGGACCTCCTCGCCATCGAGGAGTTCGCACAGCGTCTGATGCAAAAGCAGGACGTCCCCTCCGGCTCGGTGGTCGGCGGCGGTCTGCTCGGCCTGGAGGCGGCGGGCGCGCTCAAGGGCCTGGGCCTGGAGACGCATGTCGTCGAGTTCGCGCCGCGGCTGATGCCCGTACAGGTCGACGAGGGCGGCGGCGAGGCGCTGCGCCGCACCATCGAGGACATGGGTGTCATCGTGCACACCGGCGTCGGCGGCAAGGAGATCACCGCCGGCGAGGACGGCGCGGTGACCGGCATGGAGCTGTCGGACGGCTCGCGCATCGACACCGACATGGTGGTCTTCTCGGCCGGTGTCCGGCCGCGCGACCAGCTGGCCCGGGACTGTGGCCTGGAGGTCGGCGAGCGCGGCGGCATCGTGGTCGACGCGGACTGCCGTACGGCGAACGACCCCGCGGTGTATGCGATCGGCGAGTGCGCGCTGGCCTGCGACGGCCGGGTGTACGGCCTGGTCGCGCCGGGCTACGAGATGGCCAGGACCGCCGCGTCCGCCATCGCCGGGGAAGGAACCGACGGCTTCGCCGGCGCCGACCTCTCCACCAAGCTCAAGCTGCTGGGCGTGGACGTGGCGTCCTTCGGTGATGCGCACGGCGCCACGGAGGGCTGTCTGGACGTCGTCTACGCCGACTCCCGCTCCGGCGTCTACAAGAAGCTGGTCGTGGCCCAGGACGGCACGCTGCTGGGCGGCGTCCTGGTCGGCGACGCCGAGGCGTACGGCACGCTGCGGCCGCTGACCGGCACCGTACCGCCGGTCTCACCGGAACAGCTGGTGCTGCCGGCCGGCACCGGCGGCCCGGTGGCCCTCGGCCCGTCCGCCCTCCCCGACGACGCGGTGATCTGCAACTGCCACAACGTCACCAAGGGCGCGATCCGTTCCGCAGTCACCGAGCACTCCTGCGGCACCGTGCCCGAGGTCAAGAAGTGCACCAAGGCCGGCACCGGCTGCGGCTCCTGCGTCAAGGCGCTCACCACCCTCGTCAACGACGAGCTGGAGGCCAGCGGCGTCACCGTGGACAAGGGCCTGTGTGCCTGCTTCCCGCACAGCCGCGCCGAGCTCTACGAGATCGTCCGCACCCTGCGGCTCACCTCGTACGAGGAGCTGCTGGCCTCGCACGGCCGGCCGGAGGCCCGGGGCGGCGACGGCTGCGAGGTCTGCAAGCCCACCATCGGCTCGATCATCGCCTCCCTCGCACCGTCCGTCGGCGCCGACGGCTACATCCTGGACGGCGAACAGGCCGCCCTCCAGGACACCAACGACCACTTCCTCGCCAACCTCCAGCGCAACGGCTCGTACTCGATCGTGCCGCGCATCCCCGGCGGCGAGATCACCCCGGAAAAGCTCATCGTGATCGGCGAAGTGGCCCGCGACTTCGGCCTCTACACAAAGATCACGGGAGGTCAGCGGATCGACCTCTTCGGCGCCCGGGTCGACCAGCTGCCGCTCATCTGGACCCGCCTGGTGGACGCCGGCTTCGAGTCCGGGCATGCGTACGGCAAGGCCCTGCGCACGGTGAAGTCCTGCGTCGGCCAGACCTGGTGCCGCTACGGCGTCCAGGACTCGGTCCGGATGGCCATCGACCTCGAACTCCGCTACCGGGGCCTGCGCTCCCCGCACAAGCTCAAGTCCGCCGTCTCCGGCTGCGCGAGGGAGTGCGCGGAGGCCCGCGGCAAGGACTTCGGCGTCATCGCCACCTCCAACGGCTGGAACCTGTACGTGGGCGGCAACGGCGGCGCCGACCCCCGGCACGCGGACCTGCTGGCCCAGGACCTGTCCGACGCCGAGCTGATCCGCCTGATCGACCGGTTCCTGATGTTCTACATCCGCACCGCCGACCGCCTGGAGCGCACCTCCGCCTGGCTGGAGCGGATCGAGGGCGGCCTGGACCACGTACGCGATGTCGTCGTCCACGACTCCCTGGGCCTGTGCGACGAACTCGAGGCCCTGATGGCCGCCCATGTCGCCCACTACCGCGATGAATGGGCCGAGACCCTCAACGACCCCGAGCGGCTGGCCCGCTTCGTCTCCTTCGTCAACGCCCCCGACGCCCCGGACCCGTCCGTCCGCTTCGTGCCCGAGCGCGACCAGGTCAAGCCGGACCTGACGGTGCTGGCCGGCCCGACACTGCCCATTCGCACCCTGGAAGGGACCTCTGCCTGATGACCACCGCGACCGCCACCGCGACCGCCACCGTCGAGATCCTCGGCTCCGACGGCTGGCTCGCCGTCTGCCCCCTGGACCGTCTGACCCCGGGACGCGGCGTCGCCGCCCTCCTCCCCGACGGCACCCAGGCCGCCCTCTTCATCGACCGCGCCGGCCGGACCTACGCCATCGGCAACCGCGACCCGTTCACCGGCGCCCAGGTCCTCTCGCGCGGCCTGACGGGCACCTCCGCCGACCGCCCCTTCGTGGCATCGCCGCTGCTCAAGCAGCGTTTCGACCTCGCCACGGGGGCGTGCCTGGACGATCCCTCGGTGTCCGTGCCGGCGTACCGGGTACGGACCCGGGACGCCCGGGACGCGTAAACGCAACCCTCGGGTTGCACCTTCCCGCCCATCGTGCAACTCTTGAGTTGCACGACATCGGTACCTGTATGGCGGGAGCTCCCATGAACACCCCGGACGACACCACCTCCACCTCAACCTCCGCTTCCCCCTCCACCCCCGACCGCATCGAGCGGGAGATCACCATCGCGGCGCCCGTCGAACGCGTGTGGTCCGTCCTCACCGAGCCGGAACACGTCGGTTCATGGTTCGGACAGGGCGAGCCGACCCCGGTCGACCTGCGGCCGGGCGGCATCATGCACCTCGACCACGGCGAGTACGGCCAGTTCCCGACCGTGATCGTCACGGTGGACCCGCCGCGCTTCTTCTCGTACCGCTGGGCCAGCGCGCACCCCGGAGACGTGGCGACCGAGCGCAACTCCACCCTCGTCGAGTTCACCCTCACCCCGGAGGGCGACGGCACCCGGCTGCGCGTGGTGGAAAGCGGCTTCGCGGGCCTGCACATCCCGGAGGAGCGCAAGAGGACCGCCTCGTACGAAAGCCACTCCGAGGGCTGGTCCGCCCAGGTCAAGAACATCCAGCAGTACGCGGAGCGGCTCGCGGCATGACGCAGGCTTCACACGCTTCGGATGCTTCGCACGCTTCGGACGCGGGATCCGGCAGCGGCACGGGCCCCGGCACGGGCCCCGACGCACGGACGGACGCCGTGGCGGAGGTGCTGTCCGCGCTGGCGGACCCCACCCGCCGCCGGATACTCGACGCCCTCGCCGACCGCGGTGAGGCGACCGCCACGGTCCTGGCGGCGGAGCTGCCGGTCAGCCGCCAGGCCATCGTCAAACACCTGGGAGTCCTCGACCGGGCCGGCCTGGTCACCGGCCACCGGGAGGGCCGTGAGTCCCGCTACCGGGTCATACCCGAGCGGCTCGGGGTCACCGCCCGGTGGATGGACCGGGTCGCCGCCGACTGGGACTCCCGGCTGACGGCCATCAAGCGCCTGGCGGAAGGGCAATGACGACAGGCGGGTGGCACAAGGCGAGTGGCGGAAGGCGAGAGACGGGAGACGAGTGACAGAAGACGGGTGACGCCTGGGGCCGGGGCGTACGCTGGTGCCCCCCTACCGAGGAGTACGGCGTGACCCGGTGGAACACCAGCCACATCCCCGACCAGACCGGCCGCTCGGTGGTCGTCACGGGCGCCAACAGCGGCATCGGCTACGTCACCGCGCGCGAACTGGCCCGGCGCGGCGCCCGCGTGGTGCTGGCCTGCCGCAACGAGGCGCGCGGCGGCGCGGCGCTGGACCGGCTGCGCACCGAAGTACCCGCCGCCGAGGCCGAGTTCCGCCGACTGGACCTGGCCGATCTCTCCTCCGTACGGGACTTCGCGGCCGGCCTGGACACCTTCGACGGTGACCGCCTCGACCTGCTCATCAACAACGCGGGCGTGATGGCCCTGCCGTACCGGACCACCGCGGACGGCTTCGAGATGCAGTTCGGCACCAACCACCTGGGCCACTTCGCCCTGACCGGCCTGCTGCTGCCCAGGCTGCTGGCCACACCGGGCGCGCGCATCGTCACCGTCTCCAGCATGATGCACGCCCTCTCCGACATCGATCTCTCCGACCTCAACAGCGAACGCTCCTACCGCCGTTGGATCGCCTACGCCCGCTCCAAGAGCGCCAATCTCCTGTTCACCCACGAGCTGTCGCGGCGGCTGGCGGCGTCCGGTTCCCAGGTGATCGCGGCCGCCGCCCATCCCGGCTACGCCGCCACCAACCTGCAGACCGCGGGCGTCCGAATGGAGGGCCGCACCTCCGCCGAGCGCGTCGTGGACCTCGGCAACCGCCTCATCGCCCAGTCCCCCGAAGGCGGCGCCCTCGGCACTCTCTGCGCGGCCACCGCCCCGCACATGCGCCCGGATTCCTTCATCGGCCCCCGGAGCGGCCTGCGGGGCGCCCCGGCCCCGTCCTTCCGCGCACCGTGGACGAAGAAGGACGCCACGGGCGAGCGCCTTTGGGCCGCTTCGGAGGAGCTCACCGGGGTGCGGTATGCGGGTGCGGGGGTGGCGGGCTAGGCAGGGCCTGTCCGGCGGACCCGGGCTTCGGACAGGGGCGCGGGGCCGGGGCAGCGCAGACCGCGGGGCCGGGGCAGCGCAGACGCTGATACGGCGCTGATACCGCGGCCCGGAACCTTGACGCCGCGCTGACGTATCGCTCACGGGGCACCGCTCGGCGCGATCCCGCCGTCAAGAACGCGATTCCGCCGTCAAGGTTCCGTGAAGAACACCCTTTCGCCCGCCAAGGGGACGCTAGGGCGGGGAGCGAAGGGCCTCCGTACCCCACACGCTGTGCTGAGCCGGCACGAGGGCACTGACAGTGCAGCACAGACGCCGCGCGACCCAGCTCAGCTCAGCAGCCCATCGCGGCACGGAGGTACGACGAACGATGTCGATGGTGTCCCAGCCCGACAGCCGGCCCGAGGAACCGCCGGATACCGCCACGGAGACCGCGGCGAACGGCGAGCCCCCCGCGGGACGCCCCACCCCCGACGCCCCGGACCCCGACGCCCGCCACCGGCTGACCGCCCTCCAGGGCCTGGCCGCCCTCTCCCTCGACGCGATGGCGTCCGTCGCCTACGGTCCCGAGTCGATCGTCCTGGTCCTGGCGGCGGCGGGCAGTTACGGCCTCGGCTTCACGCTCCCCGTCACCCTGGCCATCGCCGCGCTCCTCGCCGTACTGGTCGCGTCGTACCGCCAGGTGATCGCCGCCTTCCCCAACGGGGGCGGTTCGTACGCCGTGGCCAAGACCCACCTGGGCCGTCGCACCGCACTGGTGGCCGCCGCCTCGCTGATCCTCGACTACGTCCTGAACGTCGCCGTATCGGTGACGGCGGGCGTGGCGGCGCTCACCTCCGCCTTCCCCGCCCTCTACGACGACCGCCTCTGGATCTGCCTCGCCGTCCTGGTCCTCATCACGGCAATCAACCTGCGCGGCATCGTCGAGTCCGCGAAAGCCTTCATCGTCCCCACCGCAATCTTCATCGCCGCCATCCTCACCATGGTCGTCGTCGGCCTCTTCCGCGACGCCCCGGCCTCCACCGTCACCGCCGACGGACACGCCTCCGTCCTGGCCCACAACGCCACCGCCGTCGGCGCCCTGCTGCTCCTGAAGGCGTTCGCCTCCGGCTGCTCCGCGCTGACCGGCGTGGAGGCGGTCGCCAACGCGGTGCCGGCCTTCCGGGCCCCGGCCGCCAAGCGCGCCCAGCGCACCGAGGCCGCCCTGGGTGTCCTTCTCGGCGTCATGCTGATCGGCCTGTCGCTCCTCATCGGCCGCTTCCACCTCCAGCCGGTCGAGGGCGTCACCGTCCTCGCCCAGCTGGCGGATGCCTCCCTCGGCCACAACTGGGCCTTCTACGTCGTCCAGTTCGCCACCATGGTGCTGCTCGCCCTGGCCGCGAACACCTCCTTCGGCGGCCTGCCGGTCCTGATGGGCCTGCTCGCCCGCGACAACTACCTCCCCCACGTCTTCGGCCTGAAGGCGGACCGCCAGGTACACCGCCACGGCGTCCTCGCCCTCGCCGCCGTGGCCGCGGCCCTCCTCGTCTTCTCCGGCGGCGACGTCAACACCCTCGTTCCCCTCTTCGCCATCGGAGTCTTCGTCGGCTTCACCATCTGCCAGGTGGGCATGGTCCGCCACTGGCGCGGCGAGCGCTCGCCCGGCTGGCGCGCCAAGGCCGCCCTGAACGGCTTCGGCGCCCTGCTCACCGGCGTCTCGGCCGTCATCGTCACCGCCACCAAGCTCACCGAGGGCGCCTGGCTGATCGTCGTCGCCCTCCCCCTCCTCGTCCTCGCCTTCGAGGCCGTCCACCGCGCCTACGCCCGGATCGCCGAACGCATCGGCCTCGGCCGCGTCCCCGAACCCCCGTGCGCCGCCCACTCCCTCGTCATCGTCCCCGTGTCCCACCTCTCCCTCCTCACCTCCGAGGCCCTGAACGCGGCGGTGTCCCTGGGCAATGAGGTGGTCGCCGTCACCGTCACCCACAACACCCCCGAGGACCGCCCGGACGCCGAGGCCCTGCGCCGCGACTGGGAACTCTGGAACCCCGGCGTCGAACTCCTCGAACTCCCCTCCCCCACCCGCTCCATCGGCCGCCCCATAGCCGACTACGTACGCGACCTGGCCGCCCGCCGGCCCGGCACCCGGGTCACCGTCCTCATCCCCGAGGCCGAACCCGCCCACGTGTGGCAGCGCCTGCTCCAGAACCAGCGGGGCGCGGTCGTCGCCCATGCGGTCCGCCGCAACACCGATGCGGCGATCTGCCGACTGCGCTTCCGCCTCGAGCCGGCCGGGCGCGACGGGAGGCGGTAGCGCAGCGGAACGCAAGAGGCAGGGCAGCAGGGCAGCGCGGCGCGAGAAGCAGGGCAGCAGGGCAGCGGCACGCACGAGGCAGGGCAGCACGACGGTGCATTGTCAGTGGCACCCTCTACCGTGAGCTACATGAATCTCACACTGAGCTACGGAGACCACTGCACCGAAATCGCCCACCAGGCAGACCTCCTGGCAGACCTCCTGGCATCCGCCCTCACCGACGCCGAGGGGCCCGTCGAAGGCGCGGCTCTCGCCGCCTCCGTACCCTCCTGCCCGGACTGGAACCTCGCCCAGTTGCTACGGCATCTGGGCGAGGGCCACCGCTGGGTCGACGAGATCGTACGGACCCGGGCCACCCAACCCCCGCCCGACACCGCCCTGCGCGTCCTCCCCCGCGACACCACCCAATCCCCCGCCGAACTCGCCATCTGGCTCACCCAGGGCGCCCGCCAACTCGCCGAAACCCTCCGCACCGCGGGCCCGGACACCCCCATCTGGACCCCACTCCCCTCCGGCACCACCCGCTTCTTCGCCCGCCGCATGGCCCACGAAACGCTCATCCACCGCGCCGACACCACCCAGACCCTCGGCACGGACTTCACCGTCGACCACCGCGTAGCCCTCGACGCCCTCGACGAATGGATGGAACTCGGCTCCCTCCCCGAAATGTTCGACCACCACCCCGAACGCCGCGCCCTCCTGGGCCCCGGCCGCACCCTCCACTTCCACGCCACCGACGCCCCGCCCTCGGCCACCCCCGACTGGCTCGTCGACCTCACCGGCAACACCCTCGCCTGGCGCCACTCCACCGGACCGGCCGCGGTGTCGGTGAGGGCACCACTGACGGACCTCTTGCTGCTGGTCTACGGGCGGCGCCCCGCCGACTCCGACACGTTCGAGATCCAGGGGGATGCGGAGCTTCTGGAGTTCTGGCTGGCGGAGGTGATCTTTGCGTGAGGGGGGAGGGAGCCGTGGGATTCGGGCGCCGACGGCTGCGCTTGGGCGGGGAGCTGCTTCTTGTGTGTCAGCGCCACGGGGCAAGATGCCAGGAGTCGACTCTCCCCTCTGTTCCAAGCGAAGGCCCACATGACACAGCCCCATGAATCCCATGAATCCCATGAGGCCCACGAGCCCTACCAGCCGGAGTACATCCCGGTGCCGGCCAGCGCCGAGGAAGCATTGGCAGCTGCCCGTACCCGCTTCGGACCGGTTTCCGAAGACGGCACCCCTGGCTCCCTCCACGTGGAGGAGTTCGACATCGGCTACCTCATCTACGCCGTCTTCCCCCAGCCCGCCGACCCCAGCACACCTCCGTCTTTCGGTGGCAGCAATCTGGTCATCTCCAAGATTGACGGAGCCCTCGCATACCTTCCCAACTTCCCCTCGGAGACGGCGATCGCGCTCTACCGCCGGAAATTTCGTCCCCACGCCTGAGCATCGTCAACTCCCGTAGGGGCGCGGGCCGATATGAGGTGTATGCCACGCTGAGGTGCCCGACCGGGGTCGGCATCGGGCCGGAGCTCCTGGCAGGCTGTCAACCCCCTCTACGAAGCTCTGGCATGGAGAACACTTTAAGTAACCGTTGCCAACACGGGGGGATGTTGTGGCAGGGGCGGGCGGCTTCCAGACCGACGTCGAGTCCTTGAAGACGGAGGGCACCAACTTCGTCAAGCTCGGCGACGACTTCAGCGATTCGGTGAGCCGACTGGTCAACGGCCTCGCCAAGCTGCGCGCGGGCGAACCCACCGATGATGTGAAAAAGAAGCAGAAGCAGCCGGAGGAGAAGTCGTTCGGCGAGCAGTTCTGGCATGTGGACTGCCATGGGCGCACGGCCCATGAAGTGATGAAGGAGGTCGCCCGCCGGGCGGCTGAGAACCCCGGGGCCACGTCGACGATCTATCTGGATAACGCGCGATGGGCAGGTCCGTTTCTCACCTCCTCAGAGCCCGAGCGCATTAATACCTCCGTTCGCACGCAATTGATGCATGATTTCGGCGTAGCGGTAGAGTTGACACCGCATTCCGATCCGGATAATTATATTCCCCCGCTCCAGCAAATCCTGCACTCCTCTCCCTTTCCCCGGGAAGAGACAAAGAAGATTCTGGCCGGTCTCGGAGCTCTGGAACAGCGCAGCACCCCGACATCCGTGTGGATGACCGTCGTGCGAGCCCTTGCAGGGCGATCTTTCCATGAGAACGATCTGTTGCAAATTGCAGAATCGTGGCGCCAGATCTTGACCATTGAGCGCGGCCACCATGGCAACGCCGTGCGCTGCGTGGATGATTCTGCGCATCAGGCCATCCGCAAGGAATTCCCGCTTTCCCGACGCGAACAGAGTGCTGTGGTACGGGAGCTGTGGGAGCTGTGGCCGCAAGCAGGACAACAATCCGAGAATCACCCAGTACAGACCTACGTCACACATACCCTCCCCTTGCATGCGGCGCTGGCGGGCCGGCTGGAAGAATTCTTGAGTGACGCGAAGTTCATCGCCCATGCTCACTGGTACAGCATGCTGCAGGCGCTGCACCTGGCGTATCCGCACGGAGTTCCGCCAGAAGGTATCGCTGCAGATATCCATTACTTGCATGTACAGGGTGTGCAACCTGCCACCCAGGCAGAATGGATTTCGTGGCTGCATCACGCAGCACTGAGCCGCGATGACACCGCATTGGCGACGTCCCTGTTGAGGGAAGCGGGTGAACTGCCGTGGAGAACTGTCTGGTCGCACTGGCGTTTGCCCGGCCACGGTGGGTCAGGTGTTCCAGATTCAGGAAATGTCGAGAATCTGCGAGCGGCCTCTCATGGTGAGTCCTGGGCCGTGACCACATGGCGGGAGACAAATTCATCCGGACTCGATGGTGAGCCGTATGAATGCCGCGTCTGGGACGCCTGGACCGGCAGATTGCTGGATGACCCTCGTCTACTTGAGCAGGATATACCTGTTAAATCCGCAGGCAGTCCCTTTCCCGGGGTTCGATATGCCATCAATATCAATGGGTGGAAATCAAGAGGGGAACAGTGCCCTCAAGTCCCCCGTGCCCCTCGTGCCATCCACGATGCAGTCCGGCTCGGCGAAGCCGAACAGAACTCCGGATCTGCACTGTGGGTGTTCGCCGGACTCGGTGGCCTTTTCGCCGCATTGGTGAATGAGAAAGCAACGGAGAATTTGCCGGGAGAACCTTGGGACGAGTTGTTCGTGCCCGGTCCGCTCACGCAGGTTGCGCCAAGGCCGTTGCCCTGGCCACTGCCATCCACGGACCCCCTCTCCCGCGAATGGCTCGAGCACCGGGGCGCATTCAGATCTTCCGCTTGTCGCCCCATCCCCGAAAACGCAGTTCCGTCATCGATTCAAGATCAAGGGACGCGGAGATTTCTTACCCAGATCGGTTGGCCAGTCTCACACGGCATCGGCGGCCTGCATTCAACAGACCTCAGCACAGACGGACTGCGACTGATCGAAGAAGGCTCGACCCTTCTATCGGGTCTTGGGCAACTCGGCAGCCTTCAAATTCTCCTCGACGGCGCAACGGGCAAGGTATTCATTGCCAATCACGATCGTTCCGAAATCCACCTGGCCGGCAGCAGCATCGAGCAGTTCCTCATTCTGCTGATCCTTCATCACACAGCACTCTGCTCAGATTTGGTCGCCGGACAGTACGAGATGTTCGACCTCGCTGAGAGCTTTAAAGAATGGTGCCATACAGTCGATCCGGGCGCGGCGGGGGAACCATTCTGGGAGAGTCAATTCGCGGGCTTTGATTCCCTCTCAGAGGATTACGACTTGATGCTGGAGGAAATAGAGGCGGAATAGCGTACTGGTCGACATTGAAGTGGGGGTTCCTTGCCGGAGCCTCGACTCCGGGTGACTACCTTGCGCACTCACCATCCCACTCGGCGAACCCGACCGCGAGGACGGTGATGTCGACATCGCCTGTACCGTTCGGGCCCGTGAAAATGATGCAATGCCGTCGCTGCTGAGTTGGCGCGGGTGGCTCGGACTGTCCAGGGCGCGTTTGGCGCCCTGGTCCTGGGGAGCGGCTGGTGCTGTTTTGGTTGGGCTTTGCGCCCTCATGTCAGCTCATCCGCCAGCAAATCCATCAGCAGCCCGTCCGCCCAACCTCCCGTCCGGTAGTCGCGCCCGTACGCACGCATGATGCCGACTGGCTTGAAACCGACCTTGCGGTAGCTGGCGATCGCTGCGGTGTTGGCGGCGGCGGGGTCGATGGTGAGGCGGTGGTGGCCGCGTTCGTGGATCAGCCAGTGGGCGAGGGTGCGGACGGCGTCGGTGCCGAGGCCTTGGCCGTGGTGGGACGTGGTGAGGAAGATGTCGATGCCAGCGTGGCGGAATTCGGGGTCGGTCTCTTCGGAGAATTGGATGGCGCCGATGACCTTGCCGGAGTGGGTGATGGCGAGCATGTCGGCGTAGTCGTCCGGTGGCGACCACCAGGCGGCGACCGCCGGTTCCCGGACGATGCGGTCGAGGGTTGCGGTGTCGGTGTCCTGCACCGGGCGGAGGAGGATGTCGGTTCCGCGGAGTTCGCCGGTTGGTTTGATCACGAGGGTATTCAAGTGCACGGCTGGTTCGGCCATTGCGCTCTGTACGCAGCCGGCCCGCCCGCTCCTCAGTCGATCCAGACGCTCGCGCCGGTGTCGGACTCGGCGAGCCGGCCCGGCTGGACGGCGGTGTCGATGTCGCCTGTGCAGTCGGGTCCGGTGAAGATGTACGCGATGGCGTCGTGGGTGCGGTTGGCCACGGTGGTGGGGGTGTCGGTGCTTTCGTAGCAGCCGCTGGGGTGGATGACCGGGCGGCCGTCGATGACGAGGAAGCCGTTGGCCGCGTGGGCGGGGCCCGGTACGGCGAGGCCGAGCAGTGCGGCGGTGGTGAGGGTGCCGAGGGTGGTGGCGATGCGGCGCATGGTCTGGTCTGCCTCCTGGCGGCGGTGGCCGCGCCCGTCGCGGCCCGCAGAGGAATGACCGTACGGGGTCGAGCGGTCGTCGTCATCGGTGCGAAGAGAGCCAAGGAGGGAGCCAGGGAAAGAGCCGGGGAATGAGCCAAGGAGAGAGCCAACTGGGGGTGCTGGGTGACTTCTTCACTCGGCGTCGGCTCAGCCAGTCGCGTCCAGCTCGAAGGTCCAACGTCCGGCCTTGTCCGTTCCCACAGAGGTTGGGGCGGTAGTGACAACGCACTGACGCGGCGTAATCGGTCGTGGAATTCTTGGGGCATGACGATGCCGCCCGAAGTGCCGTGCGAGGAGTGCCAGGGGAACGGCACCGTCGAGTGGGAGACCCAGAGCGGCCACATCACCACGACGCAATGCTCCCGGTGCATGGGCACCGGCACGGTCCCGGCGTAGGAGGCGGACGACGACGTGACGACCCCCCGTGAGGGCAACCGGCTGCGGGCGCTGCCCCCCGAGTACGTCGGCAGAATGCGCTGTACGCACTGCGAGCTGCGGAACATGAAGCTGCCCGGTACGGCAGGTGGGCTGTGCATCCCCTGCTACGCGATGGAGCGGCAGGCGGCGCCGCGCCGGACGAGTCAGGGGATGCAGCTGGCCAACTTCGTGTCCGATCCGTGCATGGGGTGCGGGTCGCATGCGGTGGATGCCAATGGGTGGGCGTTCTGGTGTGACGCGTGTGGGATGCAGGTGGCGGTTGCCTATCCGATGCCGTGAGGGCGGTTGCCTATCCGATGCCGTGAGGGTGGTTGCTGCCTATCCGATGCCCTGAGTGCCGCGTTGCCGCCCAACTGGTGGCAGCGCCCGTCGGAAACCGATTCGTAAAGGTGCAATGCGGTTTTCACGTGCGTGGGGCACAGTGGTCGGGCGCACCACACCTTGATCGACGATCACCGATCGACGATCACCTCGGGTCCACGACCACGGCATGACCACAGGGGGCGATACGGACATGGGCAGGAGCAGCGGAAGCAGCAGAGGCAGTGGAAGCAGCGAGAACGGCGGGACCGGGGGCGGCATCGGCAGGCGGCGGATGCTGGCCGCCGGTGGTGGTCTTGCGGCCGCGGGGGCCCTTGCCGCGTGTGGGTCCAACACCGGGCGGGGCGGCGGGGGTTCGGGGCCGGCGATCAGTCAGTGGTATCACCAGTACGGCGAGCCCGGGACCCAGCAGGCCGTGCAGCGGTATGCCGCCGCGTACAAGAAGGCCCAGGTGACGGTGCAGTGGCGGCCGGGGGACTACGACCGGCAGACGGCGGCCGCGTTGCTGACCGACTCGGGGCCCGATGTGTTCGAGGTCAACGGGCCGTTGCTGGATCAGATTCAGGGCGGGCAGGTCGAGGATCTCACGGCCGAGATCGAGCCGGTGAAGGACGACTTCCACCAGGCGGTGCTGGCGCCGAAGATCTGGCAGGGGAAGGTATGGGGCATTCCGCAAGTCGTTGACATGCAGATGCTCTTCTACCGGAAGAGTCTGCTGAGGGAGGCGGGGGTCGAGCCGCCGCAGTCGCTGGATGAGCTGGTGGATGCGGCGGGGAAGCTGAGCACGAAGAAGACCAAGGGGCTGTTCCTGGGGAACGACGGCGGGGTGGGGGTCCTCAGCGGGACGCCGCTGCATGCGGCGGGGCTGAGCCTGATCAATGAGGAGGGCAAGGTCGGGTTCGATGATCCGGCGGCGGCTCGTACGTTCGCCAAGATCCGGCAGTTGTACGCGGACAAGTCGTTGCTGCTGGGCGCGCCCACGGACTGGTCCGATCCGGCCGCCTTCATCCAGGGGCTGACGGCGATGCAGTGGTCGGGGCTGTGGGCGCTGCCGGCGGTCAAGAAGGCGCTGGGCGACGACTTCGGGGTGTTGCCGTTCCCGAAGGACGGGGCCGGCGGGAAGCCCGCCGTGCCGGTCGGTGCCTACGGTTCCGCCGTCAGTGCGCGCAGCCGGCGCAAGAAGGAGGCAAAGGCCTTCGCGAAGTGGCTGTGGGTGGAGCGCAGTGACTTCCAGCAGGACTTCGCGCTGTCGTACGGGTTCCACATTCCGGCGCGGATCTCGCTGGCGAAAAAGGCCGGGCAGTTGCAGAAAGGGGTGGCCGCGGAGGCGGTGCGGTTCGTGACGGAGTACGGGCATGCCGAGCCGCTGCTGTGGAACAGCGCGGACCGTACCGTCTATCAGGACGCGCTGAGCCGGATCATCAAGGACGGCGCGAACCCGGAGAGCGAGCTGAAGAGCGTCGTCCGCAAGGTCAACGCCGAGCTTCAGCGGGCCAAGAAGAAGACGGCGAAGTGAGCGTACGTACGTCACAGGTCGCGAAGGGCACCGCGCCCGACCGCACCCCGCCCGACCGCACCGCCCCCGGCCTCACCGCCCGGCTGCTCGGGCCGCAGCGGCGCACCCTCTGGTTCTGGGTCTTCGTCGGTCCGTTCGCGGCCGGGCTGGGGCTGTTCACGTACGTACCGCTGGTGTGGAGCCTCTACCTCAGCTTCTTCGACGCGCACAACACCGTCACGCCCACGGGGAACGACTTCGTCGGGCTGGGCAATTACGCGGCGATGGTGGGTGATGAGGCGTTTCTGAGCAGCCTGGGGACGTTCCTGCTGTTCACCCTCTTCATCGTGCCGGCGACATACGCGCTCTCGCTCTCGCTCGCGCTGATGGTCAACCGGCTGCGCATCGCCCAGGCGTTCTTCCGGTCGGTGTTCTTTCTGCCGACCGCATGCTCGTATGTCGTCGCGGCGGTGATCTGGAAGCTGTCGGTCTTCAACGGGGTGCGGTTCGGGCTGGCGAACACGGTCCTCGGGTGGTTCGGGGCCGATCAGACCGCCTGGCTGTCCACCACCGCCCCGCCCTGGTACTGGCTGGTCATCGTCACCGTACGGCTGTGGCTGCAGGCCGGTTTCTACATGATTCTGTTTCTTGCGGGGCTGCAGCGGATTTCACCGCAGCTGTACGAGGCCGCGGCGGTGGACGGGGCGCGGCCCGGCTGGCAGGTCTTCCGGCACGTCACGTTTCCGCAGTTGCGGGCCACGTCCGTGGCGGTGGTGCTGCTGCTGGTGATCAATGCGTTTCAGGCGTTCGACGAGTTCTACAACCTGCTGAGTGATGCGCGCGGCTATCCGCCGTATGCGCGGCCGCCGTTGGTCTACCTGTACTACACGGCGCTCGGACGGGATCAGAACCTCGGGCTCGGCAGTGCGGGAGCGGTGATCCTGGCGCTGATCATCGCGCTGGCGACGGTCGTCCAGGCCCGGTGGTTCGGCCTCGGCCGGAAGGAGGACTGAGCGCAATGCACGACGGGCTTGCACGGGTCGGGCGTGCCCTGCGATGGGTGCTGCTCATCGCCCTCGCCATGGTGTTCCTCGTCCCCTTCTATCTGCTGGTGCGCAACGGGCTGGCCACCGAGCAGGAGATCACCTCCCCCGCGTGGACGTTCTTCCCCCGCGAGCTCCAGTGGTCGAATCTCACGGAGGTGTTCCGGGACCCGGCCCTGCCCCTGGCGCGTTCGCTGCTCAACTCCACGGTGATCGCGGTGTCGACGACGCTCGGTACGGTGGTGCTCGCCTCGCTGGCCGGATACGGGCTGGCACGGATCCCATACCGGTACGCCAACGTCGTCTTCTACGCGATCCTGGGGACGCTGATGGTCCCGGCGGCCGTGACGTTCGTGCCGAGCTTTGTGCTGGTGTCGTCGCTCGGGTGGATCTCCACGCTGCGCGGGCTGGTCATTCCGACGCTGTTCAGTGCCTTCGCCTGCTTCATCTTCCGGCAGTACTTCCTGGGCTTTCCGAGGGAGCTGGAGGACGCGGCGCGGGTGGACGGGCTCGGGTACTGGCGGACGTACTGGCGGATCGTGGTCCCCAACGCCCGGCCCGTCTTCGCGGCGGTCGGCACCATCGTCTTCATCGGGGCCTGGAACGCCTTCCTCTGGCCGCTGGTGATCGGGCAGGACCAGGAGGCGTGGACGGTGCAGGTGGCACTGTCCACGTTCACCACTGCGCAGAATCTGATCCTGCATGAGCTGTTCGTGGCGGCGGCCGTGTCGATCGCGCCGCTGGTGGTCGTGTTCCTGGTGCTCCAGCGGTACATCGTGGCGGGGGTGGAGCGCAGCGGGATCGACGACTGACCTTCATCGGCAGGTCACTTCCGTAGTCGGTCAGTTGATCGCGCGCCCGTCGGCGTGCGTCCGTCGGCGTGCGTCCGTCGGCCACGTTCCGGTGTGGTCATGAACGCGGCGGCGACGCCGGTCACGACGATGAGGCCGACGGCCACCCAGAAGGCGTTCCGGACGCCGCTCAGCACCGCGTCGCCGGACGCGACGGTGTGGAAGAAGACCGTGCCCAGCAGGGCTGTGCCGAGGGTGCCGCCGAGTTGCTGGACGGCGTTGAGCAGACCTGCGGCCGAGCCGGTTTCGTTCGGTCGGACCCGGTGCAGGGCGGTGGTGAAGTACGGGACGGCGAACAGCCCCTGCCCCAGGCCGCCGAGCGCGAGCGCGGCGGGCAGCAGCCACGGATAGGCGGTGGCCGGGGTGGTGGCGTAGACGGCGATGGCTGCCAGGGCGCCCAGCAGCAGGGCCACCAGCCCGGCCGCCATCACGCGCGCCCCGTAGCGCGGCACCAGGCGGCTGCCCGCGATCCAGGACGCGACCGCCATCGCACCCGACCACGGCAGCAGCGTGAGCCCGGCGGGGAGGACGTCGATATGCAGTCCGAGTTCGAGCTGCAGCACGACGACCAGGGTCAGTCCGTTGATCACCGCGAAGAAGAGGGTGGACGCGGCCAGGGCGGCGGCGAAGCCGCGGTTGCGGAACAGACTGGCCTCGATCAGCGCGCTGCGGCCGCTCCGGGCACGGTGGCGCTGCTGGTATCCGAAGACGGCGGTGAGCGCGAGACCGGCGGCGAGGGCGGCCCAGTTCCGGGCCGGCCAGCCCGCCGTATCGCCCTCGATCAGGGGGAACACGGTCAGGCCGATGCCGAGGACGGCCAGCGTCGTGCCGAGGAGATCGAGGCGCGGCCGGTGAGCGGACCGGTCCTCGCGCAGGAGGGGCGACGCGGCGAGGACGCCGGCGCCGAGGGGGATATTGACCAGGAACACCGCCCGCCAGGAGGTGCCGAGCAGATCGGCGTGCGTCAGCACCCCGCCGAGCACCGGGCCGCAGACCGCGGCCAGACCCATGACCGGGCCGATGCTGCCCATGGCCCGGGCGAGTTCGGCGCCGTCGAACATGCTGCGGATCATGCCGATGGTCTGCGGGATCACCAGGGCGGCCGCGATGCCCTGGGCCACCCGCGCCGTGATCAGCATCCCGGCCGAGGGGGCCAGCGCGCAGGCCAGCGAGCCGAGGACGAATCCCACGACGCCGATGCGGAAGATCCGCTTGCGTCCGGCGATATCGCCGAGGCGCCCGCCGGTGATCAGGAACACCGCGAACGGCAGGGTGTAGGCGGCGCCGAACCATTGGATGTCGGACTCCGGTCCGCCGAGGCGGGCGTGGATCACCGGGGCGGCGACCGGCAGGATCGTGGCGTCGAGCAGATTCATCGCCTCGGCGATCAGCAGTGTGAGCAGTGCGGCCCAGCGCCATCGGTAGGCCGTGGTGGCCGTCGCAGCCGGATCCGTCGCAGCCGGATCCGTCGTGTCCGGGACCGTCGGTACGGCGTTCGCCGTGGGGGCTTTGCTCGCCATGGGCTCTTCCCTTCGTCGTGTGAGACCGAGGGTGCTGAGGGGCGGCGCCCGTGTTCCACTTGTTGCGGCGTCTTCGATGATTCCTTCTGTAAGAGGCGGGATAATTGAGGATCTGTTCCATCGAGGAGGATCTGTTCCATCGAGGATCTGGGATCCGATCCATCCCAAGGGGGCGCCATGCTCGATGACCTGGACCGCAGCCTGGTGCACGCCCTGCACCTCGACGGCCGCGCGCCCTTCAGCCGGATCGCCGCCGCGCTCGGTGTATCGACCCAGACCGTGACCCGCCGCTACCGGCGGCTGCAGGCCGATGCCGCGCTGCGGGTCGTCGGACTGCCCGACCCGCACCGCGCGGGCCGGGCCCAGTGGCTGGTCCGGCTCACCGCGAGCCCGCACACCGCTCAGGACCTCGCCCAGGCCATGGCCCGGCGGACCGACACCTCATGGGTCAAGCTCGCTTCCGGCGGCACCGAGATCGTCGCGGTCGTCGATACGCCGAGCGGCGCCGACAGCGGGCATTCGCTCGTCCTGCACGACATTCCGCGTACCGCGGGCATCACGGCGGTCTCCTCCCACTACCTGCTCCACACCTACCTCGGCGGCCCCACCGCCTGGCGTGGGCGCGCCAACACCCTCACGAGTCGGCAGCAAGACCAGCTCCGGCCGCCCGGCGGATCCGGCGGTTCCCGCGCCCCGGCCACCGGGAAGACCCCGTCCCCCGGGAAGACCCCGTCCCCCGGAAAGGACCTGGCGCCCACCGACCGCGACCTCCTGCGCGTTCTCGCGCAGGACGGCCGGGCCGGCCAGGCCGAGCTCGCCGCCGCCACCGGCTGGTCGCCGGCCACCGTCGCCCGCCGCCTCGCCGATCTCCGGGCCTCGGGTGCGCTCTTCTTCGATGTGGAGGTCGATGACACGCTGTTCGGTGCCACCACCCAGGCCCTGCTGTGGATGGCCGTCCCGCCGGCGCATCTCGACCACGTCGCCACCGCCCTCGCGCGGCACGACGAGCTCGCCTTCGTCTCCGCCACCACCGGCCCCACGAATCTGGTCGCCCAGGCCCTGTGCCCCGGCCCGGCCGCGTTGCACCACTACCTCACCCGCCGCCTCGGCACCCTCGACGCGATCCGCGCCCTGGAAACCTCCCCGGTGCTGCGCACCGTCAAGGCGGCGGGGCCCCTCACACCCGGCGCCCCGGTTGTCCGCCGGGCCTCCCCCGGCCGCCGCCGTCGGGGCTGAGTACGAGCCGCACCGGGCGTTGCCGGAGGGGAAGGTTCTGTTCTTCCGCAGGCACCATCGGAACATCTGAGACCGAGCGCGAATTCACCGGAAATTAGGGGGAGTTGGAGCCGGATGGAACCGGATCCCTTGTCGGTGCGGGGCCATGAGAAGCAGGCGGCGCGGGTCAACATAGCGGACTGTGTGATTCCGAGGTTCGAGAACGCGGGGCGCGCGGATGCCACGCGCACGGGACGCGATGAGGTCCGATACGACCACCGCGTACGACAATTTGCCTACGGAAATCCGTACCCGGCCGCCGACTGCGACCAACTGCAACCAACTGCCGCCATTTCAGGCGGGGTTACCTGCGCCACACAAGAGCAGCGCAGCCAGCGGACGGGCGGGGACCGGCCGTACCCCGACCGCACCCTCGGTACGGCCGCGGGCCGGGCCCGCCGTAAGCCGCCTCCCCTACACCTTCCCTACGCCTCCGCTACACCTCCGCCAGCCGCGACCCCCGCAGCAGCGCCGCGCCGAGCGGGGTCAGGGTGTGGAGTACGGCGTTGCCCTGGCGCAGCGTGTGCAGCAGGCCGGCGTCGCGCAGGACGGTCGCGTGCTGGCTGGCGGAGGCCAGGGAGACATCGACGCGGCGGGCGAGTTCGCTGGTGGTGCAGCCGACGCCGATGCCCTGGAGGATCTCGGAGCGGGTCTGGCCGACGAGGCGGCCCAGGGAGCGCTCGGGCGGGACGGGTGGGGTGAGGCGCGGCACCTGGTGTTCCACGGGATAGACCAGGACAGGCGTCAGGTCCGGGTTGTGGAAGGTGACCGGGGTGCGGCGGCAGAAGTACGAGGGCAGGAGCAGCAGCCCCCGTCCGCCCAGGTGGAGGTCGCGGTCCACCGGGTAGTCGCACTCCAGGACGGGCGCGCGCCAGCGGAGCATCGGCGGGAGCGAGGCGAGCAGGCGGTCCGCGCCGCCGTCCAGCAGGGCCCGGCCGCGGGTGGCCCGGTCGGCCTCGATGCGGCCCTGGACGCGCGGCCAGTACGGCGCGACCGCGGCCTCGTAATAGCGATGGAGGACGCCGGCGAGACGGCCGAGCGAGCGGGAGCTGCCCTCGGCCATGTCGCGTATCCAGGACGGGAGCGGGCGGGCGGCGGTGGACAGCCGCGCGAGCTCGTCGTGCAGCCGGACGGCCGGGGTTTCGCGCAGCGCCTCGAGCGCCTCGTCCATGCCGAGGTGCCCTTCGGCGGGCGTCAGGAAATCGGGGAAATAGCCGCGGGTGGGCACCAGCGGAGCCAGCAGCCGCGTTTCGCCATTCAACCTTCCCCGTGTTTCCGATCGCCATCTGCCGAATGCCGAATCGTCACGTCTGTCACGCAGCCGGTGAAAGCTCAATACGGTCTCCCACAGCGCGTCCGGGCGAGCAGCAATGCGCACCCGGGCCAGATCCAGGCCACTGAAATGGACGCGTAACACCGAACCCCCACCTTGGTTTCTTTGGGTGACCCCCCGGTACGCCCTGAGTATGCACGCCAACACGCGCGGTCACCATGCCCTTTTGGCCAGAGTTGAAACGGGTCGCGCCACCCGGCCGGCGAGAGGAATGCTGTACTCAATTCAACGGCGGTGCGAACGGAACGGATTGCTCGATCCCGTGGGGGGTGATGGGCAAATGACCGGCCGCTCAGCGGTCCGTTGAAGAGCCGCCTTCCCGCGCCGACCGGGGTGGCGGCAGCTCCCGAGGGGGGAGCCCGGAGAAAGAGCGGGGGCGGCACCTGTGCACAGGTGCCGCCCCCGCCCCGGTACGGCCACGGCCCTGATCCCCGGTGTGCTGCCCGGGGTCGATGCCTACACGGTGAAGGTCAACGCCAAGTTCCCGGGCGCCCGGCCCGCGTTGCGCGGCGTGATCTGTCTGCACAGCGGACGGGACGGCGAGCTGCTCGCGCTGATGGATTCGGCCACCGTCACCGCCTGGCGGACCGGCCTGGCCGCCGCGCTGGGGACCCATGTCCTGGCCGCGCCCGACCCGGCGGGCGCGGCGGTGCTCGGAGTGATCGGCGCGGGCGCGCAGGCCGAGCTGATGGTGCGCGGGCTGCGCGGGGTGCGGGAGTTCGGGGACCTGGTGGTGTACGACACCGATGCGGGCCGCGCCGCCGGCTTCGGGTCCCGGCACGGCGGGCGCGCGCTCGGCTCGGCGGCGGAGGTTGCCGCGGCGGCCGATACCGTGCTGCTGGCGACCTGGTCCCGTACCCCGCTGCTGCGCCTCGCGGACACCCGGCCCGGACAGCACTTCACCACCCTCGGCGCCGATGAACCCGGCAAGCAGGAACTCTCCGCCGACCTGCTCGAGGCCGCCGTCCTGGTGGTGGACGACCGCGAACTGGCCGCCGCCATGGGCGCCCTGGCAGCCGCCGGGCTCCCGGCCACCGCCGCCGACGCCACCCTCGGCGAGATCCTGCGCGGCGCACACCCCGGCCGTCCGGCGGACGCGGCACGAACCGTCTACGCGCCCGTCGGGCTCCCCTGGCAGGACCTCGCACTCGCCTGGGCCGCGTACCGGCGGGCGGAGCGGCTGGGCGTCGGAACCACGACCGACCTGCTGGCGTGAGACGAGGACCCGGCCTGACCGCCCGACCTGCCGCTCCCGGGAAAGGGGCGAGGGCGGCACCTCCGCACAAGGTGCCGCCCTCGTTGGGGCGCCGGAGCCGACAGCCAGGCAGGTTGAGGGTCGGGTACCGGGCGTACGCCGGCTCCGGTGGTTTGTCAGGGGGCCGGCGTGCGGCCCCCGTCCGCGTCAGCGGCTGTCGCTGCCCTGGGACTCGGCTGCCGCGCGGCCCGCCTCCAGCCGTGCGACCGGGATGCGGAACGGGGAGCAGGAGACGTAGTCCAGCCCGACCTCGTGGAAGAAGTGGACCGATTCCGGGTCGCCGCCGTGCTCACCGCAGACGCCGAGCTTGAGGTCCGGGCGGGTGGCCCGGCCGGCCGCGGCGGCGTTGCGGACCAGCGAGCCCACGCCGTCCTTGTCGATGGTCTCGAAGGGGCTGACGCCGAAGATGCCCTTCTCGAGGTACGCGGTGAAGAAGCTGGCCTCGACGTCGTCGCGGGAGAAGCCCCAGACCGTCTGCGTGAGGTCGTTCGTACCGAAGGAGAAGAAGTCCGCGGACTCCGCGATCTGACCGGCCGTCAGGGCGGCACGGGGCAGCTCGATCATCGTGCCGAGGGTGAGCGAGAGGCTGACGCCGCTGGTCTCCTCGACCCGGGCGATGACCTGCTCGGCCTCCTCGCGGACGATCTCCAGCTCCTGGACCGTACCGACGAGCGGGATCATGATCTCGGCGCGCGGGTCGCCGCCCGCCTTCCGGCGCTCGGCCGAGGCCTCTGCGATCGCCCGTACCTGCATGGCGAACAGACCGGGGATGACCAGTCCGAGGCGTACGCCGCGCAGACCCAGCATCGGGTTCTGCTCGTGCAGCTTGTGGACGGCCTGGAGCAGGCGCAGGTCGTTCTCGTTGGCGTCCTTGCGGGCCTCGGCGAGCGCGACCCGCACCGACAGCTCGGTGATGTCGGGCAGGAACTCGTGCAGCGGCGGGTCCAGCAGCCGTACGGTCACCGGCAGCCCGTCCATCGCCTCGAACAGCTCGATGAAGTCCGCCTTCTGGAGCGGCAGCAGCTCGGCGAGCGCGGCGTCCCGGTCGGCGTCGGTGTCGGCCAGGATGAGGCGCTCGACCAGCTCGCGCCGCTCCCCGAGGAACATGTGCTCGGTGCGGCACAGGCCGATGCCCTGGGCGCCGAACCGGCGGGCGCGGGCGGCGTCCTCGGCGTTGTCGGCGTTGGTGCGGACGGCCAGGCGGCGCTGGGAGTCCGCGTACGACATCAGCCGGTGCACGGACTTGACCAGGTCGTCGGTGTCTGCCGCGGCCGCGTCGACCTTGCCCTCGAAGTACTCGACGACGGGGGACGGCACGACCGGTACCTCACCGGCGTAGACCTTGCCGGTGGAGCCGTCGATGGAGACGACGTCGCCCTCCTCGACGACGGTGCCGTCGCTGGTCGTCATCCGGCGGGACTTGGTGTCGACCTCCAGCTCCTCGGCGCCGCAGACACAGGTCTTGCCCATGCCGCGGGCGACGACGGCGGCGTGCGAGGTCTTGCCGCCGCGGGAGGTGAGGATGCCCTCGGCGGCGATCATGCCGTTGAGGTCGTCGGGGTTGGTCTCGCGGCGGATCAGGATGACCTTCTCGCCGGAACGGGACCACTTGACGGCGGTGTACGAGTCGAAGACGGCCTTGCCGACCGCCGCACCCGGGGAGGCGGCGATGCCGCGGCCGATCGTCTGGGACTTCGCGTCCAGGTCGAAGCGGGGGAACATCAGCTGCGCCAGCTGCCCGCCGGTGACCCGCTGGAGGGCCTCGGCCTCGTCGATGAGCCCCTGGTCGACCAGCTGCGTGGCGATACGGAAGGCCGCACCCGCCGTCCGCTTGCCGACCCGGGTCTGCAGCATCCACAGCTTGCCGCGCTCGATGGTGAACTCGATGTCGCACAGGTCCTTGTAGTGCGTCTCGAGGGTTTCCATGATCTGCATCAGCTGGTCGTACGACGCCTTGTCGATGCCCTCGAGATCGGCGAGCGGCACGGTGTTGCGGATACCGGCGACGACGTCCTCGCCCTGCGCGTTCTGCAGGTAGTCGCCGTAGACGCCCTGGTGGCCGCTGGCGGGGTCGCGGGTGAAGGCGACGCCGGTGCCCGAGTCGGGGCCGAGGTTGCCGAAGACCATGGAGCAGACGTTGACGGCCGTGCCGAGGTCGCCCGGGATGCGCTCCTGTCGGCGGTACAGCTTGGCGCGGTCGGTGTTCCAGGAGTCGAAGACCGCGCGCACGGCGAGGTCCATCTGCTCGCGCGGGTCCTGCGGGAAGTCGCGGCCGGTCTCCTTGGCGACGATGTCCTTGAAGTGCGCGACGAGGTTCTGCAGGTCGGCCGCGTCCAGGTCGACGTCGACGACGACGCCCTTGGCGCGCTTGGCCTCCTCGAGGGCCTCCTCGAAGAGCTCGCCGTCGACACCCAGGACGGTCTTGCCGAACATCTGGATGAGACGGCGGTACGAGTCCCATGCGAAGCGCTCGTCACCGGCCTGCGCGGCGAGGCCGGAAACCGATGCATCGGAGAGGCCGATGTTGAGGACCGTGTCCATCATGCCGGGCATCGAGAACTTCGCACCGGAACGCACCGATACGAGCAGCGGGTCGTCGGCCTGGCCGAGCTTCTTCCCCATCTGCCGCTCGAGCGCCTCGAGGTGCTCGGAGACCTCGGCACGCAGTGCCGCCGGCTCGGTACCGCTCTCGAGGTAGACCTTGCAGGCCTCGGTGGTGATGGTGAAGCCGGGAGGGACGGGAAGCCCCAGGTTGGTCATCTCCGCGAGGTTGGCGCCCTTGCCACCGAGGAGGTCCTTGAGGTCCCTGTTGCCCTCGGTGAAGTCATAGACGAACTTCGCCACCGCGGACTCGGACGCGGACTGGTTTACGTGGGGATCTTGTGTTTCCGGCACGAGACTGACTCCTCGCCGACGGGCTGCCCTGACGGCGAGGAACATACCCAGATCGAAGGCGTATGGGTACGTCCACTTGGTCGACATACGTGCGTAACCGGGTGTCAGCCAGCGGATCGAAAGTCATCTAGCGTTTTGACTTAACTTCACTACCTGAATGCATGATTCCACTACGCAGTCGGATCGGCGGATTTTCTTACTCACTGCAACTATTCACTTGATCAGTCGAACGCATGACGCCTGGCACCCAGTGCCATCATTGGAGAGATGGAGTCGGGCGCAGAACGCTCATGTGAGCGGACCCCCTATCAGGGGTGGCGAGAATCACGCGCTCATGTGTGACGCGGTTCCATCATTTGGACCCTCTCCAGGTAAATGATCAAGGAATGCGTCCACGTCGATTCCCCCTCGATGGGACCTCGATGCCCCCCTGCTGGGGCCGGTCCTTCCGCATCACGGGCGCCAGGCATCGGGATCCGGCCATAGTTCCGGCCGCCGGAACCCCGCTCCGGCGGCCGGGTTCGTATACGAAGCGGGCCGTCAGTCCCGCTCCCGCAGCAGCGGCACCACCGCCAGCGCACTGGCCAGCGCCCCCGCCGCGACGGGCAGCACGGTCGCGCAGACCGCCTGGCCCGATGAACCCTGGTCGGCCGCGGCCAGGAACACGCTGCCGTAGACCGCGACGCCGACCACCTGGGCGATCTGCGGCACGGTCGTCAGCACCCCGCTGGCGTCGGAGGCATCGGCGGGAGCGATCTTCGACAGCGCGAGGGTCAGCAGCGGGCTGGTGGTGTAGCCCATCCCGAGGCCGACGACGAGGAGCAGGGCCGGGAGTGCAAGGCCGCCCGGAGTGCCGGTGCGCATGAGGAGGCCGATGCCGAGGTAGCCGGCCGCACCGAGCATCCAGGCCGCGGCGATCATCGCCCGGTGCCGGCGGGCCGGCAGCCGCTGCCAGGTGAGGCTGCCGACGGCGACCCCGACGGCCAGCGGGGCGAAGGTCAGACCGGCGCGGGTCGCGGACTCGCCGAGCCCCGACTGCAGATGCTGGGAGAAGGAGAAGAGGAAGCCCGCGTACCCGGCCATGCCGAAGAAGAGCGACGCCGCGCCGCACACCAGCTCCCGTGACCGCAGCACCCGGCCGGGCACCAGCGGCGCCCCGCCCCGGCGCGCGACCGCCCGCTCGACCAGCACGAACACCCCGAACGCCGGGGCCACGGCGGCCAGGCAGAGTGTGGTCCACAGCGGCCAGTGCTGCTCATGGCCGAGGACCAGCGGTACGACCAGGAGGAGCAGCGCCGCCGTCAGCGTGACCACGCCGGGCAGGTCCAGGCCCCTGGGCGAGCGGACCGCGTCGCGCGGCAGCAGGCGCGCCGCGCCGGCCAGCAGGGCGAGGCCGACCGGCACATTCATCAGGAAGACCGGGCGCCAGCCGGTACCGAAGAGGTCCGCGCTGACCAGCAGGCCGCCCGCAACCTGGCCGACCACCACGGCGAGCGCGACCACCGCCGCGTACAGGCTCAACGCCCGTGCCCGGGCCGCCCCCTGGAAGGTCAGCTGCAGCAGGCTGTAGACCTGAGGGATCATCAGCCCCGCGCCGACGCCCTGGACCGCACGGGCGCCGATCAGCACTCCGGCCCCCGGCGCCAGGCCGCAGGCGAACGATGCCAGGGTGAAGACGGTGAGGCCGGTCAGAAATATTTCCCGGTATCCGTGACGCGCACCGAGCCGGGCCCCCGTGATCAGCAGCGCCGCATAGGAAATCGTATAGCCGGAGACAATCAGCTGGAGGGCGGAGCCGGTGGTGTGGAGGCCGGTGCGCATGGCGGGGGTGGCGACATTGACGATTGTGGAATCCAGCAGGGCCATGAATACGGCACCAAGGACGACGAGGAGGATGCCGTTGCTGTTCTGGCTGGACTTTCGGTCGCCGTTTCCGTTGCCGGTTCGGTTACTGCTTCGGTTCGGGCCGGTGTCGGTGGCCCTGCGCCGGTTCGGGATGCGCCGCCGGATTACCGGAGTTCCGGCGTAATTCGTCTCGCTCATGACGGCGATCATCACGGCCGTCCCATTCCGGTACCAGTATCCGGTGATCCTGGTACCGGCAGTATCTGGCACCGCAGCACCGCATCCCGCAGGATGGTCCGGTGCCGATCACCACGCCGACCACCGCCCCCACCGCATCCTCCCGCCGCGCCGAACTCGCCGCGTTTCTGCGGCTGCGCCGCGAGCGCATCGCCCCGCAGGACGTGGGGCTGCCCGCCGGGCCGCGGCGGCGCACCCCGGGGCTGCGGCGCGAGGAGGTCGCCGAGCGGGCCGGGGTCGGGGTGGCCTGGTACACCTGGCTCGAGCAGGGGCGGGCCATCAATCCCAGCGTCCAGGTGCTCGATGCCATCGCCCGCGCCCTGCTGCTCGACCCGGCGGAACGCGACCATCTGCACCGGCTCGCGGACGTCCCCGGCGCCGCCCTGCCGCCGGCCGCGCCGCAGCCGCCGGCGGTGGCGCTGCCGCCCGAGGCGCAGACCATTCTGGATTCGCTGAGCCCGTTGCCGGCGGGCCTGGTGGGACCCCGTTACGACGTGCTCGCTTTCAATGACGCCTACGCCGCGCTCGATCCCCGTATGGTGGTCCTGCCGCCGGCCGACCGCAATGTGCTGTGGCGGATTTTCACCGCGGACGAGGAATCCCAGCCGCTGGTCGACTGGGAACGCGAGGCCTCTTTCATGGTCGGGTATTTGCGCGGCGAATTCGGGCGGCGGATCGGCGATCCGCACTGGCGGGCGTACATACGGAAACTCTCCGCTGCCAGCCGGCTGTTCGCGGAATTGTGGGCCCGGCACGAGGTGTCGGCGCCGGCCACCCACCGCAAGAAGTTCCGGACGGTCTACGGAAACGAGGTGACCATCACCGCAACCGGTTTCACGACGACCGCCGCGCCCGGTACCAAGATGTGGATCTACACACCGGCGGACGCGGACGCGGCCGGGGCGATCGAGGAACTCCTGTGCCGTTACCGGGAGATCGGGGCAGCGGGGATGGTGGCCGAGGCCGCGGCGGCCCGGCGGACCGGCACTCCCTAGCCGCTCTGTTCCGGCGCCTTCGGGCGCCGGCCGCTGCGCCGTGGCCGCGGGTCCTGGCCGTTGAGCAGCTCCAGCCGGCGGCTCTCGCCGTGTGTCTCGACCTGGACGACGATGCGGCGCAGCAGATCCGCCAGGTGCAGGATCTCGTCGTCGCTCAGCGGGCCGGTGACAAAGGATTCCTCGGCGTTGAACTGCGGGAAGACCTGCGCCATCAGCTTCTCCCCCTCGGGGGTGAGGGCGAGCAGCGCGAGCCGGCCGTCCGACGGGTGGGGGCTGCGCTCCATCAGGCCGCGGCCCTGGAGCGTACGGGCGACGCCGGTGAGCGTGCCCTTGGAGATCCCGGCCTCCTCGGCCACCCGGCGGGTCTCCATCTCGCCCCAGATCCACACCACCCACAGCACGACGAAGGAGGTCCAGCTCAGTTCGACCGTGCGCAGTACCGAGTTCTCGAAGTGCTGGCGCACGGCGGCCGCGGCGCGGTAGATGGCGGCCACCGCGGCCCTCGGCTCGTGCCGCACGGGTGTGTCGCCGAGCTTGGCCTGGACGGCCTTCTCCGTGTCCCCGGCGACCCCCTTTTGCCTGTCCCCGATGGGGGTGTGACCGGTCACCACGGCATCTCCCTCGATCGTGCCCGGTCCCCTGCCGGGACCCGTACGGGCTCAATCGATACCGCGCCCGGGGCCCGTCGGGCCGGATCCCCCGCCCGGGACGCCCGATCTGACCCGGCCGATCTCACCCGGCCGACGTCACCCGCCGGATGCCATGCGCCGGAATGCCGGCCTCGATGCCGACGTCGGTGCCGCTGCCGGATGTCATCCGCCGGACGTGTCCAGCTCCGCGTCCTCGCTGACGCCCGCGCAGTCGTAGGGGTCCTTCAGCCAGCCGTCCGGCAGCACCACCCGGTTGTTGCCGGAGGTACGGCCGCGGGGGCCGTCGGCGCCCTGCGGCCAGGGCTGGTCGAGGTCCAGCTCGCCGAGGCCGTCCTCGAGCTCCGCCAGCGAGCCCGTCATGGCCAGCCGCTTGCGCATCTCGGAGCCGACCGCGAAACCCTTCAGGTACCAGGCGACATGCTTGCGGAAGTCGATGACGCCGCGGGACTCGTCGCCGATCCACTCGCCCAGCAGCGCGGCGTGCCGCAGCATCACGGCGGCGACCTCGCGCAGGCCGGGGGCCTGGGGTGCGCCGGTGCCCTCGAAGGCGGCCACGAGATCACCGAAGAGCCAGGGGCGGCCCAGGCAGCCGCGACCGACGACCACGCCGTCGCAGCCGGTCTCGCGCATCATCCGTACGGCGTCGTCCGCCGACCAGATGTCGCCGTTGCCGAGCACCGGGATCTCGGGGACGTGCTCCTTGAGCCGGGCGATGGCGTCCCAGTCGGCGGTGCCGCCGTAGTGCTGGGCGGCGGTGCGGCCGTGCAGGGCTATTGCGGTGACGCCCTCCTCGACGGCGATCCGGCCGGCGTCGAGGAAGGTGATGTGGTCGTCGTCGATGCCCTTGCGCATCTTCATGGTGACGGGGAGGTCCCCGGCGCCGGTGACCGCCTCGCGCAGGATGGCGCGCAGCAGATTGCGCTTGTACGGGAGGGCGGAGCCGCCGCCCTTGCGGGTGACCTTGGGGACCGGGCAGCCGAAGTTGAGGTCGATGTGGTCGGCCAGGTCCTCCTCCGCGATCATGCGGACGGCCTTGCCTACGGTGGCCGGGTCGACGCCGTACAGCTGGATCGAGCGCGGCTTCTCGCTCGCGTCGAAGTGGATCAGCTGCATGGTCTTCTCATTGCGCTCGACCAGCGCCCGGGTCGTGATCATCTCGCTGACGAACAGTCCCTTGCCCCCGGAGAACTCCCTGCACAGGGTCCGGAACGGGGCATTGGTGATGCCTGCCATGGGCGCGAGCACCACGGGGGGCTGCACCGTATGCGGGCCGATCTGCAGCGAAGTCATGGAGCCCATTGTCCCGCACGGCGCGGGTGGCTCTGCCATGGCATATGTCACGGTTCGTTATAGCGTTCCCCTATGCCCGAGCTCAGCCACCGCCGACGTCTCGTGGTGCTGGCGATCTGCTGTATGAGCCTGCTGATCGTCAGCCTCGACAACACCGTCCTCAACGTCGCCCTGCCGTCGATGCAGCACGAGCTGGGCGCCTCGGTCTCCGGGATGCAGTGGACGATCGACGCCTACACGCTGGTCCTGGCGTCGCTGCTGATGCTGGCCGGGTCGACCGCGGACCGGCTCGGGCGGCGGCGGATCTTCCTGGCCGGGCTGGCGGTGTTCTCCGCGGGCTCGCTGCTGTGCAGTCTGGCGCCCGGCCTGGAGTGGCTGGTGGTGTTCCGGATGGTGCAGGCGGTGGGCGGTTCGATGCTCAACCCCGTCGCGATGTCGATCATCACCAATACGTTCACCGAGCCGCGGGAGCGGGCGCGCGCCATCGGGGTGTGGGGCGGCGTGGTCGGCATCAGCATGGCGGCCGGTCCGGTGATCGGCGGGCTGCTGGTGCAGAACGTCGGCTGGCGCTCCATCTTCTGGGTGAACGTCCCGATCGGCGCGCTCGCGGTCTTCCTGACGCTGCGGTACGTACCCGAGTCCCGGGCCCCCAGGCCGCGCCGCGTCGACCCCGTGGGCCAGCTGCTGGTGATCGCGCTGCTCGGTTCGCTGACGTACGCGATCATCGAGGCCCCGGAGGCGGGCTGGGCGTCGGCGGAGATCCTGGTGTGCGTCCTGGTGGCGCTGGTCTCGCCGGCGGCACTGGCCGGCTATGAGCGCCGGCGCCGCGAACCCCTCATCGACCCCCGGTTCTTCCACAGCGTCCCGTTCAGCGGGGCCAACATCATCGCGGTCTGTGCATTTGCCTCGCTCGCCGGCTTCCTCTTCGTCAACACCCTGTATCTGCAGAACGTGCGCGGGCTGTCCGCCCTGGATGCCGGGCTCTGGATGATCCCGATGGCCGGGATGACGGGGTTGTGCGCACCGCTGTCCGGGCGGCTGGTCGGCAGCCGCGGGCCCCGGCTGCCGTTGCTGCTCGCGGGCGTGTTCATGGGCGCGAGCGGGGTGCTCTTCGCGGCGTTCGACGGGCAGGCGACGACGGCTCTGCTGTTCACCGGCTATGTGCTGTTCGGTATCGGCTTCGGCCTGGTCAATGCGCCGATCACCAATACCGCGCTCTCCGGGATGCCGCGTACCCAGGCGGGGGTGGCGGCGGCGGTCGCCTCGACCAGCCGCCAGGTGGGGCAGTCGCTGGGCGTCGCGGTGATCGGCGCCGTGCTGGCGGGCGGGGCGGGGGCCGGTGCCACCGGGGCGGAGTTCCTCGCGGCCGGGCGTCCGGCCTGGTGGATCATCGCCGGGTGCGCTGCGGCGATCCTGCTGCTGGGCGCGCTGACGACGGGGCGGTGGGCGCAGGCCACGGCGCGGCAGACGGCGGAGCTGTTCGAGGAGGAGCCGCGGGGCGGGCACGCCCCGGCGAAGGCGTAGGGGTGTCGTCACACCCCGGCGAGGGTCAGCTTCTCCAGCTGGGCGAGCCGCTCGTGGGTCGTGTCGTCGACGGGGGCGTACGTCAGTACCTTGGGGCCGGGGTTGGGGCCCGTCCACAGGCTGCTGGCGGAGAGCTGGAGGATCCCCACCTGGGGGTGCCGGAAGACCTTGACGGAGCGCGCCGGGCGGACGACCTCGTGCTGCGCCCAGATCTCACGGAATTCCGGGGACGCGTCCATCAGCCGCGCGAGCAGTGCCTTCCAGGCCGGCTCGGCGACGTGTTCGGCCATCGCCGCCCGGAACTTGGCGGCCATGATCCGTTTCGACGCCTCCAGATCGACCGTCCTCGCCCGCCACTCGGCGTTGGTGAACGCCAGCCACATGCAGTTGCGGTCCTCCTCGGGCAGCTCGTCGAAGTCACACATCAGCCGCCCGTAGGTGCGGTTGTAGGCGAGGATGTCGAACCGGCTGTTCTGGACGACCGCCGGGAACGGCGAGAGCTGGTCCAGCACCTGCCGCAGCGCCTTCGGCACCCCCGTGCACTCGGTGCCGCGCAGCGGGTCGATCGCCCCGGCCAGCGCGAAGAGATGGCTGCGTTCGGCGCGGTCCAGCAGCAGCGCGCGGGCCACCGCGTCCAGGACCTGCGGCGATACGTGGATGTCGCGGGCCTGCTCGAGCCAGGTGTACCAGGTGACGCCGACCGCGCCGAGGTGCGCGACCTCCTCACGGCGCAGCCCGGGAGTACGCCGGCGGGCACCCCGCGGCAGGCCGACCTGTTCGGGTGTGATCCGCTCCCGCCGGCTGCGGAGGAAGGCGGCCAACTCGGCGCGGCGGGCGGCGTCGTCGCGCGGGGCGGTGGCGTACGGCGGGGCGTCGGCACCGGGGTGTGTGGCAGCCTGCGTCAGGGTCGCGTCGACGGTCATGCGTCCAGCGTGCCGCAGGCACCAGCCAGTTGCCAGGTAGCACTGATACCAGGATAAGGACACTCTGGTACCCGTCTGAGCGAACGGCGATCGTCGATGCCGTGAGCGATACCCGAGTTCAGACCCCCCTCCCCGAGGCGCCGCCCGCTCCCGACCGGAACCGGCCGGCGCCCGCCCCGCTGCTGACGCCGACCGGCCTGCTGACCGTCCTCCTCGGCGCGGCCCTCCCGATGATCGACTTCTTCATCGTCAATGTGGCGCTGCCGACCATCGATCACGATCTGCACGCGGGACCCGCGATGCTGGAGATGGTGGTGGCGGGCTACGGCGTCGCCTACGCCATGCTGCTCGTCCTCGGCGGCCGGCTCGGCGACATGATCGGGCGCCGCCGGCTGTTCCTGTGGGGCCTGGCCTCCTTCGGGCTGACCTCGCTCGCCTGCGGTCTGGCACCCGACGCCTGGAGCCTGGTGGCCGCCCGGGTGGCCCAGGGCGCCGCGTCCGCACTGCTGCTACCCCAGGTGCTGGCCACCATCCAGGCGACGACCACCGGCAAGCAGCGCGCCAAGGCCGTGAGCCTGTACGGCGGCACGGGCGGCGTCTCCAGCGCCCTCGGCCAGGTGCTCGGCGGCCTGCTGGTCTCCGCCGACCTGGCGGGCACCGGATGGCGCGCGGTCTTCCTGGTGAACGTCCCGATCGCCGTCGCGGCCTGGCTGCTGGCGGTCCGGACCGTGCCCGAGACCCGCTCCCCGTACCCGAGCCGGGTGGACAGTCCCGGGACCGCGCTGCTCGCCGTCACCCTGATCACCCTGCTGCTGCCGCTGACCGAGGGCCGGGCGGCGGGCTGGCCCCTGTGGTCGTGGCTCCTCCTGGCGGCCTTCCCCTTCGCCGCCACCGCGTTCGTCCTCGTCGAGCGCCGGGCCGAACGCGCCGGCCGCACACCGCTCGTGCCGCCGTCCCTGCTGCGCATCCCCTCCGTCCGCAGCGGGCTCTCCATGATCGTCCCGTTCTCGATCGGCTTCGGCGGCTTCATGTTCGTGGTGGCCGTGGCGCTCCAAAGCGGCCTGCACTACGGCCCGTTCGCGGCCGGGCTGTCCCTTGCGCCCCTGTGCACCACCTACTTCATCGCCTCGCTGGCGGGCCCGCGGCTGGTGCAGCGCTTCGGGCGGCGGGTGGTGCTGGCCGGCTCGCTGATCCAGGGCGCCGGACTGCTCTCCCTGGCGCTGACCGTGTACACCGGCTGGCCCGATGTCTCGGTGGCCGGCCTCGCGCCCGGCATGGCGGTCCTGGGTGTGGGCCAGGGCCTGTTGCTGCCGACCGTGATGCGTGTCGTCCTGAGCGAGCTGCCGGCGGCCCAGGCGGGGGTGGGCGGCGGCGTCATGGTCACCACCCAGCAGTCCGGCCTGGCCCTCGGCGTGGCCACGCTGGGCACCCTCTTCCTCGCCCTGCTCCCCTCCGTCGGCATCCGTGACGCGCTCATCGCGGCACTGGTGACGCAGCTGGTGATCGTGCTGGGGACGACGCTGCTCGCCCTTCGCCTGCCCCGGACGGTGCGCTGACCAGCGATTTCACGCACGATGCATACATGACGACTGACAGATGTTGAAATCTGTCAGTCGTCATGCGACAGTTGAGTCACGGCGACGGCCCGACCGTCCCGCAGCTGTCCCCTCCCCACCTCAGGAGCCCGCCGTGCAGACCCGCACTCTTGGCACCACCGGCCCGCAGACCTCCGCCCTCGGCCTCGGCTGCATGGGCATGTCCGCCCTCTACGGCGACGCCGACCGCGCCGAATCCCTCGCCACGATCCACGCCGCCCTCGAAGCGGGCATCACCCTGCTCGACACCGGCGACTTCTACGGCATGGGCCACAACGAACTCCTCATCAACGAAGCCCTGCGCACGGCCCCCGCCGCTTCCCGTGAAAAGGCTTTGACCAGCGTCAAGTTCGGCGCCCTGCGCACCGTCGAGGGCGGCTTCACCGGCTACGACGGCCGGCCGAACGCGGTGAAGAACTTCGCCGCGTACTCCCTCCAGCGCCTGGGCCGCGACCACATCGACATCTACCGCATCGCCCGGATCGATCCGGACGTCCCGGTCGAGGAGACCATCGGCGCCATCGCCGAGCTGGTCGAGGCCGGCCATGTCCGCCATATCGGCCTCTCCGAGGTCGGCGCCGAGACCCTGCGCCGGGCCGCCGCCGTCGCCCCGGTCTCCGACCTCCAGATCGAGTACTCCCTCATCTCCCGCGGCATCGAGGACGACATCCTGCCCACCGCCCGCGAGCTGGGCATCGGCATCACGGCGTACGGCGTCCTCTCCCGCGGCCTGATCAGCGGTCACTTCACCCGCGACCGCAAGCTCGCCGCCAACGACTTCCGCGGTATGAGCCCGCGCTTCCAGGGCGAGAACCTCTCCCGCAACCTCGATCTGGTGGACGCGCTCCGCAAGATCGCCGAGCAGAAGGGCGTCTCGGTCGCGCAGACCGCGATCGCCTGGGTGCTCTCCCGCGGCGAGGACATCGTCCCGCTGGTCGGCGCCCGCCGCCGGGAGCGGCTGACCGAGGCGCTCGGCGCGCTGGACGTCACGCTGGACGCCGACGACCTGGCCGCGATCGAGCGCGCGGTCCCGGCCGGCGCCGCCGCCGGTGAGCGCTATCCGGCCGAGCAGATGGCCCATCTGGACAGCGAGCGATGACCGGCCGGGGCGACGGGCGGGCCCGCCGGGTACGGTCCGTAGTAGCCGGCGGGGCAGCGCCCGGGCGTGCTCACCCACCCGGTGCGCCCGCCCGGCGGGTGTCCGCACCCGCCGGGTCTCCCGTCCGTCGTCCCACCCGCTCCCCTCCGAAAGGCCGGCCCGTCCCATGGCCCCCGAGACACTGACCCCCGAGCGCATCCTCGAAGCCACCGAGGAGGTGCTGCGCCGCTACGGCCCGGCCAAGGCCACGGTCGTGGACGTCGCGCGCGCCCTGGGCGTGAGCCATGGCAGCGTCTACCGCCACTTCCGCACCAAGACGGCGCTGCGGGAGGCGGTCACGGAGCGCTGGCTGGACCGTACGAGCCAAGAGCTGTCCGCCATCGTCACGGACGAGGGCCCGGCCGACGACCGTCTGCGCCGCTGGCTCGCCGCCCTCTTCGAGGCCAAGCGGCACAAGGCCGGCGACGACCCCGAGCTCTTCGCCACGTACATGACGCTGATCGGCGAGAGCGGCGGCGTCGTCGACCGCCACATCACCGACCTCGAATCCCAGCTCACCACCATCATCGAAGCCGGTGTCTCGCAGGGCGCCTTCCACACCCCCTCCCCTGCCACCACCGCCCACGCCGTCTTCGCCGCCACCGGCCGCTTCCACGACCCCTGCTACGCCCCCGAGTGGTCCCGCCCAGAGATCACCGCCGACTTCGAGGCCGTACGGGACCTGATCCTGCGGGGATTGCAGGCCCAGGCGGAGTGACCGCCCCCGGGCGGCAGTCCGGGCCGGCGTCCGGCCCCCGGGAATTGTCAGTGCGGGCGGCTAACGTGCGAGGCGGTGTATCCCGTACGCCCCTACCACCGCAAGGAGCGCCCATGTCCCAGCCCGCCCCGCTCGCCTTCACCCCCGCCGACGGGCCCGTGCGGGAACCCGTCACAAAGATCGGCGGGCAGCCGGTGTGGCAGGAGGAACCGCAGTGGCCGCTGTCACGGGAGACCGGCGAACCCATGCGGTTTCTGGGGCAGTTCGCGCTCGACGGTGGCCGCCTGGCCTGTCTGTTCATGACCGGACACCCCGACGACGACTGGATCGACGGCACCTGGGAGCCCGAGGGCGGTGAGAACGCCGTGGTGATCCAGCCGGGCGGCCGCATACCGGACTTCGTCTCCGTACGGGCGCAGGCCGAGGGGCCGACGGCCGGGCCGGATCATCTGCCGCGCGCCGGGAAGGCGGATACGGCCGCGGACACGACTGCGGACACCGAGACCGATGCGGATGCGGATGCCGATCGGGTCCCGTGGCAGTTCCTCGGCGGGCCCGGCATCGAGCCGCGGTGGCTGCAGGGCGAGGAAGAGCCGGGCGAGGGCTGGCGCCTGGTGGTCCAGCTGACCGACGGAGAGCCGTTCTTCCTCAACTTCGGCGATGCCGGCATCGGCTATGCCTTCCTGTCGCCGGACGGCAAGGAGGGCCGCTTTCTCTGGCAGTGTGCCTGAGGAGTCCAATTCCCCGTGCGGTCACCGCCGTTGACCGGAACAATCACCCTGGAAAGAGATCGGACAGAGATCGGACAGGGATCGGTCCGGACCGGTCCGGACCGGATCGGCAGGCAGGGGAGAGCCGCGTGCCCGCATCAAAAGGACCTCTCACCCGGGACAGCTTCCGGGTGAAGATCGCCGTGCAGCGGGTGCGGCTGGGAGATACGGAATACCGGGTGATCCGGCCGGCCAGGCCGCTGAAGAACGGGGCGCTGTACGCAAAGGGCGACACGTACCGGACATACGACATGTACGTGGACCGGGCGGACGGGCGGCGCATCGGGGCCCTCTGGCTGCTCGCGGCGCGCTCCCCCCGGTCCTTGGTCTACCTGCCGATGCGTACCACTCCGACCGCGCCCGGCATCGGCTGGGACAACGAACAGCCCCTCGATCTCGTCCTGGCCCACCCGGAGGTACAGCTCCGGCCGTCCCGCTGGAAGCAGCTGCGCACGCGCCTCAACGCGGCGCGCGCACCCCGCGAGCTGCGCACCGCGAGCGTGCCGGAGCGGGACCTGCCCGACCTCGACGGCGACTACGTGGTTCCGGACGACCCCAAGAAGGCGGATGCGCTGGTGCCCCGTCGCCACGTCGTCGCCGACACGCTGATACTGACCGGCGGCACGGCAGCGTTCCGGGAAGGGGCGAAGGAGATATACGCCGTCACCAGGGACGGGCCACCCGAGGCCGCGACCAAGCTCTACCTTCCCGGCGGCTGCAACTATCACATCTGCCGGTGTGTGTACGACTGGACGGAACCGGACGGACGTGGCTGGGAGCCGCTCCACGTGGAGTTCGCCCCGTCGTGGACGAGGTGACACACCCCGTCGTGGACGAGGTGACCGGCCCACACTCCCGAGCCGCCCCCCAAGCCGTCAGCCCGCAACCCCCATGAACCGCAACACCGCCAGCACCCGCCGGTGATCCGCATCCGCCTTCGGCAGATCCAGCTTCGCCAGGATGCTGTTGATGTGCTTGGCCACCGCGCTCTCGCTCACCACCAGTTGGGCGGCGATACCCGCATTCGACCGGCCCTCCGCCATCAGGGCGAGGACCTCGCGTTCGCGGCCGGTGAGACGTTCCAAGGGGTCGCTGGAACGGCGTACCAGCAGCTGGGCGACGACCTGCGGGTCCAGGGCCGTACCGCCGTCGGCCACCCGCCGCAGCCCCTCGATGAACTCCTCGACGTCCGCGACCCGTTGTTTGAGGAGATAGCCCACGCCGCTGGTGTTGGTCGCCAGCAGGTCGGCGGCGTAGCGCTCCTCGACGTACTGGGAGAGCAGCAGTACGGCGGTGGCAGGCCATTTCTGGCGGATCGAGAGGGCGGCCCGTACGCCCTCGTCGGTGAAGCCGGGCGGCATCCGCACATCGACCACCGCGATGCCCGGCCGGTGTTCCTCGACCGCCGCCAGCAGCGCCTGCGCATCGCCCACCTCGGCGGCCACCTCGAAGCCGGCCATCTCCAGGACCTTGACCAGCCCGATCCGCAGCAGGACGGAGTCCTCGGCGATCACGGCTCGCTTCACATCGGGCACGGCAGCTCCACACTCATCATGGTCGGGCCCCCCACAGGGCTGCTCATCCGGAATGTTCCGTCCACCGACCGCACTCGCTGGGCAAGCCCCTTCAAGCCGGTCCCCTTGGCCGGATCGGCCCCGCCCACACCGTCGTCGGCGATCACCACCCGAAGTATCTCGCCGAGCCGGGTGACCGCCACATCCGCCCGGGTGGCCTCCCGTGCGTGCTTGGCGATATTGGTCAGCGCCTCGGAGACGACGAAGTAGGCGACGGCCTCGACGGCGGGCGAGGTGCGCTGCGGGGAGTCGTCCGGTATGTCGACGCGCAGGCGTACGGGCACCGGGGCGCGGGCGGCCAGTCCGGACAGCGCGGCGTCCAGCCCGAGTTCGTCCAGGACCGCCGGGTGCAGCCCGCGCACAAGGGTGCTCAGCTCGTCGATCGCGTCCTTGGCCTCGCGGTGCGCCGCGTCGATGACCTCGCGCGCCTCCGGGGGCAGATCAGTGAGCGTGGCCTTGGCCAGCCCCAGGTTCAGCGCCAGCGAGACGAGCCGCTGCTGTGCACCGTCGTGGAGATCGCGTTCGATACGGCGGCGTTCCGCATCGGCCGCGGCCACGGCGTCCGCCCGGCTCGCGGTCAGGTCCTCGACCCGCCGCTCCAGCTCCTCGGCCCGGCTCACGCCCAGGACCGCCCGCCCGACCAGGTTCTCCAGCCGTACGAGTCCGGCGGCCAGCGGCGGCACGGCGGCGATCGCCAGCAGCCCCAGGACGGTGGCCAGGACGGCCGACATGACGTAGACGTGCCGCTCCGGCGGCGGCACCGTCCATATCCACAGCAGGCTCGTGGCGGCCGCCACCCCGGTCACCAGCAGCGTGAACAGCGCGACCTCGAGTACCCCGAGCAGCGGCCCGACCAGGCAGTTGTAGCCGAACTGCCGCTTGGCCTGGGTGAACCGCAGCCGGGGCAGGTCCACCCCGCACAGCGCCCGGAACCGCCACCGCTGCACCTCGGTGAGTCCGTATCCGGCGATCGCCAGCAGCGCACTCGGCACCGGCAGGACCAGCGGCGCGGCGTCCGACGTCCCGTCCAGGATGCCGACCACCTGGGTCAGCGCCCAGAGGAACAGCGGCGGCGCGGCGAGGTGCGGCAGCACTCCGGAAGCGAGGAAGAGGATGTCGCGGCGCAGCCGTACGAGGGCGCGGCGCAGCTGGGGCGGAACGGTCATGATCCAACGGTATGGGGCGGCCGGATGACGTGGCCATGAAGGAAAGGTCCGGAACGGGGGTGTAGGTAGTGCCACCCCAAGTCGGAAAGCGGCGTTACTGACGGTGGCCGCCGTAACCGGGAGTGTTGATCACGAGCCCGAAGGACGGGTTCGTGACCGACGGAAGAGGCACTTTCCATGGCCCTCGTAGCCTTCAACTCCCCTTCGCAAGAAGGACGTTACGCGCTGCGTCGGACGGTGCGGACCGGCGCCGCCCGCCGCCGCCAGGGCCGGATCCTCACCGGCGCCGGGCTGGTCCTCCTCCCCTGGCTCGGCTACCTGGCCGGCACCCTCCCGCCCGCCGAGGCGGCGGCCTGGGTGACGCTGGACGCCCTGGAGGCCGTCTGCCTGCTGACCGCCGGCACCCGCCTGCTCCGTGCGGACGCCCGGTACCGCGCCCCCGCGGCCGCCGCGGCCGTTCTCCTCCTGGCCGACGCCTGCATCGACATGGCAACGGCCGCCCCCGGTACGGAACTGGCCACCGCGACAGCCATGGCCGTCGGCGCGGAGCTGCCGCTGGCGGGGCTGTGCGCGCTGCTCGCGGCCCGCTCGGCGAAGGCTTCGTTCGCCGCCAACTGACGCCGGACGAGCGGGAGATCCTCGGACCCGATTGTCAGTGGCGGGCGTTACCGGGGATATTGCAGAAGGCCCCGGCGTTCACCCTGGGGATGAATGCCCCTCAAGACTGCTCTGACCTGCGCTGTTACACGAACGTTCCTTCTGGCTCGGGGCGTTGTCAGTGGGCTCGGATAGCGTGTTGGTCATGCAGCTGCGCTACTCCTACCGGGCCTACCCGGATGCCCCGCAGCGCACGGCGCTGGCCCGCGCGTTCGGGTGTGCCCGTGTGGTGTGGAACGACTGCTTGCGTGACCGGAGGGAAGCACACGCGGCGGGGCTGCCGTATGTGAAGTCGGCGGACTTGTCCAAGTCGAAGAAGGACACCCGCCAGTCCATCCGACTGAACACCAACGCCTTCTCCGTCCAGGACGACGGCACGGTGTACGTGGCCAAGATCGGCGACATCAAGGTCAAGTGGTCCCGGCCGCTCCCGGCCGCACCGACATCCCTGACCATCATCAAGGACTGCTCCGGCCGGTACTTCATGAGCTTCGTTGTGGACACCAGTCCCGACATCCTCCCCGAGCTGGACACCGAAGTCGGCATCGACCTGGGCCTGTCCACCTTCGCCGTGCTCTTCGACGGCACCCGCATCCACTCCCCGAAATTCCTGCGCCGCGCCGAGAAGAAGCTCAAACGACTCCAGCGGGAGTTGTCTCGCAAGGCGAAAGGATCGAAGAACCGGACCAAGGCCCGTATCAAGGTCGCGCGGCAGCACGCCCGCGTGGCCGACCGCCGCCGGGACTGGCACCACAAGGCATCCACCCAGATCATCCGCGACAACCAAGCGGTGTACGTGGAAGACCTCGCGGTGTCCGGGCTCGCCCGTACCCGGCTGGGCAAGTCGGTGCACGACGCCGGATGGTCGGCGTTCGTCGGCATGCTGGTGTACAAGGCCATCAAGCACGGCCGGCACTTCGGGAAGATCGGACGGTTCGAGCCGACCTCGCAGGTCTGCTCGGTCTGCGGCGTCAAGGACGGCCCCAAGCCCTTGCACGTCAGGGAATGGACGTGCAAGGAATGCGGGACGGTCCACGACCGTGACGACAACGCTGCACAGAACACCCTGGCCGCCGGACGGGCGGACAGGCTAAACGCCTCGCAGAGCGCAGGTAAGACCAGGACGAAGGTCCTGGCGCAGCGCGGTGAAGCAGGAACACACCGAGACGGTCACACGACCGTGGCAGGAATCCCCGGCCGTTAGGCCGGGGAGACGTCAACTTCGGACCATGGACACCCTCGCGGACGGCGCATCCGCACGCGAATCGGCACGCACATCCGCCGGACTGGCTCTCCGGTTCTCCTGGGAGACCGCCGAGCACGAACCACCGGAGGCAGCGGAACTGACGGAGCTGGAGGAGGAGATACACACCCACTGCGCCGCCCTCCGGCAGGCGGCTCCCGACGACACCACTCCCGCCACGCTCCTGGCCTTCCTCGCCCTCGCCAAGCTGCGTGCGCATCTGGACGAGCCGGTGGATCACCGCGACGACCGGCACGCCGACCACGTCCGGCTGGACGACGATGACGAGCCCGGCCGCGCCCTCGCCACCGAGGTCGTACGGGCGTCCCGGCGGGCGCTCGCCCTCCGGGACACCGACAACATCGCCGCCTTCTCCCTCGCCTGCGCCCTGGAGTGGCTCGGCGATCACGCGGCGGCGGTCACCGCCTACTGCGAGGCCGTCCGCCTCGACCCGCACGACTCTCTCGCCTTGGCCCGCGCCGAGGTCCTGGAGGAGGGGCTCAGACTCCCCTGCCCGGTCCCCGGCCGCCGCCCGCTCCAGCCGTACGGCTTCTACCAGCTGGAACGGACCCGCGTCGTCGGCCACAGCGGGTCCGTCAAGGGCGTGGAGTTCCTGTCGACCGACCGCACCGCGATACGCAGGGCCGCGGAGCACCAGCTGGGCGAGTGGCTGGCCGACAGCGGCACGGGCCTGGACGAGGACTTCGCGCTGCGGACCTGGCAGCCCGGGGAGGAGCCGGGGAAGTCGCCGGGCCGGACGTTCTACGCCGACCTGCGCCAGGCTGCGATGCAGGCACCGGACGGCCGGCACGTCGTCGACTGGTCGACGGCACCCCTGCCCGATCTCCGCCACCCCCTCCCCGTCGGCCTCCCGATCCGCTGGTACGGCACCTGGCACTTCTACGGCGAGACCGAGTACGACGACTGAGCGCTGCTCCTGAAAACCGCTGCTCCTGGACACCCACGCGCACACAAAAGCGCCGGCCGGGCCCGAACGTATCCGGGCCCGGCCGGCGCCTCGTGAACGCCGAAGGATCAGCAGCCGAGCAGTCGGCCGCCCAGGTACGACTGGATCTGGTCCAGGCTGACCCGCTCCTGCTTCATGGTGTCGCGCTCGCGCACCGTGACGGCGTTGTCGTCGAGGGTGTCGAAGTCGACGGTGACGCAGAACGGCGTGCCGATCTCGTCCTGGCGGCGGTAGCGGCGGCCGATGGCGCCCGCGTCGTCGAACTCGATGTTCCAGTTCTTGCGCAGGTCCGCGGCGAGCCCCTTGGCCTTCGGGGACAGCTGCGGGTTGCGGGACAGCGGCAGAACCGCGACCTTGACCGGCGCCAGGCGGTGGTCGAGGCGCATGACCGTGCGCTTCTCCATCTTGCCCTTGGCGTTGGGGGCCTCGTCCTCGGTGTACGCGTCGAGCAGGAAGGCGAGCATCGCCCGGCCGACACCGGCCGCCGGCTCGATGACGTACGGGGTGTAGCGCTCGCCGGCCTCCTGGTCGAAGTAGGAGAGGTCCTGGCCGGAGGCCTTGGAGTGCGCGGTGAGGTCGTAGTCCGTGCGGTTGGCGACACCCTCCAGCTCGCCCCACTCCGAGCCGCCGAACTGGAAGCGGTACTCGATGTCAGCGGTCCGCTTGGAGTAGTGGGACAGCTTCTCCTTGGGGTGCTCGTACCAGCGGATGTTCTCCTCGCGGATGCCGAGGTCGCGGTACCAGTTCCAGCGCTGCTCCATCCAGTACTCCTGCCACTGCTCGTCCTCGCCCGGCTTGACGAAGAACTCCATCTCCATCTGCTCGAACTCGCGGGTGCGGAAGATGAAGTTGCCCGGAGTGATCTCGTTCCGGAAGGACTTGCCCATCTGCGCGATGCCGAACGGCGGCTTCTTGCGCGAGGTCTGCTGGACCTGGGCGAAGTTGGTGAAGATGCCCTGTGCGGTCTCGGGGCGCAGGTAGGCGACCGAGGCGGTGTCCTGGGACGGGCCGAGGTGGGTGGAGAGCAGACCGGAGAACTGCTTGGGCTCGGTGAAGCCGCCCTTGTTGCCGCAGTGCGGGCAGTTGACGTCGGCGAGGCCGTTCTCGGGGAGCCTGCCGTGCTTGGCCTCGTACGCCTCCTCCAGGTGGTCGGCGCGGAAGCGCTTGTGGCAGGAGGTGCACTCGGTCAGCGGGTCGGTGAAGGTGGCGACGTGGCCGGACGCCTGCCACACCTCGGGGGCCAGGATCACCGACGAGTCGAGACCGACGACGTCCTCGCGCGAGGTGACCATGTTGCGCCACCACTGGCGCTTGATGTTCTCCTTGAGCTCGACGCCCAGCGGACCGTAGTCCCAGGCAGCACGGGAGCCACCGTAGATCTCACTGCAGGGGTAGACGAAGCCACGGCGCTTGCTCAGGCTGACGATGGTATCGATCTTGTCGGCGGCCACGGTGCTCTCTTCATTACGACGACGAACAGCGAATGATTCAGGTTACCGGCGGGCGTACCCCCCGGACCAAATCGGTTCCGGCCGCCCCTGTCGCACCGCTCACACCCGGCCTGACGCCGTTGACAATCGTTTCCATCTTTGTTGAAAATGACTGTCATGAACATACGCCGTCAGATATCCACCGCCGTCGTCGCCGGAGCGTCGGTGCTCGGCCTGCTGGCCCTCTCCGCCTGCTCCGCCCACGGCACCGGGCGCACGGATGACGGCAAGCTGCGGGTGACGGCGTCCTTCTATCCCATGGAATTCCTCGCCGAGCAGATCGGCGGCAAGCACGTCGAGGTGGCCAACCTCACCAAGCCGGGTGTCGAGCCGCACGACCTGGAGCTCAACCCGAGGCAGACCGGCGAGCTCGGCGAGTCCGGCGCGGTCGTCTACCTCAAGGGTCTGCAGCCCGCCGTGGACGAGGCGATCAAGCAGTCCGGCGTCAAGAACGTCCTCGACGCCGCCTCCACCACCTCCCTCGAAGCGCACGGCACCGAGGTCGACGGCCACCACCACACCACCGGCGACAACCACTCGCACTCCGAGGCCGAGGGCGGCAAGGACCCGCACATCTGGCTCGACCCCGTGAAGTTCGCCGAGGCCGCCAAGGGCGTGGGCAAGACCCTCGCCAAGGCCGACCCGGACCACCGGGCCGACTACCGGAAGAACACCGACGCCCTGGTGAAGAAGCTCGAGGGGCTGGACAGGGAATTCAAGGACGGGCTGACGAAGCGGTCCTCCGACACCTTCATCACCACCCACGCCGCCTTCGGCTACCTCGCCGAGCGCTACGGGCTGACCGAGGAGGCCATCAGCGGCCTCGACCCGGAGTCCGAGCCCAGCGCCCACCGCATCAAGGACCTGCACATCCTCGCCGAGAAGCACCACGTCTCCACGGTCTTCTTCGAGACGATCGCCAACCCGGCCACCGCCAAGGCCCTGGCCGGCGATCTCCATCTGAAGACCGATGTCCTCGACCCGCTCGAGGGGATCACGGGCAAGTCCCGCGGCAAGGACTACTTCGGCGTGCAGCGCGCCAACCTCGCCGCCCTCCAGAAGGCCCTCGGCAGCAAGTGACGCACAGCGCACCGCCCATGACGGAGGTCACCATGCACCAGCCGGTTATCGATCTGCGCGGCGCCACCGCGTCCCTGGGCGCCCGCCCCGTCCTGCGCGGCGTCGACCTGACCGTCCGCGCCGGCGAGGTCGTCGCCCTGCTCGGCGCCAACGGTTCCGGCAAGTCCACCGCCGTACGGTCGGTGATCGGCCAGGTGCCGCTCACCGGCGGCGAGCTGTCCCTCTTCGGTACGGAGTTCCGCCGCTTCCGGGACTGGGCCCGCATCGGCTATGTCCCGCAGCGCACCACCGCCTCCAGCGGCGTCCCGGCCACCGTCCGCGAGGTCGTCACGGCCGGCCGGCTGGCCCGTACGAAGCTGGGCGTGCTGCGCAAGGCCGACCGGGCCGCCGTGCACCGCGCCCTGGAGCTGGTGGGCATGGCGGACCGCGCCAAGGACTCCGTCAACGCGCTTTCCGGCGGCCAGCACCAGCGGGTGCTGATAGCCCGCGCCCTGGCGGGCGAACCGGAACTGCTGATCATGGACGAGCCGATGGCCGGCGTGGACCTCGCCAGCCAGGAGGTCCTGGCGAGCGCCCTGCGCGAACAGGTCGGCCGCGGTGCCACGGTCCTGCTCGTCCTGCACGAGCTGGGCCCGCTGGAGCCGCTGATCGACCGCGCGGTGGTGCTGCGCGACGGCTGCGTCGTCCACGACGGCCCGCCGCCGGAGGCCGTCGGCCAGCACGCGCTGCCCGGCCACGACCATGTCCACCCGCACGCCGACGCCGCCGCGGAGCCGATCCGCACCGGCCTGCTCAGCTAGGGGCCCCACCGTGGAAATCCTCGACTACGCCTTTATGCAGCGGGCCCTGCTCGCCGCCCTGATCGTCGGCGTCACCGCACCGGCCATCGGCATCTACCTCGTCCAGCGCCGCCAGGCCCTGATGGGCGACGGCATCGGCCATGTCGCCCTCACCGGCGTCGGCCTGGGCTTCCTGCTCAACTTCAGCCCGGTCTGGGTCGCCACCGCCGTCGCCGCGCTCGGCTCGGTCGTCATGGAGCTGATCCGCTGGTACGGGAAGACCCGCGGCGACCTCGCACTGGCCATGCTGTTCTACGGCGGTATGGCGGGCGGCGTGATGCTGATGAGCCTCTCCGACGCGGGCTCCACCGCCAACCTCAGCAGCTACCTCTTCGGTTCGATCACCACGGTCTCGCCGGAGGACATGACGACCATCTGCATCCTCGCCGCGCTGGTCCTGGTGATCACCGTCGGGCTGCGCCGCCAGCTGTTCGCGGTCTGCCAGGACGAGGAGTTCGCCCGGGTGACCGGCCTGCCCGTGCGGCTGCTGAACCTCCTTGTCGCCGTCACCGCCGCGGTCACCGTCACCGTCGCCATGCGCGTCGTCGGCCTGCTGATGGTCAGCGCGCTGATGGTGATCCCGGTCGCGGCCGCCCAGCAGATCAGCCGCAGCTTCGCGGTGACCTTCGCGGCGGCCCTCGGCATCGGCGTCACGGTCACCCTCACCGGCACCGCGACCTCCTTCTACGCGGACGTCCCGGCCGGCGCGACCATCGTGCTCTTCGCCATCGCCGTCTTCGTGATCCTCACGGCCCTCGCCGCGCCACTGGCGAAAAAGCGCGCCAGGGCTGCCGCGAAGGCGGGCAAGGGGTGCACCCTGGAGGTACCCGGCAGCCGGACCCCGGCCGACGACGTCAGCGTGTGACGACACCATCACCTGGCACAATGGCCGACGCACGGGCAGGGGGAAACGTGCAGGGGAATTCCTGAAGCCCTGGATTCCCCTCCTGACGTCCTAGGGAGGCAACGGTGGCGACGAGCGCGGGATCTCCGGTACGCGGCCGGTCGACGCGGCAGCGCACCGCGGTGTCGGCCGCACTCGACGAGGTCGATGAGTTCCGCAGTGCGCAGGAACTCCACGACATGCTCAAGCACCGGGGCGATTCGGTCGGGCTGACCACCGTGTACCGAACGCTCCAGTCGCTGGCCGACGCCGGCGAGGTCGACGTCCTGCGCACCAGCGACGGCGAGGCCGTCTACCGCCGGTGCAGCACCGACGACCACCATCACCACCTGGTGTGCCGGACCTGCGGCAAGGCCGTCGAGGTCGAGGGCCCCGCGGTCGAGAAGTGGGCCGACCAGATCGCCGCCGAGCACGGCTTCCAGGATGTGGCGCACACCATCGAGATCTTCGGTACGTGCGGTGACTGCGCCGCCGCCAAGCAGTCCGCCAAGCAGTCCGGACGGGACTAGCGGCACCGACCCACGGCACAGGAACAAGCCAGGGGGCCGCCTTCCGGACAGGGAGGCGGCCCTTTACCGTTTCCTGAAAGTCCCCTGTCGGTTGTCAGGTGCACGATGCTGTTAGCCTGCGTAAAGAAGGCGACAAGAGGTACCAGCGCAGTTCGGTACGCATCACACGGGGGGTAGCAGTGGGTCTTCTCGGGGACATCGGGGATCTTGTAGACGACGGCAAGAAGCTGGTCGGCGACGTCGTCGAGGTCGGCAAGGACATCATGATGGCGCCGGCCGAGATCGCGCACTGGGTGCTGGGCGAGATGTTCGGCGGCAGCGACGCCGACCTGCAGAAGATCGCGGCCGAGCTGGAGAAGCTGAGCAAGGAGCTGGAGGGACTGACCAAGGAGGTCAACTCCGTGCTCCACAACATCACCTGGCACGGCCCGGCGTCCGACGCCTTCGTCGCCGTCGCCAACGGCCGCGTCAAGGAGATGAACAAGATCTCCGACGATCTGTCGACGCTGGGCAAGTCGGTCACCCGGCTGTCCGAGGTCTACTGACGGCCGGGCCGACTGACGGCCGGGCCTCCTGACGGCCAGGGCTACTGACGGCCCGTCACCTTCTTCTCTTCACTGCTTCACCACGGGGGTTGCACTCATGGCACGCGATGCGTTCGGCGCCGAAATGGCGGAACTCGAAAAGATCGAGAAGGACTGGCGCTCGGCCAGCAAGCACATGGTCGAGCTGAGCCAGCGGCTGGGCGAGCTCAAGATGACGCTGTTCAAGGCGGCGTCGATCGACCTCGCGGCGTCGCCGCTCGCCTCGATCCCCGGCTTCGGCATCGCCTACCAGGTGGTCTCCGACGTGAAGGACATCGCGGACGCCGCCGAGCGCCTCGAGGAAGACAAGAAAAAGCTGCTCGAGGAGCTGGAGCAGGACGCCGAGAAGATCAAGAAGGTCAAGGCCGAGTACGAGGCCAACGAGAAGAAGATCGAGGAACACCTCAAGAAGCTCAAGAAAGAGCACCACGACGGCGGCTCCAAGTCGCCCCACACCGGCCTGCAGGGTGCCGGGGGCGGAGGCGGTGGCGGTGGTGGCGGCACCGGTGGCGGTGGCGGTGGCGCCGGCGGCGGCGGCAACGGTGGTGGTGGCGCCGGTGGCGGTGGCGGCGCCGGTGGACCGGCCCCCGACAAGGGGACCGGCGACGGCAAGTGGGAGACGAAGGGCGACTGGGACGCCTGGTCGCCGGGCAAGCACCACACGACCACCGGCGCGGGCGTCCAGGACGCCCCGGACACCTCCGGCCTGCCGAAGGAGCGCAAGGACATCATCGACCGCGCCCTGGAGCGGGTGAAGCACCGCATCGGCTACAGCCAGTCGGCCACCACCAACGGCTACCGCGACGACTGCTCGGGCTTCGTCTCCGCCGCCTGGGGTCTGCAGCCTCCGGGTCTGAACACCTACGGCCTGATGGAGAACAACGTCTCCCACCAGATCACCAAGGACGATCTGCAGCCGGGCGACGCCCTGATCGCCGGCGACCACACCGTCATGTTCGGCGGCTGGGCCGACGAGGCGCACACCAAGTACATCGCGCTGGAGGACAACGGCTCCCAGGGCACCGTCTCGCACGTCATCCCGTACCCGTACTACTCGGGCGACGCCGCGCACGAGAGGTCCATCGGCAAGCCGTACGTGCCCTACCGCCTCAACGGCCTCAAGTGATCTTCCGCACGGACAGCTGATCCCCCGTACGAGTCTCCGGTCCCCGCAGGAGCCTCAGACCCACCGACGAGAGAGAACGCCTGCATGTTCCCCCGCCGCCTGCTCGCCGCAGCCGCCGTCGCTGCGGCGCTGGCCACGCTCACCTCCTGCAAGGGCGAGGACGACGCCAAGGCCGATGCCCCGGAGTCATCCGCGTCCCCCGTGCCCGCGAAGTCCAGGACGGCCGACCCGTCGGCCGCCCCCAGCGCCTCGGCTTCGGCCTCGGCCTCGTCCCAGGCCTCGCCGCCGAGCGACCCGGCGCCCGGCACGGGAGAGCCGACCTTCGACTGCACACCCCGCAAGCTCGCCAAGGGCCACCGGATGGTGCAGATCACGGGCGCGCCGTCCGGCGGCGCGCTGCTCGCCAAGGAGGCGAAGTTCGCCTGCGATCCCAACGGCGGGGGCTATGCGGGGACGGGGAAGGCCGCCCGCTTCCGGCTGGCCTCGGGGGCCACGGCCGAGCTGGCCATCGGGGCGGTCGACCACCGCAAGGTGACCGTCGCCCAGCTGACCGAGCACGTCAACGCCTGCCTGAAGCACGAGCCCGTCAAGCAGCCGCTGATGTGCAGCGGGGACATCTACGAGCTCACCGTGACCGGGTCCGGTGACGTCTCGCACGTCAGCGAGGTCTGGCACCCCTGACGCGCTCTGACGCTCCCTGACAACGGCTGCGGCCCGGCTCCCCCACTGCGGGAAGCCGGGCCGCACCGCTGTACGCCGCCTGTCTCGCCTTACGTGGCGGACTCGCCCTCCGCCAAGCGCGCGCCGCCGAACCGGCGGTCCCGCTTGGCGTACTCCAGGCACGCGTCCCACAGGTTCCGGCGGTCGAAGTCCGGCCAGAGAATGTCCTGGAACACCATCTCGGCATACGCGCTCTGCCAGATCAGGTAATTCGACGTCCGCTGCTCGCCCGAGGGCCGCACGAAAAGATCCACATCCGGCATGTCCGGGTAGTACATGTACTTCGCGACGGTCTTCTCGTTGACCTTCGACGGGTCCAGCTTTCCGGCCCGGACATCCGCCGCAATCGCCGCCGCCGCGTCCGCGATCTCCGCGCGACCGCCGTAATTCACGCAAAAATACAGCGTCATTGCGTCATTGTTCTTGGTCTGCTCCTGGGCGATCTGGAGCTCCTGGACCACGGACTTCCACAGCTTCGGCATCCGTCCGACCCAGCGGATGCGAATACCCAGCGCATCCATCTCGTCACGACGGCGCCGGATCACATCCCGGTTGAAGTTCATCAGGAAGCGGACCTCGTCCGGCGAGCGCTTCCAGTTCTCCGTCGAGAAGGCGTAGAGCGAGAGGTTCTTCACGCCCATTTCGATGCAGCCCTTGAGGACGTCGAGGACGACGCCCTCGCCGACCTTGTGGCCCTCGGTGCGCGGCAGCCCGCGCTCCTTGGCCCAGCGGCCGTTGCCGTCCATCACGACCGCCACATGATTCGGGACGAGTTCGCCGGGAATCTTCGGCGGACGCGCACCGGACGGGTGCGGCTCCGGCGTCTGGTACTCGCGCCGATTGCGCCCCAGAATGCCGCGTACTGCCATGCGCCCCACGTCTCCTCTGTTCACTGCCGCACGCTTCGGTGCTTGGTTCTCTTGCCGCTTGTGCCGCTTGCTTCTACTGCTCTACGTACCGGAGAGAGCGCAGACCCCGCTCCAGGTGCCACTGCAAATACGCCGCGACGAGGCCACTTCCCTCCCGGACGTGCCGCGCCTCACAGGCATCCGCCGTCTCCCAGTCACCGGTCAGCAGCGCGCCCAGGAGGCCGATGGCCTCCGAGGAGGGTACGACGCTTCCCGGCACCCGGCAGTCCCCGCAGATCACACCGCCGGACGCGACCGAGAAGAACCGGTTGGGACCGGGCATTCCGCACCGCGCGCAGCTGTCGAAACTTGGCGCATAACCGTTCACGGCGAGGGAGCGCAGCAGGAAGGCGTCCAGGACGAGGTGCGGTGCGTGCTCACCACGCGAGAGCGTGCGCAGGGCGCCGACCAGGAGCAGGTACTGCTGGACGGCCGGCTCGCCCTCGTGATCGGTGAACCGCTCGGCCGTCTCCAGCATGGCCGTACCGGCGGTGTAGCGGGCGTAGTCGGTCACGATCCCGCCGCCGTACGCCGCGATCGTCTCGCTCTGCGTGCACAGCGGCAGCCCGCGCCCGATCAGCTCGCCACCCCGCGCGAAGAACTGCACGTCCACATGCGAGAACGGCTCCAGCCGCGCCCCGAACTTCGATTTCGTCCGCCGCACGCCGCGGGCCACGGCCCGCACCCGCCCGTTTCCCCGGGTGAGCAGGGTGATGATCCGGTCCGCCTCACCGAGCTTCTGGGTGCGCAGCACGATGCCGTCGTCGCGGAACAGACTCATGGGCTCATTCTCGCGCACGGGGGCGTGGGCCCCTCGCGCCGGTGAGATTTTCACGGTTCGTATCCTCGCGGTGACGCAGCGGCACCAGCCTGCCCGAGGAGAGGAAGGTGGTGCCCATGCCCAAACGCCAACCCCGTGATTCCCAGGAGGCCGGGTGGGAGTTCCTGGCTTCGGAGCTCAAACGCCGTCGACTGGCGGCCGGCTTGACCCAGGAAGAAGTGGGGCTGAGGGCGTTCGCCTCCGGCTCCTACATCACTCATTTCGAGAAGATGGGCCGCAAGCCGTCGCCGGAAATGGCAGCCCAGCTTGATGTGGCCCTGGAGACGGACGGATTTTTCGAGCGGCTGTGCCGGAAGCTGCTGGAGAAGTCTCCGTTCGCGGCCTACTTCGCGAAGGCCGCGGAGCTGGAGAAGCTCGCCACGAAGATCTGCGACTTCGAGTCGATGACGGTGCCTGGTCTGTTGCAGACGGCGGCGTATGCGCGGGCCCTCACGATCGCGCACCACCCGCTCGCGGAGGACGAGATCATCGAGGACTTGGTCTCGTCGCGCATAGAGCGGGCGCGGCTGATCACGGACACCCCAAGGCCCGAGTACTGGGCGATCGTGCACGAGTGCGCGCTGCACGTCCCTGTGGGCGGCCAGGCCGCCATGGCCGAACAGTTGGAGCACATCGCCGATCTGATGCGTGCCCGGAAGGTCTTGCTCCAGGTAATCCCGCTTCAAGCAGGGGCGCACTCCATCATGGGCAAATCGCTGCGGCTCATGGAATTCGACGATGCGCCGCCAACGGCCTATACAGAAGGCGCGTATTCGGGGAATCTGCTGGACGAACCAGCGATGGTGAAGCAGACCCAAGGGGCCTACGATCGACTGAGGGCCGCCGCCCTGTCCCCGGAGGCGTCCCTCCTCCTGATCGAAACGGCGGCTGAGGAACACAGACGATGTGCGACTACGACCTGAGCACGGCTCACTGGCGCAAGAGCAGCTACAGCGACGGCAATGGCGGCAACTGCGTCGAGGTCGCCCACGACTTCCCCGGCGCCGCCCGCTGGCGCAAGAGCAGCTACAGCGACCACAACGGCGGCGACTGCATAGAGGTCCGCGACGACCTCCCCGGCGTCGTCCCCGTCCGCGACAGCAAGAACCCCCACGGCCCCGCGCTCGTGATTCCCGCCACAGGCTGGACCGCGTTCGTCGGTGCGATCAAGTCCGGTGCGCTGCAAGGCAATTGACGTACCAGGCAAAAGAGACACAGGCCCCGCCGTCGCCGTATCGACCGCGGGGCCGCAACACGTCATCGTCCGCCCACACAGGGCCGAACACGACCTTCGGCACTTCTCACGCAGGCCTTGGCGCGAGCCTTACACGACGTCAGGTGCCCGGTAGCATCGCGTGATGATCGGCAAACACAACGCTGCGGAACACCACGCGGTGAACCGCCGGACACCACATTCCCCCACCCGAGGATCCCGATGACATCCATACCCGAGGCGCTGTTGTGGTGCCTCAGCGCCGGAACGGCCGCCGCCCTGGTACTGGCGGCGATGGTGGTCCGCGCGAGGATGCACAGCGCCGCCTTGAGACAGAAACTCAGCACCGCTGAGGAGCAGAACTCCACCTCGCTCCACGCCAACACGGAGCTGACGGCCCGGCTGCGGGCGACCGAGGCAGAGATCCGGCATCTGGCGGGGGCCCGCCTCCCCGATCTGACCCTGGCGCTGGCACATCCGCATGTGCCCGTCCGAGGGCTGCTGGACCCCCGGTTCGCCGGGACGGAGACCGATACCGCGCTGAACGCGGCGCTGGAGCAGATCGCCGAGGCCGTGACCAAGGAGCGGGAGCGGGTCGACGCGGCGGCGCAGTCCACGCTGCGGGGCGCGACCACCACCATCCAGGCGCTGCTGTACCAGCTCCAGACCCAGCTGCAGGCCATGCAGCACCGCTACGACGACCCGAACATCGCGCAGGACCTGCTGTCGGCGGACTTCCTCAACGAGCAGGCGCTGCGGCGTATTCAGGCGACCGGTGTCGTGTGCGGCGCCTGGCCCGGCCTCACCCGCGAGGACTCGTATCTGGCCGAGCTGGTCGTCGGCGCGACCTCCCGGCTGCGCGGCTACGAGCGCGTCCAGATCACCAACCAGCTGCGCGACCCGATCGCGGTCGTCGCCCGTGCCGTCGAGCCGATCGCGATCACCGTCACCGAGCTGCTGGCCAACGCGCTGCACCACTCGCACCAGGAGCTGCCCGTCAGCGTGACCCTGCAGCAGGGCAACCGCGGCGCCTCCGTGATCATCGACGACTACGGCGTCGGGATGCACGAGGAGGAGCTCCAGCACGCGGCGAAGCTGCTGTCCGGCGACGAGAACCTGCTTCTGACCCAGCTCGGCGACCCGCCGCGCTCCGGTTTCGCGGCGGCCGGCCAGCTGGTGCGGCAGTACGGCTACCGGGTGCACATCGAGTCGTCTCCCTATGGAGGTGTCCGCGCGATCGTGTACATCCCCGGCGACCCCCTGCTGACGATGCTCGACGAGAACACCCAGCCGATGTCCGTGATGGCGCCGGTCCCGCACCGGTCCTCCGCGCAGGACCGCGGCACACTGCCGACCCGTAACCCGGGTCACTCGGTGTCCCACACCCCGGCTCCCGCGCCCGCGCCTCTCGCGCCTCCGGCGCCCGACCCGGCGGATCTGCTCGGCACCGCGCCCTTCGGCACTGCCGGCTCCCCCGCCGCCGAATACCCCGCTGCCGAATCCCCCGCCGCCGGTCCTTTCGCCGATCCCGCTGCCGGTCCCGCCGCCGGATCCGCCCCCGGATCCGCCGCCGGATTCACCGCCGGTCCCGCTGCCGGTGACGAGCCCGAACTCCCGCGTCGGCGCCGACGCAAGCCCGTGTCCGAGCTGGACCAGACCGCAGCGCGCAGCGAGCCGCAGTCCGCGCGTACTCCGGAGGAGACCGCCTCCCGCTGGGCCGCGCTCCAGCAGGGCACCGAATCCGGCCGGGCCGCGGCACAACAGTCACAGCCCCCTCGCAGTACCGAAGGGAACCCCCAGTAATGAACACCCCCGCCACCGCTCGCCGCCGTAGCATCGAGGACAAGTCCTGGGTGCTGGCGCCTCTTCTGGAGCTGCCGCATGTTATCCACGCAGCCGTCATCTCCGGCGACGGTTTCATCGAGGGCTCCTCACCGGGCCTCAAGCGGGACGCCGCCGAGGGTGTGGCGGCCATGATGTCCGCGCTGCAGGGCGCCGGACGGGCGGTGACCGCGGCCTTCGCCGAGCAGCACGACGCGCGGCTGCGGCAGACCGTGATCGAGTCGGAGGAGGGCTGGGTCTTCGCGATACCCGCCGGTGAGAACACCTGCCTGGCCGTCTTCGCGGCACCGGAGGTCAACATGGGTGTGGTCGCGCACCATATGCAGGTCCAGGTGTCGACGCTCGGCAGCAAGGTCATGAACAGCCCGGCGCGAGATCTGGGCAACTCCGCATGACCCCCCGCCAGAGCAACCGGCGCCTCGTACCGGCCTATCTGGCCACCGGTGGGCGCGCCCGCCCCAGCCGCAACACCCTGGACCGGCTCTCCCTGCTGCACAGCGCGGGGATGCCCATCACCAGTGAGGTGCGCCCTGAAGAGCGCCGCATTCTGGAGCTGTTGCAGCCCGGGGCACTGTCTCTGGCGGAGGTCGCCGCCCATCTTCACCTGCCCGTCAGTGTGGTGAAGGTGCTGGTGGCCGATCTCGTCGATGCCGGGCGGCTGTTCGCCCGTGTCCCCATTCCCGAAGCCGAGCAATTCGACCGGCAGATCCTGGAGAGGGTTCTCGATGGACTCCGCTCTCTCAAGTCCTAGCACCGGCAGCATGTACCTTTCCGGCTCCGACCAGACACTCGTCAAGCTCCTGGTCGCGGGGCCGTTCGGAGTCGGCAAGACCACGCTCATCCGTACGCTGTCCGAAACCCCGCCGCTGCACACCGAAGAGGTGATGACACAGACCGGCGCGGTCGTCGACGATCTCGCCGGGGTGCGGGACAAGACCACCACCACCGTCGCGATCGACTTCGGGCGGCTGACGCTGCCCGGGGACCTGGTGCTGTATCTCTTCGGCACTCCCGGGCAGAAGCGTTTCCGCCCGCTGTGGGCGGACATCGCGCGCGGCGCCCTGGGCGCCCTCGTCCTCGCGGACACCCGCCGGCTGGCGGACTCCTTCGAGGTGATGGACATCATCGAGGAGGCCGGGCTGCGCTATGCCGTCGCGGTCAACGCCTTCCCCGACGCGCCGCACTACGACGTCGACACGCTCCGGGACGCGCTCGATCTGCACCCGGACACGCCGCTGGTGGTGTGCGACGCCCGGGACCGGAACCAGTCCGTCGATGCGCTGATCTCGCTGGTCACGCATGTGCTGGCGCATACGCCCCAGGACACCCTGTAAGGACGCGGGGAGACTGGTCAGGGCCGCCCGCCCGGTCGGTGCCGATCCGCGCCGATCCGCGCTTGTCCGTGCTGATGCGTGGCGGCTCTCGGCGGACGGCCCTGACCTGCTCCTGGCATGTCCCTGACGTGTTCCTATGCGCCCCTGACGCCCCGGCCCCGCCCTCGCCTGCATCCTCGTCTTCTGCCCCCTGCCCCCGTCTTCCGCCCCTGTCTTCTTCCTCGCCCCAGGAGATCCCGTGACTTCCCCGCACCCTCCCGGTGCCACCCCGCCGCCGGGCTGCCCGGCGCACGCCCACGGCGGCGCGGACGGCCAGCCCGCCACCCATCCGCTCGGCCGGCCCGACCCCTACGCTCCCCTCAAGCTGTACGGGCCGGAGTTCGCCGCCGACCCGAACCGCTACTACGAGTATCTGCGCCAGTACGGTGCGCTCGCACCGGTCGAGATCGCCCCGGATGTGACGGCCATGCTGGTCATCGACTACCGGGCCGCGCTGGACCTGCTCAACGACACCTCCACGTGGTCCAAGGACTCCCGGGAGTGGCAGAAGACCGTTCCGCCCGACTCCCAGGTCGTCCCGATGCTGGGCTACCGGCCCAACGCCCTCTTCAACGACGGCGAGACGCACCGGCGCTACCGGCAGGTCATCTCCGAGAGCTTCGAGCTCGTCGAGCCGCACATTCTGCGTGAGAAGGTCCGGCACGCGGCGGACACCCTCATCCAGGCGTTCGGCGCCAGCGGCGAGGTCGATCTCATCGGCGAGTACGCCCGGCTGCTGCCGCTGATGATCTTCAACGACATCTTCGGGATGCCCGACTCCTACAACGAGCGCCTGATCGCGGCGATCGGCGGACTGATGGAGGCCGCCTCGCCCGAGGCCGCCGCCACCGCGGACGCCGCGTTCACGAGCTACATCATGGAGCTGATCGCGGCCAAGACGGCCCAGCGCGGGCCGGACCTCACCTCCTGGTTCATGGACCACCCCAACGGGCTGTCCGTCGAGGAAGTCAGCATGCAGGTCGTACTGACGATGGCGGCGGGCAACGAACCGCTGGCCAACCTCATCGGCAACGCCCTCTCACGGATGCTGTCCGACGACCGTTACTACAGCACCCTCGCCGGCGGCGCCCTGACCGCACGGGACGCCATCAACGAGGTGCTGTGGAACGACCCGCCGATGGCCAACTACTCCGCGCACTACCCCCGTCGCGATGTGTTCTTCCACGGCACCTGGGTACGTCAGGGGCAGTTGGTACTGGTCTCTTACGCGGCCGCCAACGGCCAGTTCGGTGAAACGACGCTCGATCAGACCCGTACGGGAGGCGGCTCGCATCTGGCATGGGCGTCGGGACCGCACGCCTGCCCCGTCCAGCGGCATGCGCTGGTGATCGCCACCACCGCGATCGAGCGGCTCACCGCCTGGCTCTCGGACATCGAACTCGCGGTGACCCCCGACCAGTTGGTGTGGCGCCCCGGCACCTTCCACCGCGCGCTCGCAAGCCTTCCGGCCCGTTTCACCCCCATCACCCCCGATCAGGCAGGAGCTACCCCATGGGACAGCAGCCCGTCGTCATCGACCCGACCGGAGCCGATATCCACGGAGAGGCAGCCCGCCTCCGCGAACTAGGCTCCGCGGTCCTGATAGAGATACCCGCAGGCGTCCATGCCTGGGCCATCACCAGTCACTCCCTCCTCAAGGACCTGCTGACCGACCCCCGGGTCTCCAAGGACCCCCGCCAGCACTGGCCCGCCTGGCAACGCGGCGAATACCACGACAGCTGGCTGCAGACCTGGGTCGGCGTCACCAATATGTTCACCGCCTACGGCGCCGACCACCGCCGGCTGCGCAAGCTGATCGCCCCGGCGTTCACCGCGCGCCGCACCGACGCGATGCTCCCGCGCGTCGAGCGGATCACCGCCGCGCTGCTGGACGAACTCGCCGCCACCCCGGCGGGCGACGTCGTCGACCTCCGCGCGGCCTATTCACACCCCCTTCCCATGCAGGTCATCTGCGAATTGTTCGGCGTGCCGGACGACGAGATGCGCATCGAGCTGTCCCGGCTCTCCGATGCGATCATGGACCCCACTCTCACCCCCGAGCAGGCCGGGCAGACGTTCATCGACGTGCACACGCTGCTCACCAGGCTCGTGGAGATCAAGCGGGAGACCCCGGGCGACGACCTGACCAGCCTGCTGGTCTCCGCGCGGGACGACGACGGCGAGCGGATGACCGAGCAGGAGCTCGTCGACACGCTTCTGCTGGTCATCGTCGCCGGTCACGAGACGACCGTCGACCTGATCGGCAACGCGGTGCACGCCCTTCTGACGCACCCCGAGCAGCTCGAGCTGGTCCGTGCCGGCAAGGCCTCCTGGAACGACGTCATCGAGGAGACCCTGCGCTGGGACCCCAGCATCGCCAATCTCCCGCTGCGCTTCGCCGTCGAGGACATCGAGCTCCCGGGCGGCCCGACCATCCGCAAGGGCGAAGCGATCATGCCGTCGTATGTGTCCGCCGGGCGCGACCCCGAGCAGCACGGCACCACGGCCGCCGACTTCGACATCCAGCGCCCCGGCCAGGAACACCTCGCCTTCGGCTACGGCGTCCACCACTGCCTGGGCGCCCCCCTCGCCCGCCTGGAGGCCCGTACCGCCCTGCCGGCCCTCTTCGACCGCTTCCCCGACCTCGAACTGGCGGTCCCGACCGAGGAGCTGGTGCCCATCGAGGGCTTCATCTCCGGCGGCTACCGGACCCTGCCGGTGAGGCTCAGGCCCGCGTCGGCGTCCCCGTCGGCCTGAGGCATATCTCGTCGTTCATCATCGCCACCCCCGTAACGCCTTCCCCGTAGTGCGTTCTCGTAGTTCGTTCGCGTAGGGCGTTCGCGTAGGGCGCTCCGCGAAATTCGTCCGACACAGGGGAAACACCACGGCCGGCCGCTCGGTTGCACCGAGCGGCCGGCCGCTTTGCGCGGGCGGGGGTCTCAGGACGGCGTACGCGCCGCCGCCAGCAGCCGGTTGACGTCGGCCGGGCGCAGCATCAGCGCGGCGCCGACGGTGGCCAGGACCTCGCGTTCGGCGGGGGTGTAGGAGCCGTCGGCAAGGGCGATCCGCGCGCCCTGGAGAAGGAGCGATTCGCGGCCGGCCGGGGCGAGATGCGGGGCCAGCGGCTCCAGGGACTCATGGAGCTCTATGGCCAGCGCGGTACCGCACGGGTCGAGGCCGTGATGGCCGCAGTCGCCGCCGGTCACCGCGTCGTAGGTGCCGGTCAGCCGGCCGGTGTCGGCGGCGAGCGCGGCAAGAAGAGTGAGCAGCTGGTCCTCGGAGCAGTCGCCGAATCCGGACGCGCGCACCGTGGTGACGGCGGTGTCGCGGACGGCGCGGGAGGTGGTTCCCCCGGCGGCGAGGAGGGCGAGCGTCATGGTGTGGACGGCGTCCCGGAGCATCGCGGAGAGGCGGACGGTGGTGGGGTGGTCCAGCGCGTCCAGGCCGAAGTGCCCGTGACAGGCGGAACATTCGAGGACCGGGCCCGCGGCGCCGCGCGAGAGCAGGGGGACGCCGAGGACGGTGAGCCGGCGGCGGCCCGCCCGGCGCAGATAGTTGCGGTCCCCGCCGCAGTCCGGGCAGAAGAATTCCCCGTCGGCGACGGTACGCCAGGACGTGCGCACGCCCATCACACACATCTTGTGCATCACGTCAGCCCTCCGTCACTCTGCGGCCCCGTCGCCGTATTGGGACGTGATGTTAGCCACAGTGGTGATGTGGCGTCAGCACCCCGGACGGGACAACTGGCCGGATGGCACGGGGCCGCGGACCCGTGAACGAGCGTCGCCCGGCCCCCGTTGACGCCGGATGGGGTGCGGGGGAGAGCCTGGGGCGGCCGGGGATCTCGATGGCGGCGACGCGGGCGGTCTTGGCCGGAACGAGGGGGTCGGCAGCGCCCGGCGCCCCCGCCGCTCGCAGGGAGCAACGGGGGCGCCGGGCGCAACAGGACGCCGTGAAGCCGGAGACCGTCAGGAGGGGGCCGTCAGGAGGGGGCCGTCAGCGCGCCGAGCGGTTGACCGCCGAGACGACCGCCTTCAGCGAGGCACGCGTCGTGTTCGCGTCGATGCCGATGCCCCACAGCACCTTGTCGCCGATCGCACACTCGATGTACGAGGCGGCCTGCGCGGAGGCGCCCTCGCTCATGGTGTGCTCCTGGTAGTCCAGCAGGCGTACATCGACGCCGACGCCCTGCAGGGCGTCGAAGAACGCGGAGATCGGACCGTTGCCGGAGCCCGTCAGGACGGTGTCCTGGCCGTCGACGACCGCCTCGACCGTCAGCGCGTCGGTGCCGTCCCGGTCCGTCGTGGTCTGGCCGTTCTTGACCTGGATACGGCCCCAGGGGTTCTCGGGGTTGGGCAGGTACTCGTCCTGGAAGGCCGACCAGATGGCGGACGGGGTGACCTCGCCGCCCTCGCTGTCGGTCTTCTCCTGGATGATCCGGGAGAACTCGATCTGCATCCGGCGCGGCAGGTCCAGCTTGTGGTCGTTCTTCAGGACGTAGGCGATACCGCCCTTGCCGGACTGCGAGTTGACGCGGATGACGGCCTCGTAGGAGCGGCCGACGTCCTTGGGGTCGATGGGCAGGTACGGGACCGCCCACTCGATCTCGTCGACGGTCTTGCCGACGGACGCCGCCTGCGCCTCCATCGCGTCGAAGCCCTTCTTGATGGCGTCCTGGTGGGAGCCGGAGAAGGCGGTGTAGACCAGATCGCCCGCGTAGGGGTGGCGCGGGTGGATCTCCATCTGGTTGCAGTACTCGCTCGTCCGGCGGATCTCGTCGATCTCCGAGAAGTCGATCTGCGGGTCGACGCCCTGGGAGAAGAGGTTCATGCCCAGCGTGACCAGGTCGACGTTGCCGGTGCGCTCGCCCTGGCCGAACAGGCAGCCCTCGATCCGGTCCGCGCCCGCCATGATCGCCAGCTCGGCGGCGGCCACCGCCGTACCGCGGTCGTTGTGCGGGTGTACGGACAGGCAGACGTGCTCGCGCCGCGACAGGTTGCGCGACATCCACTCGAAGCGGTCGGCGTGCGTGGAGGGCGTCGAACGCTCCACCGTGGCGGGCAGGTTGAGGATGATCTCGCGGCCCTCCTCGGGCTGCCAGACGTCCATCACGCCCTCGCAGACCTCCAGCGCGAAGTCCAGCTCGGTGTCGGTGAAGATCTCCGGGCTGTACTGGTAGCCGAAGGCGGTCTCGTCGCCCAGCAGCTTGTCGGCGTACTCCATCACCAGGCGCGTACCGTCCACGGCGATCTGCTTGACCTGGTCCTTCGAGCCGCGGAAGACGACCCGGCGGAAGACCGGAGCGGTGGCGTTGTACAGGTGCACGGTGGCGCTGTGGGCACCGCGCAGCGATTCGACGGTGCGCTCGATCAGCTCTTCGCGGGCCTGGGTGAGGACGGAGATCGTCACGTCCTCGGGGATCGCGTCCTCTTCGATGATGGAGCGGACGAAGTCGAAGTCGGTCTGGCCCGAGGAGGGGAAGCCGACCTCGATCTCCTTGTAGCCCATGCGCACCAGGAGGTCGAACATCTCCCGCTTACGGGCCGGCGACATCGGGTCGATCAGCGCCTGGTTGCCGTCACGCAGGTCGGTGGACAGCCAGCGGGGCGCGACCGTGATCCGGTTGTCGGGCCAGGTGCGGTCGGGGATGTCGACGGCCTCGTAGCGGCCGTACTTGTGGATCGGCATCCCGGAGGGCCGCTGGCGCTGCGTCGCGGCCGTGATGGGGGTACGGCGGCCGACGGCGTGCTCGGCGGGGCTCGACGGATTCGTCATGGTGCGTGGGGCTCCTCGTATGTCCGCTGGAAGGGACGGCCGACGGGACGAAAGATCGCAACACCGAACTCCGCGGGGAGGGGGTCGGCCTACGACTACAGGCCCTCGCCGCGGCAGCTAAGGAGAAGCAGCCCGAAACGCATGATGGGCAGCAGCGTATCGGAGGACCGCGGCGATCGGTCGGTGCGTATCAGTATGCGGGACCGGCCTGACGTAAAGGGCTAACTGCGACGAACCACACGTTTTCGGGAATCTGCGGCGCGAGGAGTGACACGAGGATTACAGGGTGCCACCTTTTTGTTCACGGCTTCACCTACATGGAGGGCAACCACATGGAGCACCACCGCACGGACGGCTCCCGGACGGACCGCCGCCACGCCCGGCAGGCGCGCGCCACCCCGGCCTTCTGCACCATCGTCCCGCCGCACATCCTCAGCAATCTGGCCGAGCGGCACGAGCACGCGCGCCGCACCCTGGACCACGACGACACCCACCGCACCCGGCGCCTGGACGCCGTCGCCCGCGGCCTGACGCCCGGCGAGCCCGGCGCCGGCGCCGACAAGCCCCGGCGCACCATCTACGACGCCGGGCACCAGGAGACGGTGCCCGGCACCAAGGTCCACGAGGAGTCCGACGGCCCCTCCCAGGACGTCTCCGTCAACCGCGCGCACGCCGGCCTCGGAGCCACCTTCGACCTCTTCCTGAAGGTCTACGGCCGCAAGTCCATCGACGGCGCCGGGCTGCCGCTGGACGCCACCGTCCACTACGGCGAGAAGTACGACAACGCCTTCTGGGACGGCGAGCGGATGGTGTTCGGCGACGGCGACGGCGATCTGTTCCTGGACTTCACCATCTCCGTCGACGTCATCGGCCATGAGCTCACCCACGGCGTCACGCAGTACACCGCCAACCTCGACTACCAGGGCCAGTCAGGCGCGCTCAACGAATCCGTCTCGGACGTCTTCGGCTCCCTGATCAAGCAGTACGCGCTCGGCCAGAGCGCCGACGAGGCCGACTGGCTGATCGGCTCCGGGCTGCTGGGACCGGGCATCGACAACGGCACGGCGCTGCGCTCCATGAAGGCGCCGGGGACCGCGTACGACGACGATGTGCTGGGCAAGGACCCGCAGCCCGCGAAGATGAAGGACTACGTCGACACCGAGGACGACAACGGCGGGGTGCACATCAACTCCGGCATCCCCAACCACGCCTTCTATCTGTACGCCACCGCGCTGGGCGGCAACGCCTGGGAGAAGGCGGGCCAGGTCTGGTACGACGTGCTGACCGGCGGCGAGCTCGCCAAGGACGCGCAGTTCGCCGACTTCGCCCGGCTCACCGTCGCCGCGGCGCGAGCCCGCTACGGCGCCGGTGAGGAGCACGATGCCGCGATCAAGGCCTGGACCCAGGTCGGCGTGACGGCCCAGTGACCACCGCCTAGCGCAACCAGCCGAACGCGGGCGGTTCCGGGCGCCTGACGGGGTAGGAGGCCACCATGCGTATTCAGATCCGTCGCACCGGTGGCTTCGCGGGCATCGAGCGCCGCGCCGAGGTCGACACCTCGGCGCGGCCCGATGCCGACGAGTGGCACGCCCTGGCCGAAAAGTCCGTCGCCGACGCCCATGAGACGCCCCCCGTCGGGGTGCCCGACGGCTTCAGCTATCAGCTCACCGTCGACGGGCGGACGGTGTACTGCACCGATCCCCGGCTGACGGACGAGCAGAAGAAGCTGATCACGTGGGTGATGAAGGAGGGGGAGCGCTGAGCGGGGCGCGCCCCAACTGCCCGTCCGGGCAGACCTCTTGACTGTGTTACCGGCGGTAAACGAAGATCCGGCGCATGACCTCCGAGTCGGCGCCGTCGTCCCCCATGTCATCGCCCGCCCCCTCGCCCCTCCCCCGCTTTCCCCGTGACTTCCTGTGGGGAGTGTCCACCTCCGCCGCCCAGATCGAGGGCGCGGTGGACGAGGACGGGCGGGGCCGGTCCGCCTGGGATGCGTTCACCGCCCGGACCGGGCGGATCAAGGACGGGTCCGATGCCCGGACCGCCACCGACCACTACCACCGCTACCGCGAGGACGTCGCGCTGCTGAAGGACCTCGGCATCGGCGCGTACCGCTTCTCGGTGGCCTGGCCGCGGGTGGTGCCGGACGGCAGCGGGGCGGTGAACGGGGCGGGGCTGGACTTCTACGACCGGCTGGTGGACGCGCTGCTGGCGGCCGGGGTCGCACCCGTACCGACGCTGTTCCACTGGGACACCCCGCAGACCCTGGAAGAGGGCGGCGGCTGGCTCGTCCGGGAGACCGCCGAGCATTTCGCGGCGTACGCGGATGCGGTGGCGGCGCGGCTCGGGGACCGCGTGGAGCACTGGATCACGCTCAACGAACCCGCCGAACTCACCTTGCTGGGCTATGGACTGGGGCAGCACGCGCCCGGCCGCCGGCTGCTGTTCGACGCGCTGCCGGCCGCCCACCACCAGCTGCTCGGCCACGGCCTGGCCGTCCAGGCGCTGCGCGCCCGCGGCGCCGCCGGTATCGGCATCGCCAACTCCCACGGCCCCACCTGGACGGCGTCCCCGTCGACGGCCGACACGGAGGCGGCCGACTTCTACGACCTCCTCCTCAACCGGCTCTTCGCCGACCCGGTGCTGCTCGGCCGCTATCCCGACGAGGGCATCGCGGCGATGCTCCCGGGGCCGGTCGCCGACGACCTGAAGATCATCTCCCAGCCGCTGGACTGGTACGGGATCAACTACTACCAGCCGACCCTGGTCGGCGCCCCGGACCCGGACGCGGCGGCCGGGCCGTCCGACTTCGCGGGGATCGCCCTGCCCCCCGAACTCCCCTTCTCCCCCCGGGAGATCGAGGGCTTTCCCCGGACGGACTTCGGCTGGCCGGTGGTCCCGCAGGCCCTCACCGAGCTGCTCCTCTCCTTCCGCGACCGCTACGGCGCCGCCCTTCCGCCCGTCATGATCACCGAGAACGGCTGCTCCTACGAGGGCATCGAGGACACCGACCGGATCGCCTTCCTGGACGGACATCTGCGGGCGCTGCACGACGCGATGGCCGCCGGGGCCGATGTCCGCGGCTATTTCGTCTGGTCGCTGATGGACAACTTCGAGTGGGCGGAGGGGTACGCACGGCGGTTCGGCCTCGTCCATATCGACTACGCGACGCTGGCCCGTACGCCGAAGGCCTCGTACCGCTGGCTGCGGAACGCCCTGCGGGACCAGGCCCGGGGGTGAGTGCACCGGCGGCCCTGGCCGAGCCGTCGCAGCGGGTCGGCCGCGGCTGGATCGCCTCGCTGTCGCTGGCGAACGGCGCGATCTGGGTCGGCTGGTACGGGCCGATCCAGATCCTGCTCGCCCTCCAGGCCGCCGCCCTCGCACCGCCCGGCACCGCCAAGGAGACGGTGCTGGCATGGGTGACCGGCGCGGGAGCCGCCGTCTCCCTCCTCGCCAACCCGCTGTTCGGCGCGCTGTCGGACCGCACGGCCTCGCGGTACGGGCGCCGTACGCCGTGGATCCTGGGCGGGGTGCTGGGCGGGGCGGCGGCGCTGGCGCTGCTGGCGGAGGCCCGGACGGTGGCCGCGATGGCGCTCGGGTGGTGTCTGGTCCAGCTCACCCTCAACGCGGCGTTCGCGGCGATCACCGCCGCCGTGCCGGACCGCGTCCCGCATCTCCAGCGCGGCGTGGTGGGCGGCTGGCTGGGCGCGGCCCAGGTCCTCGGCGTGGTCGTCGGCACGGGCCTGGCCACGGTGGCCGGCGGCGTCACCGCGGGCTATCTGGCCTGCGCCGCCTTCACGGTGCTGGGCACGCTCCCCTACCCCCTCCTCCACAACGACCTGGTGCTGCCGCGCGCCGCCCGCCCGCCGTTCACCTGGCGCGGCTTCCTCGCCGGCTTCCGGATCGCCCCGCGCCGCCACCCCGATCTCGGCTGGGCCTGGCTGACCCGCTTTCTGATCAACCTCGGCAATGCGCTGGCGCTGCTGTACCTCCTGTACTACCTGCGGGATGTGCTGCATCACCCGGACCCGGACGGCGGGGTGCTGGTCCTTACGGCGCTCAACGGCGTGACCCTGCTGGCCACCGTGGTCGTCGGCGGCCTCTGGTCGGACCGGGTGGGCCGCCGGCGGCCGTTCGTCCTGTGGGCGGGAGTGATCATGGCGGCGGCCACCCTGCTGCTCGGGACGTGGCAGACCTGGACCGGTGCCCTGTGCGCCGCGGCGCTGCTCGGCATCGGCTTCGGCGTCTTCACCGCCGTCGACTTCGCCCTGATGACGGACGTCCTCCCGGCCGCCGCCCACCGCGGCAAGGACCTCGGCGTCATCAACATCGCCAACTCACTGCCCCAGGTGGCCGCCCCGGCACTGGCCGCGCCGATCGTGAACCATCTGGGCGGCTATCGCGTCCTGTACGCGGTGGCGGGGGCGATCGGGCTCATGGGGGCGTTGCTGGTGCGCCGTATCCGGGGTGTGGCGTAGGCCGCAGGTATGTCATGCACATGACCTTCTGCGGCTATACGATCTTGGGGTTCGAGTGCGCCCCGCCATGGGGCCACCCATGCGAAATCACCTGCAAAGAAACGGAGTTGGAGATCTTTACCGTACGGCACATCGCCGCCACCACTGCGCTGGTTTCCGCGGCACTGCTTCTGACCGCCTGCACCGACAACGAGAAGAAGGACTCAGCCGGCGGCCAGGACGCCTCGGCGAGCGCCAGCGCCACGCCTGGTGACGGCAAGAAGAACGACGACGGTCAGGACGACCCGAAGAACGAGAACACCACCGCGCCCGCGAGCGCCCGGCCGACGACGCCCAGCGGCGAGAACGGCGGCGACGGCCAGGGCGGCGAATGCGAGATCGTCCAAGACGGACACCAGCTCATGCAGGTCGACCAGGTCGAGGGCGCGGACAACCACGTCATCGCCTATGACGCCACGAGGAGGTGCCACCTCACGAAGCCGGGGACCGGGGCACCGCTGTTCCGTACGCCCGGCGCCAAGGCCCTGCAATACCCCATCAGCGACAAGCTCACGATGAACATCATCACCGGCGACGGCCTCAAGCGGACCGACATCGGAAATGACCTGCATCGCGGCATTTCGCACCTGAAGACCTGCGCGCCGACCCAAGGCTGGCAGCAGCCGAGTGGGGGAGGCGCCAAGGAGTACTGCCACGGCGGGAGCTTCTACGACGTGCAGCTCAAGGAAGGCAAGATCGTCAACATGTACGAGATCGTCAAGTAGATCCCCTTGCGGGAATGACGGAGGTCACCTGCTGGGCCGGGCGGAGGCGGTTCAGCAGGACCTCAGCAGGCCGCAGAGGCCTTAACAGGCGCTAGAACCCGAGCTTGCGCAGCTGCTTGGGATCCCGCTGCCAGTCCTTGGCGACCTTGACGTGCAGATCCAGGAAGACGGGCGTTCCGAGCAGCGCCTCGATGTGCTTGCGGGACTTCGTCCCGACCTCCTTCAGGCGCTTGCCCTTGGGGCCGATGATGATGCCCTTCTGGCTGGGCCGCTCGATATAGACATTCGCGTGGATGTCGAGAAGCGGCTTGTCGGCCGGGCGGTCCTCACGCGGCAGCATTTCCTCCACCACGACGGCGATGGAGTGCGGCAGCTCGTCCCGAACGCCCTCCAGCGCGGCCTCGCGGATCAGCTCGGCGACCATGACCTGCTCGGGCTCGTCGGTGAGATCGCCCTCCGGGTAGAGCGTCGGGCCCTCGGGGAGGAGGGGGACCAGAAGGTCGGCGAGCAGGGACACCTGCTTGTCGCCGACCGCCGACACCGGGATGATCTCGGCCCATTCGATCCCCAGCTCCTTGCCGAGCTGGTCGATGGCGATCAGCTGGGCGGCCAGCGCCTTGGAGTCGACCAGGTCGGTCTTGGTGACGATGGCGACCTTGGGGGTCTTCTTGATACCGGCCAGCTCGGTGGCGATATAGCGGTCGCCGGGGCCGATCTTCTGGTCGGCGGGCAGGCAGAAACCGATGACGTCGACCTCGGCCCAGGTGGTGCGCACGATGTCGTTGAGGCGTTCGCCGAGGAGGGTGCGCGGCTTGTGGAGACCGGGGGTGTCCACGAGGACCAGCTGGGCGTCGGGGCGGTGCACGATGCCGCGCACGGTGTGGCGGGTGGTCTGCGGCCGGTTGGAGGTGATGGCCACCTTGGTGCCGACCAGAGCGTTCGTGAGGGTGGACTTACCCGCGTTCGGACGGCCGACGAAGCAGGCGAAGCCGGCGCGGTGCGGGGCGGAGGAGTCTGTACGGACGCTCATGGCGCCCATTCTCCCTGATCGCCGGGGCCGCGCCGACCACCGCCAGGAGTCAGGCCCCGGGCCCGCCCGCGGGGACGCTGCTGCGCAGGGTGCCGTCCGGGCCCGCCACCAGCACCGGCGTCTCCGGCCCGCCGAGGTCCCGTACCGCCGCCCGGTCCGCGTCGGCGGCCTGCTCGGCCTCGGTGACCACGGCCGCGGCCTCCAGGGAGGTGGCACCGCTGGCCACGGCCATCGCCACGGCCGTCTGCAGCGCGCTGAGCCGCAGCGAGTCCAGGGCGACGGTGCCGGCCACATAGGTGCGGCCGGTCTCGTCCCGTACGGCGGCCCCCTCGGGCACGCCGTTCCGGGCCCGCGCCGAGCGCGCGAGCGTGATGATCTTGCGGTCTTCGGGGTCCAGCGGTGCGGAGTCGGTCATACGGGCGAGCATATGCATTCCCGTTCGGCGGGGTGGGCCGGGGCGGGAGCCGTTGGTGACTCCGGTGGGTGTGCGGGGTCCGGTTCGGGCTGAAGACGGCGGTTGCCCCGCTCCCCTGTGCCGGGGCAACCGCTCTTCAGCCGACGGCGGCCGTCAGACGGCGCCGCCGCAGTCCAGAACGAGGGAGGAGCCGGTGCTCTTGCCGGAATCCTCGTCGACCAGCTTCCCGTCGACCCGCATTTCGCACCTCACCTCCCCCTTGCCGGCGGCTTTCACCGGCGCCACCGCCATACTCGGATAGCGGCCCTTTTCCACCATGACGGTCTTGGACCAGGGCGCCGCGACATTCGCGAATTCCTGCGTGTGCCCAGCGGAACCCGAGATACCGGTCATGGCGATTTTCAGCGGCAGATTCGAGGCCACGGTAAACCGGACGGAAACCCTCCCGGCGCCGCTCCCCGCGGAGTCCTCCGTACGGTCCGGGCCGTCCGAGCTGCCGGAACAACCGGACAGCAGGACCGTCACGGCGGCCACACCCACCGCGACACCGAACGCACGCATTCCCCCGACTTTCCTCTCGTTGTGGTGGCCGGCAGGCATCGCCAACCACCCGAGCGATCTTTCCATGGCCATCGGGCCGGAATCCAGCGTCCCGAAACATGGAGTGCAGAAAAGTTGCAGTGAACTCGGGATCAGTACGAGGGAAGGGGAAGGGGAAGCGGGGGCAGGAAAAGGGGGGTGGGGAAAGGGGTGGGAAAAGAAGGGTCAGTTCCCGGAGCGCTGAGCCCCGGCTTCGCCGCCCGCTGACACACGGACCGGCTCGCACAGCACCGTAATGATCTTGTTGCGGCGGCCGGCCGGGGACTCGGCGGTCAGCCGCAGCGCCTTCAGCTCCGGGCCGTAGGCGTCGTCGGAGAGATCGACCTCGACCGTGGCGCCGGCGATCGGCACCTTGCCCAGGAGCTTGGCGAGCAGTCCGCCGACCGTCTCGACATCCTCGTCGTCCAGCTCGGCCAGGCCGTAGAGCTCGCCGAGGTCGCCGATGTCCAGGCGGGCGGTGACGCGGTAGCGGCCGTCGCCGAGGTCCTCGACGGGCGGCAGCTCGCGGTCGTACTCGTCGGTGATCTCGCCGACGATCTCCTCGAGGATGTCCTCGATGGTGACGATGCCGGCCGTGCCGCCGTATTCGTCGATCACCACGGCGACGTGATTGCGGTCCTGCTGCATCTCGCGCAGCAGATCACCGGCGTTCTTGGTGTCGGGGACGAAGACGGCGGGGCGCATCGCCGACGACACCAGCTCGGTCTCCGCGTCCCGGCTGATGTGCACCTTGCGGGCCAGGTCCTTGAGGTAGACCACGCCGACGACGTCATCCTCGTTTTCGCCGGTCACCGGAATCCGGGAGAAACCGGAGCGCAGCGCGAGGGTCAGCGCCTGGCGGATGGTCTTGAAGCGCTCGACGGACACCAGGTCCGTACGCGGCACCATGACCTCCCGGACGAGGGTGTCGCCGAGCTGGAAGACGGAGTGCACCATCCGGCGCTCCTCGTCCTCGATCAGTGACTCCTTCTCGGCCAGGTCCACCAGGGAGCGCAGCTCGGCCTCGGAGGCGAACGGGCCCTTGCGGAAGCCCTTGCCGGGGGTGAGGGCGTTGCCGATGAGGATCAGCAGCTGCGGGATGGGGCCCATGATGCGGGCCAGCGGCAGCAGGACATAGGCGGCGGCGGTCGCGGTGTTGAGCGGGTGCTGGCGGCCGATGGTGCGCGGTGAGACGCCGACGGCGACGTACGAGACGAGCACCATCACCGCGGTGGCGACCGTCAGCGCCTGCCACGTCCTGTCGAAGGAACGCAGACAGGCATAGGTGACGAGGACGCCGGCGGCCATTTCGCAGCCGACCCGCACCAGCAGCGCGACATTCAGATAGCGGGTGGGGTCGGCGGCGACGGCGGCGAGCTTGGCGCTGCCGCGGCGGCCGGAGCGGACGGCTTCCTCGGCCCGGAAGCTCGTCGTACGGGCCAGCCCCGCCTCGGCGCAGGCGGCGAGCCAGGCGATCACGACGAGCAGGACCGCGACGGCGATCAGCTGGGTGGTCATCGGGGCGTCCGGTCAGGTGATGGTGGGGGCCGGCGAAGGACCGGTCAGGCCCCGCTCGGACCGCCAGCCGTCGATGATCGCCGCCTGGAGGCCGAACATCTCGGCCTTCTCGTCCGGCTCCTCGTGGTCGTAACCGAGGAGGTGGAGCACGCCGTGGACGGTGAGCAGCTGCAGCTCCTCGTCCATGCTGTGCTCCGTCGGGGCCTCGGCGCCCTGCTTCTTGGCGACCTCGGGGCACAGCACGATGTCACCGAGGAGCCCCTGCGGGGGCTCCTCGTCGTCCTTGGCCGGCGGGCGCAGTTCGTCCATCGGGAAGGACATGACATCGGTCGGGCCGGGGAGGTCCATCCACTGCATGTGGAGCTGCTCCATGGCCTCGGCGTCCACGACGATGACGGACAGCTCGGAGAGCGGGTGGATACGCATCCGGGCGATGGCATAGCGGGCGACGTCCAGGACGGCCTGCTCGTCGATGTCCGTTCCGGACTCGTTGTTGACGTCGATCGACATGGGAGGGGTTTCGTCTCGCTTCCGGGTGCTGGGATGCCGCGCCGGTGGCCCGGTGGCTACTGGCCCTCGCGGCCGTTGCGGCTGTCGTACTTCTCGTAGGCGTCGACAATACGGCCGACCAGCTTGTGCCGGACCACGTCCTTGCTGGTGAGCAGGGAGAAATGGACGTCCTCGACGCCGTCCAGGATCTCCCGGACCTGGCGCAGACCGCTCTTGGTGCCGCCGGGGAGGTCGACCTGGGTGACATCGCCGGTGACGACGATCTTCGAGTCGAAGCCGAGGCGGGTGAGGAACATCTTCATCTGCTCGGCGCTGGTGTTCTGCGCCTCGTCGAGAATGATGAAGGCGTCGTTGAGGGTGCGGCCGCGCATGTACGCCAGCGGCGCCACCTCGATCGTGCCCGCCGCCATCAGCCGCGGGATGGAATCGGGGTCGAGCATGTCGTGCAGCGCGTCGTAGAGCGGGCGCAGATACGGGTCGATCTTCTCGTAGAGGGTGCCGGGCAGGAAGCCCAGCCGCTCGCCCGCCTCGACCGCGGGGCGGGTCAGGATGATGCGGTTGACCTGCTTGGCCTGCAGCGCCTGGACGGCCTTGGCCATCGCCAGATACGTCTTGCCGGTGCCGGCCGGGCCGATGCCGAAGACGACGGTGTGCTTGTCGATGGCGTCGACATAGCGCTTCTGGTTGAGGGTCTTGGGGCGGATCGTGCGGCCCCGGTTGGAGAGGATGTTCTGGGTGAGTACCTCGGCGGGAGTCTCGCTGACCGCGCCCCCGCCGTCCTCCGCCGCGCGCAGCATGGCGATGGAGCGTTCCACTGCGTCCTCCGTCATCGGTTGTCCGGTGCGGAGCACCAGCATCATCTCGTCGAACAGGCGCTGGACCAGTGCGACTTCCCTGGCATCGCCGACAGCGCTGACTTCGTTGCCCCGGACATGGATGTCGGTCGCCGGGAAGGCCTTCTCGATCACCCGCAGCAGCGAGTCTCCGGATCCCAGGACCGTCACCATCGGGTGTTTGGCCGGGACGGTGAACTGGGCACTCGCCTGCGGTTGCATGGGTGTCTGCGTCATGGGCCGGCTCAGTAGCCTGCTCAACCCCCATCCTTTGTTCATTCAGAGGTGCCCGCTGCTGGGAACGCGGCGCCTTGGGCCTGACTCTCCTTGGGATACAAGAGTACGACGGGGCACTGACAAGGCCGAAGGCTTTTCCTGCGGCCGGAGAGACGGGGACGGGACGGACCCGCGCCACCCCGCTCAGGCCGGGTGCCGGAAGCCGAGCGTGGGGACGGCGCGGGCCAGCGGGGCGGGCCGGTAGGCGGCGGGCAGGACGTCGTCCAGGAACCCGTACCGGCGGCGCAGCGCGGCCGGCGCCGCCCCGTCAGACATCCGTACCCCCTGCCACCAGGCCGCGATCTCGGCCCAGCCGGGCGCGGCGAGCGAACCGCCGAATTCCTGCACGGACAGCGCGGCGCTCAGCCCCGCGAAGGACAGCCGGTCGGTGAGCGGCCAGTCGGCCAGCGTGCCGGTGACGAAGCCGGCGACGAACACGTCTCCGGCACCGGTGGGGTCCAGCGCCTCCACGGCGATGGCGGAGACCTCGGCGGTCTCGCCGGTGCGGCCGTCCGCGGCGCAGGCGCCCTCCGCGCCCATGGTGACCACCGCGAGCGGGACCCGTTCGGCCAGCCTGCGGGCCGCCGCGCGCGGGCAGTCGGTGCGGGTGTACCGCATCGCCTCCTCGGCGTTGGGCAGGAAGGCCTCGCAGTGTTCGAGGTCGGCGAGGTCGGCGGGGTCCCAGCGGCCGCTGTCGTCCCAGCCGACGTCCGCGAAGATCCGGCTGCCGCGGCCGGCCGCGCAGCCCAGCCAGCCCTCCCGCCGGCCGGGGACCAGCGAGGCGATGCAGGCGCGGGACGGCGGCGGGCAGCCCGGCGCGTGCCCGCCGTCGAAGGCGGACTCGGGCGGCGGCGCCTCATGGCCGTGCGACACCATCGTGCGCTCACCCTCGTACGCCATGGAGACCGTCACCGGGGAGTGCCAGCCGGGGACCGTGCGTGACATCGACAGATCGATGCCCTCGCCCTGCTCGAGCGCCTCCCAGCAGTACTCGCCGTACTTGTCGTCGCCGAACGCCGCCGCCAGAGAGGTGCGCAGCCCCAGCCGGGCCAGCGCGGTGGCCATGTTGGCGACGCCGCCGGGGCTGGAGCCCATGCCGCGGGCCCAGGACTCGGTGCCGCGGACCGGCGCGGAATCCAGGCCGGTGAAGATGATGTCCAGGAAGACCGTGCCGGTCAGATAGACATCGGTGGGCGGATCACCCGCGCGCCGCACCCCGGCCAGCGGGTCGAGGGCCGTCGGCACGGCGGCCGGGCCCGTGGGCGGCTGGACATCGCGTCGGCCACTGCTCACCGCGCTCGCCCCTCTCCTGTCGGCAGGTGCCGCCAGTGTGCCTGATGCTGCGGTACGTTCCGCCTCATGAGGCTCACGATTCTCGGCGGTGGCGGCTTCCGTGTCCCGCTGGTCTACCGCGCGCTGCTGGACGACCCGGCATGTTCCGTCTCCGAGGTGACCCTGTACGACACCGACGCGCGCCGGGTGACGGTGATCGCCGAGGTGCTCGCGCGGCTGGCGCAGGGCCGTCCCGATCCGGTGACCGTACGCGTCGCCCAGGACCTCGACAAGGCCCTGACCGGCGCCGACTTCATCTTCTCCGCGATCCGGGTGGGCGGTACGGCGGGCCGGGTACGCGATGAGCGGATCCCCCTGGCCGAGGGGGTGCTGGGCCAGGAGACGGTCGGCGCGGGCGGGGTCCTGTACGGGCTGCGGACCATCCCGGTGGCGCTGCGCATCGCCGAACGGATCGCGGCCCTCGCCCCGCAGGCCTGGGTCATCAACTTCACCAACCCGGCGGGCATGGTCACCGAGGCGATGTCGCAGGTGCTGGGCGACCGGGTCATCGGAATCTGCGATTCACCTGTGGGGCTGGTGCGGCGGGCGGCCCGTGCGGCCGGCGCGGACCCGGACCGGGTGGCGTACGACTACATCGGTCTCAACCACCTCGGCTGGCTGCGGTCGTTGACGCTCGACGGCGCCGAGCTGCTGCCGCGGCTGCTCGCCGACGAGGCCGCGCTGGGCTCCTTCGAGGAGGGCCGCCTCTTCGGCGCCGACTGGCTGCGCACCCTGGGCGCGCTCCCCAACGAGTATCTGCACTACTACTACTTCCGCCGCGAAACCCTGCGCTCCGTACAGGAGGCGGCCGAAACCCGCGGCGAATTCCTCGACCACCAGCAGGGCGGCTTCTTCGAGCGGGCCGCGGCAGCGGGCGGCCCGGAAGCGGCGTACGAGCTGTGGGAGCGGACCCGGCTCGAGCGCGAGGAGACGTACATGGCGGAGAGCCGGGAGGCGAGCGGGGGCTGGCAGCGCGACGGTCACGACCTGGAGGGCGGCGGCTACGACCGGGTCGCACTGGCCCTGATGCACGCCCTCGCGGACGACCGCGGCACCCGGCTGATCCTCAACGTCCGCAATGGCTCGACGGTGCCTCAGCTGGCGCCGGACGCGATCGTGGAAACGGTGTGCGAGGTGACGTCCCAGGGCGCCCGCCCGCTGCCCTGCGCCCCGCTGCGCGAGGACCAGTTGGGCCTGATGCTGCAGGTCAAGGCGGTGGAACGGGCAGCGGTGGAGGCCGCAACCTTCAAGGACCGCAACGCGGCACTACGGGCGCTGGCCCTGCATCCCCTGGTGGACTCCCCCACGGTGGCCGCCCGCATCCTGGTGCGGGCGGCCGGCTCGGCTGCGCCTTAGGTTTCTCCCCACGTTGTTGTCTGCGGCGCCGCGGTGTCGTCTCGCCGTTGCGCCTGGCGGCGGGCGGGGGTTGTTTGTCGGCAGCGGTGCCGGGCTGTAGCGGCGGAGCCGTGTAAGCCCGGCACCGCTGCCGAACAGCCCCGCGCAGCGGCACCAGCCCGCCGCAGACGCAACGGCGAGAAACAACCGCGGCGCCGCAGACAACAACGTGGGGCCCAGGCAAAGCGCAGCGGACCGGCCTAGCGACCCCCCTCGATCCACTCCTCCAGATGCGGCGCCTCGTCCCCGATGGTCGTCGACTCGCCGTGTCCCGTACGGACCTCGGTCCCCGGCGGCAGGGTCAGCAGCCGGTCCCGGATCGAGTCGATGATCGTCGGGAAGTGCGAGAAGGACCGTCCGGTGGCGCCGGGGCCGCCGCGGAAAAGGGTGTCGCCGGTGAAGACCGTGCCCAGGTCCGGCGCGTGGAGGCAGACCGCGCCCGGTGCGTGCCCCGGGGTGTGCAGCACCGTCAGGTCGACGCCGGCGATGGTCAGCACCTGGCCGTCGGCCAGATAGGCGTCCGGGGCGGTGTCGGGGTGGGTCTGCTTCCACAGCGGCAGGTCGTCGGGGTGCAGATGGATCAGCGCGCCGGTACGGGAGGCCAGCGCCGGGGCGGCGTCGATGTGGTCGTTGTGCGCGTGGGTGCACACGATCGCGCGGAGCGTCCGGCCGGCGAGCGCCTCCAGGATGGCCTCGGCGTCATGCGCCGCGTCGATGACCACGGCCTCGACGTCATCGCCCACGATCCACACGTTGTTGTCGACGTCCCAGGTGCCGCCGTCGAGCGAGAAGGTCCCCGAGGTGACGAGGTGGTCGATACGGGCCGCCATCAGAGCATCACCACCGAGCGAAGGACATCGCCCGCCTGCATCCGCGCGAAGGCCTCCTCGATGTCCTCGATGCCGATCGTCTCGGTGACGAAGGCGGCGAGGTCGATCCGGCCCTGCTGATGCAGATCGATCAGCATCGGGAAGTCGCGGGAGGGCAGGCAGTCGCCGTACCAGGAGGACTTGAGGGCACCGCCGCGCCCGAACACGTCCAGCAGGGGAAGCTCCAGGGTCATCTCGGGGGTGGGGACGCCCACCAGGACGACGGTGCCGGCGAGATCCCGGGCGTAGAAGGCCTGCCGGTACGTCTCCGGACGCCCCACCGCCTCGATGACCACATCCGCTCCGAAGCCACCGGTCAGTTCGCGGATCGCCTCGACGGGGTCGGCGGTGCGGGAGTTGACGGTGTGGGTGGCGCCCATGGAACGGGCGGTCTCCAGCTTCCGGTCGTCGATGTCGACGGCGATGATCCTGGCCGCGCCCGCCAGCCGCGCGCCCACGACGGCGGCGTCCCCCACCCCACCGCAGCCGATGACCGCCACCGAGTCGCCGCGCCCCACGCCTCCGGTGTTGATGGCCGCGCCGATGCCGGCCATCACTCCGCAGCCCAGCAGCCCGGCGACGGCCGGTGCGACCCCGGGGTCGACCTTGGTGCACTGCCCGGCGGCGACCAGCGTCTTGTCGGCGAACGCCCCGATGCCCAGCGCGGGGCTCAGCTCGGTCCCGTCCTTGAGCGTCATCTTCTGCCGCGCGTTGTGTGTGTCGAAGCAGTACTGCGGGCGGCCGCGCAGACAGGCCCGGCACGCTCCGCACACCGCACGCCAGTTGAGGATGACGAAGTCCCCCGGCGCGACATCCGTCACCCCGGCCCCGACCGACTCCACGACCCCGGCCGCCTCGTGCCCCAGCAGAAACGGGAACTCGTCGCTGATCCCGCCCTGCTTGTAGTGCAGGTCGGTGTGGCACACGCCGCACGCCTGGACCTTCACCACGGCCTCACCGGGGCCGGGGTCCGGCACCAGAACCGTCTCCAGCCGGACCGGTTCGTTCTTCCCCGGCGCGATGACGCCACGCACTTCCTGTGCCATTCGGTCAGCCCCTCTCAAAGATCAGGTACGGGACCACTCTGACGTACCGCCACGGAGTGGTGCCATACCGTACGCAGGGCGGGGTGGCCCGCCGGTGCGGAACCGCCTGAATGCGCCGGTCGGGGCCGGCCGTCCGCACGGCCGCGGCGTCGTCGCGGGCACGCCGCGCCCTGCGGAACCCCTCACCCATAAGCCTTTACCATCCTTTGAATCTTCGCGCGTAGATACCGAATTGGCGGCTCTGTTAGATCTACGTGAGTTCCCCTCACGCCCCACCCCCCTTAAGGAGCCGCGCATGCCCCGCATACGCACAGCCCTCTCCCGCCGCGCCCGGCTCGGCGCCGCGACGGTCGCCGCAGTGGTCACCGGCACCGCCCTCTTCGGCGTGGGCCAGGCGACCGCCGAGCACTCGGTCCCGCGCACCGACAAGGAGATCCCCAACCTCACCCAGGTGCAGGACAAGATCAAGGCCTACTACGGCGACACGGTGACGGCCGACGGCCAGCACTACGCCTCGCCGGACAGCAACTACGCCCGCCAGGTCCGCGGCATAGAGGCGAAGGCGCGCCACTATCTGGCCAGGGCCCTCGCGAAGCCCGCCACGCAGTCCGGCAGCGACGCCAAGCCGGCCAAGCCCGCCATCGTCCTGGACATGGACGACACCACCCTGCTCACCTACAACTACGAGCTTCAGGTGGGCTTCCACTTCACCCCGGAGAGCCAGGACAAGTACCTGGCCTCCACCGACATGGACCCGGTCTTCGGCATGAACCGGCTCGTCAACTGGGCGCACGACAAGGGTGCCGAGGTCTTCTTCATCACCGGCCGCAAGGAGGCGCAGCGCGAGTGGAGCGTGCGCAACCTGAAGAACGTCGGTTACGGGGTGCCGCTGGACCGTACCCACGTCTTCCTGAAGAACAAGGAGAACCCGCCCCCGTACCTGCCCTGCGGGGCGGACTGCTCGACCGTCGAGTACAAGTCGGGGACGCGGAAGCACATCGAGTCGCTCGGCTACAACATCGTGGCCAACTTCGGGGACCAGTACACCGATCTGCAGGGCGGCGCCGGGGACCGGACCTTCAAGCTGCCGAACCCGATGTACTACCTGCCGTAGGCGCAGGCCGGGGCCCCGGGGGGATCAGCGCCTCTTGGGGAGGGGCACGCGCATCAGGTCCTGGGCGATGGTGAGTTCGCCGGTGAAGCCCGCTGCGCGTGCCTGCCGCTCGAATTCCTCGGGGTCGGCGTAGCGCTGCGAGAAGTGGGTCAGGACGAGATGGCGCACGTTCGCCTCGACCGCCACACCGGCGGCCTGCCCGGCGGTCAGGTGGCCGTGTTCGACCGCCAGTTGGAGGTCCTCGTCCAGGAAGGTCGACTCGATGACGAGCATGTCCGCGTCCGCCGCCAGCGCATACACCCCCTCGCACAGCCGGGTGTCCATCACGAAGGCGAACTTCTGGCCCCGCCGCAGCTCGCTGACCTCTTCCAGCCGTACGCCGTTCAGCTCGCCGGTGCGCTGCAGGCGGCCGATGTCGGGGCCGGCGATGCCGTGTTCGGCGAGCCGGTCGGGCAGCATCCGGCGGGCGTCCGGCTCCACCAGGCGGTAGCCGTACGACTCGACCGGGTGGGAGAGCTTGTGCGCCTGAAGGGCGTACGACTTCGACCGGTCGAGTTCGCCGTCCTCGGCCACCGGGCGCTGCTTGAGCCGGACCGTCTCGCGGTAGGCGGTGGCGTACCGCAGCCGGTCGAAGAAGCGCTGGCCGCTGGCCGGATAGTGGGCGGTGACGGGGTGCGGCACCCGGTCCAGGTTGATCCGCTGGATCACCCCGGCCAGACCCAGGGAGTGGTCGCCGTGGAAGTGGGTGACGCAGATCCGGTTGAGGTCGTGCGCGGCGACCCCGGCACGCAGCATCTGGCGCTGGGTGCCCTCACCGGGGTCGAAGAGCAGCCCCTGGCCGTCCCACCGCAGCAGATAGCCGTTGTGGTTGCGGTGCCGGGTGGGGACCTGGCTGGCGGTGCCGAGGACGACGAGTTCGCGTACGGACATGGCTCGTTACCCGGGGGGCCACTGGAGGCCACGGCCGCCGAGCACATGCAGGTGGGCGTGGAAGACGGTCTGGCCCGCGCCGGAGCCGGTGTTGAAGACGACCCGGTAGCCCGTGTCCTCGACGTTGTCCTCGGCGGCGACCTCGCGGGACTCGCGCAGTATGTCGGCGATGACCTGCGGTTCGGCGGCGGCGAGTGCCGCGGCGTCCGGGTAGTGCACCTTGGGGATCACCAGGACGTGCGTCGGGGCCTGGGGGTTGATGTCGCGGAAGGCGACGGTGGTCCCGGTCTCGCGGACGATGGTGGCCGGCACCTCCTTCGCCACGATCTTGCAGAACAGGCAGTCGGCCTGCGGTTCTCCCGCCACCGGCGAGCTCCTTACGGGTCGCGCCGCATGCGCCGTACGCACCGGCCGTACGCACCGTGCGTACGGCCTCGGATGCTACCGGGCAACGGCCCGATCACCCGGTTGCAGGGCCCGGGGATCACCAGGGGCTGTCCGGCGGATCAGGACCGGGAAGGCCGCGGCGTCCGGTGCGGTGCCTCGCAAGGCGCGGCCCGATGGCGGAGCTGTCAGGACGTTTCGGCCACGCCGCGAGGTGCCGTGCCAGGCGTCGCGGACCCGGCCGTGATCCGCCGGACAGGCCCTAAGCTGGCCCGGCAGACCGCTTTTCGCCCACAACCGGGAGTTATCCACCATGGCAACCACGCGCACCGCCAAGACCCACTGGGAAGGCAACCTCCTGGAGGGCAAGGGCCAGGTCTCCCTGGCCTCCTCCAACATCGGTACGTACGACGTGAACTGGCCCGCCCGCGCGGAGCAGCCGAACGGCACCACCAGCCCGGAGGAGCTGATCGCGGCGGCCCACTCCTCCTGCTACTCCATGGCCTTCTCGCACGGCCTGGCGGGCAAGGGGTACACCGTCGCGTCCCTGGACACCCAGGCGGATGTCACCTTCCAGCCGGGCGAGGGCATCACCTCCATCGTGCTGACCGTCCGGGCCAGCGTCCCCGGCCTGTCCGAGGAGGACTTCCAGGCGGCCGCCCAGGACGCCAAGGCCAACTGCCCGGTGAGCCAGGCGCTGGCGGGCGTCAAGGACATCCGGCTGGACGCGCAGCTGGTCTGACGCATGGTCAGGTGAATGAGCGGCGGTGCGCCGGCGGGTCCTCGGGGCCGGCCGGCGCACCGCTGCGTTGTCAGTGGGGCGTGCCACGATCGATGGCGTACCGCTGCTCCGCGAAGGGACCGCCCATGACCGACAGCACCCGCTCCGCGCTCTGCCTCGCCCTGAGCCTGGCCGACCCGGAAACCGCCGACGGGCTCGCGGAGCGCCTGCAGGCGGACCTCCCGGCCGTCCTCGCCGACCGGTTCGGGCTGCCGGAGGAGATGACGGAGGAGCTGCTGGGGGCGGATCCGGCGCAGATGCGGGCCGCGCTGGGCATCGATCCCCAGGAGTGGCTCCTGGGGGCGGCGGAGCTGGGCGATCCGGTGGTCGGCCTGGCGCTGTGGCATGCGTGGTACCGCGACGACTCGGGCCACCAGTGGCGCGCGATGGCGGTGATACCGGACCTGCTGGCGACGCTTCTGGAGGCCGCCGATCTCTCGGATCCGCGCTGGTACGAGGACGACGGACTGTTCCAGGAGCTGCACGAGGTGATCTCGGGCCCGCTGCTCGTCGCCGTGCTGACCAGCGGGTTCCTCGGGGTGACGCTCGGTTCCCTCGCGCAGTTCGGGATGCACCTCCCGCCCCCGGCCGTGGTGGACGTCTGCCTCCGTTTCCAGGCGCTGTGGGGCACGGAGGCGTTCTCCCGCTTCCTCGGCCTCCTGGAGGACGTACCGGAGCTGGACACCGGGCATCCCTGGCTGCCGGATCTGCTGCGCAGGACCCTCGAGGCACCGGATCCGGAGGCGTTCCTCAGGGAGCACCGGCCCGCCGGGTGGGAGGACCCGGAGCATCTGCGCGCGATGCTGGAGCTCCGTTACGGCGACAGCCTGCTGGAGTTCCACACCGGCCGCGGCTTCCCCGCCCGACCCGCCGGGCTGGACTGGGGCCTCATACGGCGCGAGCATGAGCGCCGGCCGGTCGGCCTGGTGGAGGGCGAGGAGGAGGAGAGCTCACTGACCGCCGGGCTCCTCCGGCTGATCCAGTGGGAAGGATGCCCCCACGATCTGGTGATGGAGAGCTTCGGGCGGAGGCCCTGGGAGACCGCCGAGTACGCCGACGAGCTGCCCTTCGAGGCGTTCACTCAGCCCATGGAGTATCCCGCGTCCGTGTACGGCCGCACCCTGGGCGACGGCGTCCGTGCGGGCCGCCTGCCCGTGGAGCGGCTGCTGGCCGAGGCGATCCCCGCGGACGACGTGCTGTGGCATCTGCCGGACGACCACGAACCGACCCGCAGAGCGCTCACCGGCCTGGTGGCCCGCCTCGGCACCAACCCCGTCAACTGGCTGACCTGCTACGCCCGGATGCAGCGCGCCCCCACCAGCAGCGTCGCCGAGCTGATCGAGGACGCCGTGCGGACGGACACCCGCAGGAAGCGCTACACCAGCTGGCCGCGGCCGGAGGAGGCACCGGCCTTCGCGCACTTCGTGCCGAGCTCCCGGCGGTCGTTCCTGATGATGTTCCGGTGCGCCTCCGAGGAGGCGCAGCTCGCCGTCGTCCCGTATCTCGACCCGAGGGGCGTGCAGGATTTCCTGATCCACGGTGAGCCGTCCCCGGCGGTCCGCGAGGCGGTGGTGGCCGCCCACGGCCTCCCGGCCCTGGTGACGATGGCCGCCTCCGACGACCTCTCGGCCGAACAGCTGGACTACCTCCGGGATCTCGACGAGCCGGCGGTGAACGCCCTGCTGTTCGGCTGCACCGGCCTCTTCGATACCCCTCTCCTCGAACGGCCCGAGCGGGAAAGGCTGCTGGCCGGACTGCTGGGCAGCGCGGACGGCCGCCCGGTCCCCAGGGAACTGCTCGCGGTCCTGGAGCGACAGCTCCACGGCCGGGACCGCAGCTGGCTGACGGCCTTCATGGAATCCGGTGAGGTGGAGGTGGCCCGCACGATCCTGAACGCACGGCAGCTCCGCATACCGGCCACCCGGCTGCGGCTGCTGGCCGCCGTGTGGGAGCGCGGCGGCCCCGACGCCGTACGGGAGATCCTGGCCATGGACCGCCTCCCGGTCACCCTCCGCCGCCAAACCGAAAAGCTCCTGGACGCCCCGGACGGACTGGAGCGGCTGCGCGGCCGGCTCGCCGAGGAGGACACACCGGACCGGCTCCTGGCGTTCCTCACCAACGCGCCGCGCCGGCCCGGGAAACAGCTGCGGCAGCTCCTCGAAGAGGGCCTGGAGCCGCCGTGGTCCGCGCTGGTCGCGGCGCAGAATGCCGGGACGCTCCCCGCCGGCCTGCTCGGCCCGCTGGCGGAACTCCCCGACTGCCCCCGCGAACTGCTCCTGGCGATGCTGGCGACCGACCCCACGTACGGGAAGAGCGACAGGGACGGGCAGACCGGCTGGGTCCGCGACGCCCTCCGGAGCGCCAGGCTCGCCTCCGACGACATCCTGAGCCATGCGGCCCCCGCCCGCGAAGCCCTCGCTCTTCTGCGGCGTCACACCGGCGACGGCACGGCCGCACCCGACGGGCGGCCGGCGCGGAAGCTCGGCGCGGCCCTGGCCCGGGAGCATCTGGCCGACGACGTCGAGGCCTGGGCCGTGGCGCTCCAGCTGCTGCCGACGTTCGCCGGCACGCTGCCCGAACTCCTCATGGCGGCCGGGGCGGTGACGCACAGACAGCAGTGAGGCCCCGGTCGCCGCGGTCCGTCCGGTGCGGTCCCGGCGTTGTCAGTGGTCCGTGCCACGATCGATGACGTACCGGGTTGACGTACCGGACTGACGTACCGGATGCCGTCGGGCAGACCGCCGTCCGGTTCGTTCGGCCCGGCCCGTCCGTCCCGTCCGTCCCGCCTGTCCTGCTCCGTTCCGTGAAAGGCCCCGCCCGTGACCGACAGCTCCCACTGTGCGCTTCGCCTCGCGCTGAGCCTGGCCGACCCGGCCACCGCCGATGCGCTCGCCGAGCGGCTGCGGCCGGAGCTGCTGGCCGCGCTCGCCTACCGGTTCGGGCTGCCGGAGGAGGCGGTGGAACACCTGGTGGGGGCGGAGCCCGCGCGGATGCGGGCCGCGCTGACCGCGGACCCCGAGGAGTGGCTGATACGGGCGGCGGAGCTCGGCGATCCGACGGTCGGGCGGGCGCTGTGGGAAGCGCGGTACCGGCCCGGCTGGGACATCCCGGTGAGCGCGCGGGATCGGCTGCTGCCGGTCATCCTGAGCGCCGCCGATCCCCGGGACGAGCGCTGGTACGAGGACGGCGGCCTGGTCGAGGCGATCGAGGACGAAGCCGACGCCCCCACCCTCTTCTTCGCCCTGACCAGCGGGTTCCCCCGGCTGATCGGCTATGCCACCGCAATGCTGGGCCCGTATCTCCCGCCGCCGGTCATGCTGGACGCCGCGGCCGCCGTCGCCGAGCTCACCGACGGCAACGGGGTCGCCTCGTTCGTCCGCGGCATCGAGACCATCCCTGAGCTGGGCGATCTGGGACACCCCTGGTTCCTGGACGTGCTGCGGCAGGCCGCGGATGCCCCCGACCCGGTGGCGTTCCTCAGGGAGCGCCGGCCCGCCGGGGAGTGGACCGACCCCGCGCACGTGCGCGCCCTGCTGGCGCTGCGCAGCGGCAACGGCCCCACGGTCCGTCCCGACGGTCTGGACTGGGAGCTGATCCGGCGCGAGCACGAGCGGCTCCCGTTCGGCCAGGAGACCGGCCGCACCCCGGACTTCCGGGTGGGCAGCCGGCTGCTCCGGCTCGTCCGCTGGGAGTGCTGCCCCGCCGACCTGGTCATGGACGGTTTCCGCGAGGCCCCGGAGGACACCGCACGGTCCGCCGAGCTGCCCTTCGAGGCGCTCACCATGCCCTCGAAGGCCAATCGCTGGCGCCTCCTCGCGGACGCCCTCGGGCCCGGCATCCGTGCCGGCCGGCTGTCCGCGGAGCGGGTGCTGGCCGAGGTGACACCGGCGGAGGCGGTGCTGGTCTCGCTGCCGTACGACCACGAACCGACCCGCAAGGCGCTGGCGGACCTGCTCGGCCGGCTGGGCACGGACCCCGTCAACTGGCTGACCTGCTACGCCCGTATCGGGCGCACCGACGGCAGCGTCGCCGACCTGATCGCCGACGCCTGCTCGACAGACACCCGCAGGACGCGCCGCACCAGCTGGCCGCGGCCGTCGGCGGCGCAGTTCCCGGCCTCCCCGCCCGAGAACACCCGGCCGGCGTTTCTGGCCATGTTCCAGTGCGCCTCCGAGGAGGCGCAGATCGCCGTCGTCCCGCACTTCGACGCGCGGGCCGTCCAGCACCTCCTGATCTACGGGGATCCCCCGCCGGCGGTCCGCGAGGCGGCGGTGGCCGCCCACGGCGTGCCGGCGCAGGTGGCGATGGCCGCCGCGCACGGCCTTGGCGACGAGAAGCTGGAGTACCTCCTGGATCTCGACGAACCGGCGGTGGACGCCCTGCTGTTCCACGACCCCGACCTCGACCCGTCGGAGCGGAAGCGGATGCTGGCCGGACGGCTCCGCGGCGGCGGCATCCGCCCGGTCCCCGGGGAACTGCTCGCGGTACTGGACGACCTGAGCGTCAGTCATGACCGCGACTGGCTGCTGGCCGGCCTGGAATCCGGGGACCTCGGCGTGGCCCGCAGGATCGTGGACCGGGTGCGGCTCCATGTGCCCGCGTCCCGGCTGCGGCTGCTGGCCGCCGTGTGGGAGCGCGGCGGCCCCGACGCCGTCCGCGAGATCCTGGCCATGGACCGCCTCCCGGTCACCCTCCGCCGCCAAACCGAAAAGCTCCTGGACGCCCCCGACGGACTGACGCAGCTGCGCGACCGACTCGCCGAGGAGGAGTCCCCGGCCAAGCTGCTGGCATACCTCAGCAGGTCGGCCCTCCATGCCGAGGAGCAGGTGCACCGGCTCCTCGGAGAGGGCCTGGAGCCGCCCTGGTCCGCGCTGGTCGCGGCGCAGAATGCCGGGACGCTTCCCGCCGGCCTGCTCGGCCCGCTGGCGGAACTCCCCGACTGTCCGCGGGGCCTGCTCCTGGCTGCGCTGACGAGCCCCGCCGTGCCCGCGATCGACTGGATCCACGACGCCGTCAAGAGCGGCAAGCTCACCCCTGTGGACATCCTGACCCACAAGGCCCCCGCCCGCGATGCCCTCGGCTCTCTGCGACGCTGCGGCGACAGCGGGCCGGACGCCCCGGGCCTGGAGCCGGTGCGTGAGCGGGCCGCGGGCCTGGCCCGGGAGCATCTGGCCGCGGACGCCGAGGCCTGGGCCGTCTGTCTCCAGCTGCTGCCGACGTTCGCCGGCACGCTGCCCGAACTCCTCGCCACGGCCGGGGCGGTGACCCGCGTTCACCCGTGAACGCGCAGGCCGCAGCGGTCCGGACGGTGCGCCCGCTGCGTTGTCAGTGGCCCGTGTCACGATCGAAGACGTCACGATCGAAGACGTACCGAACGAAGACGTACCGAACGGTGCGCACCGCCCGCCCCGCGAAGGGAATCGTCAGGTGAACAACAGGCCGCCCTCCGTACTTGGTCTCGCCCTGCAGCTCGCCGGGCCGGCCACCGCAGGCGCGCTCGCCGAGCGGCTGTGGCCGGAGACGGTGGCCGCGCTGTCCGAGCGTCTCCGTGTGCCGGAGTCGGCGGTGGAGACCCTGACGGCGTGGGAGGAGCAGGGGCTGTGGCGCGCAGCGACCGATGACGTCGGGGAATTCCTGCTCCGCGCGGCGGCGACCGGCGATCCGGAGATCGCCCGTGTGCTGTACGTCGAACGGCACCGCCGGGTACCCGAGTTCCTGTCGGCGATCCTGGCCGCGGCCGACCCCACGGACCCGCGCTGGTATGCGGCGGGCGGGCTGGTCCCGGCCGTGCTGGAGAACCCCGGCGGCCTCGAGCTCGAACCGGCCCTGCACGGCCCCTTTCCCGAACTGGTCGAGCACGCCGTCCTCCACCTGGGCCGGGACCTGCCGCTGCCCGTGGTGCTCGATGCCTGTCTGCACCTCGCCCGGCTTGCCGGTGCCCCGGCGATCGGGAACCTCGCCAAGAGCATCGAGGCGACGGCGGACGAGCTCGCCCACCCGGGGCTGGCCGAGCTGCTGCGCTCCGCCGCCGCGGCGCCGGACCCGGGGGCCTTCCTCCAGGAGCGGCGGCCGGCCGGCGAGTGGACGGACCCGGCCCATGCGCACGCCCTGCTGCGGGTGCGCATGGAGGAACGCGACGTCGAGCAGCCCGCCGGTCTCGGCTGGGAACTCATCCTGCGCGAGCACGACCGGCGGCCCTTCGGCGGGAAACGGGTTCCCTCCGAGAACCGTCATGCGAACCCCTTGGTCCGCCTCGTCGGGTGGGAGGGCTGCCCGGACGAGCTGATCGGGGAGTGCCTCCCCGACAGCTCCTGGGCGGTCCTCCGCGCCGGCGCCCGGATGCCCTTCGAGGAAGTGGCCAGGATGTGGACCGGAAAGGGGCCGGACGGCAGGATCGTCAGGCACGGTGTCCTCACGGGCCATCTCGACCGCGTGCTCGGCGAACTGACACCGGCGCGGGACGTGCTGGACGCCCTCCCCTACGACCATGAGCCGACCCGCGAGGCCGTCGCCGCTCTGGTCGCCCCGCTGGGCGCGGACCCGGTCAACTGGCTGACGTTCTACGCCCGCATGGGCCGCACCGACGGCACCGCCCCCGAGCTGATCGCCGACGCCGCCTCGGCCGGCTCCCCCAAGAAGCGCACCACCACCTGGCCGCGCCCCCTGGAGGCGGTGTTCCCGGTCACCGCCCCCGGGGATTCGCGCGCCGTGTTCCTCAACGTCCTGCAGTGCGCCCCGGAGGCCGCGCAAATCGCCGTCGTACCGCATCTGGACGCCCGCGCCGTACAGCACTTCCTGGTGTACGGCGATCCCGCCCCGGCCGTCCGGGAGGCGCTCGTGGCCACGCACGGCGTACCGGCCCTCGCCTCGTACGCCTCCAGCCGCAAGCTGCCCGACGCCACGCTGGAGTACCTCCTCGACCTCGACGAACCGGCCGTCGACGCCAACCTGTTCGCGCACTGCCACATCGACCAGCGGGAGCGGGAGCGGATGCTCGCCGGGCGGCTGCGCGGTGGCGGGACGCGCAGCGAGGTGCCCGGGGAGCTCCTCGACGCGCTCGACGAGGTCAATCTCGGCCACTACCGCCACTGGCTGATCGCGGGGCTGGAATCCGGCGATCTCGGGGTGGCCCGTAAGATCGTCGGCCGCCTCAGATTCGCGATGCCGGCGGCGCGGCTGCGGCTGCTGACCGCCGTCTGGGAGCGCGGCGGCCCGGACGCCGTCCGCGAGATCCTGGCCATGGACCGCCTCCCGGTCACCCTCCGCCGTCAGACGGAGAAGCTCCTGGACGCCCCGGACGGACTGGAGCGGCTGCGCGACCGGCTCGCCGCCGAGGAGGACCCGGCAAAGCTGCTCGGGCACCCGCCGTCGCGACTGGTCGGCGACGGCGTCCCGCTCCCCTGGGCCGCGCTGGTCGAGGCGCAGCGCACGGGCCGTCTCCCGGACCATCTCCCGGCCGCCCTGGCGGAGCTTGCGGACTGCCCACGGGAGATGCGGCTGGCGGCGCTGCGCAGCACGCCGCCCGCGCACCCCCGGGGCTTCTACGACCGCGGAAACTGGGTCTGGCGCACCCTGGCATCCGGCGCCCTGACCCCCGAGGACCTGCTGGCCCACGCCGCACCCGCGCAATCGGCCCTGCACCACCTCGTCGAGGCCGTCACCAAAGCGCCGGCCACGGACCGCCTGGCCTTGCGCGCCCAGGTCACCGCCCTCACCGACGCCCACCTCGGCGGCAATGCCGAAGCCTGGGCCGTCTGTCTCCAGCTGCTGCCGACGTTCGCCGGCACGCTCACCGAGCTGATATCCACCGCCGGTGCGGTGGCCCGCGTCTGACCGCGGGGCCGTCCGGGGTCAGCTCCAGCGCCCGGTACGCCCCAGCAGCAGCGCCGTGGCGGCCGTACCGGCGGTGGAGGTGCGCAGGACGGTCGTCCCGAGGCGGTACGGCTTGGCGCCTGCCTCGGCGAAGGCGGTCAGCTCCTCCGGGGAGACGCCGCCTTCGGGGCCGACGACGAGCACGATCGAGCCCTCGGCGGGGAGTTCGGCGGTGGCCAGGGGGGTGCTGCCCTCTTCGTGGAGGACGGCGGCGAAGTCGGCGTCGGCGAGGAGCGCGGCCACCTGCTTGGTCGTCAGCGGATCGGCGACCTGGGGGAAGGTGAGGCGCCGCGACTGCTTGCCCGCCTCGCGGGCCGTGGCGCGCCACTTGGCCAGCGATTTGGCGGCCCGCTCGCCCTTCCACTGGGTGATACAACGCGCCGCCGCCCAGGGCACGATGGCATCCACGCCGGTCTCGGTCATGGTCTCGACGGCGAGCTCGCCGCGGTCGCCCTTGGGCAGCGCCTGGACGACGGTGAGGGTGGGCACCGGCGGGGCCTCGGTGCGGATTCCGCTGACGGCGACGGTGAGGCGGTCCTTGCCCTCCACGGCGCCGACCGTGCCGTAGGCGCCCGTCCCCTGACCGTCCGTCAGCACGACCTCCTCGCCCACCCGCAGCCGCCGCACCGACACCGCGTGCCGGCCCTCCGGCCCGTCCAGGGTCAGCGAGCCGCCGGCCCGTACGTCCGCGAGGGAGTCGACGAGAAAGACCGGGGCGGTCATGAGGCGCCGCCCCCGGCAGAGAGGTTCAGCGCGGCGCGCGCCGCGTCCATCTCACCCGCCAGGATCTCGACGAGCCGCCCGGCGGGCAGCTCCCGGGCGAGCCGGTGCCCCTGCCCCGCCCAGAGGCTGAGGCCCTGTGCGTCACCGGCCTTGGCCGCGGCCTTGCGCACGGTGGAGGTGAGGTAGTGGACGGCGGGGTAGGCGGCCGGGGCGTACGGTCCGTGCTCGCGCATGAAACGGTTCACCAGGCCGCGGGCCGGACGCCCGGAGAACGCCCGGGTCAACTCCGTATGCGTGAACAGGGGGTTGGTCAGCGCCTGCTTGTGCAGCGGGTGCGCGCCCGACTCGGGGGTGGCGAGGAAGGCGGTGCCCAGCTGGGCCATCGACGCCCCGGCGGCCAGCACCGCCGCGATCTGTGACCCCCGCATCAGCCCGCCCGCGGCGATCAGCGGGATCTGCACCGCCTCGCGGACCTGGCCGAGCAGCGCCAGCAGTCCCAGCCCCGCGCCGCTCCCGTCCGCATGCGGATCGTCCCGGTGGGTGCCCTGGTGGCCGCCGGCCTCGATGCCCTGGACGCACACCGCATCCGCGCCCGACCACTGCGCGGCCTGTGCCTCGGCGGCCGTGGTGACCGTGACGACGGTGTACGTACCGACCTTGGCGAAGGAGTCGAGAACGGCCCGCGAGGGGCAGCCGAAGGTGAACGACACCATCGGCACCGGGTCTTCCCGCAGTATCGCGAGCTTGGCCTCGTAGCCGTCGTCGCTGGGCCCGTCGATGTCGCCGAGCTCGGTCTCGTACCAGGCGGTCTCGCCGGCGAGCTGCTCGCGGTAGACCTCGACGGCGGCGGGGTCGGCCAGCGAGGGCTGCGGCATGAAGAGATTGACGCCGAAGGGCCGGTCGGTCAGCGACCGCAGCTGTTTGATCTCCTGATACATGCCGTCGGCGGTCTTGTAGCCGGCGGCGAGAAAGCCGAGACCGCCGGCGCCGCAGACGGCGGCGGCCAGCCCGGGTCCGGAGCCGCCTCCCGCCATCGGCGCCTGCACGATCGGGTAGCGGCAGAGATCGGTCAGTGCGGTGGGCATGGCTACATCGTGTCACGGGACGCGCCGAGCCCCCGCATCAGGGGCTCGGCGCAGGTCAGGGGCCCAGAAGGTACGGACCTAAGGGCCGTTGCGGTGTCTTCCCGGGGGACAACCCCTGGTGGGACTACCGCCCGTTGAACGCATCCTTGAGGCGCGAGAACAGGCCCTGCTGCCCCGGCTGGAACTGCCCCGTGGGCCGTTCCTCGCCGCGCAGCTTGGCCAGCCGCCGCAGCAGCTCCTCCTGCTCGGGGTCGAGCTTGGTGGGCGTCTGCACCTCGACATGGACGATCAGATCGCCGCGGCCGCCGCCGCGCAGATGCGTGACACCGCGCTGGTGCAGCGGGATCGACTGGCCGGACTGGGTACCGGGCCGGACATCGATCTCCTCCACCCCGTCCAGCGTCTCCAGCGGGCACTTCGTGCCCAGCGCCGCCGCCGTCATCGGGATGGTGACCGTGCAGTGCAGATCGTCGCCGCGCCGCTGGAAGACCGGGTGCGCCAGCTCGTGGATCTCGACGTAGAGGTCACCGGCCGGGCCGCCGCCGGGGCCGACCTCGCCCTCGCCCGCGAGCTGGATGCGGGTGCCGTTGTCGACACCGGCGGGGATCTTGACCGTCAGCGTGCGACGGGAGCGGATCCGGCCGTCACCGGCGCACTCGGGGCACGGCGTCGGCACGACCGTACCGAAGCCCTGGCACTGCGGACACGGCCGCGAGGTCATGACCTGGCCGAGGAAGGACCGGGTGACCTGCGAGACCTCACCGCGGCCGCGGCACATGTCACAGGTCTGCGCGGACGTACCGGGCGCCGCGCCCTCGCCGGTGCACGTCGTACAGACGATGGCGGTGTCGACCTGGATGTCCTTGGTCGTACCGAAGGCCGCCTCGTTCAGCTCGATGTCGAGCCGGATCATGGCGTCCTGGCCGCGGCGGGTGCGCGAGCGCGGGCCGCGCTGCGAGGCCGTGCCGAAGAAGGCGTCCATGATGTCGGAGAAGTTGCCGAAGCCGGCACCGAAACCGCCCGCGCCGCCGGCGCCGCCCGACTGCGAGAGCGGGTCGCCACCGAGGTCGTAGACCTGCTTCTTCTGCGGGTCCGACAGCACCTCGTAAGCGGCGTTGATCTCCTTGAACCGCTCCTGGGTCTTCGGATCCGGGTTCACGTCCGGGTGCAGCTCGCGCGCCAGCCGACGGAAGGCCTTCTTGATCTGGTCCTGCGAGGCGTCACGGCTGACGCCGAGGACCGAGTAGTAATCCGTGGCCACTTACGACTCCGCGAGGATTTGTCCGACGTAACGTGCCACTGCGCGTACCGCTCCCATCGTTCCGGGGTAGTCCATGCGGGTCGGTCCGACCACGCCGAGTTTGGCGACTGCCTCGTCGCCCGAACCGTAACCGACGGCCACGACCGATGTGGACGTCAGGCCTTCGTGGGCATTCTCATGCCCGATACGTACGGTCATGCCCGAGTCCTTGGCTTCCCCGAGCAGCTTGAGCAGCACCACATGCTCCTCAAGGGCCTCCAGCACCGGGCGGATGGTCAGGGGGAAATCGTGTCCGAAGCGCGTGAGGTTGGCGGTGCCGCCGATCATCAGCCGCTCTTCGGTCTCCTCCACCAGAGTCTCCAGCAACACCGACAGCACTGTCGAGACCGTGCCGCGGTCGTCCTGCTCGAAGGACTCCGGGAGATCTTGCACCAACTGGGGCACATCCGTGAAACGGCGCCCCACCACACGGCTGTTGAGCCGCGCCCGCAGATCCGCGAGCGAGGTCTCGCCGAACGGCGCCTGGCAGTCGATCAGCCGCTGCTCGACCCGTCCGGTGTCGGTGATCAGTACGAGCATCAGCCGGGCCGGGGCCAGCGCCAGCAGCTCGACATGGCGGACCGTGGACCGGGTCAGCGACGGGTACTGCACCACCGCCACCTGGCGGGTCAGCTGCGCCAGCAGCCGGACCGTGCGACCGACGACGTCATCGAGGTCGACGGCGCCGTCGAGGAAGTTCTGGATGGCCCGCCGCTCCGGGGACGACAGCGGCTTGACGCCCGCCAGCCTGTCGACGAAGAGGCGGTACCCCTTGTCGGTGGGGATCCGCCCGGCGCTGGTGTGCGGCTGGGCGATGAATCCCTCGTCCTCCAGGGCGGCCATGTCGTTGCGGATGGTGGCCGGGGAGACGCCGAGCTTGTGGCGCTCCGTGAGCGCCTTCGAGCCGACCGGCTCCTCCGTGCCGACATAGTCCTGGACGATGGCGCGCAGCACTTCGAGCCTGCGTTCACTGAGCATTCCGCGCACCTCCAGTCCTGCCATGTCGCCATCCGGTCACTCCTGGCACTCACACGGGCCGAGTGCCAGACCGTAAGCCAGTGTACGGCCGGGTAGCGCAACCGCGGCAAGGGCAGCCGTAACGAACCGTCGCCGAACCTCCGCCGGGTGACCGTGATCGGTCGTTCTTGGCCGGTCTGTCGGGCAACGCTATCGCGATGGAGCTAGCGTCTCGGTATGCACAGTGCTTGGGAAGAGGCCGGGTGGGAACGGCTCGGTGAAGGTGTCGCCAGGCGGCGGATGCCGGGCTGGGACGAGACCATCGGCGTGATCGCCGGATCGACCGGGGTGATGATCGTCGACACCGGCGCGTCCCTGCGCGACGGCGCCGATCTGCGGCGTGCGATCCGTGGCGTGCTGGGCCGGGACGTGACGCATATCGCGCTCACCCACCCGCATTTCGATCATGTCCTGGGCACCGCCGCGTTCGCCGGGGTCGAGGTGTTCGGCGCGACCGGGCTGGCGGATCTGCTGCTGCGCGAGCGGGACGAGCTGCGGCGGGACGCGGAACGCCACGGCATCGACGCGCATGCCGCCGCCGAGGCCACCGATCTGCTGGTGCGCCCGCATCACCATGTGCACGACGAACTGGCCGTCGACCTCGGCGACCGGCAGGTCATCCTCGCCAATGTCGGCCCCGGGCACACCGCCCACGATCTGGCCGTCCTGGTGCCTGGCCGGCACGGCGCCCCCGCGATCGTCTTCTGCGGCGACCTGGTCGAGGAGTCCGGCGAACCGAGCGCCGGCCACGACGCGCTGCCGCAGCAGTGGCCGGCGGCGCTGGACCGGCTGCTGGCCCTCGGCGGCGAGGACGCGGCGTACGTACCGGGGCACGGGGCGGTCGTGGACGCCGCCTTCGTACGGGCGCAGCGGGATGCGCTCGCCGTGCGCTTCGGGGTGACGCCCCCCGCCTGATCCTCCCGCCCGGCAAGCCCGTCCCTTACGCCACCCGCTCACCAGAACAGGACCCCCGCCACCCCATGCGCAGCAAGCAGTACGGCCCCGACCTCACCCCTCCCTGGAAGAAGCAGCAGCCCGCGCCCGAGGTGGCGGCCGAGGCCGATCTCGTCGTGGAGGAGGTCACCACCGGCTTCTGCGGCGCCGTGATCCGCTGCGAGAAGACGGCCGAGGGGCCGACGGTCACCCTGGAGGACCGCTTCGGCAAGCACCGGGTCTTCCCGATGGCGCCGCGCGGATTCCTGCTGGAGGGCCGCGTCGTCACCCTCGTACGGCCCCGGAGCGGCCCGGCGCCGAGCCGTCCGGCCCGTACGGCGTCGGGATCGCTCGCCGTGCCCGGCGCCCGCGCCCGCGTCGCGCGCGCCGGGCGCATTTATGTGGAAGGGCGGCACGACGCGGAGCTGGTCGAGCGGGTCTGGGGCGACGACCTGCGGATCGAGGGCGTGGTCGTGGAGTACCTGGAGGGGATCGACGATCTGCCGGCGATCGTGCGGGGGTTCGCACCGGGGCCCGATGCCCGGCTGGGGGTACTGGTGGATCACCTGGTGCCGGGGTCGAAGGAGTCCCGGATCGCGGCCGAGGTCACCGGGGAGCATGCGCTGGTCGTCGGCCATCCGTACATCGATGTGTGGGAGGCGGTGAAACCGGCGTCGGTGGGGATTCCGGCGTGGCCGTCCGTCCCGCACGGCCAGGACTGGAAGACGGGGGTGTGCCGGGCGCTGGGCTGGCCGGAGAACACCGGAGTGGCGTGGCAGCGGATCCTGGGCTGCGTGCGGTCGTACAAGGACCTGGAGCCGGCGTTGCTGGGGCGGGTGGAGGAGCTGATCGACTTCGTTACGGTCGGCGGTGCGGCTTGACGTTGGGGAGGGTGCCGAACTCCGAGGTGTCCAGCTCGATGCCGAGCATGGGCAAGGACACGGACTCGCCGAATTTACTGATGTGCTGACACCGGTAGTCGGCCTCTTCACCGCTGTAGGCAGGATCGGTGAGCAGCACGCACTGAGCCATGATGGGGTCGATGATGAGGGATCTTTCCCGCTGCGTAGATCGAGCGCTTGACGCCGTAATCGCGGTCGACGCTGTTCTTGGAGACGACCTCGACCAGCATCGTGATGAGCTGGGCGGGCAGCAGGCGGCCTGATTCCGGCCCCGCATCGCGGTCCAGCACGACGAGGTCCGGCTGAGGCTCACTGGTTTCGCTCAGCAGATCGATGTTCTGCGTCTGGAGGCAGTCCCACTTCTGGTCCGGGATCTGCCGCAGCGCCCTCAGCACGATCCGGTTGTGCACCAGATCCGGCCCCGCCATCATCACGATTTCCCCCCGCAGGAGTTCCGCCTTGAACCCATCGGGAACCTCAAGGCCCTCGAACATCTTGACGATGTGTGTGATCGGCCGGTCATCCACCGCAGTCATCTCCGTGGCCCTCCGCTTCCACCATCGTCCTAGTACGACGGCAGCCTGGGGACAGCTCGGGCGGATGCTCAGCGCACCCGCATTGGTTCACTCGTACGAGTATCAGTCCACCAGATCCCGCACCACCGCGTCAGCCAACAACCGCCCCCGCAGTGTCAGAACGGCCCGTCCGGCCTCATACGGCCCCGCCTCCAGCAGCCCGTCCGCCAACGCCCGCTCCGCCGCCCGCGCCCCCGCGGAGGCCAGGATGTCCAGCGGGCAGCCGTCCGCCAGCCGCAGCTCCAGCAGGATGCGCTCCACCCGCCGGTCCTCGTCCGGCAGGATCTCGCGGCCCGCGCCCGGGGAGCGGCCCTCGGCCAGGGCCTGGGCGTAGGCGCCGGGGTGCTTGACGTTCCACCAGCGGACGCCGCCGACGTGGCTGTGGGCGCCGGGGCCCGCGCCCCACCAGTCGGCGCCGGTCCAGTACAGCTCGTTGTGGCGGCAGCGGGCGGCCTCGGTGGTGGCCCAGTTGGAGACCTCGTACCAGGTGAAACCGGCCGCGGCGAGGCGTTCGTCGGCGATGAGGTAGCGGTCGGCGTGGACGTCGTCGTCGGTCATCGGGACCTCGCCACGGCGGATCCGGCGGGCGAGCTGGGTGCCCTCCTCGACGATCAGGGCGTAGGCGGAGATGTGGTCGGGGCCGGCGCCGAGGGCCGCGTCGAGGGAGGCCCGCCAGTCGTCGTCGGTCTCGCCGGGGGTGCCGTAGATCAGGTCGAGGTTGACGTGCTCGAATCCGGCCGCGCGGGCCTCGGCGACGCAGGCCTCGGGGCGGCCGGGGGTGTGCGTACGGTCGAGGATCTTCAGGACGTGCTGCCGGGCGCTCTGCATGCCGAAGGAGATGCGGTTGAAGCCGCCGGCGCGGAGGTCGGCGAGGTAGCGCGGGTCGACGGATTCCGGGTTGGCCTCGGTGGTGATCTCGGCGCCCGGGGCGAGGCCGAATTCGTCGCGGATGGCGGCCAGCATGCGGACCAGATCGGCGGCGGGGAGGAGGGTCGGGGTGCCGCCTCCCACGAAGACCGTCTCCACCGGGCGCGGGTCGTCGCCCAGCACCTTGCGGGCCAGCCGGATCTCCTCGACGACGTGGTCGGCATAGTTGTCGCGAGAGGCCAGGGCGCCGCCGGAGCCGCGCAGCTCGCTCGCGGTGTAGGTGTTGAAGTCGCAGTAGCCGCAGCGGGTCGCGCAGTACGGAACGTGGAGGTAGAAACCGAGGGGTCGCCCGGCCGCCCCTGCCAGCGCAGAGCGGGGCAGCGCCCCGTCCTCGGGCATCGGCTCACCATCAGGCAGTGCGGAAGGCATGGCATCCATTGTCCGTCATGGCGGAGGCGTGGCGTCCCGCCGCCCGTTACGCCTCCCCCGCCGCCTGGAGGACCAGCAGCGCCAGGTCGTCGTCGGGCGGGGTGGGCGCGAAGGAGTGCACCGTGTTGCGGATGTGATCCGCGATGGCGGTGGCACCCAGGCCGGTGCAGGCGGCGAGGGCCGTGGCCAGGCCGTCCTCGTCGTCGAAGAGCCGGCCGTCGGAGCGGCGCTCGGTGACCCCGTCGGTGACGCACAGCAGCGTCTCCCCGGGGCAGAGGTCGAACGATTCGCTGACGTAGCTCGCGTCCTCGACGACGCCCAGCAGCATCTGCGGCGCGGCGACGACCCGGACCGCGCCGTCCGCGCCCAGCACCAGCGGGAGCGGGTGGCCGGCGCTGGCGAGGGTGCAGCGGGCGCCGCCGGGGCCGCCGTGGTACGGCACGATCTCGCCGTAGAGGAGGGACAGGAAGCGGGCCTGCTCACCCTCCTCGCGGATCTCGACGGGGGCCTCGGCGCCCGCGCCCGCGGCCGCCACGGCTGCCGCGACCGCCGCCACGGAATCGGCGGCCTCCCGCGCCATCGTCTTGTTGAGGCGGTCGAGGACCTCGGCGACCCCGAAGCCGTCGCGGGCCAGCAGCCGCAGCACCGGGCGGGCCAGGCCGGTCACCGCGGCCGCCTCGGGGCCGCTGCCGCAGACATCGCCGAGGGCGAAGCACCAGCGGCCGTCCCCGGCGTCGAAGAGGTCCCAGAAGTCGCCGCCCGCCCAGGCGCCCTCACGGGGCTCGTAGACCACCGCGGACTCCACGCCGGGCACCTGCGCGCGGCCCCGGGGCAGCAGCCGGCGCTGCAGAACCTGGCTGATGCGTTCCTGACGGCTGTAGGCGCGGGCGGTGGCCACGGCGCGGGCGACCCGGCGGCACAGGTCCTCCACCAGGCCGATGACCTCGTCGGGGAAGCGGAGCAGACCGGCCCGGCCGAGCAGGAGGGTGCCCAGGCGGCGGCCGCCCGCCACCAGGGGGCAGGCCAGGGCCGCGCCACCAGGGCCGTAGCCGTTCGGCTCCGGCGGCCAGGGCCAGCGGACCGCGGCGGGCGTGCTGCTCAGGCCGGAGTGGTGGCCGGCCATCGGGGGCGGGTCCTGTTCCAGGGCGCTGCGCAGCGAATCGATCCGGCTCTCGTGGGAGTGCCAGACGCGGGCCAGCCGCTGCGCCTCGCCGTCCCCCTCGATGCCGCGGCCGGGCGCGCCGCCGTCGCCGTCGTACAGCCACACCGCGCACCAGTCGGCGAGCCGCGGCACGGTCAGCTGGGCGGCGAGTGAGGCGACCTGGTCGGCGTCGAGCTGGCCGGAGAGCAGATCGGAGGCCTCGGCGAGGAAGGACAGGGCGCCCTGGTGCACCCAGTCGCCCTCGGAGACGTGCCGCACGGTGCGGCGCGGGGTGGGCGCGAGGAGTTCGGCGGCGTGCAGGCCGCGCTGCAGCAGCTGGTTGTCGAAGACGCCCTCCGCATCCGGCCGGGCGCCGTTCTCGGTGCCCGCGGGCAGCCGGAACCATACGGTCTTCCGGGCGCGGCGGTAGGTGATGCCCCAGGACTCGGCGACCGCGCTGATCAGCTGCAGTCCATGGCCGCCGCCTTCGGACGCCGGGGCCTCCTCGCGGGCGCGCACCGGGCGGGCCGGGTGGTGGTCGGAAACCTCGATGACGACGGCGGTGCGGGCCGTGCCGTCCGGCCTGTCGGGGTCCGGGGGCGGGCCTGCGTACGGATCCGGGCTCCCGTAGAGATCGGCGCTCCGGTACGGGTCCGGGCCCTGGTACGGATCCGCGCCCTTGTAGGGATCAGCGGTCTCGTAGGGATCAGCAGCCTCGTAGGGATCCGGCCCGTCCCCCGGCTCCAGGCAGCAGCGCAGCTCGACGGCGGTGCCCGCGTGCACCACGGCGTTGGTGACCAACTCGCTGACCAGCAGCACCGCTTCGTCCGCCAGCCGGTCGGTGAGATCCGCCGAGCCGGGCAGCCCCTGGGCGGTCCAGTCGGCGAACACGGTGCGGACGAACTGCCGGGCGGCGGCCGCGGCGCGCGGGTCGCCGGGCAGATGGGCGGCGCGGGAATGCCCGCCACGGGGACGGCCGTCGGGCATCGCGCACGCCGTCATGATGCCGGCCGGCAGGGCGTCCAGTGATGCGTCCGGTGGTGATGAAGTTGTCGTCCTCATTGACCAACTCCCGAGCAGCTCCGCGTCAGCGCCGGGTGCGCCACCGACAGAGTGACAGACCGAGCGCGGCCATAAGCACGGAGTCACCGAAGTTGCTGCTCAAGGGGGTCGATTCGGCTGACACGCCAAGGGAGTTGGCCGACATGTACCAGATGTCCGGTGGTGAACCCGCTCCCGGCCGCCCGTACGGGGCGGCGGGGCGGCCGGCGACGGCACTCACGCCACCCCGGGCCACCCCGCCCCGCCGGCCGGCGGGTCCGCCGTCACGCCTCCCGCGCCCCGGCGTACATCTCCTCGATCAGGTCCTTGAACACCCGCTCCACCACCGGCCGCTTGACCTTGAGGCTGGGCGTCACCTCGCCGTGCTCGATGTCCAGGTCGCGCGGCAGGATGCGGAACTTGCGGATCTGCTGCCAGCGCTGCAGCCCCTCGTTCACCCGCTCGACATAGCCGTCGACCAGCTCGCGGACCTGGTCGGTGGCGACGACCTCGGCGTATGTGGCGCCCAGGCCGCGCTCCTTGGCCCAGCCCATGATCGTCGGCTCGTCGAGCGCGATCAGCGCGGTGCAGAAGTTCCGGTTGGCACCGTGCACCAGCACATTGGAGACGAACGGGCAGACCGCCTTGAACTGCCCCTCGACCTCGGCGGGCGCGATGTACTTGCCGCCCGAGGTCTTGATCAGGTCCTTCTTGCGGTCGGTGATCCGCAGATAGCCGTCCGCGGACAGCTCGCCGATGTCACCGGTGTGGAACCAGCCGTCGGACTCCAGCACCTCGGCCGTCTTCTCCGGCAGCCCGTGGTAGCCCTGCATGATGCCGGGACCGCGCAGCAGGATCTCCCCGTCCTCGGCGATGCGGACCTCCGTGCCCGGCAGCGGCTTGCCGACGGTGCCGGTGCGGTACGACTCGCCGGGATTGACGAAGCTGGCGGCGCTGGACTCGGTCAGGCCGTAGCCCTCCAGGATGTGGATGCCGGCGCCGGAGAAGAAGTAGCCGATCTCCGGGGAGAGCGCCGCCGAGCCGGACACCGCGGCGCGCAGCTGCCCGCCGAACGCCTCCCGCAGCTTGGCGTACACCAGCGCGTCGGCGACCTTGTGCTTGGCGCCGAGCGTGAACGGCACCGAGGCGTTGCCGGTGCGCTTGAAGTTGTCCTGCGAGACCTTGGCGTACTCGCGGGCCACCCCGGCCGCCCACTGGAAGATCTTGTACTTGGCGCCGCCACCCTCCCGGGCCTTGGCCGCGACACCGTTGTAGACCTTCTCGAAGATCCGCGGCACCGCGGCCATGTAGGTGGGCCGGACCACCGGCAGATTCTCGATGATCTTGTCCACGCGGCCGTCGACGGCGATGACATGCCCGACCGAGATCTGACCGGCCGTCAGTACCTTTCCGAAGACATGCGCCAGCGGCAGCCACAGGTACTGCACATCGTCCTCGGTCACGAGCCCGGTCGCCTGGATCGCGCGCGCCATGTACGCCCAGCAGTCGTGCGGCAGCCGTACGCCCTTGGGGCGGCCGGTGGTCCCCGAGGTGTAGATCAGCGTCGCCAGCTGGTCGGCGCGCAGCGCGGCGACCCGCTCCGTGACGCAGTCCGGGTTCTCCTCCAGATGGGCGGCGCCGCGCTTCTCCAGGTCGGCCAGAGAGAGCACCCAGCCGTCGGGGTCGTCCTCGGCGGGCCGGGCGTCCGCCTCGTCGATGACCACGACATGCGCGAGCTCGGGCAGCCCGGCGCGCTGCTCGCGGGCCTTGGCGAGCTGGGCGGCGTCCTCGGCGATCAGCACCCGGCTGCCGGAGTCGGCCAGGATGTAGGCCGTCTCCTCGGCGTTGGTGCTGGGGTAGACCGTGGTGGTGGCGGCGCCGGAGCACAGCACACCGAGGTCGGCGAGGATCCATTCGACGCGGGTGTTGGCGGCCAGCGCCACCCGCTCCTCCGGCCGGACGCCCAGCGCGATCAGCCCGGCCGCGACGGCATGGACCCGCTGCGCGGCCTCGGCCCAGGTGAGCGCCTTCCAGCCGTCGGGGCCACTCCCCGAGGACGGCGGGACCGGATAGCGATAGGCCTCGGCATCAGGAGTGGCCGCCACCCGCTCCAGGAAGAGTGTCGCCACCGAGGGCGGCCGGTTTTCGATCAGCGTGTGGGTGTCCGTCACGGCATCCTCCGGGGCCCGCATCGTTGCTGGTGACTCGCGAGTAACCTTTGAGCGTGATCAGAGTAGAGCGCGTTGCGCCGACGCGTAAGGGGCTGCGGCCGACTCGTTCACGATGTGACCAGTGCGATAGGTGCACAGAGCACGCATAGGGCATGCGCATCCTCCGACAAAGCGCCCACGAGGCCCTGCGACAGGACTGAAACTCCAGGTCACGGCCGTATCACGGGGCACGCAAACCGGACCTGCAACGCTCCGTACGCGCCACGAATGCACCCCGCGTACGCGCCGATGCCCACCCGGACAGACGACAGGGCGCCGGTTCCCGGGGAACCGGCGCCCTGCTGTTCACGTGCCGTGTCGGCTACTTCTTCTTGTCGCCGTCGGTGTCCGAGGACAGCACCGCGATGAAGGCGTCCTGCGGCACCTCCACGCTGCCGACCATCTTCATCCGCTTCTTGCCTTCCTTCTGCTTCTCCAGCAGCTTCCGCTTACGGGAGATGTCACCGCCGTAGCACTTGGCGAGGACGTCCTTGCGGATGGCGCGGACCGTCTCACGGGCGATGACCCGGCTGCCGATGGCGGCCTGGATCGGCACCTCGAAGCCCTGCCGCGGGATCAGCTCACGCAGCTTGGCGACCAGCCGGACACCGTAGGCGTAGGCCTTGTCCTTGTGGGTGATCGCGGAGAAGGCGTCCACCTTGTCGCCGTGCAGCAGGATGTCCACCTTGACCAGGTCGGACGTCTGCTCACCGGTGGGCTCGTAGTCCAGCGACGCATAACCGCGCGTCTTGGACTTCAGCTGGTCGAAGAAGTCGAAGACGACCTCGGCGAGCGGCAGGGTGTAGCGGATCTCGACCCGGTCCTCGGAGAGGTAGTCCATGCCGAGCAGGGTGCCGCGGCGGGTCTGGCACAGCTCCATGATCGCGCCGATGAACTCGCTCGGGGCCAGGATCGTGGCCCGTACGACCGGCTCGTGGACCTGGTCGATCTTCCCGACCGGGAACTCGCTCGGGTTGGTGACGGTGTGCTCGGTGCCGTCCTCCATGTCCACCCGGTAGACGACGTTCGGCGCGGTGGCGATCAGGTCCAGCCCGAACTCGCGCTCCAGGCGCTCGCGGATGACCTCGAGGTGCAGCAGCCCCAGGAAGCCGACGCGGAAGCCGAAGCCGAGGGCCGCGGAGGTCTCCGGCTCGTAGACCAGCGCCGCGTCGTTGAGCTGGAGCTTGTCGAGGGCCTCGCGCAGCTCGGGGTAGTCCGAGCCGTCGAGGGGGTAGAGGCCCGAGAACACCATGGGCTTGGGATCCTTGTAGCCGCCGAGCGGCTCGGTGGCGCCCTTGGTGTGCTGGGTGATCGTGTCGCCGACCTTGGACTGCCGGACGTCCTTCACACCGGTGATGAGATAGCCCACCTCGCCGACGGAGAGGCCGTCCGCCGGCGTCATCTCCGGCGAGTTCGTCCCGATCTCCAGCAGCTCGTGCGCGGCACCGGTGGACATCATCTTGATGCGCTCGCGCTTGTTGAGCGTGCCGTCGACGACCTTCACATAGGTCACCACACCGCGGTACGCGTCGTAGACCGAGTCGAAGATCATCGCGCGGGCGGGCGCGTCCTTGACGCCGACCGGCGCCGGGACGTCGCGGACCACGCGGTCCAGCAGCTCGGGCACGCCGACGCCGGTCTTGGCCGACACCTTCAGGACGTCCTCGGGCTCGCAGCCGACCAGGTTCGCCAGCTCGGCGGCGAACTTCTCGGGCTGCGCGGCCGGCAGGTCGATCTTGTTCAGCACGGGAATGATCGTGAGGTCGTTCTCCATCGCCAGGTAGAGGTTGGCGAGGGTCTGGGCCTCGATGCCCTGGGCGGCGTCGACGAGGAGGATGCACCCCTCGCACGCGGCGAGGGAGCGCGACACCTCGTAGGTGAAGTCGACGTGGCCCGGCGTGTCGATCATGTTGAGGATGTGGGTGGTACCACTGCTCTCCTCGCCCTCGGAGGGCGACCAGGGCAGCCGGACCGCCTGGGACTTGATCGTGATGCCGCGCTCGCGCTCGATGTCCATGCGGTCGAGGTACTGCGCGCGCATCTGCCGCTGGTCGACGACACCGGTGAGCTGGAGCATCCGGTCGGCGAGCGTCGACTTGCCGTGGTCGATGTGCGCGATGATGCAGAAGTTACGGAGGAGAGCCGGGTCGGTACGGCTCGGCTCCGGCACGTTCGTAGGGGTCGCGGGCACGCAGGGTCCATTCAGTGAACGCGGGTTTGGCGGGACTCGGATATATGACGTCTCCCCCATGGTCCCATGCGCGGACGGCGCGGGTCGTTTTGGGCGGGGCGGGATGGGGCCGGGACGGGGATCCGGACGCTGCCGGGCGGGGGAGGCGAGAGCCGGTTTCCGGCCGCCGGGGCGGCTCCGGCCGGCTCCCGGGGAACGGCTCAGCGGACGGCTCAGGGCCGGTTTGGGAGGGCGTAGACCCTGCTGGTAACCTGGTCCACTGCGCTTCGTGCCCTCTCTCGTACGCGGCGCATCTCGAAACTCCAACGAACCTGAAAAGGCTCTTTCGTGGCGAACATCAAGTCCCAGATGAAGCGGATCAAGACCAACGAGAAGGCTCGTCAGCGCAACAAGGCTGTCAAGTCCGCTCTGCGCACCGCGATCCGTCGCACCCGCGAGGCCATCGAGGCCGGCGACGCGCAGAAGGCCGCCGAGGCCCAGGCCCTGGCTGCCAAGAAGCTCGACAAGGCCGCCAGCAAGGGTGTCATCCACAAGAACGCCGCCGCCAACAAGAAGTCGGCGCTGGCCAAGAAGGTCGCGGGCCTCAAGGGCTGAACCCTTCGCGTGACTGCTTGATCCGCAGTACCCCTGCCGACAGGGACCCAGCGGCCCCTCTCTCCGCTCCCTGATCGGTGCACCACCGCGCCGCACACGGCCTGCGTTCGCCACGCGGGTGCGGCGCACCCGGCCCGGCCGGCGGATCCCGCCGACGGAGCCGCAACTGCTCGAAACAAAGGCCCCGCCTTTGCCCCTTCCCCAGGGGCGGAGGCGGGGCCTTTGTTCGTGGGTGGCCGGTGTGGGCTGATCGCCGGTGTGGGCTGGTGGCCGGAACGGTGAGCGGGGCCCGGAGGAGCCCTCGGCGGCGTGCGGCCCGGCCAGGGAGCTGCGGCCCGGCCAGGGCCCTCAGCGGTGGGACCGCGCCGCGCGGGCGATGGCGACGACCGCCTTTTCCAGGGCGTACCCGGGGTCGTCCCCGCCGCCCTTGACGCCCGCGTCGGCCGCGGCCACCGCACGCAGCGCCGTGGCAACGCCGTCCGCCGACCAGCCGCGCATCTGCTGGCGCACCCGGTCGATCTTCCACGGCGGCATGCCCAGCTCGCGGGCGAGGTCGCCGGGGCGGGCACCGCGGGGGGCGGAGGCCAGCTTGCCGATGGCCCGGACGCCCTGGGCGAGGGCGCTGGTGATCATGACGGGGGCGACGCCGGTCGCCATCGCCCAGCGCAGCGCCTCCAGCGCCTCGGCGGCCCTGCCTTCGACGGCACGGTCCGCAACGGTGAAGCTCGAGGCCTCGGCGCGGCCGGTGTAGTAGCGCGCGACAACGGCCTCGTCGATCGTGCCCTCGACGTCGGCGGTCAGCTGCGAACAGGCCGACGCCAGCTCGCGCAGATCGCTGCCGATCGCATCGACCAGCGCCTGGCACGCCTCCGGCGTCGCGGACCGCCCGGCCGCCCGGAACTCGGCCCGTACGAACGCCAGCCGGTCCGCCGGCTTGGTCATCTTGGCGCAGGCCACCTCGCGCGCCCCGGCCTTACGGGCGGCATCCAGCAGCCCCTTGCCCTTGGCGCCACCGGCGTGCAGGAGGACGAGGGTGATCTCCTCGGCGGGCGCGCCGAGATACGCCTTGACGTCCTTGATGGTGTCCGCGGAAAGGTCCTGGGCGTTGCGCACCACGACCACCTTGCGCTCGGCGAAGAGCGAGGGGCTGGTGAGCTCGGCGAGGGTGCCGGGCTGCAGCTGGTCGGAGGTGAGGTCGCGGACATCGGTGTCCGCGTCGGCGGCGCGGGCGGCCGCCACCACCTGCTGCACGGCACGGTCGAGGAGCAGGTCCTCCTGGCCCACGGCGATCGTGACGGGGGCGAGCGGGGCGTCGTTAGCTGTCTTCCTGGCCATCGCGGTCCAGCATCCCACGCCCCACTGACACCCCTGTCCCGGCCGCCGTCCCGGCCGCCGCTCCGGGCGCTCTCCCGCTGCCGGACAATGGTCCGGTGAACGATGCACAACACCTACGGCATGTCCTGGTCCTCCCCGACCGCGATGCGGCGGAGGAGCTGGCCGAGCAACTGACCGAACATCTCGGCCTCCGCGAGGAACCCCAGCTCGTACGGGACGCCCTGGCCGGCGAGGACGACGCCGAGGACGCGCAGTGGCTGGTGGTGGTCGAGGACCCGGACGCGGCCTACGACCCGGCGCGGCTGGACGGGCTCGCGGCGGAGTACGAGGGGTGGCGGGAGGCGGAGTAGGGGGGGTGCCCGGGGCCGTGGTGGCCTGTCCGGCGCTCCCCCTACCCGGCCACCACCGGCCTACCCGGCCACCACCGGCTCACGGTCCAGGGTGATGCCGAAGTAGGTGCGGTAGGCGGCCAGCACCTCGCCCTCGGCCAGCTCGCGCGCGTCGCGGGCGGCGCCGAGCCCGGTGGTCACGAGCGACCGGCCGGAGAGGGTGACCCGCCCGGTCTCCGTCAGCCGCGAACAGACCAGGGACCGCACGAAGTGGGACCGGGGTGAGGTGCGGTGCCACCAGCACCCGGCCTCGAAGTCGGTGAGGACGCGCGGGCGTTGTTCGATGCGGTACTGCGGGGTGCCGTCGCGCAGGACGTCGAGGTCGCCGTCCGGCGTCTCCTCGATGCGGAAGACACCGCCCGGGTCCTCCTGGTCGGCCCGGCTGTCCAGCCGCAGCGGAAGGTGACTGTTCCTGCCGAAGCCGACGTCCGCGAGCCAGGGCCCGGTGGGCAGATCGACCCGCAGCACGAGATGGTCGTACGGGATGCCGAGCCCGTCGGGGCCGAAGACGCGGGCGGCCAGCAGCTCTACCTCGTAGCCCAGGCCGCGGAGCAGCGTGGCGAACGCCCCGTTCAGTTCGTAACAGAAGCCGCCGCGCCGGGCGTCGACGATCTTGTCGAGCAGCGGCCGTTCGGCGAGCACGATCTCCTCGCCGAGGTGGATGGAGAGGTTCTCGAACGGGACATGCCGCAGATGGCCCAGGTGCAGGGCGCGCAGCGCATCGACGTCCGGGGCGCCGGGGCGCAGGGCGCCGATGCGGAGGAGGTAGGCGTCGAGGGCATCGGGGCCGACCGCGGTGTCCATGGCTTCCATGATTTCCCTCGTGTTTCCGGTACGGGCGACGGCCGTGCGGGGTGCGCTGCCGGTGTGCGTCGGGCGTGCGATGGTCATCCGCCCGGCGTCCGCTCGGAGGCGAACCAGCGGCGGGTACGGTCGGCCACCGCGGCGGGCGTGCCCGCGATGACATCGGCGAGGGTCTGGGCGGCGAGCTCGCGGCGCCAGGCCAGCTCGGCCTTGCGCATCGCCGTCGAAATGCCGCAGGGCCGGCCGTACTCCCGGTCGGGCGCCTCGGCACCCGACCCCTTGCGGCGGATCTCGGTGCACCGGAACGCGTCCTCCGTGCCCTCGATCGCCGCAACGACATCCATCAGGCTGATCCGCTCCGGCGGCCGGGCGAGCCGGAAGCCACCGCGGGCACCAGGTGTGGAACTCAGGATTCCGGCCCTCACCAACGCCTGTAGCCGCTTGTTCAGATAGGCCTGCGGAAGCTCGAAGGACGCCGCGAGCCGAGCCGTCGACACGGGCCCTTCGCCCTCCAGCCAGGCCAGCGTCACACAGCAGTGCAGGCCCCACTCGACGCCCTCGCTCATCCTCATGGCCGCGAGTCTATCGAATCTGGAGGTTGGAGGTCCTGGTTCCGTGCCGTCTCCGTGCCGTCTCCGTGCCAGCGGTCGGCGGGCCTGCGCGGGGCGGCGGCCCGGCCCCGGAAGACGGTGGATGAATGGTGGATGACCGGCTGCCGAAGCGCCCTCGGAACCTCTGCCGCCTCCCTACATTGCAGACATCCCACCACCCGATCATCTGCGCGAGGTTGCCGTGGCTCTGCCGGACACCGAGACGATTCTGACCGCGGCCGGGCTCGTGGCGACGGCCGCCGTCTGGGCCATGGAGCGCTTTCTGCCGGGCCGGAAGCGGATCGGCTACCGCGTGCAGATGGACACCGCGATCGGCATGAATCCCCAGGACGCGCACAGCGTGGTGCAGTTGCGGCTGCTGCGGCAGGACCAGGAGATCCGTGACGCAACGCTGGCGCTGCTGCGGTTCGAGAACGACGGCGGCAAGGACATAGTGCGGCAGGACTACCAGGAGCCGCTGACCGTCGAGTTCGCGGGGCGCACCGTCATCGGGGTCGAGGTGCCGGACGCCAACCCGACGGATCTGGTCGGCATGCTGACCCGTAACGGCGGTGGGCTGCGGCACGACGGCGACCGGCTGCTCGTCCCCAAAGTGCCGTTGAACAAGCGCAATCACTTCAAACTGCTGGTGCTGCTCTCGGGCCCGGGGGACGGAGCCGACGGTGGGAACGGAGGCGGGGCCGGGAGCGGCGGCGGTCCCGGTGAGGTGACCGTCGGCGGGTTCATCAGCGGGGGCCGGATCCGGCGCAATGCGCAACGCTGGGGACCGCGCAAGCTCAGCCTCGCCCTGGGCGGCACCTTCATCGTGCTGCTCGGCCTGCTGGGCGGGCTGCTGCTCAACGGCCGCACGGCACCGGTGCCCAGCGAGTGCGCCGGCGGACGCCTGACCATCGACGGGTCCACGGCGTTCGCCCCGCCGATGCGGGAGATCGCCCGGCAGTACCGGGCCCGGTGCGCGGGCGCCGACATCACCGTCCTGGAGAGCGGGAGCCTGTCCGGCCTGGGCAATCTCAGCCGGGAAGCGAAACCGGCCACCACCGAGGGGCCGGGCTTCATCGCCGTGTCGGATGTACCGGCGCCGTCCCTCTACCGCCGTCTGGAGGGTGAGCGGGTGGGCGTCATCCTGCTCAGTCTGGTGGCCAACGAGAAGGCCGGGGTCGACGACCTCACCCTCGGCCAGGTGCGCAGGATCTACGACGGGACGTACACCAACTGGAAACAGCTGCACGGCAACGACCTGCCGATCCACCTCGTCAGCCGGGACGCGGGCTCGGGCACCCGGCGGGCGTTCGAGACGTCCGTGCTGCACCGTTCGGAGCCGGGCGTGGTGTCGTCGTACGACTGCGGCGACAAGGACCGTGACGAGCGAGCGCGCCTGACGCGCTGCGAGGTGAACGGCACCAAGAGCCTGCTGGACGCGGTGGACCGGGTGCCGGGTGCGATCGGCTACGCCGAGGTGTACGCGGCGGCGAAGCGGCAGCACCTGGTCAGCGTGCGGCTGGACGGACATGAGCCGGACATCGAATGGGGACAGCAACGTGATTACCCCTTCTGGACGGTGGAGTACCTCTACACGTACGGGCGGCCCGAGGACGGCTCACTGACCGCGAAGTTCCTGGCGTTCATGGACTCCGACACGGCGAAGAACATCATGCGGATGTACAAGCACGTGCCCTGCGCCGACCGGCAGAGCCTGCCGGACACCGTCTGCCGCCCCTGAGACCGCGCAGCCGCCTCTGCCGTCGCCGCAGTCCCCGCCGGCCGCGGACCGCCGCGGTCAGCCGGTCCCGGGTGCCCAGGACCGCGAGGGACCCGTCGGTGTCGGTGCGCAGCACCCGCGCGCCCTGGGCACGCAGCGCCGCGACGGTACGGGGCGCGGGATGGCCGTACGGGTTGCCGGCGCCGACGGATATCAGGGCCAGGCGCGGCGCGAGGCGTCGTATCAGCCGGGGGTCCTGGTAGGCGGAGCCGTGGTGCGCCACCTTGAGGACGTCCACGGAGGGCAGCTCGGGGTGAGCGGCCAGCAGGGCCTGCTGGGCGGGCGGTTCGAGGTCGCCGAGCAGCAGGAGGGTCAGCCCGCCGGTGCGGACGAGCAGGGTGACGCTGGCGTCGTTGGGGTCGGGCGGGACGGCGTCCGAAACCGGGGCGCCCAGTGGTGCGGGGGCGGGCGGCCAGAGGACTTCCCAGGTCAGCGGGCCCAGGCGGCGTCGCTCCCCTGGTACGGCACGGATGACCGGCACCCCGGCGGCCGCGGCCCTGCGGCGTACGAACGCGGCTTGGCCCGGGGGTTCTTGGAGCGTGGTGGTCTCGATGGCGCCGACCGCCCGGCCGTGCAGCGCTCCGGGGAGGCCGTCCACATGATCCGCATGAAAATGCGTCAGGACGAGAAGCGGGATACGGCGGACGCCCAGGTCCGTCAGACAGCGGTCGATGGCGCGGGGCTCGGGGCCGGTGTCGACGACGAGGGCCGTACCGTCTCCGGCGGCGAGGACCAGACCGTCGCCCTGCCCGACGTCACAGACCACGGCCCGCCATCCCGGTGGCGGCCAGCCGGTGAGGATACGGGTGAACGGGGCCGGGCGGCAGACCGCCAGGATCAGGGCCAGGACGCAGAGCACACAGAGCCAACGGCGGCGCAGTAGCCGGCGGCCGACCGTGACCAGGGCAACGGTGGCGGCCGCCAGCAGCAGACCGCCCGGCCAGCCACCCGGCCACCCGAGCTCGGCGCCGGGCAGCGACGCACCCGTACGGGCGATCACGGCGATGCCCTCGGCGGGCCAGGCCGCGCACCAGGCCAGGGCCTGTGCGACCGGTGGGGCGAGCGGGGCGGTGGCGAGGGCCGCGAACCCGAGGACCGTGGCCGGGGCCACGGCCAGTTCGGCGAGCAGATTGCAGGGCACCGCAACCAGGCCGACCCGGGCGGCGAGCACGGCGACGACGGGGGCGCAGACCGCCTGTGCGGCCGCCGCAGCGGCCAGCACCTCGGCCGCGCGGGGCGGCACCCGGCGCCGCTGGAGGGCGGCACTCCAGCGCGGGGCCAGCAGGAGCAGCGCGCCAGTTGCCAGAACGGAGAGCACAAAGCCGTAACTGCGGGCCAGCCAGGGGTCGTAGAGCACCAGCAGCAGGACCGCGGCAGCGAGCGCGGGGAGCAGGGAGCGCCGGCGGCCGCTGCCGATCGCGAGCAGGGTGATCAGCCCGCAGGCCGCGGCCCGCAGCACGCTCGGGTCCGGCCGGCACACCACGACGAAGGCGAGGGCGAGGGTGCCGCCGATGAGGGCGGTGGCCCGCAGGGACAGGCCGAGGCGCGGAGCCAGGCCGCGGCGTTCGGCGCGCAGCGCGAGATGCGGCGGCCCGATCAGCAGGGCGAGGACGAGGGTGAGATTGCTGCCGGATACGGCGAGCAGATGGGTCAGGTCGGTGGCGCGGAAGGCGTCGTCCAGGTCCGGCGGCACCCGGGAGGTGTCGCCCACGACGAGGCCGGGCAGCAGCGCCCGCGCATCGGACCGCAGCCCGTCGGTGGCCTCGCGCAGTCCCGCCCGCAGGCTTCCGGCCAGCCGCTGCAGGGTCGACGGCGGACCGGTCGTGACCGGTGGCTCGTCGGCTTCGGCCCGCAGCACGGCGGCGACCTGGTCCGTCGGCGACAGCGGCGGTGCGGCGCGCGCCACCACCCGGATACGCGTCGACGGCAGCAGCCCGCGCCACGCCGGGAACGGCCCGCCGTGTGCCTCGCCGCCAGGGCGCCCATGCCCCTGTACGACGGCCAGCACCGGAGTACGGACGGCCGTCACCGCGCCGTCCGGTGCGGTGACCCGGACCGCCTCGGCGGTGAACACCAGCGCCGGGGGCGTCCGCTGGGATCCGCGCACCTTGGGCCGGGTCAGCCGCGGATCGCCGGTGACCGTCAGCTCGGCCGTGACGCGCCCGTACCGCTGCGCCCAGCCGGGCAGCGGCCCGCGCCGCAGATCCGCCGCATGCAGCGCCGCGGACGCGGCCCCGGCCGCGGCACACAGCAGCACCGCCGCCAGCGCCACGAAGGCACCGGCCGACCGGCGCCGGGGAGAAGGGGCGCCCCGTCGGCGCACCACCGCCACCCGTAACGCGAGCGCCGCGAGCACCACCGCCCCGGCGCAGGCCCCCGCCACCACGCCGCCCGGGGCGCCCAGGCCCATCGCCGCGGCGCCCCAGGCCGCCAGCGCCGGCCCGACGAGACGGAGATCCGCCGGGCCCTCCTCATGCGGGTCCGAGTCGCCGTACGGCGAGCCCGCCGAGGCATGCGCCGGGGCGCGGGTGGTGGTCACGGCTGCACCAGCGGACGGAGGTCGGCGAACCGGCGCTCGCCGATCCCGGTCACCTGACGGAGCTGCTCCACGGCGGTGAATCCACGGTGCTGGGTGCGGAATTCGATGATGTGCCGGGCGAGGACGGGCCCCACCCCGGGGAGGGCATCGAGCTGCTGCTCGGTCGCCGTGCTCAGGCTGACCGGTCCGCCGGGAGCGCCCCCGCCACCCGGCGGACCGCCCCCGGCGCCGCCGGCTCCCGCGGCGGCGCTCCCGGCATCCGCCATGCTTCCCGCGCTCGCCTCACCCACCACGATCTGTTCGCCGTCGGTCAGGAGCCGCGCCCGGTTCAGCCCGCGGGTGCTCGCCCCGCGGAGGACTCCGCCCGCGGCCCCCAGCGCATCGGTCACCCGCGATCCCGGCGGCAGCCGGTGGATCCCGGGGTGCCGCACCTTGCCCGTGACATCGACGACCAGCTCGCGCGCCGTACCGCCGGGTGATCCGCTCGCCGCCGGGCCGGGCGGCGAGGAGGACGGCCGGGGGAGGCCGGCGTCCGGCGTCACCGCCGCCCGCGCGGCCGCCGGGGCCCGTACCGGCTCCGGACCCGCACCCCGGAAGTGCTGTACGGCGAGCCCCACGGCGACCACGAGCACCAGGGTCAGCGCGGCGAGCGCCTTCGGGTCGGTGCCGCACCGTAACTGCACCCACAGCGGCAGCCGTTCGCGCACCGCGAGCCACAACCGCTCCGGGCGGCGGCAGCCCGGTGGACCGGGCGGACCGGGCGGGGGCGTGTGGTCGTGAGGGTCCCGCGGCGGGTCGTGCCGGCGCCGGGGCGGGTCGGGCGAGTCGGGTGGCGTACTCGGCCCCGGGCCGGCCGGACCGGCTCCCGCAGCCGTATCCGCCTCGCTGAACAGGGCTGCGGCCCGCTCCCGGACCGACATGACCGAGCGGACAGAAGCCGACGAGGCGGCGGGAGGAGGAGGGGCGGAGGGAGGAGAGGCGGCGGCCGCGGCATCAACCGCACCGGACACGGACGACGAAACCGGTCGGGAGTTCATGTCCTCGACGCTAAGCACTTCGCGCCGACCTCGCCGGAGTGCCTCAATTTCTGTGGATGACGGGCCAGTTGTGGATAACCCCGTCACCCGAAGGAGACCACCGGAACCACCCTCACCTCGGTGACACCACAGCCGCCAGCAGCCCCGGCCCCGTATGCGCGCCGATCACCGCGCCCACCTCGCTCACATGCAGCTCGTGCAGGCCCGGCACCCGCTCCCGCAGACGCTGGGCCAGCGCGTCCGCGCGCTCCGCCGCCGCGAGATGGTGAACCGCGATATCGACCTCGCCCTCCCCCGCCCGCTCCGCGGCGATCTCCTCGAGCCGTGCGATGGCCTTGGACGCCGTACGGACCTTCTCCAGCAGTTCGATCCGACCGTCGGCGAGCTGGAGGAGGGGCTTGACCGCCAGTGCCGAGCCGAGCAGCGCCTGTGCCGCGCCGATCCGGCCGCCGCGGCGCAGATAGTCGAGGGTGTCGACATAGAAATAGGCGGAGGTGCCCGCGGCCCGCTTCTCGGCGGCCGCCACCGCTTCGTCCACGTCCCCGCCGGTCTCCGCCACCTCGGCCGCCGCGAGGGCACAGAACCCGAGGGCCATCGCGACCATTCCGGTGTCGACGACACGCACCGGCACCGGCGCTTCCTTGGCCGCGAGCACCGCCGCGTCATAGGTGCCGGAGAATTCCGAGGAGAGGTGCAGCGAGACAATGCCGCTCGCACCGCTCGCCGCGACCGCGCGATAGGTGTCCGCGAAGGTCGCGGGGCTGGGGCGCGAGGTCGTCACCGGGCGGCGCTTCTGCAGCGCCTGGGCGACGGATCTCGCGGAGATCTCGGTGCCCTCTTCCAGGGCCTGGTCCCCCAGGACGACGGTCAGCGGTACGGCCGTGATGTGGTGACGCTCGATTGCCGCCCGCGGCAAGTAGGCCGTGGAATCGGTGACGATGGCGACATGGCGGGACATGACTGGGAGGTTAGCCGGGGAACCCGGCGGCCGACAGTGCGGGCCCGTCCCCAAGATCTTCCAGGTTTCACCAAAGGTCTGCCAAGAGGCCTGCGGCCGCGTCGACGACGCAGAGCTTTTCTCTCCCCCCCGCCCCGCCCGCCCCCACCCCTCCCCGTTCCGCTCCGAGTCGTCGGGACTACGTACGCTCCCCCGGCGAAGCGCCACCGTCCCTTGACGCCCCACCGGCCCGTCGCGCGCCACCGGCCCGCGGCACGCCCTCCGCCTCCGGCTTCTTCTCCCACGGATACCCCGGCCGGGCATGCGGGTCCCGGGCAGTGATCGCCGGAGTCTCCTCACCCACCGGGCCCCAGGAGTACAGCCCGTCCGCCGCGGCCGCCTTCGCCGTCGGCTCACCCGCCGGATCCGACGCCGATTCCGGCACCGGCTCCCGCGTCCAGTGGCGCAGCGCACCCGCCTCGACATCGATCTGGTCGCTCAGCGCCGCCAGGTCGTCGTCCGCGAACTTGCGGGCCCGGTCGCGGGCCGCCCAGCGCAGGGACTCCGCGGAGTGAGTGATCCGCTCCATGCGTTCGCGCAGGTCCGGAAGGCGAGCGGCGATGGTGGCGCGGTCGGGCTCGCGCTCCAGGCACCTGAGCTCGTCGTCCAGCTCATGGCCATGGACGCTGAGGCGCTCGAAGAGGCCTGTCGACTCGGCGAGGGAGGCGTCGTCCGCCGAACCGGCGCGCAGCACCTCCTGCGTGGCGCGCATGGACGTACGCAGCGAGAGCCGCAGCTGTGCCAGCTCACCGACCACGCCCGGCTGGGCGAGCCGGCGGGCCCGCAGCCCGGTGTCCTCGACGGTGCGCCGGGCCTGGGCGACCGTGCGGTCCACCCCGCGTTTGGCCGCCTTGACTGCCTTGACCGTGACGAATATCCCGGCCGCGACGAACAGCACGAAGAGCAGCGCGAAAATGGCGAGGGCTACTTCCATGAGCTCTCCCCGGCGGTTTCCATGAGCTCTCCCCAGCGGTCTCGGCGCCGGTCCGTCCCCCGCGCCCCTTCCTCAACGGTAAACGGCGCGGGCAGGCCCGGGGTTCCCGCAGAACCCCCAACCTGCCCGTAGGGGAAATCCCTGATACAGCGGTCCACGGCGCGCCCGGAGCGGTCCCCGGGCGCGCCGCCGGCCGGTTACGCCGGGACGATGTTCACCAGCTTCGGCGCCCGCACGATCACCTTCCGGATGCCCGCGCCGCCCAGCGCCGCGACCACTCCCGGGTCGGCCAGCGCGGCCGCCTCCAGGTCCGCGTCGGAGATCGTCGGGGCGACCTCCAGCCGGGCCTTGACCTTGCCCTTGACCTGCACGACGCAGGTCACGGTCTCGTCCACGACATACGCGGGGTCGGCGACCGGGAAGTCCGCGTGCACCACGGATTCGGTGTGGCCCAGCTTGCGCCACAGCTCCTCGGCGATGTGCGGGGCCAGCGGGGCGATCAGCAGGACCAGCCGCTCCGCGACCGTGCGGGGAATCGGGCCGCCCGCCTTCGTCAGGTGGTTGTTCAGCTCGGTCACCTTGGCGATGGCGGTGTTGAAGCGCAGGTTCGCCATGTCCTGGGTGACGCCGTCGATGGCCTTGTGCAGGGCGCGCAGGGTGGCCTCGTCCGCCTCGGTGTCGACGACGGTGACCTCGCCGGTCGCCTCGTCCACCACATTGCGCCACAGGCGCTGCAGCAGGCGGTACTGGCCGATGACGGCCCGGGTGTCCCAGGGGCGGGACACGTCCAGCGGGCCCATCGCCATCTCGTACAGCCGCAGCGTGTCCGCGCCGTACTCGGCGCAGATCTCGTCCGGCGTGACGGCGTTCTTCAGGGACTTGCCCATCTTGCCCAGCAGCCGGGAGACCTTGCCGCCTTCGTAGTAGTACACGCCACCGTCGTGCTCCTCGACCTCCGCCGCCGGGACGGCGATGCCGCGGGCGTCCCGGTAGACGTACGCCTGGATCATGCCCTGGTTGTACAGCTTGTGGAACGGCTCGGCGGACGAGACGTGCCCCAGGTCGTGCAGCACCTTGGACCAGAAGCGGGCGTACAGCAGGTGCAGTACGGCGTGCTCGGCGCCGCCCACGTACAGGTCGACGCCGCCGTGCGGCTGCCCCTCGCGCGGCCCCATCCAGTACTGCTCGACGGCCGGGTCGACCAGCGCATCATTGTTGTTCGGGTCCAGGTAGCGCAGCTCGTACCAGCACGAACCCGCCCAGTTGGGCATGGTGTTGGTCTCGCGGCGGTACCGCTTGACGCCGTCGCCCAGGTCCAGCTCGACGTTGACCCAGTCCTCGTTGCGGGACAGCGGGGTCTCCGGCTGGGTGTCGGCGTCGTCCGCGTCGAAGGTGCGCGGCGAGTAGTCGTCGACCTCCGGCAGTTCCAGCGGCAGCATCGACTCGGGCAGCGCATGCGCCACGCCGTCCTCGTCGTAGACGATCGGGAACGGCTCGCCCCAGTAGCGCTGACGGCTGAACAGCCAGTCGCGCAGCCGGAAGTTGACGGTGCCCTCGCCGATGCCCTGGTCGGCCAGCCATGCCGTGATCCTGGCCTTGGCCTCGGTCACGCCCAGGCCGTCCAGCGAGATGGTGGTGTCGGACGAGTTGACGATCTTGGCGTCGTACGAGGAGAAGGCTTCGTCCCAGGTGGACGGGTCCGTGCCCCGGTCGTCGGACGGCTCGACGACACAGCGCATCGGCAGCTCGAAGGCGCGGGCGAAGGCGAAGTCGCGGCTGTCGTGCGCCGGGACGGCCATGATCGCGCCGGTGCCGTAGCCCATCAGGACGTAGTCGGCGATGAAGACCGGGACCCGCTCGCCGCTGACCGGGTTGGTCGCAAAGGCGCCGGTGAAGACGCCGGTCTTGTCCTTGGCCTCGGCCTGGCGCTCGACATCCGACTTGGCGGCGGCCTGCTTGCGGTAGGCGGCGACGGCGTCGGCCGGGGTCGCATGACCGCCGGTCCATACGTCGTGGGTGCCCTCGGGCCAGGCGTCCGGGACGATGGAGGACGCGCCGTCGGCGCCCGAGACCAGGTCGTGCTCCGGGGCCAGCACCATGTACGTGGCGCCGAACAGGGTGTCCTGGCGGGTGGTGAAGACGGTGATCTTGTTGTCACCCACCGGGAAGTCGACCCGGGCGCCCTCGGAGCGGCCGATCCAGTTGCGCTGCTGCAGCTTGATGGCCTCGGGCCAGTCCAGCGCGTCCAGGTCGTTCAGCAGCCGGTCGGCATAGGCGGTGATGCGCATGTTCCACTGGCGCAGCTTGGCCTTGAAGACGGGGTAGTTCCCGCGCTCGGAGCGGCCGTCGGCGGTGACCTCCTCGTTGGCCAGCACGGTGCCCAGGCCGGGGCACCAGTTGACCGGTGCGTCCGAGGCGTACGCCAGGCGGTACTCGCCCAGGACGTTGGCGCGCTCCAGGGCGCTCAGCTCGCTCCAGGCGCGGCCGTCGGGGGTGGGGCGGGCGCCGGACTCGAACTGGGCGACCAGGGTGTCGATCGGACGCGCCGCGTCCGCCTCCGGGTCGTACCAGGAGTTGAAGATCTGCAGGAAGATCCACTGGGTCCACTTGTAGTACGCCGGGTCGATCGTCTCGACCGAGCGGCGCGGGTCGTGGCCCAGGCCCAGGCGGCGCAGCTGGCGCCGCATGTTGACGATGTTGGCCTCGGTGGAGACCCGCGGGTGGGTGCCGGTCTGGACGGCGTACTGCTCGGCGGGCAGGCCGAAGGCGTCGAAGCCCAGGGTGTGCAGGACGTTGTGGCCCGTCATGCGCAGGTGGCGGGCGTAGACGTCGGTGGCGATGAAGCCCAGCGGGTGGCCGACATGCAGTCCCGCACCCGACGGGTAGGGGAACATGTCCATGACGAACTTCTTGGGGCGGGCCACCCGGTCGGCGTCGCCGGCCAGCTCTCCTCCGGGGTTCGGGGCCTCGTAGGTCCCGTTCTCCTCCCAGAAGTCCTGCCAGCGTGCCTCGATGTCGGCGGCCAGCGCGGCCGTATAGCGGTGCGGCGCTGCCGTGGTCTCGGCAGCGTTGGTCGTCTCGCTCATCGTCCTCAAAGCTCCATCATTCGTCTCTGCCTGCGGCTGCTGCGACACGGCTTTCTGCGGAAACAAAAATGCCCCTCGCACAGGAGGGGACGCCGCGCCGACACCGACCCGGGCGGCCACAGCGGTAGACCCGGTCGGGACTGATTCAGCGCGGCCCGCTAAGCAGAAGGCGTACGGCACGCATGGCGTCAGGGTACCGCAGGGCGTACGGGGCCCGCGCCGAGGATTCCCCCGGTGCGGGCCCCGCGCCCGTGCGCTCCCGTCTCAGGGACGGCCGCAGTGCCTCATGGGCGGTAGGAGCTCACATATCCGGCACCCGGCGAGCCCACACCGGTGACGTCGTCGTAGCCGACGGCCGCCTTCAGCGAGCTGTCCTTGCCGAGGCTGCGCAGCGAGGTCGTGGTGCCCTTGCTGTCGTCGGCGCCGTTGACGTAGTCGACCCGGACGACCGCGAGGTCCCGGCCGGCACCCAGCGGGTGGTCGGTGACGTCGTGGTACGCGGCGGTGCCGTAACGCTGGTAGATGGCGGGATTGGCGAAGCCGATGGCCACCCCGTGCCGGGCCTGCTGGGCCAGCGCCTGGACGCCCGCGATCACCGGCGCCGCCAGGGACGTGCCGCCGATGCGGTACTCGTCGTAGCCGAGCTTTCCGTCCGGCAGGGTCTGGGTCTGGCCGACCAGGAATCCGGTGTTGGGGTCGGCGACCGCCGCGATGTCCGGAACCGTGCGCATGGCGCCCTTCAGGGCGACGGCGGAGAGGCTGTCCGGCACGACCCCGCGCTGGTAGAAGGGCTGCGGCACGGTCTTGCTGACGCCACCGCCCGCGCCGCTGCTGAAGGCTCCCGGGAAGCCGGTCCAGTTCTCGCGGTCCGCCGACAGCGTCGCCTTCAGCGTGCCCCAGCCGGTCTCCCACTGGTACGCGTCACGCTTGCCGACGGCCAGAGAGGTGCCGCCGACCGCGGTCACCCAGGCGGAGTTCGCCGGGGTGTCCACCTGCTTGATGCCGGTGTGGGCGACCTCGTCACCGTTGTCACCGGAGGAGAAGTAGAAGCCGATGCCCTGGACGGCGCCCTGCTGGAAGAGCTGGTCGTACGCGGCGGCCACGTCCGGGGTCTCATTGGCCTCGATGTCGCCCCAGGAGTTGGAGACGATATCGGCGAGGTGCCCGTCGACGATCTTGCCGAGCGAGTCGAGCAGATCGTCGTCCGCGCAGGAGGAGGCGCCGACGTAGACGATGTCGGAGTCGGGTGCGACCGCGTGGACGGCCTCCACGTCGAGGGTCTCCTCGCCGTACCAGCCGGCCGCGTCGCACTCCTTGATGTGCGAGTACTTCTCGGGCAGCACCTGGGAGAGCTGGCCGGAGCGGTAGGCCGGGTCGCCGTTGCGGCCGGCGTACTTGCCCGCGTCGCGGGAGATGGTCGGCGAGGCGTAGGCGTCGGTGATCGCGACGGTGACGCCCTTGCCGGTCCAGTTCTTCGCCCCGTAGGCGGCGCGCAGCTGCTTGCCGGTGTATCCCTTGACCGCGTACGGCGCCTTGTGCCCGTAGGCCGACGGCAGGCCCCGGTCCGTACGGGAACCGTAGTACGAGGAGAACGGGCCGGAGTTACGGAAGACCGGGGACGGCGGCGGCAGCTGGGTGGAGTGGTGCCGGGCGAACCGCGGCGCGTTGTCCAGACCGGTGACCGTGAGCACCGCGTCGGCCAGGGAGGCGGGCGCGGAGGCGGTGGCCGACGGGGCGTGGTAAGTATGGCCGCTCTTGAGGTAGTTGTGCAGGTCGGTGGCGAAGGCGCGCTCGGCAGCGGCCGCGTCGCCCTTGACCGTGACATAGCGGTTGGTGGTGCCGGTGACCTTGAGGCCGGACTTCGTCAGCCAGTCGGTCACCTTGGTTATCTGGTCGCGCGTCGCTCCGTAGCGGGCGCGCACCTGGGCGGCGCTCAGATATTTCCCGTACGAGGCGGAGTGCGGGTCGGACACCGCCCTCGCGTAGCCCGCCAGGCCCTTGGCGTCGCGGCCGGCCAGATAGACGCGGGCGGTGATACCGGTGGAGTCGGCGGTGGCGCCCCGGTCGGTCTTGCTGGTGGCCCACAGCGGCTTGGTGCCCAGCAGCGCGTGCCGGCCGCCGTCGTGGCCCGCGGCGTCGGCCGCGGGTGCGCCGAGCGCGAGCGCACCGGCGACCAGCGGCAGCGCCGCCGCCCAGACCGGACCGGTGCGGACGCGCAGTGCTCTTGTGCGGCTTGATCTCATGTAACCCCCTGGTGTGGTGACGGTCACGCGATCCGCCACTCTTTCGGTGATCTGTTCATGTCAGGGGCATGCGATCGCCAAGAAGAACCCAAGGAATGGCAAGGACTGCACCGGAACGGGCACGGAGAGGGCCCGGAAGGGGATCAGGAGGGGCAGCCAACTCGCTCGACACGGCGAGCCACTGACGGAGCACCAGGACAACCCGGGAGAAACTCCCCACCGTCAGGGCGGTACCGCCCCCTTATACACAACAGAGCGGGTCGTCCGATTCGGACGACCCGCTCTGTCTACTGTGGAGCTAAGGAGAATTGAACTCCTGACCTCCTGCATGCCATGCAGGCGCTCTACCAACTGAGCTATAGCCCCTTGCTGTGTTTCCGCCCGGTTTCCCGCTGCGGCATCGCCTACATTACACGGCCCTCCCGGGCTTTCGCCAAATCGTTCTGCCGGGGCCCCGCGGAGGGCGCCGCGGTACTGTCGACGAGCCGTGCCCGATTCGTCCTGGGGAGCCGTACGCCGTGACCGCGCTGGAGCTGGAACAGCCCACCGACCCCCACGGCACCGCCCCCGTACGGAGCCTCCTGCGGCGGCACCCGACCCTGGCGGCGGCCCTGGCCTGCGCGGCCTCCTTCACCGCCTTCTGGATCGCGCAGCGGCTCGCCCACGTGACCATGATCGACCTCATGGTCTACCGCGCCGAGGGCTGGACCGCCCGCAACGGCCGGGACCTCTACGACATGGTGGCGACCTCCGCCAACCTCCCCAACACCTATCCCCCCTTCGCCGCGCTGCTCTTCACCCCGCTCACCCTCGTCGGCGTCCCGGCGATGCGCACCCTCGCCACCGCCGGCAATCTCGCGCTGTTCGTCTGTGCCGTACACCTCTCGCTGCGCCTGGCCGGCCGGCCGCGACACCTCCCCCGGCCCGCGGCGGCGCTGGCGGTCTCCGCGCTGCTGGTGTGGGTGGAGCCGGTCTGGACGACCCTGCGCTACGGGCAGATAAACCTCCTGCTCGCCGTGCTGGTGCTGTGGGACCTGACCCGCAAGGAGACCAACCGCTGGGCGGGGGCCGGGATCGGCGTCGCGGCCGGCATCAAACTCACCCCGGCGCTGTTCGCCGTCTTCCTCGCGCTGGCCGGAGCCGTCCGCGCGGGGCGGCTGCTGCGCTCCGGTGCGGGGGCGCGCGCCGCCTGGAACCCCTGGCTGCGGCAGGCCGCCGTCGCCACCGTCACCTTCCTCGTCACCGCCCTCGCCGCGGCCCTCGTACTGCCGCGGGACTCGCACCGCTTCTGGACCGAGATCGTCTTCGCCGCCGACCGGGTCGGTGAGGTGGAGATCACGGCGAACCAGTCGCTGCGCGGCGTCCTCGCCCGGCTGCTGCACACCCACGAGACGGGCACGGCCTACGTCGTCGTGGCCGGTCTGACGACCGTGCTCGGGCTGGCGCTGGCGGCCGGATCGCTGCTGCGCGGCGAGCGTGCCTGGGCCGCCGTCGCCTGCGGCGCGACCGCCCTGCTGGTCAGCCCGATCTCCTGGTCGCACCACTGGGTGTGGGGCGTACCGATGCTGATCCTGTTCGGCTCCGAGGCGCTGCGCCGCAGCGGCCGGGCCGCCCGGCGCTGGTGGGTGACGGCCTCGGTGACGGGCCTCGTGTTCTGCTCGTTCGCGCTGTGGTGGGTGCCGCACCGCTGGCACCGGCACGAGGAACTGCACCAGAACGGCGTCCAGATGCTGCTCTCCGCTGTCTATCCGATCGCGGGGCTGGCGCTGCTCGCACTGGCCGCGGCCCGGCTGTGGCGGCTCGGTGAGCCCGGTGGGCGGGACCTTGGCATCCGCCCCGCCGACGGTGGGTGAACCGGCCCCGCACACCTCGGAACTGACCGGCCGACGGGAGGCGTGACGCACCGGCGAACGGCGTCCGGCCGGCCGCGCCTTCCCCGGTCCGGGCAGCCGGTGTCAGGCCCTGGCGAAGGAGTAGAAGCGTTTCAGCGTGCAGTGCTCGTCCAGCAGCCGCCCGTAGATCGGCTCCCCGTCCAGTTCGCGGTAGGTCTCGATGGGGTCGCCCTTTATGACCAGAGCACGGGCGCATTCCTCGCACCAGTACTGGTAGTCGGAGTTGACCGGTTCCATGTCACGGACGATGGGCGTACCGCTGCCGCACCAGTCGCATTTTCTGCTGTGAGCGCCCATTCGTCAGCTCCAACTGTGGCCGCAGGCCGTACAGACGAAGGAAATACCGCCATTGTCGCCCAGCACCTGGGCGACATGGGAGGAACCACACGAAGGACACTGCAAAGCGGAAGCGACCCTCCCTCGGCAGTGGGCGCCGTGACCGTCAACGGGGCAGGTGAAGCGGAGCGCGTATTCGGGCAGCCAGTCATATCCCTGCGCCTCGGCCAATTCGAGCAGGTCATTGACCTCCTCAAGAATGCTTGTGGGCATCGCGATCACTCCTCCCCTGGGCGCCGTCCGATTCTGCCACGGACTACCGACGGGGTCAGGCCCGCCTTTGCGCCGACCCGGTGACCGCGCCGAGAGCCGCCGCGCCCGCCCGGGTGAGCACCCTTCCTTGCGTACGGACGCCAAGAGGGCTTCCCCACCCTCGCGTTGGCCCGCGCGGGAGACATCGGCCATCTGCGGCCCGGCTCACAGGGCCGCGCGGAACTGCGACGAGGTCCGGTCATACGAGGACGCCGACCCGGTGACGACCGGGTAACGCGAAGATCCCGCCCCCTCACAGGAGGGGACGGGATCATCCGGGCTGTGGAGCTAAGGAGAATTGAACTCCTGACCTCCTGCATGCCATGCAGGCGCTCTACCAACTGAGCTATAGCCCCGGGTCTTGTTCCGCTCCCCCGGGTTTCCCCCGGCGGCGCCGTGAACAAGAAGAACTTTAGCCTGCGACCTGCCCAGATGTGAAATCCGGTCCCCGGGGGCCGGTCCGGGCGTCAGTCGTCGTCGCCGAGGACCGGCTCGGGGAGCGTGCCGGCGTTGTGCTCCAGGAGGCGCCAGCCGCGGGCGCCCTCGCCCAGGACGGACCAGCAGCAGTTCGACAGGCCGCCCAGGCCCTCCCAGTGGTGGGCGTCCAGGCCGAGCAGGCGGCCGATGGTGGTGCGTATGGTGCCGCCGTGACTGACGACGACGAGGGTGCCGCCGTCGGGCAGCTTGTCGGCGTGGTTGAGCACCACCGGGGCGGCGCGGTCGGCGACCTCGGTCTCCAGCTCGCCGCCGCCACGGCGCACCGGCTCGCCGCGCTTCCAGGCGGTGTACTGCTCGCCGTACTGCGCGAGGATCTCGTCGTGCGTCAGGCCCTGCCAGGCACCCGCGTAGGTCTCGCGCAAGGCCGCGTCATGCGTCACCTCGAGCCGGGTGAGGACGGCCAGCTCGTCGGCGGTGGCGGCGGCGCGCCGCAGGTCGGAGGCGATGATCGCGTCCGGCTTGAGGGCGGCGAGCAGCCGGGCGGCGCGGCGCGCCTGGCCGAGACCGGTCTCGGTCAGCTCGATGTCCGTCGAACCCTGGAAGCGGCGCTCGAGGTTCCACGCCGTCTGGCCGTGCCGCCACAGGACGACGCGGCGGCCCCGGTCGGTCTTCGTGCCGTTCAGTGCAGCTCTCCGTCCTGCGCGCCCGCCGTGGCCTGGGCGTGGGCCGCGGCCTTGCCACGGGTGGCCTTGGCCTCCTCGGGCAGGTCGATCTCGGGGCAGTCCTTCCACAGGCGCTCGAGGGCGTAGAAGACGCGCTCCTCGCTGTGCTGGACGTGCACCACGATGTCGACGTAGTCGAGCAGCACCCAGCGGGCCTCGCGGTCGCCCTCGCGGCGGACCGGCTTGGCGCCGAGCTCCTTGTTCAGCCGCTCCTCGATCTCGTCGACGATCGACTTGACCTGACGGTCGCTGGGCGCCGACGCCAGCAGGAAGGCGTCGGTGATCGAGAGGACGTCGCTGACGTCGTACGCGATGATGTCGTGCGCGAGCTTGTCGGCAGCCGCCTGCGCGGCGGCATTGATGAGCTCGAGGGAACGGTCCGTGGCGGTCACAAGCGGCTTTCCGGGTCGGGGGCGGCCCGCCGGCCGGGGCGGCCGGGAGGCGGTCGAACACCCCTCAAGGGTCTCACGGACCTCCGACACTCCCGGAAGCCTTTTCGAAGCCCCCGGCCGGCGGCACCGTGGACCGGCCCGCCGACCGCTCTGACCTGCTGGTCAGCCCTTGTAGTCCTGGCCCAGCACGACCGTGATGTCGGCGTTCGGGGCACCCTTGCCCTGCCGCACCGCACCGGCCGGCAGCCCCAGCGTCTTGGCGACCTCGACGGCCTTCGCCTTCTTGGCGGCGTCCGCGTACGTCACCAGGGACGTGGCCCTGGCCACCGTCTCGCTGCCGTCGTCGACGAAGGTGTAGCCGCCGTTGAGCAGCGCGACCTGGGCCTTTCCGGTGGCGGCCTTGGTACCGCTGGCGTTGCGCACCGCGACGCGGGCGACCGCATCGGGGGCGGCCTTCTTGACCGCGCCGCCGAGCACGTCCTTGACCACGGCGTTCGCAGCCGCCTGGCTGAGCGTGCCGTTCGTCTGCACCGGCATCAGTGTCGTGCGGTAGGCGCCGGTCTTGGCCAGCTCCGCGCGCTGCGCCAGCGAGCTGCCCAGCTCGGCCTCGGTCAGCGGCGGGTCGAGGACCTGCAGCAGCGTCTTGACGGTGGCGGTGGCGCCGTCCGCGTCGCTGGAGACCTTCTTCAAGGTGGCCTGCATGATCTGCCCGAACCGCGCCAGCTGCTTGGTCTGGGTCTCGCCGGGCCCCTGGTAGGTGGCGTAGGCGACGGCCGCCGGGCCGTTCAGGTCCTGCGCGCGGCCCCGTTTGACCAGCGGGGAGTCGCCCTTCTTCGCGCCGGGCACCGTGGCGTCGGTGTCGAGGGTGACGCCGCCGACCACCTCGACGAGGTTCTCCAGATACGGGGTGTCCAGCCGCCAGCTGGCCTTGACGTCGGTGCCCAGGAGGGCGTTGAGGGAGTCCTTGGTGGCGTCGGCGCCGTCTTCCTTGACGGACTTGGCGAGCGTGGTGGGGGTGCCGTCGTCCTTGGTGAGGACGAGGCTGTTGGGCAGCAGCACGGTGGTGCCCTTGTGGGTGGTGGTGTTGTCGACCAGGAGCGCCGTCGAGCTGTTGCCGCTCTTGGTGTCGCGCAGGTGGACCACCAGGACGTCGCGCTTCTGCCCGCCGGCGGCGGCGGCCTTGTCCGCGCCCGGCCCGGCCAGCCCCGGCAGCTTGCCCGCCCACCACAGATAGCCGACACCGCCGGCCGCCAGGAGCGCGAGCACGACGCACAGCGCCACGATCCGGCTGCGGCCGCGCCGTTTGGCCTCCTCGCGCCGCTCGGTGCGGCTCTCGGTGAACTTCAGCCAGTCGATGACGTCTTCGGGGTCCTCGTCCTCCTCCGTGAACGAGAACTCCTCGCTGCGGTAGCCGCCCTCCTGCGCGCCCGGGGAGGGCTTGCCCGAGGGTGCCGCGGGGGCCGCGGCCCGGGGCTCGTCGTCGTAACGGGGTTCGTCGTCGTACCGGGGCTGCTCGTCGTACGGGGCCTGCTCGTACGGCGGCCGCGGGGCCTGCTGCGGGATCCAGTCCTGCTGGGGCTGGGCCTGCTGCTGCGTCTGCTGCCGGCCCGGCTGCTGCTGGGGCTGCGCATACGGGTCGTACTGCTGGCCGTAGCCCTGCTGCCCCTGCCCGCGGCCGTACGCGTCGTAGCCGTACTCCTGCTGCTCCTGGTAGGACTGCTCCTGGTAGGAGGGCTGGTGACCCTGCTGCCCGCCGTACTGGCCGTAGCCGTCATAGCCGTCGTACGACCCGGCGGCGGGCGCCACCGGCTGCCCGTACTGGTCGTAGGACTGCTCGTACGGCCCCTGGGAGGCGTCGCGGTACACCGGCTGCCCGTAGGCGTCATAGGTGTAGACCGGCTGACCCTGCCGCTCCTGGGCATACGGATCCTGGGCATACGGGTCCTGCGGCCCGTGCGGATCGTGGCGGTCGCTCACCGGTGCCCCTTCCCTCAGGTGCGTCAGCGGTCGCTGCGGTACAGCTGTTTCTTGTCGATGTAGCGCACCACTCCGTCGGGCACCAGGTACCAGACCGGCTCGCCCTCGGCGACGCGTGTGCGGCAGTCGGTCGAGGAGATGGCCAGCGCGGGCACCTCCACCAGCGACACCGCCCCTTCGGGCAGCCCCGGGTCCGCGAGGACATGGCCGGGTCTGGTCACCCCGATGAAGTGTGCGAGCGAGACCAGCTCCGCGGCATCGTGCCAGGTCAGGATCTGGCTGAGCGCGTCGGCGCCGGTGATGAAGAAGAGATCCGCGTCCCGGTGCTCGGCGCGCAGATCACGCAGCGTGTCTATCGTGTACGTCTTGCCGCCGCGGTCGATGTCGATGCGGCTGACGGAGAACTGCGGGTTCGACGCGGTCGCGATGACCGTCATCAGATACCGGTCCTCGGCCGGGGACACCGTCTTGTGGCTCTTCTGCCACGGCTGCCCCGTGGGCACGAAGATGACCTCGTCGAGGTGGAACTGGCTGGCCACCTCGCTGGCGGCGACAAGGTGTCCGTGATGGATCGGGTCGAATGTCCCACCCATCACTCCCAGCCGCCGCTTCACGGGCCCTGTGTGCTCTCCCATGCGGTCAGACCCTACTTGGCGCCGCGCGATGGCGGGGGCCCGGTGCCGGAGCTCAGCGGTCGCGGTTGAACCGGGTGGTGATCCACAGCAGCAGAAGCAGGACGAAAAGGGCGCCACCGCCGGTCAGGTACGGGCTGAGGCTGGCGTGGCCGCCCTCGTGACCGGGCTCGGAGGCCAGGGAAACCAGGGACTGTGCGGTGGTGTGCAGGCTCATCGTCGTCAGGACCAATCCGGGCTGGGGTCGGGCAGTAACGTCCGCCACATCGTATGCGTCACCTCACCGCGGGCTCACGGCGACTCCACCCACGGATGCCGGAGGGCACCTGCAGGGGTCAGTCAGGTGTCAGCCAGGAGTCAGTCCTGGCTGCCGTAGCCGCGCAGCAGGAACCACGCGAGGGCCACCGCGCCGAGGACACCGACGATGATCACGGTGCGCAGGATCCAGCCGGGGCCGCCGTCGGCGCGGGAGGTCTGCTCCACGGCGGCGAGCAGCATGCTCGGATGCGGCATGACGATGCGCTCCTTTTGTACGGGCGTGTACGGGCATTGGTGCGATCGCCAGCGTACGCCCGAGCATCCAATCCGCTGTCGGCGGCGTCCTCTAGTCTGAATCACACGCAGTCGAATCAGGGGGAGGCCCCAATGACGGAGAGCCCAGGCGGCAGCGAGAACGTACCCAGCCGGGACCGCAGGCGGTTTCCCGGAATCTCGTCCCGGGCGTACGAACATCCGGCGGACCGCTCGGCGCTGGTGGCGCTGCGCAAGCTGAGCGGGTTCGACACCGTCTTCAAGACGCTCAGCGGTCTGCTGCCGGAGCGCAGTTTGCGGCTGATGTTCCTGTCGGACTCGGTCCGCGTCAGCGACCAGCAGTTCTCGCATCTGCACGACATGCTGCGCGACGCCTGCTACATCCTGGACCTGGAGAAGGTCCCGCCGATGTACGTCAACCAGGACCCGACCCCGAACGCCATGTGCATCGGCCTGGACGAGCCGATCATCGTGCTGACGACCGGCCTGGTGGAGCTCCTGGACGAGGAGGAGATGCGGGCCGTCATCGGCCATGAGGTGGGCCATGCGCTGTCCGGCCATGCCGTTTACCGCACGATCCTGCTGTTCCTGACGAACCTGGCCGCGAAGGTCACCTGGATCCCGCTGGGCAATGTCGCGGTCATGGCGATCGTGACGGCGCTGCGCGAGTGGTTCCGCAAGTCGGAGCTGTCCGCGGACCGCGCCGGACTGCTGGTCGGGCAGGATCTGCAGGCCTCGATGCGCGGTCTGATGAAGCTGGCGGGCGGCAATCATCTGCACGAGATGAACGTCGACGCCTTCCTCAAGCAGGCGGAGGAGTACGAGTCGGGCGGCGATCTGCGCGACTCCGTGCTGAAGATCCTCAACCTGCTGCCGCGCAGCCACCCGTTCACCACCGTGCGGGCGGCCGAGCTGAAGAAGTGGGCGGCCAGCCGCGACCACCAGCGGATCATGGACGGCCACTACCCGCGGCGGGACGAGGACAAGGACACCTCGGTGTCCGACTCCTTCCGGGATTCCGCGGCCCACTACGCCGACTCGGTGCGCAACAGCAAGGACCCGCTGATGGGTCTGGTGCGCGATATCGCGGGCGGTGCGGGCGATTTGGGCGGCAAGCTGCGCGACACGGTCTTCGGCTCGCGGTCCGACGGCGGTGCCAACGGCTCCGGCGGCGGCAGCGGATCCGGGAGCGGCAGCGGCTCGGGCGGCTCCTGACGGGCCGGAGAACGACAGGGCGGACCGGACCGTACTAGCCGATCGGGTGGGCCGGGGTCGGCTGGGCGCCGGCCGCCAGTTCACCGCAGAGCGAGGGGTTGGCCCGGCTCCTGGCGTACGGGTCGGTGCTCGACGGCCGGTCGTTCCCGGCCTGCTGCCCGGCGAGCAGCGGGCGCAGGGTGTCGGCCGGCTCCGAGGAGCAGGCCAGCGGCCCCGCCTGGAGGTTGCTCTGCACGACTTCCAGGCGGTGGTCGGTCAGGTCGTCCCGGTCGATCCGGAAGTGCACCTCGCGCCGGACGGTGAACAGCGAGGCGGCGCCCGGGGTGACCTTGCCCACGCCCTGGTCGGCGGGGCCGTTCTTCAGCGCCTGGTCGGTGGGCCGTACGGCGTAGACAAAGGTGTAGTCGGCGGTGACATCGAGCGCGTCCGGGCTCAACTCCGCGGCCGACAGCGTGCCGTTGACCCGTACGTTCCGGTCGGCGAGCTTGATCTGCTGCGGGTCGAAACGCACCAGCCAGCCCGTCGCCGCATGGCGGCCGTTGTCGTCGGGGTGCGCCATGCTCCGGTCGAACTGGTCGAGTTGGCCGGTGTCCAGCAGCAGCCGCACCGGCCGTACGGAACCGCCGGTGAGCGTGGCCGAGTCCAGCGAGGAGCGGACGAGGTAGTCCTTCGCGATGGTCAGGGCGGAGACGATCTGGCCGTCGGAGAAGTGCTCGGTGCGGGCGACGGGGGGCAGGTTGATGCCCGCGGCGCCGACCCGGAAATCCTTCGCCGGGCTGTGCGCGAAGAGATCCTCGGGCGTCGCGCCGGGCACGGTGCGGGACGGTGCGAGCGGGACGACCGCGGAGCGCAGGGGCTGCACCCGGACCGTGTCGGGGGTCTTGTACGGATGGCGGATGCCCATGTAGACGGCGGTGCCGAAGGCCAGCACTATCAGCAGCACCAGCAGGATCGCCTGCCGGGAGCCGCCGGCGGCACGGAGCAGCCAGCGGTGCCGGGGCTTGACGGCAGGCGAGTGCTGCTCACCCAGCCGCTCGTCGGCGGAGAATTCCTGCAGCCGTGCAGCGCGCACGAACGATTCGTCGAAGACAACGGATCGGTATTCGTCCTCACCGCCTCCCGGGGCGCCGTTGGGCGTCCCCTCGGGAGGGTCACCAGGCCCGGTCATACAACTAGGGTAGGTCCGCCGCAGCGAAGGTAAACGCCGGGACGGACGCCAACTTCACCGGACCGCTCCGCATCTCCCGCCGGGCGCCCGGCGCACCGGCTGCCCCCGCCCATGCCGTTCAGTGCGCCCGGGGCGCCGCGGAGGCCGGCGGCGGCGCCGGTTCGGCCGATGCGGAGGGCAGCAGGCCGGGCCGTATCGTACGGGCGCCCCTGGGGCCGCCGGAGGACGGTTCGCCGGCGGCGGGCTCGGTGGAGGCGGGCCGAGGCGCCGGGCTCTGGTTCCTGCCCGAGGCCCCGCGGTAGACGGCGCTGAAGGCCAGGGCGACCAGCCCGATACCCATCACGACGGCCAGCACCCACGCCATCGGCCGGTGCCAGCGGGGCCCGCCCCGATAGGGCCGCAGCGAGCCGCCGTAGGGGCCGTACGGGCCGTGCTCGGAGTAGTCGCCGTAGTCGCCGTACAGGTCGTAGTCATCGGTGCGACGGGTGGTCCCGTCGCCGTCCGCGCTCTCGGTGCCGAAGCCGGGCCCCGAGCGGGCCGCCTCGGCCTCGGCGCGCGCCTCGGCGGCGGCCAGCATCCGCTCGACCGCCGAGGGCTCATGGATGCGTGCGGACCGGACGAATTCCTCGTCGAAGACCACGGAAGCGAATTCCTCATCCGCTCTTCCGTGGCTCCCGTGGTGGTGCTCGTCGGGCTCCTCGCCGTCCGGGAACGGCTGGCCCCCCACGTCGTCCGGCACCCGTCCAGGTTAGCCCCGGCCGCGCGTTTTGGGCAGGGATCCGGCTACGGAAGAACCACCCACCGCAACCTACAGCGGCCCCTGCCCGCCGCGCCCCGCCGCGGGGCGCTAGCGGGTGTGTCCGTCCCCGGTGACGATGTACTTGGTGGACGTGAGCTCCGGCAGGCCCATGGGGCCGCGGGCGTGCAGCTTCTGCGTGGAGATGCCGATCTCGGCGCCGAAGCCGAACTGCCCGCCGTCGGTGAAGCGGGTGGAAGCATTGACCGCCACGGTCGTGGAATCCACCAACTGGGTGAACCGGCGGGCGGCGGCCTGCGAGGTGGTGACGATCGCCTCGGTGTGGCCGGAGGTCCAGCGCCGGATGTGCGCCACCGCCGCGTCCAGGTCCGGCACCACGGCGGCCGCGATGTCGTACGAGAGGTACTCCGTCGCCCAGTCCTCGTCGGTGGCCGCGGCGACCAGCCCGGGGCCGGCCTGCTGCCAGGCGGCGTCGCCGTGCACGACCACACCGGCCTGGGTCAGCGCCTCCAGGGCGCGCGGCAGGAACTTCTCGGCGATCCCGGCGTGCACCAGGACCGTCTCGGCGGCGTTGCAGACGCTGGGCCGCTGGGCCTTGGAGTTGATCAGGATGTCGAGGGCCATGTCGATGTCCGCGGCCTCGTCGACGTAGACATGGCAATTGCCGGTGCCGGTCTCGATCACCGGGACGGTGGACTCCTCGACGACCGTACGGATCAGCGAGGCGCCGCCGCGCGGGATCAGCACGTCCACCAGGCCGCGGGCGCGCATCAGCTCCCGCACCGAGTCGCGGCTCTCGCCGGGCACCAGCTGCACCGCGTCGGCGGGCAGCCCGGCGCCCTCGACGGCGTCCCGCAGCACCTCCACCAGGGCGCTGTTGGAGGCGTACGCGGAGGACGAGCCGCGCAGCAGCACGGCGTTGCCGGACTTCAGGCACAGCGCCGCGGCGTCCACGGTCACATTGGGGCGGGCCTCGTAGATGATGCCGATCACACCGAGCGGCACCCGGACCTGGCGCAGGTCCAGGCCGTTGGGCAGGGTCGAGCCGCGGACCACCTCGCCCACCGGGTCGGGCAGCGCCACGACGTCGCGGACGTCCGCGGCGATCGCCGCGATCCGCTCGGGGGTGAGGGTGAGCCGGTCCACGATCGACTCCGAGGTGCCGGCGGCCCGCGCCTTGGCGATGTCCTCGGCGTTGGCGGCGACGATGGCGTCGGTACGCGCCACCAGGGCGTCGGCGATGGCGAGCAGCGCCCCGTCGCGGGCCGTACGCGGCAGCGGCGCCAGGACGGCGGCCGCCTCCTTCGCACGGCGGGCGGTCTCGAGGACGGGCGAGGTGTGGGATGCGCTGCTGGTCATGGCCGAAGCCTAGCTCGGCCGCCGACAACAGCTACGCCCGATTTCACAGTGCGGGACGCCGGTCACATCAGTGGGCCGGGCCTGTGGATCACGGACGTCACCCACCGCAACCCACAACGGCCCCTGCCCCGGCCCACCCCGGCGCGGGGTGCCATGCGGGGCCTAGTACGGATGCACACCCACCGGCGACGCCGGTGGCGGCCCGTAGCCCTCCGCGATGCGCTGGTGATAGGTCTCGCGGTCGATGACCTCCAGGCCGACGATCTCCCATGGCGGCAGCTTGGCCGTCGAGCGGTGTTCGCCCCACAGCCGCAGCGCGACCGCCGCGGCGTCGTGCAGGTCCCGGGCCTCCTCCCAGTAGCGGATCTCGGCGTGGTCGTTGGCATAGCGGCTGGTCAGCAGGAAGGGATGGTCATGGGCGAGCTGTTCGAGCGAGCGCCGGACCTCCTTCAGGGGAGCCTCCGCCCCCGAGACGCTCAAGGTGATGTGCCACAGCCGGGACGCCTCCCGGCGCCCGCCCTCCGGCGCCGCCGGTGCCGTCCCGTTCCGCTCCGTACGCTCGTCGTCCGGGCGTCCGGCGTCATCGCCGGCCCGGACGCTGGTCAGTGTGCGCTCCGCCGTCCCTCGGGGCAGAGCCCCCGGGCGCCCTCGTCTCACCGGCGGCCTCCTGTGATGCGAATCGCTCCGCCCTCCGGAGGTGCGGAGCCGATTGGTGCGGTCGTACTTCGGCGTGTGCGCTCGCGCGCTGCAGGCGCCGTTCCCCTGCGGCGCCCCGCATCAAAGTTGACCAGCCCGCGGGCCCTCGCGGGGCCGTTTTCGCGAAGGTCTCCGTGGAAAGGCTGGACTTCACGCCGCGCCGCGGACGGTGTTCCCCGGCGGCCGCGCAGTGATTTCCCGATGATTTCCCGCCGTGACGGCCGTCAGCGGCGCGTCAGGTGCTCAGTGGTGCAGCAGCACCAGATCGTCGCGGTGCACGACCTCCCGCTCATAGGCGGGGCCCAGCTCACGGGCCAGATCCCGGGTCGAACGTCCCATCAATCGGGGGATTTCCCGGGCATCGAAATTGACCAGACCGCGGGCCACCGCACGGCCGCCGCCGTCCCTCAGCTCGACCGGGTCCCCGGCGGAGAACTCCCCCTCGACGGAGGCGATGCCGGCCGGCAGGAGCGAGGAGTGCCGGTCCACGACGGCCTGGACGGCGCCGTCGTCCAGGACGAGCGCGCCCTGCGGCGTGGAGGCGTGCGCGAGCCACAGCAGCCGGTCGGCGGAGCGGCGGCCGGTGCGCAGGAAGTGGGTGCCGGTCGGGGCGCCGGCCAGCGCGTCCGCGGCGTGCACCGCGGAGGTCAGCACGACGGGAGTGCCGGCCGCGGCCGCGATCCGGGCCGCCTCGACCTTGGTGACCATGCCGCCGGTGCCGACGCCGGACTTGCCCGCGCTCCCGATGGAGACGCCCTCCAGGTCCTCGGGGCCGCGGACCTCCGCTATCCGGGAGGTGCCGGGCAGGGACGGATCGCCGTCGTAGAGGCCGTCCACATCGGAGAGCAGGATCAGCAGGTCGGCGCGGACCAGGTGGGCGACGAGCGCGGCCAGCCGGTCGTTGTCGCCGAAGCGGATCTCGTCGGTGGCGACGGTGTCGTTCTCGTTGACGATCGGTACGGCACCCATGGCCAGCAGCTGGTCCAGGGTGCGGTAGGCGTTGCGGTAGTGGGCGCGGCGGCTGGTGTCGTCGGAGGTCAGCAGGACCTGGCCGACGCGGCGGCCGTAGCGCGCGAAGGACGCGGTGTAGCGGGCGACCAGCAGGCCCTGGCCGACGCTGGCGGCGGCCTGCTGCCGGGCCAGGTCACGGGGGCGCCGCTCCAGCCCCAGGGGCGCGAGCCCGGCCGCGATGGCACCGGAGGAGACCAGCACGATCTCCTTGTCCTGGTGCTTGGCCAGCACGTCCACCAGGGCGTCCACCCGGTCCGCGTCCAGCCCTCCGGCGGCCGTCGTCAGCGAGGACGAGCCGATCTTCACCACGATCCGCCGGGCGTCCGTAACGTCCTGCCTTGCGCCCTTTGCGCCTGCCACCTGCACTACCCCTGTAATCGCTTGTATCGCTCGCCCCGTAATACGGCCCTACGGGCGCAATCTACGGCAGGACCGGCCACCGGTGCGCCCGGATATCGTCTGGCGGACGCCCCCGCGGACACCGGGGTTCGCCGCGGCGACGTCCGCGCCCGGTTTCCTGGCCGGACCGGCCCCGTATGACGGCCCGGTCTTCGCGGGAATTCCTCGAGCCGGCCTTCCCGGGAATTCCTTAAGACGGAAGCGGCATCCAGCGGGTTGCGTTCGATTGATCCGCTTTCGCGGTGATGAGAGCCACAGCAGATTGTCACCAAGGCCAACAAGGTCATACGGTCGGGTGTCCATCGGTCCCGTTTCGCCGCTCCGGCGGCGTCGCAGCGCGGGACCCGGCCGCCCCCCTCGGCCTCCCCCTGACCTTTATTGCTGCCAGGAGCCCTCCCCCGTGCCTTCCGCCGGAATCGTCCCCCGCCGAGCCGTACAGCTCGCGGCCCTTTTCGCGATGATGCTCGCGTTCACCGCCCAGCTCGTCGGTGCGCTGCTGCCCGTCATTCCGCTGTTCATCGCCGCATCCGTGGTCAACCTGGGACTCGACCTGATCCTCCAGCACAAGCAGCCCGGCCTGCTCTCCGTGCTCGGCCGGATCCGCTTCGATGTCACGGTGCGCCAGCTGCTGCGCGACATGCTGATACTGGTCGGTCTGCTGCACATCGACGGCATCAACCCGCTCGAGGAGCAGGCGCCGCTCACCATCACGCTGCTGCTCTTCTACGGCACCCACTTCGTGTGCCAGGCGGTCGCGGTGCTGGTCCGCCGGACCCGCAGCCTGCCGTTCGTGACGCGGAACATCGACGCGAGCGCGCTGCGGCTCTCGGACGCCCCGCCGCGCATCCTGTCCCGCCAGACCGGCCGGCGGCTGCTGCGCTTCTCGGTGCCCACCACGACGGGCATGATGCTGACCTCGATCACCACCGACGCCACCTGGGGCGGCATCGGCATCGCCGTCTCCTTCGTCCTGTCCACCGCCGGCACCGTCTACCTGGGCACCTGGCTGCTGCCCAAGAAGCGGGTCCTGTCCGAACAGCGCGCCCTGGAGTGGCTGGACAAGTGGCTCGCCGAGTACCGGCCGACGGTCGGCATGTACTTCTCCGGCGGCGCCTCCTCCGCCTACCAGGCCAACATGTGGCTGAGCACACTCGCCGACCTGGACGGCAACCCGATCATCGTGCTCCGCGAGCGCTTCATGGTGCAGAAGATCGAGGCCACGGACATCCCGATCGTCTGCATCCCCAAGGTCGCCAACCTGATGCGCCTGGAGCACTCCGCGCTCAAGGTCCTGCTGCACCCGGCGAACTCCGGCAAGACCTCGCAGATCCTGCGGATCCCCTCGATCAAGCACGCCTTCATCAACCACGGTGAGAGCGACAAGCTGTCCTCCTGCAACCCGTACGCGAAGGCGTACGACGAGGTCTGGGTGGCGGGCCCGGCGGCCCGCGACCGCTACCAGCTCGCCGACATCGGCGTCGAGGACAAGGACGTCGTCGAGGTCGGCCGCCCGCAGCTGTCCCCGATCCGTCCGTACCAGGGCGCGCCGAAGGACCGGCTGACCACCGTGCTGTACGCCCCGACCTGGGAGGGCTGGGACGGCAATCCGGGCAACACCTCGGTGATCCTGGCGGGCGAGAACATCGTCCGCGAGCTGCTGGCCGACGACAGCGTCCGGCTGCTGTACAAGCCGCACCCGATGACCGGCTCCGTCGACCCGCTGGCGAAGGCCGCCAACGCCCGCATCCAGGCCATGATCACGGAGGCCAACGGCCGGCGCAGCGGTGCGCAGCCCGCCCCGGAGGCCGCCGCCGAACTGGCCCGCCGTGACGAGGAGCTGCAGCGGCTCACCACCTCCGGCTTCCGCAAGAGCGCGGACGAGCTGGAGCGGATGCGGCTGCAGGGCACCCCGGAGGAGGGCCGCGCGGCCGCCGTCGCGGCCGCCGTGGACGCCTGGGAGGAGGCGTACTGGAACTCCTTCCCCGAGTGGCAGCACCTCGTCATCACCACCGCCCGGCCCGGCATCTTCGGCTGCTTCAACCAGGCCGATGTGCTGGTCAGCGATGTCTCCAGCGTCGTCTCGGACTACCTGACCAGCGAGAAGCCGTACGCGGTCGCCAACACCTCCGGCATGGACGAGGCCGACTTCCGGGCCAACTTCCCCACCGTCCGGGCGGCGACGATCCTTACGCCCGAGGCGGACGGCGTGGCCGCGCTCCTCGATGCCGTGCGCAACCCGGAGCACGACACCCTCGCCGCCGACCGCGCCGAGCTGAAGGAGCATCTGCTCGGCCCGTCCGACCCGCCGTCCCTGGTGCGCTTCAACCAGGCCGCGCAGGCGCTGTGCGCCAAGGCCGACGAGCGTCGGGTGCGGATGGAGAGCCGGCTCGCGGGCATCCCCGGGCAGCGCTCGCAGAACGATGTGGACGCCGTGGACGCCTCGGAGACGGCCGAGCACGAGTCCGACGACGCCACGGACGCACCGGCCGCCGTCTAGCCCGCAGCGGGGCGCCCACGGCCCCGTACAGCGGCTTTGCGACACCTCGCGGCCGCCGCGGCAGCCGCGAGGTGCCTGACAACGGGGAAGGCCCCGGGAGGAGATCCTCCCGGGGCCTTCCCCGTTGTCACTGCCCGCCCGGGGCCGTCTAGAAGGGGCGGAAGCCGTCGTACTCCTCGTCCGCCTCGTCGCGCGCCGCATCGCGGTCACGGCGGCGCTGCGTGGCCGGCCGGGGCGCTTCCAGACGGTGGTCCTCGCCACGGCGGCCCAGCATCTCCGCCCCGGCCGCCATCATCGGCTCCCAGTCGAACACGACGGCGTTGTCCTCGGCACCGATGGCGATGCCGTCGCCGGCGTGGGCACCCGCCTTGCGCAGCGCGTCCTCCACGCCCAGGCGGTTCAGGCGGTCGGCGAGGTAACCGACGGCCTCGTCGTTGTTGAAGTCGGTCTGGCGGATCCAGCGCTCGGGCTTCTCGCCCCGTACACGGAAGAAGTTCTCGCCCTCGGCCGTGACCGTGAAGCCCGCGTCGTCCACCGCCTTGGGCCGGATGACGATACGGGTGGCTTCCTGTACGGGCTTGGCCGCACGGGCCTTGGCGACGATGTCGGCCAGCGCGTACGACAGCTCCTTGAGGCCCATGTGGGCGACCGCCGAGACCTCGAAGACGCGGTAGCCGCGCTCCTCCAGGTCGGGGCGGATCATGTCGGCGAGGTCCTTGCCGTCCGGCACGTCGATCTTGTTGAGGACGACCACCCGGGGGCGGTTGTCGAGACCGCCGTACTGGGCGAGCTCCTCCTCGATGGTGTCGAGGTCGGAGACCGGGTCGCGGTCGGACTCCAGGGTCGCGGTGTCCAGGACGTGCACGAGGACCTCGCAGCGCTCGACGTGCCGCAGGAACTCCAGGCCCAGACCCTTGCCCTGGCTGGCGCCCGGGATGAGGCCCGGGACGTCCGCGATGGTGTAGACGGTCGAACCGGCCGTCACCACGCCCAGGTTGGGCACCAGCGTCGTGAACGGGTAGTCGGCGATCTTCGGCTTGGCGGCGGAGAGCACCGAGATCAGCGACGACTTGCCGGCGCTCGGGTAGCCGACCAGCGCGACATCGGCGACGGTCTTGAGCTCCAGCACGATGTCGCGGGCCTCGCCGGGCTCACCCAGCAGCGCGAAGCCGGGGGCCTTGCGGCGGGCCGAGGCCAGCGCGGCGTTGCCGAGGCCGCCGCGGCCGCCCTGGCCGGCGATGAAGGTGGTGCCCTGGCCGACGAGGTCAGCCAGAACCTCGCCGTTGCCGTCCAGGACCACGGTGCCGTCGGGGACCGGCAGCACCAGGTCCTGGCCGTTCTTGCCGGAACGGTTGTCGCCCGCGCCCGGCGCACCGTTGGTGGCCTTGCGATGCGGGTGGTGGTGGTATTCGAGGAGCGTGGTGACGGCCTGGTCGACAACCAGGATCACATCGCCGCCGCGGCCGCCGTTGCCGCCGTCGGGGCCGCCCAGCGGTTTGAACTTCTCCCGCATCACGGAGGCCACGCCGTGGCCTCCGTTACCCGCGGCGACGTGCAGCTCGACGCGGTCCACGAAGGTGGTCATGGTGGGGTGCCTCCAGATAACTGCGGGAAATGTCGTGGTGCTGTGCGAATGTCTCTGTCGTAACACGCCAAGGGCGGACCGGCCTTCCCGCTCTCGCAGGAAAAGGCGGTCCGCCCCTGAGTGCTGCTGTGCTACGTCCGGGCCGAGATTACTCGGCGACCGGGACGATGTTCACGACCTTGCGGCCACGGTGGGTGCCGAACTGCACCGCGCCGGCCTCAAGGGCGAACAGGGTGTCGTCGCCGCCGCGGCCGACGCCCGTGCCCGGGTGGAAGTGGGTGCCACGCTGGCGGACCAGGATCTCACCGGCGAGGACGGCCTGACCGCCGAAGCGCTTCACGCCGAGCCGCTGAGCATTGGAATCGCGACCGTTCCGAGTGGACGATGCGCCCTTCTTGTGTGCCATGTCTCCTCAGTCCCTTACTTCGCCGGAGCGTCGATGCCGGTGATCTTCAGCGCCGTGTGGAGCTGGCGGTGGCCGATCCGCTTCTTGTAACCGGTCTTGTTCTTGTACTTCTGGATCCGGATCTTGTCGCCCTTGTGGTGGTCGACGACCTCGGCCTGGACCTTCACGCCCGCCAGGACCCACGGGTCGCTGGTGACCGCGTCACCGTCGACGACCAGCAGCGTGGAGAGCTCGACGGCGTCGCCGACCTTGCTGGTGGAAATGCGGTCAACCTCGATGACGTCGCCAACAGCAACCTTCTGCTGGCGCCCGCCGGTGCGCACGATCGCGTACACGCGGAACTCTCTTTCGCTAGGTAACGGATCCTCTGATGCCAGCCGCTCACACGGGCTCGGGATGGCCCGTGGAATCCGTCTCGTGGACTCCGAGTGGACGAGCGGCCTCCCTCGGCGGAACCGAGAGGTGTTTGCTCAGGGGTTTGGTGTCACACAGACACCGACGGTCAAGGTTACGGGGCCTTGACCAGGGGGTCAAACCGGCCCCGGACCGCGGCATACGGTCCGGGGCGCGGGGTCACGCTCAGTCCTCCGCGGAAGCGGACACCGACGCGGCCGAGGTCTGCTCGGCGGCGGCGGTCTTCTTGGCCGCCGCCTTCTTCGTCGCGGCCTTCTTCACGGTGGTCTTCTTCGCCGTGGCCTTCTTGGCGGTGGTGGTCTTCTTCGCCGCCGCCTTCTTGGCCGTGGTCTTCTTCGCAGCCGTCTTCTTGGCCGCGGCCTTCTTGGCCGTCGCCTTCTTCGCCGTCTTCTTGGCGGCGGGCGCGGCCTCGGGCTCGGCCTCCGGCTCCGTCACCGGCTCGGCAACCGCCTCGACGGGCTCCGTCACCGGCGCCGTGACGACGACCGTCGCCGCGGCCACCTCGGCGGACTCCGGCGAACCCACCGGGGCGGACACCTTGCGGGTCACCCGGCGGCGGGCACGCGGCGGCGCGGGCTCGGCCACCGGAGCCTCGGCGGCCGGCGCCGCAACGGGCTCCGGCTCGGCGACCGGCTCCGCCACCGGCTCGGCCGGCAGCACGATCGCGGCGGCCTCCTCGGCGGCCTTGGGGGCACCCGCCGGAGCGGACACCTTCCGGCTCACGCGACGGCGGCCACGGCCACGCCCGGCAGCCGCCTCGGCCTCCGCCGGGCTGCTGAACCATTCGTCGGCACCGGCCACCGCGGGCTGCAGCTCGGCCTCCGTCACCGCGGCGGGCTCCAGCTCCGGCGCACCGCCGTCCGGCGTCGGCTCGGCGGCCTCGACCTCGTGGACGTGCGGCTCGACCGGCTCGGCCGGCGCGGCCTTGCCCTTCTTCTTGCGCTTGCCGCCCCCGCCGACCGTCGTCGGCTGGTCCATGTGGACGATGACGCCGCGGCCGTTGCAGTGCACACACGACTCGGAGAAGGACTCCAGCAGCCCCTGGCCGACCCGCTTACGGGTCATCTGGACCAGGCCCAGCGAGGTGACCTCGGCGACCTGGTGCTTCGTACGGTCCCGGCCCAGGCACTCCAGCATCCGCCGCAGCACCAGGTCGCGGTTGGACTCCAGCACCATGTCGATGAAGTCGATGACGACGATGCCGCCGAGGTCGCGCAGCCGCAGCTGGCGGACGATCTCCTCGGCCGCTTCGAGGTTGTTCCTCGTCACGGTTTCTTCGAGGTTGCCGCCCTGGCCGGTGAACTTGCCGGTGTTGACATCGATCACGACCATGGCCTCGGTCTTGTCGATCACCAGCGAACCGCCGCTGGGCAGCCACACCTTGCGGTCCAGCGCCTTCATCAGCTGCTCGTCGATGCGGTACGTCGCGAAGACATCGACGTCCGAGGTCCACTTCTGGAGCCGGTCGACGAGGTCCGGGGCGACGTGCGAGACATAGCCGTGGATGGTCTCCCAGGCGTCGTCACCGCTGACGATGACCTTGGAGAAGTCCTCGTTGAAGATGTCGCGGACGACCCGGACGGTCATGTCCGGCTCGCCGTAGAGCAGCGACGGGGAGCTCGTGGAAGCGGCCTTCGCCTTCTTCTGGATCTCCTCCCACTGCGCCTGCAGGCGCTGGACGTCGCGCGCCAGCTCGTCCTCGCTCGCGCCCTCCGCGGCGGTGCGGACGATGACGCCCGCGTCCTCGGGGACGATCTTCTTGAGGATCTGCTTCAGCCGCGCCCGCTCGGTGTCCGGGAGCTTACGGCTGATACCGGTCATCGAGCCCTCGGGCACATAGACCAGGTAGCGGCCGGGCAGCGAGACCTGGCTGGTCAGGCGGGCGCCCTTGTGGCCGATGGGGTCCTTGGTGACCTGCACCAGCACGGACTGGCCGGACTTCAGCGCGGACTCGATGCGGCGCGGGCCGTTGGACATGCCCAGCGCCTCGAAGTTGACCTCGCCGGCGTACAGCACGGCGTTGCGGCCCTTGCCGATGTCGACGAAGGCGGCCTCCATGGACGGCAGGACGTTCTGCACCTTGCCCAGGTAGACATTGCCGACGTAGCTGGTCGCCTGCTCCTTGTTGACGAAGTGCTCGACGAGCACGTTGTCCTCGAGGACACCGATCTGGGTGCGCTCGCCGCTCTGGCGGACGACCATCACCCGCTCGACGGCCTCGCGGCGGGCGAGGAACTCCGCCTCGGTGATGATCGGCACCCGGCGGCGGCCCTGCTCGCGGCCCTCACGGCGGCGCTGCTTCTTGGCCTCCAGGCGCGTCGATCCCTTGATCGACTGCACCTCGTCGGAGGGCGCCGCTTCTTCCTTCTTGCGCGGCTCGCGAATTTTGACGACCGTACGCTCCGGCTCGTCGGCACCCGGCTCGCCCGCCTCGGCGGTCTCGCCCGCACGGCGACGGCGACGACGGCGGCGACGGCTGCTGCTGGAGCCGCCGACGGGCTGCTCCTCCGCCTCCTCGGGCTCCTCGGCGCCCGGCTCCTCGGTCTCGGCGGCGGCCTCAGCCTCCGCCTCCTCGCCGAGCTGCTCCTCGGCACCCTCGGCGGCCTCACCGCGACGGCGGCGGCGGCCACCACGGCGACGGCGGCGCGAGGGGCGCTCGCCGGCTTCCTCCTCGCCGTGCGCGGCCTGCTCCTCGGCCTCCTCGGGCTCGGCCGCCTCCTCGGGCTCCTCGACGGCCTGCTCCTCGACGGGCGCGGCGGCCTGCGGCTCCACCGGGGCACCGCGACGGCGACGGCGGCGCGGGCCGGCGGGCTGCTCCTCGGGCTCGGCGGCGGCCTCCTCCTGGCGGGCCGCGGCGTGCGCGGCGGCCGCGGTCTCGGGAGTCTGGAACATCGGCTCGGTGAAGACCGGCGCCTGGAAGACGGCGGTCGGCGGACGCTGCGCCCGGCGGCGGCCGCGCACCGGGGCCTCCGGCGCGGCCTCCTCCTCGGCGCGGGGCGCGGCGGCCTCTTCGGCGCGCGGCGCCTCGGCGGCCGGCTCCGCGATGCGATCGCCACGGCGGCGCGCCCGGCGCTTGGGCTCGGCGGGCTCGGCCACGGGGGCGGCTTCCTCGGCGGCCTGCGGCGCACCCTCGGCCGCGGTCACCTTGCGGGTGGCGCGGCGGCGCGTGCGGACGGGCTTGGCCTCCTCGGCCGGTTCCTCGACGGGCTCCTCCGCGGCGGCCACGGCGGCGGGAGCGGCTGCCTCCTCGGCCTCGCCGGCCTGCGGGGCCCCGGCCGGGGCGGTGGCCTTGCGGGTCGCACGGCGACGCGCACGGACCGGCTTGGCCTCGTCCTCCTGGACGGCGGCGGGCGCCACCTCGGCAGCAACCGGCTCAGCCGCCTCAACGGCCACCGGCGCCACCTCGGCCGCGTCCCCGGTGGTCACCGCAGAGGCGACGTCCTCGTCGGCGACGGGCTGAGCCGCCGGGACGTCGGTGCTCACCACCGCTTCGGCGGCCTTCGCGGCCGCCGGCGGACCGGCGGGCCGGGACGCCGCACGGCGCCTGCGGCGCGGCGGCAGGGTGTCTCCGGGCGAATTGTTGTCGTCGAATCCACGGTCCGGGGACTGGGTGGATCCGGTGGGCTCAATTGGTTCGAGCATGCGGGCGGTTCTCCCGTCACGCTCCCGGGCGCCGCGCCTGATTCCGGCCGCGGACCGCGTGATGAGCGCGGTGCCGCTGTCCGGGGCGCGGGCGCCGCACGGGAGCTGTCGTCTCGCTCGCCGGGCCCGTAGGGCGGGACCGGCGAAAGTCTCCTGGTCAGTGCGTCTGCCGGACCGGGGTGGCTCCCTGGCTGATCGGCGACGCGTCGACGGCGGTCCTACGCAGTACCGTCCCCGGCTGTCGGGGAGATCCCGCTCGCCGCCTTCGCAGCGCGTGGCCCGGCGGCCGTGGATGGGGCGGCCGTGGCAGCGTCGCGGTCGGGCGCCAGCGGGTCGGTCACCGCGCCGGACTCCGCATCGAGCGGCCCCTGCGCCAGCCTGGTCACCGCAGCGGGGACCGGCGGCGCCAGGTCGGCCGCAGCTCGGAGGCCGGACAGGACGTCGTCGGGTCGCACGGCAGGTGTCAGATGCCGAACAACCAGCCGCAGTATCGCACAGGCTTTGCCGTCGGGCCTATCGCCCTCACACTCGGCAGCCTCGAGGCTCAGCACCGCCGCGCGGGCGTCGAAGCTGCGCATCCCGTTCTTGGTACGGCGCTCGACCTGCACCTCGTCCGCGGCGAGGAACGTCTCGACGGCCGCCTGCGCCTCCTCGGCCGCGACCTCGTCGAGCCGGATCTCCCACAGGGAGGCCTCGAGCCGGTCGGCGAGACCACTGGTGTGCGCCTCGACGGCGTCGATCACATCCAGCCCCGCCGGCAGCGACTCGTCGAGGAGCTCGCGGAGCCGGTCCGGCTCGCGGCGCTCGGTGAGCGCGATCTCCAGATACTCGGCCTCACTGCCCGTACCCGTCGGGGCGGCGTTGGCGTACGACACCTTGGGGTGCGGGGTGAAGCCCGCCGAATAGGCCATGGGGACCTCGGCGCGGCGCAGCGCCCGCTCGAAAGCGCGCTGGAAGTCGCGGTGGCTGGTGAACCGGAGGCGGCCGCGCTTGGTGTAGCGCAGTCGGATGCGCTGCACCGCCGGTGCGGGCGGCGGGCCTTCGGGCTGTCGCTTGCCCAGTGTCGCTCAGTCCTTCGTGAGTGCGGTCGTACTGCTACCTAGAGTACGTGCCTCGGGAGCGCCCGGTTCCCGCCGGGGCGGCTCGGCCGCTTCCCGCACCGCTCCCCGGGGCGTGCCGAACAGGGCGCGGCGGATCTCCTGACGGGTCCCCCGCACGCTCGCCCGGGCCGCGCTCAGCGCCTCCCGAGTGGCCCGGCCCATGCCGCCGAGCGCCTTGCGGACCGGACGCCAGATGCCGTCCCGGACGGCGTGCCCGAGCGGGGTGAGCAGGGTCCGGTAGACCCAGCGGGCCGGTTCGAGGAAGAGCCCGCGCAGTACCGCCCCCAGGAACCGGCCGACCGCCCGCGAGAGGAATCCGGCGACCCGCCAGCAGTGCCCGAACGCCTCCCCGACCTCACGGACGACGACGGTCACCACGGTGGCCAGCACCCGTCCGGCCGGCTGCAGCACATGCCGCCACAGCGCGACGGCCGGGACGATGACGATCCATCGGGCCAGCGCCCCGACGACCGCCCCGACGACCGTCGCGATTCCGCGGGCCAGCCAGGCGAGGCCCCGGCCGACGGGCGCCAGCACATACCCGTACAGCCACTGGGCGGGGACGACGACCAGATGGCGCACCAGCCAGGCCAGCACCGCCCCGGCGCCCCGCAGCAGCCAGGCAACGCCCCGGCCGACCGGCGCCAGCACATACCGCCACAGCGCCACCCACGGCCACACGAACAGCGCCTTGCCCAGCCACAGCAGAACGACTCCGACACCCCACAGCAACCGGGCAATCCCCCGGCCGACGGGCGCCAGCACATACGCATACAGCCACTGAGCAGGCACAACGACCAGATAGCGGACAAGCCACACCACCGGTGCGACGACAAGGGTCCGCCAGACCCAGCCGACGGGGAGCACGACGAGGTGCCGCCACAGCCAGGCACCTCCGCGGCCCACGGGGCGCAGCACCGTACGGTCCACGGCCCTGGCCGCGGCCACCAGCACATCCCACACCATCCGCACCGGCACCACGAGCACCAGCACCACGATCCGTATCGGCAGCCGGACCGCCGTGGTCAGACAGCCCTCGCCGGGCTCGTACGCGACCGGTTCCCGGCCGTTGCCGTCGGGCGCCATCCGCCCTCCCCCTTCCCCGCTCCCGCGGGTACGCCTCGGCCCGGCCACCGCGCGGTGCGGTGCCGGGCCGAAGTCGCCTGTGCGGACTGCTTACTTGACGACCGTCAGCGGCAGCAGCTTCTTGCCCGTCGGGCCGATCTGGATCTCGGTGTCCATCTGCGGGCAGACGCCGCAGTCGAAGCACGGGGTCCAGCGGCAGTCCTCGACCTCGGTCTCGTCGAGGGCGTCCTGCCAGTCCTCCCAGAGCCAGTCCTTGTCGAGACCGGAGTCGAGGTGGTCCCAGGGCAGGACCTCCTCGTAGGTGCGCTCGCGGGTGGTGTACCAGGCGACGTCCACGCCGAAGGCGGGCAGCGTCTCCTCGGCGGCCTTCATCCAGCGGTCGTACGAGAAGTGCTCGCGCCAGCCGTCGAAGCGGCCGCCGCCCTCGTAGACGGCCCGGATGACCGCGCCGATACGGCGGTCACCGCGCGAGAGCAGGCCCTCGACGATGCCGGGCTTGCCGTCGTGGTAGCGGAAGCCGATGGAGCGCCCGTACTTCTTGTCGCCGCGGATCTTGTCGCGGAGCTTCTCCAGGCGGGCGTCGGTCTCCTCGGCGGAGAGCTGCGGGGCCCACTGGAAGGGCGTGTGCGGCTTGGGGACGAAGCCGCCGATGGAGACCGTGCAGCGGATGTCGTTCTGCCCGGAGACCTTGCGGCCCTCGGCAATGACCTTGACCGCCATGTCGCCGATCTGGAGGACGTCCTCGTCGGTCTCGGTCGGCAGACCGCACATGAAGTACAGCTTCACCTGGCGCCAGCCGTTGCCGTAGGCCGTGGAGACCGTACGGATCAGGTCCTCTTCCGAGACCATCTTGTTGATGACCTTGCGGATGCGCTCCGAGCCGCCCTCGGGCGCGAAGGTCAGACCCGAGCGACGGCCGTTACGGGTCAGCTCGTTGGCCAGGTCGATGTTGAAGGCATCGACGCGGGTGGAGGGGAGGGACAAGCCGATCTTGTCCTCCTCGTACCGGTCGGCGAGGCCCTTGGCGATGTCGCCGATCTCGGTGTGGTCCGCGGAGGACAGAGACAGCAGGCCGACCTCCTCGAATCCGGTGGCCTTCAGCCCCTTGTCCACCATCTCGCCGATGCCGGTGATGCTTCGCTCCCGTACGGGACGCGTGATCATGCCGGCCTGGCAGAAGCGGCAGCCGCGGGTGCAGCCACGGAAGATCTCGACCGACATCCGCTCGTGGACCGTCTCGGCGAGGGGGACGAGGGGCTGCTTGGGGTAGGGCCACTCGTCGAGGTCCATGACGGTGTGCTTGGAGACGCGCCACGGGACGCCGGAGCGGTTGGGCACGACGCGGGAGATACGGCGGTCGGCCAGGTACTCGACGTCGTAGAACTTGGGGACGTAGACGCTGCCGGTCTTCGCGAGGCGGAAGAGGAGCTCGTCACGGCCGCCCGGACGACCCTCGTTCTTCCAGGTGCGGATGATCTCGGTGATCTCCAGCACCGCCTGCTCGCCGTCGCCGACGACCGCGCAGTCCAGGAAGTCCGCGATCGGCTCGGGGTTGAAGGCGGCGTGGCCGCCCGCGAGGATCAGCGGGTGCTCGTCGGTGCGGTCCTTGGACTCCAGCGGGATGCCGGAGAGGTCCAGGGCGGTGAGCAGGTTGGTGTAGCCCAGCTCGGTGGAGAAGGAGACGCCGAGCACGTCGAAGGCGCCCACCGGGCGGTGGGCGTCGACGGTGAACTGCGGGACGTGGTGCTCGCGCATCAGCGCCTCGAGGTCCGGCCACACGCTGTACGTGCGCTCGGCGAGGACGCCCTCCTGCTCGTTGAGGACCTCGTAGAGGATCATGACGCCCTGGTTGGGCAGGCCGACCTCGTAGGCGTCCGGGTACATGAGCGCCCAGCGCACGTCGCACTCGTGCCACGGCTTGACGGTGGAATTCAGCTCACCGCCGACGTACTGGATGGGCTTCTGCACATGCGGGAGCAGGGCCTCGAGCTGTGGGAAGACCGATTCGGCTGACATCTCGACGAACTTTCGTGAGCTGGGCAAGGCGATTCTCAAGCGTAACCCGGACGGAGCCACCCCCCGTACGGCAAGCGTTCTACCAGTCGGCAGGCGGGTTCGCCTTCGCCCACACCCCCGGCAGCTCCCGCTCCCGCCGGTCCGCCAGGGCCTCCTCGCGGCCGTAGAGGAGGCCGAAGGTGAAAGCGCCCTCGCCGGCCCGCTGTGCCTGGGTGGCGAGCTCGCGCAGGGCGGCGCGGGCGACCACGCTGTCCTGGTGGTCGCCGAGCACCTGCTGCACCCGCTTCGTTCGCTTGGTGAACTTTTTCGCGGGCTTGCCGAGCACCGGGCGGGCCGCCTCCGCCGCGTAGCGCACCCGCTTGGCCGCCTTGCGGGCGCTGTGCAGCGCCTCGTCCCTGGCGGCCCCCGCCGGCGCCGCCAGGGCCGCCTCGATGCGGTCGGCCAGCCGGGCGTGGTCCTTGAGGACGGCCTTCACCAGCACGTCCGACGCGGGCAGCGCGGCGGCCCTGCGCAGCGGCGGATCGGCCAGCAGCACTTCCAGGGCGCGCAGCAGCTCCAGATAGCGCTCGCCGTCCAGCGTGGCGAGCACCTCCGCACGCGAGCCCGCGCGGCGCCGCTCCGACCAGATGCGCAGCCGGGCGGACACCGGGCCGAGCCGCAGCGTCCGGGGCAGCTCCGCCAGCGCGGCCCGCAGCCGCGCGGTGAGCACCTCGCGGTCGCGGTCGATCCCCAACTCCGCTGCCAGCCACTGGAGTTCGAGGCCGATGGGCCGGGTCACCGCCCGGTCGAGGACCTTGGTGTACGAGCGGAACGCGCTGCGCAGGCGGCGGGTGGCGACCCGCATCTGGTGCACGGAGTCGGGCAGGTCGCGGCGTACGGCCGGGTCCAGCTCGGTGATCGTGTGGACCTGCTCGCGGAGGTAGCGCAGGACGATGTCCCCGGCGGTGGGCCGGGCCTTGCTCTTGCCCTTGCCCTTGCTCTTGCTGTTGCTCTTGCTCTTGCTCTTGGCCTTGCTCTTGCTCTTGCTCTTGGCCTTGCTCTTGGCCTTGCTCTGCTTGCCGGACGGCTTGGCGGGCTCGCCCTCCCCGGCCGTCTCGGCCAGCGCCCGCTCCAGTTTCGACGCCGCCCGCGCGGGCCGTACCCCCGCCGCGGCCAGCACCTCGCCGACCTCGTCCAGGAGCCCCGGGTCGCCCCCCTCCCCCGCCAGCTCGACCTCGATCTCGCGCCAGCGCACCTCCGCGCCCCCGTCGGCGCGAGCCGCCCGCACCGCATCGAGGGCGACCTCGGCGAGCGTCGCGCCGTCGGCGTCCCGGAGCAGCCGGACCGTACGCCGCGTCCGCAGCCGGACGACGGGCACCAGCTCCCGGCCGAGCGTGCGCGAGCGGACGAGCGCCGTCAGCTCCGGGGGCAGCGCATCGGAGAGCGGCAGCCGCACCTCGTCCCGGATCCCGAGCGCGACCGGCAGTTTCAGATGCCAGCCCGCGTCCTGTCCGCCGGTGCGCCGGCGCAGCGTGACACCGGCCGCGGCCAGCCGCTGCCCGGCGGTGTCGTAGTAGGTGGCGTCCAGCTCCGCCACGCCCTGCTCCACGACTGCCGCGACCCGGTCGACCGCGGTCAGGTCGGGCAGCTCCGTCCCGTCGGTGGCCTCGTACTTCCGCTCGATCTCCCGCACGGTGTCCGCCATGAATCGAATCTAGTCACCCGGCTCACGGGCGACCACCCGTCCGGCGCGCCCTTGGGTGCACGAGGGGGCCGGGACAGGCGCGCCGGCCCCCTCGGCGCTGCGCGGTCAGGCGTCCAGTGCCTTCAGGATCGTCATGAGGTCCTCCGGAGGCTCGATCGCCATCGTCCGGTTTTCCTCGTCGATCACGGTCAGCGAGGTCAGGGCGCCGTCGCGCCACCAGTACAGCCGCGGGGAGACCGAATAGTCGGGCTCGTCCTCGTAGGCGCCGAGGCCGAATTCCGCGAGGGCGTTGGCGGCCGTGACCGCATGGTGGTCGGTGATCGGGTGGAAGGCGAAGTGCTGCCGGCCGGGGACGGTGACCAGCACACCTTCCGGCGGCGGCGGCTGTCCGTGGGTGGTCCACATCACCTCGTCGAGCACCAGCACCAGGCTCGCCACGAACAGGGACTCGCCGCCGACGGTGTGGATGACCGTGCCGTCGTCGAGCTCGGCCGTGTCGTACTCGAACGGTTCCTGCGCCATGTTGGCCCGTCCGGCCGCTCGCAGGGCGTCCAGGCCGAACCGGGCCACGTCCCGGTCGGTGACCAGGGTGATGGCGTCGGGCAGATCGTAGGCGAGGGCCTCGACCAGGCCGTCTGCCACGGGCCGCACGTACTGATAGACGTCGAGTGCCTCCGGCGGCAGATAGTCATCGGCTATCAGCCGGAGACGGACGTGTTCTAACGGGTTGTCAGGAGTGAGAGAAGACATGGCTGGAGAGTAGACCGGCCCGCTGACAATGCCGTCCCTTGGCCGATGGCGGGCGACGGCCCTCGCACTCCCGCCCCCTCAGCGCGAGGCCGACACCGGCCGCTGGACCCGGATCGACTGCAGCAGCCCTATGGCGATCCACACGGCGAACATCGACGTACCGCCGTAGGAGACAAAGGGCAGCGGCAGACCGGTGACGGGCATGATGCCCAGCGTCATGCCGATGTTCTCGAAGGCCTGGAAGGAGAACCAGGCGATGATGCCGGCGGCGACGATGGTGCCGTAGAGCTCGGAGGTCTCCCGGGCGATCCGGCAGGCGCGCCACAGGACGACGCCCAGCAGGAAGATGATCATGCCTGCGCCCAGGAAGCCGAGTTCCTCGCCGGCGACGGTGAAGATGAAGTCCGTCTGCTGTTCGGGGACGAACTGGCCGGTGGTCTGGCTGCCGTGGAAGAGGCCGGAGCCGGTCAGTCCGCCGCCGCCGATGGCGATACGGGCCTGGTTGGTGTTGTAGCCGACGCCGGCCGGGTCGAGGCTCGGGTTGGCGAAGGCCGCGAAGCGGGCGATCTGGTAGTCGTCGAGCAGGCCGAGCTGCCAGATGGCGAGGCAGCCGACGACGCCGGTGCCCAGCAGGCCGAGGATCCAGCGGTTGGAGGCGCCGGAGGAGAGCAGGACGCCGAGGATGATGGCGCCCAGGACCATCACCGAGCCGAGGTCCGGCATCAGCAGGATGATCGCGACGGGGATCGCCGCGAGGCCCAGGCCCTGGACGACGGTGCGGTGGTCGGGGTGCGGGCGGTCGCCGGCGTCGACCCGGGCGGCGAGGATCATCGCCATGCCGAGCGTGATGGTGATCTTCGCGAACTCGGCGGGCTGGAGCGAGAAGCCGCCGGGGATCGCCAGCCAGGAGCGCGAGCCGTTGATGGTGGCGCCCAGCGGGGTCAGCACCAGCAGCGCGAGGATCACCGACAGGCCGTACAGCACCGGGATCGCACCGCGCAGGGTGCGGTGGCCGAGCCAGATGGTGGCGGTGGCCAGGCCCAGGCCGATGCCGAGGTTGAGCAGGTGGTGCAGGAAGAAGTAGTACTCGTCGCCGTGGTTGAGCTCGGTGCGGTTACGGGTGGCCGAGAAGACCAGCATCGCGCCCATCAGGGACATCACCAGCGCGGCCAGCAGCAGTATCCAGTCGAGCCGGCGGACGACCGAGTCGCGCGCGGTGAGCTTGCCCCAGAGGCCGGTTTCGGGGGTGTAGCGGGGCATGTTCACTAGGGGCTCTCCGATGCGGAAGGCTTCGGCTTCGGCGGGACGTACGGCTTGATGACCCCGGCCTGGATCGTGCCGTCGTCCTCGATCTTGGGCAGCTTGGACTCCGGCTTCGGCAGCAGCGCGGCCTTGTTGTCGATGTCGCCCTTCTCGTTGACGCCGTAGATCGCGTTGTAGATCTTGCGTACGGCGGGGCCCGAGGCGCCGGAGCCCGTACCACCCTGGGAGATCGTCATCACGATCGTGTAGTCCTTGGTGTACGTGGCGAACCAGGACGTCGTCTGCTTGCCGTAGACCTCGGCCGTACCGGTCTTGGCGTGCATCGGGATCTTGTCCTGCGGCCAGCCGCCGAACCGCCAGGCGGCGGTACCGCGGGTGGCCACACCGGCGAGCGCCTTGTCGATCTGCTGGAGCGTCCTGGGGCTGTCGGGCAGCTTGCCGTGCGCCGCGGGCGCGATCCTGCGGATGTGCTTGCCGTCGGGGCTGACGACGGCCTTGCCGACGGTGGGGTTGTACATGGTGCCGCCGTTGGAGAGGGCGCCGTAGATGACGGCCATCTGGATCGGGGTGACGAGGGTGTCGCCCTGGCCGATGGAGTAGTTGACGGAGTCACCGGCGCGCATCTTCATGCCGGACTCGCAGTTCTCCTTGGCGATCTTGGAGACATAGTCGTCGGCGTGCTTGCCCTGCGCGCACCAGGCGTCCTTGTTGGCCTTCCAGTAGTCCTTCTTCCACTGGCGGTCCGGGATCCGGCCCCTGACCTCGTTGGGGAGGTCGATGCCGGTCTCCTTGCCGAGGCCGAACTGGTGGGCCGTCTTGTAGAACCAGTCCGCGGTGTCCGCCTTGGGCTTGTTGCCGCCGTCCTTCTGCCACTGCTGGTAGGCCAGGCCGTAGAAGACGGTGTCGCAGGAGACCTCCAGCGCGCGGCCCAGGCTGATCGGGCCGAAATTCTCCGACTCGAAGTTCTTGAAGGTCTGGCCGCCGATGTTCATGGAGCTGGTGCAGGGGTAGTGCCCGTCGAACGGGTAGCCGGCGTTGACCGCGGCCGTGGTCGAGATGACCTTGAAGATGGAGCCGGGGGCGGCCTGGCCCTGGATGGCGCGGTTCAGCAGCGGGTAGTTGGACTTCTTGCCCGTCAGGTGGGCGTAGTCCTTGCCGGAGATGCCGCCGACCCAGGCGTTGGGGTCGTAGGCGGGGCTGGAGGCCATCGCGACCACCCGGCCGGTCTTGGCCTCCATGACGACCGCGGCGCCGGAGTCCGCCTTGTAGTGGGTTCCGGTGTTCTTGTCGACCTCGTTGCGGGCGTCCTTCATCGCCTGGTCGAGCTCTTTTTCGGTGACGGCCTGGACGCGGGCGTCGATGCTGGTGACGACGTTGGCGCCGGGCACCTGCGGATCGCTCTTGGCCTTGCCGATGACCCGGCCGAGGTTGTCGACCTCGTAGCGGGTGACGCCGGCCTTGCCGCGCAGATCGCTGTCGTACGTCCGCTCCAGCCCCGACCGGCCGATCTGGTCGGAGCGCAGCAGCGGCGAACGGCTGTCCTTGGCCTTCTGGATCTCCTCGTCGGTGACGGGCGAGAGATAGCCGAGGACCTGGGCGGTGTTGGCGTTGCCGGGGGCGGCGTAGCGGCGTACGGCGGTGGGCTCGGCGCTGATGCCGGGGAAGTCCTCGCTGCGCTCGCGGATCTGGAGGGCCTGCTGGGTGGTGGCCTCGTCGGTGATCGGGATCGGCTGGTAGGGGGAGCCGTTCCAGCAGGGCTGCGGGGTCTTGGCGTCGCAGAGCCGGACCTTCTTGCGGATCTCCTGCTCGGACATCCCCAGCACCTCGGCGAGCCGGCCGAGGACGGCCTTGCCGTCGTCCTTCATCTTCAGCAGCTCGGTGCGGCTGGCGGAGACCACCAGCCGGGTCTGGTTGTCGGCCAGCGGCACGCCGCGGGCGTCCAGGATGGAGCCGCGGGTGGCGGGCTCGACGACCTGCTGGACGTGGTTGGACTTGGCCTCGTTGGCGTATTCCTGGCCGTTGCGGATCTGCAGGTACCACAGCCGTCCGCCGAGGGTGAGCAGCAGCGAGAAGACCAGGATCTGGATGGCGATGAGACGGACCGTGACCCGGTTGGTCCGGCCCGTCTCCGGGATGTTGCTCATGGCGCGCAGCGCCTCCAGCGGTGGTGATCGGGCGACGGGCCGGCGGGGCGAGCGCGAAGCGCTCTCCGGCAGGGGTGGTGGTCGGGCGACGGGCGGGCGCTCACAGCCGCTTGACCCCCTTGAGGCGGTCCCCCTTGCCACGGGACGGCTTGCCGAGCAGTCCGCCGCGCTGGCCGCCGATCCGCCCGACCTTGAGGCCCGAGCCGGAGCCCAGCCAGCCGTAGGCGGGGTCGCGGCCGCCCGCCGAACTCTGGCCGGAGCCGTCGGCGGCGAGCGGATCGTTGTCCGTCCGGCGCGCGACGGCCATCACCAGCGGGACGATGAACGGCGCGAGCAGCAGGTCGTAGAGGGTGGCGCTGAGCAGCAGCCCGACGAGGCCGACGTGCCGGGCGGCGGTGTCGCCGACCAGCGCGCCGACGCCCGCGTACATCAGGGTCGAGCCGATGGCGGCCCCGATGACGACGATCAGGGGGACGGTCGCCGAGCGGTGGTGGCCGGAGTCGGGTTTGGTCAGGCCCGCGACATAGCCGATGACGCAGAGCACCAGCGCGTACCGGCCGATGGCGTGGTCGGAGGGCGGGGCGAGGTCGGCGAGCAGTCCGGCGCCGAAACCGACCAGACAGCCGCCGACGTGGCCGTAGACCAGCGCGAGGGCGAGGACGACGAGCAGCAGCAGGTCCGGTACGGCACCGGGCAGTTGGAGCCGGGCCAGGACGCTGACCTGGATGACGAGGGCGACGACGACCAGCGGGGCCGCGAGCAGGATCCGGTTGATGCGCATCGGTCAGTCCCTGGGGGAGGCGCTGTCGGAGGGGGTGGCCGTGACGGTGACCGTCGGCGCCGGCTTCGGCTTGGCCGGTTTGGGCGGCAGGACCGTGTCGCGCGGGTCCTCGCGGGGCGGCTGGACGACGACGCCGACGATGTCGAGCTGGGAGAAGGCGACGTACGGGCGGACCTGGAGGGTGCGGGTCAGATCACCGTTGGACGGTTCGACCTTGACGATCTTGCCGACCGGGACGCCGGGCACAAACGGTTTGTCGGCGCTGGAGCCGAAGGTGACCAGGCGGTCGCCCCTCTTGACCGCGGCCTTGCCGTTGAGCAGCTGGACGCGCAGCGAGCGGCCGCCCTGACCGTTGGCGAAGCCGATCTCGTTGGTCTTCTCCATGCGGGTGCCGACGGTGAAGTCGGGGTCGTTGGCCAGCAGCACGGTGGAGGTGTCGGCGCCGACGGTGGTGACCCGGCCGACCAGGCCGTCACCGTTGAGGACGGTCATGTCGCGGGCGATGCCGTCGCGGGAGCCGGCGTCGATGGTGACGGTCCAGGAGAAGCCCTGGGCCGCGCCGATGGCGATGACCTCGGCGCCCTTGATGCCGTACTGGCCGGCGCCCGCGGTCTTGAGCATCTTGTCGAGCTGGGCGGCCCGGCTGCGGTTGCGGTCGGCGGAGCCGAGCTTGGCCTTGAGGGCGGCGTTCTCCTGCTCCAGGCGGGCGATACGGCTGTGGCGTTCCCCGGAGTCGCGTACGGCGCCGATGGCGTTGCCGACCGGGCTGACGACGCCGGCGACGCCGTTCTCGACCGGCCCGAAGGCGGAGGCGGCGGCTTGCCGGGCACCGTCGAGCGGGGACTGTTCACCGCCGCGGATATCGACCGTGATCAGCGCGAACGCGATCGCGACCAGCAGCACCAGCAGCAGCCGGCTCTCTCGTGTGTCCCTCACGTGCGGCGGCCGTGTCCTTCCTCGTAGGACCGGCCGGCTGCGGGCCCGCGCCGGTCTCGTCGGGGGGTTGAGCGTTGTGCCTGTATGAGCGGTGCGAGCCGATGAAGCGTCAGCGCACCGTGTTTGTGGGGATGTCGTGCCCGTACGGAACGATTGTGCCGCTGCGGGGCTGTGGTGCCGGTACGAAGCCGGGCTTTCTGTACGGAGTCGTGATGCCTATATATCAACGATTCAACGGATGAATCGGGTACTGCTGGGGTGGTGCCGCCCCCCGTGGCGGGCCGTACGGCAACGCCACGGGCGGACCGGCTCCGGTGCGCCTACCTGCGCGGCTGGGAGTCGAGGACCTGCTGCAGCGCCTCGAACTCCTCGACACACTTGCCGGAACCGAGCGCGACGGAGTCGAGCGGGTCCTCGGCGATGTGGATGGGCATTCCGGTCTCGCGGCGCAGCCGCTCGTCGAGGCCGCGCAGCAGGGCGCCGCCTCCGGTGAGCACGATGCCGCGGTCCATGACGTCACCGGACAGCTCCGGCGGGCACTTGTCGAGGGTCGTCTTGACCGCGTCGACGATGGAGTTGACCGGCTCCTCGATGGCCTTGCGGACCTCGGCGGCCGAGATGACCACGGTCTTGGGCAGCCCGGAGACCAGGTCCCGGCCGCGGATCTCGGTGTGCTCGTCCTGCTCGAGGTCGTACGCCGAACCGATGGTGATCTTGATGCTCTCGGCGGTCCGCTCACCGAGCAGGAGGCTGTACTCCTTCTTGATGTGCTGGATGATCGCGTTGTCGAGCTCGTCGCCGGCCACGCGGATGGACTGGGCCGTGACGATCCCGCCGAGCGAGATGACCGCGACCTCGGTCGTGCCGCCGCCGATGTCCACGACCATGTTGCCGGTGGCCTCGTGGACCGGCAGACCGGAGCCGATCGCCGCGGCCATCGGCTCCTCGATGATGTGGACCTGGCGCGCACCGGCCTGGGTGGAGGCCTCGATGACGGCGCGGCGCTCAACTCCCGTGATCCCCGAGGGAACACAGACGACCACCCGCGGGCGGGCCAGATAGCGCCGCTTATGGATCTTGAGGATGAAGTAGCGGAGCATCCGCTCGGTGATCTCGAAGTCGGCGATGACGCCGTCCTTCAGAGGCCGTACGGCGACGATGTTGCCGGGCGTGCGCCCGATCATCTTCTTGGCCTCGGCGCCCACCGCCAGGATGCCGCCGGTGTTGGTGTTGATGGCCACGACCGACGGCTCGTTGAGGACGATGCCGCGGCCCCTGACGTACACCAGCGTGTTGGCGGTCCCGAGGTCGACAGCCATGTCACGGCCGATGAACGACATGTTGTTCCCCATGAGGATACGTCTGGCCTTCCCAACTGGAGCGAATGCTTACTTGAGGTCGGCAGGAGGTGATGCGCTGAATGACGCGGAAGCTCCATCGTAGTCTCGTCGTGCCACCCACTCGAACACGGTGGAGCCTTGAGCATCATTGTCAGCCGTACACGCACCCGCCCCCCTTAATGGTGACGTCGTGTCGTGGAAATGCGTTCCCCCGATCGAGTCGCATATGCCAAGGGGCGACCGATGATTCCATCGGTCGCCCCAGGTCACAAGGGGTACACGTCTGACGATGTATCAGGAAATCCCCGGAAAGAAAATCTTGATCTCGCGTTCGGCGGACTCTTCGGAATCCGAGGCGTGGATCAGATTCTCTCGGGTGATCGTGCCAAAGTCCCCACGAATGGACCCACTCGGTGCGGCAATCGGGTCAGTCGGCCCGGCCAGCGCGCGCACACCCTCGATAACGCGCTCCCCCTCGACGACGAGCGAGACGACCGGTCCGGAGGACATGAACGCGACCAGGGGCTCGTAGAACGGCTTGCCCACGTGCTCGGCGTAGTGCTGCTCGAGAATCTCCCGGTCCAGGCTGCGCAGCTCCAGCGCACTGATCGTCCAGCCGGCCTTCTTCTCGATCCGGCCGATGATCTCGCCCACCAGTCCGCGTCGGACGGCATCGGGCTTGAGAAGAACGAGCGTGCGCTGGCTCACGAGGGGGCTCCCTGTCCTGTGTAAACGGTGCCCTTGAGGCTACCGCGGGGCTTCGCGGCACCGTATGGCGGCCGTACGTTGTCGGCCGTCCCGCCCGTCCGCTGCGCTTTGCCTGGGCCGTACGTTGTCGGCTTCCCGCCGTGGGGGTTTCTCTGGTGCGCCTGCGGCGGGCGGTGCCGCTGCGCGGGGCTGTCCGGCAGCGGCACCGGGCTTACACGGCTCCGCCGCTACAGCCCGGCACCTCCCCGTTGAGGGGCCGACAACCAACCCCCGCCCGCCGCAGGCGCACCAGAGAACCGACGCCCACCACAGCGCCGCGAACACCGCCCCGAGGAAGAACATCGTCGGCACGACGAACCCGCTGGCGATCAGGGCAACCTGCAGCGCCCAGCCCAGCTGGACCCCGCCGGGACGGCCCAGCAGCCCGCACAGCAGGAGGCTGACCAGCATGGCGATACCGCTCACCGTCCAGACGGTGAGCGCCGGCAGATCGCCGAGCTGCATCGCGACCAGCCCGGCGAAGCCGATCACGAAGAACTCACCGATAAGGGTGCTCGCGCACAGCGTCCGCATCGTCAGCCCCTCCCCAGCAGCAGCCGGGCCTCGCCGACCGTGATCACGGAACCGGTCACCAGCACTCCCGCGCCGGCGAACTCGCCCTCCTCCTCGGCAAGGGTGATCGCCGCCTCGATCGCATCGTCGAGCCGCGGCTCGACGACGACCCGCTCGGCGCCGAAGACCTCGACGGCGACCGCCGCCAGCTCATCCGCGTCCATCGCACGCTGGCTGGAATTACGGGTGACCACGACCTCGGCGAAGATCGGCTCGAAGGCCTCCAGCACACCCCGTACGTCCTTGCCGTCGCTGGCGCCGACGACACCCACCAGCCGGCTGAAGCCGAACGCCTCGGTGACCGCCTCGGCCGCCGCCTGCGCGCCCGCGGGGTTGTGCGCCGCGTCCAGGACGACCGTGGGGCTGCGCCGTACGACCTCCATCCGGCCGGGCGAGGAGACCGCGGCGAACGCAGAGCGGATGGTGTCGATGTCGAGCGTACGGGCGTGGTCCGAGCCGACGCCGAAGAACGCCTCGACCGCGGCGAGCGCCACCGCGGCGTTGTGCGCCTGGTGGGCGCCGTACAGCGGCAGGAAGACCTCCGGGTACTCGCCGCCCAGTCCGCGCAGCGTCAGCATCTGGCCGCCGACCGCGACCTCGCGGGAGAGCACGCCGAACTCCATGCCCTCACGCGCGACCGTGGCGTCCACCTCGACGGCGCGCTTGAGCATTACGGACGCGGCGTCCACCGGCTGCTGGGCCAGCACCACCGTGGCGTCCTTCTTGATGATCCCGGACTTCTCGCCGGCGATCTGCTCGGGCGACTCGCCCAGCCGGTCGGTGTGGTCCAGCGAGATGGGGGTGATCACCGCGACATCGCCGTCGATGACGTTCGTCGCGTCCCAGGTGCCGCCCATGCCGACCTCGACGACCGCGACGTCCACCGGGGCGTCCGCGAAGGTGGCGAAGGCCATCGCCGTCAGCACCTCGAAGAACGACAAGCGGTACTCCTGCTGGGCGTCGACCATCTCCAGATAGGGGGCGATGTCCTGGTACGCCTCGATGAAGCGCTCGGCGGAGATCGGGGCGCCGTCCAGGCTGATCCGCTCGGTGACCGACTGGATGTGCGGGCTGGTGTACCGGCCGGTGCGCAGCTCGAACGCGCCCAGCAGGGCCTCGATCATGCGGGCCGTGCTGGTCTTGCCGTTGGTGCCGGTGATGTGGATGGACGGGTACGCGCGCTGCGGCGAGCCCAGGATGTCCATCAGCGCCATGATGCGCTGGACCGACGGGTCGAGCTTGGTCTCGCCCCAGCGGCCGGCCAGCTCCTCCTCGACGGCGCGCAGCGCGCGGTCGACCTCGGGGTCGGCGGGCCGGGCGGGCACGGCGTCCCCCTGCGGCGGACCGGCCTGCGCGCGCAGGGTCCGGCTGCCGGCCTCGATCACCGCCAGATCGGGGTCGCGGTTGGTCTCGGCGTCGACCAGTTCGTCGAAGGCGTCGTCCGGCTCGGGGCCGTCGGTCGGGTCGGGGTCGTCGTTTCGGGGGCGCTCGCTCACGACGACAAGTCTACGAGGCACCTCCGACAGCGGACGCGGCGCGCCGCCCCCGCGGCATCGCTCCAGGACAGCCCCGCCTTCGCTACGACAGCGCCGCCTTCATCATGGCGCGGGCGACCGGAGCGGCCAGCCCGTTGCCGGAGACCTCGTTGCGCGCGGCATGCCCGTCCTCGACCATCACTGCGACGGCCACCCGCTGCCCGGCACTGTTCTCGGCGTACGAGACGAACCAGGCATAGGGTGTGCCGCTGTTGTCGACACCGTGCTGGGCGGTGCCGGTCTTGCCGCCGACGGTCAGTCCGCCGATCTTCGCGTTCGACCCGGTGCCCTTGTCCACGACCGTCCGCATCGCCGACCGCAGCTGCTCGGCGGTGTGCGCGGAGACGGCCTTGCCGCTGCCGTAGGTCTTCGGGCCGTACCGCTGGACGGTGTTGCCGCCGCCGTCGGTGATCTTGTCGACCAGCTGCGGGGTCTTCAGCTCGCCGCCGTTGGCGAGGGCCGAGGCGACCATGGCCATCTGCAGCGGCGTCGCCTGGTCGTTGAACTGGCCGATCCCCGACAGCGCGGTCTGCGCGGGGTCCATGTCCCTGGGATAGACGCTCTTGGCGGCCCGGACGGGGACGTCCACCTTCCCGTCGTTGAAGCCGAACTTCTCGGCCTGCGCCGCGACCTTGTCCTGGCCCAGGTCGGCGGCGATCTTCGCGAAGACGGTGTTGCAGGAGTACTGGAGCGCGGTGCGCAGGGTGGCGTTCTTGCACGGCGCGGCGGCGTTCTCGTTGGTGAGTGTGGTGCGGGTGTGCGGGAGGGTGTACGGGTCGGGGCTGTCGGTGGGCTCGTCCACCGAGGAGTACAGACCGTTCTCCAGGGCGGCCGCGGCGACCACCAGCTTGAAGGTCGAGCCGGGCGGCAGCGCCTGGCGCAGCGCGCGGTTCACATGGGGCTGGTCGCCGTCCTGGGACATCGCCTTCCAGGCCCGCTGGTCGGCGCTGCCGGACCCGGCGAACTTCCCCGGGTCGTACGAGGGCGTGCTGACCATGCCCAGAATCCGCCCGGTCGCCGGGTCCAGCGCGACCGCCGCGCCCTTCTTGTCCCCCAGCGCCCGGTAGCCGGCCCGCTGCACCTTGGCGTCGATGGTGGTGGCCACGTCACCGGCCTTGGCCCGCCGGTGCAGCACCGCGTCGGCGGGGCTCTGCAGCCGGCTGTCGGAGCCGTCCAGGAGGCCGCCGTACAGGCTCTCCAGCTGGTTGCTGCCGAAGATCTGCGAGGTGAATCCGGTCACCGGGGCGTACAGCGGGCCGTCCTTGTAGGTCCGCTTGTACTTCAGCGTGGACGAGGTCGCCGCCGACCCGGTGACCGGCTCCCCGTCGACCAGGATGTTGCCCAGCGGCGCCGCGTACTTGCCGATCGCCACCCGCGGATTGTGCGGGTCGTCCCTGTAGTCGCCGGCCCTGGCCGCCTGGATCCAGGTGGCCCAGCCCAGCAGCGCGAGTATCAGGACGAGGCAGAAGACCGAGACCCGTCGCAGGGGTTTGTTCATCGGGCGCGGCTCCTCGGTGCGGGACATGCGGCACTGCCGGAAGTCCGGCATTCCGGTCCACGGTGCCCGGCCTTCATGAGAGGGCCATGAGAACGCCACAAGAGCACCAAGGGAACGCAGAACCGGGCGTTGCGGGACAACGGATCGCCGGTTTTCACCCTCTTCCTCGGGGGCCCGCCCGGGACACCGAACGGAAGGCAGGAGCGGACAACGCGTGCCGGCACTCAGTCAGCGGATGCATCTCGTCCTGCTCACCGCCTGGACCGTCCTGTGGTTCTTCGTGGTCGAGCCGCACGGCGGCTTCTCCTGGCACTATCTGCGCTCCGGCGGCGAACTGATCTATCAGGGCTCCTCCGGCGACGGCACCGGCGGCCTCAATCTCTACGCCCATCACCCCGAGCTCCAGATGGGCCCGCTCAGCTTCCTCACCGCCGGTCTGTTCAACCCGTTCCCCGAGGCCACCGGCCAGTTCCTCGCCGCGGCCCTGATGTCGCTGCTGGGCCTGGTCATCGTCGTCCTGGCGGGCCGCAGCGCCGCCCATCACTTCCTGGGCACCGGCACCAACCACCAGCGGCTGCGGCAGCGCGTACTGATCGCCGGGCTCGCGTTCATCCCCATGTGGATCGAGGTCGCGGTCCGCTTCGGCCATCTCGACGATGTCCTCGCGCTGTTCTTCACGGCCCTCGCGGTACGGTCCCTGACCCGCGGCAACGCCGCCCTGACCGGCGCCTTCCTGGCACTCGCGATGGATTCCAAACCGACCGCGCTGGCCTTCGTCCCGCTCCTCCTCGCCCTGCCCCGGGAGAAGTGGCTGCGGGCCGGCCTCTGGTGCGCAGGCCTGGTCGCCGTCGCATGGCTGCCGTTCTTCCTGGGCGACTCCCAGTCCTTCGCCGCCGCGAAATTCACCATCCCCAACCATCCGGCGTCCGCGCTGCGCTGGCTCGGCGTCGGCGACCCGGAAACCCCCGGCTGGGACCGCCCGGCGCAGGCCGCCCTGGGCCTCGCGCTGGGCTCCCTCGCCGTGTGGCGGGGCCGCTGGGCGGCGGTGGTCCTCCTGGGCGCCAACGCCCGCATCGTCCTCGACCCCAGCGTCTACACGTACTACACCGCGTCCGTACTGCTCGGCACCCTGCTCTGGGACGTCATCGGCCAGCGCCGCCTCGTGCCCTGGTGGAGCTGGATCGCCCTGATCCTGCTGTACGGCAGCGTCTTCGCGGTCCCCGACGACTCCGCCCGCGGACTGATCCGGCTGGCCTTCGTGGCGGCCTCGACGGCGTATGTGCTGTTCTGGCCCGTACGGGAGAGGGGGAGCCGGGGCGGCCGGGGACGGCGCAGGCCCCCCCCGCCCGTACGGACGAGGAGCCTGCGACGAGCCTCCGGACCGGCGCTACGCCTTGGGCAGAGCCGCCAGCTGGGCCGTGATCCGGACGATGTCCGCCTCCGCGGCCTCCAGCCGGCCACGGATCTTGTCCACCACCTTCTCGGGCGCCTTGGCGAGGAACGCCTCGTTGCCGAGCTTGGCGGTGGCCTGCGCCTTCTCCTTCTCGGCGGCGCCCAGGTCCTTCGTCAGCCGCTTCCGCTCCGCCTCGACATCGATCGCACCGGACAGGTCCAGCGCGACCGTCGCGCCCGCGACCGGCAGCGACGCCGTGGCGTGGAAGCCCTCACCGGCCGGCTGCAGCCGCAGCAGCGACCGCATCGCGGCCTCGTGCGCGGCCAGCGCCGTACCGGACAGGTCCAGCTGCGCCGGAACCTTCTGGCCCGGCTGCAGCCCCTGGTCCGAACGGAACCGGCGGACCTCCGTGACGACCCGCTGAACGGTCTCGATCTCCCGCTCCGCCGCCGCGTCCCGGAAACCTGAGTCCTTCGGCCAGTCGGCGATGACGAGCGACTCGCCACCGGTCAGCGTCGTCCACAGGGTCTCGGTGACGAACGGCACGATCGGGTGCAGCAGCCGCAGCGTGACGTCCAGGACCTCGCCCAGCACCCGGCGCGAGGCCTCGGCGGCCGGGCCGCCCGCCATGAACGTCGTCTTCGACAGCTCGACGTACCAGTCGAAGACCTCGTCCCACGCGAAGTGGAAGAGGGTGTCCGACAGCTTCGCGAACTGGTAGTCGTCGTAGTACGCGTCCACCTCGGCGACGACGGAGTTCAGCCGCGAGAGGATCCACCGGTCGGTCGCCGACAGCTGCTCGGCGGGCGGCAGTTCGCCCTCCACCGTCGCACCGTTCATCAGCGCGAAGCGGGTGGCGTTCCAGATCTTGTTGGCGAAGTTGCGGGACCCCTGGACCCAGTCCTCGCCGATCGGGACGTCGACTCCGGGGTTGGCGCCGCGGGCGAGGGTGAAGCGGACGGCGTCGGAGCCGTACGCGTCCATCCAGTCCAGCGGGTTGACCGCGTTGCCGAACGACTTGGACATCTTCTTGCCGAACTGGTCACGGACCATGCCGTGCAGCGCGATGGTGTGGAACGGCGGGGTGCCGTCCATCGCGTACAGCCCGAACATCATCATCCGGGCGACCCAGAAGAAGAGGATGTCGTACCCGGTGACCAGCACGGAGTTCGGATAGAACTTCTCGACGCTCGGCGTCTGCTCGGGCCAGCCCAGCGTGGAGAACGGCCACAGGCCGGACGAGAACCAGGTGTCGAGAACGTCGGTGTCCTGGTGCCATCCCTCGCCGGTAGGCGGCTCCTCGTCCGGTCCGACGCAGACGACCTCACCGTTCGGCCCGTACCAGACCGGAATCCGGTGACCCCACCACAACTGCCGCGAAATGCACCAGTCATGAAGGTTGTCCACCCAGCCGAAGTACCGCGACTCCATCTCCTTGGGGTGGATCGCGACCTTCCCGTCCCGCACCGCGTCACCCGCGGCCTTCGCCAGCGGGCCGACCTTGACCCACCACTGCATCGACAGCCGCGGCTCGATGGTGGTCTTGCAGCGCGAGCAGTGGCCGACGGAGTGGGTGTACGGACGCTTCTCGGAGACGATCCGGCCCTCGGCACGCAGCGCGCCGACGATCGCCGAACGGGCTTCGAAGCGGTCCAGCCCCTGGAACGGGCCGTGCGCGGTGATGATGCCCCGCTCATCGAGAACGGCGAGGTTGGCGAGGTTGTGCCGCCGCCCGATCTCGAAGTCGTTGGGGTCGTGGGCCGGGGTGACCTTGACCGCACCCGTCCCGAACTCCGGGTCGACGTGCTCGTCCGCGACGACCGGGATCCGGCGACCGGTCAGCGGCAACTCGATCTCGGTGCCGACGAGATGGGCGTACCGCTCGTCCTCCGGGTGGACGGCGACGGCCGTGTCCCCGAGCATCGTCTCGGCACGCGTCGTCGCCACAACGATCGAGGCGTCCCCCTCCCCGTACCGGATCGACACCAGCTCGCCGTCATCGTCCTGATACTCCACCTCGATGTCCGAGATGGCGGTCAGGCAGCGCGGGCACCAGTTGATGATGCGCTCGGCGCGGTAGATCAGCTCGTCGTCGTAGAGCCGCTTGAAGATGGTCTGGACGGCCTTGGACAGGCCCTCGTCCATGGTGAACCGCTCACGGGACCAGGCGACGCCGTCACCGAGCCGCCGCATCTGGCCGCTGATCTGCCCGCCGGACTCGCTCTTCCACTGCCAGACCCGCTCGACGAACGCCTCACGCCCCAGGTCGTGCCGCGAGACACCCTCCTTGGCGAGCTCCCGCTCGACGACGTTCTGCGTGGCGATACCCGCGTGGTCCATGCCCGGCTGCCACAGCGTCTCGTAGCCCTGCATCCGCTTACGGCGGGTCAGCGCATCGATGAGCGTGTGCTCGAAGGCATGCCCCAGGTGCAGGGAGCCCGTGACGTTCGGCGGCGGGATGACGATCGTGTACGGCGGCTTCTCGCTCTTCTCGTCCGCCTCGAAGTAGCCCCGCTCTACCCAGCGCTCGTACAGCGGCCCCTCTACATCGGCCGGCGTGTACTGAGTCGGCAATTCGGGGGCGCTGTGGTTGCTCTGCTGAGTGTTCTCGGTCACGACGGACAGTGTACGGGCGCGTATGTCGCAGCTTCGAATCGGTTTCGCCCCCGGGGGACTGACTGTCGGCGGCGTCGTACAGGATGTGTGCAGCGCATAAAAATCAGATGCGGGCAGCACGCCACGGTCGGCTGCCATCAGTTGTTACGAGGGGAACCGCTCCATGAGCTACAACCAGCCGCCGCCCGGCCCGTACGGCCAGCAGCCCCAGCAGCCCGGCCCGTACGGCCAGCCGCAGCAGCCGCAGGCCCCCCAGCCGGGCTACGGCTACCCGCAGCAGGGCGGCCAGGTGCCCCCTCAGCAGGGCGGCTACGGCTACCCCCAGCAGGGCCAGCCCCAGCCCGGCTACGGCTACCCGCAGCAGCCCCAGCAGCCCGGCCCGTACGGCCAGCAGCAGACCCCGTACGGCGCGATCCCGCAGGGCGGACCGGAGTCCGGCGGCGGCAACGGCAAGAAGATCGGCCTGATCATCGGCGCGGTGGCCGTGGTGGCGGCGATCGGCGTGGGGGCGTACTTCGTGTTCGGGTCGGGTGGGGGCGGCAATGTGAAGCCGTACACGATCTCGCTGCCGGACAAGCTGCTGAACGGTGAGTACACCAAGCCGCCAGGTGGGCTTCCCAGCACCCCCTCGGACGCTTCCAAGGACGCGAAGGCCAAGGCCCTGGGGGTTTCTGAAGCCAAGACCGTGAAAGGCGGCTACACGACGTCCAGCAGGGCGGGGCTGAGCGTCTCCGGCTACTACGGGAAGGTCGCCGATCCGACAGCTGCCGTCGACCAGATGTTCTCCCAGGCCCAGGACAACCTGGAGAATCAGATGTCGAGCTCGAAGGACGGCTCGAAGATCGAGGCCGTTGGCGATCCGGAGTCGTTCTCGCCGGACGGATTCGACGGCGCCACGCTGAAGTGCGGGAAGTACCGGGTCTCGGGCAAGGAGAAGGGCGTGCAGATGTCCTTGGACATGACCATCTGCGCCTGGGGCGACAGCAGCGCGATCGGCTCGGTCATCTACGTCCCCGCACTCGGGGCCACCGGGGTCACCGAAAAGGCCCCCGAGGGCGAGGACGCGGCCAACAAGACCGCCAAGATCCGCCAAGAAGTCCGCAAGGAGAAGTAGCAGGAGATGGCATCGGCCATCGACCGCTGACAGCAAAGGCCCCCGACGGGTTTCCCGTCAGGGGCCTTTCTTGCGTTTTGACCGCGAACCGATAGATCCGGCAGAACATTGACCAAAATCCCGCGGATGCCACGAATGCGAACTCATGATCGACTAGCTTGATCGGAGAGCGGCCGAAGAGGTCGCCGCACCTAAGGGGGATTGTCATGCGCAAGGCAGTGCGCCGCATAGCGGCAGCCACCGGAGTATTGGTGGCGGGGGCCGCCCTTCCGCTCGTCGTCACCGCGCCGGCCCAGGCCGATCCCACGGACTGTGCGGTCTACTTGGCAACCAAGGGCTACAAGGTAGGGAACCTGGTGAAGGGCATCTGCGAGACTTACGCGAACAATCCCACGCACTCGACGCCCCCTATCCCTTGCATGAAGGACTTCCACCGCATCGGCGTCAAGTGGTCTCACGCCGAGGAAGCCTGCAACCGCGCGATCGAGTAACCCCCCAACAACACACCACCGCCCGGCAGCACTCCAGCTGCCGGGCGGTGGTGTATGAGCGACACGCCCGCTACGCGCTCTTCTCCTGCGGCTCCCCCGAGTCACCGCGGGTGCGCGGCACCAGCGTCGGGTTCACGTTCGAGTGAACGACATCCGCGGTGATGACGACCCGGGCGACGTCCTTGCGGGACGGGACCTCGTACATGGCGGAGGACAGGACCTCCTCCATGATGGCGCGCAGGCCGCGGGCGCCGGTGCCGCGGAGGATGGCCTGGTCGGCGATGGCCTCGAGGGCGGGGCGGTCGAAGTCGAGCTCGACGCCGTCGAGTTCGAAGAGGCGCTTGTACTGCTTGACGAGGGCGTTGCGCGGCTCGACCAGGATCTGGAGCAGGGCCTCGCGGTCGAGGTTGTGGACGGAGGTGAGGACCGGGAGGCGGCCGATGAACTCGGGGATCATCCCGAACTTCACCAGGTCCTCGGGCATGACTTCCTGGAGCTGGTCCTTGGACTCGATCTCCCGCTTGGAGCGGATGGTGGCGCCGAAGCCGATGCCCTTGGCGCCGGACCGGGCCTCGATGATCTTCTCCAGGCCGGCGAAGGCGCCGCCGACGATGAACAGGACGTTCGTCGTGTCGATCTGGATGAATTCCTGGTGGGGGTGCTTACGGCCGCCCTGGGGCGGGACCGAGGCCGTGGTGCCTTCCAGGATCTTGAGCAGGGCCTGCTGGACGCCCTCGCCGGAGACGTCGCGCGTGATCGAGGGGTTCTCGCTCTTGCGGGCGACCTTGTCGATCTCGTCGATGTAGATGATGCCGGTCTCGGCCTTCTTGATGTCGAAGTCCGCGGCCTGGATGAGCTTGAGGAGGATGTTCTCGACGTCCTCGCCCACGTAGCCGGCCTCCGTCAGGGCGGTGGCGTCGGCGAAGGCGAAGGGGACGTTGAGCATCCGGGCGAGCGTCTGCGCCAGCAGCGTCTTGCCGGAGCCGGTGGGGCCGAGCAGCAGGATGTTGGACTTGGCCAGCTCGATGCCCTCGTCGCCGCGGCCGCCGCCGTTCTCGCCCGCCTGCACCCGCTTGTAGTGGTTGTAGACGGCGACCGAGAGCGCCTTCTTGGCGGGCTCCTGGCCGACGACGTAGCCGTTGAGGAACTCGTAGATCTCCCGGGGCTTGGGGAGCTCCTCCCAGCGCACCTCGGAGGTCTCGGCGAGCTCCTCCTCGATGATTTCGTTGCAGAGGTCGATGCACTCGTCGCAGATGTACACACCAGGTCCCGCGATGAGCTTCTTCACCTGCTTCTGGCTCTTTCCGCAGAATGAGCACTTGAGCAGGTCGCCGCCGTCACCGATGCGTGCCACGAGGTGCTTCCCCTTCGCCTGGGATCCGCATTGCTCCGCGGACCCGGGTGCTTGCCTATCGACGGTACCTTGCCGGGCCCCCCGTACGGGCCCCCCTTGGACCGACTCGGTTCACTCGGTCCCGGCCCGGTCCAAGGGGGCAGCGCTCCGGCTCATTTCGCGAGGACCGCGAGCGGGCCGTGAGCGGACCGCGACCTGATCACGGACCGGCCGGGAAGCGATCGCGAACCGACCGCGAGGGGCTCCCGAACCGATCTTGATCCGATCCCGGTCCGATCTTGATCGGACGCGCTCCGACGTTTCGGTGTCCGCGCTCCGAGCTCACGGCCGGACGCCGCTGTCAGACGGAGACGGACGTCTTCCGCGTCGAGACGATCTGGTCGACCAGACCGTACGCCAGCGACTCCTCGGCGGTCAGGATCTTGTCGCGCTCGATGTCGTCGCGGATCTTCTCGATCGGCGTGGAGGAGTGCTTGGCGAGCAGGTCCTCGAGCTGCGAGCGCATCCGCAGGATCTCGTTGGCGGCGATCTCCAGGTCGGAGACCTGGCCCCGGCCGGTCTCGCTGTAGGGCTGGTGGATCAGGACGCGGGCGTTGGGCAGCGCCATGCGCTTGCCCGGCGTGCCGGCGGCCAGCAGGACCGCGGCGGCCGAGGCGGCCTGGCCCATGCAGACCGTCTGGATGTCCGGCTTCACGAACTGCATGGTGTCGTAGATGGCCGTGAGCGCCGTGAAGGAGCCACCGGGCGAGTTGATGTAGATCGAGATGTCCCGGTCCGGGTCCATCGACTCCAGGCACAGCAGCTGCGCCATGACGTCGTTGGCCGAGGCGTCGTCGATCTGCACGCCGAGGAAGATCACACGCTCCTCGAAGAGCTTCGCGTACGGGTCGTACTCACGGACGCCCTGCGAGGTGCGCTCGACGAAGCGCGGGACGATGTAGCGGGACTCGGCGCGCGGGCCGGAAAACTCGGACTCCGGGCGCTGGTAGAGGCCGCTGCCGGGGAAGTTGTTCATCGTGGTGTTCACCGTCCTGGTGGCGATCAAGTGGGCTGGGGTGGCTGAGGGGCGAGCGGTGCGGGGCTCAGGCCCCGGTGCCGCCCCCGCCCGGAACGCCGGCGGCAGAGATCATCACATCGTCGATGAGGCCGTACTCCTTGGCCTCGTCGGCGGAGAACCAGCGGTCGCGGTCCGAGTCCTGGGTGATGCGTTCGACGGTCTGGCCGGTGTGGAAGGCAGTCAGCTCCGCCATCCGCTTCTTGGTGTGCAGCAGCCGCTCGGCGTGGATCTTGATGTCCGAGGCCGAGCCGGCGAGACCCGCGGAGGGCTGGTGGATGAGGATCTCGGCGTTCGGCAGCGCGAAGCGCTTGCCCGGGGTGCCGGCGCTCAGCAGGAACTGCCCCATGGAGGCGGCGAGGCCCATCGCGATCGTCACCACGTCGTTCTTGATGTACTGCATGGTGTCGTAGATCGCCAAGCCGGCCGAGATCGAGCCGCCCGGGGAGTTGATGTAGAGGTAGATGTCCTTGTCCGGGTCCGCGGCCAGGAGAAGCAGCTGCGCGGTGATCTTGTTGGCGATGTCGTCGTCGACCGGCTGGCCGAGGAAGATGATCCGCTCGCCGAGCAGCCGGTTGTAGACCTGGTCGCCGAGGCCACCGAAGGTCGGCTCAGCGGCGGCGGAAGGCATCGGGATCGTCACGTGTCCACCTGCTCGTTGTCGGACGGTCGGGGACCGTCTCAGCGTCGTCTGCCGGGGCGCGGGGATCTGCGCCGTGTCGTGCGCCCGGCGCGGTTTCAGGGACTCCCCTGCCCTCGTATCTACGGACCCTAACGCGCAGGTCGGACAACGCCATCCCGCATTGAGAACTGTTCGCTGTGAGCGCAGGCTCACCGGTCGGGTATGACGCCGGTACGACTTCCGTACGGACTCCGCGCGGCCCCCGGCAGACGTACGGGCCCGAACGCGCTTGCGTGCGCGTTCGGGCCCGTCGTCACGATTGCCGTGCGGCGGCGGAAGCTCAGGCCTCGGGCTTCTCGTCGGCGGCCGCGTCGGTGCCCTCGGCCTCGGCGACGACGGTCTCGGCGACCTCGGCCTCGTCCTCGTCCTCGAGGTCGATGACCTCGCCGTTGGTGTCCTTGACCGTGGCGGCCTCGACGACCACCGCGAGCGCCTTGCCGCGGGCGACCTCACCGACGAGCATCGGCACCTGGCCGCCCTCGACGACGGCCTGGGCGAACTGGTCGGGGGACATGCCGGAGGACTGCGCGCGGCGCATGAGGTGCTCGGTGAGCTCCTCCTGGCTGACGTTCAGCTTCTCCTTGTTGACCAGCTCGTCGAGGATGAACTGGGTCTTGATGCCCTTCTCGGCCTGCTCCTTGGTCTCGGCGTCGAACTCTTCCTCGGTCTTGCCCTGGATCTCCAGGTACTTGGCGAGGTCGAGGCCCATCTGGCCGAGCTGGTGGTGCTCCAGGTTGTGCTTGCGGGTCTGGATCTCGTCCGCGAGCAGCTTCTCCGGCATCGGCACCTCGACGAGCTTGAGCAGCTCGTCCAGGACCTTCTCCTGCGCCTGGGTGGCCTGGTCGTAGCGCTTCATCTCCTCGAGGCGCTTGCGGCTGTCCGCCTTGAGCTCCTCGAGGGTGTCGAACTCGCTGGCCAGCTGCGCGAACTCGTCGTCCAGCGCGGGCAGTTCGCGGGCCTTGACCTCGGTGACCTCGACCTGGACCTCGGCCTCCTTGCCCTCGGCGGAACCGCCCTTGAGCTCGGAGGTGAAGGTGGCCTCGCCGCCGGCCTGAAGGCCCTTGACGGCGTCGTCGATGCCGTCGAGGAGCTCACCGGAGCCGACGGTGTAGGTGACGCCCTGGGCGACGCCGTCCTCCAGGACCTCGCCGTCCACCTTGGCCTCGAGGTTCACCGTCAGGACGTCGCCGTCCTCGGCGGCACGCTCGACCGGGGTGGTCGAGGCGAAGCGCTCGCGCAGCTGCTCGACCGACTTGTCGACGTCCTCGTCCGACACCTCGACGGCGTCGACCTCGACCTCGATGCCGGAGTAGTCCGGGATCTCGAGGGCCGGGCGGATGTCGACCTCGGCGGTGAAGGCCAGCAGCTCGCCGTCCTTCAGCTCGGTGATGTCGACGTCGGGCTGGCCGAGGACGTTCAGCTCACCCTCGTTGACCGCCTCGGTGTAGAACTTCGGGAGCGCGTCGTTGACGGCCTCTTCCAGCACGGCGCCGCGGCCGAACCGCTGGTCGATGACGCGGGCCGGGATCTTGCCCTGGCGGAAGCCCTTCACCGTGACCTGCTGGTTGATCTTCTTGTACGCCGCGTCGAGGCTGGGCTTGAGCTCCTCGAAGGGCACCTCGACAGTGAGCCGAACCCGGGTCGGGTTCAGGGTCTCCACGGCGCTCTTCACGGTTCGGTCTCCTTGGGGCTGACTTCTGGGGTTTTGCCGAAGATCTTCCGGGCCCGCTCATTCGTGGCCCGGCCGATCGCGCCCGGATACAGAGACACACGGGCACGCAGCTTGCATAGTAACCGCAGCGAGGATGACGCCCACAACGCGATCTTGGACGGGGCGGCCACGGCCCGTCGTCACGCGGGCGCAGTGGAGTGATGCCGAAGGTTCCGATGGAAGGTTCGGCTGGATCGTGCTGGTCGGGGTGGCCGGATTCGAACCGACGACCTTCCGCTCCCAAAGCGGACGCGCTACCAAGCTGCGCCACACCCCGTCGGTGCGACACGTAGGGTACATGGCTGCAGGCCGTACGGCTGCCAGTTGTTCGGGTTTGCGGACCCGGCCGGCGGGTGGCCGACATGTGGTGTGCGGTGGACCGCCGTGACCCGCTACGATGCACTGCGTGCCGCGGTCCGGTGACCGGTGGCGCTTGCGGGCGTAGCTCAATGGTAGAGCCCCAGTCTTCCAAACTGGCTACGCGGGTTCGATTCCCGTCGCCCGCTCCGAGAAGGAACCCCAGGCCCGATGGCCTGGGGTTCTTCGCATGCCAGGGCGCCGTCGGGTTGCGGGCGTCCCTAAGCTGCGGGCATGGAGATCTGGATCAATCCCGCGTGTTCCAAGTGCCGTTCCGCCCTGCACATCCTGGACGAGGAGGGCGCGCAGTACACCGTGCGCCGCTATCTGGAGGAGCCGCCGACCGCGGCGGAGATCCGCGCCGTACTGGAGCGGCTGGGCCTGGAGCCGTGGGACATCACCCGCACCCAGGAGGCCGAGGCCAAGGACCTGGGGATCGCGTCCTGGGAACGTACGGACGCCGAGCGCGGGCGGTGGATCGACGCGCTGGCCGCGCACCCCCGGCTGATTCAGCGGCCGATCATCACCGCGGAGGACGGATCGGCGCTGGTGGGCCGTAGCGAGGAAGCCGTACGGGATGCGCTGAAGCGGACCGGGGACGGGCGCACCGCCTAGGGGGAAACCGGGTACTTCACAGCTGTTCACAGCTGTGCAGAGCTGTTCACAGCTGTTCACAGACCTTCTGGGGACCGTCGGACCGTCGGGGAACTGCCCAGGAATTTCCTGGGGGCTCCCGGGAAGGCGGCTGCCTAGAAGGTGATGTGGTTGATGGTGTCCGCGATGGATTTGAGGAACCGGTTGATCGACGGCGCTATCCCCGTGGAGGCGAGGAAGAAGCCGAAGAGTATGGCGACGATCGCCGGACCCGCCTTGATCGCCTTCTGTCTGATCAGCACGATGAGGATGATCCCCAACATCAGCACCACTGACAGCGAGAGAGCCACACTGATCACACCCTTGGTCGGAACGCCTCACCGGCCCGGGAGCACGCCGCGCACACCCCCTGACCCCATCGTGCCACCAACTCCTTTCCCAGCGCAGGCGGGTGACGAATCATCGGCCAACGCTTTGCCCGGTTCCGTCCCCTGGCAGCAGCGGGTCCCGGCCAGGGGCGGCCGGGCCCCGTACGGGCGGGGCGGGACGGGGCACGGAATTCTTGCGGAGGCCCCTTAGCGGCGGGTTCCGGTAATTCGGTCCGCCCGGTTCTCCGCGGCCCGCCTCCGCCGCCGGTCCCCGCGTCCGCGGATATTCGGTGCGGTGAATTCCCCATTCGTGGCGTCCGTCACGGCGACCCGATGAGCGGTACGGGCATATCGCCAAGGAAGCGGACATTCCTTCCGGGACGTCCGCAGGGCATATCAACCGTTTTGCGGGCTTGAATCGGGACAAGTCGGGTCGTTGGGACGGTGTACTTCCAGGACTCTGCGAGGAATCTCACGGCGGACCGGCAGGGTTTATCGGCGCGCTATACGGGGCCGCACCTGGGGAAATAGCGAATAACGCGGGAGCGGTTTTACGCATTAGCCGTGCGCCGCTATCGTGCCTGGGATGTTTCCCGCTGCCCCCACACCGCGACGCGAGCTCCCTCCGGCCACGGAGGCGCCCGCGGCGAAGGACACCCCGGCACCGGCGCCCGCCCCCGGCAGCGCGCCCAAGCTCGGCCGGGACGCGTTCTTCGACAACGCGAAGTACCTGGCCATCGTGCTGGTGGCGATGGGGCACGTATGGGAGCCGCTGACCGACGGCAGCCGCGCCGCCGAGGCGCTCTACATGACCGTCTACACCTTCCACATGCCGGCGTTCATCATCATCTCCGGCTACTTCTCGCGCAGTTTCGACATGCGCAGGGACCGGCTGCAGCGGCTGGTCACCGGCGTCGCCGTCCCGTACGTCCTCTTCGAGACGGCGTATGCCTTCTTCAAACGCTGGGCCGACGACGACCCCGGGCATCCGATCAGCCTGCTGGATCCCTGGTTCCTGACATGGTTCCTGGTGGCGCTGTTCATCTGGCGGCTGACCACCCCGCTGTGGAAGGTCGTGCGCTGGCCGATCCCGCTGGCGCTGGTGATCGCCGTACTCGCGTCCGTGTCACCGGACATCGGTGACGATCTGGACCTGCAGCGGGTGTGCCAGTTCCTGCCGTTCTTCGTGCTGGGGCTGAATCTGCGACCTGAGCACTTCACGCTGGTGCAGCGGCGGTCGGTGCGGATCGCGTCGGTGCCGGTCTTCGCGGCCGCGCTGGTGATGGCCTACTGGGCGGCGCCCCGGATGTCCTCGGCGTGGTTCTACCACCGGGACAGCGCCCAGGAGTTGGGCACCACCGGCTGGATCGGCCTGATCATGACGCCGACCCTGTTCGGCTGCTCGCTGGTGCTGACGGCCTGCTTCTTCTCCTGGGTGCCCCGGCGCAGGATGTGGTTCACGGTGCTCGGCGCGGGGACGCTGTACGGCTATCTGCTGCACGGCTTCCTGGCCAAGGGCTCGCGGTTCTGGGGCTGGTTCGACGACTACCGGTGGCTGCACACGCCGCTGGGTGAGATCGCGGTCACAGTGATCGCCGCGGGCATTGTGACGGCGCTGTGCACGCCGCCGGTGCAGCGGGCGTTCCGGTGGGCGATGGAGCCCAGGATGGCGTGGGCGTTCAAGAAGGATCCGGCGGACACGGCGCGGGCGCGGGCCGGGACGTAGCCGCGCACCCCGCCGTGGTGGCCTAGAAGCACTCCACCAAAGCCACCGTCTGCGACCAGTCCCCCTCCCGCAGCGCCTTCGCCGGGAGGACGAAGTGGAGATAGCTGCCGTCGCCGCACAGGTCGTGGTGGCCGATGGTGACGAGGTGGCGGTAGGGCTCGTCCGCCGAGAGGGCCTTGAGGTCGTGCGTACCGCCCTCCAAGTGCGGCCAGCCGAAGGCCTGGTCGGGTGAGAAGTGGACGTCGTCGTAGGCGTACAGGCCCTGTTCCTGCTCGCAGTACGTCCGCCAGGCCTCGCCGAAGCGGTCCGCTATCAGCCAGCCGGGCATGGAGGCGTAGTAGGTCGCCCAGTCCTCCGTGCCGGTCTCCCCGGTGTAGTCCAGGGTGTCCAGGACGGGGTCGTAGTCGACCGAGAAGGGGGAGGGGAGGGTCACCACCGGCACCGCGTAAAGAGCCACGGGGTCGGAGGCCGGGGCTGGTGCGGGCGCCGCCACCTCCACCGCCTGTGTGTGCCGGGCCGGGACGATCCGGCAGCGGCGCGGGTCCTCCAGCGGGAGGTGCCTCTCCCCGCTGTGAGGGTCAGCCTCGAGGTAGAAGACGTTCAGCAGCCCGGCCCCGGCCGGCGGCCGTTCGTCGACGGGCCACGGCCCGAGCGCCTCGACGTCCAGGACGGCGAAGAGGCTCAGCGGCGCACCCTCGCACTCCGGCCACGGCGTGCCCGGGTCCAGCAGTGCAGGGCCGCCCCAGCGGGTGTGTCCGGCCGGGGCGGTGCCGTCCTTGACCGGGCGGAGTCCGAAGCCGGGTCTGGCCAGCGCCGCCATCTGTGTCCCGAGGTGCTCCCCCAGGTGCGCGATGCACAGTTGCCGCACTTTGGCCGCTTCTGCGCCGTAGTCCCAGCCGATGTCCGTGTCCCCGTATGCCATACGGACATCAAAGCAGGGCCGGGCCGGCCTCTCAGATGTCGCGTCTCATCAGATGCCGCGTCTCAGGCATCGCGTCTCAGGCATCGCGTCTCAGATGTCGCGTCTCAGATGTCGCGTCTCAGGCGTCGCGGCAGATCAGCAGCAGGGCGCGGTCGTCGTTGACGTCCTTGGCGACGGCCTCGATCAGATGCCAGGCGGCGCCGGCGAAGCCGCTGGTGACATAGCGGTCGGCCTCGCCGGTGAGGCGGTCGATGCCCTCGGCGATATCGCGCTCGGACGATTCGACGAGGCCGTCGGTGAAGAGCATCAGGACGTCGCCGGGGCGCAGCGTGCCCTTGACCGGGTCGAACTGGGCGCCGTCGTACACGCCGAGCAGCGGTCCCTCGCCCGACTTCTCCTCCCAGCGTCCGGAGCCCGCGCTGAGCTGGAGGGCGGGCAGATGGCCCGCGGAGAGGAGTTCGTAGTCGCCGGATTCCAGGTCGAGGACGAGATGGATGGAGGTGGCGAAGCCCTCGGCCCAGTCCTGGCGCAGGAGGTAGCCGTTGGCGGCGGGGAGGAAGCCGTGCGGCGGGAGGGAACCGAGCAGGCCGCCGAAGGCGCCGGAGAGGAGGAGGGCGCGGGAGGCGGCGTCCATGCCCTTGCCGGAGACGTCGGTCAGGACGACCTCGAGGATATGGCCGCCGTGGGTGCGGGAGGCGACGACGAAGTCGCCGGAGAAAGACTGGCCGCCGGCCGGGCGCAGCGCCATCTCGTGGTGCCAGCCCGGGGGCAGTTTGGGCAGGGAGCTCTGGACGCGGATCCGTTCGCGCAGGTCGAAGAGCATGGTGCCGCCGCGCCGCCAGGGCACCCCGACCCGGCTGCGGAACTGCGCGATGAGCAGGCCGAAGAGCCTGACGGAGGCCACGACCAGGACGGTGCCGGGGGTGATGCGGTCGGGGCCTTCGTCGTACGGGCCGAAGAGTGCGGACTCGACGACGAGGGCGGCGGCGGAGGCGCCGTACAGGACGAGGAGGTTGGCGGGGCGGAGCAGCAGTCCGCCGGCGATGACGGGGAGGACCAGGGCGGTGGGGGCGAGCCATTCGGGTCGCCAGAGGGTGCCCGCGGCGATGGCGGGGATGGCAAGAAGGAGGACGACCAGCGCGAACCGGTCGGAGCCGTCGCCGCGGAAGTAGTCGACCCCGGCCTTGCGCACGCCGATACGGGCCCGGTGCAGGCCTTTGTGCATCCGGGCCGTCAGGGGTTCCGTTCGGGTTTCCGTCCCCGGGCCGCTTGTCATCGCTCTGGGACCCTATCCACCCGTTCGGCGGTGCGTCGATTCGCCGCACGTCGCCCCGGGGAATTGCCGGGAAACGGCGTTCGAAATGCGGTCGCGCGGCCGGAGAGCGTCCAGTTGGGACGGGGACGGCCGGCCGGCCGGGCGCGTGTCAGACGCGGCTGCCGTCGCCGGCGGGCGGCTGGCACCCCGGGCACCAGAAGAGGTTGCGGGCGGCGAGTTCCGCGGTGCGGACTTCGGTGCCGCAGATGTGGCAGTGCTGGCGGGCGCGGCGGTAGACGTAGACCTCGCCGCCGTGGTCGTCCACCCGGGGCGGGCGGCCCATCGCTTCGGGCATGTGCTCGGGGCGGACGGTGTCGATGCGGTTGTTCCGTACGCCCTCGCGCATGAGGGCGGCCAGGTCCGTCCAGATCGCGTCCCATACGGGGCGGGTGAGGTCGCGGCCCGGGAGGTACGGGTCGATGTGGTGGCGGAAGAGGACCTCGGCGCGGTAGACGTTGCCGACGCCCGCGATGACCTTCTGGTCGAGGAGCAGGGCCGCGAGCGTGGTGCGGCTGCGGGTGATGCGCTGCCAGGCCCGGTCGGGGTCGCCGTCGGGGCGGAGCGGGTCCGGGCCGAGGCGGTCGTGTATCGCCTGCTTCTCGGCGTCCGTGATGAGGGCGCAGGTGGTGGGGCCGCGGAGGTCCGCGTAGGCGGTGGGGGTCGCGAGGCGGAGGCGGACCGTGTCGGTGGGGGGCGGGGCGGGTGCGCCGCCGAAGCCGAGCTTGCCGAAGAGGCCGAGGTGGATATGGATCCAGCCGGTCTCGGCGAAGCCGAGGAAGAGGTGCTTTCCGTGGGCCTCGGTGGTGGTCAGCACCTGGTGGTCGGTGAGGGCCGCGCTGTCGGAGAACTTGCCCTGCGGGCTGGTTGTTCTGACCTTGTGTCCCAGGAAGCGGGCTGCGTAGTCCTGGGCCAGGCGGTGGATGGTGTGGCCCTCAGGCACGAGTCTCCTCCGGAGGGGTTTCTCGGTACGTTGCCGGGTGCGGCGCCGTTTTCAGGTTTCCGGTGCGCGGGGCTGTTCGGCTGCGGCGCCGGGCCTGGGCGGCTTCGCCGCTGCGGCCCGGCGCCTCCCGTGGGCGGGTGGTGAGTTGCGGGGGGGGCGTTGTTCTACTGCTGTGGGTGATGCGCGGGAATGTCCGGGAGCTCACCCGTGGTCTCGTACGCCGAGAGCATGTCGATGCGGCGGGTGTGGCGTTCCTCGCCGGAGTACGGGGTGTTGAGGAAGACGTCGATGAAGCTGGTCGCCTCGTCCCGGGTGTGCATCCGGCCGCCGACCGAGATGACGTTGGCGTTGTTGTGCTCGCGGCCCAGCTTGGCGGTTTCCTCGCTCCAGGCCAGTGCGGCGCGGACGCCCTTGACCTTGTTGGCGGCGATCTGCTCGCCGTTGCCGGAGCCGCCGATCACGATGCCGAGGCTCTGCGGGTCGGCCGCGGTCCGCTCCGCGGCGCGGAGGCAGAACGGGGGGTAGTCGTCCTGGGCGTCGTAGATGTGGGGGCCGCAGTCGACGGGCTCGTGGCCATGGGCCGTGAGCCACTCGACGAGGTGGTTCTTGAGTTCGAAGCCGGCATGGTCGGAACCGAGGTACACGCGCATGGCCATGAGTGTGACATGGCGCGCGGTGGGCAGGCGCCTTCGGGTCGTAGTGCGGACGGGGGGTGCGGGCAGGGTACGAGCCGGGGTGCGCACCGCGATCCGGATCCGGGGCTTCCGTAACGGTAGTTCACAAGATCTAATGCCTGGGTTCCACATCAGAACGACGAAGGACGGTGCACATGGGCGCGGATCCGCCCGAGGGGCTCCAGGCAGGACTCAAGAATCGCCATCTGTCGATGATTGCCATCGGCGGGGTCATCGGCGCCGGTTTGTTCGTCGGCTCCGGTGCCGGTATCGCGGCCGCGGGGCCCGGCATTCTGATCTCGTACGCCCTGACCGGGCTGCTGGTCGTGCTGGTGATGCGGATGCTCGGCGAGATGGCCGCGGCCTCCCCCACCTCCGGTTCTTTTTCCGCTTATGCCGACCGGGCGCTGGGGCGCTGGGCCGGTTTCACCATCGGGTGGCTCTACTGGTTTTTCTGGTCGGTGGTGCTGGCCGTCGAGGCGACCGCCGCGGCCACCATTCTGACGGGCTGGGTCCCGGCCGTCCCGCAGTGGGCCTGGGCGTTGTTGGTAATGATCGTGCTGACCGGGACGAATCTGGTGTCGGTCGGTTCTTTTGGTGAGTTTGAGTTCTGGTTCGCCGGTATCAAGGTGGTGGCCATTGTTGTTTTCCTCGTGGTCGGTGCGTTGGCGGTATTTGGGCTTCCGCCGGGCGATCATGCAGTGGGTCTGTCGAATCTGACCGGACAGGGCGGGTTTCTCCCGCACGGTCCGGGGGCGATTCTCTCGGGCATGCTGCTGGTCGTTTTCTCCTTTATGGGAAGTGAGATCGTCACGCTGGCGGCGAGCGAGTCGCCCAATCCGGTGCAGGCCGTGCGGAAGGCCGTCAGCAGTGTGATCTGGCGGATCGCCCTCTTCTATCTCGGGTCGATCGCGGTGATAGTGACGCTGCTGCCGTGGAATGACCCGGCGGTGCGCAAGAGCCCGTATGTGGCGGTGCTGGAATCGCTGGACATTCCATACGCGGGCACCGTGATGGACGTGGTGGTGCTGACCGCGGTGCTGTCGTGCCTGAACTCCGGGCTCTACACCGCGTCGCGGATGGCGTTCTCGCTCGGGGAGCGGGGGGATGCGCCGAAGTCCTTCGCGACCGTCAACAAGGGCGGGGTCCCGGCGGTGGCGACCTGGGCGTCGGTGGCCTTCGGGTTCATCGCGACGATCTTCAGCTACACCTCGAAGGACACGGTCTTCCAGTTCCTGCTGAATTCCTCGGGTGCGGTGGCGCTGTTCGTCTGGCTGGTCATCTGCTTCTCGCAGCTGCGGATGCGGCGGGACATCGAGCGGAACACGCCGGAGCGGCTGACGGTGCGGATGTGGCTGTACCCGTGGCTGACCTACGCGACGATCGGGCTGATCGTGTTCGTCGTGGGCTATATGTTCTACGACCCGGACGGGCGGGAGCAGATGGTGTTGTCGGTGGTCGCGGCCGTGGTGGTGCTGGCGGTCGGGCTGGTGCTGGACCGGCGGCGGCCGCGGGAGGCCGCCGCGGGCGACGGTGCCGCTGCTGCCAGGGAGGCGGCCCGGCCCGTGAAGCGGTAGCCGGCAGCGGACAGCAGTACGGGCCCCGCCTCACCTCTGCGGTGCGTGCGGGGCCCGTTCGCGTGGGCGGTGCGGCCGTCAGCGGCGGCCGGCGAGCTTCCAGGCCGCGGGCAGGGCGCCCATGGCCAGCGCCGCCTTGAGGGCGTCGCCGATCAGGAACGGGACGAGGCCGACGGCCGCGGCCTGACCGAGGGACATTCCGGTGCTCAGGGCGAGGTAGGGGACGCCGACGCCGTAGATCAGTGCGGTACCGGCGGCCATCGTCGCCGCCGTGCGGAGGACTCCGCGGTCGCCGCCGCGGCGGGCCAGGGCGCCCACGACGGTGGCGGCGAGCAGCATGCCCAGGATGTAACCGAAGGTGGCACCGCCCGCGCCGGAGGCACCGCCCGCGAACCAGGGCATACCCGCCATGCCCGCCAGGGCGTACAGCGCCAGCGAGAGCAGGCCGCGGCCCGCGCCGAGCGAGGCGCCGACCAGGAGGGCGGCGAAGGTCTGGCCGGTGACCGGGACCGGGGAGCCGGGGACCGGGACGGCGATCTGCGCCGCGATGCCGGTGAGCGCCGCGCCACCGAGAACCAGCGCGGCGTCGCGGACGCGGGCGCGGGAGGCGGTGGCGGCGCCGGGCAGCAGGTCGGCGAGGACAGCACCGGATCGGGGGAAGGCAGCAGTGCTCATCGGGGCTCCGCGGGGTGAGGGGTCGTGGGACAGGCCGGACGGGTTGACGTTAGTCCAGGGGGCCGGTGGCGATCATCGTGTGACGGCGACAAAGCCGTACCGGCCCGCTTGGAGAGTTCTGCCCAACCGCCAGGACCGCCAGACCTGTTGGGGCGGCGGGCGTCTACGCAGGTCACGTGATGCTCATCACTGCGGCTGCCGCGGCAGGACGCCGGTTTTGTGGTAGCGCACGGCGGGCGGGGAAACTGGGGGCCGCCCCGCGATGACCTGTGGGGTTCCACCAAAGACGACCGTGGAAGTACTCCGCCGAAGCACCCCTTCGCGGCCCTTCTCCGGCGCCCCGCCTTTCGTCACCCCTTGCGAGAGTACGAGCCCATGCGCGACACCACGTCCCCGGCCGAGGCCCCATCCCTCGGCGCGGGCCCCGGCGAACAGGAGCCGCTGAACGGCGGGCTCAAGCAGCGCCATCTGACCATGCTGGGCCTGGGCGGGGTGATCGGCGCGGGGCTGTTCGTGGGCTCCGGCGCGGGGATCGCGGTGGCCGGTCCCGGGATCGTGCTCTCGTATCTGATCGCGGGCGCGCTGGCGATGCTGGTCATGCGGATGCTCGGCGAGATGTCGGCGGCGATGCCGGCCTCCGGGGCGTTCTCGGTGCATGCGGAGCGGGCGCTGGGGCGCTGGGCGGGCTTCAGCGTGGGCTGGTTGTACTGGTTCCTGCTGGTGGTGGTGCTCGCAGTGGAGGCGACCGGCGCCGCGGGGATCGCCAACGGGTGGGTGCCGGCGGTGCCGCAGTGGGGCTGGGTGCTGATCTTCATGATCGTGTTCACCGCGGCCAATCTCACCGCGGTGAAGAACTTCGGGGAGTTCGAGTTCTGGTTCGCGGCACTGAAGGTCGCGGCGATCGTGCTGTTCCTGGCGCTGAGCCTGCTGGCGGTGTTCGGGGTGCTGCCGGAGACGGAGCCGGTGGGGCTGACGAACCTCACGGGGCAGGGCGGCTTCCTGCCGAACGGCTGGTCGGGCGTCGTCTCCGGTGTGCTGGCGGTGGTGTTCGCGTTCGGCGGGCTGGAGGTCGTCACCATCGCGGCGGCCGAGTCGGACGATCCGGCGCGGGCGGTGGGCCGTGCGGTGCGCAGCGCGGTGTGGCGGATCCTCTTCTTCTATGTGGGGTCGATGCTCGTCATCGTGACCCTGCTGCCGTGGTCGGCGATGCGGCCGGGCACGAGCCCCTATGTCGCGGTGCTGGACAGCATCGGGGTGCCGGGCGCCGGACAGATCATGAACATCGTGGTGTTCGTGGCGCTGCTGTCGGCGCTGAACGCGAATCTGTACGGGTCGTCGCGCATGGTGTTCTCGCTGGCCGAGCGCGGGGAGGCGCCGCGTGCGCTGCTGAAGGTGTCGGGGGGCGGGGTGCCGCGGCGGGCCGTACTGGCCTCGGTGGCCTTCGGGTTCGTCTCCGTACTGCTGAATCTGAAGTGGCCGGATTCCGTCTTCCTCTACATGCTCAATGCCGTGGGCGCGGTGCTGCTGTTCGTCTGGGGGCTGATCGCCGTCTCCCAGCTGCGGCTGCGTCCGCGTATCGAACGCGAGGCGCCCGGGAAGCTGACGTTGCGGATGTGGGCGTTCCCGTGGCTGACGTGGGTGGCGCTGCTGGCCATGGGCGGTGTGCTGGTCCTGATGCTGACCGACGAGGCGGCCCGGCCGCAGCTGCTGTGGTCGGCCGGGGCGACGGCGGCGGTGCTGGTGGTGGCGGGTGTACGGGAGCTGCGGGCGCGGCGGGCGCGGCGGGCGCGGGGCTGACGTCTTTGCGACGCATCCGTGGCGTATACGCTGCGGCGGTCCCGGGAGCCCGGGGCGCGGGGCGCACACATCGCAATTGACGATGAATCGACCACGGGCGGTCACGATCTCGTCTGAATAGCGAACATTCGCTGCACGACTGTTGCCCTGAGCGGACACAGGCACTCAAACTGAGCGCGTTTTATCGCAGGACCCCTGGAGTTGAGCCGTCGGCGGCCCCGGGAGAACGCAGTATCACCCCGCTCCGCTCTCACATACTGGGACAGGTACGACATGAATCGGACACCCTCGTCCGCGGCACCGCAGAGCCGGCAGGCCGATGCGGTCCAGGGCGCCGGCCAGGACGGCGGACCCGCCCTGTCCAACGGCCTCAAGCAGCGCCATCTCTCGATGATCGCCCTGGGCGGCGTGATCGGCGCCGGCCTGTTCGTCGGCTCCCGCGAGAGCATCGCCGCCGCGGGCCCCTCGGTCGTGCTGGCCTATGCGGTCTCCGGCGCGCTGGTCATGCTGATCATGCGGATGCTGGGCGAGATGGCCGCGGCCAATCCGGCCTCGGGCTCCTTCTCCGTGCACGCCGAGCGCTCCATAGGCCCGTGGGCCGGCTTCACGGTGGGCTGGATGTTCAGCGCGCTGCTGTGTGTGGCGGTGGCCGCCGAGGCGCTGGGCGCCGCGGACATCATGACCCAATGGTTCCCCGCCACCGAGCCGTGGATGTGGGTGCTGCTGTTCATGATGGTCTTCACCGGCACGAACCTGGCGGCGGTCAGCAACTTCGGTGAGTTCGAGTTCTGGTTCGCCGCGCTGAAGGTCGCCGCGATCGCGATCTTCCTGGTCCTGGGCGTGCTCGCCATCTGCGGCGTGCTGCCGGGAACCGAGGCGCCGGGCGCCTCGCATCTGACCGGTGACGGCGGGTTCCTGCCGCATGGCACGGACGGCCTGATGGTCGGCCTGCTGGCCTCGGTGTTCGCATACGGCGGGCTGGAGACGGTCACCATCGCGGCGGCCGAGTCCAAGGACCCGGTGCGCGGGGTGGCGAGCGCGGTGCGTACCGCGATGTGGCGGATCGCCCTCTTCTACGTCGGCTCGATGGCCATCATCGTCACCGTCATCCCCTGGAGCGCCCCCTCTATCGCCAAGAGCGGTCCCTATGTCGCCGTCCTGGACTACCTCCAGATCCCGGCGGCCGGCCAGATCATGAACGTCGTCATCCTGGTCGCGCTGCTCTCCGCGGTGAACGCCAACCTCTACGGCGCCTCGCGGATGGCCTACTCCCTCATCTCCCGCGGCCAGGGCCCTGCCTTCCTGGGCAAGGTCAGCGGCGGTGTGCCGCGCCGCGCGGTGCTGCTGTGCTCCGGCTTCGGGTTCTTCACGGTCTTCCTGAGCTTCGCGTACCCCGACACGCTCTTCCTGTGGCTGCTGAACATGGTCGGCGCGGCCGTCCTGGTGGTGTGGGCCTTCATCTCGGTCTCCCAGCTGCGCATGCGGCGCCGGCTGGAGCGCGAGGCGCCGGAGAAGCTCGTGGTGAAGATGTGGGGCTTCCCGGTCCTGACGATCGTGGCGCTGGTGGGCATTGTCGCTGTCCTGCTGCTGATGCTGCGGGACGAGAACCAGCGCATCCAGCTGCTGTTCACGGGCGGCTTCGGTGTGGTGCTTGCCGTGATCGGGCTGATCCGGCAGAAGACGGTCGCCAAGAGCGCCGAGTAACCCTCAGCAGCCCGTCACCGGGCGCCCCATTGTGCAGGCGGGGCGGGACCTCCTTCCGAGGTCCCGCCCCGCCTCCGTCTTTGGGACCAGTCCGGTGCCCGCAGCCGTCCGGTGATCACTCCTGCTGATAGCGTGCTCTTGCACATTGTTTGCAACTACTGCACTTACGCAGCTTGGAGGCGGGATCGGCATGGCGACCTACACACTTCCGGAACTCCCTTACGACTACGCGGCGCTGGCGCCGGTCATCAGCCCCGAGATCATCGAGCTGCACCACGACAAGCACCACGCGGCGTATGTGAAGGGCGCGAACGACACGCTGGAGCAGCTGGCGGAGGCGCGCGACAAGGAGGCCTGGGGCAGCATCAACGGCCTCGAGAAGAACCTCGCGTTCCACCTCTCCGGGCACATCCTGCACAGCATCTACTGGCACAACATGACCGGTGACGGCGGCGGCGAACCGCACGAGAAGGACGGCGTGGGCGAGCTGGCCGACGCCATCGCGGAGAGCTTCGGCTCGTACGCCGGGTTCAAGGCCCAGCTGACCAAGGCGGCGGCCACCACCCAGGGCTCCGGCTGGGGCGTGCTCGCGTACGAGCCGGTGAGCGGGCGGCTGATCGTGGAGCAGATCTACGACCACCAGGGCAACGTCGGCCAGGGCTCGGTGCCGATTCTGGTCTTCGACGCCTGGGAGCACGCCTTCTATCTGCAGTACAAGAACCAGAAGGTGGACTTCATCGAGGCGATGTGGCAGGTCGTCAACTGGCAGGACGTGGCGAAGCGGTACCGCTCCGCCAGGGAGCGCGCCCACAGCCTGCTGCTGGCCCCGTGAGGACGTAGCAGCCCTGTGCGTCCCGCCTCGTGATCGTCTTCTCACCCTTCACTTGGCGGGCGGAATGAGCGAAGCCCCCGCGAGGACGTGACTCGCGGGGGCTTCGTGGTGCCGGGATCAGGCGGTATCGATATCAGGCGGTATCGGTATCAGTCGAAAACCGGCCCCTGCGTCCGGGTCCGCTTGATCTCGTAGAAGCCCGGGATGGACGCCACCATCAGCGTGCCGTCCCACAGCTTGGCGGCCTCCTCGCCCTTGGGGGCCGGGGTGACGACGGGGCCGAAGAACGCGATCTGGTCGCCGTCGGAGCCGGGGACGGCGATGACCGGGGTGCCGACCTCCTGGCCGACGAGGTCGATACCGGCCTTGTGCGAGGCGCGCAGCTGCGCGTCGTACGTGTCCTTGTCCGCGTACTCGATCAGATCGGCGGGCAGGCCCGCGTCGTCGAGGGCGGCGGCGATGCTCTCGGGGGTCACGCCGAGTCCCTCGTTGTGGATGCGGGTGCCGAGCGCGGTGTAAAGGCGGCCGACGACCTCGTCGCCGTGCAGCTGCTGCGCGGCGGTCACCACGCGGACCGGGCCCCAGGCCTTCCCGCCGGGGCGGATGTTCTCGCGGTACTCCTCGGGCAGCTCGTCGATCTTGTCCTCGTTGAGCACCGCCAGGCTCATCACATGCCAGCGCACCTCGACCGGGCGGACCTTCTCCACCTCCAGCATCCAGCGGGAGGTCATCCAGGCCCAGGGGCACAGCGGGTCGAACCAGAAGTCGGCGGGGGTCTTCGCGGTCTCGGACACGGGGTCTCCTCATGCGGGCGGTGCGGCGATGTTCGATAGCGGTCGGACGGTTCAACAACCACACCCCGTGCCATGATTCCCAGTGTTCGGTGTTCGATATTCGAGACGAGGACGAGGGAGTCACGTCGTGCCAGGTGAGAATCTGTCCCGGGACGAAGCGCAGGAGCGGGGCCGGCTGCTGAGCGTTGACGGGTACGACGTGGCGCTCGATGTCCGCTCAGCGGTACAGCACGGCGAAACCGCCGGGGGCTCCGCCACCTTCCGCTCCCTGACCACGATCCGCTTCCGCTGCGCCGAGCCGGGCGCGGCGACCTTCGCGGATCTGCTCGCCCCGTCGGTCACCTCCGTCACCCTCAACGGCCGCGCGCTGGACCCGGCCGAGGTCTTCGACGGCGCCCGGATCGCGCTGGAGGACCTGGCCGCCGAGAACACCCTCGTCGTCGATGCGCAGTGCGCCTACAGCCGTACCGGCGAGGGGCTGCACCGGTTCATCGACCCCGAGGACGGCGAGGTCTATCTCTACACGCAGTACGAACCGGCCGATGCGCGGCGGGTCTTCGCCAACTTCGAACAGCCGGACCTGAAGGCGCCGTTCACCTTCGAGGTGACCGCCCCGGAGGGGTGGGTGGTGCTCAGCAACGGCGCGGAGGAGGGTACGCCGGAGAACGGCCGGCACCGGTTCGCGACGACCCGGCCGATCTCGACGTACATCACGGCCGTGGTCGCCGGTCCGTACCACTACGTCTCGGACAGCTACCGCCGCACCTTCGAGGACGGCAGCGAGCTGGAGATCCCGCTGGGGGCGCTGTGCCGCAAGGGGCTGGCGCGCTATTTCGACACCGACGACATCTTCACCGTCACCAAGCAGGGGCTGGATTTCTTCCACGACCACTTCGACTATCCGTATCCCTTCGGGAAGTACGACCAGGCATTCGTCCCGGAATACAACCTGGGGGCGATGGAGAACCCGGGGTGTGTGACCTTCCGGGAGGAATTCATCTTCCGGGGGAAGGTGACCGAGGCGTCGTACGAGGGCCGGGCCAATGTCATCCTGCACGAGATGGCGCATATGTGGTTCGGCGACCTGGTGACCATGCAGTGGTGGGACGATCTGTGGCTCAAGGAGTCGTTCGCGGACTTCATGGGGGCGTTCTCGCTGGTGGGCGCGACGCGGTTCGAGAACGGCTGGATCACCTTCGCCAACCGCCGCAAGTCATGGGCCTATCGCGCCGATCAGCTGCCGTCGACCCATCCGGTCACCGCCGACATCCGTGATCTGCAGGACGCCAAGCTGAATTTCGACGGCATCACGTATGCCAAGGGCGCGTCGGTGCTCAAGCAGCTGGTGGCGTACGCGGGGCAGGATGCCTTTCTCGAGGGTGCGCGGCGGTATTTCCAGCGGCATGCGTACGGCAACACCCGGCTCGCGGATCTGCTGTCGGTGCTGGAGGAGACCTCGGGGCGGGACATGGCCGCCTGGTCGCAGGCCTGGCTGGAGACGGCGGGCGTCAACTCCCTCACCCCGCAGGCGACTTATGACGCCCAGGACCGCATCACGGAGCTGAGCATCTTCCAGGAGGCGGCCGCCTCGCACCCGGAGCTGCGGCCGCACCGGGTCGCGGTGGGGCTCTACCGGCGGCGGGACGACGACGGTGCGCTGGTGCGGTACGCCCGCGCGGAGGTGGATGTCGCCGGTCCGCACACGGTCGTCCCGGAGCTGGCCGGAGCCGAGCGGCCCGAGCTGATCCTGGTCAACGACGAGGATCTGACGTACTGCAAGATCCGGTTCGACGAAGGGTCGCTGGCCACGTTGCGGGCCCGGCTCGGCGACCTCGAGGACCCGCTCGCACGGGCACTGTGCTGGGCCGCGCTGTGGGGCCTGACCCGCGACGGGCTGATGCCGGCCGGCGACTATCTGGACCTGGTGCTGCGCTTCGCCGGCCGGGAGACCGAGATCGGGGTGCTCCAGTCGCTGCACACCCAGGCCCGTACGGCACTGGAGCACTACTCCGCGCCCGCCCGCCGCGAGACCGCCGGCCGGGAGCTGGCCGAGGGCGCGCTGCGCGAGCTGCGGCTGGCCGAGCCGGGCAGCGGGCACCAGCTGGCCTGGGCCCGGCACTTCGCGGAGATCGCCTCGAGCCCCGCCGATCTCCAGCTGCTGCGCGGCCTGCTGGACGGCAGCGCGAAGATCGACGGTCTGGACGTGGACCAGGAGCTGCGCTGGGCGTTCCTGGAGCCGCTGGCCTCGCACGGCGTCGTGGACGAGGCCGACATGGACGCCGAGCTGGCCCGCGACGACACCGCCTCGGGCAAGCGCCACCACGTCCGCTGCCTGGCCGCCCGGCCGTCCGCCGAGGTCAAGGCGCAGGCCTGGGCCGATGTCGTGGTCTCCGACGCGCTCTCGAACGCCCTGGTGGAGGCCACCATCAGCGGCTTCGTCCAGCTCGGCCAGCGGGAGCTGCTGGCCCCGTACGCCCCGCGCTACTTCACGATGATCGAGCGGGTGTGGCAGGAGCGGTCCATCGAGATCGCGATGTCGGTGGTGCGCGGGCTGTTCCCGTCCTGGCTGGTGGCGCAGAGCACGCTGGACGCGGCGGACGCCTGGCTGGCGGAGCACGCTCAGGCGGCGCCCGCGCTGCGCCGGATGGTCTCGGAGGAGCGGGACGATCTTGCGCGGGCGCTGCGCGCACAGGCTTGTGACGAGGCGGCCGCGCCCAGGCCGTAACCCGGCTGTCGACCAGCCCTTTTCGGCAGTCGAACGCCCGTACTTTAGGACGGCGTTGTCCGGTTTCGGGTACGGGCGTGTAACAGCGGTTAGCGGGTGGAGGGGGCGCGGGAATGGCCGGATCATGAACCACGACACCCCGCTCTCCCCGCTCCCCCTCCGCCAGCTGTCCGGCATCCACTGCCGCGTGCTGACCGCCAGTCAGCTGCGCGAGCACGGCATCCTGCCGGCGGAGACCGCCGAACGGTGCCGGCCCGGCGGCCCCTGGCAGCAGGTCCTGCCCGGTGTGTATCTGCTGCACCCGGGGCCGCCCACCAGCGAGGAACGGCTGCATGCGGCCCTGCTGTTCGCCCGCCACCGGGGGCCGGCCGTGCCCCGCCAGGGCGGCGGACAGCCCGAGGCTCCGGCCGCGATGATCACCGGCCTGGCGGCGCTCGCCCTGCACGGTTTCACCACCGCTCCCCCGCTGCTCGCCCTCGACCGCATCGACGTGCTGGTCGCCCGCACCCGGCGGCTGCGCTCGACCGGCTTCGCGGGGATCGTCCGGGCGGTGGAGATGCCGGTGCCGCAGGAGATCACCGGGGTGCCGACCGCGCCGGTCCCGCGCGCGCTCGCGGACGCGGTGGCCCATCTCGCCGATGCGTCGTCGGTGCGCCGGCTGCTGACCGAGGCGGTCCGCGGCGGGCACTGCGAAGCGGCCACGCTGGTACGGGAGCTCAGCCGGGCCAGGCTGCTGACGCGGCCGCACGTGGTGAACGCGGTGGACACCCTGATGGCCGAGGGCCGCGCGCTCGCCGAGCAGCGGCTGTACGCCATGGTGCACCACCACGGTCTGCCCGACCCCTGCTGGAACGTCGATCTGCGGCTGCCGGGCGGGCCGCACCTGGGCGGGGTGGACGCCTACTGGCCGGACCACTCGGTGGCCCTGGAGATCGACACCCGGGCCCCGCGCCACGACCAGGACCCGGCGCGCTCCTCGTACGACCAGCGGCGCGAGCACCTGGAGCGGCTCGGCATCACGGTGGTGCACGTCCTGCCCCGCACCCTGCGCGATGCCCCCGGCCAGGCGGCCGCGGTGGTGCGGACCGCCCTGATGGCGTCGGCGGACCGGGAGCCGAGCGCGTATGTGGTGGTGCTGCCCCGATAGCCGGGATGCGTGCGCTAGCGCTTGACCAGCAGCTCGACGTTGCGGTCCCGGGCCGTACCGGCCAGGTCCGTGCGGGCCTCCGGTGCGTTGAAGGACAGCTCCCGGTAGAGGGCGGCCAGCCCGGTCTGGGAGAGATCGGTGAAGTCCGTGCGGTGCGGGGCCGCCGATTCGACCAGGGTCGTGAACAGCGACAGGGTGCCGTCGTGGTTGTCGACCAGTTCGATGACCCGGGCCAGCTGCGGGAAGTCGATGTGCGAGGCGGTGGAGACCTCCCAGAAGCTGCCGTGCGGGGTGATGTCGTTCTTGTGGCTGTGACCGTTGATCCAGCCGACGACGCCGGGGTGGGCGGCCAGTACCTCCACCAGCTCGGCACCCCCGTGCCGCTTCTCGTGCGGCCGGGCCGGGTCGGGCCGGGTGTTGTTCATGGTCTTGCTGGTGTGGTGGCTGAAGACCAGGACATGGCGGCCCGCGCCCTTCGCCTCGTCCTTCAGCACCCGCTCGAGCCAGCGGAGCTGGCCGTCACCGACCGATCCGGTGTAGTGCCCGCCGGGGTCCGTCGTGTCCAGGCTGACGCCGAGGACGTGGTCGGAGACCGGGAAGGTGTAGTAGAGCCGGTCCTCGGCCAGACTGGCGGCGGTGTAGCCGTGGCCGTGCGGGCCGGGGCCGGTCCGGGCCGGGTCGAGGTGGGCCTTGAGGTACTCGGCACGGGTGAAGGGCGCGCGGCGCTCGTCGGGGGTGACCGGCCGGGCCTGCCGCGCATGCGCCTTCAGCAGCCGCTTGAAGTCCTCCCCCTTGGGGTCGAGGCCGTTCTTGACCGCCTTCCACACCTTGGCGGCCTCCGCGGCGGGCAGCGTCTCCAGCTTGCGGCCGCCGGTGGCGATCTCGGTCCAGTAGGGATCGCCGGGCGCGTAGCAGCCGCCGGGCAGCGAGTCGTGGTTGCCGACCGTGGAGTACCAGGGCAGCCGCAGCCCGGGGCTGTGGACGGTACGGATCGCGGCGTCGAGGAACCCGTGCAGCCGCGGGAAGCCGAGCTTCTTGTCGGCGTCGCGCAGTGCGCTGTCCGGCTGCCAGTAGAGGGTGAGGCCGCTGTCCTGGACGCCTTCGTAGCGGCGCGGGTCACCGGAGTTCGGGGTGATCCGGCCGCCGCTCATCGCCGTCAGGAACCAGTCCAGCTCCAGCTTGGAGTTGTTGTCCGTGTTGTCCCCGGTGGTCATCACGAAGGAGAGCGGGGCGCCGGTGGCGGGCCCGCCCGGCAGCGCGTTGACCCGCTCGATCAGGGAGACCACGCCCGCGACGGAGAGCGCCTCCTGCGGCCGCCAGGCGCTCGCGGTCTCGGCGCGCAGGTACTCGTAGCGCAGCGGGCTCTGCACATCGACCAGGTGCAGATCGGTGAACTGCACGAAGGACGCCAGCGCGGTCCGGCGCCGGTCCCGGCCGCCGTGCGCGGCGGCCAGGTCGGCGCGGACGACGCGGTCCCAGGCGGGGCCGTCGGCGAGGCGGCGGTAGCCGGAGGTGCCGCGCGGGGCGGCGACGCTGCCGAGGGTGGTGCCCTTGGTGTACGGGGCGCGGGGCACGGCGGGCGCCTGGACCGGGGCGGGCGCGGCGGGGGCCGGGCCCGGGGCGACGGTGACGGCCGCGGCGGGCCGGTCGGTGCCGAGGCCGAGGGCGAACCCGAGCCCGGCGGCGGCACCGACGGCGCCGGTGGCGGTGAGGAAGGTACGGCGGTCGAGAGCGGCGGACCGTATACGGGACATACGCGAACTCCCCGAGTGCGAACGCGAAGGCGGCCGGGCAGCGCAACTGCCCTGTCTCCTTGGATCGTTGGCATCGGGGATGACCTGCGAGTGAACGGCACCGCAACGCCGTTCGCCTATCACCGCACAGGGATCTGCCCGCAATCGGCCGGTCACCGTACTGCGTTCCCGGCGGCGAATACCGGTCACCGGGAGTTCATCTGACGGGGCAGCGGACGGGCCCTGACCCCTCGGACAGGCCCTGGCCAGGAGTCGTCCGGCTCCCCGCCGCGCGGCCATACCGCGACGGCGATCAGCACGGCGGCCCAGACGGCCAGCGGCGTCAGCGGCCAGTAGAACCTCTGCTCGCCCCTGCGGAAACACTGCACGCCCCAGATCGCCGAGAGGATCACGGCGCCGCCGAGCCAGTAACGCCATTCCTCGATCCACTCCCGCAGCTCCTTGCGGTCCCGCTCGTCCACCTCTGCCCCTTCCGGCGCGCCTGGCATATCCGGGCGCTTGAGAATACGACCGTATCCCAAAAAGAATACGCCCGTATCCTGAAGAGGCACCGGGAGCGATACCAAGAGTGGCTTCGGGAGTGATACCGGGAGTGAGGAGCAGCACACCGTGCCCAAGACCGTGGACCGCGAGGAACAGCGCCGCCAGATCGGGGCCGCCGTGCTGCGCCTCGCCTCCGAGCAGGGACTGGACGAGGTCAGCGTGCGCACGGTGGCCGCCGCCGCCGGCCGCTCGCCGGGGGCCGTGCAGAAGTACTTCCGCACCAAGGACGAGATGCTGGCCTTCGCCGCCGAGCTGGCCGGCGCGCGCATCGAGGAGCGGATGGCCGCCGTCGACCCCGGTCTGCCACCGCGCGAGGCGCTGTGTGCGCTCGTCCTGACCACCCTCCCCGTGGACGCGGAGCGCCGGGCCGAGGCCGCCGCCCAGCTGGCCTTCGCCACCCGTGCGGCCCACCACCCCGGGCTCGGCGCGATCCGCCGGCGGGTCGACGCGGACGTCCGCGAGGCCCTCGCCGGCTGGCTGGCGGACGCCGGGCACGGCCGCGGCCCGGAGCCGGGCGCCGACTGCCTGGCCCTCGCGGATGCCGTGATCGCGCTGTCCGACGGGCTGGCACTGCGGCTGCTGTACGCCCCCGATGACCGGGAAGCGCTGCTGCGCGCCCTCGACCGCGCCCTGGACGCGCTGGTTCCGCCGGCGGTGCCGCACCCTTGAACCGCGGACCCCGCCCGGGCCGGTCACGCTCCACAGAATGGAACGGATTGGACAAGGCGACGGGTGTCACACACATGATGGGAGCACTACTGAGCAGGTGTTCCCAGCAGACATCTCCATCAGGTCGGATCCAGGCCGGGTCCGGGCCGGATCCATCAGGTCGGAAAGAAGGAGTCCCATGAGGATCGGAATCGTCGGAGCCACCGGACAGGTCGGCGGCGTGATGCGGGGCATTCTCGCCGAGCGGAACTTCCCGGTCGAGCAGCTGCGCCTGTTCGCTTCGGCCCGGTCCGCCGGACGTACGCTGCCCTGGCAGGACACCGAGATCACCGTCGAGGACGCGGCCACCGCCGACTACTCCGGCCTGGACATCGTCCTCTTCTCGGCCGGCGGCGCGACCTCCAAGGCGCTGGCGCAGAAGGTCGCCGACGCCGGCCCGGTCGTGATCGACAACTCCTCGGCCTGGCGTCGTGACCCCGAGGTCCCGCTCGTGGTCTCCGAGGTGAACCCGCAGGCGATCACGGACCGCCCCAAGGGCATCATCGCCAACCCGAACTGCACGACCATGGCCGCGATGCCGGTGCTGCGTCCGCTGCACGAGGAGGCCGGTCTGGTCTCCCTGGTCGTCGCCACCTACCAGGCGGTGTCCGGCAGCGGTCTGGCCGGCGTGGCCGAGCTGGACGGGCAGGTCCGCAAGGTCATCGAGCAGGACGCCACCAAGCTGGTGCACGACGGCGCCGCGGTGGAGTTCCCCAAGCCGGACACCTACGTCGCCCCGATCGCCTTCAACGTGCTGCCGATGGCCGGCTCCCTCGTCGACGACGGTCTGAACGAGACCGACGAGGAGCAGAAGCTCCGCAACGAGAGCCGCAAGATCCTGGAGATCCCGGACCTGAAGGTGTCCGGCACCTGCGTCCGTGTCCCGGTCTTCACCGGCCACTCCCTCCAGGTCAACGCCCGCTTCGCGCGTCCGCTGAGCCCCGCCCGCGCCCAGGAGCTGCTGGCCGGTGCCCCCGGCGTCGTCCTCTCCGACGTGCCGACCCCGCTCGAGGCCGCGGGCCAGGACGCGTCCTACGTGGGCCGCATCCGCGGGGACGAGACCGCCGAGAACGGCCTGTCGCTGTTCGTCTCCAACGACAACCTCCGCAAGGGCGCCGCGCTGAACGCCGTCCAGATCGCGGAGCTGGTCGCCGCGGAGCTGCGCGGCTGAGCCCCCCTTGCGGCTGAACCGCCGCCGCTCTCGCGGAGGTGGTTGCGCGCCGTGGGGGTTGCTCAATTGTTGGCTGATGTGCCCGGCGGGGCCCGTACGGAGGCTCCGTACGGGCCCTCGGCGTTGGCGGCGGGCCCGTCTCAGGGGCGCCGGACCTCGTACTGGAAGCAGCCGTACTCCAGCGCCCGTACGTGCACCAGCGCCACCTCCGGATCGGCGAACGCCTCGTCGAAGACGGCGTCGAACCCGCTCTCCGCGTCCTCCGGGATCTCGAAGAACCGGCCGCCGGCGATCTGCCCGTCGGTGTTGTAGCGGCGGACCGTCCGCAGCGCGCCCGCCCGCGCGAAGGGGTACCCGGCGGCGTCCGCGTCCGGCCCGTCACACGCCCCCGCGTGGATGAAGACCGGCCCCAGCTCGCAGTACGCCCCCGGCTCGGCCCCGGTGGCCGCCGCCCACCGCCGCAGCGGCGCATACGAGACGAGCGCGATCCGTTCGCCGGGCCGGATGTCCCGCAGGCAGCAGCGGAGCGGGCTGCCGACGCAGTGCACGGGGACGCCGTCCTCGCGGGCGGTGAAGGGTTCGAGGGGGCGGCCGGCGTCGTCGGTGTCCTGGAGTTCCTTGAGGGTGGGGGGAGGGATGGGGCAGGGGGTGTAGCGGGGGGCGGAGTGCGGGATGTGCTGGATCATGTGGTCAGTTTGCGGCTTTTGCTCGTCGGGTGCTGGCGGAATTCGGACGTCGCGCAGGAATTCCGGGTTCCGGTCCCAGCGCACCGCTTCGGGCGGATAGACCCGGAACAGCGAGGTGTCGACGGAGAAGGAGAACGGCTCCGGCAGGTCGACCGCGTCACCGAACCGGTACGGGGCGACCCGGCGGTAGGTCAGGTTCTCCGGGCGGGAGTACAGCTCGATCAGGCCGTCGTGCGGGTCGACGAGGAGGTAGAGCGGGATACCGCTGCGCGCGTACCACTTGCGCTTCTCGGCATAGTCGCCGTCCTGGCCGGACGAGACGACCTCGCCGACCAGCGCGACCCGGTCGGCCGGGAGCGGGCTGGGGTCGCCCTCGATCGCCTCGGCGGTGGCGACGGCAAGATCCGCGGTGGATTCGCCCCCGGACGTCTCCCCGATGAGCGCCTGCCCGGTCAACGCCTCCCAGCCCGCCGCATCGAAGCGTGCGGCGAGCCTGCCCACGATGGCGTTGTGGAACGGTGGCGGCGATCCGTTCATCACGGCCCTTCTGCCGGTCGGTGCCTCGGTGGGCTCGATCGGGCCCAGCCTGACGGAGAGCGGCGGCCCCGGTCCCGGGATCACCGGCACTGCCCACGATCAGGTGACCCGCGCCGTGGAAGGATGGCCGAAGTATCCGATGCGATGACGAATGCGAAGGAGATGGCCGGGTGCCTGGCACGAATCTGACCCGCGACGAGGCGCAGCAGCGGGCGCGGCTGCTGAGCGTGGACGCGTACGAGATCGATCTGGACCTCTCCGGGGCGCAGGACGGGGGTACCTACCGGTCCGTGACGACGGTGCGCTTCGATGCGGCCGAGGCGGGCGCGGAGACCTTCATCGATCTGGTCGCGCCGGCCGTGCACGAGGTCGTGCTCAACGGCGAAGCGCTGGATGCGGCCGAGGTGTTCAAGGATTCGCGGATCGCGCTGCGGGGGCTCGCCGCCGGGCGCAACGAGCTGCGGGTCGTGGCGGACTGCGCGTACACCAACACCGGTGAGGGGCTGCACCGTTTCGTCGACCCGGTCGACCAGCAGGCCTACCTCTACACACAGTTCGAGGTGCCGGACGCGCGCCGGGTGTTCGCCTCCTTCGAGCAGCCCGATCTCAAGGCGACGTTCCAGTTCACCGTGAAGGCCCCCGAGGGCTGGACGGTGATCTCCAATTCCCCGACGCCGGAGCCGAGCGGGAACGTCTGGCGCTTCGAGCCGACGCCGCGGATCTCCAGCTACATCACGGCGCTGATCGTGGGCCCGTACCACAGCGTGCACAGCACGTACGAGAAGGACGGGCGCACGGTGCCGCTGGGCATCTACTGCCGCCCCTCGCTCGCCGAGCACCTCGACTCCGACGCGATCTTCGAGGTCACCCGGCAGGGCTTCGACTGGTTCCAGGAGAAGTTCGACTACGACTACCCCTTTGCCAAGTACGACCAGCTCTTCGTGCCGGAGTTCAACGCGGGCGCGATGGAGAACGCGGGCGCGGTGACCATCCGCGACCAGTACGTCTTCCGCTCGAAGGTGACGGATGCGGCGTACGAGGTGCGGGCCGAGACCATCCTGCACGAGCTGGCGCACATGTGGTTCGGCGACCTGGTCACCATGGAGTGGTGGAACGACCTGTGGCTGAACGAGTCGTTCGCCACCTACACCTCGATCGCCTGCCAGGCCTACGCGCCGGGCTCGAAGTGGCCGCACTCCTGGACCACGTTCGCCAACTCCATGAAGACCTGGGCGTACCGGCAGGACCAGCTGCCCTCCACCCACCCGATCATGGCGGAGATCCGTGACCTGGACGACGTCCTGGTCAACTTCGACGGCATCACCTACGCCAAGGGGGCCTCGGTCCTCAAGCAGCTGGTGGCGTACGTCGGGATGGACGAGTTCTTCAAGGGCGTGCAGGCCTATTTCAAGGCGCATGCGTACGGCAACACCCGGCTGAGCGATCTGCTGGGGGCGCTGGAGGAGACCTCCGGCCGCGATCTGAAGACCTGGTCGAAGAAGTGGCTGGAGACGGCCGGGATCAACATCCTGCGGCCGGAGATCGAGGTGGACGCGGACGGCGTCATCACCGCGTTCGCGGTCCGGCAGGAGGCCCCGGCGCTGCCGGCCGGCGCCAAGGGCGAGCCGGTCCTGCGGCCGCACCGGATCGCCATCGGCGCGTACGAGCTTCAGGACGGCAAGCTCGTCCGCAAGGAGCGCATCGAGCTGGACGTGGACGGCGAACTGACCGCCGTACCGCAGCTGGTCGGCACGGCCCGCCCGGCCGTCGTCCTCCTCAACGACGACGACCTCTCGTACGCGAAGGTCCGCCTGGACGAGGAGTCGCTGAAGGCCGTCACCGAGCACCTCGGGGACTTCACCGAGTCGCTGCCGCGGGCCCTGTGCTGGGCGTCGGCCTGGGACATGACCCGCGACGGCGAGCTGGCCACCCGCGACTACCTGTCGCTGGTGCTGTCCGGCATCGGCAAGGAGTCGGACATCGGCGTGGTGCAGTCGCTGCACCGTCAGGTGAAGCTGGCGATCGACCTGTACGCCGACCCGTCCGCCCGCGACGCCCTGCTGACCCAGTGGACGGACGCCACGCTGGTCCAGCTGAGCATCGCCGAGCCGGGCAGCGACCACCAGCTGGCCTGGGCACGGGCGTTCGCCGCGACCGCCCGTACGCCGGAGCAGCTGGACCTCCTGAAGGGCCTGCTGGACGGCACCCAGGCCATCGAGGGCCTGGCCGTCGACACGGAGCTGCGCTGGGCGTTCGTGGAGCGGCTGGCGGCGGTCGGCAGCTTCGACGAGGCGGAGATCGCGGCCGAGTACGAGCGGGACCGGACCGCCGCCGGTGAGCGGCACGCGGCCACCGCCCGGGCCGCCCGCCCGACCGAGGAGGCCAAGGCGGAGGCGTGGGCGTCGGTCGTCGAGTCCGACAAGCTGCCGAACGCCGTCCAGGAGGCGGTCATCGGCGGCTTCGTCCAGACCGACCAGCGGGAGCTGCTGGCGCCGTATGCGGCCAAGTACTTCGACGCGGTCAAGGGCGTCTGGGACGCGCGCAGCCATGAGATGGCCCAGCAGATCGCGGTCGGCCTCTACCCGTCGCTGCAGGTCCTCCAGGAGACCCTGGACGCGACCGACGCCTGGCTGACCGCCGCGGAGCCCAACGCGGCGCTGCGCAGGCTCGTTTCGGAGTCGCGCGCGGGCATCGAGAGGGCGCTCAAGGCGCAGGCGGCGGACGCTGCGGCGGCCTGAGCCGGCGGCTGATTCCGGCACCGGGGCGGTGGTCCGCCCCGGTGCCGGGGCGTTTCCGGACTACTCCCGGGTACGTGAAGAACGCGCCAACAAGTTGACCTCGACGTCAACTCAGGTCACTCGAAAGCGTTACGCTACATATCCGTAAGGTGATCTTCGGACACGTACGGGAGTTGTAGTGCAGAGGGTGAGTGCGGGGACGGCCCCGGGAAATCCCAAGTCCCCCTTCCCTTTCTGGCTGCTGCCGCCTGCCGCCCTCGCGGTGGCCACCGCCGTAGCCACGGCGGTGGGACCGGCCTCCGCGTCCACGACCGTTCTCTGCCTCGGTGTGGCGGCGGTCGTCGTCACCGCCGTCGCCTGCGCCGAGGCCCGGCGCAGGGCCCGCCGCATCGCCGTGCTGGAGGCCACGGCCGCCGCCCGCCAGGAGGCCCTCGCCCACCAGGAGTCCGAAACGGTGCGGCTCGCCGAGCAGTTGCTGCCCGACGTGGTCGGCCGGCTGCGGCGCGGGGAGTTCCCCGAGGAGGTGCTGACCGGGCTCGACGCCCCGGCCGCCCACCTCGCGGTGCTGCGCTCGGTGGTCGACGCGGTGGCCGCCGAGGAGGACCTGCGCGACTCCGCACAGCGCGCCTTCGTGAACATCGCCCGACGGGTTCAGGCCATCGTTCACCAGCAGGCCCAGGAACTGCGGGAGATGGAGGACCGGCACGGACAGCGCCCGGACGTCTTCGGCGATCTCCTCCGGCTCGACCACGGCACCGCGCTGATCGGCCGGCTCGCCGACTCCATCGCCGTCCTCGGCGGTGCCCGTCCGGGCCGCCAGTGGTCGAAGGCGGTGCCCCTCTACTCCGTGCTCCGCGGCGCGATGTCCCGGATCATCGACTACCAGCGCGTCGAGCTGCATTCGGTCTCCGAGATCGCCGTCGTCGGCACCGCCGTCGAACCGCTGATCCACGCCCTGGCCGAACTGCTCGACAACGCCACGCGCTATTCGCCGCCCAACACCCGCGTCCATCTCACCGCCGTCGACGTCCAGTCGGGCATCGCCATCGAGATCGAGGACGGCGGTGTCTCGATGAGCGAGGAGGCCCGCGCCCGCGCCGAGCGGATGCTGCTCCAGGCCCAGCAGGGCATCGACGTCAACGACCTCGGCGAGACCCCGCGCCTCGGCCTGGCCGTGGTCGGGCGGCTGGCCCAGGCGTACGGCTTCCAGGTGTCACTGCGGCCGTCGGCGTACGGCGGCGTACGGGCCGTGCTGATCGTCCCGCAGGAGCTCATCACCACGGCGGCCGGCGCCACGGGGCGCGCGCACGGCATCGGTACGTCGTCGGGGCCGCGGATCGCCGCGGACACCCCGTCGGCGCAGGTGCCGGTCGTCGCGCGCGCCGCCACCGGCCCGACCGTGGACGCGGAAGCTCCCGTGGTCACCGAACGCACGGCGAACGGCCTGCCGCAGCGCCGCCGCAAGAGCCCGGTCACCCCGCCCGAAGCCGCGCCGGCCCCGAGCGGGCCGGCACCCGCTGCCGACTCCGCGGACGCCGTCCAGCCCGGCATGTGGCTGGCCGCGTTCCAGAGCGGTGTCTCGGGCGAGACCACACAGAACGGCGATACCGCGCAGAACGGCGAGACCACGCCGGATCAGGATCAAGACCTCGACGTCGCCGCCTCGGCGCCCGCGTCGGCAAGCAAGGGGAACGAGCAGTGATGCAGCAGCAGGACCTGGGTTACGCCGGCAGCACCGGCCGGACCGGCAGCATGGACTGGATGCTCAAGGACCTGGCCGAGAGCGTCCCGCAGACCCGCCAGGTGGTGGTGCTCTCCGCGGACGGCCTGCGCATGGCCCAGCACGGCGGGGACACCGACGCCGCGGACCGCCTGGCCGCGGCCTGTGCGGGACTGCAGAGCCTCGCGGGCGCGGTCGCGGCCGAACTCCCGCACAGCGAGGGGCGGATGCGACTCGTCGTCATCGAGATGGACGCCGGCTTCTTCTATCTGATGGCGGCGGGCGCGGGCGCCTATCTCGCGGTACTGGCCGACGACGGCGTGGACGCGGGCCTGATGGGCCAGCGGATGCGCGACCTCGTACTGCGGATCGGAGAGCACCTGAGCACGCCGCCGCGGCAGGACGGGCAGGCCGCCAGGTGACCCAGCCCTCCGGCCAGGAATGGGACGTGGGCGGGCCCGAGCGGCTCTATGTGATCACTGGTGGGCGCAGCGGTTCGTCCGCGCCCACCGAGCTCGACCTGGTCACGCTGATCGTGGCCGGGTCGGGCCCGCGGCCCGGGATGCCGCCGGAGCATGCGGACATCGTCCGCATCTGCCACCGGCCGCTGTCCGTCGCGGAGATCTCCGCGCACCTGGGCCTGCCGGTCAGTGTGGTGACCGTGCTGCTCAGCGATCTGCTGGCCGACAAGCGGGTCACCGCCCGGCCGCCGGTGCCGCCCGCACAACTCCCCGACATCGCGTTGATTGAGGCAGTGATCGATGGACTTCAAAGGCTCTGACCGGGCCACCGGGCAGCAGCTCGCCGGGCCGCGGAGCGAGGACGTGCTGCCCGAGACCGCGGCCGCCGCGGTCAAGGTGGTGATCGTCGGCGGATTCGGGGTCGGCAAGACGACCCTGGTCGGCTCGGTCAGCGAGATCCGGCCGCTGACCACCGAGGAGACGATGACCCAGGCCGGGGTCGGCGTCGATGACACGGCCGGGATCGCGGGCAAGTCCACGACCACCGTGGCAATGGATTTCGGCCGCATCAGCATCAACGAACAGCTGGTGCTCTATCTGTTCGGCACCCCGGGACAGGAGCGCTTCTGGTTCCTGTGGCGCGGCCTGTTCGAGGGCGCGCTCGGCGCGGTGGTGCTGGTGGACACCCGCCGCCTCGAGGTGAGCTTCGACGTGATCGGACGCCTGGAGGAGCGCCGCGTGCCGTTCGTCGTCGCCGTCAACACCTTCCCCGATGCGCCGGGTTACCCGGTCGAGGAACTGCGGGGCGCGCTCGACCTGCCGGAGTCGGTGCCGATCGTGGAGTGCGACGCACGGCTGCGCACCTCGAGCCGCGACGTCCTGATGACCCTGATGCACTACCTGTATTCCCTGGCCACGCCGACGGAGGCCTCGTGAACACCCCCGACCCGTCCCCCGCCCCTCCCCCGGGCTGCCCCGCGCACGGGCTCGGCGCCGAGGGGATCCGCAGGCTGTACGGCCCCGAGGCGGAGGCGGATCCGCGCGGGCTGTACGAGAAGCTGCGGGACGAACACGGCGCCGTCGCCCCGGTGCTGGTCCACGGCGACCTGCGAGCCTGGCTGGTCCTCGGCCACCGCGAGAACCTCGACGTGGCCCGTACGCCGTCCCGCTTCTCCCGCGACTCCCGGCGCTGGCGCGATCTGCGCGAGGGCCGGGTCCCGGCCGACCATCCGCTCACCCCGATCGCCGCCTGGCAGCCGGTGTGCAACTTCGCGGACGGCGCCGAGCACGAGCGGCTGCGCGGCGCGGTCACCGAGTCCCTGGAGCGCTTCGACCGCCGGGGGATCCGCCGCTATGTCACCCGCTTCGCGGGCCAGCTGATCGACCGGTTCGCGCAGAACGGCCGCGCCGACCTGGTCCAGGACTTCGCCGAGCAGCTCCCGATGCTGGTGATGACCCAGCTCGTCGGCATGCCCGAGTCCTACGGTCCGCGGATCGTGGAGGCGGCCCGCGACATGCTCAAGGGCACGGAGACGGCCGTCCAGTCGAACGAGTACATCACCCAGGCGCTGCGCCAGCTGGTCGAGCGCAAGCGGGAGCAGCCCGGCCGGGACTTCACGTCCTGGCTGCTGGAGTCGGGCGCGGCGGGGCAGGGTGCGGCGCTGTCGGACGAGGAGATTCTCGAGCACGTACGCCTCGTCCTCATCGCCGCCTTCGAGACGACGGCCAACCTGATCGCGAACACCCTCCGCCTGGTCCTCACCGACCGCCGCTTCCGGGCCAGCCTGTCCGGCGGTCATATGACGCTGCCGGACGCCCTCGAGCAGGTGCTGTGGGACGAGCCGCCGCTCACCACCATCCTGGGCCGGTGGGCCACGGGCGACACGGTGCTCGGGGGCGCGGAGATCCGCGAGGGCGACATGATGCTCCTCGGCCTCGCGGCGGGCAACGTGGACCCCGAGATACGCCCCGACCTCGCCTCGCCGGTGCACGGCAACCGCTCGCACCTCGCCTTCAGCGGCGGGCCGCATGAGTGCCCGGGCCAGGACATCGGGCGGGCGATCGCGGACAGCGGGATCGACACCCTGCTCACCCGGCTGCCCGATCTGGAACTGGCCGTACCCGAAGGCGCGTTGATGCGCTCCGCATCGCTGATGTCGCACCAGCTGGTGAGCCTGCCGGTGACGTTCACGCCCCGGGGGGCCGGGGTGACGGGCTCGACCCCGGTGCAGCCCCGGTCGTCTCCGCTGCCTGCGGCCGTACCGGCACCCACACCCTCGGCACCGGCGGAGGCGGCCGCCCCCCGGTCGTGGTGGTCGCGGCTGTTCGGCTGAGCATGCGCCGGGCGGGCCTGGTCCCCGGCCCGCCCGGCAGGGTCTAACCGATGAGCTCGGCCCACCACCAGTCGATGGCCGGAATGCCGGGCGCGGCCACGGCCGGATCCCGGGGAACCGGGCTCCACGTCACGTCATACGACGCCCCCTCGGCCGGCAGCGCATTGCGGTTCCGCGGACTCGCGAACCGGGGCGCCAGGTTCTGCCACTCGATACACCCGCTCACGTAGTGGGCCAGCGAGTCCAGATAGCGCAGCAACTCCGCGGAGGCCCCCCGCGCAACCTGCTCCCGCCCCTGGATGAACAGCGTCATCACCCGGTCCCGCAAGGCCACCGCGGGCCCCATCGCCTCCCGCGGTGAACAGCCCGCTTCGGCCGCCACCACGTTCAGCAGGTTCTGCTCCCAGGGCGACTGGTGGTCCTCCTTGTTGTAGGAGAACAGGTCGTTGTCGCACGACACGAGGAGCGCCGCCGCATCCGTCAGCGCCTGCACCGGCGCCGAGTACAGCTCGTCGGCCGGCACCGCGATCCCGTTGGCCGCATCGCACCAGGTGAGCGTGAACCGCGTCCCGTTCACCGACATCCGCATCGCGCAGAATTCGTTCAGGGACGGCATCACCCCGCGCTCGGCGTTCGCGGTCTGCCACCCCGCCCCGAGCAGCCAGTCCCGCGTCCCCTCGGCGAACCTGCGCAGCTCGAAGGGGCTGAGCATGGCCCGCGTGCGGACGACCAGGTCGTCCAGCGCGGTGGTGAGCGGCGAGGACGGCAGCAACGCGGAGCCCGGCGCCTCGATGGACCGGATCAGCCGGACGCTGTGGTCGGCGATCGCCGCCGTACTGACCGACGTGGAGCCGGAGTCCTGCCAGTCGTCGATGGCATTGGCCCAGTAGTTCCACTGCATGAACAGCAGGATCGGCTCGGGCTCACCGTACGGAATGATCCGCGAGGTGAAGTCGGCGCTGTGCGTGGCAAGGCCCCAGGCCCGCTCGGTGGCGTCGGGGTAGATCCCGAAGCGGTCGATCCACTCGACGGCCCGGGCCTCGAGCTCCTCGGCCTCGGGGTGGATCAGCGAGGCGTTGAACGGACAGTAGAAGGGCGGGAGTTCCCAGCCGATCCGGGAGGGCGCACTGTCGGCCGCGTAGACGGGAGGCATCGGTTCAGCAGTCCCCGCCCATGAGGCGGAACATCAGCAGCCGTGTCTCCAGCGCGTGATCCCGCCAGATCCTGAAGAGCTTGCCGTGGGTGACGGCGGACTCGGTGAGCCGCTCCCGCGACCACGCGCCCGCCTCCTCGCCGCGCTCGACCCGCTCCAGCTCCGCCGTGTTCCACGCCATGGACTGCACCCAGAACTCCGCGACCCGGTCGGTCACGTCCTCGTCCTGCTCCAGCTCGAACCCTGCCTTCCGGGCCGCGCGGATGTATTCGGTGAGCGTCCCGAGCCTGGTCTTGTAATAGCCGTCGATGAACTCGGTCCACTCCGGCCGGCAGATGAAGTGCTCCTGGATCCCGAACCAGCCACCTGGCTTCAGGGAGCGGGCCACCACCTCGAAGAGCCGCTCACGGTCCATGTAGCCGGAGCTCTCGTTGGCGTACGCGGCGTCGTACTTGCGGTCGGCGGCATAGCTGTGGATGTCCGCGAGCACCGGGGTGACGCGCTGCGCCACGCCGGCGGCGGCGGCGAAGTCCCTGATGACCGGGAGGTGGTCGCCCGCGACGGTGAGTCCGGTGACGTCCGTGCCGTGCTCCTGCGCCCAGTAGATCGAGCCGCCGCCCACACCGCAGCCTATGTCGAGCAGCGAACCGGGCGGGGTGGCGTATGCGCCCCAGGTGCGGGCCGCGTGGTCGACTATCGCTTCCTGGGAGGCCACGATGCGGCGCTGCAACACCCGCTGGGAGACGGTGGTGTTGGGGGCATGTCCCGGCTCGAAGAGACCCATGTGGAAGTGGACGCGCGGGCCGGGTCCGTATTTGTGGAGGATGCCTGCGGTCTTGCGCGAGTAGTACAGGGGCACTCGTGTCTCGTCAAAGGCGAGGAGACTGCGGTTCATCGATTCTCCGGTCGGTACGGCGTGGGGGTGAACAAGCGGATCAACCTTGCCCGAAAGTGATCGGTCCCGCCACGTCCGCCCTGTTAAATGCACGCCGACTTCGCGCCCGGTGCGGTAAGGAGCCTGAAGCGGCGTCACATGGTGACGCCCGGCGGACGGGTGCTCGATGCGTTGCCGTCCGCCGGGCGTGGCCGGGCCGCCGGGCCCCGCCCCCTCCTCGGGGCCCGGCGAGGGAAAGGAGCTCAGCCGCTGAGCTCGTCGAAGCGGCTGACGAGTCCGGCGCGGCCGGCCTCGGTGAGGTCGCCGTGCAGGCGCAGCCGCGCGAGGCCGCCGTCGGGGAAGACGTCGAGGCGTACGTGGGTGGCGGTGACCCGGCGCGGCAGGGCGAAGCGGTGCGGGGTGTCGGGCTGCAGCTTCGTCCGCGGCAGGATCTCGAACCACGACGCCTCGTCGTCCGGCGTTCCGTCGCAGCCGTGAAGGGCCGCCCAGCCGGCGGAGTTGCCCTTGAGGTACGCGGTGTCGATCTCGACCGCACGGATCTCGCCCTGCGCGGCGAGCCGGAAGCGCACCCAGTCGTTGGTGCCCCGGACCCGGCGGCGGCGGTTCTCCCAGCCGTCGTCCATCTTGCGGGAGAGGTCGGGCTGGATGATCTGGGTGGGCGAGGAGTAGAAGCGGTCGGAGGCGTCCTCGACGGTGCCACCGTGCATGACGGAGGCCAGGTCGAGGGTGCCCAGGACGTCCAGCCACTCCGGGTCCGGCACGACCTCGCCGTAGACCCTCAGGCGGGCTATGCCGCCGTCGGGGTGCTGCTTGAGGCGCAGGTGGGTGAAGCGGCGCTCGACGGTGACCTCGAAGCCGTTGGCGGCGTGGCCGCGGACGGGCGTGCGCGGGACCAGCTCCTCCCACTTCACGTCGTCGGCGAGCAGGTCCTCGGGGCTGGGGCTGCCCGGGAGCGCGGTGGCCTCGAGGGTGATCTGCTGCGGGTAGTTGCCGCGGAAGTGGGCGGTGTCGACGATGACGCCGCGGATCACGCCGGGGGCGGCGAGGCGGATCAGCGCCCAGTCGTGCTCGTCGTCGGTCGGGAAGGGGTGGTCGCCGTCGGCGCCGCGGCGGCGTCGGGTCTCCCAGCCGTCCATGATCTTGCCCTTGTGGCCGAAGTGCTCGGGGTCGAAGACCGCCGGGCCCGGCTTCAGCAGGTTCTCGCGCTCGGCGAAGAACTCGTCGTTCGCGGCGATCACACCGGCGCCGAAGCGGCGGTCGGCGAGATCGACGAGCGAGGTGAAGGGGAAGTCCCCGCCGCGGTAGTCGGCGTAGGGGTCACCGCCGCCGTACGGGTTGGCGTCGTTGGCGTGCGGATCGGTGGAGTCGGCGGCCGGGGTGGCGGTCATCGTTGCCCTTCGGTGCGGAGGCTGGTGCGGACCCGTCCACGGTCGCAGGCCCCACCCCACAGGTCCATCGAAAGTTCTTGACGGTTATGTTCAGCAGGATTGAACGGTCACGGGGGTTAAACCGTCAGCCGATGTGAGCTTCGCCCGGTGCCTGGGCGGCCGCCGCATGCCGCAGCGCGGCCAGTACGCGGGCCAGGCCCGGCGCCCCCTCGGAGCCGCGCCGGGCGGCCGCCACCACATGGCGGCGCGGCTGGTCGGCGTGCAGCACCCGGAGAGCCACCCCGGCGCCCCGCTCCCCGCGCGACACCGCGCCGCCCCCCGCCATCGCCATCCGCGGCACCAGCGCCACCCCCATCCCCGCCGCGACCATCGCCAGAATCGCGCTCCAGTCCGCCGCCGCATGCGCCTGCTCCGGCACGAACCCCGCGTTCTCGCAGGCCGTGGTGGTGATCTGCGACCAGGGCCCGCTGCTGCCGAAGATCCAGGGCTCGTTGGCCAGATCCGCCAGCCGCAGCCCCGGTTCGGCGGCCAGCGGATGCCCGGCCGGCAGCGCCACGTCCAGCGGGTCGGCCAGCAGCGAGACCCGGCTGAACTTCGGGTCACGGGGCGTCGGGGCATGCGCGGCCAGCGACAGCGCGAGATCGACGCTGCCCTCCGCCAGCAGCTCGTACGCGGCCTCCGCCTCCGCCTCCCGTACGGCGACCGACAGGCCCGGATGCGTACGCCGCAGCTCCTGGACGGCGGGCACCACCAGGGCGGGAATGGCCGTGGAGAACGCGCCGACCCGGACCTGTCCGGCCTCGCCCTGGAGGTAGTCCAGGAGTTCCGCGTCCGCCCGCTCGAGCTGGGCGAACACCGCCTCGGCGTGCCGCAGCACCAGCTGCGCGGCGTCGGTCAGCCGCACCCGGCGTCCATGCGCCTCCAGGAGCGTGACGCCGAGCTGCCTGGCCAGGCCCGTCAGCTGCTGCGAGACCGCCGAGGGCGTCATGTGCAACGCCTCGGCGGTCGCGGTGACCGTACCCAGCTCTTGGAGGGTGCGCAGGATACGCAGCTTTTTGATGTCCCAGTCGGCCATACGCGGCAGCGTACGCTGCGGTTTCTCCCCACGTTTTCGGCTTTCCCGCCGTGGTGGCTTCTCGCCGTTGCGCCTGCGGCGGGCCGATCCGCTGCGCTTTGCCAGGGCCGTACGTTGTCGGCCTCCCCGCCGTGGGTGCCTCTCGCCGTTGCGCCTGCGGCGGGCGTGGGTTGTACGGGAGCGGTGCCCCTCCTCCGGACTTCGTCCTGCGGAGCGGCCCCTCCCGTGGGTGGGGGAAGAGGCCGGTGGGGGCTGGTGTGGTTCGTTCGCTGCGGGCAGGTGGCGTCAGCGTTTGTTTCCGGCGCCGAGTGCGACGCCCGCGACGATCAGGGCCATGCAGACCGTCTGCATGACGCCCACGGGCTCGTCCAGGACCGCGGACGACAGCAGCGCCACACAGACCGGCTGGAGGTAGTAGACGATCCCGGCCCGTGCGGCGCCGACCAGGGCGATGGCCTTGTTCCAGGTGAAGTAGGCGACGGCGGACGAGAAGACGCCGATGTAGAGAAGCGGGGCGACGGTCCCGGTGGTGGGGGCGAAGCCGCCTTCGACGGCAAGGCTCACTGCGTACGCCGGGAGCAGCATCGCCGCGCCCAGCGCGAAGGTCATGAAGAGGAACGGAACCCCGCCGATCTCCCGGGGACGGCGGCGCAGCAGGGCGCTGTAGCCGGCGAAGGCGGCCGTCGCGGCGAGCATCCACAGATCGCCGGTGGCGAAGTCGAGATGGAGGACGGCCGCCGGTGAGCCCTTGCCGACCAGCGTCACCACACCCGCCAGCGCGAGCGCCATTCCGGCGGTCCGCCGCCCGCCGAGCCGCTCCCCGCCGCGGGCGAACAGGGCGATCAGCACCGGCGAGGCCGCCGCGATCATGGCCATGTTGGTGGCGGAAGTGCTGCGCCCCGCCTGGTAGATGAGGGTGTTGAAGAGGGTGACGCCCAGCAGGGCGGCCAGCGCCAGGAAGCCGAGGTGCCGGCGGATGACCGGCCACTGGCGGCGGACCGGCGCAGCGGCGAGCGGCGCCACCGCGAGCAGCGCGATGATCCACCGCCAGAAGGCGGTCTGGACGGGCGGGACGGTGTCGTGCAGGGCGCGGGCGATGACGAAGTTGCCGGACCAGACGACGGTCGCCGTCAGGGCGAGCGCCAGGCCGGAGCTCTGCGCGGACGGTGTGCGGGGGGCGCGGACCCGTTCCAGGACTGCCACGGTTTCCTCTCCTCGGGGGCGGTGGGACTCCACCGTGACAGCCCGGGAACCATCAGGTCCATCGAATAGTTTTGTTTGTTTCTTTTAGGGAAATTGAATGGTTGGGGCGGCCTCAGCCGCGGGCGGCCTCACGGCGGGCCCGGATGGCCGCCTGGCGCTCGTCGAACTTCCGCGCCTGGCCGTCCAGGCCGTCCATGAAAAGCCCCAGCTCCTCCTGGGCGCGCAGCCCGGCGGGTCCCAGGCCGCCGATCTCCAGCACCTTGAGGAAGCGCAGGACGGGCTGCAGTACGTCGTCGTGGTGGATGCGCAGGTTGTAGATCCCGCCGATGGCCATCCGGGCGGCGGCCCGCTCGAAGCCAGGCATGCCGTGGCCGGGCATCCGGAAGCCGGTGACGACGTCGCGTACGGCGCACATGGTCTGGTCGGGCGCCATCTCGAAGGCCGCGCCGAGCAGATTGCGGTAGAAGACCATGTGGAGGTTCTCGTCGGTGGCGATCCGGGCCAGCATCCGGTCGCAGACGGGGTCGCCGGAGTGGTGGCCGGTGTTGCGGTGCGAGATCCGGGTGGCCAGCTCCTGGAAGGCGACATACGCCACGGAGTGCAGCATGCTGTGCGAGTTGTCGGACTCGAAGCCCTCCGACATATGGGACATCCGGAACCGCTCCAGCTCGACCGGGTCCACCGCGCGGCTGGTGAGCAGGTAGTCGCGCATCACGATGCCGTGTCGGCCCTCCTCCGCGGTCCAGCGGTGCACCCAGGTGCCCCAGGCGCCGTCCCGGCCGAAGAGGGTGGCGATCTCGTGGTGGTAGCTGGGGAGGTTGTCCTCGGTCAGCAGGTTGACCACCAGTGCGATCCGGCCGATGTCGGTGACCTTGGACTGCTCGATCGACCAGGGCTCACCGCCCAGCGGGCCGTCGAAGTTCCGCCCGTCGCTCCAGGGGACGTACTCGTGCGGCATCCATTCCTTGGCGACCTTCAGATGCCGGTTGAGCTCCTTCTCGACGACCTCTTCGAGTGCGTAGAGGAGCTGTGCGTCGGTCCAGGCGGCCTGGCCGCGCTCTCCGTTGTGGCGGGCGGGGGCGATGGTCACGGGGGAACTCCGGGGGACGACGAAACCTACGGTGTCGCAGGCGGGGGACCTACGGGGCCGTAGGTTACGTCATCGTAGGTTGGGCCCGGTTAAAGACGCCCCCCTCCCCAAACCGGTGGAAATCCACTCGATAGGCACTCCGCAACCCCTTTTTCACCTGCGGAAACGCCCCCCAATAGCGCGGGGCATACAAAAGGGCGCCCACCGGTTCGTATGAACCGGTGGGCGCCCTCGAGGCGTCACGGAGGCTTGCGCCCCGCCCTGTGATGTCAGCCCTTGGCCTGCTTGCGGGACTTGTCGCCCGCGATGACCAGCCCGGCGATGACCAGGAAGAGCACGATGGGTGCGACGACATAGAGGCCGAGCGTCTCGACCACGTTCAGGCCCGGACCCGGGTCGTCACCGTCGTCGGGGATGGCCGCAGCCGCAAACACGGGGGACGACATCATCAGCATCAGCGCGGTGCCGGCCGTGATGGTCCCGGCGCGCAGGGCATTCTTCTTGACCTTGTGGCTCACGGAGTCAACGTATCCGACGCCCCGACGCCCCGCGCGCCCGGGGTGGCGTGCGGGGTGCGCAGCGGCGGAGGTCTCAGCGCCCGCCGTTGCCGAATTCCCGCATCAGGGTGTGCAGTCGGGGCGATGCGGCCAGCTGTTCAAGGGTCTGCGGGCGGCCGTCCGGGTCCGCGATCGGCAGGCGCCAGTTCGGGTATTCGTCCCAGGTCCCGGGGAGGTTCTGGGGGCGGCGGTCGCCCACCGCGTCCGGGAGCCAGATCCCGACCAGCCGCGCGGGGGTGCGCAGCAGGAAGCGGTGTACGGCCCGGACCGCGGCCTCCTCGTCGGCCGGGCCCTCCGGCAGCAGGCCGTGCCGGGTCAGCTCGCCCAGCCATGCGGCGAGTTCGCAGGTCGCGCGGGAGCGTTCGCGTTCCGGCGGGCCGGTGAGCAGGCCGAGCCGCTCGCGCAGTGCGATGTCCTCGCCGGTGAGCCGGGCGGCGGTGGTCGGCAGGTCGTGGGTGGTGGCGGTGGCCAGACAGCCGGTGCGCCATTCCTCGGGGGCGAGGATGCGCGCCTCGGCGGGCGCTTCGGCATCGCCGGCCTCACTGGCGGCGTCCGCCGCCGCGTAGTCCCGCTCGAACCACAGCACCGAGGTGCCCAGGACCCCGCGCTCGGCGAGCGCCTCCCGGACGCCCGGCTCGACCGTCCCCAGGTCCTCGCCGATCATCGCGGCGCCCGCCCGGTGCGCCTCCAGGGCCAGGAGGGAGAGCATCGCCTCGCCGTCATAGCGGACGTAGGCCCCCTCCGTCGGCGGCCGGCCCTCCGGCACCCACCAGAGCCGGAAGAGGCCCATGACGTGGTCGATGCGCAGTCCGCCGGCGTGCCGCAGCAGGCCGCGCAGCAGATCGCGGTACGGGGCGTAGCCGGAGGCGGCCAGGGCGTCGGGGCGCCAGGGCGGCAGGCCCCAGTCCTGGCCGCGGGCGTTGAAGGCGTCGGGGGGCGCGCCGATGGACATGCCGGCGGCGAAGGCGTCCTGCTGGGCCCAGGTGTCGGCTCCGGTGGGGTGGACGCCGACCGCGAGGTCGTGGACCAGTCCGATGTCCATCCCGGCGTCCCGCGCGGCGCGCTGCGCGGCCGCCAGCTGCTGGTCGGTGAACCAGGCCAGGCGGCAGTGGAAGTCGATGCGGTCGAGGAGTTCGGCGCGCAGCCGGGCGGTGCCGGGCGAGCGGGGGCCGCGCAGCCCGGCGGGCCAGGCGCGCCAGTCGGGTCCGTGCCGCTCGGCGAGGGCGCACCAGGTGGCGTGGTCCTCCAGGGGCGTGCCCTGCTCGGCGAGGAAATCGCAGTAGGCGGCGCGCCGTCCCGGCGAGAGCGGGACCGCGCAGAGCATTTCCAGGGCCTCGCGTTTGAGCTCCCAGACGGCGTCCCGGTCGATCAGTGCGCCGCGTTCGAGGACGTCCGTACGCAGGGTGCGGGCGCGGGCGGCGAGGGCGTCGGCCCGCCGGCGCTCGGAGCCGGTCAGGTGGGCGTACTCCGGGATGTGCTCGATCCGCAGATGGACCGGGTCGGGGAAGCGGCGCGAGGAGGGGCGGTAGGGGGACGGGTCGGCGGGCGGGCCGGGGACGGCGGCGTGCAGCGGGTTGAGCTGGACGAAGCCGGTGCCGAGGGCGCGGCCCGACCAGGCGGCGAGGTCCGCGAGGTCCCCCAGGTCGCCCATGCCCCAGGAGCGGCGGGACAGGAGGGAGTAGAGCTGGACCAGGAAGCCGTGTGCGCGGCCGGGCGGGGCGGGCACCCGGTCGGGGGCGACGATCAGCCGGGCGCGGGCGGTGCGGCCGTCGGGGGCCTGCGCGTGGAGGGTGTGGACCCCCAGGGGGAGGTCCGGAGGGAGTGCCGGGCCAAGAGAGGGGGGCCGGTCCGGGGGTGCGGCCGGCATGGGGTCCGGCGGCCGGGCGTCCGCGTCCCCGCCGCGCTCGGTCTCGACCCGCACAACGGTGCCCTCGGGCAGATCGCCGAGGTCGGGCGGGCGGCCGGGGCGGGCCACGACGGTGCCGGGGAGCAGGCGGCGGCCGGCTCCGTCCTCGTACGCGGTCAGGGCGGCGCGTACGGCATCGGGCGTCGAGGCGTCGACACCTAAGGCGGCGAGCACGGCGACAACGGTGTCGTCGCCGATGTGGAGGGTCCTGCCCGGCGAGGGTTCGTAGCACGTGGCGATGCCGTGCAGCCGGGCCAGCCGCGCACGGCCCATGGGTCCTCAGACCTCCATGGACTCCGTGCCCAGCCCCGTGGCCGTCGGTTCGCTGGTCAGCGGCAGCTCGGCGGAGATCGGGACCTCGCTGGTCAGCGGCGCGGCGTCGGCGAGCGGCGGCTCGCTGGTGAGCGGCGGCTCGGCGAAGCTGAAGGATCCGGAGCCGTCGAGCCCCGAGTCGGGACCGGAGACCCCGTCGAAGAGGTCCGGCTCGGTCGGCGCGTCGCCCGGTTTGGCGGACAGCGCATCAAGGAGCAGCTGAGCGGATGCGGCCATGAGGCCCTCCGTTCATCGGTAATGGGACAGGTCTGCCCTACCCACTCGACACGATCGCAGACGCTTTTACCCATTAGACGTGACTCAGCTCACACCGCACACGCAGGCGATTTCACGGTTGGGCCGTTCGACTGACGCAGGGAGTCCGGGCAAACGGGGTATCGCGACGGAAGTTCTGCGGGCACCGGGGCCCGGCGGGCCACCGCCCCCTCCCCGGCCGTCCTCCTCCGGGCCCCCGAGGGCAGGAGGCACCCCCGACGCGCGGTTGACCCCCTTACCGACACAATGGTGAGCTGACCGCCGAAGGTCTGTCCGAACGGGCATCGGCGGCATACAGGGGGGCCGGTGCGAACCGGCGTGCGGATGAGGGGACGAGGAGCGAGCCGTGCGGGTCCGGGGCGTATGGAGCGGCGGAAGTTTCGGCAAGGGCAGCAGGGGCGGCGGCGCGGGCCCCAAGGCGCGCGTGGCGGGAACCGCCGCGCTGGCCGCCGCGGTCATCTCCGGGCTGCTCGGCGGCGCGCCCGGCGCCCAGGCGGCGCCCGCGGACCCGTCGGTCGGCACCCCCGACCGGCCGGACCGCCCGGCGGACGCCGGCACCCCGCCCGCCGTCTGGCCGCGCCCCCAGTCGATGCGGGAGCTCGCCGCCGCCGTTCCGCTCGGCGGCGAGGCGGCGCTGGTGGCGGCGCCGGACACCGACCCCTACACCCTGGACGTGGTGCGCGGCCTGCTGCGCGACGCCGGTGTACGCAAGGTCCACCAGGTGGCGCCCGGCGACCGGCTGCCCCCGGCCGGGCCCGTGATCTACCTCGGCGCACCGGCCGCGGACGCGCTGCGGGCGCTGAAGGCGCCCGGCCGCGGCGATCTGCCCGCCGGCGGCTACCGCCTCGCCGTCGGCCAGGCCGCCGGCCGCGACACGGTGGCGCTGGACGGCGTCGGCCCGGACGGCCTCTTCCACGCCGCGCAGACGCTGCGGCAGCTGGTCACCGACGGTCCGGAGGGCCGCCGGCAGCTGGCCTCGGTCGTCGTACGGGACTGGCCGGGCACGGCGGTGCGGGGCACCACCGAGGGATTCTTCGGACAGCCCTGGAGCCGGGCGCAGCGGCTGGCGCAGCTCGATTTCATGGGCCGTACGAAGCAGAACCGCTACCTCTACGCGCCGGGCGACGACCCCTTCCGCCAGACACGGTGGCGCGACCCCTATCCGGCGGCGCAGCGCGCCGACTTCCGGGCGCTGGCCGAGCGGGCCCGCGCCAACCACGTCACCCTGGGCTGGGCGGTCGCACCCGGCCAGGCGATGTGCATGTCGTCGGAGGACGACCTGCGGGCGCTGCGGCGCAAGGTGGACGCGATGTGGGCGCTGGGGGTGCGCTCCTTCCAGCTGCAGTTCCAGGACGTCAGCTACAGCGAATGGCACTGCGACGCCGACGAGGAGGCCTTCGGCAAGGGGCCGGAGGCGGCCGCCAAGGCGCAGGCCAGGGTCGCGCGGGCGCTCGCCGGCCATCTCGCCGAGCGGTATCCGGGCTCCGCGCCGCTGTCGGTGATGCCGACCGAGTACTACCAGAACGGCTCCACCGCCTACCGCGAGGCGCTGGCCGGGGCGCTCGGCGACCGGGTGGAGGTGGCCTGGACCGGCATCGGCGTGGTGCCGCGCACCATCACCGGCGGCGAACTGTCCACCGCCCGGGAGGCGTTCGGCCACCCCCTCGTCACCATGGACAACTACCCGGTCAACGACTACGCCCAGGACCGGATCTTCCTCGGCCCCTACACCGGCCGCGAGCCGGCCGTCGCCACCGGCTCCGCCGCGCTGCTCACCAATGCCATGGAGCAGCCGGTGGCCTCCCGTATCCCGCTCTTCACGGCCGCCGACTACGCCTGGAACCCGCGCGCCTACCGCCCGGCGGAGTCCTGGGAGGCGGCCATCGACGACCTGGCGGGCGGCGACCGGCGGGCCCGCGCCGCGCTCCGCGCCCTGGCCGGGAACGACGCCTCCTCCGTCCTCGGGTCCCAGGAGTCGGCGTATCTGCGGCCGCTCATGGACCGTTTCTGGAAGGCCCGGGAGTTTGCCCTGAATCATGGCCGGCCGGGCAAGGATGCGTCGTTGGCCGAGGCTGCCGAGGCCCTGCGGAGCGCGTTCCGCACGATGAGCACCGCGCCCGAGGGCCTGAGCGCGGACCTGGCGGCCGAAGTGCGGCCCTGGGCCGAGCAGTTGGGCCGTTACGGGCGGGCGGGCGAGGCGGCCGTCGACACCCTGATGGCGCAGGCACGGGGCGACGGGGATGCCGCCTGGACCGCCCAGCGCACGGTGCAGCGGCTGCGCAAGGAGGCGGAGCGGAGCCCGGCGACGGTCGGCAAGGGGGTGCTCCTGCCGTTCCTGGAGCGGGCGATGACCGAGGCCGATGCCTGGACCGGGGTACGGGCCGGCGGCCCGAAGCCCACGGAGGGCGCCGATCCCACCTCGCTGACCGTTCCGTTCGAGCGGGCCCGCCCGCTCACCGCGGTCACCGCGCTCACCGATCCGGGTCCCTCGGCGGGTGCCGTCTCCCTGGAGGCGCATGTCCCGGGCGAGGGCTGGCGCCGCCTGGGCCGGCTCTCCCCCACCGGCTGGACCGAGTCCCGCACGCCCGGCCTGCGCGCCGACGCCGTACGGCTGTCCTGGCGGGGGGCCGCCGCCGCGCCCTCCGTCCACGCCGTCACGCCCTGGTTCGGCGACACCCCGGCGGCCGGGCTGGAGCTGGCCCGCAAGGAGTCGGACGCTCAGACCGGCGGCACCGCGACGGTGGATGCCCTGGTCTTCTCCCGCCGCCCCGCCGATGTCAGCGAGGAGCTCCGGGTCAAGGCGCCCAGGGGCTTCACCGTTCATGCGCCGCACCGGGTCACCGCCCCGCGCGGCGGCACGGCGACGGTCCGGATCACGGTCGACGTCCCCGAGGACGCGCGCTCAGGCACCTATGAGATCCCCGTCACCTATGCCGGACAGGAACAGGTCCTGACCGTACGGGCCTACCCGCGCACCGGCGGCCGCGATCTTGCACGCGGCGCCGCGGCCACCTCCTCCGGCGACGAGACCGCCGACTTCCCCGCCTCGGCGGCCACCGACGGCGACCCCAGGACCCGCTGGTCGTCCCGCCCCGACGACCACGCCTGGCTGCAGTTCCCGCTCCCCCGCCCCACCCGCCTGGGCCGGCTCGTCCTGAACTGGCAGGACGCCTACGCCACCCGCTACCGCATCCAGGTCTCCCCCGACGGCCGCACCTGGCGCACCGCGGCCGTCGTCAACGATGGCAAGGGCGGCCGCGAGTCCGTCCGCATGGACGCCGGGGACACCCGCTATGTCCGTATCCAGGGTGAGAAGCGGGCGACGCGGTTCGGATATTCGCTGTGGTCGGTGGAGGCGTATGCGGTGGCCTCCGGCGAGCCGGACTCAGGCCGCGGGGACGGTCACGATCACGGCCGTCGCTGATACGGGCCGGGCCCGGCGGTGGACGACCGCCGGGCCCGGCCCGTACGTACGGAAAGACCCGGATCTACGCCGATACGGCATCGATCCGGGCCAAGGCATCATCCGCGCCGTACGGCTGCAAGTACGGCAGCCAGCGCGGGTCCCTATGCCCTGTCCCGATGATCCGCCACGCCAGTCCTGACGGCGGGGCGGGCTGATGGCGCAGCCGCCAGCCGATCTCGGCGACATGGCGATCGGCCTTGACGTGATTGCAGCGGCGGCACGCGGCGACCACGTTCTCCCAGGTGTGCTGGCCTCCCCGGCTGCGCGGGATGACGTGGTCGACGCTGGTTGCGACGCCACCGCAGTACATACAGCGCCCGCCGTCGCGGGCGAAGAGGGCCCGGCGGGTCAGGGGCACGGGGCCTCGAAAGGGCACCCGCACAAACCGCTTCAAGCGGACCACACTCGGAGCGGGTATCACGCGGGTTGCGCTGTGCATCAGGGCGCCGGACTCCTCGAGACTCACAGCCTTCTCATTGAGTACGAGGATGAGCGCGCGGCGGAGCGGTACGACGCCGAGCGGCTCGTACGACGCGTTGAGGACCAGGACATGCGGCACGGGTGCCTCCTTGTACGCCGGCGGCGCGTGGCTCGCGCCGGGACGATCTCCCCCAGTGTCCCCCGGTGCCTGGTCGGAGCGCCACCATCACCGAGTAACGGGCCGGAGGTGTTTTCCACCACACCGCCGCACTTCCCGACGGATCCGGCCCTTCCCGGTCGTTCCGGCCGTCTCCGGGACTCTTCTCACTCGAACACGGGGACGGACCGCACCCGTTGCCCCGTTAGTGTGGTTGGTCTGCCCGGTCGACGACATCCACCGAGGCCCGGGTCAGCTGTCCCACACGGAAGGTTCTGCTGTGTACTGGTCCGCTTCGACGGCCGCTACCGCGCCCCTCGGCGCCGCAACACCCGGCGCACACGCCTCCACCTCGCTCGACGAGGCCACCCAGAAGGCCACCAACGCCGCCGGCTGGGTGGAGGAGAACTGGGGGACGTGGGTCGAGTCCGGCCTGAAGATCCTGCTGATCATCGTGATCGCGGTGGTGCTTCGGCATGTGATACGGCGCACCATCACCAAGCTCATCGAGCGGATGAACCGCACCGCGGCCGCCGCCCAGGGCACCGCGCTGGGCGGCCTGCTCGTCAACGCCGAACGCCGCCGTCAGCGCTCCGAGGCCATCGGCTCGGTCCTGCGCAGCGTCGCCTCCTTCGTGATCATGGGCACGGCCGCCCTGACGGTGCTCTCCGTCCTCCAGATCAACCTGGCGCCGCTGCTGGCGAGCGCCGGTGTGGCCGGCGTCGCCATCGGTTTCGGCGCCCGCAACCTCGTCACCGACTTCCTCTCCGGCGTCTTCATGATCCTCGAGGACCAGTACGGCGTCGGCGACGAGATCGACGCGGGCGTGGCCACCGGTACGGTCATCGAGGTCGGCCTGCGCGTCACCAAGCTGCGCGGCCCCAACGGCGCCATCTGGTACATCCGCAACGGCGAGGTGAAGCGGATCGGCAACCTCAGCCAGGGCTGGTCGACGGCCGGTGTGGACGTGATGATCGCCGCCGACCAGGACCTGCGGCGGGCCCGGGACATCATCACCGCCGCCGGCGAGGTGATGTCCAAGTCGGAGCCCTGGAACGAGCAGTTGTGGGAGCCGGTGCAGGTCCTGGGCCTGAGCGAGGTCCACCTCGACACCGTCACCATCAGCGTCTCGGCCAAGACCATGCCCGGCAAGGCCCTCGGCGTCGAACGCGAACTCCGCTGGCGCATCAAGCACGCCCTGGACGAGGCCGACATCCACCTCGCCCGCCGCCCAGTTCCCGAGGAGGAAACGGAAGAGGCCGCACCGGCCGACCCCACCGCCTCCATGGCGGCCCCGTCGGCCCTCAACAACCCGCTGTCCCCCCAATCGACGGCCACGGAACCGCTCTCCGGTCCCCCGCTGGGCAAGTAACGCTCCCCGGGGCCGCTGTCCCCGCCCCTGCCTCACCGGCCGCGCCGCCATGGCGCGGCCGGTTCCGTTTTTTGCGGTTCAGAGGTTCCGGTCATTTTTCGGCTTCTTCCCGCCGCACCTGCGGAAGCACGCCGACACCTCGCCGACCCGCCGACGGCATCTGTTTCAGGACTGACAGCATGCGCGGGCACGGCGATCACGTCGGGTCGCCCGCATTGCCCCCGGCGCACCACCCTCGGCACGTCGGCACGTCGCCCCCATTGACGGCGTCCCGCCCCGCGCCCTACCTTCCTGTCCATCATTTGGAAGGTTTCCTAACAGATGTGGGGGCAGTCATGGCCGGTGTGCAGGGCACGCAAGGGACGCCCGGGACGCCGCGCGTGCTGCGGGCCATGAATGACCGGGCGGCGCTCGATCTGCTGGTGTCGCAGGGGCCGTTGACCCGTACGCAGATCGGTGAGCTGACCGGGCTGTCGAAGCCGACGGCCTCGCAGCTGCTGGCGCGGCTGGAGGCCGCGGGGCTGGTGCGCACGACCGGGAATGTGACCGGGCGGCCGGGGCCGAATGCGCAGTTGTACGAGGTCAACCCGGTCGCGGCGCATGTCGCCGCGCTGGCCGTGGACCAGGAAGGGATCACCGCGGCGGTCGCCGACATCACCGGGCGGGTGCTCGGGGAGGCACGGGTCGGGACGGACGCGGTGGACGAGGAGGCGCCGCACCGTACGGCGCGGCTGGTGGCGAAGGCCGTGGACGGGGCGCTGGCCAAGGCCGGGCTGGGGCGCGAGCGGCTGCACGGGGCGGTGATCGGCACGCCCGGCGCGCTGGACCCGGAGACCGGTGCGCTGCGCTATGCACCGCACCTGCCCGGCTGGCACTCGCGGCGGCTGAAGGAAGAGCTGGCGGAGGTGCTGGGCACACCGGTCGTCATGGAGAACGATGTGAATCTGGCGGCCGTTGCCGAGCAGCATGACGGGGCCGCGCAGGACTTCGACGACTTCGTGCTGGTGTGGGTCGACGAGGGCGTCGGCGCCGCGATCGTGCTGGGCGGGCAGCTGTTGCGCGGCGCCACCGGCGGCGCGGGGGAGATCGGGTACATGCCGCTGCCCGACGCCCCGCTGTCCCGGGGCGGCGACCGCAGCGCCGCGCGCCCGGATGCCGGCGGTGGGTTCCAGCGGCTCGTCGGGTCGCCGAGTGTGGTCGCGCTGGCGCAGGAGTACGGCGCCCCGGAGGTCCGTACGGTCGCGGAGGCGCTGGAGCGCGACGCGGTGCGGGAGGAGGTGGCCAGGCGACTGGCCACCGGGCTGGCGGCGGTGGTCGCGGTGGTCGACCCGCGGCTGGTGGTGCTGTCCGGCGAGGTCGCCCAGGCCGGCGGGGAGGAGCTTCGGGTGCTGGTCGAGGAGGAATTCACCGGCCTCGCGCTGCCGCGGCCGGAACTGCGGATCAGCGATATCGGCGGAAATCCGATTCTTATCGGCGCACTGCGGACGGCACTCGCCGGGGCGCGCGATGCGGTGTTCACCACCGCATGAGAACCCGAACCCGGCCTGCCGCGTAACGCATCACACGACTCGTTCGTCAACTTCCCCTGCCGTGAAGCGCGGGGCGCAAAGGGAGTCTGCCATGCCGTTTTCCCGTATGCGTATCCCTCTGTCCGTGGCGCTGGCCTGCGCCGGGCTTCTCGTGTCGGCCTGCGCCCGGCCGAGCGTCGGCAGTGACCGGGACGATCCGACGAAACCGGTGACGCTCAGGTTCTGGCACGGCTGGTCCGCCGCCGGTGAGGTGAAGGCGATCGAGGACAGCGTCGCCCGCTTCGAGAAGCGGCACCCCCACATCACGGTGAAGGTGACCGGGAACGTCACCGACGAGACGGTGAATCAGGCGCTGCGGGCGGGCGGGGACGAGGCGCCGGATGTGGTGTCGTCGTTCACCACCAACAACGTGGGGCAGTACTGCTCGTCCGGCATGTGGGCGGATCTCGATCCGTTCATGAAGAAGACCGGAGTGGACAAGGAGAAGGTGTTCCCGAAGACCTTCCTCGATTACACGAGTTATGCGGGAAAGCAGTGTGCGCTGCCGCTGCTCGCGGATTCCTATGGGCTCTACTACAACAAGGACGCCTTCCGGGAAGCCGGGATCGCACGGCCGCCGCGGACGATGTCGGAGCTGGAACGGGACGCCGTGCGACTCACCCGGCGTACCGGGGACGGGTCGTACGAGCGGGTCGGGATCATGCCCAACTTCCGGCTCTACCAGAACAGTCCGGACCGGCTGTTCGCACAGTGGGGGCCGACGTACTTCGACCGACAGGGCAAGGCGCGGCTGGCCAGGGACCCGCGCACGAAGGAGTTCTTCGCCACCCAGCGCGGGCTGATCCGGGCGCAGGGCGGCTATGCGGCGCTGGAGAGGTTCCGTACGACCTTCGGCGAGGAGATGTCCTCGCAGAACGCCTTTCTGACACAGAAGGTGGCGATGCACATGGACGGCGAATGGCGTGGGCTGATGCTCAGGGACAAGAAGGCGCCGTTCCGCTGGGGCACGGCGCCGATGCCGGTGCCGGACGACCGGGCGGAGACATACGGCCGCGGATATCTGACCGGTACGGTCGCGGGCATCGCGCACAGCAGCCGGCATCAGAACGCGGCGTGGGAACTGGTGAAATTCCTGACCGTCGACACGGATCAGGTGGTGCGGTTCGCCAATGCCATCCATAACGTGCCGTCGACGAAGGCGGCGCTGAAGTCCCCGGGCCTGGACGCCGATCCGGCGTTCCGCACCTTCCTGGACATCGCGCGGAATCCGCACAGCACCGCGATTCCGCCGTCCGTCAACGGCGGCCAGTACATCGTCGCACTGCAGGACTTCGCATACGACGTCGAGGCCGGAAAGGTCCCCGATCTGGACGAGGGGCTGCGGGCGCTCGACGCGCACATCGACGCCGACACCCTCCAGTCGGAGAACTGACGGAAAAGAGAAGAGAACTCACCGGAACCGACGAGAACGTACGGAGGCCCGCCTTGGTATCCACCGCCCTCGCGCCACCGCCCGGCCTGCGCCGCAAGCGCAACCGGGAGCGACTGCGCACCCTCGGATTTCTCTCCCCCTGGCTGGCCGGGTTCTGCGTCTTCTTCGGCTATCCGCTGATCGCCACCGTCTATTTCTCGTTCATGCACTACAACCAGATCCAGGAGCCCGATTTCGTGGGGCTGCGGAACTGGACCTATGTCCTGACGCAGATGCCGCTGTTGGGACCCGCGCTGGGGAACACGCTGTGGCTGGTCGTGGTGATGGTCTCGCTGCGGGTCGTCTTCGGGCTGGGCATCGGGATGCTCGTCACCAGGATCAGGACGGGCGCCGGATTCTTCCGTACGGCGTTCTATCTCCCGTATCTGGCGCCCCCGGTGGCCGCGACCGTGGCCTTCGTCTTTCTGCTCAACCCCGGCACGGGACCGGTCGACGAAATCCTCGGCGCCGTCGGGCTCCCGGCCCCCTCCTGGTTCAACGACCCCGGCTGGGCCAAGCCGTCCCTGGTCCTGCTCTCCCTGTGGGGCATCGGCGACCTGATGGTGATCTTCATGGCGGCGCTGCTGGACGTGCCGAAGGAGCAGTACGAGGCCGCCGAGCTGGACGGGGCGGGCGCCTGGGGGAAGTTCCGGTACGTCACCTGGCCGTCGATCACCCCGGTCGTGCTGTTCGCGGTGGTCACCGGCGTCGTCCAGACCATGCAGTACTACACCCAGGCGCTGGTCGCCGGAAAGCTCGCCTCCGGCGTCTCCGTCGGCCCCGGCACGGTCATCCAGCCCGGCTACCCCGACCACTCCACCCTCACCGTCCCCCAGCTCGTCTACTCCCTCGGCTTCCAGAACTTCAACACCGGCGCGGCGTGCGCGCTCTCCCTCGTGCTGTTCGCCCTCGCCATGGCCGTCACCACCCTGCTGATGCGCAGGCGCGCCGGCCTGCTCCCGGCGGAGGACTGATCCGGTATGAGGCGCAGCCGGACGCTGCACTGGATCGCCGTACACGCCGTGGCCGTCGCCGCCGCGCTCTTCTTCGTCCTGCCCTTCCTGTTCGTCTTCCTGACGTCCGTCATGGGCGACGAGCAGGCGATGAGCGGCGAGCTCTGGCCGACCGCATGGCACTGGTCCAACTACGCCACGGTCTTCCGGACGCCCGGCTTTCTGGACTGGTGGCGGAATTCGCTGCTGTACGCCGGGCTCGGCACCCTCTTCACCGTCTGCTCGGCGGTCCCCGTGGCGTACGCCCTGGCCCGGTTCCGCTTCCGGGGCCGCCGTACGGCCATGATCCTGGTCGTCTCGACGATGATGCTGCCGCCCCAGGTCATCGTCATCCCGATGTATCTGGTGTGGGCCCAGCAGCTCCATCTCTCCGGGACGCTCTGGCCGCTGATCATCCCCATGGCGTTCGGCGACGCGTACTCCGTCTTCCTGCTGCGGCAGTTCCTGCTCACCATCCCCCGGGAGTACACCGAGTCCGCCAGGGTGGACGGCTGCGGCGAGCTGCGCACCCTGCTGCGCATCATCGTGCCGATGGCCAGACCCGGCATCGCCGCGGTGGCCCTCTTCCAGTTCTTCTTCTGCTGGAACGACTACTTCGGCCCGCAGATCTACGCCGCGCAGAACCCCGCCTCCTGGACGCTCTCCTACGGCCTGGAGTCCTTCAAGAGCGCCCACAACGTCAACTGGAACCTGACCATGGCCGCGACGCTGCTGGTCATGGCCCCCGTGATCGTCGTGTTCTTCTTTGCGCAAAAGGCCTTCGTCGAAGGCGTCACACTCACCGGAGTGAAGGGCTGATCCCGAGAGATGAAACTTGCCGTGGTCGGCGGAGGCTCGACCTACACCCCCGAACTCATCGACGGTTTCGCGCGGTTGCGCGACGTCCTGCCCGTGACGGAGCTCGTGCTCATCGACCCGGCCGCCAGCCGGCTGGAGCGGGTGGGCGGTCTGGCCCGGCGGATCTTCGCCCGGCAGGGCCACCCGGGCCGGATCAGCTGGACCGGTGATCTCGATGCCGGTGTCGACGGCGCCGATGCGGTCCTCCTCCAGCTGCGCGTCGGCGGACAGGCCGCCCGCAACCAGGACGAGACCTGGCCGCTGGAATGCGGCTGCGTCGGCCAGGAGACCACCGGGGCGGGCGGGCTCGCCAAGGCGCTGCGTACCGTCCCGGTCGTCCTGGACATCGCCGAGCGGGTACGCCGCCGCAGCCCCGGTGCCTGGATCGTGGACTTCACCAACCCCGTCGGCATCGTGACGCGCGCACTGCTCACCCAGGGCCACAAGGCCGTCGGGCTGTGCAATGTCGCCATCGGCTTCCAGCGGAAGTTCGCCAGGCTGCTGGGGGTGGCACCGGATCAGGTCGAGCTGGACCACATCGGCCTCAACCACCTCACCTGGGAGCGGGCGGTACGGGTCGCCGGTGAGGACGTCCTCCCCAGGCTGCTCGCCGAGCACGGCGACGCGGTGGCCGACGATCTGCGCATGCCGCGCTCGCTCCTGGACCGCCTCGGCGTCATCCCCTCCTACTACCTGCGCTACTTCTACCGCCATGACGCGGTGGTACGGGAGTTGCGCGGCAAGCCGTCCCGTGCGGCGGAGGTCGGGGCGATCGAGCGGCAGCTGCTGGACATGTACGCGGACCCCTCGCTGGACGAGAAGCCGGAGCTGCTGAGCAAGCGCGGCGGGGCGTACTACTCGGAAGCGGCGGTGGCGCTGACCTCCTCGCTGCTGCGCGGGACGGGCACCTCCGGCGGCGTGGGCGGCGCGGGCACCTCGGGCGGCGGGAACGACCCGGGCGACATCCGGATCGTCAACACCTCCAACCACGGCGCCCTTCCCTTCCTGCCCGACGATGCGGTGATCGAGGCGCCGGCGGTGGTGAGCCCGGCGGGCGCCCGGGTGGTGCCCGTACGGCCGCTGGAACCCCTCTACGCCGGGCTGACCGCCCACGTCACCGCCTATGAACACCTGGCCCTGGAGGCGGCCCTGAAGGGCGGCCGGGACCGGGTCTTCACCGCCCTCCTCGCCCACCCCCTCATCGGCCAGGCCGACCCCGCCGACCGGCTCACCGACGCACTGATCGCGCACAACCGGGAGCACCTCACGTGGGCCTGACAGGCACGGCGCTCGCCGTCGACGCGGGCAACAGCAAGACGGATGTGGCCCTGGTGACCGCGGACGGAAGACTGCTGGGGACCGCCCGGGGCGGCGGCTTCCAGCCCTCGGTGGCGGGCCCGCGGCGCGCCGTGGACGTCCTCGCTCCGCTCGTCACCGGCGTACTGGCACAGGCGGGAGCCTCGGGCCCGGTCGGGCATCTCTCCGCCTGTCTCGCCAATGCCGACCTGCCCGTCGAGGAGGTCGGCCTGACCGCGGAGATCGCCCGCCGCGGCTGGGCGGACACGGTCACGGTCGCCAACGACACCTTCGCGCTGCTGCGGGCCGGCCTGGCGGACGCGGGCACGCAGACGGGGGTCGCGGTGGTGTGCGGGGCGGGCATCAACTGCGCGGGCCTCGGACGCCACGGGGCCACCGCCCGCTTCCCCTCCCTCGGCCGCATCTCCGGCGACTGGGGCGGCGGTTCCCACCTCGCCGATGAGGCCCTGTGGTGTGCGGCCCGCGCCGAGGACGGCCGCGGCGAACCCACCGACCTGGTCCGCGCCCTGCCCGCCCACTTCGGCCTCGCCACCATGCTCGCCCTCATCGAGGCCCTCCATCTGCGGCGCATCCCCGACCGCCGGCGCCACGAACTGACCCCCGTCCTCTTCGGCGTCGCCGCCGCCGGCGATCCCGTCGCCCGCGCCATCGTGGCCCGGCAGGCGGAGGAGGTCGCCCTCCTGGCCGCGGTCGCCCTGGAGCGCCTGGGCCTCCTCACCGAGCCCACCCCCGTCATCCTCGGCGGCGGCGTCCTGGCGGCCCGCCACCCGCTGCTGCACGACCGACTGACCCAACTCCTCGCGGAGCGCGCCCCGATGGCCGTACCGCAGGTGGTCACGGCGCCGCCGGTACTGGGGGCGGCGCTGTATGCGCTGGACCGGGCGGGGGCGGGGCCGGACGCCTATGAGCGGCTGAGGGAGGCTTGGGGCTGAAAGGCGCCCATCACCCGCCCCCAGCCCACCTGCACGCTGCGCCCCCGGTGCGTCTCCGTGCGGTCGCCCGGGGCCAGCACGATGTCGGTGGTGGGGTCATGGCCGCCGTCGCGTTCCGTGATGACCGTGACGTGATGGTCGGTGTCGTTGACGACGAGGGTGGGGGTGCCGTCCGGTGCGGGGGTGAGGGGGTAGTGGCCGGCCGGGTCGATGTAGGTGCTGGCTCCGATGGTGAGGAAACCGCTGGCCGGCGGGGCGTGGGCGGAGGCTGCGGCGCCGCGTGCCGTCACGGCGGCAAGGGGTCTGAAGAGCTGTGCCACACGTCCCATGAGGAGCCTCCCGTATGCCGTCCATGCACCGTCCGCGCATCGTCACGCGCATCGTCCGCGCATCACCTTCGTCACTTAGAGTAGTTGACGTGGGGTGCATCGGGCAGCGGCGCGCGGGAGCGGAACGAGGGGCGTGCAAGGTGCCGTACGCGCCCCGGCCGGCCGGTCAGTCGTCCAGCGGCAGGGCCAGATCGCGGACATGACCGGCGAGCAGGAGGACGGCGGCGTCGACCGCGGCCTGCGGGTCCTGGGCGCGGATGGCGTCGGTGAGACGAGCGTGCGGGTCGGTGGGGGCCGCGGTGGCGGTGTCGAGGCAGGCGGCGCGGCGCAGTTCCTCGCGGAGGGCGGCGCTGAGGGAGCGGTAGATGTCGGCGAGTACGGGGTTGGCGCCGGCCTCGGCGACCAGGATGTGGAACTCGGCGTCGGCCGCGGTGAAGGCATCCGTGTCCTGCGCGGCGAGGGCGGCCTTGCGGCGGGCCAGGGCGGCTTCGATACCGGCGAGCTGGGTCTCGGTCCGGTGCTTGGCGGCCTGCCGGGCGGCGACGACGTCGAGGCCCTGGCGGACCTGGGTGACATGGGTGAGTTCGGCGCGCTCCAGGCGGCGGCGGAGGGCGACCGCGCTGTCGTCGTCGGAGATCACGAAGGTGCCGTCGCCCTGCCGGGGTTCGAGGAGTCCGGAGTGGACCAGGGAGCGGACGGCTTCGCGTACCGAGGCGCGGCTGACGCCCAGCGTCTCGGAGAGTGCGTTTTCGGGCGGAATGCGGCTGCCCACGGGCCAGACGCCGGTCACGATCTGCTCGCGGATCTCATCGGTCGCGGTCTCCACCAGCGACACCCTGCCCTTGCGCACCGCTTGCACGCGATCACCCTCCGGTCACGGTTCGCAGGTTGGTGGCCTGATGGCTTGATGTCCGGCGTCCGGCCGTCCTGGGGGCAACTGTAGTGCCGCTCGCCGGACGCCAGGCCGGACGCCGGACAGAAAGATCAGGTCAATCGCGGTGTGGTTGTCGGTGAGTGCAGACATACTGCTGCCCGTGCACCGGTTCTCGTGAGCGCGCGCGTCAGGCGCTGCGCGCGAGCGGCCGGGCCGCCGACGACGGAGGGGGAGGTTCGGTGTCGTCAGAAGCGTCCGTGTCACCCATGCCGTCCGCGGCGCCCGCATCGTCCCTGTCGTCCGCAGCGCCCCCGTCGTTCGCCTCGTCGGAGCAGACCACGCGGCCGGCGCCGGCGGAGCCCGCGGGCGGCGGCCCCGCACCCGCGCCCCGCCGCCGTACGGCATGGGCCGACGGGCTGGACGAGCTGCGCGCCGCGGCGACGACCGAGCCGGGGCGCCTGCGGGTGATCGGCGCCGTGCTCGCCCTGCTGGTGCTGGTGTTCGGTGCGGTCGCGGCCTGGGAGGTGGCCGACCGGGCGGCGGCCGCGGACGACGTGGTCGGGCGCAGCCAGCCGCTGAGCGCGGACGCGGCGCGCATCTACCGCTCGCTGGCGGATGCGGACACGACCGCCGCCGGGGGCTTCCTGGCGGGCGGGGAGGAGAGCCGGGCGACCCGCGACCGGTATGCCCAGGACCTGGCGACGGCCGCCGGGCTGCTGGTCAAGGCCTCGTCCGGCACGCGGGGTTCGGACCGGGCCGATGCGCAGATAGCCGCGCTCAGCAAGGCGCTGCCGCGGTACGCGGGTCTGGTCGAGACGGCGCGGACGAACAACCGGCAGGGGCTGCCCCTCGGGGGCGCCTATCTGCGGTACGCCAACGACCAGATGCGCAGGGAACTCCTGCCCGCCGCCCGGGCGTTGTACGACGCGGAGAACGACCGGCTGGCGGCGGACTACGCCGCGGCGAAGGCCTGGCCGTGGCTCGCGCTGGCGGCCGGGTTGCTCGCCGTCGGGGCGCTGGGGTGGGCGCAGCGGCGGGACTACCGGCGGACGAACCGGGTGTTCAACCGGGGGCTGCTGGCGGCGACGGCGGCCTGCCTGGCCGCCCTGGTGTGGCTGGTGGCCGGGCATGCGCTGGCGCGGTCGGGGCTGAGCGATTCCTATGAGCGCGGGACGCGGTCGTTGCGGGTGCTCCACGAGGCCCGGATCGATGCGCTGCAGGCACGGGGGGACGAGAATCTGACGCTGGTGGCACGGGGAGCGGTGCTGACCGGCGACCAGAAGGACTTCTACGAGGCCGGCTTCCGCACGGGGATGGCGGATCTGGTGGGTGCGGGCAGGAAAGGAAACGCCGCGGGCGGCAGCAGGCTGGGGAAGGCGCTGGCGCTGGCGGACGACGAGGCGGGCCGGCGGCCGGTGCGGGATGCTCTCCGGCACGTACGGCAGTGGCAGGCGCGGCACGCCGAGGCGCGGGCGGCGGACGAGAAGGGCGCCTACGAGCAGGCTCTGGCCAAGGTGATCGGCGGCGACCGGCCGACGCGGGAGTCCTTCGACCGGGTGGACGCCGAGCTGCAGCGGGCACTGGCGCACGAGCAGCAGGAGTTCCGGTCGGCGGCGGACGGCGGACGGGCGGCGCTCGGCGGACTGGCGGCGGGGGCCGCGGTGCTGGCGGTGCTGGGTGCGGTGGGTGCGGTGCTGGGTATCGGGCGCAGGCTGTCGGAGTACCGGTGAGGGGGCCGGGTGATGGGGACATGAAGCCTGGTGACGAGGGCAGGACGAGGCGGGCGCGGGCCTTGCTGAATCTGCGTGCCGCGCTGGCACCGGTCGCGGCGGGGATCGGTGTGATGGCGGCGGCCGCGGCGGTGCTGGTACCGACGCTGGGCGGGCACGCCTTCGACGACGGACCGGCCTGGCACAAGGCGCCGCCGCCCGTACGCGGAACGTCGCAGACGCGGCCCGCCGAGGAGCGCTGTACGGCGCAGAACGCCGCGCAGAGCTTGCGTCCGTCGGCGGACGACGGCCCGGCGGTGGACCGGATCAAGGAGAAGGGCCAGCTGGTCGTGGGGGTCGACCAGAACACGTACCGATGGGGGTACCGCGACCCGGGCACCGGCAAGCTGCAGGGCTTCGACATCGATCTGGCCCGGGCCATAGCCAGGGACATCCTGGGGCCGGACGCCAAGGTCGTCTTCCATGCGGTGCCGACCAACCAGCGGATACCGGCGCTGCAGAAACGCAGCGTCGACATGGTGGTGCGGACGATGACGATCAACTGCGCGCGCAAGGAGAAGGTGGCGTTCTCGACGGCGTACTTCCAGGGCGGGCAGCAGGTGCTGGCGCCCAGGAAGTCGCCGGTGACGGCGTTCGACGACTCGCTCCGGGGCAAGCGGGTGTGCACGGCGGCCGGTTCGACGGGCGAGGCGGAGCTGACGAAGCAGCGGCACGGCGCGACGGTGCTGACGGTGCCCAATCAGCTCGACTGTCTGGTACGGCTCCAGCTGGGCCGGGCGGACGCGGTGGTGACGGACAACGCACTGGCCGCGGCGCAGGCGGCGCAGGATCCGACCGTGGAGCTGAAGGGCAGGCCGTTCACCGACGAGCCGTACGGCGTGGCGATGAACAAGGCCGACACGGATCTGGTCCGGCGGGTCAACAAGGTGCTGGACGACTACCGGGGCGGCGGGGCCGCCGACAGCCCCTGGATGCAGGCGTACCGCAAGTGGCTGCGGGCCGATCTGCCGCGGATATACGGGCCGCCGTCGCCGGAGTACAGCGACTGAGCACACGTCACGGCCGCCCGGGGTGCACAAGCCGCTCATGCGCCCGTACGGCGACTGATCGGCCCAAGAAGCGATGGTTGCCTTCACTATGGGAAGGGAGGGGATGGCGGGAGCAGTTCACCGAGCGACCCAGGCGCACCAACCGCCGTGTGCCGTACGCGTATTGGAGAGGTGATCGATGGGGGTCCCTGGGCCCTGCCCCGGATCCGCGGGGCGGCAACCTGCCCCGGTGCCGGACCGGGAGGAGGTGGACCGCGCCCTGGCACGGCTCGGCGCCGAGTACGAAGCGATAGAGACCTCGCTGCTCGCGTTGCAGGATCACGCCGGCCGCCGGCTGCTGGAGGGCGGCGGCCTGTCGGGCACCACCAAGGAGCGCTGGGCCGCCGCCGAACGCTCCATCACGGTCCTGTGGTCGCTTTTCGACACCTACACCGCCGCGCTGACGGCGGCACGGGAGCTGCGGGCGCGGCGCCGCTGGCCGTCCCCCGACGATCTCGCGGAGCTGTCGGAGCTGCTGTACGGCAGCGGGCTGACGGTGTCCGGCGAGGCGGCGGACGACAGCTCGGTGGACGGCCCGCAGGAGCGCTTCAGCCTGGAGGAGCTCGTCGCGCGGATGAACGGCCTCTACGCCCGGTCGCTCGATGTCATCGTCGCGGCCGACGCCGTGTGGTCGACGCTGCCGGCCCGGATAGATCTGCTGTCGGCCGAGCTGCGCCGGACGCGTTCGCTGGCGCACTCGGTCGGGGTGCGCCCCGGTGCGCATCCGGCGGGCGACGACCTGGAGCGGATCACGGACGAACTGGCCCGGCTGCGCGACCGGGTGATCGCGGATCCGCTGGCGTTCTGGGTGTCGTCGTCGACGGGCAGTTCCGCGCCCGGTGGCGGCCGGCCGGACACCGGGCGCTACGACCGGGCGGCGCGCGCCCTGGAGGACGTACGGCGGGAGATCGAGGCGGTGCTGGACGTCCGGCAGGACGCCGAGCGGAGGCTGATGCAGCTGCGCGATGTGCTCTCCCGGGCCGACCGGACGCTGACCGAGGCGCGCCAGGCCCGCGGCGAGGTGCTGGCGAAGATCGCCGCGTCCGAGGTCCCGGCCGTCAGCGGCCCGTCCACGGCGCTGTACGAGCAGCTGGCGGCGGCCGCGGAGTACCGCAGGCGGGCGCAGTGGCACCGGCTGTCGCCGCTGCTGGAGAGCCTGGAGGAGCGGGCCGAGGAGGAACTCCACCGGGCCCGCGAATCGTTGACCGCGGTGACGGCCCCGCTGGCCGTACGGGCCGAGCTGCGCGGCCGGCTGGACGCGTACAAGGCGAAGGCCGCCCGGCACGGCATGGCCGGGGATCCGCTGCTGCTGGAGCGGTACGACGTGGCCCGCCGGATGCTGTGGAGCGCGCCGTGCGATCTGCGGGCGGCCGAGCAGGCGGTGTGGCGTTATCAGCAGGCGGCGGCCGAGGCGCTGGTGCCGGAGCAGGCGGAGCATGGGCCGGAGGAACCGGCCCGGGACGGCAGGGGAGAGAAGTGACGCAGGACGGGGGGCCGGTGGCGGTGCACGGCGGCGTCCGCTGTCAGCGGCCGGGCTGTGCGGGCCGGTACGACGACGCCGGCGGCGGCGAGCTGTACTGCGATGTCTGCCGGCTGGCGCCGGTGGTCTCGGCGGACGGGCTGCTGTCGTCGCCGGCGACGGAGATCACGGGGCGGGTGCCGGAGGACGAAAGGGCGGGCCGGGACGGCTCCTCGTCCGCCTCCGGGAGCGCCGGTGAGCCGACGCGGCAGATGCCGGGCCCGGCCGTCCCGGTGCCGGAGCGCCGTACGGACAGCGTCGCGGGCTCCGGGGCATCGGGGTCCGCGGCGTCCTCGGGGCCCTCCGGGTCGGCACGTGGCCGGCTGGGCGCCGGGCTGGTGACCGTGCCCCAGGTGCCGCGGCCCGATCCGCACACCGCCGTACTGGAGCGGCCGGAGGTCCCCGAACGGAAGCGGTTCTGCAGCCGGGGCGACTGCGGGGCGGCGGTGGGGCGGGCGCAGGGCGGCCGGCCGGGCCGTACGGAAGGGTTCTGCACCAAGTGCGGCCATCCGTACAGCTTCGTGCCCAAGCTGCGCCCCGGGGACATGGTGCACGGCCAGTACGAGGTCGTCGGCTGTCTGGCGCACGGCGGGCTCGGCTGGATCTATCTGGCCGTCGACCGTGCGGTGGCCGACCGGTGGGTGGTGCTCAAGGGCCTGCTGGACACCGGTGACGAGGAGGCGCTGGCGGTCGCGGTGTCCGAGCGGCGGTTCCTCGCCGAGATCGAGCACGCCAACATCGTGCGGATCTACAACTTCGTGGAACACCTCGACCCGTCGACGGGCAGCCTGGACGGCTACATCGTCATGGAGTACGTCGGCGGCAAATCGCTCAAGGACATCGCCAACGACCGGCGCACGCCCCAGGGGCGGCGCGATCCGCTGCCGGTCGAGCAGGCCTGTGCGTACGGCATCGAGGCGCTGGAGGCGCTCGGCGAGCTGCACCGCCGCAACCTGCTGTACTGCGATTTCAAGGTCGACAACGCCATCCAGCAGCACGACCAGCTCAAGCTGATCGACATGGGCGCGGTGCGCCGGATGGACGACATCCGGAGCCCGATCTACGGCACGATCGGCTACCAGGCGCCGGAGATAGCCGAACTCGGCCCGTCGGTGGCCTCCGACCTCTACACCGTCGCCCGCACCCTGGCCGTCCTCACCTTCGACTTCCAGGGCTATACGAACGTCTTCGCGGACTCCCTCCCGGACCCCGAGCACATCGAGGTGTTCCGCACCTACGAGTCCTTCTACCGGCTGCTGGTGCGGGCCACGGACCCGGACCGGTCGCGCCGCTTCGCCTCCGCGGAGGAGATGGCCGAGCAGCTGACAGGGGTGCTGCGGGAGGTGGTGGCGCTGCAGTCGGGCGAGCAGCGCCCGGCGCCGTCGCAGCTCTTCGGGCCGGAACTGCGCGTGGTGGACACGGAGTTGATGACGGTCGAGGAGGGCGCGGGGTCGCTGCTGGGTGCCCGCGGCGCGGCACCGGAAGCCGTGGCTGCGGGCGGGCCCGTGCTCCGGCCCCTGGACGCCGCCCGTGTGGCCCTCGCGCTGCCGGTGCCGCGGGTGGATCCGGCCGATCCCAACGCCGGTTTCCTGGCCGGGCTGATGACCGTCGCCCCGGCGGAGCTGCTGCCCGCGCTGCGCTCGGCGCCCGCCGACTCCCCGGAGCTGCGGCTGCGCGCGCTGCGCGCCCGCCTGGAGACGGGCGACGGCCCGGCCGCGCAGGCCCTGCTGAGCTCCGTCGAGGCGGAGCCCGCTGCGCGCGCGGCCGGCGACTGGCGGAGGGTGTGGAACCGCGGCCTGGTGTCCCTGGCCTGCGGGGACCGCGAGAGCGCCGCGCTGGCTTTCGACGCGGTCTACGACGCCTTCCCCGGCGAACCCGCGCCGAAGCTGGCGCTGGCGGTCTGCGCGGAGCTGCTCGGGCAGCTGGAGACCGCCGCGGAGTACTACCGCCTGGTGTGGACGGCCGATCACGGCTTTGTGAGCGCCGCGTTCGGGCTGGCCCGGGTGCGGCTGGCGGCCGGTGACCGCGGCGGCGCGGTGGAGGCGCTGGAAGCCGTACCGGAAGCGTCCATTCATCACACCGCGGCGCGCATTGCGGCGGTGCGCGCGCGGCTGCGGCAGCGCCCACCGCACGACGCGCTGCTCGATGATCTTCAGGCCGCCGCCCGAGAGGTGGCGCGGCTGGCGGAATTCGGACTGGACGCCGGGCGCCGCGAACAACTGGCCACCGAGGTACTGGGCAGCGCCCTGGACTGGGTACTCTCCGGTAGCCACGGTGCCCCGCCCGGGGGCGGACGGCCACCGTCGCTGCTCGGCAGCGCGCTGGACGAACGCGGCCTGCGGTTCGGGCTGGAGAGGTCGTACCGCCTGCTGGCGCGGCTGGCGCAGCGTGGCGAGGAAAGGATCGAGCTGGTGGAACGGGCCAACCGCTTCCGCCCCAGGACGTGGGTGTGACATGGGTGTGACTGGGCCGTCCCGCTGCCGGAGCTGCGCGGAGCCGCTCGACGCGGGGGACAATTTCTGCGGACGGTGCGGCGCGGACCTCGTGGTGCCCGCCGCGCCGGGGTACGGCGCGGTGCCGCCGCCTCCGTCGTACGCCCCGATGGTCGGTGCGCCCGCCGGGGCACCCTCAGGGGCGCCGGCCGGGCCGCCGCCGCCGGATCCCACGACGCGGATCCCGGACGAGGAGATCGCGGGCGAGGGCGCCCCCGGTGCGGACGCCCCGCGTCCGGGCGCCGCCCGGCGGCCTGTCGACCCCCGGGTCGCCGGGTACGAAGTGGTCGCCGACGCCGCCGCGGAGGCGGCCGGAGCCGCACGGAACGCCAAGGCGGCCCGGGACGGAGCCGACGGCGGCGGCACCGGTGAGGCGCCCCCCGGGGACGCCCCCGCCCCCGAGCAGACCGACCCGCCCGACGACACCCTCCACCTCTGCGCGATCTGCCACTCCGGCGCCCTGACGCCCGAGGGCTTCTGCGAGCACTGCGGACGCGCCCAGCCCCGCGAACGCAACCACATGGAGCACGAGCTGGCGGGCATCGCGGCCGTCAGCGACCGGGGCCACCGGCACCACCGCAACGAGGACTTCTTCGCACTGCGGGCCATGGCGCTGCCGGACGGTTCGCCCGCCGTGGTCGCGCTGGTCTGCGACGGCGTCTCCTCGGCGACCCGGCCGGACGAGGCCTCCCGGGCGGCGTCCGAGGCCGCGGGCGAGGCGCTGCTGGCGTCGCTGCCGCGCGGTACGCACCCCCAGCAGGCGATGCACGACGCCGTCCTGGCGGCCTCGGCGGCGGTCGACGCGCTGGCCGCCGATCCCTCCCTCGCGCACGACGAGCACCGCCAGCAGAACGCCCCGGCCTGCACCTTCGTGGGGGCCGCGGTCGGCGGCGGGCTGCTGACCATCGGCTGGGTCGGCGACAGCCGCGCGTACTGGATCCCCAACGACCGTACGGCGCCCCCGGCCCGGCTCACCGAGGACGACTCCTGGGCCGCGCAGATGGTCGCCAACAACCTGATGTCCGAGGCGGAGGCGAACGCCGATGAGCGGGCGCATGCCATCACCGGCTGGCTCGGCGCGGATGCGTACGAGGTCGAGCCGCACACCGTGACGTTCAAGCCGGACGGTCCGGGTGTGGTGGTGGTCTGCACGGACGGGCTGTGGAACTACGCCGACTCCGCCGCCCAGATGGCATCGGTGCTGCCCGTCGACTCCCCGGACCGCCCGCTGAACGCCGCTCAGGCCCTTGTCACCCACGCCCTCGACGGCGGGGGCCATGACAACGTCACGGTGGCGGTGGTGCCGTTCCCGGCGCCGGCGCGCGGCTAGGGCCATGACAGCGGACCGGCTCTCCCGACGACTCCCCGGCCAATACACCCAGGGATTACCCCACTTGCGCATGATTTCCGGATATCGACATCACTCGGGAAATACCGGGCGCGCGGTTCCTTTTCCGTTCATTCCCGTGCCGGAGGGCGGTTCGTCACAGCTCCTTCCACAAAGGCGCGTACCGGCCGCACGGAAGCCCACAACTCGGGCAATAGGGGTCGCGATACCGCGAATTCCGGCCGGTCCGCACCGCCACCGAATACCCCCGGGAATGCGGACACTGCGAAACTCCTTGCGAAGGTGGTGGGCGTCGCCGATGCGGCGACCGGTACTGTGCGACTGAAGGCGAAGGTGACCGGCGCGTACGCGATGACCCTCGCGACGCGCTCGCAAAAGCCATTTGCCCGAAGAAACACCCAGTGACACAGCCGAAGAAACAACCGCGAGCAGTACCGAGCAGTACCACCGGAAGAAAAGGTACGGAGGGGGAAGAACCGACATGCCGACCTGCCCGAACGGACACCAGTCGGTGGCCGAAGACTGGTGCGAGGTGTGCGGCCACCGGATGGCAGGCGCTGTCCCCCCGCCGCCCTCCTTGCCTGCGGGGTTCCTGAACACTCCGCCGCCCGGCCAGCCCGCACCGCCGCCGCCCCAGCAGCCGGGCCCGCCGCCTGCGGACCCGCAGGGACCGCCGCCGGGGTCCTTCGCCCCGCCGCCCGGCCAGCCCGGCCCCGGCACCCAGGGCGGTTACGGCTTCCCGCCACCGGCCCCCGGCCCGGCCCAGGGCCCTGGCGCCCAGGGCGGCTACGGCTTCCCGCCGCCCGCACCCGGACCGGGACCGGCGCCCGGTATGCCCGGCCCCGATCAGTCCGCGCCGTCCGAGGCGTGCCCGCAGTGCGGTACGCCGCGCATGGCGAACGCGCCGTTCTGCAACAACTGCCACTACAACTTCCTGACCCACACCGCGACATCCACGTCGCCTCCGGGGTCCTTCGCCCCGCCGCCCGGCCAGCCCGGCCCCGGCACCCAGGGCGGCCAGGACGGTTACGGCTTCCCGCCGCCGGCTCCCGGCCCCCAGGGCGGCTACGGCTTCCCGCCGCCCGCACCGCAGCAGCCGCAGCAGCCGTTCGAGCAGCAGCCCCCCTTCGGGCAGCAGCCTCCCTTCGAACAGCAGCAGCCGCAACAGGGTCCCCCGCCCGGCCAGCCCGGCCCCGGCGGCTTCCCCGGCCAGCCCGGCCCCGGTATGCCCGGCCCCGGCCCGGCCGGCCAGCCCGGTCCCCCGCCGCCGCAGGGCGACGACTGGACGCTGAACCCGCCGAGCGCACATCAGGCCGCGGCCCCGCCGATGGCCCCGCCCGCGCCCGGCCCCGGCCCGCAGGCCCCGTTCGAGCAGCAGCCGCCCGCGCCGTTCCCGCCGCAGCAGCCCGCTCCGTTCGAGCAGCCGCACCAGCAGCCGCCGTTCGAGCAGCAGCCCGGCCCGTACGACCCGCAGCAGCCGCAGCAGCAGGGCCCCCCGCCCGAGCAGCAGTGGAACGGCGGCCCCGGCCCGGGTCCCGCGGCGCCGCCGCAGGGTGCGCAGCCGGTCGTCGGTGACGGCTGGGTGGTGGCCATCGCGCCGGACCGCGAGTACTTCATGGCGATGATGGGCCGCAGCGGCCCGGAGGCGGCCGGGCTCAACCTGCCCGCGTACTCCCCCGAGCAGGTGCTCCCGCTCGCCAACGGCCAGATCGCGGTCGGCCGTCGCCGCAACAGCACCGGCGAGGCCCCGGACATCGATCTGGGCAGCCCGCCGGAGGACCCGGGCGTCTCGCACCAGCACGCGCTGCTGGTGCAGCAGCAGGACGGCAGCTGGGCGGTGGTGGACCAGAACTCCACCAACGGCACCACGATCAACCTCGCCGAGGACCCGATCCAGCCGTATGTGCCGGTGCCGCTGCACGAGGGCGACCGGGTGCATGTGGGGGCCTGGACGACGCTGACGATCCGCCGGGCCTAGCCCCGTACGGTCCGGGGGCGTGACCTTTCGGGTCACGCCCCTCGCCGTATCTGCCACCATGGACGGGTGAACAAGATTCCGCGCGGCACGCTTCAGGAGCAGACCTTCTACGAACAGGTCGGTGGCGAGGAGACCTTCCGGCGTCTGGTGCACCGCTTCTACCAGGGCGTCGCCGAGGACCCGTTGCTGCGGCCGATGTACCCGGAAGAGGACCTGGGCCCGGCCGAGGAGCGCCTCGCGTTGTTCCTGATGCAGTACTGGGGCGGTCCCCGCACCTACAGCGACGGCCGAGGCCACCCCCGGCTGCGCATGCGGCACGCCCCGTTCACCGTCGACCGGGCCGCACACGACGCCTGGCTGAAGCACATGCGCGACGCCGTCGACTCCCTCGGCCTCGCCGAGGAACACGAGACGCAACTGTGGAACTACCTCACCTACGCAGCTGCCTCGATGATCAACACGGCAGACTGAGGCCGGCCGGAGCGACGGCCGGCCCTTCCGCCGTCACACCGGGGTGACTGTGATCCCCGAGAGCCCCGTCAGCCCCTCCGGTCCCCCGGTCCGTACGGCGACCGATCCGTAGGGGGTGCTCAGCCGCAGCCAGCCGGCCGCGGCGAGCAGGCTCAGCTGCTGGTGTCCGGGCTGCGGGGCGTGGGCGCGGTGCGGGGGCGCACCGGCGAGGGCGGCCGACCGGGCCGGACGCAGAAAGCCCAGCGACTGCGCGGCGTGTGCGGCACGCAGCGGGAGATGGGTGTCGCCCAGGGTCCGCGACCAGATCTCGCGGCCGATGCGGTCGCGTGCGGCGCGGGTACGGTGCTGCGGCGGCAGCTCCGCATCGCGGGCGCGGAATTCGGCGACCGCACCGGCCACCGTGCGCAGCACGGCCTCGGGGTCCGGCAGTCCCGGCACCCGCCGCCAGCCGCCGCGCGGGGGCAGCACTCCGGCCCACGGCGGGCCGGTGACGGGAGCGGGCACGCTCAGCACGCCCTCCGCCGACGCCTCGACGCCTTCGAGGAGTTCACCGGCCGAGACGGTGACGTCCACGGTGATGCCGTCGTCGGCGAGCCGTGCCGTACGGATCGCCAGCACCTCGAACGACGGCGGGCGGCCGAAGACGGCGAGCACCCCGCTGCCGGCCTGGAGCCGTACCGCGGCCGCACGGTCGTAATGGATCAGCCGGGCCAGGAAGGCGGCGAGATCCGCCGCCTCCCCGGCATCGGCCAGACGCAGCGCCGTCATCGCGCGACGGCCCCCTCCCGACGCCCCTCCTGGTGCGAGGCGTCGTCCAGGAACTCCTTGAGGATGGCCTTCTCCTCCGCGGTGATGCGGCGGGGATGCCCCTCGGTGAAGTTGTACGGGACGACGACCGTCGAGGCGCGGAGGTAGACGGTGTCCTCGTCCTTCACCTCGTAGGCGATGGTCATCGACGCGGCGGTGACCTTGGTCACCCACAGCTCGATGGTCACCGGGGCGTGCCGGTGCACCAGCTGCCGCACATAGTCGATCTCGTGCCGGGCGACGACCGATCCGCCCGTGAACGCCGTACTGCCGCCCCCCGGCGCCAGCCGTCGCGTGAAGTCGATCCGCGCCTCTTCGAGGTAGCGGACGAACACCGCATTGTTGACATGGCCGAAGGCGTCCATGTCCGACCAGCGCAGGGGGCAGGAGTAGAGGTGTCGCACGTCGGTCAGCCCCGGGTCAGCTTCTTGTACGTCGCGCGGTGCGGACGGGCCGCCTCCGCACCGAGGCGCTCGATCTTGTTCTTCTCGTACGACTCGAAGTTGCCCTCGAACCAGAACCACTTGGATTCGCCCTCGTACGCCAGGATGTGCGTGGCGACCCGGTCGAGGAACCACCGGTCGTGGGAGACGACCACGGCGCAGCCGGGGAACTCCAGCAGCGCGTTCTCCAGCGAGGAGAGCGTCTCGACGTCGAGGTCGTTGGTCGGCTCGTCGAGGAGGAGCAGGTTGCCGCCCTGCTTGAGGGTGAGCGCCAGGTTCAGGCGGTTGCGCTCACCACCGGAGAGCACCCCGGCCGGCTTCTGCTGGTCCGGGCCCTTGAACCCGAACGCGGAGACATACGCCCGCGAGGGCATCTCCACGTGGCCGACGTTGATGTAGTCCAGCTCGTCGGAGACCACGGCCCACAGGGTCTTCTTGGGGTCGATGTTCTCGCGGCTCTGGTCGACGTAGGAGATCTTGACGGTCTCGCCGACCTTGATGTCGCCGGAGTCCGCGGCTTCCAGGCCCTGCAGCATCTTGAACAGCGTGGTCTTGCCGGCACCGTTCGGGCCGATGATGCCGACGATGCCGTTGCGCGGCAGCGTGAAGCTCAGGTCGTCGATCAGGACCTTCTCGCCGAAGGCCTTGTTGAGCTTCTCGACCTCGACGACGACGTTGCCCAGACGCGGGCCCGGCGGGATCTGGATCTCCTCGAAGTCCAGCTTCCGCATCTTGTCGGCCTCGGCCGCCATCTCCTCGTAACGCGCCAGACGCGCCTTGGACTTGGCCTGCCGCCCCTTGGCGTTGGAGCGCACCCACTCCAGCTCTTCCTTCAGGCGCTTGGCACGCTTGGCGTCCTTCTGGCCCTCGACCTTCAGACGGGTCTGCTTGGTCTCCAGGTACGTGGAGTAGTTGCCCTCGTAGCCGATGGCGCGGCCGCGGTCGAGCTCCAGGATCCAGCCGGCGACGTTGTCGAGGAAGTACCGGTCGTGGGTGACGGCGACGACGGTGCCGGGGTACTTGGCCAGGTGCTGCTCCAGCCACTGGACGGACTCGGCGTCCAGGTGGTTGGTGGGCTCGTCGAGGAGCAGCAGGTCGGGGGCCTCCAGCAGCAGCTTGCACAGCGCGACGCGGCGGCGCTCACCACCGGAGAGGTTGGTGACCGGCCAGTCGCCGGGCGGGCAGCCCAGCGCGTCCATCGCCTGCTCGAGCTGGGTGTCCAGGTCCCACGCGTTGGCGTGGTCCAGGTCCTCCTGGAGCTTGCCCATCTCCTCCATCAGCGCATCGCTGTAGTCGGTCGCCATCAGCTCGGCGACCTCGTTGAAGCGGTGGAGCTTGCCCATGATCTCGGCGGCGCCGTCCTGCACGTTCTGCAGCACGGTCTTGGACTCGTCCAGCGGCGGCTCCTGCAGGAGCATGCCGACGGTGTAGCCCGGGGAGAGGAACGCGTCACCGTTCGACGGCTGCTCGAGACCGGCCATGATCTTCAGCACCGTGGACTTACCGGCGCCGTTGGGACCCACGACACCGATCTTCGCGCCCGGCAGGAAGCTCAGCGTCACGTCGTCAAGGATGACCTTGTCGCCGTGCGCCTTGCGCGTCTTGCGCATCGTGTAGATGTACTCAGCCAAGAGAAACCGTCCGGCAGGTTTGGATCTATCAGGGATCTGTCAGGTCTGTATGCGCTCCGCCGCCCGGTCCGTGATGCGGCGCGGCCGTGCGAGGGCAGATACACCCATCTTGCCGTACGGCCGTGCCCGGAAGGAAACGAGTACGCCCGCGGCCCCGGATACGCCCGCGGCCCCGGAGCGGATGCTGCGCTCCGGGGCCGCGGGGTGACCGCCCGGCTACTGCCGGTGCCGCCAGGCCTTCTTGCGGGCCTTCTTACCGGGCCCTGTTACCGGGCCTTCTCACTGAGCGTTGTCACTGGGCCTTGTTACTGGGCCTTCTTCTTACGGAGGAAGAAGACCGCGCCGCCGCCGACCAGGACCAGGGCGACCGCGACACCCGCGATCATCGGGGTGGCGCTGCTCGAACCGGTCTCGGCGAGGTCGGTGCCGTGGCCGCCGGTGGTGCCGCCCGTCGCGGGGGTGGGCTTCGGGGCGGGCGTGCTGCCGCCGCTGCCGGCGGTCTTGCAGTCCAGGACGCCGGAGAAGGTCTTCTTGAAGCCGCCCTCCCCCTTGATCGTGATCTCGTACGGCTGGTCCTCGGCCACCGGTACGGTCACAGTCTGCGACTTGCCCGGTGCGACCTCGTAGTCCTTGCCGGAGAGCTGGAAGCGGAACGCCTCATCACCCTTGTTACTGGCGGTGACGTCCACGCCGCCCTTGGCGCAGTTCTTGTCGGCGGTGATCGCCGGGATGGCGCCCTGCTTCTTCCAGGAGACCGTGGCGGCCGCGGAGACCGTGGACTCGCTGGAGCCGGCCAGGATCTGGGTCTGGCTCTTGGCGTGCTCGCCGATGCCGGTGAAGGCGCGGCCGACCGGGACCTTGGTGGCGGCCTGGGCGGTCACCGAGGTGCTGCCGTCGGCGGCACCCTTGGGCACGTCGAAGAACAGCTGGGTGCCGTCGGCGGCGCTGGTGACGGGCTTGCCGTCCTTGCCGACGACCTTGACACCGGACGGCACGTCGGCGGCCGGGGAGAGCGTGACGCTGTCGGCGTTGGTGTGCACGGTGACCGGGCCGATCCTGCTGCCGGACTTGCCGGAGACGGCCGGCGGGTCCAGGGTCAGCGAGGCCTTGGGCTCGGAGACGCTCTGGGCGGACTTCTCCAGGTAGTCGGCGAGCTTCTCGGCCGCCGGGTCGACCGCGTCCACCTTGACGTGGTCGGAGAAGCGCCAGATCGCGACCTGGGTGCCGGCCGCGGCGGTCTTCTCGGTGAGGTTCCCCGCGTGGGCCTTGGCGGCGAGCGCCGCCAGGTCGTTCACCTGCGGGTAGGAGTTCTGCAGAATCCAGCGGATCTTGCCCGCGTCGCCGTTGTTGTGCAGCGACGAGGCGCTCCAGGGCACTTCCTGGTACTTCGCCTGCTGCTGGGTCGGGTTGTGGATGTCGATGCAGTACGTCTGCAGCGTGCCGCCGTTGTCGACCGACATCTCGAAGAGCCCCGCACCGACGCGCTGGTCCTGCCCGTCGGTGTGCACGATCGCCTGGTCGAAGGTCTTCAGACCGCCGAGCGTCGCGGTGGCGCCTCCCTGCGCGGGGGGCGTGTCCTCCGCCGCGGCGGTACCCGCGGTGGCTATCGCGCCCGCCGCGACCAGGCCGGAGGCCACGACCGCAGCGGCAAGACGGGCTGCGCCCCGCCTTTTCATAGCAAGCATGAAATTCCCCTCTGGGCGAGGCGGTCGAATGGGGGAGGGTGCCTCGCCGGAAAGTTCCCGAAGGACTCAACAGCCGAACTGGTCAGCCCCCGTGAGTACTCGTCGGATCCTATGGAGCGGGCGCATCACGGTCCCCAGGAATGGCGCCCCATAAGCGATCCGAATCGCAATCGTTACCGACATCAGGCATCCTCACCTTGCACTATCGATAAATCTCCGGGACTTATCGGGACACTGGGGGCAGGAAAGGGCGCGGCAGCTGCCGTCGGCGCTTCCTGTGCGCGAGCAGCGGGCGGCCCCTGATGTCTTCTCAGGCGGGCCGTTCCGGGAGCGGGTTGGACACATCAGGGCCCGGCTCGGCATCCGGGCCCCCGGCCGGTGGCTCGCCCGACGCCTGCGGCGCCCCTTGCTGCGGTGGCACCGGCTCCGACCGCATCCGCGTAATACGGCGGAATGCGGCGGTGCCGCGGGCGAGGTCGTGGCCGATCGCGAGGGCGTCGACCTCCGCCGAGAACCAGCGCTGCCCGCCCCGCTCGGGTGGCTGCTCCCCTTCCCGCAGCCGCAACCGGCCCTGCACCACGAGCGGTTCCCCCACCGCGACGGACGCGGCGACATTGTCCGCGAGGCCGCGCCAGGACCGGACCGTATAGAAACTCGTCTCCCCGTCGGTCCAGCATTCCCGCGTACGGTCGTAGCGCCGGACCGTCGTCGCGAGCCGGAACCTCGCCACCGGCACCCCCGCCGCCGTCAGCCGGTGCTCCACCGCCGTCGCGGCATTGCCCACCAGCGTCACCATCGTGTCGTTCATCGGACCCGCCTCCCCCGCTTCTGCACGTCTCCCGCGTGCACCGGTTCCATGCTGCACGGACCCGGCGGATGCCGCGGCGGCCTGTGGACAACGGCCGGGCTGTGGACAACCCGGCCACCCTGGAGGGGGATTCCTACGCGCCCGACGCCACCGCGTACTGCTCGCGCACCTCGCGATAGCGCAACAGCTCGGCCGCGACCGGCTCCAGGACCCGGGCCCGGCCGCACCCCGCCGCCGCGCTGCGCAGCCGCCGCTCGGCCTCCTGCCCGTACCGCCGGGCCGGGCCGCGCGCCGCCGCCCGGCACAGCAACGCCAGCGCCGGGCCGCCCACCGACCCGATGACCGCGGGCAGCAGCGCGGAGAGCCACGCCGCCGACTCGACCACACCGGCGGCGATGCCCAGCAGCGACAGCAGGCCGACGACCTGCAGTACGAGCAGCAGTCCCTGCAGCGCGGCGGCCACCGTCCACCACCGCGGCCGCCCGGCGGGCCCGCCCTGCAGGGACTGCTCCGCTTCGGCCGTCGCCCTGTCCAGCGCCTCCGGCAGCCCCTCCGCACCCCGGCCCGCCGCCTCGCGCACCGCCTGGGCCCAGGGCGCCGGCAGCCCGCGCGCCGCCTCGCCCGCCACGGCCCGTACGGCCTGCTCCACCACCGGACGCGCCGCGGCCCGGCCGTCCGGCTGCGCCCCGGTGCACGGCGCGGCGGCCCCTGACCGACGCTGCCCGCCCTGCCGGACCACCGACCGCTGCGTTGCCGTGACCGGCCGCCCCTCCTCCCGCACCCGCTGTCTGCGCCGCCGGGTCCACGGCAGGCCGCAGGCCCGCTCCGCATGCCGCAGCCAGTCGCGTTCCACCGCGCGCCCGGTGGCGACCGCGCCCACCGCGTCCGCCAGCCGGTCCTCGAACTCCGCGCGGGCGCGTTCCGTCAGCGCGACCCGGGACTGTGCGACATACATGGACCGCAGCCGCTCGGCCGCCGCGTCCACATCCGCCGCCAGCCGCCGGTCCGCCGCACCGCGTTCCGCCACGAACTGGCCCAGCGCCTCCCGCAGTTCCGCCACCCCGTCGCCGGTCGCGGCGGACAGTGCGAGCACCGCCGCACCGGGCTCACCGTGTTCGCCGAGCGCCAGCCCGTCCTCGTCCAGCAGCCGGCGCAGATCGTCCACCACCTGGTCCGCGGCGTCCCCCGGCAGCCGGTCCACCTGGTTGAGGACGACGAACATCACCTCGGCGTAGCCCGCCAGCGGCCGCAGATACCGCTCGTGCAGCACCGCATCCGCGTACTTCTCCGGGTCCACCACCCAGATCACCGCGTCCACCAGCGTCAGCATCCGGTCCACCTGGTCGCGGTTGCCGGTGTCCGAGGAGTCGTGGTCGGGCAGATCGAGCAGGATCAGCCCGCGCAGATCGGGGGTGCCGTCCGGCGCGAGATGGCGCCGCCAGGACGGTACGGCCAGCCGGTCCAGCAGCCCGTCCGCACCCGGCGGCCCGCCCGGCCAGACGCACGCCACCAGCTCCGAGGTCGTCGGGCGGCGCGCCCCGACCTGCGAACGAGCCGCCCCTACCAGCGCGTTGAACAGCGACGACTTACCGCTCCCGGTGGCCCCGGCGATGGCGACGACGGTGTGCTCCCCGGAGAGCCGGTAGCGCTCCCGCGCCGCGTCCAGCACCCGCCCCGCCTCGGCCAGGCACTCCCCGTCGAGCCGGGACCGGGACAGTGCGATCAGCTCCCGCAGGGCGTCCAGCCGCGCCCGCAGCTCGGCCGTCCGGGCGCCGCGGGCCCGCTCCCGCTCCCGCTCGTACGCAACGCCGTGCGCGCCGATTCCCGGGCCACCCGCCGGGCCGCCCCTGGTCTCGCGCGCCCCGCCGTCCCCCATCACCTCCACGGCAAGGGCGAATTCCATGTCCGCTTCCATGTCCGCATCCGCATCCGCCGCCGCGTCCCGGCCGGCGTCGCGCACCGGATCCACCGCAAGCAGCGGCTCCACCAGCGGCCCTGCGGAGGAACCGCCCCGCGGCCCGAACACCCGCCGCCGCGCGCCCGTCCCGGCCCCGCCCCGCACCCGCCGCGCGATCAGCCCGTCGTCCCAGGCGCCGTCGGTCCCCGCGGCACCGGCCCGGCCCTCCCCCGGCTCTCCCGCGTCCGCCTGCTCCGCACCCGCCTCGAAATCCCTCACCCCGACACCGCCCTCTCCGCCCTCTCCACCCTCTCCACCTCCGTCACTTGCTCCTTCTCCCTCTGCAGCACCGACAGAGCGGCGATCAGCTCGGCCTGCTGGTCGAGCGGTACGGCGAGTTGGTCCAGAGGGGCCAGCCGCCGCTCGCGCTCGCCGTCCAGGGCGCGCTCCAGGTACGTCGCCAGCAGCCGGCTGCCGCGGTCGCACAGCCGCAACGCGCTGTGCGCACCCAGCAGCTCGGCGAGGTTCTCTCCCGCCGTACGGGCGCGCCGGCCGCCCAGCAGCGCCGTGGCCAGCAGCGCAGCCGACTCCTCCGGCTCCACGGATCCCGCCCGCTCGCCGCCGGGCCCGCTCCGTGCCTCGTCCCGCTCTTCCTCGGCCAGTTCCTCCAGACAGCGCCGCCAGCGCCGCACCACCACACCGAGCCGCTCACCCGCCCCCGCGGCGCCCGCGGCCGCCGTCGCCGCGACCTCCGCCGCCGCCGGATCGCGGCGCCACGCCTCCGCGGCCCGCTCGTCCGCCTCGTCGACGGCACAGGCCAGCAACGACGTCAGCCCCTGAGTCAGCGCGTCCAGCAGCTCCTTCGGCCCTCCACCGGACCCGTGGTCCCGCCAGTGGGCGCGTGCGTCCCCGGCCAGCACCTCACCGGCCGCGACCTCGCTCCGCACCCGCTCCGCGGCCCGCTCGTAGGCCTCCTCGACCCGGCCGGTCAGCCGCAGCGCCGCGGCATGCTGGGCGGCGGCGGCACTGGCCAGTGCGGGCAGCCGGCTGCGCAGCGAGGCGATGACGCCGGAGGCGGTACGGTCCGCGGCGGCGGCCCGGGCGGCCGGGTCCTGGGCATGCCGCTCCAGCCAGTCCCGCAACGCCGCGACGGCCGTGGCGGGCAGCAGCCCGCTGCCGCCGCCGGCCGATTCGGGCAGCTCGGGAATGGTGAACCGGGGGACATGGCCGAGCCCGGCGTGGTGGAGCATTTCGGCGTACCGCCCGGAGATGTCCGTGACGATCTGATGCGGCACCCGGTCCAGCACGGTCACCAGCGTGACGTCGTACTCCTTGGCCGTACGCAGGAGATGCCAGGGCACCGCATCCGCGTACCGCGCGGCCGTGGTCACCAGCACCCACACATCCGCCGCACAGATCAGCTCGGCAGCCAGCTCCCGGTTCCGCGCGACCAGCGAATCGATGTCCGGGGCGTCCAGCAGTGCCAGCCCGCTGGGCAGCGCCGGATCCGTCTCGATCCGCACCATCGGCATCCCCGATTCGCCCCCGCCCCCTCCCTGTGCGCCGTACCCGCCCGCCGCATCCCCGTCGAACTCCGCTTCCCCGTCGTAATCGCACTCCGCGTCCCCCTGCACCCGCCGGTCCCCCGCCATCCCCTCCCCGTGGCCGCCGCCGTCCTGGCCGGGCACCCACACCCGGGTCAGCTGCGGCAGCACCCGCTGCCCGGCGAACCACCGGTGATCGTCGGGATGGCAGACCAGCACCGGCGTACGCGTCGTCGGCCGCAGCACCCCCGCCTCCGAGACCCGCCGCCCCACCAGCGAATTGACCAGGGTGGACTTGCCCGCCCCGGTGGACCCGCCGATAACGGCCAGCAGCGGTGCCTGAGGCGACCGCAGTCGGGGAATCACATAGTCGTCGAGCTGGGCGAGCAGCTCGGCCCGGTTGCGCCGGGCCCGGGCGGCGCCCCGCAGTGGCAGTGGAAAGCGTGCGGCGTCGACGCGCTCACGCAGTACGGACAGTGCGTCAAGGAGCCGGGGTCGTACGTCCAAGGTCGCCACATGTGCAGAATGCCCAATTTCGATGGGTTTTTGAAGCGTATGGGCCCGTGTGTGCGCCGTAAGAAATCCCCATAGAACGGGACAAGTGATTCATGAGACGATCGTGGCAACTGAGGCGCAGGCATAACGAGTACACAACACCCGGCGCGCCAGACGGCAAAAACAGTGCAGGATTCGTACCTGCCTGCGATTATCGGGATCGCTTCACCGAACCTCCACAACGTGCCACGGAGGTGAAGCAACCGGTACGAGGCACCCGGACCCCTATCCTTGTCCGCGGTCCGTGATCCACGTCCACCGCCCGGCCCCCGTAGCTCAGCGGATAGAGCAGGTGCCTTCTAAGCACTTGGCCGCAGGTTCGAGTCCTGCCGGGGGCGCTTTTCCAGACCTTCCCTTCGGGAAGGTCTTTTTGCTGTCCGGTGCGCGGGAGATGCAGCGGGTGCGGGCACATGCGGCCCCTCCGCCGGGACCGGCTCAACTGCGCTTTTCGGGGAGCGTGTTCTTCAGCGGGCGGGGAGAGTCGGCGGACTCATCCGCTTATTCGCATTTTCGGGACGGGGCTCTCACATTCATCCCGCCGCCGAACCACGTCAACAGCCCACCGGACAAACGCTCTACGGATTCCACCGCCCTACGACACGGAGCACGCGACGGAGTGGAGGCCCCAGGACCACTACTGCTAGTGTGCGCACGGTCACAGTAGGCAATCAGGCCGCTATGTACAGGTAATGAAGGGCCGAAGGTTCCATGCGCAAGCTTCAGCAGGTCGCGATCGTCGCCACAGCAGCAGCCGGCGGTCTGTCCGTCATCAGTGCCGGCGCCGGCACCGCCTACGCCGGCGGCCACGAGCCGAAGGTGAAGCCCATCTTCCGTCCGTACCAGGAGTGCAGTCCGCAGACGTTCGCGCAGGCCAAGTTCCCGATCGACGCCCTGCTCGGCGCCTCCGCGAACTTCGACACCACCTGCGGCCAGTTCAACCACGCCTTCACCAAGCACTGAGGGCGGACGCGACGCCGTCACGGGCTCTTCGGGGGTGCCCCCCGGAGAGCCCGTTTGCGTGCGGCACGACGGAATACGTCGCGGGCGGTACGGCCGGACGAGTGATCCACCCCGGGCCGCCCGCACCCGTTCCGGCCCGCCGATGCCCACACACCGCCCAGGACGCGAAGCAGCCACTGAGCCGGCCCTCGTTCGATGCCCCTAGCGCCCGGCGCGTCGCTGCGCAACTGCGGAACATTTCGTATTAGTTTTTTGTAACTGTACGAAGTCGATCAATTACTGATCGCATCCGCTCGATTTACCGGAGAAGATATGCGCAAGCTTCAGAAGGCTGCCGTCATGGTCGCCGCCCTCGGCACCATCGGCCTCCTCGGTGCCGGCACCGCCTACGCCGACGGCGGGTACAGCGGCGGCAAGGGCGACAAGGGCGAGAAGGCCGGCAGCCTCTACAACATCAAGCAGGGCAGCTCGTGCCGGTCGCACGACCTGAACGTCGACGTCCTGGGCGAGGTCGGGGTCCTCAACGGCGTGCTGGGCAACGCACTCGGCGGCGAGGGCGCCGCGGGTGCACAGTCCACGCCGATCGGCTCGAGCATGGGCTGCAACGACAGCTTCGGCAGCGGCGGCGGCGGAAAGTAAGCGAAATGGGTCCCGGTGTCCGAGCCACAGGCCGGCGCCGGGGCCCGTTTTCGACCTTCTACACGGTCCGGGCGCGGACCGGTTCGCGGTGCGTGGCGCCCGGACACCAATCACAAAGGAACCCAGCACATGTTCAGTCGGAAGAAGATCGCAGCCGTCTCGGCGCTCTTGGGCGGCCTCGCCGCGACCTGCGCCGGCGCCAGCCAGGCGTATGCCGGTGGGACTTCGGGCAACTGCGCCCGTGACATCACGGGCAACGTCAACTGCCTCCAGAAGAACACTTCCTACATCACGGAGGACGGCAGGTACACCGTCAAGCAGGCGCAGAACTGTGCGTCGATGCAGCCGGTCTCCTGGCCCGCACAGGGCCTGCTGAACACTGGGAGCTCACAGATCGGACCCACCGCGAACTGCTCCAACACGGCACCGGCGCCCGAAGAGCACGCCGAGCCGGCGCCGGCCCCCGAGCCCAACGCGCCCACCGCACCGGCACCGGCGGCGCCGTCGGCGCCGGCACCGGCGGCCTGAGAACGGCTGCCCCGCACTTCTCGAACGGTGGCGGGCCGAACCGCGTTGATCCCGGTCCGGCCCGCCACCGTTTGCGCGCCCGCGCCGGGCTCCGGGAGAACAGCACGAAAAGGGGTTCCGGCGCCGAGCCACAGGCTCGGCGCCGGAACCCCTTTCGGTTGGCTGCGCGGCTGCCGGCGCTCAGAGAGCGCTGTTGTTGCAGCCCATGGACGCACCCATCCTGGTGGTCTGCCCACCCGGGTGTCCCTCACCGTTGAGCGCGTTGCCCGCCAGGCCGTTGAGGGCTCCGACCGACCCGAGGATGTCGACGTTCATGTCGTGCGACCGGCACGAGGTGCTCTGCGTGACGCCGATGTCATGGGCACCCGCCTCCCCGTGGGCCGAGGCGGTACCGGCGCCGAGGGCGCCCACGCTGCCGAGGACGGCGCCCACGAAGGCAGCCTTCTGAAGCTTGCGCATTTCTTCTCCGGTGATTGAGCGGATGCGATCTGCAACAGATCGACTTCTTACAGTGGCGTAGGTTCGAGAGGGAATTCGCCGCACCGCCCGGCACGGCATCGACAGACCGGACGGGCGGAGGGCCCTATAGCTGGGCACGGACCGAGAGGTTGCCCCGCTCCCGCGGAAAGAGCCGCGGAGGCAGGGCAGTTACAGCGGGCCCGCCGGGCGGTTCGCGCCGGCCCCGCGGGCGTTCAACGGCGGCCGGCGGCCCCGCCTGCCCCATTGCTGCACTCCGGGGTGGGGGCCGGGCCGTACCGACGTGAACGGTCAGGAGAGTCGGGGCAGATCGAGCTGCCCCACCGGAGCCGCCGCGAGACGTCCGAGACCGACCGGGGAGACCTGCGGGACACCCGGGGCGACCAGCGGGTTGATCAGCGGATTGACCTGGGGATTCACCTGCGGGTTGACCTGGGGGGCGACCTGCGGGGCGTGCTGCGGGGGAACGACCTGCGGGACGACGACCTCCGGCGCGACCTGCGGGGTGACCTGCGGGGCAGCCTGGGGGACCACCTGCGGCATCACCTGCGGAACGACCGGCTGCTGAGCAGGAGCGGCCGCCTGCGGGGCAGGCTGCGGGGCCGCCTGCGGGGCAGCCTCCTGCTGATGCGAGGCGTGACTGGCGGAAGCCTGCGAAGCGCCCTGCGAGCTGGCGTATGCGGTGGTGTGGGGGCCGTCGTGCTCCGGGGCGGCCTGCGGCGCCGGAGCGGCCTGCGGGGCCGGCGGCTGCGGAGCGGGAGCCGGGGCGGGAGCGGCCTGCGGGGCCGGCGGCTGCGGAGCGGGGGCCGGAGGTGCCGGCGGCTGCGGGGCGGGGGCGGCCTGCGGCTGGTAGGCGGGCTGGGGAGCCGGAGCCGGCTGCGGCTGGTAGACCGGCTGCGGAGCGGGAGCCGGCTGCGGCTGATACGCCGGCTGCGGCTGGTAGGCCGGCTGGGGGGCGGCCTGCGGCTGGTACGCCGGCTGCGGAGCGGGAGCCGGCTGCGGCTGATACGCCGGCTGCGGAGCGGGAGCCGGGGCGGCCCCGTACCCGACGGGGGGAGCGTCGGCATGGCTGACCCCGGCGCCGATTGCGGACAGACCGCCGGCCGCCGCGACGACGAGCATGGCCTGATGAAGCTTGCGCATGGAACCCTCGGCCCTTCATTGCCTGTACATGGAAATCTGCATTGCTTATTGCTGTCTTGCGCGCGCTAACAGTGGTAATCCCGGGGGTTCACGCCCTGCGCACCCCGTGTCGGACCACGGTGAAAGCCTCCCGCAGGCCCTCGACGGCACTCGCTGCGCTGCCTTCCAACGCTCCTCGAAGCCGACGGCGGATCCCATCGCCTCTCCTCTGAATTCACGTCAGACAACATTGCCGGCGTAGTCGCCACGGGCCGCCCCGGCACCAAGGAAGAGCATTTCCGGGCAGGCGGCCCACGGGCCCATTCGCTGTTCTCTCCCAGGGGGCAACGAGATTTCCCCTGGTCGGGACACGGGAACCGATGCGCGGTCACCCATTTGCCACGTTCCGCTTATCGGGCTGTCGGCGGCGGCCCGGCCGCTCTTCGGGCCGCAGCCGGTGCAGAAGGCGGGGGCGGCATCGCGGTGACGGGAAAGACGGAATTCACCCCGGCGCGTTCGAGGGGCCGGGTGGTGCCGGGGCGAGACGCCGTGCGCGCTTTCGACTGTGGGCAAGGCATTCCCACCCCCGCCCGCCGAACCGGCCGCGCCAGTTGACGAACATTCAGCCGAGGGGATCCATTCGGCAATGGCGGCACGGGAATTGATTTCGTGTCAGGTGGGGCTGCTCAGGCAGGGCTGCCTGTGGCGATCCAGCAATGCAGCCCCATCAACCGGACCGGCCGTGCGGGACAGGCGACTCTGCCCGTCTCTCACGGCCGGTCCGGAACATCGAAAACGGCCCCGGCATCGGCCTGGTGGCTCGGATGCCGGGACCTCTTTCGCTTACCTACGCGACTGCCCGATGGGCTCAGAGAGCGCTGTTGTTGCAGCCCATGGACGAGCCGAGGGTGGTGGACTGCGCACCCGCGGGGCCCTCGCCGTTGAGCGCGTTGCCCAGCACGCCGTTGAGGATCCCGACCTCGCCGAGGATGTCGACGTTCAGGTCGTGCGATCTGCAGGAGCTGCCCTGCTTGATGTCGAACTTGTTGCCCGCCGGCTTCCCGCCGTCGGCGTAGGCGGTGCCCGCGCCGAGGATGCCGATGCTGCCCAGGGCGGCGGCCACGACGACAGCCTTGTGAAGCTTGCGCATTTCTTCTCCGGAAGGTTGAGCGGCTGCGATCTGTGAGGGATCGACTTCGTACAGTTACGGAGACTAATCACGAAATATCCTGAAGTCGCGTAGCGACGCGCCGGATTGTATGATCGAGGGCTTGAAGCCTGCCCGTGCCGAGCTCTGTACGGCCGGATGCACGCGCCGCGTTCGGTCAGTCACGCCGCACGCAAACGGGCCCTTCGGGGTGCTCCCCCGAAGGGCCCGTGGCGGGCGTGATGCGCGGCGGCCTCAGTGGTCCTACCTGGCGTGGGCGTAGGCGTTGGACTGGCTGTTGGTCTGGCCGTTGGCCTGGGTGCAGTGGACGCCCGAGGTCTGCGGGGCGGCAAGCAGGCCGACCGGGACGTTGGCGTCGAGCAGCGACTGGGGGCTGCACTCCTGGTACGGGCGGAAGAGGTTGTTCTGGTCCTGCATGCCGCCGCCCAGCAGGGAGCCCTGCGGGGCGGCCTGCGGCGCGGTCGGCGAGGAGACCTGCGGGGAAATCTGCGGGCTGAGCTGGGGGTTGAGCTGTGGCGAGACCTGCGCCCCGGACTCCTGCGGGGCAGCGCCCTGCGGGGCGTCCTGCTGCGGAGAAGCGTGCGACCCGGAAGCGTGCGAAGTGGCCTGCGAAGCGCTCCAGGCCTGGGGGCCGTCCGGCTGCGGAACGGGCGGCGAGGCGGCACCGTTGTACGCCATGGGAACGTCGGCGGAGCTGGCGCCGATACCGATGGCGGACAGTCCGCCGGCCGCTGCGAAGACGAGCGCGACCTGATGAAGCTTGCGCATGGAACCCTCGGCCCTTCGTTACCTGTGCATGGAAATCTGATTGCTTATTGCTCTTTTGTGCGCGCTGACAGTGGTAATCCTGGGGTTTCACACCCTGCGCACCCCCGTGCGGGACCACGATGGAGACCTCTCGCAGGCCCACGACACCACGTGTCGCAACCGCCCTCCCGACGGGCCCATTCACCGTGTTCTCTCCCAGGGGCAACGAGATTTCGCCTGGTCGGGTCACGGAAGACGGCGTGTGGTCACCCGTTTGCCAACTGGCGTGAATCATTTCGGGTGTTGATGGCCCGCCTGGGCAATGGGCGGTGACAGGCGGTGGGGCGTGCACAACTGCGGTGTGAATACCTCCCGTTGGAGGACCGGCCTCGGGGCGGACATCACATGAGTGTGGGGCCCGGCGGTTGCCGGGCCCCACACTCATACATGACAGAGCGACAGTTTCGAACGGCTGTCACTGCCTACATTCAGTCGCGCGCGGCGACTCGGCGGCCCCGGCGGTAGAGCAGGACGCCACCGATGATCATCGCCGCACTGGCGCCGGCCGGAATCGCCAGGCTGACCTTTTCCGCACCGGTGCGTGCCAGCTCGGGGCGAACGGGGGCCGCAGCGTGGAGCTGGTGGCGCTGGTGCTGCTGGACGTGCTGGTGGTGATGCTTGATCGCGCGAGTGACGACCGGAGGCGCCGCCTGACGGTGGCGGTGAGTCGGCTTGGCGCGGTGCTGCTGCGGCTTGTGACGCATCTCCGAGTGGTGCCCGTGCCCGTGCTCGACATTGGCGCAGCGGTTGCCGATAGCGGGGTTGAGCGCTCCGACCACATTGACCGTGTTGCCGCAGATGTTGGCCGGGATGTGGATCGGCACCTGAATCAGGTTGCCGGAGAGTACGCCGGGAGAACCGACGGCAGCCCCGTGGGCGCCGCTGTCGGCGAGGGTCGTGCCCGCACCCATGAGCAGCAGGCCGCCGGTGGCAGCCGAAGCGGCAATGACCTTTTTGATCACGTGACTCCTTCTTAGCAGTGCGGTCACGGCCGCGGACCGCACAAGCCTCAACGAGGCCGGAAGGGGAAGGCTACGAATCCGGCATTTCGATCACTCATTCAGCTTGGCGCATACGCTCACTCGGCTGACGAGTGACGTCATTCCGATTTTATGGAGAGGTTTTCCCCGTGGCGGTCACTTCCGGGAAAAGCCGAGGACAGGGGCTGTCCTTTGATGATCCGGCCGCCCGAGCCCGCCGGCACAACGGCCCGACCGCCCCCTGCCCGCCTTTGATTGCGGACCCCGAAATGACCCCGACGGACCATTCGGCGGGCCGTCAGAAAATGAGCTTTTCGACGCCCGATGCGCCGGTCCCGGCCGGGCGGTCAAGCGGGTTGAGCACCTCGAACGGCACGTGGCCCACCTGCAGCCCGCCGATGTTGGAGTTCAGCCTCACGGGATCGCCGACGATGCCGAGGACGCCGGGGCCGGGATCGGCGTGGGCGGGGGCGGAGAAGGCCCCGGCGAGAGCGAGGGCTGCCACGAAGGTGGCGAGTGCGCGGCGCATAGCGGCTCCTGCTTCATTTCGTGTCATTCGCGTGCTGCGTGCACAGCGCACCCTTCCACTCGTGCGGGACTGGCTCCGGCATCTGCGCCATGCACGCCGAGCGATCACCTGATCGCACGGTCGCGAAAGGCTTGCGCGCGATTTTCCAGGAAGTGCGCACCGTTACGCCGCACGGGGGAATTCCATGGCCTCTGCTCGCGGGCACCGCACCGCACGGTCCTCGGCAGGGATTTCGCCCGGCCTCGCCGGGGCAGGAGGCGCGTATCGCGTCAGCAGCGAACTCCGGCGCCCCGTGACGCGAAATCGGGCTGGAATCCGGGAGGTGCCGGGCCATGTTTCCGGGGTCGCCGCTCCCTACTCGACCGCTCGTTGATATGCAGCTTGGCCTAATAGGTGGTGCGCGCAGGGCCGAACAGGTGGTGCGCCACGGCGGGCCCGACTGCGCCGGACCGTAAATGCCCTGATCTGCTCGGAGTGAGCGGGAAAACGAGCGCTCCATCATACAATCCGGCGCGTCGTTGCGCGACTTCAGGATAATTGGCTATTAGCCTCCGTAACTGCACGAAGTCGATCGATCACAGATCGCATCCGCTCAACCTTCCGGAGAAGAAATGCGCAAGCTTCGCACGGCTGCCATCGTGGCCGCCGCCCTCGGCACCCTCGGCATCCTCGGCGCCGGCACCGCGTACGCCGATGGCGGTTACGGCGGCAAGAGCAGCGGCGGCAGCAGCGGCTCCTCGTTCGAGATCAAGCAGGGCAGCTCCTGCAGATCGAAGGACACGAACGTCGACATCCTCGGCGAGGTCGGGATCGCCAACGGCCTGGGCGGCAACCTGCTCGGCGGCGAGGGCGCCGCGGGAGCGCAGTCCACCACGCTCGGCTCGTCCATGGGCTGCAACAACAGCGTCGGCAAGTAAGCACCGGCCAGTAGCGGAAAAGAGCCCCGGTGTCCGAGCCACAGGCCGGACACCGGGGCCTTGTTCTGAGCGTGCGGCCGGCGCGCGGGCCGTCCGGGCCCGGCGCCGCGGCCGGTCAGGCGATGCGCCGGATCCGGGGGAAGGACGCCGCCGCGGCGAGGAACAGCCAGGTGGTGATGACGAAGGGCCAGCTGAGGGTGCGTCCGCCGAACGGCGCGAAGTAGGCGTTCAGGGCGGCCGTCAGAACCGTCGTGACGGCGACGGCCACCAGGGTGTACAGCGCGTTCGGCACCGTCCTGGCAAGGAACAGGCCGCCCATGGCGACGGCCACGAGGACCGCGTTGTAGCCGTAGACGCCCGCGGCGACCGCAGCCGGCGGGGCGCCCAGGGCCCAGGACAGGAGTACGGCCACGGCACTGCCGGCGACGGCGGCCAGCCCGTAGCGGATCCCGCCGACGAAGAGCCCCACCAGCATGATCGCGCCGACGTACCAGTGTGCCGACAGGCCGACCTGGGAGATGTTGGCGAAGAACCCGTGCCACAGGTCGGTCCAGGTGTACGCCGTGCCGGGGGCGGCGGCGATCGGCAGAGCCGCGGTGCTGCCGCCGGGCCAGACCCGGGTGAAGGCCGGGGCCGCCGCCAGTACCGCTCCGACGACCACACAGAACGGCGCGGTCAGCACCGGCAGCCGCCAGGGCGCCACCAGGGCGGTCAGCGCCGCGAAGGCCAGTACGCAGACGACGGCACCGCCGATGGTCAGCAGGTATGTCGAGGGGTGGGGGCCCAGGAAGACGTACAGGGCGATGCCGGTCAGACAGCCGCAGAAGCCCTGCGTTCCCATGTCGATGATGTACCGGTCGACACCCACCGCGTACGCGGTCGCGGTGGCGACCACGGCGCCCAGCAGCCCGAAGACGCCCCCCTGCCAGCTGCTCACGAAGAGCGCGAGCGTGAACAGGACACCGGTCCAGACATTCGTCAGCAGGCTGAACTGGCCGAAGCTGCGGACCAGCTGTGCCGCGAGGCGGACCGGGCCGGGCAGCGCGGGGGGCTCCGCGGTGGTGTCGGGTCCGTCCGGCTTCCAGGTGTCGGGGGTGATCACGGTGCCTCCTAGGCGGTCCGGGTACGCCGCCGTGCCCGCTGCGGGAGGTGGGGCCCGCTCTGCGCACGGACCGCGGCGCACCGCCGCGTCCGGCCCTACGGCAGGACGCCTTGCGGCAGGGCGTGTGTCGAGGGCAGAGGGTGTGTCGAGGACACGGCGTGCGGGTGTTCCGGGGCGTGCGGCTTTGACGGAGCGTCAGGATCGTGGGCCGTCGGCGAAGCGTCAGGGGCCGCCGTTTCAGGGGCGAGCTGCCACTGCCCGCCGTCCTCGCGGAGAGCGAGGACGTGTCCGCTCCCCGTGTGTGCCCCCGGCCCCGAGAACCAGCGGGCGTCGCTCGGGTCCCACCAGCGGTTCCCGACCCGGAGCACCTCGTGGTGCACCGTGTTCCGCCCGATCCACGCGTCGTTGACCTGCGCCTCGTTCCAGACGGCCCGCCAGTGCGCGGGGGCCATCGGCGGGGTCAGCACCGCGGCGCGGGCCCGCGTGTGCGGTACGGACTTCCGGGTGAGGAGCGCCGCCGCCACATCGGCGTGCACCCCGCAGTCGCCGACGAGGTCACCGTGGTCCACCAGGTCACACCAGTGCGCCGGCCACTGCACGGGCCCCCACCGGAAGAGCCCGGGGACGGCGGCGAGCGCGGTCCCTGTGTCCCCGTAGTGCATGAGCTGGGCGAACACGCTGTGCTTGACCATCTCGCAGCACGCCTTCGGGTGACTGGCCACCTGGGACAGTTCGATCCGGTCGAACCGCTTCAGATCCCCCATCAGTCCACTCATGGCTGCCCCAATTCCCGCGGCGCGGTCCCGCGCCCGAACTCGTAGGCCATGGAGGTGTCGTATCCGCCGCACATGCCGAATGCGAGGTAGTCGCCCTCCCGGACGTCGGTGAGGTCCAGCCGGACCGACAGCACGTCGTGTTCCATGCAGGACCTGCCCAGAATCCAGCTCCAGCCGGGGCGCAGCGGTTCCCAGCGGGAGCCGTCGAACCTGGCCACGGGATGTGGATGGAAGGGCGCCTCGGGCATATCGCCTTCGGCCGCGTCGACGACGATGTCATAGCCGCGGTGCGATGCCCGGCGCGCCAGAACCTGTGTCACCACCGCGGCCGACGGCTGGGTGAGGAGCTTGCCCGGCTCCATCACCAGCAGCGGATCGCCGTCGCGGGCGGCGGCGGGACCGTTCGCGCGCACATAGTCCAGCGAGGCGCGCAGATACGACAGGTCGTCGACATGCCAGCCGCCGCCGATGTCCAGTACGGCCGGTGGCCCGCCCAGCAGGTCCGCCAGGGGATCGGCCGCACTGAGCGCCGCCACGCATTCGCGCTCCCAGCGCGGTGCGCCCAGGACGCTCTGGGCGAAGTGGAAGTGCATCCCCCATCCGGCTCCGAGGCGATCGGCGAGGGTGCCGAGCAGCCGGGCCGCCTCCACCATGGTGTCGCGCTCGTGCAGCGGGACGCCGAAGCGGCTGATGAGCCCGGTGGGCGCGACACGCACCCCGACGACCTCGGCTTCCAGCTGGAAGCCGTTGTCCAGAAGGTCACCGAGCCTGCTCAGTTCCGCCAGGGAGTCGGCGAAGAAGGCGAAGCAGCGGACGCGGTCGGTGGCGGGCCACCATTTCGCGGGCCCGTTGAGGATCGCGCGTTCCGGCGCCATGCCGTGCCGCTCGGCCGCTTCGAGCTCGGCCAGGCTGATCGCCTCGGCGGCCAGACCGAGCCGCGCGGCCTCACGCAGGACGGCGGGCTGCGGGCAGGTCTTCACGCTGTGCGCGAGGAGCACCCGGCCGATCCCCTCCACTTCCTGCCGCAGGGCCTGGACCCGCTCGGTGAAAAGGGGAAGGAGGACCTGCCGGTACGGAGTGGCCGCGTTCCCCGGGGGGTCGAGCAGCCTCTCGAAGCCTTCGGTGTGCGCGGCCGGTTCCTTTGTCCGGGTGGCCGGCCGTTCCGCAGGTGCGGGCCGTCCTTCCACGCGCCCGGCCGGCATCCCGTTGTGTGCGGGCGCCCCCACCGCCCCCGCGCATTCGGCCGTTTCCACCGATTCCGCGAAATCCGCCGTTTCTCCTGCTCCCGCGTATTCGGCAGCCACGCCGATCCGTGCGGCGGATCCCGGGTTCGGGTGGCTCTCGACCGGCTCGTCGGCGTCCTCGGGCGGGAGCAGGCGCCGTTGGCCCAGCGACGGCATTCCCGAATGCCGCTTGTCGCCCGGACGGGAGATTCCGCCGGCGACCCAGGCGATGGGGGTGATGCCCAGGGCCGGGTGGACCGGGATCTCCTCCACCACGCGGGTGAAACCCGGCGTGAGCCGTCTGCCGCGGTCGGCGGGCCGTCCCGCGACCAGGGCGGCGGGCAGGTTGGCGCCGCACACCGAGGTGCCGTGGATCCAGGCGGGGAAGCGCGGATTGATCTCCATGAGCGTCAGTTCGCCGCTCCAGCTGCGGATGAGCTCCAGTTCGCCGGCGCCGGTCCACCCGGCGTCGGCGACCAGGTCCGCCAGCCGCTCGCGCATGGCCTCGTCCAGCTCGGCGACCTCGCCGGCCCAGGTCTTGCCCTCGGTCGTGACCATCGCCTTGGTGATGAAGACCGCGTCGAGCAGCCGGCCGTCCAGACCGCAGAACGCGATGCTGCACTCCTGGCCGGCCACATGCGCTTCCAGATGCCAGCTGCCGCCCCACGTCCGCTGGACCACATCGCCCAGGGCCAGCGCGGCCCCGGCGGTGTAGGCGCGGTGTGCGTCGTAGTGCTGGCCCTTGACCCACACCCCGTACGGGGACCGGCGGATGAACCGGTCGATGGCCTCCCAGCTGGTGTCGGTCTCGTACTCCGCGGCGCGCAGGCCGAGCCGTTCCGCCGCTTCGACCGGAGGTTTGCCCACCAGCTCCAGTGCGGCCTTCGAGGGCCCCAGGATCCGGTCATGGGAGCCGAGCTCCCGTGCCAGCAGCCGGACTTCCAGATCCAGACAGGGGATCAGGACCGCGTCCTCGGGCTCCAGAAGGCGGTCCATCTGCTCGATCCACGTGGGGAGGTGCGCCTCGCGCCATGCGGGGAGACAGACCAGGTCGTCGAGAAGCTCCGAGTGCAGGCCCGAACTCTCCCGCGAATAGTCCAGCCCGACGATCCGGAGTCCGGGCCGGGCGAGACGCAGGGAACGGGCGACGCTCAGGCCCGGCGAGGGGTTCGGGCCACTGTGCATACCGCTGACGAAGACCGTGCCGACCTCCGTCCCGGGACCCCCGGCGCTCGCGGCGTTCTCCGGGCGCGGGGTGCTCCCCTGTGGTGCCTCAGGCCTGGTGACATCCCTGCTCGCGCCCGCCGGCTCGCGTCCGTTGTGCTCTGTTTGAAGCCCCATGCCGAACATCATCAGCAGAGCTTTCGCCGCGCGCACCCGGTGACGGCCGCCAGGGTGAGGCGCCGCGACGGCCCGCCGGCCGCGGCCGCGGAGTGCGGGCCGCCGGGGGCCGTCGACGGCGGGGCGGTCCGCATCCGCCCGGAACCGTAGTGCCGGACGCGGGATCAACCCGGTCCGGCCGTCCGCCGTTCGCTCCTCAGATCCCGAAGTGCGGCAGCTTGATGTGCTGGGGCAGCCGGACCGTGTTGGAGCAGTGCACGATCGGGCCGGCCTTCGTGGCCCCGCTGCCCAGGAAGCCGAGTTCGGGCCACAGCACGCGGTCGCGGGCGACCGTCGAGCAGCTCTTCCGCTGCTTGATGATGATCTTGCCGTCCTTGCTCCGGTGGACGGCCTGGCCCTTGTAGACGCAGGTGCGGTCGCCCGACGCGGCGCGGGTGCAGTCGCCCGAGGAGTCTCCGGCATACGCCTGGGTGGCACCGGCGCAGGTCACGGCGGCGGCGCCCAGGAGCGCCGAGACGGCTGCGATCTTCTTACGACTGAACATGTGCGGCGTTCCTTTGCGATCGATGCCCGGGCGCGGTCACCGCGTACCGGTGTGCGCCCGGGCCCTGAAGAGGATCGGAAAACGGGCCCCGGCGCCGGGCCTGTGGCTCGGACGCCGGGACCCCTTTCACTGGTTTTCTGGAGGGTCTGCCTGCCGAGGGCGATTACTTGGCGAGGGCGGTGTTGTTGCAGCCCAGGCTCGAGCCCTGCCTGGTGCTCTGCTTGCCCGGGTGGCCCTCACCGTTGAGCGCGTTGCCCAGCACACCGTTGAGGAGCCCGACCTGGCCGAGGATGTTGACGTTCAGGTCGTGCGTGCGGCACGAGGTGCTCTGCTTGATCTTGGTTTCCTTGCCCTTTTCCTTTCCCGGCCACGACTGGGGGGCGGGCTGCTGCGGCGCGGGCGCCTGCGGGGCGTAGACCTGCGGCGCGGGCTGCTGCGGGGCAGGCTGCGGCGCGGGGGCCTGAGGGGCGTAGTACTGGGGGGCGGGCTGCTGCGGCGCGGGGGCCTGAGGGGCGTAGTACTGCGGGGCGGGCTGCTGCGGGGCCATCTCGTGGTGCGGGTAGGCACCCTGCGCACTGGCCCCCGCAGCGGACTGCGAAGTGGCCCATGCAGTGACCTGCGGGCCGCCACCCTGGTACCCGTAGCCGTCGGCGAAGCTGACGCCGGCGCCGATGGTCGACAGCGCACCGGCCGCTGCGACGACGATCACGACGTTGTGAAGTTTGCGCATGGAACCTTTGACCCTTCATTACATGTACACGGAGACCTGCGAGACTACTGATAGTAAGGATATACACACCGTCAGTAGTCAATGCGGGATTTCACCCCCTTGTGCACTTTGTGTCGACCTCTGCACCTTTTCGGCGTCGGCGGCATGGAATGCGGAAGGGAAATAGGAAAATAGGAAATCGGGTGGCGATGCGGCCCGCCCGGTGCGAGCCCGGACCGGATAAAAGCCGCTGACGACTCACATGACACTCCCTCGGACAAACCTTCCTCCGAGAGGGAAACGAGAATTCCCCCTGGTCGGGTCACGGGACCCAGCGCGCGGTCACCCGTTTGCCCACCGGTGCCCCACTGCGGGGCAGCCGCTCGCCCCAGGCGCTCTGCACCAACTCATCGCCGTATAAGGCAACTTGACGCGTGAGCCGGTGGCGCTTCGGCCGTGGGGCCCGCGGGTCCGTATGCCCCGGTGCCGGACCTTCCCGTCAGCCGTACGCCGGGGGTACGCGGCCGCCCCGACCGGTCCGCGGATATCGTGACGGGCCGGAGAGACGGCGCCGGCGCGGCGGGCCGGGTGACGAGGGGGTGCGGTGGGCGAGCGGCGGGACGGCTGGATACGGGTTCCCGTCGGGGCCGAGGCGGGGCGGTGGGACACCCGGGGACGCTGCCTGCGCGTGCTGTTCGTCGTGCACAACGTGACCTCCGCGACCCGGCTGCTGGACGTACTGCCGCTGTTCCGGGACGACCTGCGGGTGCAGATGCTGGCGACCTGTACGGAATCGTCGCCGTTCCAGGCCGGGGTGGCGGAGCTGCTGGCCGGGGTCGGCGTACCGGTGCTGCCGTGGTCGCAGGCGCTGCAGACGCCGGTGGACCTGGCGGTCTCGGCGAGTTTCGGAGGCCAACTGCACCGCATCCAAGGGGAGTTGGCGGTCCTTTCCCATGGCGTTGGATACAATAAGACGCTGGCCACGCCGGGAGCCGGGAGCCGGGAGCCGGGAGCCGGGAGCCGGGAGCCGGGAGCCGGGTCCGGACGGTGCGCCGGTGTTCGGGATGTCGGAGGAGTGGCTGCTCGCGGACGACGGCTCCCCCGTCGCGCAGGCGATGGTCCTCTCCCACCCCGAACAGCTGGCGCGTCTGCGTACCGCCTGCCCCCGCGCCGTCCCCACGGCCGTACTCGCCGGGGACCCCTGCTTCGACCGGATGCTGGCCGCCCTCCCGCACCGCGACCGCTTCCGCCGGGCGCTCGGCGTCCGCGACGGCCAGCGGCTGCTGATCCTCAACTCCACCTGGAATCCGGAGTCGCTCTTCGGTGACGGCGGCGCCGAGGACCTGCTCCCCTCCCTCCTCCCCCGCCTGACCGGCGAACTCGCCGCGGACGACTACCGCCTCGCGGCCGTACTGCACCCCAACATCTGGCACGGACACGGCCCCGGCCAGATCAGGGCCTGGCTGCACCGCGCGCGGCGCGGCGGCCTGACCCTGCTGGACCCGCTGGAGGGCTGGCGGCAGGCGCTGATCGCCGCCGACGCGGTCATCGGGGACCACGGCTCGGTGACGTACTACGCCGCCGCCCTGGGCACCCCCGTCCTCCTGGGCGCCGCACCGCTGGCCGGGCTCGACCCGCACTCCCCGGTGGCCGGCTTCGTCCGTACGGCCCCCCGCCTCGACCCCCACGCCCCGCTGCCGCACCAGATCGAGACGCTGATCGCCGGGCACCGCCCCCTCCCGGGCCCCGCGGAGCTGACCACATCCGTACCCGGCAAATCCGCGGCACTGCTGCGGGAGTTGTTCTACGGCCTCATCGGGATACCCGAACCCGTCGAACCCGCGACGCTCGACCCGCTGCCCCTTCCGCCGTACGAACCGCCGCTGCGCACCGCTCCGATGCGGGTGCTGACCCGGCCGGTGGAGGGCGGCGGTATCGCGGTACGGCGGTTCGCCGAGCCCGCCTACGAGCCGGCCGGGGACGCGACGCAGACGGGGGGCGGGGCGGCCCATCTGGCCGTGCACGAGGACCAGGCCGAGCACGACGCGGTGGCACCGGCCGATGTGATCTTCCGCTACGGGGCGGCGGACGATCCCCGGCTGGGCCCGCCGGACAGGTGGGGCGCGGAGGTCCTGGCGCGGTGGCCGAACTGCGCGCTCGCGGCGTACATCACGGCCCCCGACGCCTGCACCGTACGCACCCGGGCGGGTGCGGTGCTGCGGATCGCCGGCCCGCCGTCCGGTCCCGATCCGGCCGCCTGTGCCTCCGCGCTGTACGCCGCGCTGGCGGGTGGTGCGGCACTTGACGACCTGGTGGCGCGCGGGCTGTCCGTACACACCGGCGGCACGGCCCACCGGGTGACGGTCACGCCGCCCGGCTGACGGTCGCCCTGTCCGGGTAGGTCACGCCGCTTCGCACCGCCGGCGCAACGCCTCCAGGTGGCCGAGGTGGAAGCCCGCCCCCTCGTCCCTGAGCAGGGAGATCGCCTCCTCGAGCGGCGGGCGTGCGGCGGCCGGATCGCCGGCGTCCAGGTGGGTCTCGGCGAGGTCGGTGAGCGTGCGGGCCGTGTTGTACGCCTCGGCGCTGTCGCGGAAGAAGCGCAGCGCCCGCGCCAGCCGCTGCCGGGACTCGGCCCAGCGGCCGAGGCCCCGGAGTGCCCGCCCCCGATGGCGCTCCAGCAGCGCGCGGGCACGCGGCACATCGGCGGCCCCCTCACCGTCCTCGCCTATGGCCAGCAGCAGGCCGTCGGCCTCGTCGAAACGCTCGTAGGCATCCTGGAAGCGCCACTGCCGCAGCCTCAGCAGCCCCAGCGTCTCCACGGCGGTGGCCTGGCCACGGAGATGTCCCGCGCGCTCTTCGGCGCGGGCCGCGGCCAGCAGCTCCGCTTCCGCTTCCTCGTACCGGCGCAGCTCCACCAGGGCCAGCGCGAGTTGGGTGTACATCCGGCCGGCCATCCGGCAGGCGGCGGGCGACGCGCTCTCCGTACCGCGGTCGGCGGCGCGCACGCCGGACCGGAGCGCGGGGAGCAGCTCGTCGTGCCGGCCGGTCTTGAGCTGTACCGACCACAGGGCCTCGCAGAGCTGGACCACGGAGTCACGGTCCTCGAACTCCTCCGCGGCCCGCACCGCTTCGAGGATCTGGCCGAGCTCGCCGCCGAGCGCGGCCAGCGCCTCGCCCGGGGTGGAATACGGGCCCGGCTCCAGCCGGTCGTACAGGGGGCCCAGGTGCCAGCGCTGCGGGAGTACAGCGCGGTCGGCACGGACCGCGAAGCGCAGGGCCCAGGCCACGCCGCGCGAGACGGCGGCGGAGCAGGCGGCGATGCCGTCCTCGCGCACGGCGGCCGCTTCGGCATGGCGCCGCACGGAGGGGCGGAAGCGGTAGCGGCCCGCGGCTGTGGTCTCCAGCAGCCGGCGGTCGGCCAACTCTGCCAGCAGCGCTTCGGCTTCCGGTTCGCCGATGCCGGCGATGGCGGCCGCCGAGGCAGCCCCGACGGCGGGCCACGGACGCAGCGCCAGCAGCCGGTAGAGGCGCCCGGCGCCCGGCCCCAGCTCCTGGTACGCGTCCTCGGCGGCGTGCCGTACCGGGTCGTCGGCGGGGTCGGTGGTGGGGGTGTGGGTGGGGTCGCTCGAGGGACGGGTGGCGGGGTCGTTGTCGTACACGGCGGGCTCCTGGTCCGGGCGGGGCGGCTCGGCCAGCCGTACGGCGGCCGCGCGCAGGGCGAACGGTGAGCCGGCGCATCTGGCCAGCACCTGTGGCAGTGCGACGCCCGCCGCGGTCAGGGTTTCCTTGTCGGTGAGCAGGCCCAGCAGAGCGCGGGCGTCGTTGTCGGCCAGCGGCCCGACGGGAACGGGCACCGCGTCCAGCCCGCTCAGCGGCCGCCGGGCCACCACGACCGTGAACACCCCTGGCGCCGACGTCAGCAGCGGCTGCACCTGCGCCGCGGACCGGGCGTGATCAAGGACGACAAGCAGCCGGCGGTCACCGATGCTCGTGCGGTACAGATCCGCCCGGTCCTCGACCGCCGGCGGAATCCCGTCGTCGGCGAACCCCAGCTGCTGCAGAAGACCGCGCAGTACGGTGCCCTGATCCAGCGCGGCGACCGCGGAAGGCCCGCGCAGGTCCATATACAGCTGGCCGTCGGGGAACCGGTCCCCATGCGCACAGCCCCAGTGCACGGCCAGCGCGCTGGTCCCGATCCCCTCGGGGCCGTGAATCAGCACCACCCGCGGACGCCCGTCGGCCTTCCGTCCCGCCTCACGGTCGATCCGCTTCATCGCGGTCTGACGGTCGGTGAAAAACCGTACGGAGCTGGGCAGCCTGCGCGGCACGGCAGCCACGCCCCCGGGCCGGGGAGCGCTGCGCAGCCATGCGTCCAGCGCCCGGGCGTGCACCTGGTCGCGCCGCGCCCCCTCCACCAACAGCTCCGCCAGCGCCTCACGCTCAGCGCTTCCGACGGGCGCCGCCACCTCTCGCCCGGCTATCCGCCGCGCCAACACCCCCACCGACTCCCAGGCACGCTTCCCGGCTTCATTGGCCATGGAACCGGCCACCGCCCCAAGAGCCCCCGTCACCATCACGACGAGATCCACCATGCCGTCGGTCCCCCCTTGCACACGAGTGCCCTGCCCCGTCATCGACATCGACATCGACATCGACATCGACATCGACAACAACGCTATCGGTCGGGGTGGGGCTGATGGGGGCCGGTCTGGGTGGGCGCCGCACCGAGCAGGGCCGGGTAGTCCGGGAGGGTGAGGGCGGCGGAGAGAGTGTGGCCCTGGTCGAGCAGGGCTTGGACGGTGGCGGGGTCGTTCAGGGCTGCGTTGCGGGCGTCTATTGCCTCCTGGGTTGCCGGGGCGAGGAATTCGCCTGTGTATCGGCCGCCTTCCTGACATGCGGTCACATACGGGCGGAGGAGCTCTTCGTAGCGGGTGAAGGCCGCGGTGTGGTCACCGTCCGCCAGGGCCAGCTCGCCCGCCAGGACGTAGGCGCCGACCGCCGCGGAGCCGGTGCCCATGCCGCCCAGCGTGGCGCCGTATGCGGCGTCGCCCAGCAGGGCGATGCGGCCGGTGGACCAGTGCGGGACATCGACCCGGCTGATGGAGTCGAAGTAGAGGTCGTCCGCGGCCCACACGGTGTCGATCACCTCCGGTGTCCGCCAGCCGGCGCCCGTGTACGCCTGGGCTATCGCCTTCTTCTGGGACTGCGGATCGCGGCGGTCGTAGGACAGCTCCCCCTGGGATGCGAAGACGCAGAAGGTCTCGCCCGCGTAACCCGGCTCGGCGGTGCGCCGGGGAGCCCGGCCGACGGTTGCCAGACGGCCGGGCTCGGAGTAGCCGACCGGTCGGGCGCCGAGCCCGGCGGCGTCCTGCGGCAGATCCCAGCCGGCCACGTAATAGCCGAGGTGGCTGACGAATTCCTCCTCCGGGCCGAAGGTGAGCCGGCGGACCGTGGAGTGCAGGCCGTCCGCGCCGACCACGAGGTCGAAGGTGCGCGGTGCGCCGCGTTCGAAGGTGACATGAACGCCGTCGTCGGCCTCGGTCAGGGAGGTGAGGGAGTCGCCGAAGAGGTACTCGGTGGCGGCGGCTGCGCATCCTGGAGAGCCGGGGCCGCCGACGGGGACGCGGAGGCTGTGCTCGTAGAGGATGCGGGAGAGCTCCGAGCGGAGGATCTCCAGCTCGCCGCCCGCGAACTCCGGTGGCATCGCGGCCAGTTCATCACCCCGGGCATCGATGAAGGTCATGGGACTGCCGCCGGTGGCCCGGCTCCTGATGGCGTCCAGGACGCCCATCCGCTGCAGTACGGACAGCTGCACCGCACCGCGGAAGTCGACCGCGAAGCCGCCGCCGCGCAGAGCCGGGGCCACCTCGATCACGGTGGGCCGGTAGCCGTAGCGCGCGAGCCAGTAGGCCAGGGCCGGGCCCGCCACGCTGGCGCCGGAGATCAGGACCGTCTGCGGTCGAGCCGAAGCCGTGGTCGTGGTCGTGATTGGTGGCTGCGTCATCGCATGCTCCCCCGCGAAGGGGCCGGTCCGTCGTCGGCCGACCCTCGTGAATGACACCGACACAAGAAACTGTATCCGACGGACACTGATTTGTGTACCTCGGAAACAGTTCGGTGAGCGGATTTAGGATGCGGGGGTGGCGGGAGATGACGAGAAGCGCAGCGTGTTCGGGGAGCAGGCGGGCAGCGTGGAGCTGCTGTGGGGCGGGCGTGAGCGGCCCAGCCGTGGCCCGAAGCCGGGGCTGAGCCTGGAGCGGATCACACGTACGGCCATGGCCATCGCCGATCTCGGCGGGCTCGGGGCGGTCTCCATGCAGCGGGTCGCGGGCGAACTGGACTTCACCAAGATGTCCTTGTACCGCTATGTCCCGGGCAAGACGGAGCTGGTGGCCCTGATGGTCGACACCGCCATGGGGGAACCGCCCGCCCCGGCCGACGGCGCCGCCGGCAACTGGCGGACCGCGCTGCGCGACTGGGCCGAGCAGCTGGCGGCGGCCTTCCGGCGTCACCCCTGGCTCCTGGAGGCGGCCACCGGCCCGCGCATCATGGGGCCCAACGAGCTCGGCTGGACCGAACGCGCCCTCGCCGCACTCGCGGACACCGGCCTCAACGGCGGCGAGCAGCTGGACGCCGTGGTCGTCGTGACCGGCCACATCCGGGCCATCACACAGGTGTCGGCTTCACTGGGACTGGGCAGCACGCAGGCCAAGGAGCCCGAGCAGGTGATGAGCGCGCTGCTGAACGAACTGCTCGTCGGGCGCTCCGACCGGTTCCCGGCCCTGACCGCCGCCCTCGCCTCCGCCGCGGAGACCGATTCCCGCGACCAGTCCCTGGAGTTCGGACTGGAGCGCATCCTGGACGGCCTGGAGGCGTATATCGCGCGCCGGGCCGCCCCGTAGCCCGCCCCACGGCCCGTCCCCTACGGCTACAACCGCACCGTCCTGCGCGGCCGTTCCTTCGCGCCCGTCAGCATGCCGTGCAGCGAGGCGAATTCGTCGACGCACTTGGCGGTGCCGTTGACGACGCAGTCCAGCGGCTGGTCGGCGACCGTCACCGGGACCCCCATTTCCTGCTGCAGTCGCAGATCCAGGCCCCGTAGCAGGGCGCCGCCGCCGGTCAGGGCGATACCGCGCTCGATGATGTCGCCGGAGAGCTCCGGCGGGCAGGCGTCGAGGGTGTGGTGGACGGCGCGGATGATGGCGTCGACGGGCTCGGTGAGCGCCTCGCGGATCTCCTCCTCGGTGATTTCCTGGATGCGGGGCAGACCGCTGATGTGGTCGCGGCCCCGGACGGTGAAGGAGGTGCGGCGCTGCGGTGCGCCGCCCTCGTCGGTGTCGGAGGCGACATCGGAGGCGGTGCCGGAGGGAGCGTCGGAAGCGGCGTCGGCGGAGGAGTCGGGGGAAGAGTCGGAGGCGGCGCGCGGAGCCGGGACCCGGGCCGCCGAGCCGATGGCCATCTTGATGTCCTCGGCGGTGCGTTCGCCGATGGCCAGGGCGTGCTTCTTCTTGACGTGCGCGGCGATGGCGGCGTCCAGGGCGTCGCCGGCGATCCGTACGGACTGGGCGGTGACCAGGCCGCCCATGGAGACGACGGCGACCTCGGTGGTGCCGCCGCCGATGTCCACCACCATGCAGCCGACGGGTTCGTCGACGGGGAGGCCGGCGCCGATCGCGGCGGCCATCGGCTCCTCGATGAGGTGGACTTCGCGGGCTCCGGCGCTGCGGGCGGAGTCGATGACGGCACGGCGCTCGACGCCGGTGATGCCGGAGGGGACGCAGATGACCACCCGCGGCCTGGCGAACCGGCGGCTGGGCAGGGCCTTCTTCATCAGGGCGCGCAGCATCTGCTCGGCGGCGGTGAAATCGGCGATGACGCCTTCGCGCAGGGGGCGCATCGCGGTGATCCCGGAGGGGGTGCGGCCGATGGTGCGCTTGGCGTCCGAGCCGACGGCGATGACCTCGCCGGTGACGTTGACGGCGACGACGGACGGCTCGTTCAGCACCACGCCCTTGCCGCGCGCGTAGACCAGGGTGTTGGCGGTACCGAGGTCGATGCCGATGTCGTAGGCGCCGGACGGTGCCGCGGGCCGGTCGGGGGATCCGTCGGCGGTGTGGCCGGACGACGCTCTCGAGGAAGTGCTGGACGCCATGGGGAGATCGGGTGCTCTCTCGACTGGGTGACAAACTTCGGGCATTGCGGAGCAGAGGGAACCTTTACCGCACCGAAGGCAAAGGTGTCCATTGCGGGCACTCAACAAGACTACTGGGCGGGCGGAATGGTTCCTTCCGTATCCGTCGCGGCCGAACCCTCCACCGCCTCCGCGAGGTCGTCGAGGGCATCCAGGAGGAGCTCCGCGGCACGGAGTGCGACGCCCTGGCTCTCAGATTCGGCGTCCCAGCGCTCCCATACGGCGCGCAGCGCGCTCCAGTCCAGCCGGTCGCGTTCCCGTACGGCATGGGCGGCGCGCTCCAGGGACGGGCGGAGTTCGGCGGCGAAGGCGGCGGCGCCGGGGGACGGTTCGGCGTCGTTGTCGGGGAGATGGGCCTCCATGATCATCGTGACCCGGCCCATGGTGGCGAGGGCGGCGCCGGCCGCGGTGGCCGAGGTGCGGGAGAGGCCGCGGTGGCGCACGGGTTCCTTTTCCGCGCGGGCCTCACTCTCCTCCCAGGCGGCGCGGGCCGCACGGGCGTCGAGGAGGGCCTCGCGGACCTGCCGGGGGCGGCGTTCGGCGGGCCGGGCGTAGCGGTCCAGTACGGCGAGCGCATAACGGCCGTTGGCCTCCAGCCATTCGGCGAGGCGCTCGCGCAGCCTGGGCGTTTCCCAGGCCGGGAAGAGCGCGTACGAGAGCATGGCGAGCAGCCCGCCGAGCAGGGTGAGCACCACGCGTTCCGCGACGGTCTGGGTCCAGCCCTCGCCGGCGATGCCGAGCAGGAAGATGACATATCCGGCCACGCAGGCCGAGGTGACCGAGACGCCGGTGCGCATCAGCAGGTACATGAGGAAGACGAAGACGACGGCGAGCCCGGCGCAGACAGCGGGGCCGGGGTGGGCCAGGGCCATGACCCCGCCGCTGATGGCGACGCCGACGAGGGTGCCGCTGAAGCGGGCCACACCGCGCGAGTAGGTCTGGCCGAAGTCGGGGCGCATCACCATGACGGAGGTGAGCGGCGCCCAGTAGCCGTGGCCGAAGGGGAGGGCGGTGCCCAGGAGATAGCCGCAGACGGCCACGGCGCTGACGCGCAGGGCGTGCCGGAAGATGTGGGAGGACCAGCGGGCCTCGCGGCGCAGGGCCCGCAGGGCGACCGGGACGAGGCGGGGGACGCTGGGGCGCAGCAGATGGCTGCCCACTTCCCGCCCGCCCTGCCCGCCTTCCTCCCGCCCGCCCTGCCCGCGTTC
>NZ_LGKG01000197.1 GCF_001294335.1 Streptomyces chattanoogensis
CCTCTACCAGGGCGAGGAACTGGGCCTTCCCGAAGTCACCGACCTGCCCGACGACGTCCGCCAGGACCCCTCCTTCTTCCGCGCCAACGGCCAGGACGGGCTCCGCGACGGCTGCCGCGTACCCCTCCCCTGGAGCGGTGCGGAGCCCCCGTACGGCTTCGGGCCCGGCGGCAGCTGGCTGCCGCAGCCCGCCGACTGGGCCCCGCTCACCGTCGAGGCACAGACCGGCGACCCCGACTCCACCCTGGAGCTCTACCGCACCGCCCTCGGCCTGCGCCGCACCCACCCCGGCCTCGGCGCGGGCGACGCGGTGGAATGGCTCGACGCCCCCGACGGGGTCCTGGCCTTCCGGCGCCCCGGCGGCCTCGTCTGCACGGCCAACACCACCGGCGCGCCGGTGACGCTGCCGGAGCGCCCCGGCCGGATGCTCGTCTCGTCGCGGCCGGCCTCATCGCTGCCGCCCTCGTCGCCGGCTGCCTCGTCCCTGGCTCCGGCGTCCGTGCCTTCCTCGTCTTCCTCGTCTTCCTCGTCCTCGTCTCCGCTGCCCCCGTCTCTCCTGTCTCCCTCTCCCGCGGCTCCTTCTTACTTGGAGAACACCGAGAGTGACGATTCGGTTGCATGCGGCTTTGTGATCGCGGCTGACACCACGATCTGGTGGGAGGAGTGACCCTGCCGACACCCCTGCCGACACCCCGGCCCACCCCGCGCCTGGCCGACATCGCCGCCCAGGCGCGGGTCAGCGAGGCCACCGCCAGCCGCGTCCTGAACGGCAAGGCGGGCGTCGCGGCGGGCACCCGCCAACGCGTGCTCGCCGCCCTCGATGTGCTCGGCTACGAACGCCCGGTACGCCTCAAGCGCCGCAGCGCGGGCCTGGTCGGCCTGGTCATCCCCGAACTCACCAACCCGATCTTCCCGGCCTTCGCCCAGATCCTCGAACAGTCCCTGGCCGGCCACGGCTACACCCCGGTCCTGTGCACCCAGACACCCGGCGGCGCCACGGAGGACGAGCTCGTCGAGCAGTTAGAGGAACGCGGTGTCACCGGCATCGTCTTCCTCTCCGGCCTGCATGCCGACACCTCCGCCGACCCGTCCCGCTACACCCGCCTGACCTCGCGAGGAGTCCCGTACGTCCTGATCAACGGCTACAACGACCGCATCGACGCGCCCTTCGTCTCACCCGACGACGGCGCCGCGGCCCGTATGGCCGTACGCCACCTGGCCGCGCTGGGACACGTACGCATCGGCCTCGCCGTGGGACCCGCCCGCTATGTGCCCTCGCGCCGCAAGGCCGAGGGTTTCGCGGCGGCGCTGGAGGAGTCGTTCGGCCTGTCGAGGGGGCAGGCCGAACGGCGCATCCGGCACACCCTGTTCAGCGTCGAGGGCGGCCACGCGGCCGCCGCCGCCCTCCTGGACGACGGCTGTACGGGCATCGTCTGCGGCAGCGACCTGATGGCGCTCGGCGTCGTCCGCGCGGCCCGCCAACGGGGCCTCGACGTCCCCGCCGACCTCTCCGTCGTCGGCTTCGACGACTCGCAGCTCATCGCCTTCACCGACCCGCCGCTGACCACCGTGCGCCAGCCGGTGCAGGCGATGGTGACCGCCGCGGTCGGCGCGCTGATCGAGGAGATCCAGGGGAATCCCGTACGAGGTCCCGTACGGAGTCCGGTAGGGAGTCCAGCATCACATCCCGTACGGAATCCGGTGCAGCGTACCGAGTTCGTCTTTCAGCCGGAGCTGGTCGTACGCGGTTCCACGGGGCCGGCCCGCCTGCCGTAGTGCGGAACCTGAGTGCGCCGGCACCCCCGTGGTGCCGGCGGCGGGCCCGCTGGGACGATCGTTCCGGCAACCGGGCATTCGGCGACCGGTTGCCGGAACGGGTGGGCAAGAGCGAGTAGGGAAGAGCGAGTAGGGAAGAGCTGTGACGATCACTCCTCGCCTGGTGGCGGAGTATCGGATCCCGGGGGTCCGGGATCTGTTGTCGGGAGGAGGGTGGTTCGACCCGAGCGGGCCGGTTCCGCGGCTGGTGCTCCAGGGGCCGGACTCGCTGCGGGTGTACGAGCTGGGCGAGGACGCGGAATTGCGCGCCACGTTCCCCAGGCCCTCCTCGAACTGGCGGGAGATGAACGACTGGCTCGCTCCGGACCTGTCCTTCGTGGTGTTCCAGGGAGAGACCTCGTACACAGCCGTCGACCGGGACGGCAACCGGATGTGGCACCACCCTCTCGGCGGCTGGTACGCGACGCCGTGGGGTCATGTCGGCTTCGCGATGGCGGGACCGTACCGGGAAACGCAGACGCTGCTGCGACTGCCGTCGGGCGCGGCCGACAAGTCCCTGTTCGTCGCGCTGGACACCGCGGGGAACGAGCTGGCGCGCAGCATCCTCCCGTGCGGCGGGAACGACCGGTGCGTCGAGCTGGTGTGGGGATCCGAGGGGTATCTGACGGGCGTTTACGCAAGGGGTGGTACCGCAGACGGTGCTCCGGCGAAACCGGCGGAGTATCAGGCGTCGCTGGTCTGCGGCCATATCGTCCTCGGGGAGCGGGTGCGCGAGAAGCGGGCGACGATGCCTGCCGGATACGCGTCGGCACTGCGCGGCCGGGAACCAGTGGAGTGGAGCCCGTCGGGCACCGGGATGATGACCATCGACGGACGCGGCCGGGACGTCCGCTGGCACCGGTACCCGTCCTGTGAGGTGGCGGCGGAACTGCGGTTGAGTGATTTCCCCCCGCCCGGCACAGGAGACAGCTCGGTTCACGACCACCACCGGTGGATCTACCCCTACGGGGGTGGCTATGTCGACGCCGACACCGCCATGGTGACCCTGCACAACTCCTACAACGAGGCCCGGGTCTTCATGTTCGGCGAGGACGTCTGGGAGGAGCACAGCCACTGGCTGGCTGACCCGGCGACCGGCGGACTCCACGGCCGGATCGCGTACCCGATGCGCGACGTCGACCACGTGTGGCTCCTCGGTGACGGAACCTGGGTGACCGCGGAGTGGGACACCCTGTACCGCTGGTCGGCCGGACCGGGATTGTCAGACCTCCCTGCCACCATGTCTGACACGTAACCCCGTTGAACCGAGGCGGCAGATGAACTCCCAGGTCCAGACAGCGCTCAAGACGGCCTTTCAGCTGGCCGAACCGTCCCTCGCCGGCCCGCTGCTCACGCGGCTGCGGGCCGAGGTCCGCCCGTTGCTGGGCAAGGGCAAGGAGCTGCCTGGCCGGCTGGTGGAGGCCGTGGTCGCCTCCGGCGACCGGGAGCTGTGCGCCGCCCTGGTGGGCAACTCCCGGCCGGGCGTCTGCGATACGGCGACCCTGCTGCGGATTGCCGGGTTCGGCGACCCGGGGCTCGGACGTGAGATGTACCGGCGCGGGCATGTGCAGGCGGAGCCCGGTGTCCAGGCCGCCGTCCTCGCCGCCGCCGACCCGGCCGACCCCGACTGGTACGCGCCGGGCGGGCTCGTCGAGATGCTGCTGGGGGAGGAGGGGAAGAGCATGCTCGGGCCCGCTCTGAAGGGCCCGTTCCCGGAAGTCGTCGCGCATGCCGTGCGGCTGCATGTGTCGAATCTGCCGCTGCCGGTGGTGCTGGACGCCTGCGAGGTCCTGCTCGCGCACGGCGGTCCCCAGGCCCTCGCCGACCTGGCCGGCACCCTCGACAGGCCCGCCCATCCCGGTCTCCTCGCCCTGCTGCACGAGGCCGCCACCGCCCCCGACCCGGCCGCGCTGCTCCGCGGCCATCGCGCGCCGGGGGAGTGGACCGACCTGGCGGCGGTGTCCGTGCTGCTGCGGATACGCGGAGACATGGGCCGGGATGTGGGCAGGCACGCGGGCGGAGACATGGGCCGTATGCCGGTCCATGTCCCCCTGGACTGGGATCTGGTACGGCGCGAGCACGAGCGGAGTCCGTTCCGCACCGGAAAGCTGATGGCTCTGAGCAAGTGGCCCGACTGCCCCGACGACCTGCTCCTGGAGATGTTCCGCAGCAAGCCGCAGCAGACGGCGCAGCACGCCGCGCGGCTGCCCGTGGAGGTACTGCTCGGTGCCGAAGCCCGCGAGGAGCGCTTCGACGTCGATGCCCTGATCCGCCGCGGCGTCTCCGAAGGATGGCTGCCCCTCGACCGCGTGCTCGCCGAGGCGGCGCCCGCCCGCAAGGTGCTGGGCGCCCTGGAGTACGACCACGAGCCGACCCGTCAGGCCGTCGCCGAGCTGGTCGCTCCGCTCGGGGACGACCCCACCGCCTGGCTGACCCTCTACAAGCGCCTGCGCCGCTTCCAGGGCCCCGCCGCCGAACTGATCGCCAAGGTGTGCGCTTCGGCTGCGGCCAAGCGCATCACCGCGTGGCCCGATCCGCTGGGCCCCGGGGAGCCGGGGAAGGAGAATCCCGAGGGTGCCCGCCGGATCTTTCTGGAGCTCTTCGGCTGTGCGACGGAGAAGGCGCAGCTCGCGCTCGTACCGCATCTGGACATGCGGGCCGTTCAGCATCTGTTCGCCCTCGGCAAGCCGTCTCCGCGCGTCTGCGCCGAGGTCGTCGCCGTCCACGGCACGGAGCTGGCGGCTCACGCATCCCGGATTGTCCTGGTCAAGGACGTGATCGACGGGCTCCTCGACCGCGACGACCCGCTCATCAATGCCCAGCTGTTCGAGGACTACCGACTCGGTCAGAAGGAGCGGGTACGGATCCTGGCGGGCGTGGGACGGGGTGGCGGAGTGGTCCCCGTGCACGACGGGCTGATCGGGTCTCTGAGAAACCTCCACCTCAGCTCGGACCGCGACTGGCTCACGGCGGGTATCACCTCCGGTGACACCAAGGTGCTCGATGTCGTACTGGACCGGCTCAGGCTGTACACGGAGGCCGGCCGGCTGCGCCTGGTGATCGCGCTGTGGGAGCGGCAGGGCCCGGACGCCGTCCGCGAGCTTCTGACCCCGGCCCGCTTCCGCCACAACAAGCGCTCCTGGCCCGCCCGCACCCAGCGGGCCGTCCTCGATGCCCTGGACGCCCCCGAGGGCCTGAAGACACTACGCGAACGGCTCGCCGCGGAGGAGGACCCGGCCCGGGTGGTGGCACTCCTGCGCAACGTCCGCAACACCGATGAGCCTGCCGTGTATGCCGACCGCATCCGCAGGATCGTCGCCGAGGGCACCGAGCTGCCCTGGGACGGGCTGATACGGGCCCACGCCGAGGATCCTCTCCCGACGGCCCTCCTACGCGCGCTCGTGGACACGCACGACTGCCCTCGGCCCCTGCTCCTGGCCTGCCTGGCCGATGTGAACCTGACCAGCGATGAGTGGTGGGTCGGCTCCGCCCTCGGAAGGGGATCGCTCCCTTCCGGGGACCTGGTGCAGTGCGCCCATCCCGCTGCAGCCGTTGTCGCTTACCCGTCCGATCGCTACGTGCGGCTCGACGCTCGTGTCTGGACGCCGGCCCTTGCCGAGGCCCGGAAGCTGGCCCGGGAACACCTCGGCTCGAACGTCGAGGCCTGGGCCGTGGCCCTGCGGCTGCTGCCGGAGTTCCACGGGACGATCCCCGAGCTCATGGCCACGTCGGGCGCCGTCGCCGGCTGACGTCGGCCACGAACGCCGCCCAGGACTCGGCCGGCACCGTGAGCTGCGGGCCGGCCTTGTCCTTGGAGTCGCGGATGTGGATGGTGGTGGGGCAGGTGGCCACCTCGACGCAGTCGCCCGAACTGCTGCTGCTGTAGCTCGACTTGCGCCAGGACAGGGCGACTTCTACGCAGTCGTCGCCGGAGGCGCTGCTGTAGCTGCTCTTGAACCAGGCCAGCTCGGGGGTGCTCATAGCTCTCCTCGCATCCGCTGCAACAGGCTCACGGAGTCATCAAGGGAAAGAGCCTGTGCGCGCATCCTGGCATACCGCATCTGGAGCATGCTCACCACATTTGAGGCGGCGATGAGGTCTCCGCTCTCCTGTCCTTCGCAGTAGGCGAACCATTGGTTCTCGGGCGTTTCCAGCAACTGCATAGGGCCGTGCAACCCGGAGTGCGCCTCCCGCACCAGCGGCATGACCTGAAGCTCTACGTTCCGCTGTTCGGCGATCTTGAGAATGTGGTCGATGAGTTCGCGGGTGACACTCGCCCCTCCTGTGCGCCGCAGGAAGGCGTGCTCTTCGAGGATGAAGCTGTACGCGGTGTTGGGGCGCCCCGTGAGCAGTTGCTGGCGCTCTGCCCGGGCTGCCCACCGGGTCTCGATCGCGTCATCGGTCAGTGGCGGAAGATGGCTTTTGAACAACGCCCGCGCATACGCCTCCGTCTGCAACAACCCGGGAATCAGGCGGCATTCGTACGTGTACAGAGTGATCGCGTTCTCCTCCAGCCCCGCCCACGCCTGGAACCACGCGGCAAGCCCGGGCTTCTTCGACAGGCCCTTGGCCGCCTTCCGCAGCACCCCGAGGGCGTCGAGCACCTCCTCGGAACGGTCGACGAACGTCTTCGACGGAAGCATGCGGCCCTGTTCCACGGAGCCGATGTAGTCCGGTGAGTAGCGGATCTCCGGGGCCAGGGACTCCTGGGTGAATCCCCGGTACTCGCGGAACCCTTGATAAACGGCGCCGAAGGTCCGGAGACTGTCGGAGCGTTCGGGCTTCTTCCTGCCGCTCTGGTCGTTGGTGTCAGCTGTCATATCGGGTCCCCCCTCGGGGGTCGCTTGTGCCGGTCCCCGCAACGCGCCCATGCTTACGGCCGGTTACTCTCCGCGTCCACCCTTGCCGCTCGTACTCTTTCGTTTGTACGAGTCGCCTCCCTGGTCACGCCCGGCGCGAAGCCCGACGTTGGGCCCATGCACGCCTCACAGTCCACCGTCACCGTACGTATGTTCTGCCAGCGCTTCAGCTCGACCCCCAGAGGCGCGCGGCGCGCCCGGTACCTCGCCGTCCATCAACTCGACGTCTGGGGCTTCCCGTACGGGGGCGAGGTCTCCGAATCCGTCGCCCTGATCGTCGGTGAGCTGGCCGCCAACGCCGCCACCCACGGCCGCGTACCGGGCCGGGACTTCGAGCTGCGGCTCACCCGGCTGCCGGATTCGGCCCGGCCCGGCGTCCTGCGGATCGTGGTCGCCGACACCCGTACGGAGCTGCGTCCGCCGGAGCCCGGCGCGGTCGAACTCCCGGCTCCTGAAAGCGAATCGGGGCGGGGGCTCGCCCTCGTCGCCGCGCTCGCCTCCTGCTGGCGGGTCGAGGAGCGGCCGCCGGTCGGGAAGGGCGTGGTTGCCGAACTGCTGCTTGGAGGCCGGTCCGGCCGGCCGGGCGCGTAGGGCCCGGGTTGGTTGCGGGCCTCCGGTCGGCCGGACCGGCTATGACAAGAACTTAACACTCTTGCAATGTCTTGCGTAAGGTCTTGCAGTGAGGAATCAACGGGGTTAGAACCAGGACCCATGTCCCTCTCCAGGCCTCTCCAGCCCTCCCCGAACCGCCGGACCCGGCCGCGCCGGCGCCTGGCCGCCGCCCTCGCCCTCGGCGCGGCGGCCCTGCTCGTCACGCCCCCGCAGCAGCAGGCGCACGCCTCCCCGTCCGGCCCGGCCAAGGCCGAGGCGCAGTGGATCGACCGCGACACCGTGGTGTGGAAGGGCGCCGAACGCACCGCCGCACAGCTGGAGTTCGGTGAAGGGGGCGCGGCGCACCGCATCCGTCTGACGCCCGGCACCCTCACCCCGGCCGAGCGGGCCGCCTACCCCCACCTGCAGAACTTTCCCGCCTTCACCGTCGACCCGCGCGACCGCGGCCTCGCCCGTAATGCCGTGCGCAACCGGCTGATCGCCACCCAGCAACGCGCATCGGACGCGACCGCATCGGACGCGACCGCGGCGCCCGCCACCACCGGCGTCCAGATACCCGGCGTGCTGGACGACCTGTACGGGCGGGCGGCCCAACATTCCCGTCTGGGGCCGGCGTTCGACGGCGGTGGCCGTCCCGCGCTCTCCGTCTGGGCGCCCACCGCCCGTACCGTCGCGCTCGAACTGGACGGCCGTACGGTGCCGATGCGGCGCGACGACGCGACCGGTGTCTGGCGCGCGCAAGGGGAGCCGTCCTGGACCGGCAAGCCGTACCGGTACGTCGTAAGGGTGTGGGCGCCGAGCGTTGGTAAGTTCGTCACCAACAAGGTGACCGACCCGTACTCCACCGCGCTGACCGCAAACTCGGCCCGCAGCCTTGTGGTGGACCTTGCGGACCCCCGCCTGGCCCCCAAGGGCTGGTCGCACCTGAAGAAGCCCGCTGCCGTCCCCTTGCGCAAGGCCCGCATCCAGGAGCTGCACATCCGCGACTTCTCGGTCGCCGACCGCACCTCCCGCCACCCCGGCCAGTACCTGGCCTTCACCGACGGCCACTCGGACGGCATGCGGCATCTGAAATCCCTTGCACGGTCCGGCACTTCCTCCGTTCATCTGCTGCCGGCCTTCGACGGGGCCACCGTCCCCGAGCGCCGCACCGACCAGCAGGACCCCGCGCAGCAACCCGGCTGCGGCCTCGCCGACCTGCCCGCCGACTCCGGCCGGCAGCAGGAATGCGTCGGCAAAACGGCCGCCCATGACGCGTACAACTGGGGCTATGACCCGCTGCACTACACCGTCCCCGAGGGCTCGTACGCCTCCGACCCGGACGGGCCGCGCCGGACGATCGAATTCCGGCGCATGGTGCAGGGGCTGAACGGGGCGGGCCTGCGCACCGTCATGGACGTCGTCTACAACCACACCGCCGCCGCCGGGCAGGACCCGAAGTCGGTCCTCGACCGGATCGTCCCCGGCTACTACCACCGGCTCCTCGACGACGGCAGCGTCGCCACCTCCACCTGCTGCTCCGGTACCGCGCCCGAGCACACCATGATGGGCAAGCTGGTGGTCGACTCCGTCGTCACCTGGGCCAAGCAGTACAAGATCGACGGCTTCCGCTTCGACCTCATGGGCCACCACCCCAAGGCCAACATCCTGGCCGTACGCAAGGCCCTCGACGCCCTGACCCCGGCCCGCGACGGTGTGGACGGGAAATCGGTCATCCTCTACGGGGAGGGCTGGAACTTCGGCGAGGCGGCCGACGACGCCCGTTTCGTCCAGGCCACCCAGCGCAACATGGCCGGCACCGGCATCGCCACCTTCAGCGACCGCGCCCGCGACGCGGTCCGCGGCGGCGGCCCCTTCGACCAGGACCCCCGCGTCCAGGGCTTCGCCTCCGGCCTCTTCACCGACCCCAACTCCTCACCCGTCAACGGGGATCCGGCCGCCCAGCGCTCCCGCCTCCTCCACTACCAGGACCTCATCAAGCTCGGCCTGACCGGCAACCTGGCGGACTACACCTTCACGGACACCGCGGGCCGTCGCGTCAAGGGCTCGGACGTCGACTACAACGGCGCCCCGGCCGGTTACGCCGCCGCGCCCGGCGATGCCCTCGCCTACGCCGACGCCCACGACAACGAAACCCTCTACGACGCCCTCGCCTACAAGCTCCCGCCGGGCACCCGGCCCGCCGACCGCGCCCGTATGCAGGTCGTCGCCCTGGCCACCGCCGCCCTCTCCCAGGGCCCGGCCCTCTCCCAGGCGGGCACCGACCTGCTCCGTTCCAAGTCGCTGGACCGCAACTCCTTCGACAGCGGCGACTGGTTCAACGCCCTCCACTGGAACTGCACGGACGGCAGCGGGAGCGGGAGCGGGGACGGAAACGGAAACGGCTTCGGGCGCGGCCTGCCCCCGGCCGCCGACAACAAGGACAAGTGGCCCTACGCGAAACCCCTCCTCGCCGACCCGGCCCTGCGCCCCGGCTGCGCCACGACGGCCGCCACCTCCGCCGCCTACCGCGACCTCCTCCGCATCCACGCCACCGAACCGGCCTTCGCCCTCCCCACCACCGCCGACGTCCAGTCCGCGCTCTCCTTCCCGCTCTCCGGTACGGACGAGACCCCCGGCGTCATCACCATGCGCCTCGGCCGCCTCGTCGTGGTCTTCAACGCCACCCCGCACCGCCGGACCCAGCACCTCCCCGCCACCGCGGGCACACCGTACACACTCCACCCCCTCCAGGCCCACGGATCCGACCCGACCGTCAAGTCGGCCTCGTATCAGACCACTTCGGGCACCTTCACCGTCCCGGCGCGCACGGTCGCCGTCTTCACCCGCGGCACGGGCCGCTAGCGGGAGAACCGGGAGTCAGGGCGGCTGGAATATGTGAGGGTTCCGGTATGGGGAACGAGATACCGCGCACCGTGCGGGGATTCGCGGAGACACTGGTCCGTATCGGGGTGGTGACGCAGGAGGAGGCCACCGCCGCCCTGGCCGAGGTCACCCGCCTCGGCATGGACCTCGACGAGGAATACGACGACACCGACGAGCTGACCTTCCTCCTCGACTACTGCGACACCGGCTTTGTGGTGCCCGAAAAGTCGGTGGGCGACCGGGAGGACGCGTATGCGGGCCTCCTGCACCGCGCGGCGGCGTGCTCCGGCGGCTCGGTCGTGGTCGATGACGTCGAGCTGCTGGAGGACGGGGACGGGGACGACATCCTCCACTTCCGGCGCAACGGCCGGTCGATGTGGTGGCGCGTGGAACACACGACGGTCAGCGCGCGCTACATGGACCTCGGGGCCATTGCGGAGGGCATCGGCGATCTCGTGCCCGGGGACGACGATCCGCGGTGCTTCTACCAGCTGGACGAGGACCCCTGCGATGCGCAATGGCTCCTGCTGACGCCCGGCCAGGCCGCGGCCCTGGAGGAGTACGGCCTGCCGATGGCGGACGCGGCCGCCAACCGGGTCCGCAACCGCCTGCCCACGGCGGAACCCGAGACGTCCGACTGGTACAGGGAGGACGACCGCCTGCATGCGAGCGAGGAGTCCCGCCGGCGTCTCGACGAGTGGCTGGCCCCCATGGACACCGCACTGGAACGGTGGCGGACGGCCCATCTGCCCGACGGCTTCCCCTTCGACCACTCGCGGGACTCCCTCTCCGCGCTGGAACGGCTGGTGCTGGAGCGCTTCGACGGCCCGGCCGCGCCCCGGGACGAGTTCTTCGAGGGCGCGGTCAGGTACGTCGGGGAGACCGCGCTGCGGCTCTGGCCGTGCCGCTGGACGTACCGGCACTCCGACGACGGCTCACCGGTGTTCACCAACGAGCCGGTGATCCGTTCCAACGCCCCGGACGCGTTCGCCGGGGAATGCTCTCCCGCCTACGAACTGCGCACCCTCGTGCGACATCGCAAGCCCGGCGGCCTGGTGTCCTCCCTGGAGGGGGTCGGGGAGGCCGTCGACGACTACCGCCAGGCACTCCGCGCCCGAGCCCGCTAGCGGCCCGCCGGAACCAGCCGCTTCTCGAGGAGGGTGACGGAGTACTTGCTGCCGCCCGCGCCCTCCTTGAACGGCTGCTCCCCGACGACGGTGTAACCCGCGCCCTCGTAATACGGGCGGAGCCGGGGATTGCCGGTCATGCAGTCCAGCCGGGACCACTCCCGCCCCGCCTCCGCGATCCGCCGCTCGGCCTGCGCCAGCATCGCCCGCCCGGTGCCTGCCGGGGCGTGGGCGCGGTCCACCATCAGGCGGTGCACATACCCGGCGACCGGCGGCTGTTCGCCCCACGCGGGCACGTCCTCCCACCACAGCTCGAACCCGCCGACAACCCGCCCGGCCGTCTCCGCGAGCCAGACCTCCCCCGTCTCCCGCTCCACTATCCGGCGCCGGAAATGCGCCTCGTCCTTCTGGCCCGGCTTCCACTGCTCTATGCCGTTCTCCAGCATCCAGCGGGCGGCGCCGTCGTACAGGGCGACCAGCGCGGGCACGTCGCGGGCGTCGTCGGCGAGGCGGTAAGTGATCATGTCCATGGGCCATTGTTGCTTGGGCCGTACGTTGTTGGCCGTCCCGCCGTGGGGGTTTCTCTGGTGCGCCTGCGGCGGGCGGGGGTTGGTTGTCGGCCGCGGTGCCGGCCCTCCGGACTCCGTCCTGCGGTCTGTCCCCTCCCGACGGTGGGGGTGAGGAGGCCGGTGGGGGCGAGCGTCCCACTCCCACTGCGCGCACGTACGGGCTTACGTCCACCCCCACGGGTCTTCTCCCACCCTCAACGGGGAGGTGCCGGGCTGTAGCGGCGGAGCCGTGTGAGCCCGGTGCCGCTGCCGGACAGCCCCGCGCAGCGGCAACCAGCCCGCCGCAGGCGCAACGGTGGGAAAGCCCGACACGTCGGCCCAGGCAAAGCGCAG
>NZ_LGKG01000198.1 GCF_001294335.1 Streptomyces chattanoogensis
TGACCGTCCGGCTTTCGCTTTTCGGTCTTTCCGACTTTAGCAGATCCGGGCCTCGCCGTTTCCGGTCGAATTTCGGTTCCGATTTCCCGTCGGAGGGGGTTGTGCGCGCCTTTCGGCGTGGCAACTACTTTACCGTCTTTCCCTTGCGGCTCATAATCGGGCCGACGGAATCGAATTTTGGCAACGCCAAAGACGACCCGTTAGGGAAGCGTACGTAGTGGTTGGTTGTGCCGCCTGGCGGTCTGCGCAAATGGCGCTGCCCGTCTCTAGCGGCTCGGGCTACGTTAGGCGTTTGGCCGTGGAGAGTCAAGTAGCCATGGGGAGTCGGGGGGCTCGGCAGTCACGTGGGAGAAGTGGTGCGGCGGCGCGGGGTGTGCGGGCGGTACTGGCTGATGGTGGGCTCGTCCGCGATCCAGTAGCGCCAAGGGTGGTCGGCGCCGTCGCCGCCCACGCCGACGCGGGGGCCGTTGCGTACCCGGGCGGGCGCTGCGGGGGTGCCGTAGAGGACGGAGAGCGGGGCGGTGGGGTCGCCGCCGTGGCAGACGTCGGTGCCGTCCAGGGTGCGGTCGATGTCCAGGGCGGTGGCCAGGCGGGCCGGGCCCTTGGCCAGTTCATGGGAGGTGCGGGCCTTGGGGCGGCGGGCGGCGGCCAGGGGCGTGCCGGTGAGGATTTCGCCGGCGCGCAGGAGGACACCGCTGGCCTTGCCCTCGGGGCCGCAGACCAGGTTGAGGCTGAACCACATGCCGTAGATGAAGTAGACGTAGGCGTGGCCGGGCGGGCCGAACATCGCGGCGTTGCGGGCGGTGCGGCCGCGGTAGGCGTGGGAGCCGGGGTCGGTTTCGCCGTCGTAGGCCTCGACCTCTGTCAGGCGGAGTTCGATCGGGCCGTCGGGGGTGTGGCGTACGAGGGTGCGGCCGAGAAGATCGGGGGCGACGTCCAGAACCGGGCGGTCGAAGAAGTCGCGGGAGAGCGGCATACGTTCCGGTACGTCGGTCATGTGCACCGAGCCTAGTGCAGGCAAATGGGTGGGCGACTGGCCACGGGGGCGTCGGGGTTGGGAAGGTGTGGCTCGCGGAACCGGTCTGCGCCGTTCCGCGTTTCCAGAGGTTCGAAGAAGTTCGACGATATTCGGCGACATTCAACGGGGTCACAGGCGGCGTGCCGGGAGGGGCGCGGCCGGGATCCCGGGTGAGTTTGCACTGAGCACAGGCGTTGCGCCTGGGGAGGACGAGCATGGGGTTCAAGAAGCTGCTGGCGAGCATGGGGGCCGGGGGCGCGAAGGTGGAGACGGTCCTCTTCGAGGAGAACGTCGTTCCCGGTGGCGTCGCGCAGGGCGAGGTGCGGATCCAGGGCGGGTCCGTGGCGCAGGACATCCAGGGGCTGTCCGTCGGGCTGCAGGCGGTCGTCGAGGTGGAGACCAGCGACGGGGAGTCGAGGCGGAACATCGAGTTCACCAAGCTGCAGGTGGGCGGCGCGTTCCAGGTGCAGGCGGGTGCCGCGCACACCGTGCCGTTCGGGCTGGAGATTCCGTGGGAGACGCCGATCACGGCGTTCCTCGGGACGCATCTGAAGGGGATGAGCGTCGGGGTGCGGACGGAGCTGGCGATCGCCCGGGCTCTGGACTCCGGTGATCTGGACCCGGTGAACGTGCACCCGCTGCCGGCGCAGCAGGCGATTCTGGATGCGTTCGGCCGGCTCGGGTTCCGGTTCAAGTCCGCCGACCTGGAGCAGGGGAAGATCCGGGGGACGCGGCAGAAGCTGCCGTTCTACCAGGAGATCGAGTTCTACGCGCCGCAGCAGTACCGCGGGCTGAACCAGGTCGAGCTGTCGTTCGTCGCCGACGACCGCGAGATGGACGTGGTGCTGGAGATGGACAAGAAGCCGGGTCTGTTCACCGGGGGCTCGGACTCGTACCGGCAGTTCACGATGAACCTCCACGACTTCCAGGGGACCGACTGGGCCGGATACCTCAACCAGTGGCTGGCGGAGGTCGGCGGTAAGCGGAACTGGCTCTAACCTGGCCGGACAGAGTGTCAGCAAGCGACCAGGAGGTTCGAGGTGTCCGAGCTGAAGCGGCGGCCGCTCCCGCACGATTTCCATCCGCCGGTACCGGAGTTCGCGGTGTCGAGCGAGGAGGTGGAGCCGGGCGGCACGCTGCGGCCGGAGCAGGTCTTCGCCGAGGGGAACCGTTCGCCGCAGCTGCGGTGGACGGGGGCGCCCGAGGGGACCGGGAGCTATGCCGTCACCTGCTACGACCCGGATGCGCCGACGGGCAGCGGTTTCTGGCACTGGGTGCTGTTCGACATTCCGGCGTCGGTGACGGAGCTGCCGGCCGGTGCCGGCAGCGGTGACATGAAGGGGCTTCCGGCGGGGGCCGTTCATGTGCGCAACGACTACGGGACGCGGGACTTCGGGGGCGCGGCGCCGCCGCCCGGGGACGGTCCGCACCGCTATGTGTTCACGGTGTACGCCGTGGACCAGGAGAAGCTCGGGCCGGATGCGGATGCCTCGCCCGCGGTGGTCGGGTTCAATCTGCGCTTCCATACGGTCGGGCGGGCCCAGCTGATCGCCGAGTACGAGGTGCCCGCGCAGGGCTGAGCCCGGTGAGTGCCCCGTAATTCCGTTGCGCCCCGGCGCTTCCCGCACGCAGAGTGGTACCTGGCTGACGGCCTGCAAGGGCCGTCGGGCAGCCGGTACCGCAGTGGCGGGAGCGGCGGGGCGCAGGTGTGTCGCCCCCTGTTTGCCGGAGTCCGCCTTCATCACGGCGGGCGTCCTCGCCGGCTGCCGTTCGCTCCGGGTCCCGTGTGCTTCACGGGGGCGGGATCCGGAGCGGCTTTCCCCGTGCCGCCGTGTCGGTCACGAGTCCCGCCGGATCACCTCTTCTTCACCTTCCCCTCGCCTGCCATTTCCCTTGTGGCGTACGGAAATTGCGTTGTTCGGGGAATACCTGCCACTGCACAGTGGAGCAACTTCGCCGCGGGGGCGGAGCGGGTCCGGAAGGTGGACGGGATGCGCGAGACGCTGGTGCTCAATGCGAGCTTCGAACCGCTGTCGACGGTGTCGCTGCGGCGTGCGGTGGTGCTGGTGATGCAGGACAAGGCCGTGGTCGAGAACGCGCACCCGGGGCTGCGGATCCGTGCCGCTTCGGTGGATGTCCCGGTGCCCCGGGTGATCAGGCTCAGCAGATACGTACGGGTGCCGTTCCGAAGACGGGCGCCGTGGTCGCGGCGGGGGGTGCTGGTGCGGGACCAGCACCGGTGTGCGTACTGCGGGCGGCGGGCGACGACCGTGGATCACGTGATGCCGCGGGCGCAGGGCGGTGCGGACAGCTGGCTGAATACCGTCGCCTCGTGCGCGGAGGACAATCACCGTAAAGCGGACCGTACGCCGGAGCAGGCGGGGATGCGGCTGCTGCGGAAGCCGTTCGAGCCGACGCCGGCGGATGCGCTGCTCTCGGCGCTCGGGGTGTCCGTACGGGAGGAGCTGCCCGACTGGCTGGGGGCGCTGCCGGCCTGAGGGACTCCCGCAGCCGTCGCCCAACTCGCCTTATTTGAGGATGAGTTGGGCGATGGCCGCCAGGCCGACGGCGACGATGACGGCCCGGAGGGCGGTGGGCGGCAGGCGGCGGCCCACCTTCGCGCCGATCTGGCCGCCGAGGGTGGAGCCGACCGCGATCAGGGCGACGGCGGTCCAGTCGAAGCGCGCGACGAAGAGGAAGAAGAGCGCCGCCACGCCGTTGACGATCATCGCAAGGACGTTCTTGAGGGCGTTGATGCGCTGCAGGTCCTCGTCGAGCAGCAGGCCCATCAGGGAGAGGTAGAGGACGCCCTGGGCGGCGCCGAAGTAGCCGCCGTAGGTGCTGGCGAGCAGCAGGCCGAGGAGCAGGGCGATCCCGCCGTCGCGGTGCGCGGTGGTGTTGTTGCTCTCCCGGCGCGCGCGGAGTGCGGCGGCCAGTCTGGGCTGGGCGATGACGAGCACGAGCGCGAGGCCGATCAGTATGGGGACGATCGTGTCGAAGGCCTCGGAGGGCAGTGCGAGCAGCAGTATCGCGCCGGCCAGGCCGCCGACGAAGGCGGTGGCGCCGAACCGCAGCAGCCGGGTGCGCTGGCCGGCCAGTTCGCGGCGGTAGCCGATGGCGCCGCTGAGGGAACCGGGCACCAGGCCAAGGGTGTTGGAGACATTGGCCGTGACGGGCGGCAGGCCGATGGCCAGCAGCACCGGGAAGGTGATGAGGGTGCCGGAGCCGACGATGGTGTTGATGGTGCCGGCGCCGACTCCCGCGGCGAGGACGGCAACGGCTTCCCAGATGGACACGGCCATCTCCTCACATGGTCAGTGGTCGCCTCCCCGCCGTGAAGGTCGAGGGGCCACCACCGATCATGCACGAGGGTGTCCGGGCGTCAGTCGATGGGGGGTGTCTCGCGGTTCGGGGAGCTGGGCTTGGGGATGGAGCCGCCGCCGGTCGGCGGGGTGAAGTTGCCGATGGCGCCGCCGAGGCCCTTGAGGGCGTCGCCGATCTCGCTGGGCACGATCCAGAGCTTGTTGGCGTCGCCCTCGGCGATCTTCGGGAGCATCTGGAGGTACTGGTAGGAGAGCAGCTTCTGGTCCGGGTCGCCGGCGTGGATGGACTCGAAGACCACCCGGATCGCCTGGGCCTCGCCCTCGGCGCGGAGGGCGGCGGCCTTGGCCTCACCCTCGGCGCGCAGGATGGAGGACTGCTTCTCGCCCTCGGCGGTCAGGATCTGGGACTGCCGGACACCTTCGGCCTGGAGGATGGCGGCGCGCTTGTCACGGTCGGCGCGCATCTGCTTCTCCATCGAGTCCTGGATGGAGGTCGGCGGCTCGATGGCCTTGAGCTCGACGCGGTTGACGCGGATGCCCCATTTGCCGGTGGCCTCGTCGAGGACGCCGCGCAGTGCGGCGTTGATCTCCTCACGGGAGGTCAGGGTCCGCTCGAGGTCCATGCCGCCGATGATGTTCCGCAGCGTGGTGACGGTGAGCTGCTCGATGGCCTGGATGTAGCTGGCGACCTCGTACGTGGCGGCGCGCGCGTCGGTGACCTGGTAGTAGATGACGGTGTCGATGTTCACGACCAGGTTGTCCTGGGTGATCACCGGCTGCGGGGGGAACGGCACGACCTGTTCGCGCAGGTCGATGCGGTTGCGGATGGAGTCGATGAACGGAACGACGATGTTCAGGCCGGCGTTGAGGGTGCGGGTGTAGCGGCCGAAGCGTTCGACGATGGCCGCGCTGGCCTGGGGGATGACCTGGATCGTCTTGATGAGTGCGATGAACACGAGCACCACCAGGATGATCAGGACGATGATGATCGGTTCCACAGCGGCTCCCGTGCCCTTCGTTGCTGGTCCGTGTGCCGGCCACAGGCCGGCTTGGCTGTCAGTCCGTTGCCGTTGATCAGTCTTTCAGAGACGTGGTGCGTCGTGCAGCGGGTTCAGGTCAGAGTGTTCAGGTCGGCGGGCCGGGTCAGATGACGACGGCCGTGGCTCCCTCGATCTCGACGACATCGACCTTCTGGCCCACTTCGTAGACCTGGTCGCCGTCGAGGGCGCGGGCGGACCAGACCTCGCCGGCGAGTTTGATACGGCCGCCCGCGGTGCCGTCGACGCGCTCCAGGACCGTGGCGGACTTGCCCTTGAGCGCCTCGATTCCGGAGGCGAGTTGGGGGGCCTGGGCCCGTTGGCGCCGGGCGATGGGCCGTACGACCGCGATCAGCGCGACCGATACGGCGGCGAAGACCAGGAATTGCGGGACGGTGCCGCCACCGAGCGCAGCGGTGACGGCACCGGAGACGGCGCCGACCGCGAGCATCCCGAATTCGGGCATCGCGGTCACGACGAGAGGAATGGCCAGTCCTACGGCGGCGATCAGCCACCACACCCAGGGATCCACGGCTTCATGGTAGATCCGCGATGCGCCCCGGGACAGGGCGCGATCGGTCAGCCGAGGGGCAGGCCCTGTGCGGTCCAGCGGTCGCCGTTGCGCTCGACGACCAGGGGGAGGCCGAAGCAGTGGGAGAGGTTGCTGGAGGTCAGTTCGAGGTCGAGGGGGCCGGCGGCCAGCACCTTGCCCTGGCGGATCATCAGGACGTGGGTGAAGCCCGGGGGGATCTCCTCGACATGGTGGGTGACCATGATCATCGAGGGCGCGTACGGGTCGCGGGCGAGGCGGCCGAGGCGGCGGACCAGGTCCTCGCGGCCGCCGAGGTCGAGGCCGGCGGCGGGCTCGTCCAGGAGGAGGAGCTCCGGGTCGGTCATCATCGCGCGGGCGATCAGGGTGCGCTTGCGCTCGCCCTCGGAGAGGGTGCCGAACTTGCGGTCCAGGTAGTCGTTCATGCCGAGGCGGTCGAGGAAGGCGCGGGCGCGCTGCTCGTCGACGTCCTCGTAGCTCTCCTGCCAGTGCGCGGTCATGCCGTACGCGGCGGTGAGCACGGTCTCCAGGACGGTCTGGCTGCGCGGCAGTTTGTCGGCGAGCGCGATGCCGGCGATGCCGATGCGCGGGCGCAGGTCGAAGACGTCGACCCGGCCGAGCTGCTCGCCGAGGACGGCGGCGGTCCCGGTGGAGGGGAAGAGGTAGCTGGAGGCGACGTTCAGGAGGGTGGTCTTGCCGGCGCCGTTGGGGCCGAGGATGACCCAGCGCTCCCCCTCCTTCACCGACCAGGAGACCTGCTCCACCAGAGCCCGTCCTTCGCGGACCACGGATACGTCCACCAGCTCCAGTACATCGCTCATGAGCGCGTTGTCTCCCATTGCTCTCGGTCGTCTCGTGCGCCTGTAGGCGCATCCCCCCAGCAAACCTACGCCACTCGTTGTCGGTGCCGTTCCCTAGGCTGGGGACCATGCTCGATGAACCTCGATCAGGACGGCTGGCATCATGGGGAAATGCCCTTTTGGCCGGACTTGTCTCACCCGATGAAGCCGCGCACCGTATCGCGGACGATGACGCGGTGCACCGCGTGGCCGGTCTGCCCGGCGAGGAGGCGCCGGCCGGTCTGACCCTGGCGCTGGGCCGGCTGCGGCGGCTGGGGGCGGCCGGCCTGCGGGTGGCGCTGCCGGTGCCGGGGCATCCGCTGGGGCTGAGCGGGCCGCCGGAATTCAATGCACGGGCGCTGGAGGCCGGAGAGGCGGTGATCGCCGCCGGGGCCGGGCTGGGGCTGGTGCCGGAGATATACGAGGCCGGGCCGGAGGGCGGCGCGGGGCCCGATGTGCACGTGGAGGTGGTCTGGCACTGCCTGCCGGTACGGGAGGCACCCCCGGCCGATGTGCCGTCGCTGGGCGAGGCGGAGCGGGAGCTGGCCCAGGCCCTCCAGGAGGCGACCGCGGTGCTCTCGAAGCTGGATGTGGCCGGGGCCGGGCCGGTCGCGCAGGCGGCGCTGGAGGCGTACCGGGCGCGCGCGGAGGCCGGGCGGCAGGTGCTGGCGCCGGGCTATCCGCCGCGGGCGGTACGGGTGTTGGAGCTGGCCCAGCGGGTCGGTGCGCTGATCGACATCGCCCTTCACGCGGGCGGGGAGCACGGCGGGGCGGTGAGCTCGTCGGAGATCGCGGCGCGCGCCGAGGCGCTGCGGCCGGTGGAGCGTACGGCCCGGCGGGCACAGGTGGCGGCGTACAACTCCGCGGTGGAGGAGCAGGAGCGGCGCCGGGGGTGAGACAGGCAGCACGGGGAAGGCCCCGCCGGACCGCGAAGCGGTCGGCGGGGCCGTAAGGGAGGGGCCTCGGCGGCCCTGGGTGGCCGGGGGTGCCGGTCCCCGTGCCGGGCGGGCTCAGCGGTTCACGGCGTGGTTCCCGAAGGCGGGGTTGAGCAGGCCGACGACGTTGGCGCTGTTGCCGCTGATGTTCACGGGCACGGCCACCGGCGCCTGGACGAGGTTGCCCGAGCCGACGCCGGGGGACTTGACGGTCTGCCCGACGGCCTGCGGCTCGTCGGCGAACGCCGAGCCGGCGGCGGCACCGGCGGCGAGCCCGGCGGTGGCGAGGACGAGGGCGGCCTTCTTGGCGGTGTTCATGAGATGGAGTTCCTCACTCGGCGGCGCGGGGCCGCACTGACAGGGCTGTGTGAAGGGGGGACCGGCCACGCGTCCCGGAGTTGACGGGGCCGGTCCGGCATGACCTGCACGGACCACGGCTGTGCGGTCCCTCACTGGGCGCGGTCATGCGGAGTGTGCCGACGGGCTGCGATCAGAAGTTGATGCAGTCGTTGCCGAAGGCCGGGTTGAGGGCGCCGATGATGGTGGCGGTGTTGCCGCAGGCGTTCACGGGGATACTGATCGGGGCCTGGACGAGGTTGCCGGAGAGGACACCCGGGGACTTCACCGCGGTGCCCAGAGCCTGCGGGCCGGAGTGCGCCGAGGCAACTCCCGCACCCGCGGCGGCGAGACCGCCCGCCACCATCGTGATGGCCGCAACTCGCTTGATGTTCTTCACTTCTCTTGCTCCTCGTTGCCGATGCCGCGACCAGCCGCCGCGGCTGCACTGCACAACGCCGGGACACTCCGGGGGATACGCCAAATGGGCTACCGCTACACGACAGTATGAATCTCGGACCGGAAGACGACGTTCCGATTCGACGTCACGGTAGGGAGCGCGGCAGAGGACACGGTGGCGAGCCGGGGTCAGGCCCCGATGCCGTGCCGGACCGCCCAGAGCGCGGCCTGCGTCCGGTCGGCGAGGTCGAGCTTCATCAGGATGTTGGAGACATGCGTCTTGACGGTCTTCTCCGAGAGCACCAGAGCGCGGGCGATCTCGCGGTTGGAGCGCCCGTCCGCGATCAGGCCGAGCACCTCGCGCTCCCGCTCGGTCAGTGAAGTGCCCCGTCCCTGGCCGTTGTTGCCCTCCTCCTGGGAGAGCAGGGCGCCGGCGACCTCGGGCTGGAGCAGGACATGGCCCGCGTGGACGGAACGGATGGCGCCGGCCAGCGCCTCGGGGTCGATGTCCTTGTAGACGTAGCCCGCCGCGCCGGCCCGCAGCGCGGGGACGACGGTGCGCTGTTCGGTGAAGCTGGTGACGATCAGCACCCGCGCGGGGTTGGTGAGTTCACGCAGCTTGCGCAGCGCCTCGATGCCGTCCATGCCGGGCATCTTGACGTCCATCAGGACCACGTCCGGGCGCAGCTGTTCGGCGGCCGCGACGCCCTCGGCGCCGTCGGAGGCCTCCCCCACCACCTCGATGTCGTCCTGGACCTCCAGGAATGTGCGCAGTCCCCGGCGTACGACCTGGTGATCGTCCACCAGCAGCACACGGATCGATCCGGTGTCAGCCACCGGGTACCTCCATCTCCACGGCGGTGCCCCTGCCGGGCTCCGACTCCACCCTGAGCTTGCCGCCGACACCGCCGGCGCGGTCCCGCATCGAGACGAGTCCCAGGTGGCGGCCGGCCCGGCGGACCCGTCCGGTGTCGAAGCCGCGGCCGTTGTCGGCGACCCGCAGCAGCGCCCCGTGGCCGTGGCGGGTGAGGGTCACCTCGACCTGGCCGGCGCCCGAGTGCCGCAGGGCGTTGTGCAGCGCCTCCTGGGCGACCCGGAGCAGCGCCTCCTCCTGGGCGGCAGGGAGCGCGCGGACGCCGTTGGCCGCGAAGGTGACGCGGGCGGTGTGGGCACGGTCGAGGACCTGCGCCTGGGAGCGCAGAGTGGCGACCAGGCCGTCCTCGTCGAGGGCCGCGGGGCGCAGCTCGACGACGGCGGCGCGCAGCTCGTCGGCGGCCTCCGCGGCCAGCGCGGCGACCTGGTGGAGCTCGCCCTTGGCGCGGGCCGGGTCGCGGTCGACCAGGGCGGTGGCGGCCTGGGCGGTCAGCCGGAGCGAGAAGAGCTTCTGGGCGACCGCGTCGTGCAGCTCGTGCGCGAGCCGGGCGCGCTCCCCCGCGATGGTCAGCTCGCGGCTGCGCTCGTAGAGGCGGGCGTTGGTCAGGGCGATGGCGGCGTGCTGGGCGAGTATGCCGAGCAGGTGCTCGTCCTCCTCGGTGAAGCCGCAGGTGCGCTCCGGCTTGGGGCAGCGTTTGTTGGCGAGGAAGAGGGCGCCGAGGATCTCGTCGCCGTCGGCGACCGGCAGGCCGAGGAAGTCGGACATGTCCGGGTGGGCGGCGGGCCAGCCGCCGAAGCGGGGGTCCTCGCGGACGTCGGCGAGCCGTTCCGGGGTGGCGTTGTGCAGCATCGCGGCGAGGATGCCGTGCTGGCGGGGCAGCGGCCCGATGGCCTTCCACTGTTCGGCGCTGACACCGTCCACCACGAACTGGGCGAAGCCGCCGTGGTCGTCGGGCACGCCCAGGGCGGCGTACTCGGCGTCCAGCAGCTCGCGGGCCGAGGCGACGATGGTCTTGAGGACGTCCCGAACCTCGAGGTGCCTGCTCATCGCCAGGATCGCGGTGCTCACCGCGGGGATCCCGGCTCCCGGACCGTTGCTCATGGCCTCACCGTACCGGCGGGGTGACCAGCACGTATCGGTCCTGCGGAGGCCCCTGCCTACTACTGGGGGCCTAGGCCGGTCCGCTGCGCTTTGCCGGGGCCCCACGTTGTCGGCTTTCCCGCCGTGGGGGTTGTTCGCCGTTGCGCCTGCGGCGGGCTGGTTGCCGCTGCGCGGGGCTGTCCGGCAGCGGCACCGGGCTTACACGGCTCCGCCGCTACAGCCCGGCACCTCCCCGTTTCACCCCCACTGTCGGGAGGGGACGGACCGCAGGACGGAGTCCGGAGGGCCGGCACCGCGGCCGACAACCA
>NZ_LGKG01000199.1 GCF_001294335.1 Streptomyces chattanoogensis
CCGCCCCCCCCGAACCCCCACCCCAAAGCAAAACCGGCCGGCCCCCAAGGACCGGCCGGTTGCCCGGCAGTACCCGCTTACACGGGCCCGGCCAGCGCCGCCACCTGCTTGGCCAGCGGTACGCCCGAGCCGTCCCGGCGCGGGTCCACGTCCGGCAGAGGCACCGGTGCGCCCTTGGCGTCCGCCGCCCGGACCGGTGCGGCGCCGGCCCAAGCCATGGTCAGGCAGTCCTCGCCCTTCAGGAACCGCTGGCAGCGCACGCCGCCGGTCGCCCGCCCCTTGCGCGGATACTGGTCGAACGGGGTGAGCTTGGCCGTGGCCACCGAGTCGTCCAGGGTGCCGTGCGAGCTGGCGACCGTGAACACCATGGCGTCCGTGGCCGGGTCGACCGCCGAGAACGAGATCACCTTCGCACCCTCACCCAGCTTGATGCCGGCCATACCGCCCGCGGGCCGGCCCTGCGGCCGCACCTGCGACGCCGGATAGCGCAGCAGCTGCGCCTCGCTGGTGATGAAGACCAGGTCCTCCTCACCGGTACGCAGCTCCGCGGCGCCCACGATGCGGTCACCGTCCTTGAGGGTGATGACCTCCAACTCCTCCTTGTTGGACGGATAGTCGGGCACCACGCGCTTGACGACACCCTGTTCCGTACCGAGCGCCAGGCCCGGCGAGGACTCGTCCAGAGTGGTCAGGCAGATCAGCTCCTCGCCGTCCTGGAGGGACAGGAACTCCGAGGTCTGCGCGCCGCCGGAGAGGTTGGGCGCCGCCGCCGTCTCCGGCAGCTGAGGAAGGTCGATCACCGAGAGCCGCAGCAGCCGCCCGGTCGATGTCACGGCGCCGACCTCGCCCCGGGTCGTGGCCGGTACCGCCGAGACGATCGTGTCGTGCTTGACGCGCTTGGCCTCCGCGTCGAACGGCACCTCCCCGGTGACCGTACGCGCCAGCAGCCCCGTCGAGGACAGCAGCACCCGGCACGGGTCGTCGGACACCTGCAGCGGCACCGCGCCGACCGTGGGGCCCGCCGACTCCAGCAGGACCGTACGCCGGTCCGTGCCGTACTTCTTCGCGACCGCGGCCAGTTCGTTGGAGACCAGCTTGCGCAGCTCCGCGTCCGACTCCAGGATCTGCGTCAGCTTCGCGATCTCCTCCTGGAGCCGGTCGCGCTCCGCCTCCAGCTCGATGCGGTCGAACTTGGTCAGCCGGCGCAGCGGGGTGTCCAGGATGTACTGCGTCTGGATGTCGCTCAGCGAGAAGCGCTCGATCAGCCGCTCCTTGGCCTGGGCGCTGTTCTCGCTGGAGCGGATGAGGCGGATGACCTCGTCGATGTCGACCAGCGCCGTCAGCAGGCCCTCGACCAGGTGGAGACGGTCGCGCCGCTTGCCGCGCCGGAACTCGCTGCGCCGGCGCACCACGTCGAAGCGGTGGTCGACATAGACCTCCAGCAGCTCCTTGAGGCCCAGCGTCAGCGGCTGGCCGTCCACCAGGGCGACGTTGTTGATGCCGAAGGACTCCTCCATCGGCGTGAGCTTGTAGAGCTGCTCCAGGACGGCCTCGGGGTTGAAGCCGTTCTTGACCTCGATGACCAGCCGCAGGCCGTGCTGGCGGTCGGTGAGGTCCTTCACATCCGCGATGCCCTGCAGCTTCTTCGAGCCGACCAGGTCCTTGATCTTGGAGATGACCTTCTCGGGGCCGACGGTGAAGGGGAGTTCGGTGACGACCAGGCCCTTGCGGCGGGCCGTGACGGTCTCCACCGTGACGGTGGCGCGGATCTTGAACGTGCCGCGGCCCTTCTCGTACGCGTCCCGTACACCGCCCAGGCCCACGATCCGGCCGCCGGTCGGCAGATCGGGGCCGGGCACGAAGCGCATCAGTGTGTCGAGATCGGCGTTCGGATGCTTGATCAGGTGGCGCGCGGCCGCGATCACCTCGCCGAGGTTGTGCGGCGGCATGTTGGTCGCCATGCCGACCGCGATGCCGGAGGAACCGTTGACCAGGAGGTTGGGATACGCGGCGGGGAGGGCCACCGGCTCCTGTTCCTGGCCGTCGTAGTTCGGCGTGAAGTCGACGGTGTCCTCTTCGATGGACTCCGTCATCAGGGACGTCGCCGACGCCATCCGGCACTCGGTGTAACGCATCGCGGCGGGCGGGTCGTCATTGCCCAGCGAGCCGAAGTTGCCGTGGCCGTCCACCAGCGGCAGCCGCATGGAGAACGGCTGTGCCATGCGCACCAGCGCGTCGTAGATGGACGCGTCGCCGTGCGGGTGGAGCTTACCCATGACCTCGCCGACCACCCGGGCACACTTGACGTAGCCGCGGTCGGGGCGCAGGCCCATCTCGTTCATCTGGTACAGGATGCGGCGGTGTACGGGCTTGAGGCCGTCGCGGGCGTCCGGCAGGGCGCGGGAGTAGATGACCGAATACGCGTACTCGAGGAAGGAACCCTGCATCTCGTCGACGACGTCGATGTCGAGGATCCTCTCCTCGAAGTCGTCCGGCGGCGGGGTCTTCGTGCTGCGGCGGGCCATCGCGGCTGCGGCTCCTTCTGCTGCGTCTACTGCCGATGTGGGAACTACACGGTCGGGCCGGCGGCACTGCCCGGTCCGATCGGATGTGCCGGCCGGCAGCCGAACCGATCAGCCGGCGGACCGACCCGTGAGTCTGCTGAGTCTGCCTGAGTCTGACGCGGACCATTGTGGACCGCCCCACTGACAACGCCGACCGCGACTCCCCTTTCGGCGCTCGCGGGGCCGCCGCGCACGCCCTCCGTACGGGTCCGCTCGTCCGGGAACTTCGCCAGATGTCGGCGCGGTTGCATACAGTGACAGGACTTCCTCGCAAGCGGATCGAAGGGACGTACATGCCCATGGGTCACACGGCCACAGAACAAGCCGGCTCCGGCGGCCTGACAGCGACCGAGCACCGGCTGGCCAACGGCCTGCGCGTGGTGCTCTCCGAAGACCACCTGACCCCGGTCGCAGCGGTGTGCCTGTGGTACGACGTCGGCTCCCGCCACGAGGTCAAGGGCCGCACGGGCCTGGCGCACCTCTTCGAGCACCTGATGTTCCAGGGGTCCGCCCAGGTGAAGGGCAATGGCCACTTCGAGCTCGTCCAGGGCGCCGGCGGATCGCTGAACGGCACCACGAGCTTCGAGCGCACCAATTATTTCGAGACCATGCCCGCCCATGAGCTGGAGCTCGCGCTCTGGCTGGAGGCGGACCGGATGGGCTCGCTGCTGGCCGCGCTCGACGACGAGTCCCTGGAGAACCAGCGCGACGTCGTCAAGAACGAGCGCCGCCAGCGCTACGACAACGTCCCCTACGGTACGGCCTTCGAGAAGCTGACGGCCATGGCGTACCCGGAGGGCCACCCGTACCACCACACCCCCATCGGGTCGATGGCCGATCTTGACGCCGCCTCCCTGGAGGACGCGCAGGCGTTCTTCCGGACGTACTACGCGCCCAACAACGCCGTCCTGTCGGTCGTCGGGGACATCGACCCCGAGCAGACGCTGGCCTGGATCGAGAAGTACTTCGGCTCGATCCCCTCGCACAACGGCAAGCAGCCGCCGCGCGACGGGTCGCTGCCCGAGGTCATCGGCAGCGAGCTGCGCGAGGTCGTCGAGGAGGAAGTGCCCTCCCGTGCCCTGATGGCGGCCTACCGCCTGCCGCACGACGGCACCCGTGAGGCGGATGCCGCGGATCTCGCGTTGACGGTCCTGGGCGGCGGCGAGTCCTCCCGGCTCTACAACCGCCTGGTGCGCCGCGACCGCTCCGCCGTGGCCGCCGGTTTCGGCCTGCTGCGGCTGGCCGGGGCACCCTCTCTGGGCTGGCTGGACGTGAAGACGTCCGGTGGCGTGGAGGTCCCCGCCATCGAGCGCGCCGTCGATGAGGAGCTGGCCCGGTTCGCCGCCGAGGGGCCGACCCCGGAGGAGATGGAGCGCGCGCAGGCCCAGTTGGAGCGCGAATGGCTGGACCGTCTGGCCACGGTCAGCGGCCGCGCCGACGAACTGTGCCGCTTCGCCGTCCTGTTCGGCGACCCGCAGCTCGCGCTGAACGCCGTCCAGCGGGTCCTGGCCATCACGCCCGAGGAGGTGCAGGCGGTCGCCAAGGCCCGGCTGCGCCCCGACAACCGCGCGGTGCTCGTGTACGAGCCCACCGAGCCGACCGCCCCGGCCGACCCGGCCGCCGACACCGAGGACAAGGAGGCGGATCGGTGAGCGACGCCACCACCCGCGCAGATTCCGCCGCGCCCACCATGGACTTCCACCCCCAGCCCAAGGGCGGCGCACCCAAGCCGTGGGCCTTCCCTGCGCCCGAGCGCTCGCAGCTCGACAACGGGCTCACCCTGCTGACCAGCCACCGCCCCGGCCAGCAGGTCGTCGCCGTGGAGGTCAACCTCCTCGCCCCTCTGGAGGCCGAGCCCGAGGGACTGGACGGCATCGCCACGATCATGGCGCGCGCCCTGTCCGAGGGCACCGACAAGCACAGCGCCGAGGAGTTCGCCGCCGAGCTGGAGCGCTGCGGCGCCACGCTGGACGCGCACGCCGACCACCCCGGCGTACGCGTCTCCCTGGAGGTACCGGCCTCCCGGCTGCCCCGCGCGCTCGGCCTGCTCGCCGACGCGCTGCGCGCCCCCGCCTTCCCGGACAGCGAGATCGAGCGCCTGGTGCGCAACCGCCTCGACGAGATCCCGCACGAGCTCGCCAACCCGGCGCGGCGCGCCGCGATGGCGCTGTCCAAGGAGCTGTTCCCGGCCACTTCCCGGATGTCGCGCCCCCGCCAGGGCACCGAGGAGACCGTCACACGCATCGACGCCGCGGCCGTCCGGGCCTTCTACGACGCCCATGTACGGCCCGCCACGGCCACCGCCGTCGTCGTCGGCGACTTCACCGGCGTCGACCTTCAGGTGGCGCTCGACGACACCCTCGGCGCCTGGCGCGGCTCCACCGCCGAACCGCTCAAGCCGTCGGCGATCACCGCCGACGACACCGGCCGGGTCGTCATCGTGGACCGCCCCGGCGCCGTCCAGACGCAGCTGCTGATCGGCCGTATCGGCGCCGACCGGCACGACCGGGTATGGCCGGCGCAGGTCCTCGGCACGTACTGCCTGGGCGGCACTCTCACGTCCCGGCTGGACCGGGTACTGCGCGAGGAGAAGGGCTACACCTACGGGGTGCGCGCTTTCGGCCAGGTGCTGCGCTCCTCCGCCGACGGCAGCGGCGCCGCGATGCTCGCCATCAGCGGCTCCGTGGACACCGCCTCCACCGGGCCGGCCCTGCAGGACCTCTGGCAGGTGCTGCGCACGCTGGCGGCGGAGGGGCTCACGGACGCCGAGCGGGATGTCGCCGTACAGAACCTCGTCGGGGTGGCGCCGCTGAAGTACGAGACCGCGGCGGCCGTCGCGGGCACCCTCGCCGACCAGGTGGAGCAGCACCTCCCGGACGACTTCCAGGCGCAGTTGTACGCCCGGCTCGCGCAGACCGGCACGGTCGAGGCGACCGCGGCCGCCGTCAGCGCCTTCCCGGTGGACCGGCTGGTGACGGTCCTGGTGGGCGACGCCGCGCAGATCGCCGGCCCCGTCAAGGAGCTCGGTATCGGCAAGGTGACGGTCGTCAGCGGCTGAGACCCGACAACTGACTGCCCGTCACCAGTCGGCGGGCGATATGTCGACAACGCGGCTCCCGTGGTGCATGTCCACCACGGGAGCCGCCGTTTGTCCTGAATCGAGCAGCCGGCTGCCCCTGTTCTTGTGGCGTGCGGCACAAAAAAGCCGGTTCTGTTTGGCGATTGAAAGATGTCCCGATTAGCGTCGGTCCGGCTGTCCGTCACAAGTCCGCCACAACCGTGGCACCGGACAGTCATCGCCGAGTCCCCGTACGGCGCGAGCCAGGGGAGCCGGGGACCCACACGTCCCCTGGGGTGAATCGGACCCCTCTCCGGAGGAGTCCGTAGGAGACCTTCCTGCTCCGAACCCGTCAGCTAACCCGGTAGGCGAGAAGGAAGGAAAGGACCAGCCACCAGATGGCGTTCACCCGTGCCACCGGGAAACATCGTGGTGCGAGCCGCGCGGCTCGTACGACCCGCAAGTTCGCCGGGATGGCCACCCTCGCGGCCACCGGAGTCGTCGCCTCCGTCGCCTCGCCGGCGCTGGCCGCCACGAGCCAGACGCACGCCGAGGACACCGGCCTTCAGCAGGCCGTCGTGATCGGCGGCGAGCTCGCCGACCGGCTCGAGGCCCAGGCCGACGCGCAGCATGCGGCCGCCGAGGCCGCCGCCGCACAGGCGAAGGCCGAGGCCGAGGCCAAGCGGGCCGCCGCGGAGGCCAAGCGGCGCGTCGAGGCCGCCGAGAAGAAGGCCAAGGCGGAGCGCGAGGCCAAGGAGCGCGCGGCCCGCGAGGCGGAGCGCAAGCGCCTCAACACCTTCGTCGCCCCCGTCGCCGGCTCCTACGTGTCCACCGGGTACAAGGCCTCCAGCAGCCTGTGGTCCTCCGGCAGCCACACCGGTATCGACTTCCACGCCGCCAGCGGTACCTCCGTCCACGCCGTCGGCTCGGGCACCGTCGTCGAGGCCGGCTGGGGCGGCTCGTACGGCAACAACATCGTGATCAAGATGCACGACGGTACGTACACCCAGTACGGCCATCTGTCGTCCATCGGGGTCTCGGTCGGCCAGACCGTCACGCCCGGCCAGCAGATAGGCCTCTCCGGCGCCACCGGCAACGTCACCGGGCCGCACCTCCACTTCGAGGCCCGCACCGGCCCGGACTACGGCTCGGACATCGACCCGATCGCGTATCTGCGCGCACACGGCGTCAGCGTCTGACGCCCCGCGTCCTTGCGAAGCCCCGGTCACCGGCCGGGGCTTCCGCATATCCGGGGGCTCGGTGCCGGCGGACGGCAGTCGGCAGGCGCCCACTGTCCGCAGCCCGTGACCCGTGGCCCGTGACCCGTGGCCAAAAATTCTCCATGAATTTCCGGAGGCCGTCGGAAAAGTCGTCCCCGTCGAATAGAGTCACCCAAAACCCGCCGATCGGCGGCGTTCCCGGGGATTACGGCGGAGGCACGGACGATGCGAGGCCATCTTTCCGCGCATGCGGTGTGCACAGCGATTCGCGACGATATTGTTTCCGGTGCGCTCGCGCCGGGGAGCCGGCTGATCGAGGAAATTCTCGCGGCCCGCTACGGCGTCTCCAGAGTCCCGGTCCGCGAGGCGCTGCGCACCCTGCAGTCCGAAGGTTTCGTCACCACCCGCCGGCATGCGGGCGCCTGCGTGGCGGAACCCACCGAGCAGGAGGCGGCCGATCTCCTGGACATCCGCGCCCTGTTGGAGCCGCTGGGTGCCGCCCGCGCCGCCGCCCGCCGCAGCCCCGCGCATCTGAAGGTGCTGCGCGGCCTGGTACGGCTCGGCCGCGAGCGGGCCCGGCACGGTCACCCCGCGGACGTACGCCAACTGGACGGCTGGTTCCACGAAACGCTCGCCCAGGCGGCCGGCAGCCCCAGCCTGACGGCGCTGCTCACCCAGCTGCGCCGCAAGATCGAGTGGATGTACGTGGTGGAGGCGCCCGCGCGGGCCGCCGAGTCCTGGGACGAACACGGCGCGGTGCTGGACGCGGTGGCCCGGGGAGACGCGGAACGGGCCCGCGCCCTGATGGCGGCTCATATCGAGCGCTCCCTCCCGGTGCACCGGCTGCGCCGTCCCGCCGTGCCCGCGGTGAGGGACGCGAAACGGCCCGTCAACACGGCGCGTGCCCGCAATTAACACACGGGCTGTATACAAAGGGGGGTGGGAGAAAAAGGTGCGGGGTGTCGGGGATTATCCGGCCCGATTTCCGGGCCGGATAATCCCGCCCGGCGCGTGTGCATGAATGCCGGGTAATTCGAGCCCGGGGTTTCGGTATGCCGGTAAGGGGAATTCGGTGCCGCGCTTCCGTGCCGAGCTTCCATGCCGCGCTCGGATTTTCCGCGCCCCCCCTCGTGACGGAAGCTCCCTCGTAACGGCGAAACCGGCCGTGCGACGGAAATGCCCGCGACGGAGGGGCCTTTGCAGCGGAGGGCTTCCCGCAACGAAACGGCCCCGCGGCGGCGACCGGAAACGGTCACCGCCGCGGGGCCGCGGACAGTGCGATCAGGAGACCTGGCGGACTCAGACCGTCTCGGGGAGCTCCTCCAGCCCCTCGGCGACGAGCTTCGCCAGGCGGTCGAGCGCGGCCTCGGCACCCTCGGCGTCGGAGGCCAGCACGATCTCCTCGCCGCCCTGGGCGCCCAGGCCCAGGACCGCGAGCATGGAGGCCGCGTTGACGGGGTTGCCATCGGCCTTGGCGATCGTCATCGGGATGCCGGCCGCGGTGGCCGCACGGACGAAGATCGAGGCGGGGCGGGCGTGCAGGCCCTCGGCCCAACCGACATTGACGCGGCGCTCAGCCATGGTGGTGCCCTTCAAGTCGCGTGACAGTTGTCTAGACCATTCTCGCACGCTGCCGTGAGTGCTCCGGCAGCCGTCCGCTGTGACCGAGCGTACGCATCCCGAGCCGGTTGTCAGAGCCCCGCCGTACGCTGTCCGCATGCAGACGCAGCCGGATCACGCGTACCCGACCCACTGGGAAGCCGACGTGGTGCTGCGCGACGGTGGCACGGCGCGGATCCGCCCGATCACCCCCGACGACGCCGAACGCCTGGTGTCGTTCTACGAGCAGGTTTCGGACGAGTCGAAGTACTACCGCTTCTTCGCGCCCTACCCCCGTCTGTCCGACCGCGATGTCCACCGCTTCACCCATCACGACTACGTCGACCGGGTCGGCCTCGCCGCCACCGTGGGCGGCGAGTTCATCGCCACCGTCCGCTACGACCGGATCGACGACCACGGGCTGCCCGCCAAGAACCCCGAGGACGACCAGGCCGAGGTCGCCTTCCTGGTGCAGGACGCCCACCAGGGCCGCGGCGTCGCCTCCGCCCTCCTGGAGCACATCGCCGCGGTGGCCCGCGAGCGCGGCATCCGCCGGTTCGCCGCCGAGGTGCTGCCCGCGAACACCAAGATGATCAAGGTGTTCACGGACGCCGGCTACACCCAGAAGCGCACCTTCGAGGACGGCGTGGTCCGGCTGGAATTCGACCTCGAGCCGACCGAACAGTCCGTGGCCGTGATGCGCGGCCGTGAGCAGCGCGCCGAGGCCCGCTCCGTCCAGCGGCTGCTCGCCCCGGGCTCGGTCGCCGTCATCGGGACCGGCCGCGCCCCCGGAGGCGTCGGCCGTTCCGCGCTGCGCAACCTCCTCGACTCCGGCTTCACCGGCCGCGTCCACGCCGTCAACCACGCCTTCCCCGAGGACATGGACCGCCTCGGGCCCGAAGACGTGCCCGCCGTCCGCTCGCTGCGGGAGATCGCGGACCCGGTCGATCTGGCGGTCATCGCCGTTCCTGCGGCCCGCGTGCCCGACGTCGTCCGCGACTGCGGCGAACACGGCGTCCAGGGCGTACTGATCCTCTCCTCCGGATACGCCGAAGCGGGCCCCGAAGGCCGCGAGCGGCAGCGCGCCCTGCTCCGCCAGGTCCGCTCGTACGGCATGCGGCTCATCGGGCCCAACGCCTTCGGCATGATCAACACCGCCCCGGCCGTCCGGCTGAACGCCTCCCTGGCACCCCGGATGCCCGGCGCGGGCCGCATCGGCCTGTTCACCCAGTCCGGGGCCATCGGCATCGCCCTGCTCAGCGGACTGCACGCACGCGGCCCCGGTGACGGCGGCATCGCCGGTATCTCCGCCTTCGTCTCGGCCGGCAACCGCGCCGACGTCTCCGGCAACGACCTCCTCCAGTACTGGTACGACGACCCGGACACCGATGTGGTGATCCTCTATCTGGAGTCCATCGGCAACCCCCGCAAGTTCGCCCGGCTCGCGCGCCGCACCGCCGCCGTCAAACCGGTCGTGGTCGCCAAGGGCGCCCGCCACAGCGGCACCGCCCCGCTGGGCCATGCCGTCCCCACGGTCCGGATCCCCGACAGCACCGTCGCCGCCCTGATGCGCCAGGCCGGAGTGATCCGCGTCGACACGGTCACCGAGCTGATCGACGCCGGGCTGCTGCTGGCCTCCCAGCCGCTCCCGGCCGGCCCGCGCATCGCAATCCTGGGCAACTCCGAATCGCTCGCACTGCTGGCCTACGACGCCTGCCTCACCGAAGGCCTGCGTCCGCTGCGCCCCCATGTCCTGGCGCCCGGGGCGACACCGGACGACTTCCGGGACGCGCTCGCTGAGTCGCTCGCGGGCGAGGGCTGCGACGCGGTCGTCGTCACGGCGATCCCCTGGGTGGGCGAAGGGGAGGGTGCCGTTCCGGGCGCGGGCGAGGGCAAGGCGCTCGCCACCGCCCTGCGCTCCGCCGTCATGGCGGACCCGGCGAAGCCGGTGACCGTCGTCCACCTGGCGATGGACGACCTCGCGAAGACCCTGGCCGCGCCGGGAGAGCCGCCCCGGCCGACGGCCCCGCCCCGCGACGAAGCCCCGGCCCCGCACACCACCCCGCCGCAGGCCCGGCCCGACACCCCCGCCCTGGCCC
>NZ_LGKG01000200.1 GCF_001294335.1 Streptomyces chattanoogensis
TGTGATCAAGGTGCTGCTGCAGATGCGGCACCGCACGCTCGCCAAGAGCCTGCACTGCGACACCGTCAATCCCTATATCGACCTCGACGGCAGCCCGTTCCACCTGGTACGCGAACGCCGGCCCTGGCCCGCTCTGCGCGATGCCGAGGGCCGTGAGCTGCCGCGCCGGGCCGGAGTCAGCTCCTTCGGCTTCGGCGGCGTCAACGCCCATGTCGTCCTCGAGGAATACGTAGGCAACTGGCCGGCTGGATCGACTCGGGCAGGCTCGGCGAGGCCGACCTGCCGGACCTCGCCCACACCCTGCAGACGGGCCGGGTCGCGATGGAGGAGCGCCTCGCCTTCCTGACCTCCTCGCTCGCCGATCTCCGCGAGCGGCTGGGCGTCTTCCTCGGCGGCGGCACCGCACCGGGCCTGCACACCGGACGGGCGCAGCGCCACGGGCCGTGGAACGAGCTCGCCGGCGACGAGGACATCGCCCTCGCCATCGACAGCTGGATAGCCAAGGGCAAGCTCGGACGCCTGCTCAAGCTCTGGGTCACCGGCTTCGACGTCGACTGGCGACGCCTGTCCGCCGGCCGTCCGATGCGGCGTATCCCGCTGCCCGCCTACCCGTTCAAGCTGCAGCGCTACTGGATCGCCGACGCGAAGAACACCGCGAAGAACACCGCGAAGAACACGGCAGGGGCCCCGGCAGCGGTGGCCGCGGAGCCGAGCGCACCACCGTCGCCCTACCACCGCGAGCTGACCGGGCACGAGTTCTACCTGCGCGATCACCGCGTGGGGGACACGCCCGTCCTGCCCGGCGCCGCCTACCTCGAGTTCGTGCGCGACGCGCTCGTCCGGGCCACCCCCGGAGCCACCCCCACGGGCGTCCGCCTGCGCGACGTGACCTGGCTGCGTCCCCTTGAGGTGACGGCACCTCAGACCCTCGCCGTCGACGTGGACCCGGCCGACGGGACGTTCGAGGTCTACGCCCACGGCGACGGCGACCGCGTCCTGCACGCGACGGGCACCGCACACATCGACCCCGCGCTCCTCGCCTCCGACAGCACCCACAACACCCCAGACACCCACAACACCCCAGACACCCACAACGCCCACGATGTCGACGCACTGCGCGCGCATCTCCCGTTCCGGCGTTCCGGCGCCGAGTGCTATGCGCTGTTCGCGCGCAGGGACATGGGCTACGGCCCCGCGTTCCGGGCCGTGCAGGAGCTGTACCACGGGGCGGACACCGCCCTTGCGCGCCTGTTGCTCCCCGAGGCGGCGGCATCCTCGCTGACACTCAACCCGGGCATGCTCGACGCCGCCCTGCAGACGACCCTGGGACTGGCGCTGGACGAGCACGGCGACGCACCGGAGGGGACGGCACTTCCGTTCACCGTGCGCGAGATACAGGTCCTGGCCCCCACCCCGGCCGAGGGCTGGGCCCTCGCGCGCCGCGCCGCGGACGACCGCCGCGACTCCGGCGTACGCCGCCTGGACATCGACCTTTGCGACACACAGGGCACCGTCTGCGTGCGCCTGCTGGGCTTCAGCACCCGCAGCAAGCCGAGCCCGGCGCCCCGCACCGCCGAGCCGGCCACCACGCCCGCCCTGCTGATCCATGCCGACTGGCGCGAGAGCGCGGCACCGGAGCACCACGGCGACGACGTCGAGCGGCACGTCGTGCTGTGCGAACTCCCGGAGGCGGACGCCACCGCGCTCGGCGAAGCGCTGGGCGGCGCCACCTGTGAAACCTGGCAGGCCCGCGGCGAGACCGCCACCCGCTACACCGAGTACGCCGAGCGGTTGCTGGAGCTGCTGCGCGACAAGGCGCAGGAGCCCGCCCGGCCGCCGCGCCTGATCCAGGTCGTCACCCCCGCACACGCGCCCTGGCTGGGCGGGCTGAGCGGCATGCTCCGCACGGCGCGCATGGAGCACCCCAAGCTGCTGACCCAGTGGATCGCACTGGACGGTGACGGCGCCCCGGCCCCGGCCGAGCTGGCCGGACGGCTGCGGCGCGACGGCGCCGACACGGCCGAGGAGGCCGTGCGCTACCGCGGCGGACGCCGACAGGTGTCCCAGTGGCGCGAAGTCGCACCGGCCGCCCCCGTACTGCCGTGGCGCGACGGCGGCGTCTACCTGCTGACCGGCGGCGCCGGAGGACTCGGTGCCCTGTTCGCCAAGGACATCGCCCGGCGCGTCGAGACGCCCGCCCTGGTCCTGTGCGGCCGCAGCCCGGCGGGCCCGGCACAGCAGGAACTGCTCACCGCCCTGCGGGCGTTGGGTGCCCGGGCCGACTACCGCGTGCTCGACGTCGCCGACCGCGCCGACGTGACCCGGGCGGTGCGCGATGTCCAGGCCGAGTACGGCGCGCTGCACGGGATCGTCCACGCCGCCGGAGTGCTGCGCGACGGCTTCGTGGCCAGGAAGACCGCGGACGACCTCCGCGAGGTGTTCGCGGCCAAGGTCGCCGGACTGTGCCACCTCGACGAGGCGACCGCCGCCGTCCCGCTCGACTGCTTCATCGGCTTCTCCTCCATGGCCGCCTTCGGCAACCTCGGACAGGCCGACTACGCCGCCGCCAACGCCTTCATGGACGGATACGCCGCCCACCGCACCGCCCTGGTGGACCTGGGCCGCCGGTCGGGCCGCACCCTGATGGTGAACTGGCCGCTGTGGGAGAAGGGCGGCATGGGCGCCGACCCGTCGACCGTCCACCTCCTGGAGTCCGTGGGCATGCGGCCGATGCGCGCATCCGTGGGCATCGACGCCCTGGACCGCATCTGGGCGACCGGCCTGACCAGCGCCATCGCCCTCGACGGCGACCATGCCCGGATGCGGCAGCGCTTCCTGCCGGCACACCCCGAGCCGGCGGCCGCGGCCGTACCCGCACCCGTCGCCCAGCCGACCGAGCCACAGGCCGTGGGAACCGTCGTCCGGGACCTCCTGGCGACGCTGCTGGAGGTCGACCCGGAAACCCTGCGAGGGGACAAGTCCCTGGGCGACTACGGCTTCGACTCCATCTTCATGATGCAGTTCCTCACCCAGGCGCAGACGCACATCGACGCGTCCCTCACCCTCGACGTCATCGCCGGCTGCGAAACGCTGCAGGAGGTCGTCGACGCGATCACCGGCACGGCTGCCCCAGCGTCCGCCCCGGAGTCCGCTCCGGTGGCTCCGCTGGACGAGGTCCCCTCGGCGGAGGCCCCACGGGCAAAGGCCCCGGCACCGCGCGCCCGGCCCGCATCGCCGAACGCCTTCCCCGAACTGGTCCGCATGAATGGCGTCACCTCCGGCCGACCGGTGTTCTGGGTCCACCACGGCAACGGCGGCGTGGAGTCCTACGCCCCGCTGGCCGCACGCTGCCCGCGCCCCTTCTACGGCATCCAGCCGAAGGGCTGGATCGACTCCACCGACATCCTCACCGGCCAGCACGCCATGGCCGAGCACTACGCGTCCCTCATCCTCGCCGTGCAGCCGGAAGGCCCGTACGACATCGGCGGGTTCTCCCTGGGCGGGCTGTTCGCGTACGAGACCGTGCGGCAGCTCCAGCTGAAGGGCGCCGACGTGCGCACGCTGGTGATGCTGGACACGCTGGACGCCGAATCCACCAACAAGGCCAACGCCCTCGTCGTCGGCGGGAACTTCGACGCCGACGTGGTCACCAAGGTGAGCGACTTCCGCGCCGTCAACCTGATCCTCGGCAACAACCGTTTCGACGCACACGGCGGCGGCACCCCGATCCTGCGCCGCGACGAGGTCGACACCACCCTGGACACCACGGCGTTCCGCGACTCCCTGATCGCAGCCGCCCTGGCCCGCGGCGTCAGCAAGACCGAGACACAGCTGCGCTCCCGCGTCCGGCAGCTGTCGCGCTACTTCGAGGCCACGCAGGGCGAGACGTACACGGTGCACCCGCTGCCGCGGCGCGACGGACTGCGCTGCTACTACCTGCGTAACCGGGGCGGTGCGTTCTTCGGCGCCTTCGAGGAGCACATGGTGCTCTTCCCGAACCCCGCCCTCCCCACCGTGGACGGCATCGCGTACTGGCAGGAGTGGGCCGATCAGATCGACGACTTCTTCACCATCGACGTCGACACCTCGATGCATGCCGAGGTCATGACGGCCCCGCAGTCGCTCGACAAGCTGATGCGCCTCTGCGACCGGCTCTACGCAGCCGAGGACGCCGTCGAGGGCGTGGTGGAGGGCGTGGTGGAGAGTGCGGTCGAGGGCATGGTGGAGAGTGCCGTCGAGGATGCCCGCAATGACGCCCCCGATGACGCCCCCGATGACGTCCTGGATGACGCCCCCGAAGACGTCTCCGCCCCGGCGACCTCCGCGCAGGGAGGCCGCTGAGATGAAGGCAGTGGTCTTTCCCGGCCAGGGCGCCCAGCGGCGTGGCATGGGGCGCGAACTGTTCGACGCCTATCCGGAACTCACCGACCAGGCCTCCGAGATCCTCGGCTACTCCCTCCGCACGCTGTGCCTGGACGATCCGCACCGGCAACTGGGCCGCACCGAGTACACCCAGCCCGCGCTGTTCGTGGTCGGAGCGCTCGCCCACCGGCAGTGGCGCGAGAACACCGGCGACCAGCCGGCCTTCCTCGCCGGGCACAGCCTGGGGGAGTACTGCGCCCTGCACGCCGCCGGCGCCTTCGACTTCGCGACCGGACTGCGCCTCGTCCAGCGGCGCGGCGCACTGATGGCACAGGCACGGGGCGGTGGCATGGCGGCCGTGGTCGGGGTCGATGCGGCACGGTTGCGCGAACTCCTCGACGAAAGCGGCTTCTTGGGCCTGACCGTAGCCAACGACAACGCACCGGAGCAGCAGGTGGTGTCCGGCGACACCGCGACCGTCGACGCGCTGGTGGCCCACCTCGATGCGCGTGACGTCCGCTGCGTGAGACTGAACGTGTCCGGCGCCTTCCACTCGCCCCTGATGCACCAGGCACAGCAGGACTTCGCCCGATTCGTCGACGGGTTCGCCCTCGGGGACCCCGCGACGCCCGTGATCGCCAACGCCACGGCGCGCCCGTACGCCCCCGGCCGGACCGCGCGCACCCTCGTCGACCAGATCGTGCAGCCCGTGCGCTGGACCGAGAGCGTGCACCATCTCCTCGACCACGGCGTCACCGACTTCGTCGAACTCGGAGGCCGCGTGCTCGGCCGACTGATCGACCAGATCCGCTCCGCCCCCCGACCGGCCGCCCGAACCGAGACACCGGCCGCCCGGACCGAGACACCGGCTGCCCGGCGCGATACGCCGGCCGCGCTCCCCGACACACCGGCCGCCGCGCTCGGCAGCCCCTTGTTCCGTCGGCGCATGGGCGTGCGCCACGCCTACGCCGTGGGCGGTATGTACCGGGGCATCGCCTCGGCCGAGATGGTCGTCAGGCTCGGCCGGAACCGCATGCTCGGCTTCCTGGGAACCGGCGGTCTGCCGCTCCCGGAGATCGAGCAGGCGGTGAAGGAGGTCCAGCACGGCCTGGCCGACGGCCGGCCCTACGGCGTCAACGTCCTGGCCGACCACGACGACCCCGCGGCCGAGCGCGCCCTGGTCGAGCTGCTGATGCGCCACCGCGTCCCCGTCATCGAGGCGTCGGCCTTCATGCAGATGACCCCCGCGCTCGTCCTCTACCGGGCACGCGGACTGCACCGCGGTGCCGACGGCCGCACCCTGTGCGACCACCGCATCATGGCCAAGGTCTCCCGGCCGGAGGTCGCCGAGCAGTTCATGGCACCCGCCCCCGGACCGGTCTTGGACCGGCTCCGCCGGGAGAACGCCCTCACCGACGAACAGGTGGAGCTCGCCCGGACGGTGCCGATGAGCCACGACATCACGGTCGAGGCGGACTCCGGCGGCCACACGGACGGCGGCGTCGCCACGGTCATGCTGCCCGCCATGCTCACGCTCCGGCGGCAGGCCCAGCACCGGTACGGCTACGACGAACCGATCTGCATGGGCCTCGCCGGCGGCCTCGGCACCCCCGCTGCGGTCGCTGCGGCCTTCGTGCTGGGCGCCGATTACGTACTCACCGGATCCATCAACCAGTGCACGGTGGAATCCGGCATGAGCACCGAGGTCAAGGACATGCTGCAGGACATCGGCATCGCCGACACCGCCTACGCCCCCGCAGGCGACATGTTTGAATTCGGCGCCAAGGTGCAGGTGCTCCGCAAAGGCGTTTTCTTCCCCACCCGGGCCAACAAACTGTTCTCCCTGTACTCCCACTACGACGGCCTCGACGACATACCGCAGAAAACCCGTTCCCTCCTGGAGAGAACGTATTTCGGGAGAAGCCTCGAAGAGGTCTGGGGTGACGTATGCTCCTATCTCCGGTCACAGGGGCGCGAGACCGATATCGACCGGGCCGACGCCGACCCCAAACAGAAGATGGCCCTGGTGTTCCGCTGGTACTTCTTCCACACCACGCGCCTCGCCATGGACGGCGACGGCTCCGGAAAGGTGAACTACCAGGTCCAGACCGGGCCGGCGCTGGGTGCCTTCAACCAGTGGGTCGACGGCACCGAACTGGCCTCGTGGCGGCACCGCCACGTCGACCGCATCGGCCTGATGCTGCTCGACGGCGCCGCCGAACACATCGCCACCGCATGCCGGCAGTGGAGCGCAAGCATCGGTGCACCCAGTGTGTGATGTCCTTCCGGCGGTGCCTGAACCGATATCTGCCGATCCTCCCGGTTCCCCGCGCAACGCGCTGCTCACCCAGTCGTGGCTCGACTTGGCCTTCCTGCACTGGGCTGTTGACCCCGCGGAGGTTGCCCCTCTCCTCCCGGCAGGCACCGTTCCCGACACGCTGGACGGAGCCACCTACGTGGGGCTCGTCCCCTTCCGCATGCACCGCGTGGGCTGGTTTCGCCTCCCCGGCGTGCCCTACCTGGGTACCTTCCCGGAGACCAATGTCCGTCTCTACTCGGTGGATGCCCAGGGCCGCCGCGGCGTCGTCTTCCGCTCGCTCGACGCGTCCCGCCTCATACCGGTGGCCATCGCCCGCACGGTCTTCCAACTGCCGTACCTCTGGTCCCGAATGGCCGTCCGCCGCAGTGACGACACCATCATCTACACCAGCACCAGGCGCTGGCCCGGGCCTCAGGGCGCGTACAGCCGGATCACGGTCCGCCCGCGAGAGCGGATCGACGAGCCCACCGATCTGGAACACTTCCTCACCGCCCGCTGGGGGATGCACAATTCCGCGTTCGGACGCGCGAGGTACCTGCCGAACACCCACCCGCGGTGGCCGCTGCACCGGGCCGAACTGATCGAGTGCGATGAAGATCTGACCCTGTCCGCCGGGCTTCCGCGGCCGCTCGGCGCCCCGGTGAGCGTGCTGTACTCGCCCGGTGTCGCGGTCCGTTTCGGCCGCCCCGCCTCCTCCGCCCGTTCCCCGAGCGCTGGATCCACCCGCGCACGATAAGAGGCCGGCCCTCGTGGAACAGGGACCAGCCTCGAAGTTATCCCGCTGGGCTAGTGACGGAAGCCGAAGCCTCCACGGCCGAACCCACGGCCGAATCCACGACCGTATCCTCCACGGCCGAACCTACGGCCGAATCCACGACCGTATCCGTAGCCGTAGTAGTCCCAGTCGTCATCCCAGTCGCCGCAGCCATGCCTGCGCCTCAGAGGGAAAACCTTTCGGAAGCTCATGATTGCCTCCTTGGATCTCGGATCTCGGATCGCGGCCCAGCCTTTCAACCGGACCACCCTCACGCTACGCCGCAGCAGAGGGTGAAATCAAACAAAATCACCTGAAAATTCACACAAATTTCTGCCTTCGCGGATACGTAAAGCTCTCATCGGTAGCTCTCTGAATTCCCTGAACTCCTTTCGGGTCAAACGAATCGAGGTCCCGGTACCGCAGCGGCGCCTTCGAGAGCCGCAGGTCTTGGGGTCTGTCCGGCCCGCCGGTCCGGGGAACGTCGGCTTCGGGGCGAATGCCACGGCCAACTGGGCGCGTCTCGCGGCCGCTTCCCCGACGGTGTTATCAGGAGCCATCTAAGAGACGGGTTTAGGAATGGTCCCTATGGTCGCTGCCAACACCGCAAGCCCGTAGTCGAACCCCTCTGTGTGGAGCAGCTCGTGACAACACCGGATAAACCTGCATCGCCGCCCAGGCGCCGGTCAATGCGCCGGTCAATGCGCCGCACATCGACCGTGTGGGCGTTGTGTACGGCGGGTGTGGTGGCCCTGGCCGCCTGTGGCGGGAATGCCTCGTCGGGTCGTAACGACGGCGGCAAGAACGGTCAGGCCGGTGACGCCTCCGGATTCAAGATCAAGCTCTCGGTGGAGGACGGTGCCACCGACGCCGGTATCAATGACACGGGCGTCAAGGTCACCGGCGGCAAGCTGACCGCCGTGCGGCTGGTCCAGGTGGACAACGGCGCCACGGTCAAGGGCTCGATAGCCGCCGACGGTTCCTCCTGGCGGCCCTCGCGCCCGTTGGAGCGCGGCACCAAGTACAAGGTGGTCGCCAACGCCAAGGACGCCAAGGGCCGCTCGGCCACCGAGAACGCGACCTTCACCACCGTCTCGTCGGCCAACAGCTTCATCGGCAGCTACACCCCCGACAAC
>NZ_LGKG01000201.1 GCF_001294335.1 Streptomyces chattanoogensis
GGCGGGTCGCCGAGGGGCTGTCGTACGAGGCGCCGCAGATCCCGCTGGTCTCGAACGTGACCGGGGAGGTCGCCGCCGAGGGGCTGGTGTGCTCGCCCGACTACTGGGTCCGGCACGTCCGGGAGACGGTCCGTTTCGCCGACGGCGTCCGCGCCCTGGCCGCCGAAGGGGCATCCGTCTTCCTGGAGTTGGGCCCGGACGGTGTGCTGACCGCGATGGCCCAGCACACCCTGGACGAGACGGCGGTGGCGGTCCCCGTATTGCGCAAGGACCGGCCCGAGGAGACCGCGCTGCTGACCGCCCTCGCCCACCGCGCGGACCTCTCGTCGCTGTCGGACAGCCTCGAACTGGACGATGCCGCACTGTCGGCCCTCGTACCCGCCCTGTCCGCCTGGCGCCGCAAGCGCGTCGAGCGCTCGACCGTCGACGGCTGGCGCTACCACGTGGCCTTCAAGCCGCTGCCCGGCGCCGCGCCCGGCACCCTCGCCGGACCGTGGCTGGCGCTTGTCCCGACGGGCGCCGCCGACGACGAGTGGACCGCCGCCGTCCTCGCGGCCCTCGGCGAGTCCGCCGTCACCGTCGAGGCCGACCCGGCCGACCACGGCGCACTCACCGCACAGCTTGCCGAACTCGCCGCACAAGGAACTGCGTGGACCGGAGTGGTTTCCCTGCTCGCGGCCCCGTACGCCGACGCCCTCCCCGCCGGACCGGCATGGCCGAACGAGGCGGTAGCGGCACTGACGGACGCCGGAATCGACGCCCCGCTGTGGTGCGTCACCCGCGACGCGGTGTCGGTGAGCCGCTCGGAGACCGACGTCAGCCTCGCCCAGGCGGCGGTGTGGGGGCTCGGCAGGGTCGCGGCCCTGGACCACCCGGACCGCTGGGGCGGCCTGGTCGACGTACCGCAGACGCTCGACCGGCGCTCGGCCGAACGGCTTCGCGCCGTACTGTCCGGCACCGGCGACGAGGACCAGGTGGCGCTGCGGCCCTCCGGAGCCTTCGGACGACGGCTGGTGCGCGCCACGGACGACACCCCCGCGACCCCGTGGCAGCCGACCGGCACGGTCCTGGTCGTCGGCCCCGCGTCCGGCACCGGCGGACACTGCGCCCGCTGGCTCGCCGAACAGGGCGCCCGGCACCTGGTGCTGGCCGACCCCACCGCACCGGACACGGCGCAGCTGCGCGCCGAACTCGACGCCCTGGGCGTGCCGTTGACGGTGATCGACTGCGCACCGGCCGACGGTGAGGCGCTGCTGAGCGCGCTCGCCGCGCTCCCGGAACCGCTGACCGCGGTGATCTACGCGGAGGGGCCGTCCGACGCCGACGTCTACCGAACCGCCACCGCCGCGGACCCCGGTGCCGCCCTGGTCGCGCTGCGCACCGACGTGGAGAAGCTGGCGGCCGTGGCAGAGGCGGCGACCGGCGATCGCCCCCTGGACGTGTTCGTCCTCTTCTCCTCGATCACCGGGACCTGGGGTGCCGGAGGCCGGGACACCGAGGCCGCGGCCGGAGCGCAACTCGACGCCCTGGCTCGCACGTTGCGCGGACGCGGACTGCCCGCCACGGCGGTCTCATGGGGCGGCTGGGCCGACACCACCTCCGACAGCCTGGCCGCGCACCTGCGGACCAACGGACTGCCCCCGATGGACCCCGCGCGGGCCCTGACCGCGCTCGCCCGCTCCCTGGGCACCGACAGCCCCGCGGTGACGGTCGCCGACGTACGGTGGGACGGGTTCGCGCCCGCCTTCACCCGCAGCCGGCCGAGCGCCCTGTTCGCGGAACTCCCCGAGGCCCGCGAGGCGCTGGCGGAGCCGGACGGCACCGAGCCCGGAACGGCGGACACCGCGACCGGCCTGCGGGCCGAACTTGCCGCCCGACCGGACGCGGAGCGCACCGAGGTCCTGCTGGCCCTGGTCCGCAACCGGGTGGCCGCGGTGCTCGGGTTCGCGGACGCCGACGCCGTACCCGCCGGCCAGGCGTTCAAGGACCTCGGCTTCGACTCGCTGACCGCGGTCGACCTGCGCAACCAGCTCGCCGTCGCGACGGGCCTGGCCCTGCCCGCCACCCTCGTCTTCGACTACCCCACGGCCGACGCGCTCGCCGAGTATCTACGGGCCGAACTCCTCGGCGAGGGCGGGGCGGAACTCCCCGCGGTGGCGCGGGCGAAGACCGCCGACGCCGCCGAGGACCCGGTCGTCATCGTCGGCATGAGCTGCCGCTACCCGGGCGGGATCCGCTCGCCCGAGGACCTGTGGCAACTGGTCATGGGCGAAACGGACGCCATCGGAGGCTTCCCCACCGACCGCGGCTGGGACCTGGACCGGCTACTGCACGGCGACCGGGACGGCCACGGCCGGACCGTCACCGGCCAGGGCGGATTCCTCTACGACGTGGCCGACTTCGACCCCGGTTTCTTCGGGATCGCACCGCGCGAGGCGATGGTGATGGACCCGCAGCAGCGCATCCTTCTGGAAGCCACCTGGGAGGCTCTGGAGCGCACCGGCATCGACCCCGCCCGGCTGCGCGGCGGCGACACCGGCGTGTTCATCGGCGGCGGCTCGGGCGACTACCGGCCCGAAGCGGGCCAGCTGGGGCACGCGCAGACCGCGCAGTCGGCGAGCCTGCTCTCCGGCCGGGTGGCCTACCACTTCGGCTTGGAAGGCCCCTCCGTCAGCGTCGACACGGCGTGCTCGTCGTCCCTGGTGGCGCTCCACCTGGCCGCCCAGGCCCTGCGCAACGGCGAGTGCTCCCTCGCCCTGACCGGCGGTGTGACGGTGATGTCCAGCCCGGTGAACTTCGTCGAGTTCGGCGAGATGGGAGCCCTCGCACCGGACGGCCGCTGCCGGCCGTTCGCGTCCGACGCGGGCGGCACCGGCTGGTCCGAGGGCGTGGGCGTGCTCGTCCTGGAACGGCTCTCGGACGCCCGCCGCAACGGGCACGAGGTGCTCGCGGTGCTGCGCGGCTCGGCCATCAACCAGGACGGCGCCAGCAACGGCATCACCGCGCCCAACGGCCCCTCGCAGCGCCGCGTCATCCAGCGGGCGCTGGCCAACGCGGGGCTGGCACCGGCCGACGTGGACGCCGTGGAGGCACATGGCACCGGCACCACCCTGGGTGACCCCATCGAGGCGCAGGCGCTGCTGGCCACCTACGGGCAGGGCCGTGACCCCCAACTGCCCCTGCTGCTCGGGTCGGTGAAGTCCCATATCGGTCACACCCAGGCGGCCGCGGGCCTCGCCGGGGTGATCAAGATGGTGCTGGCGATGCGCCACGGCGTGCTGCCCAGGAGCCTGCACATCGACGAGCCCTCGGCACACGTCGACTGGAGCGCCGGAGCCGTCGAACTGCTGACGGAGGCGGCCGACTGGCCCCGTACAGGCCGCCCGCGTCGGGCCGGCATCTCGGCCTTCGGCGCCAGCGGCACCAACTCCCATGTGATCATCGAGCAGCCCGCCGTAACCGTGGCGGACGAGCCTGAGAACACCCAGGAGGCGGGCGGCCCGCTGCCGGTCCCCGTGTCCGGCGCCGTGCCGGAAGCGCTGCGGGCCCAGGCCCGGCAGCTGCACGCCTACGTGGCCGCCCGGCCCGACCTCACCGTCGCCGAGTTCGCGCTGTCCACGGCCACCACCCGGTCGGCCTTCACCCACCGGGCCGCCGTCCTCGCCGAAGACCGCGAGGACCTGCTCGCGGGCCTGGCCGCACTCGCCGACGGACTCGACACCCCCCAGGTCCTGCGCGGCCAGGTCGCGGAGCGCCGCGGCAAGCTCGCGGTGCTGTTCTCCGGCCAGGGATCGCAGCGCGTGGGCATGGGCCGGGAACTCCACGCCCGCTTCCCGGTGTTCGCCGAGGCCCTGGACGAGGTGACGGCACGCCTGGACGCGGAACTGGAACTCCCGCTGCGGGAGGTCATGTTCGGGGATGCGGTCGGGGGCGCGGAGCGGCTGAACGAGACGGGCTACACCCAGCCCGCGCTGTTCGCCCTCGAGGTCGCGCTGTACCGACTGGTCGCATCCTGGGGCATCCGCCCGGACTTCGTCGCCGGGCACTCCGTCGGCGAGATAGCGGCCGCGCACGTGGCCGGGGTCTTCTCCCTGGACGACGCGTGCCGGCTGGTGGCCGCACGGGCGCGGCTGATGGACGCGGTGCCCGCGGGTGGCGTCATGGTCGCCGTCCAGGCCACCGAGGAGGAGACCCGGGCGCACCTGACCGACGGCGTGTCCATCGCCGCGGTCAACGGACCGCGGTCGGTGGTGCTCTCGGGCGACGAGGCCGCCGTCCTCGGCATCGCGGAGAAGTTCACCGCCGACGGGCGCAAGACTAGGCGTTTGCGGGTGAGCCATGCATTTCACTCACTGCACATGGACACCGTTCTCGAGGACTTCCGACGAGTCGCCCAAAGCGTCGGTTACGACGCCCCCGCGATCCCCCTCGTGTCCAATGTGACCGGCGAGGTGGCGACCGAGCGGCAGGTGTGCTCTCCGGACTACTGGGTGCGCCACGTCCGCGAGGCCGTCCGCTTCGGCGACGGCGTCCGCACCCTCGCCGACCGCGGTGCGACCGCGTTCCTGGAACTGGGCCCCGACGGCACGCTGTGCGCCATGGCCCAGGAGACCCTGGACACCCTGCCCTCGCAGGCGGTCACCGTACCGGCGCTGCGCAGGCACCGCGGTGAGCAGGAGAGTGTGGTCACCGCGCTCGCCCGGCTGCACGTGGACGGACTGAGCCCGCACTGGCCCGCCCTCCTCACCGGGCCGGGTACCGCGCCCCGCCGCACCGACCTGCCCACCTACCCCTTCCAGCACCAGCGGTTCTGGCCGACTGCCCAGTCCGGCCAGTCCGGCCAGTCCGCCACCGACCCCACCCCGGCGACCGCCGTCGACGACGGCTTCTGGTCGGCGGTACGGGAGGCGGACTTCGCGGAACTAGAGACGACGCTCGACGTCGAACGCGACGCGCTGGCCAAGGTGCTCCCCGCGCTCGCGGACTGGCGCCGCAGGCGCGAGGCGTCCGGCACGGTCGACGGCTGGCGGCAGCAGATCACCTTCACGCCGCTGACCCGCACGCCCTCCCACACCCCGGCGGGCACCCATCTCGCCGTGATCCCGGCAGGGCACGAGCAGGACCCGTGGGTCGCCGACGTCCTCGCGGCCCTGGGCCCGGACACCGTGCGCCTCACGGCACCCGGCACCGACCGCGCCGCCCTGGCCGACCTGCTGCGCCAACAGGCCGCAGAAGGGCCACAGTTCACCACCGTGGTCTCCCTGCTCGCCCTTGCTGCGCACCCCGCCCACCCCGCCCACCCGGCGCACGCCCCCGAGGCGCTGGCCCTCACCACCACCCTGATCCAGGCGCTCGGCGACGCGGACCTCGCCGCACCCCTGTGGTGCGTCACCCGCGGCGCGGTCGCCGCCGCGCCCGGCGAGCCGGTGTCCGGACCCGCCCAGGCCGCCGTGTGGGGACTGGGCCGGGTGGCCGCCCTGGAGTACCCGCAGCGCTGGGGAGGTCTGATCGACCTGCCCGGCACCCTCGACGACCGCTCCGCCGCCCGTCTCGCCGACGTGCTCGCCGCCCCCGGCGGCGAGGACCAGATCGCGATCCGGCCCTCCGCCGTCCTCGGCCGCCGGCTGGTCCCCGTACCGGCCGGGCGGAGCACCCGGGAGTGGAACCCCACCGGAACCGTCCTGATCACCGGCGGCACCGGAGCCCTGGGCACCCACGTGGCCCGCGAACTGGCAGGGGCGGGCGCACCGCACCTGCTGTTGCTGAGCCGCCGCGGCCCGGACGCGCCCGGCGCGGACGCACTGCGCGCCGAACTCACCGCGCTCGGCGCCGACGTCACCCTCACCGCGTGCGACGCCGCCGACCGCGACGCGCTCGCGAAGGTCCTGGCGGACATCCCCGAGACGGCCCCCTTGACCGGCATCGTCCACACCGCCGGCGTCATCGACGACGGTGTCCTGGACAGCCTCACCCCGGACCGCTTCGAGGACGTCTTCCGCGCCAAGGCCGCCTCGGCCCTGGCCCTGCACGACCTCACCAAGGACCTGGACCTGGCCGTGTTCGCCCTGTTCTCCTCGTCCTCCGGAGCGGTCGGCAACGCGGGCCAGGCCAACTACGCCGCCGCCAACGCCTGCCTGGACGCTCTCGCCGAACAGCGCCGGGCCCAGGGCCTGGCCGCGACATCCCTCGCTTGGGGCGTATGGGGCGGCGGCGGAATGGCCGCCGACCAGCGCGCGGCCGACGTGGCCCGGCGCACCGGAATCCGCCCGCTGGACCCGGACCTCGCCGTCGTGGCGCTGCGCCGGGCCGTCATGGACGGGCGGCCCACCGAGGTCGTCGCCGACATCGCACGCGACCGGTTCGTCCGCTCCTTCACCGCCGTACGGCCCAGCCCGCTGCTCGGCGAGCCGGCCGTCGACGCCGGGCACCCGGCGGCGGGGGACACCGGCGAGGACACCACGGGCGACGCGCTGCGCGAGAAGCTGACGGGCCTGCCGCCCGCCAAGCGCACCGAAGCCGTACGGGACCTGGTGCGCACCCGGGCAGCGGCCGTACTGGGACACCCCACAGCCGACGCCGTAGCCGCCGACCGGGCGTTCCGCGACCTCGGCTTCGACTCCCTCAGCGCCGTCGAACTGCGCAACCAGCTCGGCGCCGCGACCGGACTGAACCTGACCGCCACACTCGTCTTCGACCACCCCAACCCCGCCGCCCTGGCAGCCCACCTCCTGAGCCTGCTCGTCCCCGACGAGGACCCGGGGGAGCGCCAGGGGGAGGGGGCAGCCGGCGACGGCGACCTGGACTCCTCCGGCATCAGGGCCCTGCTCGCGTCCGTATCCGTGGCCCAGCTGCGCGAGATCGGCGTGCTCGAACCCCTGCTGAAGCTCGCCGCCGAGCAGACCGCGGCGTCCGGCGCCGAGGCCTCCGCCACGGCAGCGGATGCCTACGACGAGTCGATCGACGCGATGGACGTCGCCGACCTGGTGCAGGCGGCATTCGACGGCAATTCCCCCCAAGAGCGCTGATCCCCCAAGAGTGCTGAAAGAGCGGACCATGACCACATCCAGTGAAACCGTCGTCGCAGCCCTCCGCGCCTCGCTGAAGGAAGCCGAGAACCTGCGCCGCCAGAACCGCAAGCTCGTCGCCGCGGCCACGGAGCCGATCGCGATCGTGGCGATGGCCTGCCGCTACCCCGGCGGTGTGCAATCGCCCGAGGACCTGTGGGAGCTGCTGACCGCGGGCAAGGACGCGATCGGCGCGTTCCCCACGGACCGCGGCTGGGACCTGGACGCCCTGCGGGAAGCCGGGGTCGACCGGCGCGGCAACGCCGTCAGTCAGGAAGGGGGCTTCCTCGACGGCGTGGGGGACTTCGACTCCGGTTTCTTCGGCATCTCGCCCCGCGAATCGGTCACCATGGACCCGCAGCAGCGGCTGCTGCTGGAGACCTCCTGGGAGGCGTTCGAGCGCGCCGGCATCGACCCGACCACCCTGCGCGGCAGCCGCACCGGCGTGTTCATCGGCACCAACGGCCAGGACTACGCCTACCTCCTCGTACGCTCCCTGGCCGACGCCACCGGCGACATCGGCACCGGAATCGCCGCCAGCGCCACCTCCGGGAGGCTGTCCTACACACTGGGCCTGGAGGGCCCGGCGGTGACCGTCGACACGGCATGCTCGTCCTCGCTCGTGGCCCTGCACACGGCGAGCCATGCCCTGCGGGCCGGTGAGTGCGAGCTGGCCCTGGTCGGCGGGGTGAACGTCATGGCGTCCCCCGGTTCCCTGATGGAGTTCAGCAGGCAGGGCGGGCTGGCGGCGGACGGCCGGTGCAAGGCGTTCTCGGACGCGGCCGACGGCACCGGCTGGTCCGAGGGTGTGGGCGTCTTGGTCGTGGAGCGCCTGTCGGACGCCCGCCGCAACGGGCACCCCGTCCTCGCGGTCGTACGGGGCTCGGCCGTCAACCAGGACGGCGCCTCCAACGGCTTCACCGCGCCCAGCGGGCCCTCGCAGCAGCGGGTGATCCGCCAGGCGCTGGCCGGCGCCGGTCTGTCGGCGTCGGACGTGGACGTGGTCGAGGCCCACGGCACCGGCACCCCGCTCGGCGACCCGATCGAGGCCCAGGCGCTGCTGGCCACGTACGGCCAGGACCGTGACCCCGAGCGTCCGCTGCTGCTGGGGTCGGTGAAGTCCAACCTCGGCCACACGCAGGCGGCGGCCAGTGGCCCAAGGCCGACCGGCCGTGGCGGGCAGGTGTGTCCTCGTTCGGCATCAGCGGCACCAACGCACATGTGATCGTGGAGCAGGCGGAACCGGACGAAGAGCCGGTGGCGGAACCGGGGTCGGTGCCCACCGTGGTGCCGTGGCTGGTGTCGGCCAAGACCGAGGAGGCGCTGGCGGCAGGGGTCGAGCGGATCTCCTCGCGCAGGGGTACGGCGTCACCGGTGGACGTCGGGTTCTCGCTCGCCTCGGGCCGTTCGGTGTTCGAGCACCGCGCGGTGCTGCTGGCCCAGTGCCCCGACGGCGAGCTGTCCGAGACGGCCCGAGGCCGCGCGGAGACGGGCCGCCCGCTTGCAGTGCTGTTCTCGGGGCAGGGTGCGCAACGGGTGGGTATGGGGCGGGAGTTGTACGGCCGGTTCCCGGTGTTCGCGGAGGCGTTGGACGAGGTGCTGGCG
>NZ_LGKG01000202.1 GCF_001294335.1 Streptomyces chattanoogensis
CCGATGGTACTGCAGGGGGGACCCTGTGGGAGAGTAGGACGCCGCCGAACAATTTTTGGGGAAAGCCCCGCACCGTATGGTGCGGGGCTTTTCTGCGTTTGGGGGTCAGTCGCTCCGCGCTGCTGGGGTGGGCGTGGGGTGGACGGGGCCCGTAGCGGGGTTTGTCAGGCAGGCAGCGGCTGGTGGGGCCAGCGGGCGCGGGCCTGTTCCTGGGAGCGCATGGTGGCGAGGGTCAGCAGACCGCGGGTGTGGCCGGTGTCGAGGAGGCCGGGAAGGGTCGGCAGGGGGGCGAGGGCCGCGATGTCGTCCAGGACCAGGGTGAGTGGTGGGTCGAGCCGACCGTCAGATGACCGTTCGGCCATGCGGCGGCCGTGCTCGACCACGTGCGAGAGGAGTGCGGTGAGCAGTGGCATCGCACCCGGGTTGGTACGCGGGTCCTCGATGGGTTCGCCTACCACGTAGAGCGTTCCCCCCTCATGGACGAATGATTCGAGAATGAGGGAATCCGCTCGGGGAGGATTGCAGGCGTCGCGGATGTGGATGGAGGAGAGGGCGGCCAGCGTGCGGCCGAGCAACTCCTTCGCCATTTCGCGGCGTTCGGCGTGCGCGGTGAGGACGGACTCCAGTTCGCCGGCCTGGCCGGCGGAGGCCTTGGGGCTGGTGCGCAGGATGCGTACGGGCTCCTGTGCGGCGCCTGAGGCGTGGGCCCAGCGGTGGAGTTGGCGGAACGGACGTCCGTCGATGGCGGCGGCGTGCAGCCAGCAGCGCAGCAGGGTCTGGGCGGCGTCGGCGACGGCCGAGTCCAGGGTGCTCGCGGGGCGTACGGGGGCCAGCAGGGCGGCGGCGCGGGTGGTGGCGGTGGCGATGTCCTCGCAGCCGGCGGTGGGGGACCAGCGGAGCCGGGCCGGGGTGTCGAGGCGGTGGGTGGGGTCGTAGGTGAGCAGGGGGCCGAGTTTGGCGCGGGCGTCCTTGGTGTCGGCCCAAAGCGCTGGGTCGGTGGTGGCGATGACCAGAGGGCCCTCGGCGGCCGTTACGGCGGCGGCTGCGGTCGCGCGGGCGGCGGCGCGGTCGGGGGTGAAGTGAAGGCGGGGGAGGCGGGGTTGGGGCAGCGGCGTGGCGGTGGGCGTGGTCGCTTCGGGCGGCGCTGCGGGCCCGACCAACTCGTTCACTCGTTCGAATGATTCGGGCGGATTGTGGGCGATGGGGGAATTGCGTGGGGGCGTGGGCCGTTGGTCGGGATGAAGGTCATGGGCGGGGGAGGGAGTGCCGGCCGTGACGGGGGGTTTCTGGAGAGAAGTCGGGGGTGGCGCGGGTGCGGGCTCAGGTGCCGTGTCGTGGGTGTGGGGGGCCGTTGTCGCGGTCTCGGGGGCGGCCGCCGCCGTGTCGCGGGCCGGTGCGCGGGTGGCCGTGGCGGCTGCTTGGCGGCGTGCGGTGCGTACCGCTCGATAGCGGGTGACCGTTCCCAGGGTGAAGATCGTCAGGACCAGCAGCACCATCAGTTCGCCGATGAAGAGGCCCCAGAACAGGCCGTAACCGGAGAGCTGGTCCTTGGGAGTGTCGGGCCAGGCTGCGGCCAGGTCGTGTGGGGCGGCTGCGAGGTGGCGCAGGGCGACGGGGGTGCCGGTGTAGGTGACGCCGTGCGGCCAGGAGCCGTGGGCCAGGAGGCCGGCCAGGCCGGCCGCCGTCCAGACCAGCAGGGTCAGGCCGAGCAGGAAGACCAGTAGCCCTATGAGCAGGGCGTCGGGGACGCCGCGCTCGCGGCCGCGCGGGGGCCTGGCGTCATAGTCGTCCCGGCTGCCGTACCTGCCGTGGTCTCGCTCCCGCTCGTATCCGCGTGTCACGCCACCGTCTCGCTCGACTCGTCTCGCAACTGCCGTTCCATCGCCATGGCTTCGGCGCGTGCCTCGGCCTCGGCGTCCGCCGCCGCTTCGAGGGCGCGTGCCTCGTCGGTCGGCATCGAGGAGGCCTCGGTCATGGCCCGGTCGGTGTAGACCAGCGGGCGTTCGGCCTCGGTGATGAGGTGTTTGACGACCTGGACGTTGCCGTTGACGTCCCAGACCGCGATACCGGGGGTGAGGGTCGGGATGATCTCGACGGCCCAGCGTGGCAGGCCGAGGACCTGGCCGGTGGCGCGTGCCTCGTCGGCCTTCTGGGCGTAGATGGTGCGGGTCGAGGCCATTTTGAGGATCGCCGCGGCCTCCTTGGCGGCCGCACCGTCGACCACGTCGCTGAGGTGGTGGACGACGGCCACGAAGGAGAGGCCGAGCCGGCGGCCGAACTTCAGCAGACGTTGGAAGAGCTGGGCGACGAAGGGGGAGTTGATGATGTGCCAGGCCTCCTCGACCAGGAAGATGCGTTTCTTCCGGTCGGGACGGATCCAGGTGTGCTCCAGCCATACGCCGACGATCGCCATGAGGATCGGCATGGCGATGGAGTTGCGGTCGATATGCGAGAGGTCGAAGACGATCAGGGGCGCGTCGAGGTCGATGCCCGCCGTCGTCGGGCCGTCGAACATACCGCGCAGGTCACCGTCGACCAGGCGGTCCAGGACGAGCGCCACGTCCAGGCCCCAGGCCCGTACATCGTCTATGTCGACGTTCATGGCCTCGGCGGATTCCGCCTGCGGATGGCGCAGCTGCTCGACGATGTCGGTGAGGACGGGCTGGCGCTTGGAGGGCGTCTTGCTGCCGTTGCTGCCCCCGGCGTTGTCCATGGAGCCGAAGTCGTTGAGTACTGCCGCGTGCGCCACCTTGAGGGCGAAGCCGGAGCGTTCGTCCAGACCGCGCCCCATCGCGACCTCGATGATCGTACGGAGCAGGGCCAGCTGGCCGGTGGTGGTGATGGAGGGGTCGAGGGGGTTGAGGCGGATGCCGCCGTTGAGGGCGGCGGTGGGGTCCAGGCGGATGGGGGTTATTCCCAGCTCCTGGGCGATGAGGTTCCATTCGCCGACGCCGTCCTCGCCCTGGGCGTCCAGGACGACGACCTGCCGGTCGCGGAACCGGAGCTGGCGCAGGACGTATGTCTTCTCCAGCGCGGACTTGCCGTTGCCGGATTCACCGAGGACGAGCCAGTGGGGCGCCGGGAGCTGCTGTCCGTACAGCTGGAAGGGGTCGTAGATATAGCCCTTGCCGCTGTAGACCTCGCGGCCGATGATCACACCGGAGTCGCCGAGCCCGGGGGCGGCCGTGGGCAGATAGACGGCCTGGGCCTGGCCGGTGGAGGTGCGTACGGGCAGCCGTGTCGTCTCCACCTTCCCGAACAGGAAGCTGGTGAATGCGTCGGTGAGGGCACCGAGCGGGTCGAACATGGCCATGACGTACGCGCCTCCCAGCGGCTTAGCGGCGTTAGCGGCGGATCCCGGTCGCGAACGGCAGCGTGTTGACGAACGCCCGGTGGTGCTCGCGGTCGCACCACTCCAGCTTGAGATAGGACTTGCCGGCGGACGCGCGGATGGTGCGCTTGTCGCGGGCGAGTGCCTCGGGGGAGCGGGAGGAGACCGTGATGTAGCCGACGAGGTTGACGCCGGCGGCGCCGGAGGCCAGGTCCTCGCCGCGCTGGTCGACGCGGCCGTGGTGGGCGACGTCGCGCGGGTCGACGACGCGGTTCATCTTGGCGGCGCGGCTGGCCTCGGCGTCGTCGTTGGTCTTCTCCGTCAGCATCCGCTCGATGGCGATCTCGGTGGGCTCCAGGTCCATGCAGACGGCGACCGTGCGGATCACGTCCGGGGTGTGGACGAGGAGGGGCGCGAGGAAGTTGACGCCCACCGGGGTCAGCGGCCACTCCTTGACCCAGGCGGTGGAGTGGCACCAGGGCGCGCGGGTCGTCGACTCGCGGGTCTTGGCCTGGAGGTAGGTCGGCTCGGTGGCGTCGAGTTCGGCCGGCCAGGCGTTGCGCTTGCTCATCGCCTGGATGTGGTCGATGGGGTGGTCCGGGTCGTACATGGAGTGCACGAGGGAGGCGAGGCGGCCCTGGCCGAGGGGCTGGCGTACGCGGATGTCGGCCTCCGCCAGGCGGGCGCAGATGTCGGTGAGCTCGCGGGCCATGACGACGGCGAGGCCGGCGTCGCGGTCCACCTTCCGGCCGAGCAGGCCGCCGTGCTGGGTGCGGGCGGCGCGTGCCATGGTGTGCGCCTCGGCGGCCAGTTCGCGGGTGTAGTGCATACAGGCGACGAGATAGGCGCGGTGCTGCTCGGAGGAGGTGGAGACCATCGACTGGAGCTGGTCGTAGGACTCCTGCAGCCAGTGGGGGGAGTTCTTGTCGCCGCGCTGGGCGACGTCCTTGGCGTGCGCGTCGGGGTCGGCCGGGAGGGTGCGGGCCAGCATCTGCAGACGGGTGACGAAGCCGTCCCCGTTGGCGACGTGCTTGAGGAGCGTCCCGAAGCGGTCGACCAGGGCTTCCTGGTCCTCGCTGTCGCGGAGGCCGACGCCGGGTCCCTCGATCTCGATGGCGGCGGTCACCGTCCGGCGGTCGGCGTGCAGCAGTACGGCGATCTCGTCCGGGCCGAAGGGCGCGGACAGCCAGTTGATCCGGCCGATGCCGGGCGGCGGGCCGATCTCGATCTCCCGCCCGTCGAGCCGGGTGCCCGCCTCGGCGGCGGCGGAGCGGTAGGTGGCGCCACTGCGGACCGTGCGGCGGAAGCTGCGGTTGATCTCGAACCACTTGTAGAACGTACGGCCCTTGTACGGGACGTAGACGGCGGCGAGGCCGAGCATCGGGAAGCCGGTGAGGGTGACGATGCGGAGGGAGAGCACGGGCACCAGGAGGCCGCACATCATGCCGAGGAACGCGCCCGCGATGATCAGCGCGATCTCGCCGGTCTCGCGGTTCTTGCCGACGATCGCGTGGGGGCGGGCGCGGCCGATCAGATACGTGCGCCGGGGTGCGATCGGGTGGGACTGCGCGCTCAACGCCCATCACCTCCTGCTGTCTTGCCAGTGCGGGCGCTGGTGCTCGGACCGGGGTTGGGGTTCGTACGGGGAGCGGGGGCCGCGGCCCGGTCGCCGCCGGAGCGGGAGCTGTGCGCGGCGACGCCGCCGGCGACGGCGTCGGCCGGCCGGGACTGGCTGCCCTGGTTGCTCTGGCCGCCCTGATTGCCGCCGTCGCCGGAGCGGCGGGCGCTGTGTGTGTTGATGCCCTGGCGGACGAGGGCGGCGGGGGAGCTGATGACGGCGGCCGCCTTGTTCTCGGCGCCCTGCATGATCCGGTTGTTGCGGGAGTTCGCGATCTCGTCGCCGAAGCCGGGGACGAAGCGGTAGATCATGGCGCTGGCGAAGATGGCGAGCAGGATGATCGCGAGGCCGGACACGACGGCGGAGAAGGCGTTGGGGCCCTTGTCGGAGGAGAGTGCGCCGGCGATGCCCAGCACTATCACGATGACCGGTTTCACCATGATCACCGCGATCATGATGCCTGCCCAGCGGCGGACGTGCGCCCACATGTTCTTGTCGACCAGGCCGGCGTAGACGACGGTGCCGAGGAGCGCGCCGACGTACAGCAGGGCGGCGCGGACCACCAGCTCGAGCCAGAGGACGCCGGCGGCGAGCACGGACACCAGCGAGACGACGATCAGCATGATGGGGCCGCCGCCGATGTCCGTCCCCTTGGTGAGCGCCTCCGAGAAGGCGCCGAAGAAGGTGTCGGTCTGGGCGCCGGTGCCCTTCGCGATGATCTCGGTGACGCCGTCGGTGGCCGAGACGACCGTGTAGAGGATGAGCGGGGTGAAGGCGGAGGCGAGGACGGTCAGCCAGAGGAAGCCGATCGCTTCGCTGATCGCCTCGGTGAGCCGTACGCCGCGGACGGCGCGCTTGGCGACGGCGAGCAGCCACAGGACCAGGGTCAGGACGGTGGAGGCGGCGAAGACGACGGCGTACTGGCGCAGGAAGGCGGCGTTGGTGAAGTCGACCTGGGAGGTGGCTTTTACGGCGTCGGAGAGCTTGGTGACGATCCAGGCGGCGGCTTTGGCACAGCCCTTGGCGAGGGAGGTGAGGGGGTCTAGGGGGTTGTTGTCGAGGGGGTTGGTGGAGGGGAGTTTGGGGGTGCCGGAGGGGGCTTTGTCGCCGGATTGGCAGTAGTCCTTGGCGGGGCCGACGATCAGGTCGCACTTGTCCTTGGGCGACGGGCTGGGGCTTGGTGCGGCCAAGGCGCGTGTGGCCAGTATGAACACCGTGGTCTGCACGCTCACGAGCAAGGAGGTGACGGTGAGCGGGCGCCTCCGCTGGTTACCGTGCATAGGTGAACCCTCCATACTGCTGAACGGCTTCGGCGATCTGGTCTGCGCCGGACGTTTTGTTGTCGCCGTTCACCGGGGCGGGGCCGTCCGTCTGGGAGAATCCGTCGACCTTCCAGTCGCCGTCTGCCCACTTGAGCTGGAGGTGCATGGTGAACCAGTCGCTTGTCACCGGAGTGGTCGACTTTGCCCCGGCCGCGCCGAAAAGTCCGGTGCACCACACCTCAAGGCTCGCGGTGTTGCCGGAGAGTTTCACCAGCTTGGTGCCCACGGGGACGGTGCGGGAGATGTAGGTCATGCCGTGAGTCGCGTTGCCGTTCGCGTCGAGGCCGAGCTTCTTGAGGAAACCGGCCGAGTACGCGCCGTCAAGCTTCGTCTGCATCTCCTCGACCTTGTCGGGTGCGAAGGCTTTCTGAACGATGGAGTGGCGCTCGGTGGGCTTGAGGATATTGGCGGACACCAACGCCACCGCGTAGTTAGCCGCCGCCGACTGCGCCCCCTGCTCCGTCTTTGCGAAGCCCGTCGCGATGTCGCCGTTCTTGCCGGTGACCGGCTTGGTGCCGGTGGGGGCGGTTGGCTGGGGGGTGCTGGATTTGGGGGAGGAGTCGGATGCCGCGTCGGTGTTGCCGGTGTCGCTGCGGTTGGCGAAGGCGATGGCGGCGATCAGCAGGACGACCACGCCGACGGCCGTGACGAGGTTGCGGCTGGAGACGCCGGCTCGGGAGCGTCGTCCCGAGCCGTAGGTGTCGCCTCCGCTGTCGGGAAGCCGTGTACGGGTCTGGCCCGTCTCGGGACCGCGGTCGCCGCCGTAGCCGCCGTCGTCGCTGAGACTCATCGCGCCTGTGCCCCCTCTGCCACCGTCGCCGTTGTTGTGCCGCCTTCATATGACCGTAGCCGCGTGGGCGGCGGCTCGGGCGAAGTGGTACGAGTACATCTCACGGTGACGGTTCCTCAGATGCTGGGCGGTAGAGGCGAATGGGGGACTCTGGGGCATTTACCCCCATCGCCTGTTCCGCGACTGCTGTGGCCTTCTTCCCTCCGGAACCACCTGTCCCCGCGCAGCGCCCCGCCCAATCGGCCCGCTGGTGGCGGGGGTGGCGCAGGCGTGGCAGGGAGGGGGGCGGGCCGGGGTGAGCGGGCGTCAGCATGTGGCCTCGGCAGGGGAGGTGGGGCCAGTGGGGGCGAATGGAGGCACGGGGGGTGGCAGC
>NZ_LGKG01000203.1 GCF_001294335.1 Streptomyces chattanoogensis
ACGCGGCACCGTCAACACCAACTTCCCCACATGCCGCGCCCGGCTCATAAACCGAAACGCCTCGGCGGCACGCCGCACATCCCACGCCAGCACCGGCATCGGAGCGAGGACACCCTCGGCGAGCAACCCGGTGATTTCGAGGAGGAGTTGCTGGAGCCGTACGGGCCCGGCGTCGATCAGGTCGAACGCGCGGTAGTGGACGCCGGGGTGCCGCGCCTCGACCTCGGCCGCATCCCGGATGTCGGTCTTGCCCATCTCGACGAAGTGCCCGCCGCTCGGCAGCAGGCGCAGCGAGGCGTCCACGAAATCGCCGGTCAGCGAGTTGAGTACGGCGTCCATCCCCGCGCCGTCCGTGACGGCGAGGAACTTCTGCGCGAAGTCCAGATCCCGCGACGAGGCGATGTGGTCATCGGCGAGCCCCAGCGACCGCAGCACGTCCCACTTCCCCGGACTCGCCGTCGCGAACACCTCACAGCCCCGGTGCCGCGCCAGCCGGATGGCGGCGATGCCGACACCGCCCGCACCGGCGTGGACCAGTACCCGCTGCCCCGCCCGGACCTTGGCGAGGTCTTCCCAGGCGAACAGCGCGGTCGCATAGACCAGCGGTACCGCGGCGGCGTCCGCGAAGTCCCAGTCGGGCGGCAGCGGTACGACGAGGTCCCGCGGGGCGACCGCCGCGGGGCCGAAGGCGCCGCTGACGAGGCCCAGCACACGGTCGCCGACCGACAGACCGGTGACCGCCGCGCCGACCTCGGTCACCACACCGGCGGCCTCGTACCCCAGGACGTCCTCGGAGGCCGCCATGCCCAGCAGAGAGACAACGTCACGGAAGTTCATGCCGGCGGCGCGCACCGCGAGGCGGATGTGGTCCGGGGGCAGCGGCGCGCCGGCCGCCGGGGCGGGCGTCAGCCGCAGGCTCTCCAGCGTGCCGCGGACCGGTGCGTCCAGCCGCCAGTGCGCCGCACCGGCCGGGGGCACCAGGGCGTCCGAGCCGGTCCGGATCAGCCTGCGCGCCGCCGGCCTGCCCTGTCGCAGCACCAGTTCCGGCTCGCCGTAGGAGGCCACGGCGAGCAGCGCGCGCCGGCTCTCCTCCGTGGTGTCGATGTCGGCCAGCAGGAAGCTGCCGGGGTTCTCGGCCTGCGCCGAGCGCACCAGTCCCCACAGCGGGGCATGGACGAGGTCCACGAGGCGCTCGCCGGTCCCGTCGGAGACCGCCCCGCGGGTCACGAACACCAGCTGTGCGCCGGCGAAGCGCTCGTCGGCGAGCCATGCCTGGATGAGTCCGAGGGCCCGGGTCAGGGCCGCGTGCACGGCATCCGGATCCACCGCGGGGCCGGCCTGCACCGCCTGGCCGGGATCCGCCGCGGGTCCGGGTCCGAAGGGCACGAACACGACGTCAGGGACCTCCCCGACGTCCTCCAGACGGGCACAGACCTCCAGACCGGCACAGTCCTCGAAGCCGAGCCCCAGCACATCGTCCCCGAGGACCAGGCACCGTTCCGCCGGTGCCTGGGACACCGCGGGAAGCGGCGTCCACTCGATCCGGAACAGGGCGTCGGCGCCGGACGGGGAGCCCTCCAGCTGGGCCGCGTCGACCGGCCGCGACACCAGCGCCGTCACCGAGGCGACCGGTCCGCCCGTCCCGTCGGTGAGGGTGATCGCCACCGCGTCGTCGTTCTGCGGCACGATCCGTACGCGCAGTGCCGGTACCCCCACGCCATGGATCTCGACCCCTCGCCAGGAGAACGGCAGGGCGACCCCGGTGCTCTTCTCGGCGAGGATGCCCGCGTGCAGAACGGCGTCGAACAGCGCGGGGTGCACGCCGAACCCGGCCGTCTCCGTGCCCTCGGGCAGCGCCACCTCCGCGTAGACCTCGGCGCCGCGCCGCCAGGCGGCCCGCAGGCCCTGGAAGGCCGGGCCGTAGCCGTAGCCGTCGTCGGCGAGCCGGTCGTAGAAGCCGGTCAGCTCGATCCGTTCGGCACCCTGCGGCGGCCACACCCCCGGCTCCGCCGCCGGTACGGGCCCGCCGGGGGCGAGGACGCCGACGGCATGGCAGGTCCAGGTCTCGTCACCGTCGGCGCGGGAATAGGCCATGACGTTGCGGGTGCCGGACTCGCCCGGGGCCCGGACGACGAGCCGCAGCGCGACCCCGCCCCGCTCGGGCACCACCAGCGGGGCGGTCAGGGTCAGCTCGTCGATACGGGTGCAGCCGGCCTCGTCCCCGGCGCGGCTGAACAGCTCCACCCATGCCGTCCCGGGGAACAGCACGGTGCCCAGGACGGCGTGGTCGGCCAGCCAGGGGTGCGTACGCAGCGAGATCCGGCCGGTGAGCACGATGTCCGAGGTGTCGGGCACCGTGACGACGGCGCTGAGCAGCGGGTGTCCGGCGTCGGCGAGCCCGGCCGAGGCCAGGTCCCCCGCGGGGGCCCCGGCGTCGAGCCAGAAGTGCTTGCGCCGGAACGCATAGGTGGGCAGGTCCACTTCGGCGGCCCCGGCCGGGAGCGCCGCGGCCCAGTCCACGCCGACGCCCCGCGTGTGCAGCCGGGCGAGCGCGGTGGTGAAGGTCGTGGCCTCGGGCCGGTTCGCCCGCACGACCGGCAGGAACACGGCGTCGGTGCGGGCATGGGTACGAGCATCGGTACGGGCATCGGTATCGGCGTCGTCCAGGCAGCTCTGGCCCATGCCCGACAGCACGCCGTCCGGGCCCAGTTCGAGGAACGTCGACACGCCGGATCCGGCGAGCAGCGCGACGGCGTCGGCGAAGCGGACGGGTTCGCGCACATGGCGCACCCAGTACTCGGGGTCGCCGGTCTCCTCGGCGGTGAGCACGCGGCCGGTCACATTGGAGACGATCGGGATCCTTGGCGGCGCGTACGACACCACCCGTGCGACCCACCGGAATTCGGCCAGCATCGGCTCCATCCGCGGCGAGTGGAAGGCATGGCTCACGGTCAGGCGCCGGGTGCGGCGGCCGCGGGCCCGCCAGGACGCCATCAGCTCGAGGACCGGCTGCTCGTCGCCGGAGACCACCACGGACCGGGGGCCGTTGACCGCGGCCAGGCCGAGCCCGCCGGTGCCGGAGCGCGCGGCGTGTGCGGCGAGCTCCGGCGCGATCTCGTCCTCGCCCGCTTCGATGGCGGCCATCGCCCCGCCCTCGGGCAGCTCCTGCATCAGCCGGCCGCGGGTGGCCACCAGCAGGGCGGCGTCCGGCAGATCCAGCACCCCCGAGACATGGGCGGCCACCAGCTCGCCGATCGAATGCCCCACGAGGAAGTCCGGTGTGACGCCCCACGACTCGACCAGGCGGAACAGCGCCACCTCGAAGGCGAACAGGGCGGGCTGGGTGTACTCGGTACGGTCCAGCAGTTCGGGCGCGTCCCCGAACACCAGGGACTCGACGGACCGGTCCACGAAGGCGTTGAGCGCGGCGCAGGCCTCGTCGAACGCCTGCCGGAACACGGGGAACCGGGCATACAGCTCCCGGCCCATGCCGAGCCGCTGGCTGCCCTGTCCGGTGAACAGGAACGCGAGGCCGCCCTCGGCCGGTGTGCCGGTCACGATGCCCGGCGCGCTGCCGTCCGCGGCGAATGCGCGCAGGGCGACCACGAGAGCGGTACGGTCCGCGGCGACGGCCACCGCCCGGTCCGTCAGCTGGGCGCGCGTGGTCGCGAGCGAGTGGGCGACGTCCGGCAGCCGCAGGTCCGGGCGTTCGTCGAGGAAGCCGGCGAGCCGTTCCGCCTGTGCCCGTACCCCGGCGGGGCCGTTGCCGGAGACGGCGAAGGGCAGCGCACCGGCCTGTTCGGCGGAGGGCCGGTCGGGCTCCCCGGCGGGCTCTTCGGCCTCCTCCGGCGCGACGGCCTCCAGGATCACATGGGCGTTGGTGCCGCTGACCCCGAACGACGAGACGGCCGCCCGGCGCGGCCGGCCGGTCTCCGGCCAGGGCGCGGCCTCGGTCAGCAACTCCACGTTGCCCGCCGACCAGTCGACGTGCGGGGTCGGTTCGGTGAGGTGCAGGGTGCGCGGCAGCAGGCCGTGCCGGAGCGCGAGCACGGTCTTGATCACTCCGGTGACCCCGGCCGCCGCCTGGGTGTGCCCCAGATTCGACTTGACCGACCCGAGCCGCAGCGGCCGGCCGGCCGGCCGGTCCTGGCCGTAGGTGGCCAGCAGTGCCTGGGCCTCGATCGGATCGCCCAGGGCCGTGCCGGTGCCGTGCGCCTCCACGGCGTCCACGTCGGCGGCGGTCAGCCCGGCATCGGCCAGCGCGCTGCGGATCACCCGCTGCTGGGCCGGTCCGCTCGGTGCCGTCAGGCCGTTGGAGGCGCCGTCGGAGTTGACTGCCGAACCGCGCAGCACGGCAAGGACCCGGTGCCCGTGCCGTACGGCGTCGGAGAGCCGCTCGACGACGAGCACGCCGACCCCCTCCGACCAGCCGGTGCCGTCCGCATCGGCCGAGAACGCCTTGCACCGGCCGTCGGCCGCCAGTCCGCGCTGCCGGGAGAACGCCAGGAACCCGCCGGGGCTCGCCATCACGGCGGCGCCGCCGGCCAGCGCCAGCCGGCATTCGCCGCGCCGCAGGGACTGGGCCGCCATGTGCAGCGCCACCAGCGAGGACGAGCATGCGGTGTCCACGGTGACGGCCGGGCCCTCGAAGCCGTACGCGTAGGCCACCCGGCCCGAGGCGAGGCTGGCCGCGGTGCCGGTCAGCAGATGGCCTTCGAGCCCCGCGCCGACGTGCTGCAGGCCCGGTCCGTACTCGTGGTTCTCCACGCCGGTGAAGACGCCGACGGGGGTGCCGCGCAGCGCCGACGGGCTGATTCCGGCGCGCTCCAGGCCCTCCCAGGTGACCTCCAGCAGCAGCCGCTGCTGGGGATCGGTCGCCACCGCCTCCCGCGGCGAGATCCCGAAGAACTCCGCGTCGAACTCCGGCGCATCGTGCAGGAATCCCCCGCGCCGCGTGTAGGTGCGGCCGGGCCGGTCGGGATCGGGGTCGTACAGGCCGTCGACGTCCCAGCCCCGGTTGACCGGGAAGTCGGAGAGCACCTCTTCGCCGTCGAGCAGCACCTGCCAGAGGTCTTCGGGGGAGGTGATGCCGCCGGGCAGCCGGCAGGCCATGCCGACGATCGCGACCGGCTCCTCCGGATCGGCGGGCGCGCCGGTCCCGGCGTCCGGTACGTCCTCCGCCACGGCCTCACCGTACAGCCGTCGGTACAGCTCCTCGGCGAGGGCCTGCGGCGTGGGATGGTCGAACACCATCGTCACCGGCAGGGCGAGCCCGGTGGCCGCGGTGAGCCGCCGGTGCAGTTCCACCGCGGCGATCGAGCCGACCCCCTGGTCCACGAAGGACGCCCGGATCCCGATCGATTCGGCGTCCCGCTCCAGCGCCTCTGCCGCGCAGTCGCACACCAGGCGCAGCAGGATGTGCTGCCGTTCGAACACCGGCAGCCGGTCGAGCTCTGCACGCACTGGTGCCCCCTCTTTCTCCCTCTACGGGTTCCACGCAATTGACGGGATCGACAACGCCGGACACCCGGGCGGCTTGACGAGGAGACGACGAAGAGACCGGGCCGGATCACACCTGTCGAACACCGATGCTAGGGAGAACGATCAGCGCCACCCACCCCTAACGTCCCCTACTCCCCCGCCCGGAAAAGGCGAAAGCCCGGCGGGGTGTCGCCGGGCCATAGGGGTGCCGATCTGGGGAAACACTCCACCGGTCAATTCGCGGGGAATTCCGCTGCCGCCGACCGGATTCACTCGGTGCAGCTTCATTCGGTGTAACGGTGCTGCCGGGCATATTGAATTGCCTGGGCGCGGTCCTTGCTTCCGGTCTTCGCGAAGATGCGGTTGATATGGGTCTTGACGGTGGTTTCGCTGATGAACAGGTGCCGGGAGATTTCGCGGTTTCCGAAACCGGCGGCGATCAGCTTGAGGACGTCGGTCTCCCGCGCGGTGAGCCGGTCGGCGGGTGCCGGGGCCGGCTGACTGCGGGTCGCCGCCTGGATGAGGGTGCGCTGGACGCCGGAGTCCAGCACCGCCTGGCCGGCGGCGGCCGCGGTGAGCGCGCGGGCGATCGCGTCCTTGGTGGCGGACTTGGTGAGGTAGCCGAGTGCGCCGGCGTGCAGCGCCTCCAGGGCGAGGTCCTCGGACGCATAGGTGGTGAGCACGACCACCTGGGTGTCCGGGTGGTCCTGCCGCACCTGCCGAGTGGCTTCCACGCCGGTGACGTTGGGCATGCCCAGGTCCATCAGGATGACATCCGGGCGGTGCTCGGCAACCCGGGCCACCGCCTCCTCGCCGTCGGCCGCTTCGGCCACGACCGTGATGCCCGGCATGGTCCCCAGGAGGAGAACGAGTCCTTCGCGTACCGCCGCCTGGTCGTCGGCGACGATCACCCGGATGCTGGCTTGTGTGGTCACGGTGCCAGTGTCTCCCGACCCCGCCCGGTGGCCAAGGCGGTCCGGCCGGGCACATCCGCCCGGCCGGTCCACCTCGGTCGGTCCACCTCGGTCGATCCGCCTCAGTCGATCAGCGTGGAGAGCAGCCGGTCGTGTATCAGGTTCACGAGTTCCGCACAGTGGGTCTCGAGAAACCGCCCGCCACCGCGCCAGACCTCGAGGTCGAAGCGGTCCCGTGTGCAGGCCCGCCACTGCGGCCGGGCGGTGACATCCGTCCCGCCGCCGAGGGCGACAACCGGCGAATTCAGCCGGACGGCCTCGAACTTCGGCGCCGCCCCCCAGTTGGCCACGAACGTGCACAGCGGGGCGATGTCCGTCTCCTGCTCCAGCCGCCCGGCCACCCGTAACGCGACTTCGCCGCCCCTGCGGTGCCCGAAGAGGGCGAGCGGCAGATCGGTCCAGTCACGGAGCAGCCGCGCACTGTCGCTCACCAGGTCGTCGAGTCCGGCGATGCAGCCGGGCGCGCCCCGCACATCGCGGTGCGGGTACTGCACGGCCAACACCTCGACGGACGGCAGCAGTTGCCGGGCCAGATGCCATAACGACTCCGAGGTGTCCACCGCATGCGGAAAACACGCCAGCCGGAAGGCCGCCGGCTGCAGCGGGCCCGCGATTCTTATCAGCTCGACATCGCGATCGGCGATCGGTTCACACATCCACACGTTCCGTTCTCCCGCTGTCTCCGTCGGTCTTCGCTGGTACGCGGTGTCCGACGATACGGAGCGCGGACGGGAACGGCGTCAGCCGCCGAGGTGGAGATCTTGGCCCCCCAAGGGTGGATATATCTCCACCCCTACCGGTGGCTCCGGAGGTTTGGGGCCGACAGGGGTTGCGCTCGGGGCGCCGCGGACGCACAAGTCCCCTGTCCCTCCTGGCAGGGGACAGAGGACTCGTTCGTCATACGGACATGCCTGCCGTCAGGAGACGAGTTCCGCCGATCGCTGGTTGCGGCGGTGCTGTTCGGCCCAGTTGGTCAGGGCGGCGGCGCAGGCGTGGTCGAGGTGGCGT
>NZ_LGKG01000204.1 GCF_001294335.1 Streptomyces chattanoogensis
CCCCCCGGCGGGGGCGGGGTGGGGCGCGGCCAGGTGGGGGTGGAGGAGGAGGTCGTCGTCGTAGTCGCCGGCGTTCTGGTGACGGAAGGGGAGCGGGGCGGTGGTGGGGAGGGTGAGGAGACGCTCGCGCAGGCGGGTGGCGGCGGTTTCGTAGGCCTCGGGGGTGGTGCGGTCGGCGCCGGGGATCAGGAGGGGCGGGACGACCGACATGCCGGTGTACCAGAGGGTGCCGTGCTGGAGGGGGAAGAGGAGATCGTTGAGGTCGCCGTTGACGCCGCGCGGGCCGAGGGTGCCGGCGCGGGCTCCGGCGGTGACGACGACCAGGGCGCGTTTGCCGGCCAGCCGGCCCTCGCCGTAGCGCTGCGGGCGGCCGGTGGCGGGGTCGGTGAGGCCGAAGGCGAAGCCCTTGACGAAGACGCGGTCGAACCAGCCCTTGAGGATGGCGGGCATGCCGTACCACCAGAGCGGGAACTGGATGACCAGGGTGTCGGCCCAGGTGAGTTTGTCCTGTTCGGATGCGATGTCGGGGCTCAAGTTGCCGGTGGCGTAGGCGCGTTCGGAGGCGTCGCCGATCAGGAGGCGGTCGGCCGGGTCGTGGGCGTAGTCGGCGGGGCCGATCAGCGGGTTCCAGTTCATGGCGTAGAGGTCGGAGACGCGGTGCCGGTGGCCGTGGGCCTCGAGGGTGCGCAGGCCCTCGGTCTTGAGGGCGCCGCTCAGGGAGCGCTGGTCGGGGTGGGCGAACAGCCAGAGGACGTTCATGGCGTCCACTGTCGGGGGCGGCGTGGCGGCCGGACGAGTGGCCGGATGGTCACGATGTGCAAGGATCGGGCCATGAGGGAGACGGCGCGAAACGGTGGGCCGCGGCCCCGGCATCGGGTGGCGGTGCTGGTGCGCGAGGGGATGCTGCCGATCGAGGTGGGGATCGTGCACCGGATCTTCGGGGAGGCCAGGTCGGCGGACGGGGAGCTGCTGTACGAGCTGGTGACGTGTGCGCTGGTGCCGGGGGAGGTGCGGACGGACACCGATTTCACGGTGAATGTGGCGCATGGGGTGGAAGCGCTGGAGGGGGCGGACACGGTGGTGATACCGGCTTCTTCCGCGGACTACGACCCGGGGACGGAGCAGCGCGAGGGGCGGCTGAGTCCGGCGATGGCGGATGCACTGGGGCGGATCCGGCCGGGGACACGGATCGCGTCGATCTGTACGGGGTCGTTCGTGCTGGCCGCAGCGGGGTTGCTGGACGGGCGGCGGGCCACGACGCACTGGCGGTCGGTGGACGACTTCCGGCGGCTGTTTCCGGCGGTCGAGCTGGATGCGGACGTGCTGTACACGCACGAAGGGGATGTGCTGACGGCGGCCGGGGTCGCCTCGGGGGCCGATCTGTGTCTGCACATGGTGCGGTGCGATCACGGCGCGGCGGTGGCCAATGATGTCGCGCGGCGGACGGTGGTGCCGCCGCACCGGGAGGGCGGGCAGGCGCAGTACATCCGGCGGCCGGTGCCGGAGCCGCAGGTGTCCTCCACCGGGGCGGCGCGGGCGTGGGCGCTGGAACATCTGGACCGGCCGCTGAGCCTGCGCGAGCTGGCGGCGCGGGAGGCGATGAGCGTACGGACCTTCACCCGGCGGTTCCGGGAGGAGGTGGGGATGTCGCCGGTGCAGTGGCTGACACAGCAACGGATCGAACGGGCACGGCAGTTGCTGGAGGAGACGGAGCTGACGGTGGACCGGATCGCGGCGGAGGCCGGGTTCGGGACGGCGGCTTCGCTGCGGCAGCATCTCCAGACGGCCCTGGGGGTGTCGCCGAGGGCCTATCGGAGCACGTTCCGGGGGCCGGTGGAGCTGCGGGCGCGCTGACGGCGACGACCCGGCCCCGGGGCCGTACGGCCGTACCGCTCGGCCGTACCGCTCGGCTGTGCCGTTCGGCCCGGGCGTTGTCGTACCCCCGTCGTACGCTGACGGTGTGTGGCGATGTACGGGGCCGCGCTGGTCACGCGGCGCGCCGGGGACCGCGGGGCGGCGGTTCGAGCAGGGGCTCGGCTGGTATTGCGCCGAGCGGGGCGAGGAGCGGGTGAGCCCGCTTCCCGCCGGGAAGGTGCTGGCGTTCGCGGCGCGGGGCGAGCGGCGGTGCCTCGGGGTCCGGCGGGGCGGCCGGTGGACCGTCTGTCCGTACGGGGCGGTGCTGGCGGGCGACAGCGCCAGGGACCAGTGCGCGAGCTGCGCCCGGCTGGACCGGTCGCGGTCGGTGGCGGCGGACACCATGGCCGACGATCCGCGGCCGTACGGCGTCTATCTGGCGTACTTCGGCCGCGGGCTGCTCAAGGTGGGGATCACGGCCGCCGAGCGGGGCCCGGCGCGGCTGGTGGAGCAGGGGGCGGTGGCGTACGCATGGCTGGGGCGCGGGCCGTTGATGGCGGCGCGACGGGCGGAGGCGCTGCTGGGGAGCGCGCTGGCGGTGCCGGACCGGTTCGGGAAGACGGCGAAGCGCGCGGCGCGGGGGGCGTTGCCGCCGCTGGGTGACAGACGTGCCGAGCTTGCTCACCTGCACGACGCGGCAAGGGAGTTGCCGGGGTGGCCGGAGACCTTGGAGCCGGTCGGGTTCGAGTGCGTCGATCATGCGGAGCTGTTCGGGCTCGGCCGTGTCCCGGCGGAGGTTGCGGAGCTGGGCGGTCTGGCGGCGGGGGAGGAGATCGTGGGGGAGGTGGTGGCCGGGGTGGGGTCGGATCTGTACCTGCGGTTGCGGGATGTGCGGTTGCCGGGGGCCGGGGAGGCGCCGGGAGGCGGTGGTCCGCAGGTCGCGGTGCTGGATCTGCGGGTGTTGTCGGGGTGGGTGCTGGGGGCGGCTTCGGGGACGGTGACGACGGTGCCCGTACGGGGCCGGGAGGACGGCCCGGCCGAGGGCCACGACGGCCAGGAGGGGCTGTTTTGACGGAGGGGTTCGGGGTGGACGCGGTGGACGGGGACGGCCGGGTCGGCGAGTTCTGGCGGGGGCTGGGGCTGCCGGGGCTGGTCGATGTGCATACGCACTTCATGCCGGAGCGGGTGATGGCGAAGGTCTGGGCGTATTTCGACGCCGCGGGGCCGTTGGTGGGGCGGCCGTGGCCGATCACGTACCGGCTGGAGGAGGAGCAGCGGCTGGCGGTGCTGCGGGGCTTCGGGGTGCGGGCGTTCACGGCGATGGTCTATCCGCACAAACCCGGGATGGCGCAGTGGCTGAACGGCTGGGCGGCGGATTTCGCGGCCCGTACGCCGGACTGTCTGCGGACCGCGACGTTCTTCCCGGAGGACGGCGCGGCGGAGTACGTACGAGCCGAACTGGACGGCGGAGTAAGGGTCTTCAAGGCGCATGTGCAGGTGGGCGGGTACGACCCGGCCGACGGGGCGCTGGACGCGGTGTGGGGCGCCCTCGCGGAGGCCCGTACGCCGGTCGTCATCCATTGCGGATCGGGGCCGGCGCCGGGCAGGCACACCGGGCCGGAGCCGATCGCGCGGCTGCTGGCGCGTCATCCCCGACTGCACTTGATCATCGCGCACTTGGGGATGCCGGAGTACACGGAATTCCTGGATCTGGCGGAGCGCTATCCGGGCGTGCACCTCGATACGACGATGGCGTTCACCGACTTCGCCGAGTGCACCGCGCCGTTTCCGCGGGCGGAGCGGGGTCGGCTCGCAGCTCTCGGCGACCGCGTGCTGTTCGGCAGCGACTTCCCCAACATCCCCTACGGGTATGCGCATGCCCTGGAGGCGCTGGCGCGGCTGGAGCTGGGGGACGACTGGCTGCGGGGGGTCTGTTACGGGAACGGGGCGCGGTTGTTCGCGGTGTGACGGGTCGGCCCCGGGGCTCAGGATCGCTGGGCTGCGGCCCCGGCGGTGAGGTGGGACAGCGCCGTCCGCAGGGCCGTCAGGGTGGGCTCGTCGGTGACGCGCTCCGTGGTGGGGTCGGTCTTCGGGCCGATGGCGGGGATTTCCAGGCAGGCGGGGTCGATGACCTGGCCGCTCATCATCCGGAGGGTCTCGCGGAGTTGGGCGTTGGCGTGGCTGCCTCCGGTGGGGAAGGGGGAGGCGGTGATGACCGCGACCGGCTTGCCCACGCATTCGCCGCTGCTGACCAGCCAGTCGAGGGCGTTCTTGAGGACGCCGGGGACCCCGTGCGCGTACTCGGGGCTGACGACGAGGATCGCATCCGCGGCCCCGGCGGCCGCGCGGAGCGCGGCGACGGCGGGCGGCGGTGTGGCGCCCTCGCCGTCGAGGTCCGGGTTGAAGTGCGGGAGGGCGCCGATGTCCGCCGTGGTGGCGGGGCCGTCGTGGAGGCCGAGGGCGGAGTGCAGGACGGCGCCGTTGGAGGAGCGGGCGCGGAGGCTGCCGGAGAGGGCGAGGAGTCGTATGCCGGGTCGCATGGGGTGACGGTACGGCCTGACGTCGGGGGCAAGGCGAGGGGGGCCGGCGGCCGGCCCGTCCGAGGACCGCGCCCGTGCGTGTTTGTGCTGGTCAGGGCGATTGTCAGTGGTGGCTGCGATGCTGAGGGAGTGGTGATCGGGCTGGACCGCGCGGGGGGCGGCCCAGCCCGGTCGCGCGGGGCGTCGGGGTGGTGAGGAGGGGGCGGAGCGGCAATTCTCAGGAGATTCACAGAAATCCCCAAGGGAGCTTTCACGCGCGCGGGTCAGGCTCGGCGTCATGACCGTGACTTCGTCGTCCTCAGTGTCCTCCGCGTCCTCAGCCGGGCCTTCCGCGGCACGGGGCACGGCCAAGCGGCCCGAGCTGTTGCGGGCCGACGGGAGTCCGGTGCGAGTGCTGGTGGTGGACGACGAGTCGTCGCTCGCCGATCTGCTGTCGCTGGCGCTGCGTTACGAGGGCTGGGACATCCGGGCCGAGGGCGACGGGGCGGGTGCGCTGCGGTGCGCGCGGAGCTGGCGGCCGGATGCGGTGCTGCTCGATGTGATGCTGCCGGACATGGACGGACTGACGGTGCTGGCCCGGCTGCGGCGGGAGCTGCCGGACGTGCCGGTGCTGTTCCTGACCGCCAAGGATGCCGTCGAGGACCGTATCGCCGGGCTGACGGCGGGCGGCGACGACTACGTCACCAAGCCGTTCAGCCTGGAGGAGGTGGTGGCCCGGCTGCGCGGGCTGCTGCGCCGGGCCGGGGCGGCCACCGCGCGGAGCGAGTCGCTGCTCACGGTCGGCGATCTGGTGCTGGACGAGGACAGCCACGAGGTGTGGCGGGACGGCCAGGAGATTCATCTGACGGCCACCGAGTTCGAGCTGCTGCGCTATCTGATGCGCAATCCCCGGCGGGTGCTGAGCAAGACGCAGATCCTGGACCGGGTGTGGAGCTATGACTTCGGCGGCCAGGCGAACGTCGTCGAGCTGTACATCTCCTACCTGCGGCGGAAGATCGATGCCGGGCGGGCGCCGATGATTCACACCCGGCGGGGTGCGGGGTATCTGATCAAGCCGGGTGCATAGTGCGCAGGAGTTCCTCGCCGACGTCTGCTCTCCGGAGGCCCTGGACGCTGCGCACTCGGCTGGTGGTGTCGGCGGTTGCGCTGATCGCCGTCGTCGCGGCCGTCATCGGTACGGTCACGACCATCGCGCTGCGGTCGTATCTGCAGGGCCAGTTGGACGAGAAGGTGGGGGAGGGCCTGGTAGGCGCCCAGAGGTTCCATCCGCCCGGCTCGGTGGGCGGCTCGCAGTTCGATTTCGTGGCGATGGGCGGGGCGCCGGTGGGGACGGTGGGCGCGCGGTTCGGGCCCGACGGGGCGCTGGAGGGCGGGGCGAAGAGCAACAACTCCGTCGGCCGGCTGCCACGGGAGCGGCTGGACGGGCTGAGCGGTGCGCAGTCGGCGGCGCTGGCCCGGGTACCGCGTGACGGGGCGCCGCACACCGCCGAGATACCGGGCCTCGGCGACTACCGGGTGCGGTCCTCCCCGGACGGCACGGTCGTGCTGGCGATGCCGCTCCGCGAGGTGGACCGCACGGTCGCCCGGCTCATCGGGGTCGAGGCGTGGGTGACGGTCGCCGGGTTGGTCGCGGCCGGGATCGCGGGCGCCGCCATGGTCGGGGTCGCGCTGCGGCCGCTGCGCCGGGTCGCGGCCACCGCCACCCGTGTCTCCGAACTCCCCCTCCACCAGGGCGAGGTGGCCCTGCACGTCCGGGTGCCGGCGGCCGAGGCGGATGCCCGTACGGAGGTGGGGCAGGTCGGCGCGGCGCTCAACCGAATGCTGGGGCATGTCGGCTCGGCGCTGTCGGCGCGGCAGGAGAGCGAGACGCGGGTGCGGCGTTTCGTCGCGGACGCCAGCCATGAGCTGCGCACGCCGCTGGCCTCGATACGGGGCTATGCCGAGCTGACCCGGCGCGGGCCGGAGCGGCCGGGCCCGGAGACCCGGCATGCGCTGGGCCGGATCGAGTCCGAGGCACAGCGGATGACGGGGCTGGTGGAGGACCTGCTGCTGCTCGCCCGGCTCGATTCCGGACGGCCGCTCTCGTACGAGAGCACCGATCTCTCGGCGCTGGTCGTGGATGCGGTGAGCGATGCGCGGGCGGCCGGGCCCGGTCATCTGTGGCGGCTGGAACTGCCCGACGGCCCGGTCCTGGTGCACGGGGACGGCGGCCGGCTGCACCAGGTCCTGGTCAATCTGCTGGCCAATGCCCGTACGCATACGCCGGAGGGGACGACGGTGACGGCGCGGGTGCGGGGCCCGGAGGGCGGGGGTCGTATCGCGTCCGCCGCCGGGATGTCCGCCGCCGGGATGTCCGCCACCGGGCTGTCCGCAGCGGGGTCGTCCGCCGTTCTCCTGGAGGTGCAGGACGACGGGCCGGGGGTCCCGCCCGGCCTCCTCCCGCATGTCTTCGAACGGTTCGCGCGGGGCGATGCGTCGCGGTCGCGGGCCGCCGGGAGTACGGGCCTGGGCCTGGCCATCGTGCAGGCGGTGGTGGGCGCGCACGGCGGTACGGTCGGCGTCGAGAGCGCCCCCGGCCGGACGGTGTTCACGGTCACCCTGCCGCCCGCACGCCCGGACAGGCCGACGGCGGCCGGCCTTCCGCTGCCGCCCGCCGGCTCACAGCCCGGACACAGCCTCACCACACCACCGTGACAGCCCGGTTGGCGAGCGTCGCCACCATGACGACGAAGCCGCCGACCCACCCGCCAACCACCCACCCGCCAACCACCCACCCGCCAACCACCCACCCGCCAACCACCCACCCGCCCTCGACCCATCCGC
>NZ_LGKG01000205.1 GCF_001294335.1 Streptomyces chattanoogensis
AGCAGGGCCGTTCACCGCGGCGACGGATATCGCCTCGCCCCAGGCAGCGATCCGCTCCCGGACCGCCTCCACACCCAGCGCAACCGACACCATCCCACCACCACCGGCAAGAGCGCGGCCGATCGCCTGCGACCGCAGCACCACCACCCTCGCCGCGTCTTCGAGAGACAACGCCCCAGCCACACAGGCGGCAGCGATCTCACCCTGGGAATGCCCCACCACCGCAGCCGGCTCCACACCCACCGACCGCCACACCGCCGCCAACGACACCATCACCGCAAACAGCACCGGCTGGACCACATCCACCCGCGCCAGCAGCACCTCATCCCCGAGCACCTCATCCAACGACCAGTCGACCAACCCCTCAAACGCCCGCCCACACTCGGCCAACGCCTCCGCAAACACCGGCGACTGCTCCACCAGCTCACGCGCCATACCCACCCACTGCGCACCCTGACCCGGGAACACAAACACCACGGTGATCAAACACGGCACGCGCACGCACCAACGACGCCGCCACATCCACCGGAGACACCCCCGGCAGCGCCGTCACCTGCTCCGCCAACCGCGCCGCCTGCTCACGCAACGCCGCACCCGACCGCGCCGACACCACCCACGGCACCACACCACCGGCGTCGCCGCCCTCGCGCACCGGTTGCTCGACAACCGGCGCCTGCTCCAACACCACGTGGGCGTTCGTCCCGCTGATACCGAACGACGACACTCCGGCCCGCCGCGGCCGCTCCAGCTCCGGCCACTCACGGCGCTCCGTCAGCAGCTCCACCGCACCCGACGCCCAGTCGACCTGCGACGACGGCGCATCCACATGCAGCGACTTCGGCAGCACGCCCGCCCGCAGTGCCATCACCATCTTGATGACACCACCGACTCCGGCGGCGGCCTGTGTGTGCCCGATGTTGGACTTCAACGACCCCAGCCACAGGGGGCGTTCGGCCGGGCGGCCCTGCCCGTACGTGGCCAGCAGCGCCTGCGCCTCGATCGGATCGCCCAGCGTCGTACCGGTGCCATGCGCCTCGACGACATCGATGTCCTGCGGAGTGAGCCGGGCGTCGGCCAGCGCGGCGCGGATGACCCGCTCCTGCGAGGGACCGTTCGGCGCGGTGAGGCCGCTGCTGGCCCCGTCCTGGTTGACGGCGGTGCCGCGGACGACGGCCAGGACCCGGTGTCCGAGGCGTTCGGCGTCCGACAGCCGCTCCAGCAGGAGGATGCCGGCCCCTTCGGAGAAGCCGGCCCCGTCGGCCGCGTCGGCGAAGGACTTGCAGCGGCCGTCGGCGGCGAGCCCGCGCTGGCGGCTCAGCTCGATGAAGATGTCGGCGGTGGACAGTACGGTCGCGCCGCCGGCCAGGGCCATGCTGCATTCCCCGCGTCGCAGCGACTGCACCGCCAGATGCAGGGTGACCAGCGACGACGAGCAGGCGGTGTCCACGCTGACCGCGGGCCCCTCGAGCCCGAGCACGTACGAGATCCGGCCCGAGGCGACGCTGTAGGTGTTTCCGTTGCCGATGTAGCCCTCGATCTCGCCCGGGACCGAGTCCAGTCGGGCCGCGTAGTCCTGGTACATGAGGCCGGCGAACACGCCGGTCGCGGTCCCGCGCAGCGTGGCCGGGTCGATACCGGCGTGTTCGCATGCCTCCCAGGCGGTCTCCAGCAGGATTCGCTGCTGCGGGTCCATCGCCAGTGCCTCGCGCGGTGAGATCCCGAAGAACGCCGCATCGAATCCGGCCGCGTCGTCGAGGAATCCGCCGCCGCGGGCGTAGTACTTGCCCACGGTGTCGGGGTCCGGGTCGTAGAGCTCGGCGGGGTCCCAGCCGCGGTCGGTGGGGAAGTCGCCGATGGCGTCCGTCTCACCGAGAATCAGCTCCCACAGCCCCTGCGGCGAACCGACCCCGCCCGGATAGCGGCAGGCCATACCGACGATCGCGATCGGCTCCTCCGCCCGGGACTCCACCTCGCGCAGTCGGCGGCGGGTCTGGGTCAGGTCGGCCGTGACCCGCTTCAGGTAGTCGCGAAGCTTCTGCTCGTTCTGCATGGTGCAAGTACCTCGTCGTCGTCGGCAGGCGGAGGACCACAGGGCAGGGAACCCAGCGGTCCGGGAACCCACAGGTCAGGGAACCCGGATGCCTGGGAACCCCACAGGTCCGGGAAGCCGCAGGTCAGGGAACCCACGGGCCGGGAAGGGGCCGCAGGCCAAGGAGGGCCACAGGTCAGGGATGGTCACGATCAGCTTGGTGGGGTTGCCGGATCTTGCACACCCCTAGCCGACCCCTGACCACCCCTGACCTGCGGGTGAGGACGGACCGGGCTCAGGACAGGCCGAGCTCGTTGTCGATGTAGGCGAACATCTCGTCGTCCGTCGCCTCGTCCAGCACCTCGCCGACGTCGCCATCGTCGGCGGCCTCGCCCCGGACGGCGGCGGCGAGCGCCAGCAGCCGGTCGGCGACCGCCGCCTGCTGGGGTCCGTCGAGCACGGCGGCCGTGAGGACCGCTTCGAGCCGCTGCACCTCGTCGGTCACCGTCGGGGCCCCGGCGTCGCCGAACGGCAGCCGGTCGGCGAGGTGTCCCGCCACCGCGACCACCGACGGGTAGTCGAAGACCGTGGTGGCGGGCAGGGTCAGTCCGGTGATCCGGTTCAGCCGGTTGCGCAGTTCGAGCGCGATCAGCGAGTCGAACCCGAGGTCCAGGAACCCGCGCTCGACCGCGACCGCATGGCCGCCGGGCAGTGCCAGTACCGCGGCGACCTGGTCGCGTACCAGCTCGACCAGTGCCTTACGGCGTGCCGACGCATCGAGCGGGGCCAGCCGCCGTACCAGAGCGTCCGCTTCGGCGGCCGAGTCGGCGGCGCGGGCCGCGGACCGGCGCAGCGGCAGCCGGACGAGATCCCGCAGCACCGCGGGATCGCCGTGCTCGGCCAGCCGCGCCCGGAGCCGGGCGAGGTCGAACCGGACCGGCACCAGGGCGGCGTCGTCCCGGCCGAGTGCGGCGTCGAACAGGGCCAGGCCGGCCTCGGACGGCATCGCGGCGATACCGGACCGGCCCATCCTGGCGACGTCGGTGTTGCCCAACTGTCCGGTGAGTTCGCTGCGTTCGGCCCAGAATCCCCAGGCCAGCGAGGTGGCCGGGAGTCCCTCTGCGCGCCGCGCCGTGGCCAGTGCGTCGAGGAAGACGTTGGCGGCGGCGTAGTTCGCCTGGCCGGAGCCGCCGATGGCCCCGGCCGCGGAGGAGAAGAGGACGAAGGCCGACAGATCGAGGTCCCGGGTGACTTCGTGCAGGACCAGCGCGGCATCCACCTTGGGACGGAAGACGGTGTCCAGCCGTTTCGGGTCGAGCGAGCCGATGACTCCGTCGTCGAGGACGCCGGCGGTGTGCACGACGGCGGTCAGCGGGTGCGCGGCGGGCACGGCCGCCAGCAGCGTACGGACCGCGTCCTCGTCGGCGGTGTCGCACGCGGCGATGGTCACCTCGGCACCCAGGCCCGCGAGTTCCGCCCGCAGGTCCGCCGCGCCGTCGGCGGCCGGGCCGCGGCGACTGGTCAGCAGCAGATGCCGGACCCCGTGCCGGGTCACCAGATGCCGGGCGATCAGTGCGCCCAGCGTTCCGGTGCCGCCAGTGAGCAGCACCGTCCGGTCCGGGTCGAACCCGGCGAACCCGGGCTCCGCGGTACCCCCTGCCGCACCCTCTGCCACAGCGTCCACCGTGTGCAGCCGCCGGGTGAGCACCTGCCCGCCCCGTACCGCCAGCTCGGGTTCGCCGAGCACGGAGAGCCCGGGGAGCAGCTGCCGGGCGTCGGCCTCCGGGGCCCCGTTGTCCGCCGGATCGAGGTCGACGAGGACGAACCGCCCCGGGTTCTCGGCCTCCGCGGACCGGACCAGGCCCCACACGGGGGCATGGACGAGGTCGGCCACCGTACCGTCGGCGTCGACCGCGCCCGCGGTCACCACGACCAGCCGGGACGCCGCCAGCCGTTCGTCGGCGAGCCACGTCTGCAGCAGACCGAGCGCCTCGGCGGACGCCGCCCGTACGGCCTGGGCGCGACCGGCCGGCGTCTCGTCGATCGTCTCGTCGAGGGCCGCGTCGGCGCCGGTCGGCAGCACCGCGAAGACCGTCTCCGGTACGGCGGCCCCGGAGTCGAGGGCCGACAGAAGGGCATCCGGATCCGGGTACCACCCGGCCGTCGCGGCCGTGCGGAGCTGCCGCACCGCCGGCCCGTCGCCGCCCAGTACGGCCCAGGGGCCCGTCGGTACCTGGTCCAGCGCCCCCGCCAGGTCCGCCGGCGGCGTCCAGTCGATCCGGTACAGGGGCTCCGCGGCGGGCGCGCCCGAGGCGTCCTCCGGCAACACCCGCATGACAAGTTCCGCCACAGAGACCACGGGCGCACCGGTGCCGTCGGCGGCGGCCAGCATCAGCCGGTCCTCTTCCCCACGGGTGATCCGCACCCGCAGTACCCGGGCGCCGGTCGCCTGCACGGTGACGCCCTTCCACGCGAACGGCACCCGTACGTCACCGGTACCGTCCTCGATGCCCAGCGCATGCAGAGCCGCGTCGAACAGCGCCGGGTGGAGGGTGAATCCGCTGGTGACGGCATCATCGGGCAGCGATACCTCGGCGTAGACGTCGTCGCCGTCGCGCCAAGCGGCCCGCAGCCCCTGGAAGGCGGGGCCGTACTCGTATCCCTCGTCCGCCAACTGCTCATACAGGCCGCCGATGTCGAGTGCTGCGGCCCCCTTCGGCGGCCAGGCGCTCAGTTCCGCCGGGGGCGGGGTGCTGCCGGTGCCGAGGAGGCCCGTGGCGTGCAGCGTCCACGGCCGGTCCGGGAGGTCGTCCGGCCGGGAGTGGACGGTGACCGGCCGGCGGCCGGACGCGTCCGGACCGCCGACGGTGACCTGGAGCTGCACCCGGTCCCGCGCACCGAGCACCAGCGGGGAGGCGAGGGTGAGTTCCTCGACTCCGGTGCACCCCGCCTCGTCCGCGGCGCGCACGGCCAGCTCCACAAACGCGGTTCCGGGCAGGTAGACGGACCCGCGTACGGCGTGGTCGGCCAGCCAGGGGTGGGAACGCAGGGAGAGCCGTCCGGTGAAAACCAGCCCGTCGGAGTCCGCGAGCGGCACGACGGCACCGAGCAAGGCATGGTCCGCGGCGCCGAGACCGGCGGACCCGACGTCCCCGGAGGGTCCGGCATTCTCGAGCCAGAAGTGCTGGTGCTGGAAGGCGTAGGTGGGCAGGTCGACGGTTGCGGCGTCGGCCGGGATGGCCTGGGTCCAGTCGACGTCTGCGCCGTGGGCGAAGGCCTCACCGGCAGAGGTCAGGAAACGGGCCCAGCCACCGTCGTCGCGACGCAGGGTGCCCACGGCAGGCACGTCGTTGATGGCGACCGTGAGAACGGGATGCGGGCTGACCTCGACGAACAGGCCGAAGCCCTGGTCCGCGAGCGCCGACGTCGCCGTCTCGAACTCGACCGTCTGACGCAGATTACGGTGCCAGTACGCCGCATCCATGGTGGACGTGTCCAGCCAGTCACCCGTCACCGTCGACATCAACGGAACACGGGACTCGCGGGGCTCGATCGAGGCCAGGACCTCCAGCAGCTCATCGTGGAGGACATCCACCTGCGCGGAGTGGGAGGCGTAATCCACGGCGATACGACGCGCACGGACATCGTCCGCCTCACACGCAGCCATCAGCTCATCCAGCGCACCCGGCTCACCCGAAACCACCACCGAAGCAGGGCCGTTCACCGCGGCGACGGATATCGCCTCGCCCCAGGCAGCGA
>NZ_LGKG01000206.1 GCF_001294335.1 Streptomyces chattanoogensis
CAAAGGAAGCGTCCGTTCCTTGAGAACTCAACAGCGTGCCAAAAGTCAACGCCAGATATGTTGATACCCCGTCTCCATCACGGAGATGAGGTTCCTTTGTAAAAACACAGCGAGGACGCTGTGAACGACCGGGCCTATTCCGCCTGGTTGTTCCGCTCTCGTGTGTGTCGACCGGATATCCGGTAAACATTCACGGAGAGTTTGATCCTGGCTCAGGACGAACGCTGGCGGCGTGCTTAACACATGCAAGTCGAACGATGAACCTCCTTCGGGAGGGGATTAGTGGCGAACGGGTGAGTAACACGTGGGCAATCTGCCCTTCACTCTGGGACAAGCCCTGGAAACGGGGTCTAATACCGGATACGACACGGGGTCGCATGACCTCCGTGTGGAAAGCTCCGGCGGTGAAGGATGAGCCCGCGGCCTATCAGCTTGTTGGTGGGGTGATGGCCTACCAAGGCGACGACGGGTAGCCGGCCTGAGAGGGCGACCGGCCACACTGGGACTGAGACACGGCCCAGACTCCTACGGGAGGCAGCAGTGGGGAATATTGCACAATGGGCGAAAGCCTGATGCAGCGACGCCGCGTGAGGGATGACGGCCTTCGGGTTGTAAACCTCTTTCAGCAGGGAAGAAGCGAGAGTGACGGTACCTGCAGAAGAAGCGCCGGCTAACTACGTGCCAGCAGCCGCGGTAATACGTAGGGCGCAAGCGTTGTCCGGAATTATTGGGCGTAAAGAGCTCGTAGGCGGCTTGTCACGTCGGATGTGAAAGCCCGGGGCTTAACCCCGGGTCTGCATTCGATACGGGCAGGCTAGAGTTCGGTAGGGGAGATCGGAATTCCTGGTGTAGCGGTGAAATGCGCAGATATCAGGAGGAACACCGGTGGCGAAGGCGGATCTCTGGGCCGATACTGACGCTGAGGAGCGAAAGCGTGGGGAGCGAACAGGATTAGATACCCTGGTAGTCCACGCCGTAAACGTTGGGAACTAGGTGTGGGCGACATTCCACGTCGTCCGTGCCGCAGCTAACGCATTAAGTTCCCCGCCTGGGGAGTACGGCCGCAAGGCTAAAACTCAAAGGAATTGACGGGGGCCCGCACAAGCAGCGGAGCATGTGGCTTAATTCGACGCAACGCGAAGAACCTTACCAAGGCTTGACATACACCGGAAAACCCTGGAGACAGGGTCCCCCTTGTGGTCGGTGTACAGGTGGTGCATGGCTGTCGTCAGCTCGTGTCGTGAGATGTTGGGTTAAGTCCCGCAACGAGCGCAACCCTTGTTCTGTGTTGCCAGCATGCCCTTCGGGGTGATGGGGACTCACAGGAGACTGCCGGGGTCAACTCGGAGGAAGGTGGGGACGACGTCAAGTCATCATGCCCCTTATGTCTTGGGCTGCACACGTGCTACAATGGCCGGTACAATGAGCTGCGATACCGCGAGGTGGAGCGAATCTCAAAAAGCCGGTCTCAGTTCGGATTGGGGTCTGCAACTCGACCCCATGAAGTCGGAGTTGCTAGTAATCGCAGATCAGCATTGCTGCGGTGAATACGTTCCCGGGCCTTGTACACACCGCCCGTCACGTCACGAAAGTCGGTAACACCCGAAGCCGGTGGCCCAACCCCTTGTGGGAGGGAATCGTCGAAGGTGGGACTGGCGATTGGGACGAAGTCGTAACAAGGTAGCCGTACCGGAAGGTGCGGCTGGATCACCTCCTTTCTAAGGAGCTTCTAGGCAGCCGTAAGGTTGTCCAGAGCCACTACGTCGGCGAATGTTCGACGGTGGTTTGCTCATGGGTGGAACGTTGACTACTCGGCACACTTGGTTGGTTGTCACTAGTACTGCTTCGGCGTGGAACGTGGGGATTGATGAAGTGGGTCGGGCACGCTGTTGGGTATCTGAGGGTACGGACTACGGTCTGGACCTTCGCGATGCCGGCCCCGGTAAAGGCTCACTTTGGTGGGTTGTGACGGGTGGCTGGTCGTTGCTTGAGAACTGCACAGTGGACGCGAGCATCTGTGGCCAAGTTTTTAAGGGCGCACGGTGGATGCCTTGGCACCAGGAACCGATGAAGGACGTGGGAGGCCACGATAGGCCCCGGGGAGCTGTCAACCAAGCTTTGATCCGGGGGTGTCCGAATGGGGAAACCCGGCAGTCGTCATGGGCTGTCACCCATACCTGAACACATAGGGTATGTGGAGGGAACGCGGGGAAGTGAAACATCTCAGTACCCGCAGGAAGAGAAAACAACCGTGATTCCGGGAGTAGTGGCGAGCGAAACCGGATGAGGCCAAACCAGTCACGTGTGATACCCGGCAGGGGTTGCGTGGTTGGGGTTGTGGGATCTCTTTTCTGCAGTCTGCCGGCTGTGGGACGAGTCAGAAACCGTTGATGTAGGCGAAGGACATGCGAAAGGTCCGGCGTAGAGGGTAAGACCCCCGTAGCTGAAACATTGACGGCTCGTTTAAGAGACACCCAAGTAGCACGGGGCCCGAGAAATCCCGTGTGAATCTGGCGGGACCACCCGTTAAGCCTAAATATTCCCTGGTGACCGATAGCGGATAGTACCGTGAGGGAATGGTGAAAAGTACCGCGGGAGCGGAGTGAAATAGTACCTGAAACCGTGTGCCTACAAGCCGTGGGAGCGTCGCGCAGGGAACTTGTTCCTTGCGTCGTGACTGCGTGCCTTTTGAAGAATGAGCCTGCGAGTTTGCGGTATGTTGCGAGGTTAACCCGTGTGGGGAAGCCGTAGCGAAAGCGAGTCCGAATAGGGCGTTGAGTAGCGTGCCCAAGACCCGAAGCGGAGTGATCTAGCCATGGGCAGGTTGAAGCGGAGGTAAGACTTCGTGGAGGACCGAACCCACCAGGGTTGAAAACCTGGGGGATGACCTGTGGTTAGGGGTGAAAGGCCAATCAAACTCCGTGATAGCTGGTTCTCCCCGAAATGCATTTAGGTGCAGCGTCGTGTGTTTCTTGCCGGAGGTAGAGCACTGGATAGGCGATGGGCCCTACCGGGTTACTGACCTTAGCCAAACTCCGAATGCCGGTAAGTGAGAGCGCGGCAGTGAGACTGTGGGGGATAAGCTCCATGGTCGAGAGGGAAACAGCCCAGAGCATCGACTAAGGCCCCTAAGCGTGTGCTAAGTGGGAAAGGATGTGGAGTCGCAGAGACAACCAGGAGGTTGGCTTAGAAGCAGCCACCCTTGAAAGAGTGCGTAATAGCTCACTGGTCAAGTGATTCCGCGCCGACAATGTAGCGGGGCTCAAGCACACCGCCGAAGTCGTGTCATTGCAGCATGAGGGCTAACGCCTGCTGTGATGGGTAGGGGAGCGTCGTGTGCCGGGTGAAGCAGCCGTGGAAACGAGTTGTGGACGGTTCACGAGTGAGAATGCAGGCATGAGTAGCGATACAAGAGTGGGAAACTCTTGCGCCGATTGACTAAGGGTTCCTGGGTCAAGCTGATCTGCCCAGGGTAAGTCGGGACCTAAGGCGAGGCCGACAGGCGTAGTCGATGGACAACCGGTTGATATTCCGGTACCCGCTTTGAAGCGCCAAACATTGAATCAGGCGATGCTAAGGCCGTGAAGCCGCCCTGGATCCTTCGGGTGAAGGGGAGTGGTGGAGCCGCTGAACCAGACTTGTAGTAGGTGAGTGATGGGGTGACGCAGGAAGGTAGTCCAGCCCGGGCGGTGGTTGTCCCGGGGTAAGGGTGTAGCCCGAGAGATAGGCAAATCCGTCTCTCATTGAGGGTGAGACCTGATGCCGAGCCGATTGTGGTGAAGTGGATGATCCTATGCTGTCGAGAAAAGCCTCTAGCGAGTTTCATGGCGGCCCGTACCCTAAACCGACTCAGGTGGTCAGGTAGAGAATACCGAGGCGTTCGGGTGAACTATGGTTAAGGAACTCGGCAAAATGCCCCCGTAACTTCGGGAGAAGGGGGGCCATTTCTGGTGAGGGAACTTGCTTCCTGAGCTGGGGGTGGCCGCAGAGACCAGCGAGAAGCGACTGTTTACTAAAAACACAGGTCCGTGCGAAGCCGTAAGGCGATGTATACGGACTGACGCCTGCCCGGTGCTGGAACGTTAAGGGGACCGGTTAGTCGACCTTCGGGTCGGCGAAGCTGAGAACTTAAGCGCCAGTAAACGGCGGTGGTAACTATAACCATCCTAAGGTAGCGAAATTCCTTGTCGGGTAAGTTCCGACCTGCACGAATGGCGTAACGACTTCTCGACTGTCTCAACCATAGGCCCGGTGAAATTGCATTACGAGTAAAGATGCTCGTTTCGCGCAGCAGGACGGAAAGACCCCGGGACCTTTACTATAGCTTGATATTGGTGTTCGGTTCGGCTTGTGTAGGATAGGTGGGAGACTGTGAAGCATCAACGCCAGTTGGTGTGGAGTCATTGTTGAAATACCACTCTGGTCGTGCTGGATGTCTAACCTGGGTCCGTGATCCGGATCAGGGACAGTGTCTGGTGGGTAGTTTAACTGGGGCGGTTGCCTCCTAAAGGGTAACGGAGGCGCCCAAAGGTTCCCTCAGCCTGGTTGGCAATCAGGTGTTGAGTGTAAGTGCACAAGGGAGCTTGACTGTGAGACTGACGGGTCGAGCAGGTACGAAAGTAGGGACTAGTGATCCGGCGGTGGCTTGTGGAAGCGCCGTCGCTCAACGGATAAAAGGTACCCCGGGGATAACAGGCTGATCTTCCCCAAGAGTCCATATCGACGGGATGGTTTGGCACCTCGATGTCGGCTCGTCGCATCCTGGGGCTGGAGTCGGTCCCAAGGGTTGGGCTGTTCGCCCATTAAAGCGGTACGCGAGCTGGGTTTAGAACGTCGTGAGACAGTTCGGTCCCTATCCGCTGTGCGCGTAGGAGTCTTGAGAAGGGCTGTCCCTAGTACGAGAGGACCGGGACGGACGAACCTCTGGTGTGCCAGTTGTCCTGCCAAGGGCATGGCTGGTTGGCTACGTTCGGAAAGGATAACCGCTGAAAGCATCTAAGCGGGAAGCCTGCTTCGAGATGAGGGCTCCCTCCCACTTGATGGGGTAAGGCTCCCAGTAGACGACTGGGTTGATAGGCCAGATATGGAAGCGCCGTAAGGTGTGGAGTTGACTGGTACTAATAGGCCGAGGGCTTGTCCTCAGTTGCTCGCGTCCACTGTGT
>NZ_LGKG01000207.1 GCF_001294335.1 Streptomyces chattanoogensis
CTGGCCATGCATCACATCGCGATGGACGGCTGGTCGCTGGAGCCCCTGTTCAGGGATCTGTCGACGGCCTACCGCGCACGGACCGAGGGGCGCGAGCCCCCATGGGAGCCCCTTGCGGTGCAGTACGCGGATTACGCGGTGTGGCAACGGGAGATGCTGGGCTCGGAGTCGGATCCCGAAAGCCTGGTCAGCCGGCAGTTGCGGTACTGGCAGGAGGCGCTCGCAGGCATCCCCGACGAGCTTGCCCTGCCGTACGACCGCCCCCGCCCGGCGGTGGGTTCGCAGCATGGTGATCTCGTACCCGTGGTCCTGGATGCTCCTCTGCATCAGGCGCTGACCGGACTGGCCCAGCGGACCGGGTCGAGTCTCTTCATGGTCTTCCAGGCAGCGCTGGCAACCCTGCTGACCCGCATGGGGGCCGGACACGACATCCCGATCGGTGCTCCCACGGCCGGCCGCGCCGATGAGGCGCTGGACGACCTGGTCGGCTTCTTCGTCAACACCTTGGTGCTGCGCGTCGACACCTCGGGCAACCCCACCTTCGAGGAACTGCTGAAACGGGTCCGGGACGTGGACCTGGAAGCCTTCAGCCACCAGGACGTGCCCTTCGACCCGGGTACCTGGAGTACGCCACCGATCTGTTCGACCGGAGCACCGTGGAGGCGCTGGCGGAGCGGCTGGTCCGGACTCTCGAAGAGGTGGCCGCGGATCCGGCTCAGGCGCTCGGTGAGATCGAGCTCTTCTCTCCTGACGAACGCGTGCGGATTCTCGGCGACTGGAACGACACCACCCGCACGGTGCCTGCGGGCACCGTCCCCGATCTGTTCGAGGCGCAGGCTGCCCGTACTCCGGAAGCGATCGCGCTGGTGGACGGGCAGGCCAGGTGGACGTATCAGGAACTGAACGCACAGGCGAACCGCCTGGCACGCTCGCTCATCGACCACGGCGTCGGACCCGAATCCGTGGTCGCGGTCGCCGTGCAACGTTCGGCCGCACTCATCTCCGTGCTCCTGGCCGTCCTGAAGGCCGGCGGGACATACCTGACCGTCGATGAGCGGTACCCGACGGACCGCATTGCGTTCCTGCTCGCCGACGCGCGGCCGGCCGTGATCGTGACGGCAGGCACCGTTGCGGAGACGATCCGGCGGGCGGCGCTCGACACGGGCACCGAGATGCTCGCGCTCGACGATCCCGCGGTGGCCGACCGGCTGACGACGTTGCCGTCCGCCGACCTCACCGAAGCCGAGCGCACCGTGGCACTCCTGCCGGGCCACTTGGCCTACCTCGTCTACACCTCGGGCTCCACCGGTCAGCCCAAGGGGGTCTCGGTCCCCCACGCCGGAGTGATCCGCCTGGTTCACGGTGCGGGTTTCATGGAACTCGGCCCCGACGACGTCTTCGCGCAGATGTCCTCGGTGTCGTTCGACGCGGCCACCCTGGAGATCTGGGGAACGCTCCTCAACGGCGCAACCCTGGCCATTCCCCCTACGGAACTGCTGTCGAGCGTGGAGCTGCGCGATTTCCTGTCCGCACACAAGGTGACCGCACTGTGGCTGACAGCCGAACTGTTCCACCAGGCGGTCGACGCGGATGCGGAAGCCTTCGCCGGTCTTCGGTATCTGCTGGCCGGAGGCGATGTGCTCGCCGCAGCGCACTGCCGTGCGGTGCTGGCAGCGGCCCCCTCGGTCACCCTCGTCAACGGCTACGGGCCGACGGAGAACACCACCTTCACCACGACCCACACCGTGCGAGCTGCCGACCTGGCGGACAACGCCGCGGTGCCTATTGGGCGGCCGATCGGCAACACCCGGGTGTATGTGCTGGACGAGAACCTCGAACCGGTTCCGCCGGGCGTGATGGGCGAGCTGTACACCGCGGGCGCAGGTCTGGCACGGGGATACCACAACCGCCCTGGACTGACTGCCGAGCGTCTCGTGGCCTGTCCGTTCGGTCCGCCCGGCGAGCGCATGTACCGCACCGGGGACCTGGTCCGGTGGAGCCCCGAAGGGGTGCTGGAGTTCGTGGGCCGGGTGGACGACCAAGTGAAGATCCGCGGGTTCCGGATCGAACCGGGCGAGATCGAGGCGGCGGTGCTGGACACCCCAGGGGTGGGGCGCGCGGTGGTCGTGGTGCGCGAGGACGTCCCCGGCGACCGGCGGCTCGTCGCGTACGTGGTCCCGACGAGCCGCCTGCACAAGAAGGACGGCACGGCCTCACCGTCCGCCGATGAGCGTCAACTGGATATTTCTGTACGGGAGTTCACGGCAGGACGACTGCCGGAGTACATGGTCCCTTCCGCGGTGGTGGCACTCGACGCCATTCCGGTGACCGCGAACGGCAAGCTGGACCGGCGAGCACTGCCCGCGCCCAGCCACACCTCGTCCGATGCCGAGGCCGGCGGTTCACACCGCACGCTCGCCACCGAGCAGGAACGCATCCTGTCGGGGTTGTTCGCCGAAGTCCTCGGCCTCGCACAGGTCGGACTGCACGACAACTTCTTCTCCATGGGCGGCCACTCGCTGCTCGCCACCAAATTGATCAACAGCGTGCGCTCCACGTTCTCCGTGGAGTTGCCGCTCAAGGCGCTGTTCCAGGCACCGACCGTGGCCTCCCTGATGAAGATCATCAGCAGCAACGAGGAAACGCGTCCCCCCTTGGTTCACCAGGACCGACCCGGTCCGGTGGAGGTTTCCCTGGCGCAGCAGCGGTTGTGGTTCCTCAATCAGCTCGAGGACGCCAGTGGCACGTACAACGTGCCTGTGGCACTGCGGTTGCGTGGTGCCGTCGACCGGGACGCATTGGGTACGGCGCTGCGGGACACGGTGATGCGGCAGGAAAGCCTGCGGACCGTCTTCGTCGACGAGGGCGGCATCCCCTGGCAGCGGGTTCTGGAGCCGGAAGAGGTGCTGGGCTCGCAGTCCGATCCGCAGAGCCTGGTCAGCCGGCAGTTGCGGTACTGGCAGGAGGCGCTCGCAGGCATCCCCGACGAGCTTGCCCTGCCGTACGACCGCCCCCGCCCGGCGGTGAGTTCGCATCGCGGCGATCTCGTACCCGTGGTCCTGGACGCCGCACTGCACCAGGAACTGACCGGACTGGCCCAGCGGACCGGAACGAGTCTCTTCATGGTCTTCCAGGCAGCGCTGGCAACCCTGCTGACCCGCATGGGGGCCGGACACGACATCCCCCTCGGTGCTCCCACGGCCGGCCGCACCGACAAGGCACTGGACGACCTGGTCGGCTTCTTCGTCAACACCTTGGTGCTACGCGTCGACACCTCGGGCAACCCCACCTTCGAGGAACTGCTGAAACGGGTCCGGGACGTGGACCTGGAAGCCTTCAGCCACCAGGACGTGCCCTTCGACGTCTGACCGAATCGAAGTCCCCGGACGGGGACTGCAACGGAGTCACCGGAGAGCTTCGCTACAGCGTCGACCTCTTCGACCCTGCCACGATTCACGACCTCGCGGAAAAGTTCGTTTCCCTGCTGCGGGTGGTCGCGGCCCATCCGGAGCGCCCAGTGACATCGACGCGTTCTCCCCATGCGCTCGGGGCGGTTCGGAGAAAGCCGGTCACACTCCCCGCCGATCCCTCCTTCCAGGCCACCAGCGATCCCACGGCCTGACCAGTTTGCAAGGCACCACGTTCTCCGTTATCCAGCCCGAGTGCCGGGAGGCGCCGTGACCGACACGATTCGCACGTCAGAAAGCATCAGGAGCTCTTATGAGCGGGACGGCTGGTTCCTCTCGCCGGAGGTCCTCGACGAGGAGGTCGTCGCGCGCGTGACGGCCCGGGTCGAGGCCATGGGTGCGCAGGAACGGCCCGAGGTCGTGTACGAGGAGGGCACCCGGACCGTGCGGGGAATTCACGGGTGCCATCTGTTCGACGATGTCTGCCGTCGGCTCGTCCGACTGCCCGCGCTGCTGGGCCTTGCCGAGGAAGTGCTCGGCGAGCCGGTATACGTCTACCAGTTCAAGGTCAATATGAAGCAGCCCGGGGAGGGCGCCGCGTGGCCTTGGCACCAGGACTTCGCCTTCTGGAGCCGGGAAGACGGAATGCCCGCGGACAAGGCGGTCAATATCGCGGTCCTCCTCGACGAGGTCCACGAGAAGAACGGCCCCTTGCGTATCATCCCGGGCAGCCACCGGCAGGGCCTGATCGAAGCGGAGGCGGAGGAGACGCACCGTGGGGGCGGAGGCAACTGGCGAAAGCACGTCTCGGCGGACCTGGAGCACACCGTCCCCGACCCGCGCGCCGAGGCTCTCGCAGAGGAGTCGGGCACCACGCTGGCGATGGGGCCGGCGGGCTCGCTCTATGCCTTCCACCCGACGATCGTCCACTCGTCGTCCAACAACCTCTCAGCCGATCGTCGGGCGCTTCTGCTGGTGACCTACAACGCCGTGAGCAACGCCCCTGAGCGGCTGAGCCGACCGGAGTTCCTCGTGAGCAGGGACACCACACCGCTGGCCGCGGTCGCGACGAACACTCTGTGAGTTCTGCTCGCGGCCCCCTCCAGGTTCTCGGCCTCGTTCTCAGTCCTGTTCTCGGCCTCGTTCTCGGCCTTATGTCTTTCCGGTATGCCTTTCCGGCACAGGGCCGAGAACGCCGAGCGCGGTGATGAAGACTGTGGGCATGGAATTCTTCTGCTACCACCGCGATCGGCCCGACTCCCTGCCACTGCGTAACGAGCTGCTGGAAGAGCACCGGTCCTATATGGACCGGTACGTGACGGAAATGATCGCTCGCGGCCCGACCCTCACGAGCGACCGCGACGCCCCCACCGGCAGCGTGCACATACTCGACCTCCCCGATGCCGCCGCCGCCCGCGCGTTCGCCTTCGACGAGCCCGGCTACCAGGCCGGGGTGTACCGCGATGTGCTGCTGCGCCGGTGGCGTAACACGCTGGGGCGCACGATGTGGGATTTCCCCGGTGGCGAGACCGGTGGCAACCGGTATCTGGTGCTCGGCTTCGGCGAGGGGCAGGCCGCCGATCTCGCCGCGCCGCCCGGCCGGGACGAGTTGATCGCATACGGGCCGCTGCTGTCCGATGACGGTGCCACCTGGCTGGGTACGGCGGCGCTGCTGCGGGCACCGGCCCCGGACACGGCACGCGCCGTCCTGACCCCGGGCCGGTACGCCGCCATCGAGGTACACCACTGGCAGTTCGGCGGACGGCCGTCATGAACCGCGGCCAGGCACCTTGCCCCTGCTGATGGTGTGCCCCAGCGGCGCAACACTGTCAGGCCTGCTTTCCCGCCAACCAGCATGCCATAAGGCCAAGTTATCCCAGCATAAGAGCGAGTTATCCCTATATAAGCTATCTATGGCTCAAAGGTATTGACACGGGCGGTTCCAACGAGGACGGTGGTGCCCGTGTGTAGGTAGCGGTTGCCGGCGGGGGGAACGGGGCATTGTCGCGAGCCAGTTGGCGGATCCGGGTGCCGTCGAAGAAGCGGCGACGACGCTCCAGGGTGACCTGTGCCGACGCCCCGCACGACTGTGCATGTGACACCTCTGGCCATACGAGGCCCCTCGGTCGGCGAATCTTCAGCAGAATCGTTCCGACCAGGGGCCTTGTGCTGCACGGGAGTTGAGGGCCGGGGCGACCCCCGCGGGGCACGGCCAGTATCACCAAGCGCGGCGAGACGTTACCGAGAAGGGTTCACTGGACAGCTTTATGGGCGGCGACTGTACCATTTCGGTACGTACCTTTGGCACCTTTAACGTTTCCTTCAACGGAGATCCCGTTGAAAGATGGCATGCCGGCAAGGCCCGCAAACTGCTGCAATTCTTATTGCTGCACCGAGATCAGACAGTGTCACGTGACATTCTCTACGATGCACTCTGGCCCGACGCCTTGAGCTCGACCAACTCCAGCGCACTCAAGGTGGCGGTGCATGCGCTCCGGAAAATCCTGCAGCAGGCGCAGAAGCGGCACAATGCGGAGGGTCTGAGTTCCTCGCTTCAGGTGCTTACCTGCGAGTCCGGCTACCGGCTGGAAACCCGTAACACCTGGACCGACTTCAGCGAGTTCGAATCGTTGGTCGACCGAGCGCACGAGGCCCAGAAAAGGCGTGACCTCCACCTCGCGGACGAGCTTTACGGCCAGGCGGTCGAGCTCTACCAAGGGGATTTCCTGACGGGCCTGCCGGACGACTGGGCCGCCACCCAGCGCGAGTGGTTGAGGAGCCGTCAACTCTTCGCACTGGGATTCCTGTCGGCGCGGCACCTCAAGCAGGGCGATCACCTCAGTGTGATCGATTTGTGCCGACGCATGCTGGCGGTTGATTCGCTGCACGAGGATTCCTATCGCATGCTCATCTCCGTGCATGCCGAACTGGGCCAGCTGGCCCAGGTGCAGCGGTGGTACAGGCTGTGTGTCAAGCGGCTCCGCGACGAGCTGCAGGTGCCTCCGGATGATGAAACCCAGCGCATCTACCTGCACGCTCTCCGCGGTAGACAACTGCATGCAGTGCCGCTGGCTTTGGGCTGACCCTGTCTGTGGCCCGGCAGGTCAGACTCCTGGGGCGCAGTCGTAGAGAGTGAAGCTTCCGTCCGCGATCCGACCGTAGGCGCGCGGCGGCACGCGAGTGCAGTTCTGCTTCACCCAGAACACCGCCGATGTGGACGGGCGGCGTGTGGTCAGCAGCACGTAGCGGAGTTCGTGGGCGGAGACCAGGGTGTTGAGGTGGTGGGCGGCGGGGTACGGGGTCAGGCCCGTGAAGCCGCCCATGACCAGGACGGGTTGGGAGGTGGCGCGCAGCAGCGGCTCGGCGCCGTAGGCGGCCTGGGTGGCGAGGAGGTACTTCTCTCCGGAACGGTGCGCGGTGAGGTAGTTCAGCAGTGCGGCGTCCCGCACGGACGGGGTGTTCAGGGCGTGGGGCCGGGGCTTGGTGCCGTGGTGGCGCATCTCGCGGTAGCCGGGTCCGACCGGCCCGGCCAGCGGCGACATCGGTGAGCCCGCGTAGCGGGAGTCCAGGCAGGAGGCGGCCCAGACTGCGGGAGCGAGCAGTACGGACGCCATGCCTGCCGCCAGGGCGCTGTGCAGCGCCCGCGGCGTGGTGCGCGGCCCGCTGGACCACAGGCCGGCGGTGCCGCACAGGCCGAGCATCAGTACCACCGGCAGCAGCCAGGGCGCGAACCTGCCGTGCGGACCGTCGATGACCACAGCCCACAGCGCGGTCAGCCCGATCGCGGCGGGCAGCGCCCTCCGGCGCTTGCCGCCGGCTCGGTACTCGGCCCAGAAGAGGGCCGCTCCCCCACCGGTCAGGGCGGCCAGGGCCGGGGCGAGTACGGCGGTGTAGTAGCCGTGGTTGCCGTTGGAGGTGCTGAAGACCACGACGTGCACCGCCAGCCAGCCGCCCCACAGCAGGAACCCCGCGCGCCGCCCGTCGGTGCGCGGCTGCCCCGCACGCCACAACAGTCCCAGTACCAGGGCCAGTACGGTGAGCGGCAGAAGCCAGGAGATCTGCGGGCCCACGATGTCGTTGACCAGCATGGTCCAACCGGTGTTGCCGCTGGTGCGGCTGGCGGTGGTGCCGGCCACGGCGCCCAGCGCGTGCGGGTCATCGCCGAAGCGGCTCAGACCGTTGTACCCAAAGGCGAGGGTGAAGGGGTTGTTGTTGGTGGTCCCGTCGATGTAGGGGCGGCTTTCGGGGGGTGTCGCCCACACCACCAGCAGCCAGGAGCAGGAGACGAGGAGTGCGGTGGCCCCGGCGGCCAGCAGCCGCCAGGCACGGTCCAGCCGGGATCCGGGAGCAGCCAGTTGGTACACCGCGGCGAAGACGGGCAGGACCAGCCAGGCCTGGAGCATCTTGGCCTGGAACGCGAGCCCCACCCAGGCTCCGCAGGCAAGGAGCGGCAGCAGCTTGCCGCTGCCGACCGCCTTCTGCAGTGATCCCGCCGCGAGGACCAGCAGCAGGACGAGCAGGGTGTCCGGGATGGTGTGCCGGTTCAGCGCGACGGTGATCGGGGTGAGGGTGAGCACCAGCGCGGCGAGCAGCCCGGCCAGGGGGCCCGCCCAGGCGCGGACGATCCGGTGCAGCAGCCAGACGGCCAGTATGCCCTCGAGCGCCTGCGGCAGTGCTGCCGCCCAGTCGTACGGCCCGAAGAGCTTCACGGAAAGAGCCTGCGGCCACAGCGCACCGGGGATCTTGTCCAGGGTGATCCAGCCGCTCGGGTCCAGCCCGCCGAAGAAGAAGGCATGCCAGTTCGCCGCCATCGACCGCACGACCGCACCGTAGTAGGGGTGCACCCCGGCATGGCCGATGCCCCAGGCGTAGAGCACCGCGGCCAGGGCCAGGATCAGCAGCAGGGCCTGCAGCTCCCACCTGCTGAGCGCCGGTTGCTGTGGGCTGGTCTGCCTGCCTCCCGTGACGCGGAAGCGGCGTCGGTCGGTGGAGCCCTGGGTGACGGGGGTGGTGGCCATGGCGGGGCCTCTCGGAAGGAGCATCAGACTGGGAGCGGTCGGGAAGCGTCAGGCTGGGGGCGGCGGCGGCTTCACAGGCGGCGGGCCATGCGCAGCCCCTGGGCATAGAAGCCGTCGCCGTCGAGCGTCGCGCGGCCGGCGAGGTCGCCCATGGTGGGTCCGTTGGCCCTCGCGCGGCTGGAGTAGAAGCGCGGATGCCCGTTGGTGTCCGGCCCCAGGTAAATGCCGCAGTGGTCGATACCGTGCGGTCTGCCGATGTCGATGGCGAAGAAGACCAGGTCGCCGGGCTGCAGCAGGCTGATGTCGGCAGGCCGCCGGCCGGTGTTCGGCATCAGCAGCACGCCCGGGCCCCGGCTGGCGATGGCGTAGGCCCGGCGGGGCAGGCCGGCCCCCTGCAGGTTGGTGGAGTGCATGGGGTACCCCATGCGGTACCCCCAGACCAGGCGCATGAAGCCGGAGCAGTCCACGTCGCCGTAGCGCGCCTCCTCCGGATCCTTGCGGGTGCCGTCCGGGAAGGTCCAGGGGACGCCGAGGTAGTCGTAGAAGTCCGACTTCTCGTCGCGGTAGTGGAACGACGTCGGCAACTGCCCGTCCACCCGCGGTCCGAAGTGGGCCTTGCCGGCGTAGCGCAGGCCGGATGCGGTGTGGCGGTCGGCCGCCCCGTCGCCGTACTGGAACGCCACGCCGATGACGTCCGGGCTCCGGTCGGCGAGGGCCTTGGGGAACCACTCCCGGAACCACCGGGTGTCCTCCTTGCCCTGCCGCCATCCGTCGGGCATCAGCCGTACCCAGGCGTTGCTGCGCACCACCGCGCTGGTGGTGCGCGGCTCGCTCCAGCTACGGGTGGGACCGGCCAGCAGTGCGGTGCGCGCACCGTCGGTGAAGGTGCCCAGCACACGGCCGTCGGCGGCGCGGACCACCGTACGGGCGGGTGTCCGGCGGCGCTCGAAGTGGTAACCGCCGGTCGGTGCCGTGAAGTCGTCCTCCGGCTTGCCGGGATCGTCATGCTGCAAGCGGTAGCGTGCGTAGGCGCTGACCGCTCCGGCAGCCACGGCCAGACCGGCGACGCCGCTCAGGACCTGACGGCGGCTGGGGCCGCGGCGCGGGGTGGGGTCGGTGCCCATGGTGACCTCCTCGACGTGCGGATGGGCGGGCGGCGGATGCGGACGGTCCGGCCGGTCAGCCGGCGGGGAGTGCCCCCAGCAGGAGTCCGGCGACGAGCACCACATACGTGGCCAGGGTCACCGCGGTGGTGGAGATCGCGGTGGCCGCCAACGGCTGACGGATCAGCTGATAGGCAATCAGACCCGGCACGATGAAGCCCAGGGTCTGTGCGCTGTACAGGAGGGGGAACTCGTGCTGGAGCGCGAACATCACCGTGGTCTGCAGCACCACCGCACACAGCACGACGGCGGCGAACAGCCGCTTCCCGTAAAGGATCACCTGGCGCTGCAGGAGCTTGGTCGCGAGGAAGGTGAGCGCCGTGACGCCGATCATCAGTCCGGCCCGGCCTGCGTCGGTGACCAGGGTCAGCGCCAGCCAGCCGGGGGTGATCATGCCGCCGGGAGAGAGGTTGGTGGTCAGGTAGCACACCAGCGAGAAGACCAGTCCCAGGGCGATCCCCAGCGCGGCTGTCTCCGGGGTGACGGTGACGGGGATCATAGCGGCTTCCTTGTCGGGTCGTGCGGGGCGTAGTGGCCGGTGGAGGCCGGGCTGGGGAGATGAGAGTGGGGATCCGGGCCGTCCAGCGGCGCCACCCAGCCGTACGGTTCCGGCTCGGGCGGCGGCGCCGGGGCGAGCGGTTCGGCGGTCTCGTCCGCAGGCAGCTCGCCGAGGCGTTCCAGGAACAGTTCGCCCTGGCCGTGGATGTTGCCGATGGCCACCAGCGAGGAGTCGGGGCCCAGTTCGGCGAGGAGGTCGCGGGTCAGCTCGGTCGCGTCCCGCCGTTCGCCGCCCAGGTCGACCACCCGCGCCGATGACGCGCCCGGTGGGATGCCGTCGTGGGCGCTCTTGGTGGGGTGCCCGATCAGGAAGACCGTCTCCGGGTTCAGTTGGGGGACGATCGCTCCCATCTGCCCGTTGCGTTCCACCCGGTCCGGGCGGCAGTTGATGACCACGTTGAGCGGGCGGCGGATCGCGCCGAGCTCCTCGAGCTGACGGATATTCATCAGCGTCGACTCGGGGTCGTTGGCGGCGAAGACATTGGCGAAGCGCAGCCGCTTGCCGTCCGGGGTGCGGTAGCGCTCGACGGAGAGCACGCCGGGGTCCGGCGGTGCGTCCCACATACCGCGCAGCGCGGTCCCCCGGTCCACGCCGAGCAGCTCCGCCACCGCCAGCGCGATGGCGACGTTCTCCTTGAAGGTGAACCAGCTGAAGCCGCGCAGCTCATCGTCGGTCACCGACTCCGGATCGACCGCGATCAGGCGGCAGCCGCGCTTGTCGGCCTCCTCCTGGAGGATGTGCAGCCGCTCCTGTTCGGCGGTGACACAGATCCCGCCGGCCGGCATCGACCGGCAGAGCGAGCGGGCCACATCGTCCAGCGTGGGGCCCATCTCCTCGAGGTGGTCCTCGCGGACGTTGCACAGCACGCCGATGGTGGAGCGGATCAGCTTCTCCTGGTTGACCTCCTGGAGTGCGGGCATCACCGCCATGCACTCGATCACCAGCGCGTGCGGCCGGTATGCCGCGGCGCGCCGGACGATGCCGATCTGTTCCACGACATTGGCGATGCCGAACTTGCGGTAGACCGGCTCCTCGGTGGCGTCGGGGTGGATGAACCGGGCCGCGGTGCCGGTGGTCTTGGCCACGGTCACCAGGCCGCCGCCGCGCAGTGCCCCGGCGCACAGCCGGGTGATGGAGCTCTTGCCGCGAATGCCGTTGACGAGTACCCGGGTGGGGATCTGTGCCAGTGCGGCGTAGTGGCGGCGCTGTTCCAGCACACCGGCGACCAACAGCACCGCGCAGCTCAGCAGCAGCACAACATAGAGGAAAAGCACGTCAGTTGATCCTTTACGGCCGCGGCGCACTTTCGCGTGGGGACGACTGGGCAGGGACAGAGACCGGACCGGCTCCACCGGCGCGGTCCCGGTCCGCGAGTGCCTGCCGGAGCAGTTCCAGGCTGCGGGTCACCGAGCCGCACTCGTCGTGGTGGACCGGATACAGCACGGTGCGACGGTCGCCGCCGGCCAGCCGCTCCGCGTACCCGGCAAGGGCGCGCAGCGGCCTGACCACCACGATGTGCAGCCAGCCCAGGCAGGCGATGCCTGCGGTCAGGGCGAGCAGGCCGGCCAGCGTGGTGCGCGCCTGGGCCTGGTATGCGGTCAGTTTGAGTGCCGCGGCGGGCTCCGCCGAGACCACCCGCCAGCCGAGTCCGGCGGCAGGCCCCGTCTGCGCCAGTGGCGCGGCGGCCGCGACCGACGGGCCGGCACCCGGTGTGGTTTCCGCATGCACCACGGCCGACACCGGGCTGCCCGCAGTCCCGGGCGCGGTCTCGGTCCTGGTCACCAGGCGGGTGAAGCCCTGGCTGGGCAGCGCCTGGAAGGCCTGGAAGCCGACGCTGGCCGCGAGGACCCGGTGACGTTGGTCGGTGAGCCAGACACTGCCGAGCCCCGGCCGGGACAGCAGGCTGTTCAGCGCGTCCACGTCGATCTCGGCGAAGAGTACGGCCGGGGCGGCGTCCTTGGCGCCCTTGGCCGGTGGGATCTGGGCGTAGGCGGCGATCGCGGGGATTCTGCCCGAGGTGTTGACCTGGGTGATTCCGCTGCCGGTCGGCGCGTGGACGAGGGTGCGCAGCGGCTCGTTGCCCACTCTCGTCACGATGGCGCCGGTGTGGTCCAGCACATACAGCGAGCGGTACTTGGGATGGTCGGCGAGTGCGCTGCGCAGGGCGTCCGCCGCCCGCTCGTGCGACTGCCCGGAGATGTCCGACGCCACCGCCGCGAGGTCGGTGTAGCTCTGGCCCAGTATCTGCCGCACCCGGTCGGCGGCGGCCTCGGTGCGTGCCTGCTGGTCGGCAATGGCGGCGGCCGGTACGGCTTTGCCCGCCTCCACCCGGTTGACCAGGAACAGCAGCGGCACCCCCCATGTGGCGATCAGCAGGGCGCAGACGAGAATGACGGACCGGACACCGGGGCGTCGGCGCTCCGGCTGCCCAGGCCCCGGTCCCGGCTCACCGTTCAGCCGGCGGCGAATCGACTCGAGCGCCAGGCCGACCCTGCTCAGCTCGCCGAAGGCGGGAAGGGGCACCGGCCGCGCCAGGACCTCCCGTGCCTCGAGGCTCTCCGCGGCAGCGCCCTTGGCCAGCCGCGCAGCGGACAGATGGAGCCGGAGCAGCGGCCGTTGCACGGTGTACCACAGCGCCATGGTGACCAGCACGGCGATGACCACCAGCGCGCCTGCGGCGATGAGGGCGAAGCGGGTGTAGTCCGGGCCGCCCTTCACCGGAGGCACGTCCCTGAACGTGAGGATCGTCAGCCCCAGGCCGGAGGTGACGTCCTTCCCGTCGTCCGCGGCCACCGAGGCCCAGCCCGCGACCCTGCGCAAGCCGCCGTGGGCGGCACCGAGCAGGCTTCCGGAGGCGCCGACGGTCCGTGGACCGGCGTTCGCGGCGCTCTCCACCGCGGCGAGCAGGGCATCGTTGTCGGTGCCGGCCGCCGGGACCGGGCCGTCGGCGGCGGTGGCGAGCACTTTCCCGTGCCGGTCGACGAGTTGTCCGGAGCGCCCGTCCCCGTGCACCGGAGGCGCGAGGAGCTTTTCGGAGACGACCAGCAGGAGTTCGCGCACCCCACTCCCCTGCTTCCCCGCCAGGTCCGCCGCCTGGTCGGCGTTCTCGTCCTTGTTGCGCGCCGGAACGGGTACGGACACGTGGGCGAAGAACAGCATCCGGGGTTCGGCGCTGTCCGAAGTGGCCAGCCGGGGCGTGAGGCCGTCGGCCTCGGACCGCGCCAGGGCGGTCACGTCCACCCCGGTCAGCGGCACCGCTTCACCGCGGGCCGCCAGCGGCTTGCCGCTCTTCGGGGCGAGCAGCACCCCGCCCTTCACGGAACGTCCGGCCGAAGCTCCCTCCGTCAGCAGGGACTTCATCACCTGCGCCGGGGTGCTGTCGGCGGCGGGCGTGACCGAAGCCGCGGAGCGGCGCAGCGCCGCGGCTCTGGCGTTGACGGAGGTGGCGACCGAGGTGGCGGTGTCGGCGGCGATCTGACGTTCTCCGTCGCGTACGGCCTGGGGCACGTCCTCTTCATGAACGGTGCCGAGACCGAGCGCGAAGAACGCGGCGACCACCAGGAGCGCGCAGAGCAGTGCGGCGATCGGTGGGCGGACGCCCCCGAGTAGGGGCATGTCGGCGCGGCGTCGGGTGCGGTGTCGACGGGGCGCGCGGGCGGCTACCTGGTGCAGGGCAGCGTCCTCTCGGCACAGGGAAAACAGTGGAGCAACTCGCAGTATGCGTCAGTCTTATCACGAGATCATCACAACATTATGAGCACCTTGTTCCCGTATCCAGACGCAAGGGGCAACCCCACGCTCAATACGGGCCACACGGCGGCCGGACGGCCGGATGGCACCGTCCGCCTCCCCAAATCCCCACGGGTGTACTCACCTCCCCACAAGACGTTGCAGCGGCTCCGTCGAACACCGCTACGATGAGCGGCTACTCGGCCGGTACATGGCAATCGCCATCAGGGAGAGGGCTGCCCAATGAAACACGCACGGAGAAAACCCCGCGGCCGGATGCGCAACCGGGTGGCCAGTACCACAGGGGCACTGGCCGTCATCCTGGGCGCCGGAATCGGAACGGCCAACGCTGCCGGGAAGAACTCCGCGCCGCCCGCGGCCAAGGAGGCGCCCCTGGGCGCGAAGGACGCCCCGGCCGACCTGGACGCCCCGAAGGCCCCGGCCGCCCTGGACGCCCCGGCCACCCCGAAGGCCCCGGCCACCCCGAACGCCCCGGCCACCCCGAACGCCCCGGGCCAGCTGACGCTCCCCGAGCCGTCCGGGCACTATCGGGTCGGCATGACCAACCTCCACCTGGTCGACAAGAAGCGGACGGATCCCTGGACGTCCGACGGCCGGGTGCGCGAGCTGATGGTCTCGCTCTGGTACCCGGCCACCCAGACCGCCAGCCACCCCGCCGCGCCCTACTTGGAGCCCGCCGCCGCCGCACACTTCCTGGCCGCCCGGGGGCTGCCGCCGAATGCGGTCACCCTGCCCACCACCGCCGGGCACCTCGGCGCACCGGTCGACCGCAAGGCCGGCAAGCTGCCGGTGGTGCTGTACTCGACCGGACGGGGCTCGGACCGCGCGACGGGCACCGCGCTCGCCCAGGACCTGGCCAGCCGGGGCTATCTGGTCGTCACCCTCGACGACACCCACGACGGCAGCGAGGTGCAGTTCCCCGGCGGCCGGCTCGAAGTGGCCACGATGCCGCCGGACACCCCCGCGTCCAAGGTGATCGCCGCCCGCGCCGCGGACACCCGCTTCGTCATCGACCAGCTGGACTCCATCGCCCGTGGCCACAACCCGGACGCGGAGCACGCGCCGCTCCCCCGCGGGCTGTCCGACGCGGTGGACATGAAGCGCATAGGGATGTTCGGCGCTTCTCTCGGCGGAGCGGTGGTGCCGGAGGCCATGCACGTGGACCGCAGAATCCGCGCCGGTGCGAATCTGGACGGCCAGTTCTTCGGACCGGCGAAAACCCGGGACCTCGACCGCCCCTTCCTGCTGTTCAGCTCCCAGAACCACAACCGCGACACCGACGGGAGCTGGGCGACCTTCTGGAAACACCTGAAGGACAAGCGGTACGACCTGAAGCTGCGCGGCGCCGAGCACCTCTCCTTCATGGACTACGAGGTTCTGTGGCCCCAGATGGCCGGCGTGCTCGGGCTCTCCCAGGCCCAACTGGTCCAGATGTTCGGCACGATCGCCCCCGACCGCGCCATCAAGGTCCAGAGCACCTATCTCGCGGCCTTCTTCGACAAGACGCTGAGCCACCACGACAGCCCCCTGCTCGACGGCCCGTCCCGCCACTATCCGGAGATCTCCTTCGTCCGCTGAACCGGCCGCGCCGGTGACAGCCCCAGTCACCGGCGCAGGGCGAACACCGTGCCCCTCGTGATGGCCTCCTTGAACCGGGCCGAGGCACGGCCGGTGAGCACGGCGGCGACGGGGCTGTCGTCGGCGCGGGTGAACTGGGTGAGACCGTCACGCCGGCCGAGGCTGATGTTCTGCCAGACGTAGCGCAGGCGCAGCGGCTTGGGAGTGCGGCCGGTGAGCGAGGCCAGGCAGGTTGGGGGGCAGCGCTCGTCGGGCCCCGCCCCCATGCCGTGGTATGCCCAACTCCCCCCTTATGAACTCTTTCCAGTCAACCTCCGCATTTCCAGGACTTATAGGAACCAGGTATTGCAGAGTCGACTCCTCTCCGTCAGAGACGCACGCCGGTGCGTCCGGCACCGAAGTGGGGGCGAGACGATGACGCGTACGGCGCAGCAGCCGGTGAGAGCGCGGCGGGCAGCAGTGGGCTCGGCGGCCTTGGCCGCGGGACTGGCGATGGTGGTCGGGACGGCGGCCAACGGGCAGGCCGCGCCGGTACCGGCGGCCGCCGGAGCGCGGTCCGTGCCCCGCTGCGGTGTCGCAGCGACGGCGCCCATGACGGCGGCGCGGACGACCGTCGGGGCGGGGTCGGAGGCGGCGTCGCCCACCGGCGCCGAGGCGGCTCCGCCCACCGGCGTCACCGGCAACGCAGCGCAGAAGTTCTCCTACACCCTCGCCCCGGAGGCACCGATCGGCCTCTGGTCGTCCTCGAATGTCACGCTGCGCACGCCGGTCTCCAAGGGCAGGGTCCGCCTGGACGTCACCACGCACGGCTTCAGCGCCGCTTCCCTCATGATGCAGCGTTACGTGCACAAGACCCACCGCTGGGTCGATCTGGACGCGAAACCGGTCGGCTCCGCACATCCGGACAGGGGGACGTTCACCTTCCCCGTCTCGGTGGCGGCAGGCCCCGGCCGCCCCGCCAAGGTGGCGCTGCGGGTCCAGGCCATCGACCGTCCCGGCCGCCTGACCGTTGCCGCTTCGGTCGACGACGGCCACGGCCACACCTACCGCGCGCCCGCGCTGAACGCCGTCGTCGACCGGCCCACGACCACGGTCACGGGCTGGCCGCGCGGTACCGCCCTGGTCCGCGGCGGCGCGGCAAGGGAGTTCACCCTCGCGGTCAAGAACACCACCGAGCGGTCCTACCCGGCGCTGAACGCCGGATACTTCGCCTACGGCCAGAGCAACGGCCGCGCCCTGGCGCCCAAGGACCTGGTGCTCGAGCAGCACGTGCCCGGCCACGGGTGGCAGCGCGTCATGCTGGTGCCCGGCGGCTGCGACCCCGGTATGAGCGCCCGGCTCATCCCCACCGCCGAGGCGCCGCTGGCCCCCGGGGCCACCGCCGTCTACCGGATGCGTCTGGCGGTCGCGGGCTCCGCACCCGTGACCACCGTGGAAGCGGGTGTGTCGGTGGGCACCGGTGACACATCGCTCTTCTACCGGACGCTGCCGTTCCCGATCCGTGCCCAGTAGTCCCTGAGGCCCACCTCGGTCACGCGCCGGGGAGGTGGCGGACCACGAGGCCGGGAAAGTACGCCGGACGGGTCAAGGATCGCATTGCGGTGCGCTTCCCAGGGCATGCACACACGGAATCTGTCCTTCCTGAACGGAGTCGCACCGTGTTCGTCAGCGCCCTGGGGCATGCCCTTCGTCCTGGCGCGATATCCGGCGGGCACCGGGGGACGACGTCGCCGCAGTCAGCCGACCGGGCGCGTCGCCTCCCCGACGAGGCCGCCGGCTGACGCCAGCACGCCCAGCCGGCACACCCGGCCTCCGACCTCCGGCCGAATGGCGACCCAGCGGAGCGGGCCCGTCCACGGTGGAGCACCTGACGGCCCGTCCCGCCACCACCGCAACCACACCCCCGGCCGTCCCGCACCCGTGCCGGTGACCGAGCGGCGCGCTCACCACGACCGCCCGCCGGATCGCGGCCCCGGGCGACCGGGGGCTCCTCGACGACAGGGACACCATGACCACTTCCGTGATCGACCACCACGCCAACGGCTACAGCCTCGGCCATGCACTGGGCATGGCACGCGCGGCCGACCTCGCCTACAAAGACGAGAAGACGATCGATGCCACCGCCCGCTCCTGGGGCTTCGACCGGGTACGGCACCACGAGACGACGTTCCAGCCGCCGTTCCCCCTGGAGGACACCCAGGCATACACCATGGCCAGCGACACGATGATCGTCACCGGCTTCCGGGGCACGGAGCCCGCGCAGATGCGGGACTGGCTGTCGGACGCCACCACACCGCCGTATCCGGGCCCCAACGGCACGGGCTATGTCCACTACGGCTTCGGCGAGGCCCTGGAGTCCATCTGGCCCCAGGTCCGCGCGGCCCTCGACGAGTTCCACACCAACGGCCAGACGCTGTGGTTCACCGGACACAGTCTCGGCGGTGCGCTGGCCATGCTGGCCGCCGCCCGCCTCCACTTCGAGGAGCCCCGGCTCACTGCCGACGGCGTCTACACCTTCGGGCAGCCCCGCACCTGCGACCGGCTCCTGGCAGGGAAATACAACTCGGCCTTCACCGACCGGATGTACCGCTTCGTCAACAACAACGACATCGTTCCTCAGCTGCCCCCGGAGCCCGCCTACCACCACGTCACCGCGCTGCGCTATATCGACTCCAAGGGCAAGGTTCATGACTCCATGCCGGTGATCGGCGGCCTCCTGGACCGCGCCAAGGGACTCACCGCGGACGCCTTCGCCCCGGCCTCCGACGGGGTGCGCGATCACTTCATGGCCGCGTACATCAAGGCGCTCGAGAAGAACCAGTGACGCCCCACTGACCCCGCTGAGGTGGGGAAGAGACGAGGGAAGCCCCGCTGGGCCTGGCACCGGGCCAGGCACCGGGCCTGCCACCGGGCCCGGTGGCACGGGCACCGATCGGGCGCTTCCCTCGGCCTGCTAACGGAGACAGGATTTCGGAGCCGCTGCCCAGGCTCGCCACAGTCGGGTCGGCGTTGACGCGAGGAGTGGCGACGGGGGTGTGCGTCGGCACCCGCTTGTGCGTCGTGGCCGAAGGGGACGGCGACGGGGCGGTGTGCCGCAGGTCTGTGTGGGCGGGGTCGCGGACGCCGGCGCAGCCGAGGGCGAGACCTCGACCGCCTTCCCTGCTCTCGATGGGGTGTGCGGTGTGCGCCGGCAAGTCTTGCCTGCTTGCGCACCAGGGTTGGCGCGTAGTGGTCCCGTCTTCTGCGTCTGAAGGGCCCAGGGTCCCGGGACTTTCGGCCTGCCGCGCCAGAGCCGTCCGTAGCTGCCCCGGTTGTCTGGCGAACAGGAGCCGGATGCCTGCCGGGTCGCACGACCGCACCGCACCGGGCCGAAGAGACCCGGGGCGGTGCGACGTCACCGTGAACGGTCAGTCGGCGACGCCGTAGTACTGCGCGAGGAAGCTGGTCACGGCTTCCGTGTGCGGGGTCAGGTCCGGCAGATGTGCGGCGAGGGCGGTGCGGACGGCCGCGGAGAGTTCCGGGAGGCCGGTGGCCGCGTTCTTGACGTACGGGTCGAGCCGGCGGATCAGTTCGTAGTTGCTCTCCACGTCGAGCCGGCGCATCGCCTGATCCAGCGGTGCGGCGTCGGCGGCGGGTACCGCGGGCAGCAGGCGGCTGACGAAGGTGACGCGGTGCATCACGCGCCAGCACGGCGGCTTGCGGTCGGTCTGGCGTGCCTGGCGCAGGGCGGCCGCGTTGGGGTCGGTGGCGCCGGCCAGCCAGGCGGGGTCGACGACCTTGTGGAAGAAGGTGTCGAAGTGCTCGGTGTCCTCGCCGAGGTAGAAGCTGAGGAACCGGTAGGCGTCCACCTTGCCGGGGGCGTTGACCGGCTTCCCGTCGGCGTCGAAGACCGGCTTGCGGTGGGCGTTGTACTGCTGGAGGTTGCCCGAGGGCGCGCACTGGACGGCGAGTCCGAAGGAGCGGGTGGCCTCCTTGCCGCGGGCCCGGGTGGTGGTCATGCCGCCGCCGATGGAGGCGTCGAGCTGGGCGTTGATGCCCACGCCCATGACCTCGAAGGAGGTCCCGACCGAGGCGCCCACCGAGCCGGAGAACGCATACGAACCGGAGGTCGTCTCGCTCACGGCGTCCGTGGTCTGCGTGGTCTCCGCGAAGAAGCCGCCGTCCGCCGTCCAGACGTAGGTGTTGACCAGGTCACGGCGTGAGAACCCGTCTCCGGTGGTGTTGGCGGCCGTATCACGGTTCCGGCCGGGTGCGGTGTCGCCGCCGATCGCGCTGCCCAGCACCCGGCCGGCCCGTTCGGCGGTGGGGTCGGGGGTATGGGTCTCGGTGGAGACGGACTCGTAGTAGCTGCGCAGCCGTTGCTGGTCGCGCTGGATGCGGCGCTTGATCGCGTATGCCTCGCGGGGCTTGTGGTAGCTGTACTCTCCGCGGCCGCGGGCGTCCGCGTAGTCGGGGTCGAGGACCTTGCCGCGCTCGTCGTAGCCGACCGCGCCGTCGAGTGTGCCCTGCTTGGTGTAGCGGGGGTTGATGGGGAAGGGGATGATGTTCCAGTCCTTGGGGATGTCCGGGTTGGGCTGGATCCGGTAGGTGACGAGGGCTCCGTTGTGGGCGAGGCGCAGCGCGAAGACGTCGGCGGTCTGTGACTGGACGAGGGCGAAGCCCATGTTGGAGGGCGCGTAGCGGCGGCCGAGTGCCGGGTTGAGGGGCCGCAGCGGGTCCTCCCAGCTGCCGGCCAGCTCGACCTTCATGGCGCGGGTGGTGTTCTCGCCCTCGGAGACGGCGGTCTCCTCGGCCCAGCTGTTGGAGAACTCCAGAGTGCCCCGGACGCTGGCCGAGACCTTCGCCTTCGCCATGGACTTGGCGACACCGAAGCCCAGTGGCGCGGCGATCATCCACATGTCGACGTCGACCTCGTTCGACAGCGCGAAGCCGAACGCCGCGTCGACGCTGCGCTCCTTGGCCGACGAAAGGGAGTGCACCACCTCTTCGGCCTGGGTGAGCTCCACCGACGCGATCCCGTCGTAGGTGGCGCGCTCGGGGTCGATGGTGTTGGGGGTGAGGTTCTCGGACGGCACCGGCGGCGCGCCCTCGACATAGCCGATGAGCTGGGGATCGAACTGCACCTGGCTGACCCACTCGCTGACCAGGTCGCCCACCTTGTAGCCGGTGACCAGATGCCAGCGGCCGTCGCGCAGATAGCCGTAGGCCCGCTTGAGAACGCCGAACGCCTCGCCCTTCGCGGTGTACTGCATATCCGCGTACTCGGCGACGGCCGGGGTGCCGGAGATCGCCTCGTGGAAGGGGGTGCGCATCGCGGCCAGTGCCGAGCGCACCTGGGCGGTGTCGCTGGAGACGGGTGCGGTGGACAGGACGGCCGTGGGACGGGCCGGGGCGGCCGGGAGCGTCAGGTCGTTGCCGCGCAGGCCCTCGTCCCGTACGACACCGGCGCCGTCGTCGGTGGAAGCACGGTCGAAGGACCAGTAGGCGAGCAGGTCTTCCTTCTCGCCCTTGAGGCGGGTGAAGAGGTTGTCGAGGATCTGCTCCTGGGTGCGGGCGGTGCGCCAGATCCGTACCTCCTCCAGCACGCCGTGGAACGGCTGGGTCGCCTGGCCTTCCTTGAGCCGTGCGCCCAGGGCGAGCGTCCGGTCGCCGTAGTCGGCGAAGTCCGCCGCGTCGGTGGTCTCCAGTGGGTCACAGGCCACGGAGACGCCGTTGCGGTAGAGCCGGAAGACGCTGCCGCGCGGGTCGGGATTGCGCGTCCAGCGGGCGCCGCGCAGCCGGGCCGCATGCGAGCCGGTGGTGTCGGCGGCGGTGTTGCCCGCGTTCTCCTCGCACGTCCAGTGTGCGGTCAGGCCGTGGTCGCGCGCCGATACCGGCGTGCCCAGCTGGGCCGCGTCCCGTGCGACGCCCCACAGCCGGATCTCGGAGACCACCCCCTTGAAGGCGTGGGTCTCCAGGCCCTCGCGCGCCAGGCCGATGTCGAGCGTGCCGGAGTTGCCCTTGGCGCCGGGTCCCTCGTAGCGGGTGGTGCCGGCCTCGCGGCCGTCGATGAAGAAGCGGATGTCGTGCCACTCCTGGAGGCCGACCGACTCCACGAACTCGACGGTGCGGGTGACGGGCTTGCCGTCGGCACCCGTGGTGGTGATCTCCTTGTCGCCCTTGCGCTCCTGCGTGGACCGCCCGCTCTTGCGGACGACGGCGAGGCGATGGAAGGTCCCGGCGCGGACGGCCTCGGTGGAGGTGCATCGCACGAGCCGGCCGTCGGGCTCCTCGAAGCCGAACTCCAGCCGCCCGTCGGCCAGTACGAGCAGCCGGTACGGCACGCTGCCGCCGGCGCCGTCGGCCGCGCGGCCCTTGGAGAGCAGGCCCTGCACGGTGCCCAGGGCGTCGGCGCGGCAGAACACCTCCACGGTGAGATCGCCGGCGATGTCGAGCGCGTCGTTGTCGGGCACCTCCAGGTATGCGCCGTCGGACAGCTCGACGGCCCAGGACTGCTCGTAGGCGGCGGCCAGGTGAGTCCACTCGTGCGGGGAGAAGGTGGCGCGGGTGGCCACCAGCCGGTCACCGGCCCCGGCGACGATGCGGTACGCCGCCTCTGCGGCCCGCTCGAGCGCAGCGGGCGCGGGCGCGGTGGTGACGCCGCCGCGGAGGTAGACGTGCCGGTTCTGCCCGGAGCGGTCCAGGACTCCCGGCTTGTCGCTCACCCGGGCGAGCGGCTCGGCGCAGGGCCAGTAGCCCACCAGGCCGGACTCCTCGCCGGACAGCCGCAGGTTCTTGCGCTCCCGGATCTCGGCCGCGCTGCAGGCGGCGCCCCAGAGCCGGACCTCGTCCATCTCGACGTGGGCGTAGTCGGCCACCCACCCGGCGAAGGAGCTGCCGAAGCTGAAGAGACCGTCCCCCTGGTAGGTGCCCGACGCGACACGCCTGGCCTCTTCGACGCCGTCCCGGTAGATCACCTGCTCCCGGGTGGCCGCGTCGAACACACAGGCCCAGTGGTGCCAGTCGCTGTCGTCGTAACCGAAGCTGGTCGTGACGTCGTCACCGTAGAAGCCGAACCGGAAGGCGCTGGTCTCGGTGAAACCGATGTGCAGGGCGCCCCTGGAGCTGCCGTGCGACGTGCCGTGGCCGATGAGGTACTGCGCCTTGCCGTCCCACTTCGTCGTCCGCCGCGCCCAGAACTCCACCGTGAAGTCCTGGCCCGCGAGGCTGAAGCCGCTCTCGGTCATGGCCACGCCGCTCTCGCCGTCGAAGGCCAGGGCCGGCACGACGGGCGCGGCCGGGGCGAGCAGCCCCAGCGTGTACGGGACCTCGCCGGTGCCGGCGTGGACGATCCGGGCCGCGCCGGACACCTGCTCGGGGTTGATCCACGCCTCCAGGGTCAGGTCGCGGGTCACCGCCACCCGGTCCAGCTGCGGCTCCGGCAGGGTGATGACGTTCGCCTGACCGTCGAAGGAGTAGGCCCGGCCCGGGTTGTCCGCCCGCCAGCGGCAGCCGTAGGCGGCGACCGCGTCCGCTACCTCGCCGAGCGGGACCTCCCGCGCCGCTCCCGGGTCGACGAGCACCAGCCGGGAGCCCGCGGAGAGTGGGACGCCGGGACGGTCGGCCACGGCCCAGCGGTGGTCGTAGCGCAGTCGCTGCACCGCCTCGCCGGGCTGCGGCTCGGGCCCGCCCTCACCGCCGTCGAGCCGGAGCGAGGTGGCGCCCGGCGCGTGGTCGCCCTCGGTGAGGTAGAGATGACCGCCGACCGTGACAGGAGTGCGGGCGGGCAGCGCGGCCGGGAGGGCTTCGGCGAGCCGGAGGACACCGCCGATGACCTCACCGGCCCGGCCCCCGGACAGCAGCCTGCTGGTCGCGTCGAAGGACTTCACCGCGCCCACCGGAACGGGCTGGTCCGGCAGCCCGTTGACGATCGCGGCGAAGTCGGCGGCCCGGCGCGGCAGCCGCTTCCAGGTCTCGCTCTCCTCGCCGCGTTCGACGGTGAGGTCGCACAGTCCGGCCCCGTCGCCCTCGGTGACCCGGATCCGTACCGCGTCCGGGCCGGTGCCGGCGTCCTTGGCGGTGAAGGTGACCGTCGTGCCGTCGTCCGCCGTCAGTCGGCGGGCGGTGCGTACGACCGAGGTGTCGTAGTAGGAGGCGAAGAACTGCCCGTTGGTGCCGCGGAAGTACAGCACGACGTTTCCGGTGGCGCTGTCCAGCAGATACGGCCGGTCGGCCGAGCGGGCGAAGGCCAGCAGGGCACCGGAGCAGCTCAGACCGGTGCGGTCGAGGAAGAGTTGCGGGACGGGCAGCGCGATGTCGTCGGCGCCCTTGAGGCCGCCGGTGAGCCGGGCCAGCTCGTCGCGCTTGGCCGTCAGTTCGGCCTGGTGGTCGGCGATCTCGTGCCGGCGCCGAGTGAGCAGCTCGTCCTTGGTGCGGAGCTCGGCGAGCTGCCTGTCGAGTGCCTCGACCCGCTTTCCCGCCTCGCGGATGTCGGGGTGGCCGAGGTCGTGGAGGGCGACGCGCTCGAAGGCGATCAGTCCTTCGCCGGATGCGGTGACCGGGGCGGTGTCGTACTGGACGACGCGGTCGCCGAGCCGGTCGGGGGCGCAGACGGTCTTCTCGCTGTACCGGTTGACCAGCGTGCTGTAGCCGTCGCTGCGGTCGTAGATGCCGAAGAGGGTGTTCCAGTGCCCCGACAGCCGCCGGTACACGATCAGGGGGCCGTCGTTGTCCTGGCTCTCGCCGGAAACGTTCATGTCCTTGCCGGTGTGCAGATTCTGCAGGTGGTAGAGCATGGAGCCGTTCCAGGAGGAGCCCGGCGGCATGACGACGGCCCACAGCGCCGACGTGGCGTCCTTGTCGGAGGTCCGGATCAGCGGCGTCTCGTCGCCGGACCGGTCGCCCTGCACGACAAGGTACTGGGTCTGCCCGTCCCGGGGATTCTTGAAGCGCAGCCGGCAGGCCCAGCCGGTGATGTCCTGCGACCTGGTGTAGTACGCCTCGCGCAGGCGCTCCACCTCGGGCAGATCGGCGGTCTGCCGGGTGAGCTCGACGACCTCGGTCTCCTTGGCCGCGATGTCCTGGACCAGCTGCCGGATCCGGCCGTCCAGCTCGCTGATCGTCTCGACGTCGGCGCTGCCGTCGGGGGTGGCGAGCACGGGCAGCGCCAGCTCGTCCGGGATCTGGGCGAGCCGGCCGTCCCGCCCCACCCCGAAGTCGACCGTCGCCAGGCAGGACTCCCCGGTGTCGGCACCGGTCTTCGGGTCGGGGCCGGACGTCGCGTACGAGAGCAGGACGCGGGCCTGGCGCTTGGCGGGTTTGGGCTGCCGGTCGTAGCCCGTACTGGTCGCTTCCTGCTGGTGGTAGAGGACGGCGGAGAGCCCGGAGACGGCCCTGCATCCGGCGACGGCAAAGCTGTCGCGGCGCACGCCCGGGTGGTCGCCGATGGGGGCTTCGGAGGTCACCCATGCCGGGCCGCCGACGAGTTCGCCGTGGCGGGCGTGGTCGGTCTGGTCGTGCAGGCGGGAGCCGGAGCCCTCGTCGAAGCGGTAATACGCCACCAGGCCCGGGTCGTTGCCGATGAGGCGGACGCCCTTGTCGTGCCTGAGCTCCTCGGGGGTGCGGGCGCGGTCCCAGATCCGCACCTCGTCCAGCTCGGCGCGGGCGCCGCCGAACCACAGGGCCTTGGCCAGCAGCAGCGGTCCGGCGCCGCTGTACGGGCCGTCCGCGGTCCGGGTGCCCACGTCCTCACCGTCGCGGTAGACGGTCTGCCGTCGCGTCGCGTGCTCGAAGACACAGGCCCAGTGGTGCCAGCCGGTGTCCTCGGCCCGTACGTCGGTGGTGAAGTCGTCGGCGTAGAACGAGAAGGTGAAGCGGTTGTCCTCCCGGAAGCCGATGTGCAGGGAGTTGCGGGGGCTACCGGCTGCGTCTCCGTGCCCTACGAGGTACTCCTCTCGCCCGGTCCCCGTACGCCGCGCCCAGAACTCGACGGTGAAGTCACGGCCGGCGAGCTCCGGCCCGTCGGCAACCCGGACATGGGCTTCGCCCGCGCCGAAGGCGAGCGCGGTCTCGGCGTGGCCCTCGGTACTCACCACGGGGACCAGCGGGTGTCCGGTGAACGGGCAGGTGCCCGGGGCGCGTTCGTAGACGGCGTCGCGGTGGGCCGGGTCGGGGCTGGTCCACGCCTGGGTGCCCTGGAGGTGGAACAGACCGTCCCGGCCCTGCTCGATGCTGAAGGAGTCGATCCGGCCGGTGGCATCGTTGTGCGCGAAGACCTGCCACCGCTGCTGTCCCTGTACGGCGGTGGGGACAAGCAGCGCGGTGAAGCGGCCACCGGTGAGACGGCGGACGAACGACAGCTTCTGCGTCGGCTCGCGGAAGGGACGGCCCTCCATGTCCGTGGTGCCGAGGCTGTCCTTGGCCGAATCCGGGCGGTCCTTGTGCCGGCTGCGCCGGTAGCGGGCCTCCAGTACGGGCTTCAACTCGCCGCCGACCAGCAGGAACCGGTCGCACAGCAGAGTGTCGGCGGCCAGCGGGACCTTCGCGCCGTCGCGGTCCTTGACGTAGTCCTCGCGTTCCGGGTCGCCGGACGAACCCCCGCCGGACAGCCGGTGCGCGGCGTCCGGGTGGTCCGCGGCGACGGACTGGCGCAGCACCACGAGGTGGGTGCCGTCGGACAGCGCGTGGAAGGGGGCCGATGCGGTGAGCCTGGCCGTGGTGGATAAGAACGGGTCCACCTCGTCCGCGCCCAGCCGCTCGTCCGGCGCCGCCTCGACCCTGCCTCCGCTCTTGACCACCGGCAACGCGGTCGCTCCGGCCGCGGCGAAGCCCACATCGGTGATCTCGGAGGGGAAGGGGAGCGGGAGGGGGTTCTCCGACCAGTAGGCCGCGTCCATTTCGCCCTTGGCCTCGTCATGGCGCGCCAGATCGAGAACCGTGTAGACCAGGCGCCGTTGGTCATCCATCGCCAGCGCCACCGTGGTTCCCTGGTGCCGCACGGTGGTGGTGTGCAGGTAGGTGCGATCGCTGTAGACCTTGAGCAGATGCTGTTCGCCGGACAAGGGCAAGACGTCTCCTTGGAAGCATGTTCGGGAAAACCGTATGTTCGGGCGAGAAAACCCTCGCTGACCTGCGCCGCTCCCCCGGGGAGGGCAGCGATCACACGATTTACCGCGGCCTCGTCAGCGTCAAGGAACGCATTTGGCCACCGGCCGGAAGGCTGCCGAGGAAATCACTGGCCGGGCGCTCCCTCCCCGGGAGACGGTGTTGATCTACACCGGACGCAGCGCAGCTGGGAGACACCATGAGCAGGGCAGCCTTGACCGCGGGCCAGGAAGTGACCGTCAGGCTGGTGAAATCGGGCGACACCAAGCTGCGCTACCCAGCGGTTGTCGCCGGGGACGACGGTACGCATGCCGTCGTGCGCGCCCCGTGGGGAAGGACGACGGTCCGGGACTTCGGGTTCGTCCGGTTCGAGCCGGGTGATGTGTTCACCGAGCACTACTGGCGCGACCGCTGGTACGCCGTCAAGGAGGTACGGGCGGCCGACGGCACCCTCAAAGGCTGGTACTGCGACGCCGCCCGTCCCGCAGAGATCCGGCCGGACAGCATCGTCATCGTGGACCTGGAGCTCGACCTGTGGCTCTCGGCCGATGGAGCCACCATCCTGCGCCTGGACGAGGAGGAGTTCGCGGAGAGCGGCCTCGAGGGCGACGATCCGGCTGCGGCGTCCATGGCCCGGCGGGCGATGGACGAGCTTGAGGCCCTTGCCCGTGCGGGAGGCTTTGCGGATCTGCTCGGCTGATCACGCGGGGAAGAACGCGGGCCCTGGCTCCCTGCTGAGACTCATGACAGGCTCCGGGACACAGAACAGGCCGTGCTTGTCCTACCGTTCCAGCCGTTCGGTCTGTTGGGGCAGTTGGAGCGGTGGGGCTGTCAGCGCTGTTGGGGCCGTTCAGACTTTCGGGCTTTCGGAGGGAGCACGCGTGGCACAGAAAGAGCATGCGGCAGACAATCCGCGGTCGGCGCGCGAGGGTGTCGGCCGCCGCCGGGTACTCGCCTACATCCTGGCCGCGCCGACCCTCGCCGTCGGCGTACGTGTCGGTCTGGACGCGGTCGACGGACCGGTGGCCGAGGCGGCGGTGCCGTCCCCGCCGCAGCCCGAGGAACTCTTCGACCTGGGGGATATGCAGAATCTGGCGGCGGCCCCGACCTCGGGCCTGATCACCGTACGGGTGCACTCCGACGGCACCGCGTCATTGGCGGTGCCCCGGGCGGAGGTCGGCCAGGGCATGACCACGGCCGTCGCCATGATGGTTGCGGAGGAGTTGGATCTGCCGTTGGACCAGGTGCGGGTCTCGCTCGCCGACGCACGGCCGGAGTTGCTGATGAATCAGCTCACCGGCGGCTCCAACTCGATGCGCAGCATCTACCTTCCCGTACGCACCGCGGCAGCCGCCGCCCGGCAGCGGCTCATCGCAACAGCCGCCCATCAATGGCGTGTTGAGCCCTCGGAGCTGACCACCCGGGACGGCGTCGTCGCGCACGGGTCGGGCCGGAGCGCCTCCTACGGGTCGCTCGCCGAAGCGGCGGCCGGCACAGCGGTGCTGCCGGTCGCCGTCCAGCTCAAGGATCGATCCGATTTCACGGTCCTGGGCACCTCCCGCAACCGGATCGATGCGCTCGCCGCCGTCACCGGCCGGAAGAAGTTCGGCATGGACCACCAGGTCCCCGGCGCCAAGCCGGCCATGGTGCGCCGACCGCCGACCGTCAACGGCACGGTGGAGGCCGTCCACAACGCCGACGCCGTACGGCGGATGCCAGGCATCACCGACGTCGCGACGATCCGGCACGGGGTGGCCGTGCGCGGCGAGACGTTCGGGCAGTGCATCGATGCGCTGCGGGCCCTGGAGGTGACCTGGGGTCCCGGCACCGTGGACGGGGAGTCGGACGGCACCGTCCTGCGCAGGCTCAAGTCGGCGGCGCTTCCCATGGTCGTACCGCCGCTGCTCACCAAGAAGATCGACGCGGAGTTCACCTTCGCGTTCGCGAGCAACAGCCCGCTGGAGCCGGACAACGCGATAGCCGACGTCCGCGCCGACCGCGCGGAGATCTGGGCCAGTCTGAAGGTGCCGATCGTCGCCCAGCGCGAGATCGCCAACCGCCTCGGTCTGCCGCAGAAGGCGGTGACGGTGCATGTGGTGGAGGGCGGCGGCTCGTTCGGACGGCATCTGTTCCATGACGTGGCCGCCGAGGCGGCGGAGATCTCACAGAAGATGGGCAAGCCGGTCAAGCTGTCGTGGTCCCGTACGGACAACTTCCGCCAGGGCCGTACGCACCCGATGTGCCTCTCGCGTGTGCGCGCCACCTACGCGCTCGGGCAGGTCCTCAGCTACGGGCAACGCCACACCAGTGCCCAGACCGACTTCGGACACGGCCTCGGCGAGATGATCACCTCGACGGCGGCGAAGCTGCCTGTCGTGGGCAATCCGACCTTCGCCGAGACGATCTTCCAGCTGACGCAGTCCACGCCCTACGACTTCGGTGTCACCACTCAGCTGCTCAACGAGGTGCCGCTGAAGTTCAACACGGGCAGCATGCGCAACATCTACTCGCCGAACGTGGCGTGCGCGCGGGAGCTGATGGTTGATCAGCTGGCTGACCGGATGGGCAAGGACCCCGTCGCGTTCCGCCGTGAGTTCCTCAAGGACAGGCGCCTGCGGGCCGTGCTGGACAAGGCGGTTGAGGTGGGTGAGTGGGGCAGGTCGCTGCCCGCTGGGGTGGCCCAGGGCATCGGGCTGCACGCCGAGTACCGGGGCGCGGTCGCCACGCTGGTCGAGATCGACTGCCGGCCGGAGACGGTGAACCGGAAGGTCAGGGACGGCGTGACCGGTCCACGGGTCACGAAGGCGCTGATGGTGGTCGACGCCGGGTTCCCGATCAACCCCCGTGGTCTGGAGGCACAGATGATGGGCTGCTTCAACGACGGGCTCGCCCTGGCACTCACCTCCAGTCTGCACATCAAGGACGGCATCCCGCTGGAGGGCAGCTGGGACAACTACTTCTACACCCGGCAGTGGAACACCCCGCCCGACCTGCGGGTCGTCGTCATGCCGAGCACCAGCGACAAACCGTCCGGGGCCGGTGAACTGGGCGTCGCGCCCGCCTTCGCCGCCATCGCCTGCGCCTACGCGCGCGCCACCGGCAGGCTGCCGACCAGCTTCCCGATCAATCACGGCACCCTCGCCTTCGAGCCGCTGCCGCTCGAACCGTCCACCCCCCAGTCCCCCACCGACGGCCTCGACCGCGCCTTCTGATCGCCTTTGAGGAGTACGACATCCATGCCCAGCCACACCTTCAAGCTGAACGGCAAGCGGATCACCGTCGAGGCCGAGGACAACGTGCGCCTGCTGTGGGTCCTGCGTGACCTGCTCGGCGTGACGGGACCCAAGTACGGCTGCGGTCTCGGCGTATGCCAGGCCTGCACCTCACACATCAACGGCAAGGCGTTCAACCCCTGTTCGGTGCCTGTGTCGAAGGTCGTTCCGGACGACGAGATCACCACGATCGAGGGCCTGCCCGCGACCGTCGGCAAGGACCTGCACCCGATGCAGGAGGCCTGGCTGGAGCTGGACGTCGCCCAGTGCGGCTACTGCCAGCCGGGCCAGATCATGACCGCGGTCGCCAAGGTACGGCAGGCGTCCGCCGAGGGCCGCGAGATCGAGGACGCCGACCTTGACGAGATCCGCAACATCTGCCGCTGCGGCACCTACACCCGTATCCGCGAGGCCATCAAGGCCGGCGCGAAGAACATGTGACCCGCTCCCCCAGACTGGAAACCCGGAACGGCTATGCACACTCAGCGCCTGCAGCTCCTGTCCTTCCCCGAAGCCGCGACCCCGCCCGAGCTCCGCACACAGGTGCTGGACCTCCACGAGGAGGCATGGCCCACGGCCGGGCCCGGGTCCGGCGCATCGGCGCGCGACGACGCCCGGACCAGCCACGACCCCGCACTGCACCCCCTGTCGATGCTGCTGGTGGACGACGGCACGGTGCTGGCAGCCCTGGACATCCTCGCCAAGCCGATCGTGCACGCCGGCCGGAGCTACCGGGCCGGCGGACTGAGCACCGTGGTGACGCGACGGGCCGTCCGCGGCCGGGGGCACGGCCGTCGCCTGGTGACCGCCGCTCACCACGCGATGGCCTCATCGGACCTGGGCCTTCACCTCGACCTGGGCCTGTTCACCTGCGACCGTCCCCTCCAGAGCTTCTACGAGAGCGCAGGGTGGCATCCCCTTCCCGGAACGGTGCTGGTCGGAGGAACACCGCAGGCTCCCTTCCCCAGCGACCGGCCCGGTTTCGACAAGGTCACCATGGCGGACTTCTTCTCCCCCGCGGCCCGGCAGACCCGCGACGCCTTCCTGCACACCCGCCTCGAGCTGTACCCCGGCGAGATCGACAAACTCTGGTAGCAGCCGGGAGGCATGACTGGCGGGAGACTGTCCATCCGCCGCATGTCTGCGGCACACCCTCCTGAGGGAGGGCTGTCCCTCCGCCCTTGGAAGTAGGGCGAGTTGGTCATTGCGGACGATGCCTTGCCGGATGTCGACCTCGATCGTGGAGGGAAACCAGCTCGTTCCCGGCATTCGGCAATGGCACAAGTGACCCGTCGCGGCTTACTCGCGGGCGCAGCGGCTCTGGGCGGGGCGGCCGCGGGGCTGACCACGGAGGCGTCGCGGCGACGCCGGCGGTGGCCGCCTCGCCCCCGCCGGCTGCTGGACTCCACGGGGCCGGAGGCACAGCGGCTGATCGACGACTACGTAGCCGCGGTCAACCACGGTGTCGGCGCACGGCCCACCCGCGGGCACGAGGTCACGCCTTGGCTGGAGTCTGCCGCGCGGGTAACAGGAGTCCGAGCCGGCACCGTTCAAGTGCAAGGCCGCCTATCTGCGCCAACGCCTCACCGGTCGTCAGGTCCGGGTCGAGTACGAGCAGTTGGCGAGGAAGGCGGGAGGAGAGCTCAAGGGCTCGCTCTGGCTGGTCTCGTACGGCGGGAAGGTCAAGTCGGTCCCGGCGGACGCGACGGCCGTCGCCCAGCGGGACCCGATCCTCAAGGCGGTCTACCTGACGGGCTGGAAAGCGCAGACAGACCCCGGACCGCGTCTTGCCTGGATTCGTGACTTCTATCGGGCCATGTACGCGGACAGCGGCGGCGTGCCCGTGCCGGGCGCGGTCAGCGACGGCTCCTTCATCAATTACCCGGACACCGATCTCGCCGACCCCGCGCTCAACCACATCCGGAACCCCGTGGCACACCCTCTACTACAAGGACAACTACGCGCGACTGCAACGGATCAAGGCCCGCTGGGATCCGCGCGACGAGTTCCGCCACGCCCTGTCCATCCGCCCGCCGAAGTGAGGCGACGGACAGGGACAGCGCCGGGTGGCGGTCCGGCAGTTCACCGAAGGTGACGTCACCCCGGGGCGGGCAGGGCCCAGGCTCGCGGCCGTCCGGCCGCTTTCGTGGTCAGCGCCGGCCGTCCGCCGACAAGCTCGGGCCACTCCGCCCCACCACTCCCCGAAGTGGTGGGGCGGAGAGCAACCGCTCAGTTCCTGGCCATGGGGCCGGACGCGGCCCCGCCCCCGTCGCCGTTCCGCCAGTCGGACCCGCCGGAGCCCAGTCCCGTGTCCCCACCTGCGTTACTCCAGTCACGCCCGCCAGCGGCGCCCCCGCCCATCTCCCCACCTCCGCCGCTCCCCTCAGGCCCACCGGAGCCCGGCCCCGACGCCCCGCCTCCATTGCTCCAGTCACGCTCGCCCGAACCCCCCATTTCCCCGCCTCCACCACTCCCGTCACGTTCACCGGGGCCCCCACCGGCCTCCCTGCCCCCGCCACTTCCTTCATTCCCACCCGGGCCCCCACCGGCCTCCCTGCCTCCACCGCTCCCGTCATGTCCACCGGGGCCCCCACCCGCGTCCCCGCCTCTGCCGTACCCCTCGCTCCCACTGGAGCCCGAGGAACCGGCCTGGTCGCCGTCGTCGGCAGCTGCCGTCCCCGCAGTACCCAGAACGGCAACAACAGCCAAGGCAGCGGCAGTCAAAGTGGTACGTACTCGCATGGCGGTCTCCCATCAATAGGTGTGGAAATATTCCTTGCCTACCGATTTGACTTCCACGCCGTCAGTGCCGACATGCACACGGACGGGTGCCTGGGGCTGCTGCCGGCGGAGACCGGTGGACACCGCGAGGTCCACACGCTTGGCAGCTCACCTCATACGCCGAAATGGCCGTACGGACCTCGCCCGCGCGTGTTGTCCTGTCAGCTATCGCACTGACGCCGTGGGATTCTCGCCGTGCTGCGCTTGTTCCATGCGCTTGACGACCATCTTCGTGAGCGACAGCAGCGCCGGGGGCATCGATCTCGAATCCGTCGATCGCGTCGCCAGGAGGATTCTTTCCGACCTCGTCGACGGTCCCCTTTCCCTTGAACGCAGCCGCCGCCTTCTTCATGTCGGGGAAGGAGATCATTCGGACGGCGAGTTCTTGATTGTCAGAATTCGAGAACGCGGATTGCCCGACGGCAACGGCCTGTGCACACCACTCACTTGGCCACTCTTCGGACAGGCATATCTCGGTGTCCGACGCTTCCCACGCCTTGCGCATACGTGAATCTGCCACATCCGGATAGACGCTGAATTGATCGGGCAAGGCTGCCTTCAGCAGCTGCGTGTCCAATATGGCCGCCGGCGAGGCAGTTAGCGCAGGCTTCGGCCCCTTCCCCGCCTTCCGTGGCGTCCGGCGCCCCGCAGGCAGAGCTCAGCCCCAGGACGCCGGCCAGAGCCGAGCCCACCACCACAGCCCGCACCCGGTTCGACTGACGGCTCTTCACCTTCGCGCGGCCCCCTGTCTGGGCATGAGCATGATCCCTTCCCGATATGGCGCCACCGGGAGGCCGGCTCTCTACGCCCGAAGCAACCAACGTCAGCCCCCTCCCCCAGACCTCACCTCCGTATCAGGCGGCGCGGGGCGCGCGGCGCCTGGAAACGACCAGGATGGCCATATCGTCCTCGCGATCACCCTCGGTCCAGCGGCCGACATCTTTGGTGAGGGCATCCACCAGTGCATCGGGGTCCTTGAACTGCCTGCGCATGCGCCCCGAAGCGACCGGATCGTAGAAGATCCCCCGCTTGTCCCGCGCCTCGGTGACACCGTCAGTCACCAGCAGCAGCGAGGCCCCCGGGGGCAGCCGCACCACATCGACAGGCACGGGGCCGGCAGGGGCCACATCGCCCAGCCCCACTCCGAGGGGCAGCTGTGGGCTGGTCGGGTCGAGCCGTACGCACTGTCCGTCGTGCACCAGGTACGGGGGCGGATGCCCGCAGTTCACCAGGCGCAGCACCTCGCCGTCGGCGGCCGCCTCGGCCAGCACGGCGGTGGCGAAGCCCTCCGTGGAGATCACCGGGTCGCTCCGGTCCGCCGCCCTGGCCATCGCCTCGTCCATCCGCTGCGCCAGCGTGACCAGGGTGGGGGCGTACTCGGCCTCCTGGCGGAACGCTCCGATCGCGACCGACACGGCGGCGACAGCCGCCATGCCTTTGCCCCGCACATCCCCGATGATCATCCGCACCCCGAACGGTGTCTCCTGCACCGCGAAGAAATCACCGCCGATCTGCGCCTCGGCCTGCGCCGCCGTATACCCGGCAGCCACGGTCAGCGGCCCGACCTCCCTCGGCGGGTCCGGGAGCACCGCGCGCTGGACCGCCTCCGCGACATCCCTGGCCAACGCCAGGTCGTGTCCTTGCCGCACAATGAGGCGGTTGACCGCGAGAGCCAGCACGCCGATCACGCCGACCACGGCCAGATCGACGAACAAGGGCGTCGCCGGACGTCGGCGTTCGATGTCCACCGCGACCGAGACCACACACGTGACACACACGACGGCGAGCGCGGAGCGAAAGGAGAGCGTGGCACCGGCGACAAGCGGTGCGGCGGCCAGCAGCGGAAGTCCCGTGTACGGCTGGGGCGCGAAAAGGTCCAGCAGGACGCCGACCACGAGGGCCAGCGCTGCGAGCATCCACGGCACCCGCGCCAGCGTGGGTTGCAGGACTTTCACAGTGCATCTCCTGCTGCCGGGCCACGCCCGCGGCCCGGCAGGAACGAAGCCACCGCACGGTTTGGCCTACCGCACCTGTGAGTACTTCCAATGGCTTCACATATACGCCTTGTGCGCCGGATACGCTCGTTCCAGACGCCCTCCCGCACCTACCCAAGGGCGTTTGACCTGCGCTTCTTCCCGATATCTGCCAGTCATCAGACGTCGCCCGGCCAGGCTGCCCGGCTCCGCACGATGGGTGAGTCACCGGTCACGTGATGCATTCCGAGCGGCAATGACCGGCCGCGCGAGCCGGGTGACGGTCCCGGAACCGGCAGCACGACCGTGGTGACGGACAGCGTCCATCCCGTGGGGCATCGTCACGACGCCCCTCACCCCATCAGCGCATGGGGAGAAGTCGGCACGCCCACCGGTGACCAGGCCCGCACCGCCCGGCTCCGCGAGCGCCTGTTCGCGTCCGGCTCACGGCGTGTCTGGAGTCTCCTGCCAGGTTCGTTCGTCGGCGTGGTCTTCCAGGGCGGCCATGCGGGCCTTGTACTCGGCCTGCGGGATCTGCCCGAGAACCGCCAGGCGTTCCAGTTCGACGGCTTCGGTCTCATGGGCGATCTTGCGGCTCAGTTCCACTTGCTCTCTGCTGAACTTGACGGCCTTGGCGCGCTGTATCGAGCGGCGTCGCTCTATCTCCTCGGCAATCGCCTGTCCGGTCAGTTCGAAGTAATCGTCGTGCCTGCCTGACCACATCGCGCCCCCCTTGTTTTCCGCTCATAGCAGCAGAAGCCGGATTCAGGGTATCCGGATCCGGCTCCCGGATCCCGGCTTGCCGTGCCTGTGGGATCGTGAACGGCTGGTAGCCGATGGTGATGTGACTGCCTGTGTGCCGGTCGCATGACTCTGCCGCAGCCGTTGGGTGCTCCGAAGGCCAATACTGCGAAGCAGGCTGCCTTGGTCCGCCCGTTGCCCGATGATGGACTCCTCATCTTTCTCCATCACCGGGGGGCAACGTGGAGGCGGCGGAGCTTTCGGCCAAAGCGGTGGAGGTTCTCACGGCGGTGGCCACGGGCGCGGCAACCCGCTTCGGGGAAGGAGCCGGGACGGCCGTCAGCGACCTCGTGCGCGCTCGGCTCGGCGGGACGGAGCGGGGCCGCGCGGCGCTCGAGCGGCTCGATGCCGACAGGAACGGCCCGGCCGCGCAGTCGGAGGCGGAGGCCGTGCTGCGCGAAGAGCTCGAGACGGACCCCGAGTTACGGCGACAGCTCGCGGTCCATCTGTCCGCGCCCTCGACGCACATCATCGACAGCATGGTGATCAGCGGCAGCCGGATGTCGCACAACACCATTTCGCTCGGCCCGCTGACCGTCAACAACACGCCCGGAAACCGGGTCTCCCTGCTCCTGGCGGCCATCCTGCTGCTGGTCGTCCTTGCGCTCGGCCTGTACGGCGGAGTGCAGATCATCACGTCCGACGACACCCCGAGCCCGCAGCCCACCCCGTCGCAGCGCAGCAGCACCAGGGCCCTGTCGGCGGCGGAGACCCTGAAGACCCTGCCCACCCTCGACAGCATGCCGCGGGGCTGGAGATCCGCCGGCGGCCCCGGGGTGTCCAAGGCCGAACGCGCCGGTGCGTGCCACAGCGGACGAGCCGAATACCGCAACCCGGCCACAAACGTCCACGCCGAGTTCTCGGTCTACGCGTGCACGTCACCCCGCCAGGCCTCCGCCGGCTTCCGGGAGCTCGTCCGCGAACAGTACGGCTACAGCAGGACGACGAGGATCCCCCTGCCCCGCATGGGCGAGGAAAGCACCGCCCTCACGTACTACAAGTCCGAGGAGAACAACACGCACGCCAACGCCGTCGTCCGCGCGGGGAGCGTGGTCGTCTGGCTGCGGTACGGGACAGTGGACGACGAGCCGGATTACGAGGCCCAGCTCCAGCAGCTCACCAGCATGGCCGTCGGCCGGATCCAGCGCGTGGTGGCCACGGGAGATACGGGCGGCAGCTGAGCCGCAGACGTAAGGCGCCGGCGACGACGTTCAGAGGGTGTCCAGCCAGGCAGTCAGACGGTCTCCTTCCCGAACCATGATCTCCGGGTCCCGCAGCGCGTTGGCCAGCAGCGACATCCCCTGGTACGCACCCACCAGAGTCAGCGCGAGCCCGTCGGGGTCGGGCAGGCCCATCTCGCGGAACTGGCGTTCCGCCCACTCCAGCAGCAGGCGGATGACGTTGCCCGCTTCCGCGTCCAGCCCGCCCTCCGGGCGCTTGTCCAGCTCGGCGGCGAGCGTCCCGGTGGGGCAGCCGTAGCGTGCCGCGAGGTCGCGCTGCCCCACCCAGCCCTGGACCAGGCTCTTGAGGCGCTCGCGCGGGTCCGGCAGCCGGTCCAGCTTGCCTGTGATGGCCTCCAGTTGGCGGGCGTGTTCCGCGAGCGCCGCCGCGACCAGCTCGTCCTTGGTCTTGAAGTAGTAGTAGACGTTGCCCACCTGGACATCGGCTGCGCGCGCGATGTCGGCGATGGTGGTGCGTTCGACGCCCTGCTGGTGCACCACCTGCGCGGCGGCGGCCATCAGACGCTGCCGCTTGGCTCCGGCATTCTTCGCTCTCGCACTCTGTGAGTTGGTCACCCGACTCACCATAAGCCGCGAGGTGTGCTAGCTTCCATCTTAGTCAGCCAACTAACTAACTGGTGGGGGCACATCATGATCGTCGTAACGGGCGCTACCGGCAACGTCGGCCGGACCCTGGTACAGCTGCTGGCCGCGACGGGCGAACAGGTCACCGCCGTGGCCCGCCGCATCACCGAGGCCGACGTCCCTCCGGGCGTACGCGTGGTCGCCGCCGATCTGGGCGACGTCGGGAGCCTGCGTCCCGCCCTGGAGGGCGCCAAGGCGGTGTTCCTCCTGGTGGCCGGCGAGGATCCGCAGGGCATCGCGGGGGCGGCCAAGGCTGCGGGCGTCCGCAGGCTCGTCCTGCTGTCCAGCCAGGGCGCCGGGACCCGGCCCCAGACATACGAGCACGCCGGCCGGTTCGAGGCGGCGGTGCGGGCATCGGGACTGGAGTGGACGGTCCTGCGCTCCGGCGGGCTGGCATCCAACGCCTTCGCCTGGGCCGAACCGGTTCGCCTCCGCCGCACCGCCGCCGCACCCTTCGGCGATGTCGGCCTGCCCTTCGTCGACCCGGACGACGTCGCCGCCGTCGGTGCCGCCGTCCTGCGCGAGGACGGGCATGACGGCGCGACCTACACCCTGACCGGACCTGCGCCAGTCACCCCGCGCGCACGTGCCGCGGCACTCGCCAAGGCGCTCGGCGAGCCGGTCCACTTCGTGGAGCAGACCCGCGAGGCGGCCCAGGCGCAGATGGCGCAGTTCATGCCGCTGCCGGTCGTCGAGGGCACGTTGGCGATCCTGGGCGAGCCCACGCCGGACGAGCAGCGCGTCAGCCCCGATGCCGAGCGGATCCTGGGGCGCGCCCCGCACTCCTTCGACGAGTGGGCCGCGCGCAACGCCGCCGCCTTCCGCTGAGCTCGGTCCCTCGCAGACACCCTGCCAAGCAGCCCTTGAAGGGGACAGAGTGGTGCGATCTTCGTCGCACCGCCTCATCCGGCGCAGCACTGCCGCGGTAGCTTGGCCTGCGTGCGCCCAACTCGCCGTGTTGAAGCCGTAGCCGGCCACCGCGGGCACGTACAGCCCTGCGCACCACCAAGGGCCGGCCGGCGCACACACGGGTATCCCGCACACCTCTCGCCCCGTCGCGAAGACCGACTTTCACCCAGCCGCACAGAAACGAGAAAGCAATGGATTTCCCTGCCTTAGCGGCACGCAACGCCGTCACGCTCGCCCTTGCGGAGGACGGATCCCACGACGACGTCACCACCCGCTGGAGTGTGCCCGCGGGGCTGCAATCACAGGCTGAGATCACCGCCAAGCAGCCGGGAGTGATCGGCGGACTGCCGGTCGTTTCCGAGGTGTTCCGCCAGCTCGACCCCGAAGTTGTGGTGGACGCACTGGTAACGGAAGGGACGCTCGTCCAACCCGGCCAGGCACTGCTCCGCCTCACCGGCAACGCGCGCAGTCTGATCACCGGGGAACGCACCGCGCTGAACTTCCTGCAACGCCTGTGCGGGATAGCCACTTTGACGAAGCAGTATGTGGACATGGTCTCCGACCTGGGCGTCAAAGTTCTCGACACCCGCAAGACGGCACCCGGGCTGCGCGCCCTGGACAAGTACGCGGTTGCCGCCGGGGGCGGCAGCAGCCACCGGCTCGATCTGTCGGCCATGGTGCTGCTCAAGGAGAACCACATCGCAGCGTCCGGCGGCATCACCCCGGCGATCGAGGCGGTGCGCGCCGGAATGGCCGCCGAGGGCCGCGACCTGCTCATCGATGTCGAGGTGGAGACCGTGGCAGAAGCGGTGGAAGCACTGCATGCGCGGGTGCCGTGGATCATGCTGGACGATATGACGGTGGCCGACATCAGGCAGGTCGTCCACGCCCGGGAGGAGATCGCCGCTGGTCACGGCGTCGTACTGGAAGCCTCCGGAGGAATCACTCCAGAGCGGCTGCGGCCGATCGCCGAGGCCGGAGTGGACATGGTCTCCGTAGGGGCCCTGACACACAGCGCCCCGGGGCTGGACCTGAGCATGCTGCTGACCGGGACGGCCCGCGCGTGACCGACCGCTCTCCCGCCGAGTCCGGCCCCGCGCCGGCAGCGGATATCACCCTCGACGGCACCGGACTGCTCTGCGTTGCGCTGCTCTTGCGGCTCCGGGCCGCGATCGCCCACGCCGGGCCGGGCACCGTCGTCCATGTCATCGCGACCGATCCGGCCGCTCCGCTCGACCTGCCCGCCTGGTGCCATATGACCGGTCATCACTATCTCGGCCCGGTCCTGGACGACGGGGACAGGAGCGTTGACGACAAGGACCGGGGCGTTTACGCACTCAGGCTCTCCGCCGAGGCACGTCCCACGCGTCCCGATGCGCCGTGGCACTCAGTCCCCTCGAGCGCTGACACAGACACGTGATGGCTCGTTCCCCTGGGGTGCGGATCGAGGTATGGCTGCCAGGAGCCGGCCCGGTCCTGCCCTGAGCGTATGTGATCCAGATCATCCGCTTACGACGGATGAATCGGCTCTTAGTTCCTGATGTCCATGACACGATCTTGCGCATCATTACCTGGCGGTAATGAAACCCGCCGGGGCACCGACTCTCTCGGTCGCCCCGGCCTACCCCCACCTCACCTCTCCAGGACCAACCTTGCGCAGATCCCTCAGGATTGCTCCTTTACTGGCCATCACCGCCGTGTCGTCCCTGCTTGTCGCAGGGTGCTCGGCAACGGAGTCCGGCGCGCCCGACAACGGCAAGGAAGCGGCGGTCGCCGCCGACTCCACGGCGTCGCCGAAGCTGACCGTCCGGGGCACCGACAACGGTAAGAGCGGCGGTACCCCGAGTGCCGTGGCACGGCCGGGCGGCGGCCACAAGGGACGGCTTGCCGAGAAGTCCGCACTCAAGGTCGCGTCCTACGACCGGAACAGCGGACGGGCCGTCATCACCGCCCCGGCGGTGCGGCCTTCGCCGAGCACACCGGGTGTCCCGTCGAAGCCGCCGTCGTCCGGCAGCCCGTCCGCCACACCCTCCGCAACGTCCTCCGCATCGTCCTCCGCATCGCCGTCTGCATCGGCCTCCGCAACGCCGTCCGCATCGGCGTCCTCATCCCCGTCCTCATCGTCGTCCGCAACGGTGTCCGCCGACCCGTCCAAGGGCGCGCCGTCGCCCCAGTCGGACGTGGCCGTCGGCGACGTCATCGCCAGCGCCCCCGCGCCGGGCGCGCCCCAGGGCGTCCTCGCCAAGGTCACCCAGGTCGTCGCCAAGACCGACCGAGGCACCGAGGTCAAGACCGCCCCGGCCACCCTCGACGCACTGCTCGGCGGCTCCACGGCGCACGGCACGGTGCCCGTCGATCCGGCCTCCGTCAAGGTCGAGCCCATCGCCCCCAAGGTCAAGGTCTCCTGGGCCAGGACCGGGGGCCTCCACTTCGGCCCCAAGGGTGCTCAGCTGCCCCTCGGCCGCCTGCGTCTGGACGTCGGCGCCTCGCTGCCCACACCCCCCGGCGGACCCGCCTCCGCCGAGGCGTCGGCCACCGGCTACGTCCAGCTCGCCCCCGAGGTCGACTTCTCCTACGAGGGCGGCAGGAGCGGCGGCGTGGGCGGCGCCTCGCTGACCCTGTCCGGCAACTGGTCCTCCCAGTGGGAGCTCAAGGGCCGGGCGGCCGTCTCCACCGAGGCCAAGCCGCTGCGCTTGCCCTTCGCCAAGCTGCACGCCGACCCCGTCATCCAGGTCGGGCCGGTGCCGGTCGTGGTCAACCTCGACCTCACCTGCTATCTCCAGGTCGACGCCGACGGCAAGGCCAGCGTCGACGTCAAGCAGGACCTCAAGGGCAACTTCGCCGTCGGCGGCACCTACCAGCACGCCAAGGGCTGGTCCCCGGTCGCCAAGGCCGCCATGCACAGCACGCCGGTGCGGGCCACCGCGGCCGCCGCCGGCAACGTCAAGGCCGCCATCGGTGCCGAAGCCAGCCTCGGCCTCTACGGCAGTGTCGGCGTGACCGCCGACGTCGCCCCCTACCTGCGCGTCGAAGGCGCCGGCAGCGCCTCCGCCGCCACGGACGGCAGTGCCTCGGCCACCGGCAGCTGGGCGGCATTCGGCGGCGTCGACCTCTCAGGTGCGCTCCGTGCACACCTGGACATCTTCGGCACACCCGTGTTCGACCGCCGGATCCCCCTGGGCACGCTGCACCGCGAGTGGAAGCTGGGCAGCGGCAAGGGAACGGTGAGCCGCGCCCCCACGGGAACCCGGCACTGAAATCGCCTGCCCGGTATCCAACTCGCTGATCACGTCTACGACTTGATCCTTCTTTGACCGAGCGCTTCAGTCGGTGGCTTTCACCGACTGAAGCGCTCCTTGCGTTGCGGTGGCGGGTGTCCGGCTCTAAGGCGAATGGCCGATGCCCCCTTCGGCCGGGGCGGTGATGCGGCATGCACGGCGCGGTACGTCGTGCAATAACGGCACCATGACAAAGACTCCCACGGCCACCGCCGCGGAAATCAAGATCAGCTTTGCCGGGGACGAGGCCCGGAACGCGGCCCGTGCGCTCGAGCTCGAAGGCGGCGAGGGCCGCAGCCGCACCATCCACTTCTGGGACAGCCCGAAGAAGGGCGGCGACGGGGTCTCCCTGCCCCTCCTCGACCGCGGGGTCATCCTCCGCCTGCGTCTGGACGACGAGGATCGCGGGTCCAAGCGCGAAGCGGAGATGACCGTCAAGCTGCGGCCGTGCCCCCCACTGCCGTCCGACTGGCAGGAGAACCTCAAGAACGAGGAGGAGGACTGGGAGTTCACGATCGAGGAGGACCGGACCGGCCCCGCCTTCACGCCGGTGCTGTCCGCCTCGCTGCAGGCCGACCGGAAGGTCAAGGCAGAACTCGTCGAGTCGGCGCTCGGCCCCGAGCACGGAGCGCTGGACCACCTCCTCGCCAAGCCGCACCGCGATCTCCTGAAGGACGCCGTCGGGTTGAAGAAGGGCGACCTCTCGGATCTGCGGGCGCTCGGCCCCGTCCACGCCGTCAAGTGGAAGCAGGACTGGGACGCGCTGGCCCTTCCCGTGGCCATCGAGGAGTGGACCACCAAGGACCTGCGCTTCCTCGAGGTCTCGGTGCGGGTGAGCACGGCCGACGCGGCCGAGACCCAGAAACAGCTCGGACGGGCGCTGCGAAACCGCAACGTCGAACCGCCGCAGTCCGGTGAGTCCAAGACCCAGGCCGTGCTGACCGCCCTCGCCCGCGGCCTTGAGCGCTGACGAGGCCGCGCCGGGTTCCCGTTCCCCACGCGCCCCAACGTCCCCGGACGTCGGGGCGCCGGGCGGTTCCGTCAGTGCGCACCCCGACAGGCCCTGGCACTAGCTCCAGTCGATGTCGGACTGGAACTCCAGCGGAGACCGCTCTTCCAGGGTCTCCGGCACGACGAACGTGTCCGCCTTGGTCATGGCGGCGGGGAAGCGCAGATGGGTCCGCGTCTGGATCTCGGACAGCTTGACCTGGAACACGCGGAACTCGTTCAGGTCGAGCAGTTCGGCCACGTCGATGTTCTGCGTCAGCAGGAACGCCTTGCACTTGAGCGTGCCGCCCTCGGAGAAGACGAGCACCTTCCAGAACTCGCGCGGGAGCCTGACGCCCCGGAAGAGGCGGTCGTCCTCGTGGAAGATCGGCCCGCCGAACACGTTGATCTTGAGGTCGTCGACGTCGACATCCTCGAAGACCGCGTCCTCGAGCCGTCCCCAGATGCCGTTGCGCGCGCTCTGGTTGAAGTCGTCCATCTGCGGCGTGATGTTGGTGTAGAAGAACGAGTCCTTGTTGGCCTTCTTCGCCTCGGGCAGCGTGCCCCAGATCAGATCGGCGCGGCGCGCGATGTGGCCCCGGTCTAGCCGGTTCTTCGGGCCCTTGTACAGCTCGTTGCTGACCTGGGCGCCGGCCGGGAGGCGCTTGTCCTTGACGAAATCGAGCCCCTTCCGACCGAGTTTCTTGAGCGTGCCGCCGTCGATGTTCCAGGCCACCCAGAAGGCGAACCGCCGCGAAGCGCTCAGGGCCAGCGAGAAGTGCGTGTAGGGGATCACCTCGGACCCGTTGAGCTGGACGGCGTCGTCCTTTATCGACGGGGTGAGCTTCGGGGTGGCTATCGGTACCGCGAGGAAGCCCGGGTCGTACCCGCTCACGGCCTCCATCGATTCGGGGTCCGGCTGCGCGAGGGTGATCTTCAGTTCGTCGAAGACCGCCTGGGGGAAGCAGGCCAGGGCCCGGTCCTCGGGGTCCGCGTCCCCCTCGCCGCCGAAGTGCAGACCGGCCATGACGTCCCTGGGCTTGCCGGTGCCGGTCGTGAACATCCAGACGGATCCGGAGTCGCCGGGCAGGCTGATCTCGTCGTTGTCCGCCGGATGCTTGGGGTCGGGGCCTATCTCGAAGCATTCGATCTCGCGTATGCCGATATCCGTGCCGTAGTTGATGCTCACCTTGACGAAGGGCCGGTGCACCACCCCGTGCGTGACGCCGGTGGTGCGCCCGCTCTTGACGACCTTGTCGCCGATCTGCGGCTCGCCCAGCATCGCCGGCGCGACACCGAGGTCGAGGATGTCCATGGCGAAGTCACGGTCCGTGATGGTCGATACGGCGCAGTCGCCGACCGTGCCGAGGTGGGCGCGTCTGAGCGTGCCGAGACGGTTCTGCTCGATACGGCTGTCGTCGGCCTTCCCGGGCTGCACGACCTTGTCACCGAGTTCGCCCTTCCGGCCGTTCAGCACGTGCCAGTTGCTCAGCAGGCAGGGGGCGCCGTCGTTTCTGTCGAAGACGATGCAGCCGAGGGTGCCGGCGGACACCTTGACGTTGCCGACACTCACACCGGGACGGACCGGGTTGACCCGCTTCTGCCGCTCCGGCGTCTCGGGCTCGTCCACCAGGAGGAAGTGCGGCTTGTAGCTGCGCGGAATGACATCGGTCGGCACCTCGACGCCGCCGCCTATGTCGATGAACGCGGGAATCTCGACGGTCTCCAGGCCATCCATCTCCTCCGGCCGGACCTTCTTGTCGACCGTGAACTGAAGGGCCAGTTCCTTGCTCGGTGCCCCGTTCTTCTCCTTGTACCCGATACCGATGGAGGACACGTTCGGGTCGCTGAGATAACCCGATCCCTGGGTCCGGATGAACTGCTTGAGGTCGCTGATCAGCTTGTCGTCGCCCCCGGCCGCGGTGGAGGGCTTGCGCTGGGCGGACGCACGCTTCTTGGCAGCCATCGATGGCTCCCTTCACGCATGGGGTTCCGGCGTGGGAAGCCGTGCCGAAGTGATATGAGCCCAGCGGTAGCTGAAAGCGAAGCAAACGGCCTGGGCCTCCCGCTCCGTCGTGCACTTCCAGCGTACGGCGGGGGTACTGCGCCAGCGCGGCGAGCCGGTGCGGTGCGGTTGCCTGGCCCGGTGACCTGCTCCGGTGACCTGCTCCGGTGGCGCAGAAAGGGTGCCCCGGCCCTCGAATCCCTGCGATCCCGCGGACCGCCGGCCGCGGGCGCGCACTCGCTGTGACCGTCGAGGGCCGGCTGCTCAGCGTCACGAAGGCGGCGGCGTACCCGTCACGCCGAAACGTCGACCGTCACCTTCTCCTCCCACTCGACCCGGTGGAAGTGGAGCGGGCGGAGCATCTCCTCCGGGGCGGGGAACGCGGGCGCGTGCTCGCTCTTGCCGGCCTTGACCCTGTTGACGGCCGCGGCATTGCGGCCGATCGCCTCCACCCGCGGACGGCGCAGGCGCTCGTACGCGGCGAACGCCTCGCCGGGTGTGGGCAGATCGCGAAGGCAGCGGGCCAGTTCGACCGCGCTCTCGATGGCCAGCGAGGCCCCTTGGCCGGAGCTGGAGGAGGGAGCGTGCACCGCGTCGCCCAGCAGCACCATCCGGCCGCGGTGCCAGTGCGGTACGGACGGCATACGCTCCATCCGGCCGACCACCATCAGGTCGTCGGGGCTCGTGCGCCGCAGCAGTTGCTCGCCCGGGACATGGCCGGCGTACAGCTCGCGCAGCCTGGCCAGCCACTCGGTCGCGGGCGTCTGCGCCACGTCGGCCGGGCTCGGCGGGGTGTCCGCCGGAAGTCCGGCGAACCAGATCAGCCTGTCCGGGCCGCGCCAGTAGCCCATGAAGGCGCGACCGAAAGCGAAATACATGGCGCCGGGCTCGACGTCGAACCCGCTGTCCGCCGCCGCGTAGCCGCCGAAACTCAGTACGCCGCCGTACTCGGGGGCGGGCGCCTGCGGGTCGATCACGGTGCGGACGGTCGAGCGGATGCCGTCGGCGCCTATCAGGATGTCGCCGGTCGCGGAGGTCCCGTCGGCGAAGTGGGCGGTGACGCCATCGGCCGTCTCCTCAGCGGCGACCAGCCGCTTGTCGTAGACGAACCGGACGCCCTCGGCGACCGCGTGGTCGGTCAGCGCCCGGAACAGCCGGTCGCGCGGCATCGCCAGCGTGGCGGGCAGTTCGGGGAAACCGCCGAAGCCGGCGAGGCGATTCCCGGCGCCGTCCGCCATCACCATGCCGGGCACCGGCTGCCCGACGGCCCTCACCGCCGCATCGGCGCCGACCACCGCCAGGCCCGCCAGGCCGTTCGGCGCCAGGCCCAGCCAGGCCCCCACACCGTCCGCCGCGGTGGGATACGCCTCGTAGACCGTCGCCGTGATGCCCGCCTTGCGCAGTGCGAGCGCCGCCACCGGACCCGCCACACCGCCCCCGACGACCAATGCCGTCCGCACACCGGCGCCGTTGCTTCCGTTGTCGCTCATAGCCCCTCCTACGGTTCGTTTGCACACCGGAGGGATAGTTGCAGAAACACTAGTCTCAATGCAACTAGTTATCTTGCCCTCTACGATGTTCGGCATGACCGCCCCCGTGAAAAGCTCGCCGCTCGGCCTGACCGTGCTCGCGCTGCTGCACTACCGGCCGCTGCACCCGTACGGCATCCAGCAGCTGCTCAAGCAGTGGGGCAAGGAGCACGTCGTCAACGTCGGCCAGCGGACGGGGCTCTACCGCACCATCGAACGACTGCAGGCCGGCGGGCTGATCGCCGTCCGGCAGACCGAGCGCGACCAGCAGTACCCCGAGCGAACCGTCTACGAGGTGACCGATGAGGGCCGGGCGGTGACCCGGGAGTGGCTGGAGCAGATGCTGGCGGTCCCCAAGGCGGAGTTCCCCGTCTTCCCGGCGGCGCTGTCCAACATGCTCCTGCTCAGCCCGGCGGAGGTGCTGCCGATCCTGGAACGGCGGGCCGCGCGGCTCACCGCCCAACGCGCCGAGCTGGCACGCCAGGCCGCCGACGACGAGCTCGGACTGCCGCGCATCACGCTGATCGAGAACGAATACCTGATGGCCGTCCTCGGCGCCGAGACGCGCTGGCTCCAGGGGGTGATCGGCGACCTTCGGGACGGCAGCCTGACCTGGTCCCCGGAGATGCTCGCAGCATTCCAGGAGGCACAGGAGGCACAGGAGGCACCTGAATCGGCTCCGGGGGGCGAGTAGGGGCAAGCCGGCCTCGCCTCGTCCGCCGTACGGCCAGGGGGTGCGGTGGAGGAATCTGTCGGCCCCGGGGAGTGGTCGACTCGGCCGGCTCTGACCCGCCGGGGCCCAGTCGGCTAGTCCCCGGTGGAGAAGGGCCGAACCACCGTGTCCGGGCCGGGACTCATCAGCGTTTCGTGGCCGTTCTCGAAGCGGACGCGATAAGGAGGCCCGCCGTCGGCCCCGAGTACCTCGATGATCTCTGCCGAACGGTCGTGCTGACCGACGATTCGCCCGTGCACCAGGAGCCGGTCCCCGACACTCGCCTGCATGCTGTTCCTCCTTGTAGGCCGCGCTGGCCTCTTGCCGAACATCGCGGACGTACCCCGGCCGACGGGAGGTATGTACGGTGTCGCCCGAATGGCGACACCACGACGCCGTCCCCCGTCCCCGGATCAGTCGGTCACCGCGGTGATCCGGCCGGTGCGCGCGGCCTCGGCGAGGCTGTCGTAGTCACGCTGGTTCTGGTCGGCGTAGGCCTCGGCGAACTCGGCCAGGGCCTTGTCGAAGGCATCCCCGGTGCCCAGGTATGCGGAGATGGCGATCGCGTCGCCGGAGCGGGCATGGGCCCTGGCCAGACAAGCGCCGCACAGGCGGGCGAAGAGCCGCAGCATGTCCGGGTCCATGGTGTCGGGCTGGGCGATGCCCTTCCAGTCGTGCAACTGCCGGACGTAGAAGTCGCGTTCCCGGTCGTCGATGCCGGTGACGTGCTCCCAGCCGAGGAAGATGTCTCCGACGGTCTGCATCAGCCGCTGCCCGGCGACGACCCGCCGGCCCTCGTTGTCGTAGCCGCTGGGGCCCACGTACGGGGCGAGTACGGATTCCCCGGCCTCCTTGGCCTGGAGGAGCAGCGGATCCTCGTCGTCCCGGCCGAGCAGCAGGATGATCCAGCAGCGGGTGCCCACGCTGCCGACGCCCACCACCTTGCGCGCCATGTCGACCACCCGGTAGCGGCCGAGCAGATGGCGCCGCTCCGAGGAGAGACTCGCTGCGTACCCCTCCAGCAGCAGCCGCAGTGTGCGCTCCAGGTCGGCGCGTTCGGCACCGGGGAGCAGGTCGCCGAGGGGGGTGATCAGTGGCGGGTCGGGGGCGATCCGGCGCTCACCGTCGACGACGCGGGTGAGCTTGGCGAACGCCTGCAGATGGTCCCGGGTGCGTGCCTTGGCCATGGCCCGGTCGGCCCGCTCCCGGATGGTCTTGCTCAGCTGTTCCTGGCGCGCGAAGTCCTCGGCCTCGTCGCGGGCATACCAGATGTCGAGGGTGCGCATGGTGGAGAAGCGGCGCATCCGCTCCCGGTATGCCTGGACGGCCGCCTGTACGACGGCGCCGCGCTGCCCGTCGGTGAAGTCGTTGGCGCGGCCGGCGAGGGCGAGGCTGGCGGCGAGCCGCTTGACGTCCCATTCGAACGGGCCCGGCAGGGTCTCGTCGAAGTCGTTGATGTCGAAGACCAGGCGCCGTTCCGGGGAGGCCAGCAGCCGGAAGTTCAGCAGGTGGGCGTCGCCGCAGAGCTGCGCCGTGAGGCCGGTATGGGGTGCCCGGCCGAGGTCGGCGGCCATGAGCGCCGCGGCGCCGCGGTAGAAGCGGAACGGCGACTCCAGCATCCGGCCGTAGCGGATGGGCACCAGCTCCGGTACGCGCGTGGCGGACTGGCTCTCGAGGATGCCGAGGGGATCCGGCCGCTCGGCATCCGGTACGAACCGGGCGTGGCCGGAACGCGGTACTCGGGAGCGGGCGGCCCTGCCGCGGGCGGCTCGCTCGGCCGGGGTGGCGTGGGGGGCCGGTTGCGTCGCAGTCATGGGTGCCTCCTTGCCCGCCCCGGCCTGAACCGGGCAGTGCCGAGGAGGCGGCATTTCCATCGTCGGGTGCCCGGCCGTTGATCGCCATGCAGCGGTCCGGGGGCCGGTCGCCCGCTCTGGTGATGCGCTTCGCGGGCGGCGCCCGTGGAATGGAAGACGGGGGCTGTGGCGGCATCGGCGGGAGGTGCGATCGCGTGGACAGACGCTGGGCGGCCCGCCTGGCACTGGCAGCGGGAACGGCGGCCGTGCTGGTCCTGCTGGTGTTCGCCGGGCTGCGGAGCATCGCGCTGGTGGGCGTGGGGCTGGCCGGGCTGGCTGCCACGGCGGCCGGTCTGTGGTGGGTGCTCGCGCACACTGGGGCGATCAGGGTGCTCGCTCTCCTGCTGGCGGCGGCCGCGCCGGTCGCCGTCCTGGTCCTCTACGCCCTCGCCGGGCTGCTGTGGGTGGTGCTCGTCTCCGTCGCCCTGTGGACGCTCGCCGTCTCCACGGGCAGAACGGCACTGGCACACGACACCGGCCCGGCGCGCACACCGGAACGCCCGGCCGCTCCTCCGGGGCGCCCGTTCCTCATCATGAACCCGCGCTCGGGCGGCGGGAAGGTCGGGAGGTTCCGGTTGGCGGGCCGGGCCAGGGCGCTCGGCGCCGAGGTCGTCGTGCTGGACCCCGAGCATCCCCAGGACGTGGCCGAGCTGGCGCGGCGGGCCGTCGACGACGGCGCCGATCTGCTCGGTGTCGCGGGCGGCGACGGTACACAGGCCCTGGTCGCGGGCGTGGCGGCACAGCGCGGCGTTCCGTTCGTCGTCATCTCCGCCGGGACCCGCAACCATTTCGCCATGGACCTCGGCCTCGACCGTGCGGATCCCTCGGCCTGCCTGCAGGCGCTCACCGACGGCGTCGAGCTCCGCGTCGACCTGGGCTTCATCGACGTGGGGGTGCCCACGCCGGAAGGCCGGGGGCGGGTCTTCGTCAACAACGCCTCCTTCGGTGCGTACGCGACCGTGGTGCAGAGCCCGGCGTACCGCGACGACAAGGCCCGTACGACCCTCCAGATGCTGCCGGACCTGCTGACCCATCACAGCGGACCGCGCCTGACGGTGCGGGCCGATGCCATGACCGTCGAGGGGCCCCAGGCCGTCCTGGTGAGCAACAACCCCTACCGGATGGGCGATCCCGCCGGCCTGGGGCGCCGGGACCGGCTGGACTCCGGTGTCCTGGGAGTGCTCGGCGTCAAGGTCGACAACGCGGTCCAGGCGGCCGCGATGCTGCGCGGCAGTCACGGTCCCGAACTGACCTCGACCGCCGCCCGGGAGGTGGTCGTCGACGCCGACGTGCCCGCCATCCCGGTCGGTGTCGACGGTGAGGCGCTCTCCGTGCCCGCCCCCGTACGCTGCTGGATCGAACCGGGCGCCTTGCGGGTACGGCTGCCCCGCCACCGTCCCGGCGTGCCGCGCGGCAAGCCGCCGATGGACTGGCGCAGAGTGCGCAGGCTGGCCGTGACGGTGGGACGGACGGCGGCGGGGCGTACCACCGGCTGACCGGCGCCGCGCGGTGACCGTGCGAAGCGCGGCCCGCTCGGCGACCCTGGGGGTGTGCCACACCGGGGCCATGCGCAGGACTCGCAGACTCGGCCGCCGACCGGTGCCGCTCCAGTCGACTACAGCGGCGCGGTATACGGCTCGCTGCTCGCCGCCTCCGTGGTGGTCGGCGCCGGAACGCTCGGCTCGTACCCGAGGTTGGAACTGGTGGTGCTGCTGCTCGGTACCGCCGTGGTGTTCTGGGCCGCGCACGTCTTCTCCCGGCTCTTCGGGGCCAGGATGGTGCAGCGGGCCATGAGCCGGCAGGAGGTTCGCCGTGTGTGCGCCGAGGAGCGGCCGATCCTCGAGGCGGCCGTCCCGCCGGCCGTTGCCGTGGCGATCGGTTCACTGTTCGGACTGGATGTCCAGGGCACGGCATGGCTGGCGCTCACCGTCGCGCTGGCCGGGCAGGTCGGCTGGGCGACGCTGGCCGCCGTACGGGCCGGTGCCGCACGTCGTCTGATCCTGGTCGCCGGTACGGCCAACCTTCTTCTCGGGCTGGTCATCGTGGTCTTCAAGGTCGCGCTTCAGCACTGATGCGGTCCCCGCCGGACGACACCGTTCCGGACCGCGACGGAATGACATCGAACTCAAATTCACCCCTCGTATGCAGTGCCGCGTTTCGGCGCCTCAATTTGAGAGTGTCACTCACCCACGCGAAACATCTGCCACTCCCGGCATCAGCCGCACACCGACCGGATATCGAATACCGGCAGCCTTCTCTTTATTTCCTGAGCGGGCTTGTCATGTATCACCGGTACATGGCTAGTATTTCTATGCGTCCAACCACCTGGCACGTGACGGATGACTATTCCGTTCGTGATTGCGCCGGGATCAGTGCACGTCGAATTCTCGGTTCAGCCAGGGTGACAGGTAGTACACCAACACTGAGGAGACGTCATGAAGAAGGCATACGAAGCCCCGACCCTCGTCCGGCTCGGCACGTTCCGTCAGCGGACCGGGCTCCTGTCGAAGCACGGCAACGACCGTGTGATCTTCAGCAAGAACTGAGGCAGTCGACTCACGGAATCGACATATGCCTACGTCGCATGAGACGGGGGGAGTGGGCCCCGGTGACGCACACTTCGCGGTCTTTCCGGACTGCGCGGAAGCGCTCGCCGCGGCCCGCTCCTTCCTCCGTCCAGGAGCCAGGACCCTGGCACATCCCTCTGGCCGGCCGTGGCTGGTCGGCCGGTGGAGCGACCAGGAAATCGTCAGCGCGCAGGCCGGACGGGCCGCCATCGCCGTGGTGGGCTGCTGCCCGGTCGGCGCGGACGAACTCAAGGGGCACGCACACCGGTTGCGGGACCTCACCGAACTCGACGCACTGGCCCGGAGGCTCCCCGGCAGCTTCCACCTCGTCGCCGCGCTCGACGGACGAGTGCGCGTCCAGGGGACCGCGTCCGGCCTCCGTCTCGTCTTCCACTCGGTGGTCGACGGTGTGCAGGTGGCCGCCACCAGTGCCGATGCGCTCGCCGCCGCGATCGGCGCCGAACCGGACGAAGAACGGCTGGCCCTACGGCTGTTGTGGCCGGTGCCCCACCCGCTGTCGGAAACCTCGCTCTGGCGCGGCGTGACGGCCGTGTCCCCCGAGGACGCGCTGATCGTCGCACCCGACGGGCGGACAGCCCGGCACTCGCGCTGGTGGACCCCGCCCGACCCGGTGCGCTCCCTGGCCGGGAACGCGCCCCTGGTGCGGGAGGCGCTGTCGGACGCCGTCGACGCCCGTACGAGCGCGGGCGGCACGGTCAGCTGCGATCTGTCCGGCGGTCTGGACTCCACCTCGGTCTGCTTCCTGGCCGCGCGGTCACCGGCCCATGTGGTGGCCAGCACCTGGCCCGGCCGCGACCCCGCCGACTCCGACCTCTACTGGGCCGAAAAGGCCGCTCGCTTCCTCCCGGAGGTCGAGCACCTGATCTGGGACGCCGACGAATCCCCGCTGGTGTACGACGACCTGCTGGCGATCGACGACCTCATCGACGAGCCCACCATCGGCGTCATGGACCGGTCACGTGTGCTGCACCACCTGCCGGAGCTGGGCCGGCGCGGCAGCCGGCTGCATCTCACCGGCATCGGCGGCGACCACGTCGCCTGGTGCTCCGAGGCGTACTACCACCGCCTCATCCGTACCCGCCCGCTGCTCGCCCTCCGGCACCTGCGCGGCTTCCGGACCCTGTTCCACTGGCCGCTGGGGGCCACCGCGCGCGCCCTGGCCGACTCGCGGTCGTACGGACAGTGGCTCGGGCACGCCGGCCGCCGGCTGCGCGAACCGGAGGCGCCGCCCGTCAGCGGAACCCTCGGCTGGGGGTCACCACCGCGCCTGTTCGACTGGATCACCCCCGAGGCGTCGCACCTCGTCGGGCGGGCGCTGCGGGACGCCGCCGAGAGCGCCGTGCCGCTCCACCCCGACCGGGGCATGCACACCGACCTCGAACAGATCCGTATCTGCACGAGGATCCTGAGGCAGTGGGACCGGATGGCCGCCCGCGTGGGCGTGCCCATGGCCTCGCCGTTCTTCGACGACCGGGTGATCGAGGCCTGTCTGGCGGTCGATCCCGCCGAGCGGGTCACGCCCTGGGCCTACAAGCCGCTGCTGACCGCCGCCATGCGGGGCATCGTGCCGGATGTCTGTCTGGAGCGCGCCAACAAGGCGCAGGCCTCGATGGACGCCTCCAACGGACTGCGTGAACGCCGTGGCGATCTCATGGAGTTGTGGGAGGACTCGCACCTGGCCCGGCTCGGCCTGGTGGACGGCCGGGCGCTGAGGGAGCTGGCCCGACGGCCGTCCACCCCCGGGCTGAACGAAGGACAGCTGTATTCGACGATCGCCTGCGAAGTATGGCTGCGAAGCCTTTCGCGTAAAAGGCAAGAGGTTTCCAGCGGCTGAAGTCAAAGGGTTCTCCGCTTTACGGCAGAAAAGGACTCGGTAAATGCCACTGCGTTTCGCCCCGGATATCACGACCGCGGAGACGGAATACGGCACCGTCCTGCTCGACCAGCGCAACGGTGACTACTGGGAGCTCAACCCCACCGGCACACTGGTCATCCGGACACTGCTCGAAGGGGGCGAACAATCGGACGCGGTCGACGCGGTCATCGCCGCATTCGATATCGACCGCGCCCAGGCCGCGCATGACGTCACGGCGCTCATCGACCTGTTGCAGACCTCGGGACTGACGGTATGACGACACCGAGCGCACTGACGCGACCGACGGGCGTCCCGCTCACCCTGCGGCTGGCCGCACGGCTCGTCCTCCTGGCCGCCTTCCCCCTGTCCTTCCTGCCACCGCGCCGGATCCGGGCGGTGCTCGAGGCCGTACGCCATGGGGCGGCGCCCGCCTCCGCCGCACAGGCCAAGTCCGCGCGGGACGCGATCTGCGCCGTCAGCCTCTTCTGCGCGGGCCCCCGCGGCTGTCTTCCGCGGTCCCTGGGCGCCGCACTGCTGTGCCGGCTCCGGGGAACCTGGCCGACCTGGTGCACCGGAGCACGCATGGTGCCCCCGTTCACGGCACACGCCTGGGTGGAGGTCGACGGTCGGCTGGTGGACGAAGGGGTACCGGACGACTACTTCACCCGTCTCCTGACCGTCCCTCCGGTACGGCGGGCGGCCCGGTGAGCGACGAGGCGACGGCCGTGCGTGCGGACGGCCCCTCGGTGCGGGCCTCGATCGCCGCCATGTTCCGGCTCACCGCCCGACACCGTTCGTCCATGACCGTCGCCTCGGTGCTCACCCTGGGGGGCTCCGCCCTCGGTCTGGCCCAGCCTCTGGTCGCCAAGACCATCGTGGACGCGAGCGCCCACGGCCACATCACCGTGCCGCTGCTGGTCCTTGCGGCCCTCTTCGTCGCCGAGGCGGTGACGGGCGCGGTCGGCCGGTTCGTCCTGGAACGCATGGGAGAGCGGGTCGTCCGCGGCCTGCGCAGCGGCCTGGTCAGCCGGTTGCTGCGCCTGGAGATGAGGGAGTACGACCGGCACCGCACCGGCGATCTGATCTCCCGGGTCACCACGGACACCTCCCTGCTGCGCGAGGTCGTCTCGCAGGCGCTGGTGGACCTGATGACCGGCTCCCTCATCGCCGTGGGAGCGGTGGCCCTGATGCTGTGGATCGACCCGCTGCTGCTGTTCCTGGTGGCGCTGACCGTCGTCGCGGCGGCCGTGGCGGTGGCCTCGCTGCTGACCGGGCTGCGTACGGCCGCGGAGCATATGCAAGGGGCCATCGGGTCGATCGCCTCCGAACTGGAACGGGCGCTCGGCGCCCTGTCGATGGTGCGGGTCCACCGGGCCGAGGAACGGGAAGCCGAGCACATCGGAACGTGTATCGACACGGCGTACAGCGCGGGCGTGCGCACCGCACGGCTGGCGTCCGTGCTGAACCCCGCGGTCGAACTCGCCGTGCACGGCTCGTTCCTGCTCGTCCTGGTCATCGGCGGCCTACGGGTGAACGAGAACGCCAATACGCTCGGTGACCTGGTCGCCTTCATGCTCTACGCCACCTACCTGGTGGTGCCGCTGTCGTCGGTGTTCCGGGCGGTGGGCCTGATCCAGCGGGGCATGGGAGCCTTCCAGCGCATCGACGAGGCGCTCTCCCTGGAGGCGGAGCCCACGGAACCCAAGCCGTCGGCGCGGCCGGTGCCCGCCGTGCCCGCCCGCTGCTCCCCACGGACGGCCCCGGACCCGGCCGAGCCGGCGCCCGCCCTCGCCCTGGACGACGTGTGGTTCGGCTACCGCCCCGGCCGCCCCGTCCTCCAAGGCGTCTCCTTGACCGTGCCGCACCGTCAGCAGATCGCCCTGGTCGGCAGGTCGGGCGCCGGGAAGAGCACGATCTTCGCCCTGATCGCGCGCTTCTACGAGCCGGACTCCGGCACCCTCCGGTTCGACGGGCACCCGGCGGCCGAGCTGGGCCGCCAGGAGTGCCGGGCGCGCATCGCCGTCGTCGACCAGAACACCCATGTCGTCCACGGCACGCTCTGGGACAACCTCACCTACGCGGTGCCCACGGCGACCCCGGCCGAGGTCCACAAGGTGGTGGAGCTCGCCAACCTCACCGATGTGGTCGACCGCCTGCCCGGCGGCCTGACCGGCACCGTGGGCGAACGGGGCAACACCCTCTCCGCAGGAGAACGCCAACGCGTGGCCCTCGCCCGGGCCCTTCTCACCCGTCCCTCCCTCCTCCTCCTGGACGAGCCCACCTCCCACCTGGACGCCATCAACGAAGCGGCACTCGGCCGCGTACTCCAGGACGTCACCCGGCACTGCGCCCTCCTGGTCATCGCCCACCGCCTGTCCACGGTCCAGAACGCCGACCACATCGTGCTGCTGGAGGCGGGCCGTGCCCTCGCTTCGGGCTGCCACGAGGACCTCCTGACGACCAGTGCCGCCTACCGGGAACTGGCGGCGGGGCAGGCGCTGCGGACGCGGGCACAGGGGACGAACGGACGTGGGGCGATGCGGCTGCGCTGAGCCCGGACCGGGTGACGCGGTGGTCCCTCCCGAGGCGATTGGCTCTTGAGCGGCTTCCTGGTGTAGAACTCTCCCCGATCGAACATGATCACGTCATTTTTTCGTTCAACGGGGGATCTCGGCATGAAGCCAACTCGACGTCTCATCAGCACGTTTGCACTCGTGGCCGCCCTCGGCGCGGTGACCTCCTGCGGTCCGGAGGACCCCTACGACGACAACGCCGGCGGCTCCAAGGCCTCCGCGCAGCCGTCGAAGAAGCCGACCACGCCGAGCGACGACTCCTCGGACGACGCCGCCGGCTCCGGCGACTGCGGAACGCCGCCGAAGCTGCCGGCCGGGCACAAGATGGTCGAGCCCGCCGTGCCCCCGTCGAAGGGCTCGCTGTCGGCCAAGGACGCCAAGCCGGTCTGCACGCCCAACGACTGGATCTACCACGGCCAGGGCAAGGCCAAGTACTACCTCTTCGCCGGAGACGTGAAGGCGGAGCTGGCCACCGGGGCCGGCAAGACGAAGTCGGTGCCCGTCGGCCAGCTGTGGATGCATGCCGGTGACTGCATGACGAACCAGAGTGCCGTGAAGGCTCCGTACAGCTGCTCCGGGAACATCTACGACATCACGCTGGACTCCGAGGGCGAGATCAACAGCATCAAGGAGATCTGGCACCCCTGAGCCGGCTGCCCGGCCCCGCCCCTGGGGGCGGGGCCTCGCTCATGGCAGCCCTGCCAAGAGCCTTCTCTCACCGGGACAGCCACTCCTCGCGGGTCAGCACATACTCCACATCTCCGTGCTCGTCCCCCTCGACGGGGTAGGGCCAGTCCTCGAAGTAGGTGCGGGAGTACGCGAGTCCGCACTTCTCCATGACGTGGCGCGATCCCGCGTTCACCGCCATGGTGTTCGCGGTGATCCGGTCGTAACCCAGCTCACCGAACCCCTTCTCCAGCAGGGCGAGCGCGCCCTCCGTCGCGTACCCCTTGCCCCAGGCGGCCGTCCGCAGCCGGTAGCCGAGGTCGGCCGTGCCCGCCGGGCCGTCCGCGAGCGGGCGGAGGCAGTGCCAGCCGAGGAACTCGCCGGTCTCCCGCAGATGGGTCCGCCAGAAACCGCCCCGCACCATCCGCTCGAAGGACTCGGCGCGGATCTCGGCCCGTGTCATCGGGCGGCCTCCGGTGATGTACCGCATCACCGCAGGGTCGCTGTCCAGCTCGACGACGAGGTCGAAGTCCGCCTCGGCGTCCGTGAAGGGACGCAGGGCGAGGCGAGCGGTCGTGAGGAAGGGAGCGGTCGCAAGGAAGGGATCCATACCGGGATGCTCGTCAGGGTCGCTCCTCGGCGCCAGCGGATTTCTCCGACAGCGCCGCTTGACGCAGGTGTTCGGCAAGCGCCGCGGTGGCCGTCGACGCGGTGCGGTCCTTGACGCCCCAGGCCAGCAGATGATGGCGGCGTGCCCAGGGGTCCTGCAGTTCACACACGTCGAGTCGTTGGCTGGGGTCGATGGCGCGGCGCGGTACGACGGCCAGTCCGACACCGGCGGCCGCGAGGGCGACGAGGACGTTGAGGCCGGCCACGCTGGTGCGGTACCGGACGGCCGGAGCGTGGGGACCGAGGTGCTTCTCGATCCAGCGTCGCAGCGAGGAGTCGGCGTCGAGGCCGACGAGAGGGTGCTCGGCGACCTCGCTGTAGGTCACCGCGGTGCGGCCGGTGAGAATCCCGCCGGGCTGGCCGATCACCACGAGGGAGTCGTCGCCGAGGGGTTCCATCTCCAGGCCGCAGCCGCGGGCCTCGTCGTCGAGAACGACCCCCAGGTCCGCCTCCCCGTCGGCGAGCATCCGCACGGTCTGCGGGGTGCGGCTCTCGGACACCGTGACATCGGCGTCCGGGTGCGCCCGCAGGAACGAGACCAGGGCCTGCGGCACGAGACGATGCATCGCGGAACCGCCGCCCAGCAGGGTCAGCGGAGCGGTCGGGGACCGGGTGTAGCTCGCGACGGCGCTCTCCAGCCGCGCCGTCCGGTCGAGAACCTCGCGCGCGTGCCGGGCCAGTGTCGTCCCGGCCGGGGTGGGTTGCACCCCCCGTCGGCCGCGGATCAGCAGTGCCACCCCGGCGTGGTGCTCGAGCGAACGCACCCTGGCGCTGGCCGACGGCAGGCTCAGATGCATCCGGCGCGCGCCCGCCGTGATGGACCCCTCCGCCACGATGCCGAGGAAGAGCCGCAGATCATCTAAGTCGTAGCGCATCCTCATGAGCCTATGGCACAGCCTGAGGCTGGGTACATCGATTACGCATTGTGTACCCGTCGGCCACGGGGCGATCCTCGGCAGGTGTCCGAGTTATTGATTGTCCTGTTGGCCGGTGCTGCCGCCGGAGTGCTCAACGCCGTCGGTGGCGGAGGAAAGTTCGTGGCGCTGCCCGCCCTGGTCGCGGTCGGCCTGCCCCCCGTGACGGCGAACGCGTCGTCCACCATCGCTCTGGTACCCGGTGCCGTGGTCAGCGCCTCGGTCTACCGGCGCGAACTGACCCCGGTCGGGGGCGCGTCCACGACGGCGCTGACCACGATCAGCATGGCCGGGAGCGGAGTCGGCGCCGGCCTCATGCTGGCGCTGCCGGCGGCGTCGTTCGAGGCCGCGGTGCCCTGGCTGCTCGCCTTCGCCACGCTGCTCCTCGCGTTCGGGCGCCGCCTCTCGCGTGCGCTGAGCACCGCGCTGGGCCGCCCGGTCGGCATGAGCGCACGGGCCGTCCTGATCGGCCAGTTCTTCCTCGGTATCTACGGCGGATACTTCGGCGGTGCCGTAGGCATCATGATGCTGGCGGTGTGGAGCGTCGGCCTTGGCCTCGACGCCGCGGTCAGCAACCCGATGCGGGTCACCCAGCTCGCGGCCATCTATCTGAGCGCGACCGTACTGCTCCTGATCACGTCGGACGCGCTAGGCTCCCCGCTCGTCCTCGCCACCATGCTGGTCGGCGCGGCGGCAGGCGGCTTCGGCGGCGCCCATCTCGCCCGGCGTCTCCCCGCGTGGCTGCTGCGAGGCGCCCTGCTGACCACCGCCGCGATCACCACGGTCCTCTATTTTCTGCGCAGTTGACCCCATGCGGGCGCCGGTAACACCGAGGGGAGAAACGTGGACGCCTCATCATCCGACCTGGCGCGGCTGCTGCGGGTACTGGCCGTGCGTGTCCTGGTCCTCGCCGTTCTCGTCGGCATCACGGGCACAGCGCTTCTGACGATTGTTTTTGTGCTCGCCGGTCTCGGCCTCCTCCTCGCATCGGTCGACGCGGCGGCGGAGCACCGGCAGGACGTTCCCTGAGGTGTTTCCTCAGGTGGCTCGAGCCGGTGCCCGTCGCGCACGTGGATCGTGGACCGCGGTTCAGAGCACCAGTTCCTCCAGCTCCGCCGAAGCCGGTTCGAACTGCACCGGCAGGCTGCTGATCCCGGTGAGGAGATTGGAATAGATCCGCTGGACCGGCCCGACGATCTCGAACCCGGCGGTGAAGTCGCGCAGCGCGAGCAGCATCTCGGAGATCTCCAGCCTCGCCAGATACGCGCCGATGCAGAAATGCGGGCCGTGCCCGAACGCGATGTGCTTGTTCGGCGACCGGTCGACGAGGAAGCGGTCGGGGTCGGCGAAGACGCGCTCGTCACGGTTGGCCGAGACGTTCCAGACCGTCACCACATCACCCTTCGGGATCCGGGTGCCGTGGATCTCCACGTCCTCCAGCGCGGTGCGGCCGAAATGCATGGTCGGTGAGGCCCAGCGCAACACCTCTTCGGTCGCCGACTTGACGGACACATCACCCCGCTTGAACGACGCCCACTGGTCCGGGTTGGCCGCGAAACTGTGGACGGCGTCGATCATCGCGAGGCGGCTGGTCGCATCCCCGCCGAGGATCAGGCTGTAGCAGTTGAGCACGATCTCGTCCTCGCTGAGGAACTCGCCGTCGATCGTGCTGCCGGCCAGCACGCTGACCACGTCGTCGCGCGGCGCAGCACGGCGCTCCTCGACCATGCCGAGGAAGTACTGGAGGATGTTGTTACGGGCGGCGTCGGCCGCCTCGGCGTACTCCCCCTGGTCGTCCGAACTGATCGCGGACTTGGTCAGGCTGAGCAGGTAGTCCCGGTCCTGGCTCGGGACGCCGAGCAGATCGCAGATCGTGGCCATCGGGATCTTGCTCGCGACATCCAGCGCGAAATCGCCTGCGCCGCGGTCGATCGCCGCCGCCAGCAGTGTCCGGGTGGTGCGGCGGACGTGCTCGCCCACCCGGCTCAGGACGCGCGGGGAGAACGCCTTCAACAGCACATTGCGCAACTCCTTGTGCCGCTGTCCGTCGGTCACCGGGACCATCCGGCCGGCCGCCGAGTCGCCGTCGCCGAGCAGTGTGATCAGGACATTGCCGCGCTCCGAGGTGAAGGTGGTGTTGTCGCGGTAGAGGGCGACGATGTCCGCGTACCGGCTGAGCACCCAGAAGCCGGGGCTGTCCCCGACCGCCGGATGCCGGTAGAGCGGCCGGGTCGCCCGTAGCGTGCGCCAGTAGTCACTCAGGTCGTAGTCCGCGAACGTCTGCGGGTCCGCCAGGTTCACGCTGGCCAGATCGTCCGGAGTCGCGCGGAGAGGCTGGTCTTCCACAGGCTTGATCTCCAGTTCGGACCGGTGAGGAGGATCGGAGAGGGGTCAGAGGGTGAAGGTCTGGGTTCTCGACTGCCGGGGATCGCCCGGACGCAGATGCAGCGCTGCGTTCTTCGCATCGAGGACGACGGCGGCGACGGTGCGCTCCGTGCGGATGTCGCCGTGGTCGGCGACGCAGATCGGCGGCTGCGACAGCAGCGCGAAGTGCGCGTCGGGCGCGGCGTCGGCGGGCAGGTCCCGCAGACCGGATGCGGCCGTCTCGAGGCGGCGCAGCGAGGAGTTGCGCGCGAAGACGTTCAGCTCGTCCCGGCCGGTGAAGTCCGGTGCGAGAAAGTGGTTGGTGTGGACCGACTCCCGTCCCGTCGTCACCCGGTACTCGTCGCCGATGACTTCCACACAGGCGGTCCCGATGGCGTCGGCGAGCACGATCGTGCGGGAGCTGGCGAGGGGCAGCGTACGCAGGACGGCGAGGGCCGACTCCACCGAGGTGGCGGTGTCGAGGAGATGACGGATCGCCAGATACGGTGGCAGGCCCGGGCCCCAGCGCCCGCCGAGAACCAGGTTCAGGCCGACCGCGAGGCCACGGGAGTTGACCCCGAGGTAGCCGAGCAGTCCGGCGAAGCTCAGCACGAGGGCCGTGCGGTCGCCGTGGCCGACTTCGAGTACCGCGATCTGGTCGTCCAGGTTCCCGTTCAGGTCCACGGTCTGCGCCAGTACCCCCGGCCGGGCGTACGTGGTGCAGTCCCCCCTGGTGGGGATCCGCCGGTAGCCCATGATCTCGCGGCGCAGTTGCAGCAGGGTGGCCTCGTCGAGGGTCAGCCCGGCGCCGGCCGCGAGACCGGCGATCTCGGCGGCCAGCCGGGGCGTCGACCGGGTGATCTCCGCCCGGTGGGCGGAGAGGTCGCCGGACAGGCCGGCCACCGACACGGCGGTGGGCAGGAGGTGGTTCAGCCGGGCGACGCCGTCGTCGAGGAAGGCGCGCAACCGCTGCTTCAGGACGGTGCCGTGCGCGAAGCCCAGGTCGTACGGTTCGCCGTGGGCGACGACATGCGCCACCGTGGAGGCCGTCGTCACCCCGCGTCCGCCGTGGCGGTGAGGCGGTCGCGTACCGAGGGCCATTCGCCGCGCAGGATGCTGTAGTACGCGGCGTCGCGACGGGTGCCGTCCGGCATCGGGTTGAAGCTGCGCAGGATTCCTTCTTCGGTCGCGCCGATGTTGCGCAGGGCGCGGCGGGCCTGTTCGTTGCGCCGGTCGGTCTTGAACTCGACGCGCTCGGCGCCGAGTTGCTCGAAGGCGTGCTGCAGCAACAGCAGCTTGGCATGACGGTTGACTCCGGTGCCGCGGAAGTCCCGGCCGAGCCAGGACCAGCCGATCTCCAGCCGGCGGTCCGGTTCGGACAGGTTGCCGTAGCTCATCGACCCGGCGGTGCGGCCCGTGCTCAGGTCGGTGATGTGGAAGACGACCCGCCGGCCGGCTGCCTGGTCGGCGAGCATCGTGTCGAAGAAGGTCTGGTACGAGGCCTCGTCGCTGACCAGCGACACGAAGTAGCGCCAGATGGCGGGGTCCATCGCCACCGATCGGATCGGTTCCCGGTCGGCTTCGGTGACGGGCCGCAGGCGGACGGTGCCGTTGTCCAGCACGGCTGCTGCGCGTTCGGTCCAGTTCATGTCAGTTCACCTCGGCGTGGCGGGACAGGGCATCGACGACCTGGCCGAGCGTACGCATCGCGGCGAGGTCGTGTTCGGTGAAGTGCTGCAGTCCGACCTTGGTGCGGTCGCACACCGAGGTCAGGAACAGCACCTTGTTCAGCGAGGTGAGGCCGAGGTGATCGAATTCCGCGTCGAGTGCGATGGCGTCCGGCGGCAGGTCCTGCGGCAGGACCTCGGCCAGCGCCGCGCGGGCCGCGGTCTCGATGGTGTCAGGCACGGATTCCCTCCTCGGGGTCGATGACGAGGCGGCGGTAGCGCGCCTCGATCTGCTTGCGGCGGGGTTTGAACTGGGAACTGAGCAGTCCGTTGGCGACGGTGAACCGCTCCGCCAGGACGGCCTTGGCGATCTGCTCGTCGCGGTCGAGACCGGTGTTGGCCTGCCGCAGCGCCGCCGCGATCCGGTCGGTGTCCACCTGCTGCGCCGCCGGGGAGACGATGGCCACGAGTTGCCGCTGCGACGGGTTGGTCAGCACGCAGTCCTCGATCACCGGGCTGGCCTTGAGCCGTTCCTCGATCGGCCGTACCACGATCTTCTTGCCGTTCTCGAGGACGATGACGTCGTCGGCCCGGCCGTGGACGAACAGATAGCCGTCCTCGTCGAGATGGCCTAGGTCGCCGGTGCGGACGATCCCTCCGGGCCGGAACATCAGATCCGCGTCCCCGGGCCTGGCATGCTCGTAGCGCGTGGCTACGGGGTGCTCGCTGCGGACGTTGATCACGCCGTCCGCATCGATGAGCACCTCCTTGCCCGGCAGGACCCGGCCGACGCTGCCGGGCCGGTGCGCGCCGGGGTGGTTCTTGGTCACGATGCAGGTTTCGTTGAGCCCATAGCCTTCGAAGATCGGCAGGCCGGCGTCGGTGAAGCAGCGCAAGGTGTCCGGGTTCGCCGGCGCGGAGCCCGTCCACAGATAGCGGATCCGGTCGCCGAAGGTCTCGACGGCCACCTCGGCCAGGGAGGCTCCCGTACGGGCGGCCGTGGCCTCCAGATGGGCGCGTGCCGACTCGAAGAAGCCGGGTACGCCCATCACCACCGTCGGCCGCGCCGTGCGCAAGGCGGCGAACGCGGCCTCGTAGGTGCTGATCGTGACGTCGTGGCCGAACGCGAGCGCCGAATACACCCAGTACCGCTGCTGGAGCAGGGAGAGCGGCAGGAAGACGAAGAGGTCGTCACCGGGGCCGTGCGCGAACATGTCCTGGACGGCGGCGAGCGAGCTGTCGATGCTTCCCGCGCTCGCCAGCAGCGACTTGGCCGGACCGCTGCTGCCCGAGGTGAACTTCAGCGCGGGTGCCTCGCCGAGTTCCCATACCGACGTCGGCAACTCCCGTTCATACGGGGGCAGTTCACGCAGAGAGGCAATCGGGTGCACCCGGTCCGCCGTCTCGTCCTGGTCGGTGAAGAGCAGCGTGAGGCCGTAACGGGCGACGAGCTCGGCCCCGGTCGCATCGAACTTTCCGGGGTCGAACCCCGCGGTCACCGCCTTGATCCGCAGTGCGGCCAGATCGAGGAGCACCCACTCCAGCGAGTTCGCCGCGAGGATGCCGATCCGGTCGCCCGGCCGGACGCCGAGGCCGAGCAGTCGCGCGGCGACCCGGCCCGAGAGCTCCCAGACCTCGGTGAGGTCCCATGACGCGGTGGCGCCGAGGCGGGCGACGGTCAGCCGGTTGCCCGGTCGCGGCGGACCGCCGATCACACGGTTGAGCACGCTCATGACGCCTCGGCAATCCGGGCGGCCATCGCCCGTACGGTGTTGATCCGGACCAGTTCCGACAGCGGGATGGTGATCTTGTACCGCTTGCGCACCCCGGCCAGGATGCGTGCCGCGGCGAGCGAGTCGGCGCCGATGTCGGCCAGCGGGGTCAGGGCGTCCACCTCCGGCACCTTGAGCACGCTCGCCCACAGCTCGGCGAGCTCCCGCTCGATGCCTTGAGCCGGTACCGCGTCGCCGGACGGGGCGGCCTTGGCCCCGGGCGCCTCCCCCGAGGCCAGTTGCGGCCGGTCGACCTTGCCGTTGGCGGTCAGCGGCAGGCTGTCGTGCCACACCACGGCGGACGGCACCATGTATTCCGGCAGTTGGCCGCGCAGCGCCGTACGCAGCTCCTCGGCCGGGCGCCGCCGGTCGTCGTCCGGCAACGGCTGTTGCGGTTCGTCCGGCACCAGGTGCGCCACCAGCCGGTCGCCCCGGCTGCCCGGCCGGCGGACCACCACGGCCTGCCGCACGCCGTCCAGCGCGACGAGGCGCGACTCCACCTCGCCCGCCTCGATCCGGTAGCCGTTGACCTTGATCTGGAAGTCCGCCCGGCCGAGGATGTCGATCTCCCCGGACGGCAGATAGCGCCCGAGGTCACCGGTCCGGTAGAGCCGTACACCCCGTCGCCGGTCGAAGAAGAACTTCTCGCCGGTCGCCCGCTCGTCCTTCCAGTACCCGCGGGCCAGGCCGGTCCCCGAGGCGACGATCTCGCCGGTCACCCAGTCCGGCAGGTCCCGTCCGTCCTCGTCGAGCACATACAGCCTGTTGTTGTCGTTCGGCCGCCCGTACGGGATGCGGCGCGAGCCGTCGTCGTCCGGACCGGTCGGGTGGAGGACGTTCCAGACCGTCGTCTCGGTCGGCCCGCCCAGTGCGACCACGTCGAGGCCGGGCAGGCTCGACCGCAGTGCGGCGGGCAGTTCCGGCGGGATACGGTCGCCGCTCATCATCACCAGCCGCAGGCCGGCGAGCGGGGCGAGCCCCTCCGCGCGTGCCTGGTCATGCAGCAGCGCCACGATCCCCGGTACCGAGTTCCACACTGTGACCCCGCCGCGCGCGCACATCTCGAGCCAGTGCGCCGGGTCGGCGGCCTTGTCGTGGTCGGGCAGCACCAGCGCGGCACCTGCGGACAGCGCGCCGAACACGTCGTAGACGGACAGATCGAAACTGAACGCGCTGACCGCGAACAGCCGGTCGCCCGGGCCGACGCCGAACCGGCGGGTGCAGTCACTGACGACGTTGGCCACGCTGCGGTGGCTGACCATGACGCCCTTCGGCGTGCCGGTCGTGCCCGAGGTGGGCAGCACATAGGCGAGGTCGTCGGGGTGCGCCCCGGGGAGGGGGGCGAGTTCCGGTCCGTCGTCGGATGCGGTGGTGCAGTCCAGCACGAGCGCCGTGCGCTGCCCTGACGGGTCGTCCCAGGCGGCGTTGGTGAGCACGCACCGCACCTCGCCGTGGTCGAGCAGTTCCCGCTGCCTGCGCGCGGGCAGGTCCGCGTCGACGGGAAGGTAGGCCGCGCCCGCCAGGAGCGTCGCCATGATCCCGACGATCTGCTCGGGGCCTCGCGTCATCACCAGGCCGACGAGTTCGTCGCGGCCGACCCCCTGGGCGCGCAGCCACCTCGCCCCGGCACGGGCCCGCCGGTACAGCTCGCCGTAGCTCAGCTCGCCGGTCGCGGTGATCACCGCCGGTGCCTGCGGACTGCGCCGCGCCCGGTCCACGAACGGTTGCTGCAGCAGCTGGTGCGGGCGCGGCCGGTCGGTGTCGTTGGCCGCGCGCCTGCGGTCCCGCTGCTCGGCGGGCAGCAGGTCGAAGCCGTGGTGGTGCCACGCGCTCTCGTCGGTGAGCAGGTCGAGCAGGCGCTGGTAGCCCTGTGCCAGGTCGTCGAGGAGGCCCTCCGGAAAGAGCTCGTCGACGCCGTCGAGCTGGACGACGACACCGCCGTGCTGCTCCATGGCGAACACATTGAGCCGGGTCTGCGGTGTCTGGCTGACCGTGTGCACCTCGGGTCCGAACAACTCCAGCGCGGAGCCGTCCACGTCCGCGAGCGGATAGCCGAGGGCGCTGTTGAAGGTGAACGGCATCCGCGGCTGCCCGCCGCTGCGCAGGCCCAGTTCCCGCAGCACCTCGATGCCGGAGAAGTGCCGGTTGTCGAGGTCGGTCCGCAGCCGCTCCTGCAGCGCCTTGGCCCGCTCGGCGAAGGGCACCCCGCGATCCAGCTCGACGGCGACGAGCATCGGGTCGCTGTACTGCCCGATCGACTCCAGGATGCGCGGGTGGAGGGGCGGCCGGTTGGCCACCGTGGTGGTCAGGGTGAACCGGGGGCCGGCGCCCCAGCACGCGAGGGTCTCGGCGTATGCGGCGAAGAGCAGGCCGGAGGGGGTGACACCGGCCGCGGCGGCGTGCTGCTTGAGTGCCTCCCACCGCTGCTCCGGGACCCGGACGACGCGCTGGGAGAAGTGGGGCGCGGTGATCGCGGACGGGTCCTTCGCCAGCGGCAGCTCCGGATGTCCCCACAGGCTGCCGCCGTCCAGCCGCTCCAGCCAGTAGGCCTTGGCCCGGGCGTACGGCTTGCGGGCGCGGGCGGTTTCGAGGGCGGCCACGTAGGTCTCGAAGGAGGCCTCCTCGTCGGTCTGTTGCCGCTCCCCCGCGTACTGCGCCCACCACTCCCGGAAGAACAGGAACATGCTGATCCCGTCCATGACCAGGCCGTCGTGGCCGATGTGCAGGACCATCCGCTCTTCGGACAGGAGCGACACCTCGGCCGCGAGCAGGGGCGCCGGGGTGGTCGGCAGCATCCGGTGCGACCAGCGTGCGCGCTGCGCGGCGAGCCCGGTGCCGTCGTCGTCCCGCAGGTCGGCCCGGTGGATCCGGACGTCGATCCGCTGCTGCCGGACCTGGGTCTGCGCCTGGGTGAACCGGGAGCGGAGGCAGTCGTGCCGGGCGACCACGGCGTTCAGCGCGGCCTCGAGCCGGTCGACGTCCCAGCGGCCCTCGATCTCGTGGTAGACGTAGCTGGCCACGTTGCCCAGCTCGAACACCTCGTCCCGGCCCGCCAGATAACCCTGTTGCAACGGGGTCAGCGCGAACCCGGGGTCCGGGGTGAGGTGGGCGATGAGCTCGGACTTGACGGCCTTGATCCGGCCGACCAGGTCGGCGTCCACGCGCTCGCGGGGTCCCTGGAGGCGCAGGTCCTCACCGGCGGCGACGATGCTCAGACCGCGGGCGTCGATCTCCTCCAACACCGTGAGATAACTGGTCACTTGGCCACCTCCTGGGCGAGCGCCCGGCCCAGCGCGGCGACGTTCCGCTCGGCGAGCAGCTCCGGTATCGGAATGTCGAGATCGAGCCGCTCCAGGATCTGGTACTGCACGGCGACGGCCTGCAACGAGGACGCGCCGAGCTCCTTGAGCGTCTTGTCCGCCACCGCCGCGTCCGCGGGCAGCCCGAGGGTGCTGCGGATCAGGTCGGCGAGCCAGGGCAGCGGGTCCTCGGCGTCGGGCGGTCCGGCGGCTCCCGGGGTATCGGACGCCGCCGGCTCGGCGGCGAAGAACACCTGGCCGGTCAGGTCCACCCTGGTCCCGGCAGGTACCAGCGCCACGGTCGACGGCCAGGCCGGCCCGCCCTCGTCGTCCTCGCCGAGCAGGGCGGCGAGGCGGGCGGCGAAGCGCGGCATGACCGGCGTGGCGACCCTGGCCAGCAGCCGGGCCGCGGCCAGTTCCAGCGCCATCGCCGTACGGTTCTCCGACTGCCAGCCGGACGCGTCGGCGAGCACCTCCTCGCGGGCGGCGAACGCCCGCGCGTCGGTGACGATGCCCTCCAGTTCGGTGGTGGCCGCCCGCAGGGAGAACCCGTCCTGGCCGAGATGCGCGGTCACGGCGGTGAGGCGCGCACCGAGCCGGGCGGAGAACGCGGTGTGTTCGGGGGTCCACACTCCGGCGTCCGGGACGACGCCGCCGTACCGGGAGGTGAGCCGGCGGCCGAGGTCGGCGAGCCAGCCCTGCCAGCCGTCGATCAGCACCTCGCGCACGGTCTTGGTGTAGGCGTCCCGCTCGAAATTGGTGCGCTCGCCCTCCGCGCGGGTGCGGGACAGATAGAACCGCACCGCGTCCACCGTCTCCGGCGCCAGGATCTCCTTGCCCCACACCGCGTGCCGGCGGCTGGTGGAGAACTTCTGGTTTTCCAGCAGGTAGAACTCGTTGACGTGGTAGTCGATGTCCGGCTCCCAGTCCGGGAACGCGAGCCGGTACAGCACCGGGTAGAGGATCGAGTGGTAGAAGCTGTTGTCGTAGCCGAAGAAGTGCACGATCTTCCAGTCCTGCTCCGGCTTGTCCGCGTGCCACGACTCGCCGATGCGGGCGCCGAGCCGGGAGATGCCGTGCAGGAATCCGTACGACATCTCCGGCCACACCCAGATCACTTGGCCGTCGGCGCCGCGTGGCGCCACCCCCCATCGTGACGGGTGGCTCATGGGCAGGTCGAAGGTCTCCCGCGCGAAGACGCGCTCGGCCAGCTCCCGCAGCCGCGCGGGCACCCGGCCGAGCCGGTGGTGCGCGGCGACGGCCTCGCGGAACTCGTGCAGCGGCAGGGCGAACCGCTCCTGGCTGCCCGCACGGACCGCGCCCGTGGCGCGGCTGCGCGCGTCGGCGAGGTCGGCGACGAGGTGGGGCTCTCCGCACTCCTCGCAGATGTTGCCGCTGGTGGCGGCCGCGCAGGACGGGCAGGTGCCGGACACGTCGACCTCGTAGAGGTACTGGCCGGTCTCCTGGTCGAAGAGTGCGGGCAGGTCGTGCCGGGCCACCTTGCCCGACGCCTCGAGGGCGGCGAAGAAGTCGCGCAGGCCCTCGCGGTATTCGGGGTCCGTGCTGGTCACGGTGTACTGGTCGGGCCGGATGTCCATCAGCTCGAGCGTCCGGGCGATCTCGGCGCTGTACTGTGCGGCGACCCGCTCGGGCGTGCTCCGGTCCTGCTCCGCCCTGGCGACCACATAGCTCTGGTAGTCGTCGCTGCCGGTCAGGTGCCACGCGCGCACCCCGTTCATCCGCTGGAACCGGACGAACGCGTCCGCACCGAGGTACGGCCCGGACAGATGCCCAAGGTGCAGGTCCCCGTTGGGAGTGGGCGGCGTGGAGAAGACGAACACCGGCCGTTCGTCGAAGCGCCGCCGTCCGGTGCGCGTGGCAGCCTCCGCGGCGTGCCGGGGATCGCGCCAGTAGCAGGTCACGAACACGACGTCCTCGTCACCGGTGTTGTCGAGCACATGCGCCTCGAACGGGTCGAACGTGATGACGGTGCCCGGCCCCACCGGATGCCGCGCGCCGTCCACCACGACCTCGCCGGTGCCCGACACGATGACGAACATCTCTGTCTCGTCGTGCTGGTGCGCGTCGGAGCGCCTGCCCGGTGCCACTCGGCCCCAGCCCGCTCCCAGCCCTGCGACACCGGGAAGGTCGATGGTGCTCATATCGATGCCGAAGGCAGCACTGAGCGCCGCGGGGTCGAAGGTGTCGATCTTCATCGCAAACTCCCTTTCACGCTCGGGTACAGCAACTGGACGGCCTCGGCCGCGATGGCCGGGGCGAGGCGATAGCCGGATCCGTTGGCCGCGCCGGCGAACACCACCCGGCCGTCCGGGTCGAGCGCGCGCACGAGCGGCTCCCTGGAGGGGCTGTAGGCATCGCAGAACACGCGCCCGGACGTGCACCGCCGCGCGAGCGCGGGCGCGTAGCGGCTCAGGCACTCGCGGGCCCGCTCCACGTCGGCCTCGGCGAGGTCGGCGCCGACCTGGTCGGGGTCGACGTCCCAGTCCTGGCAGGTGTAGCTGAACAGCCAGTGGCCCCGGTAGGCCAGGGGCAGCAGGAAGGCGTCCTCGTCGTGGAAGACGAGCGCCCGGTCGGCCTCGTCCGCGGGCCGGTCGATGTGCAGGGCGACGATCTTCTTGATGCGTGCGCCCAGCGGTGCGACCAGATCGGCCCATGCGGGGGCGCCCAGCCACGGTCCCGGCGCCAGCACCGCCCGGTCGACGGTCAGCCGCTCGCCCGTGCCGAGCGCGAGCGCCACACCGCGGCCGTCCGGCTCCAGCGCGGTGACACGGACTCCCTCCCGCACCCCGACACGCGGGCGCAGGCCGGTGACCAGGATCTGTACGAGGCGGTGCACATCGGCGTAATGGGCGCGCCGGACGTCCCAGACCGATGTCTGCGGCGGCACGCGGATCTCGGCGCCGCAGGCGTCCAGCGCGGCCGGGGCATCGTCACGGCGGACCGGCTCGTGATAGATCCCCGCCAGGTCGTCCCAACTGCCCCGCGACAGCACCGACATGCCGACCGGACAGATCGGTGAGGCGGGCCGGTCGGCCTTGAGCTGTTCGTAGAACTCCTGGCTGTACGCCGACATCCGGCGCACCCGCTCGCTCGCGCCGCGCGGGAAGTGCAGTCCGGCCGAACGCCTGCTGGCGCCGCTGCCGACCGCGTCCCGGTCCAGGAGCAGCACCGTGCCGGACGGATGCTCGTGGACGAGCTGCCGGGCCACCAGGGAGCCGATGACGCCCCCGCCGATCACCGCGACTGTGCCGGGCGCCATCTCACACCCTCCCCTTCAGCTCGCCGTCCTCGCTGCCCTCGTTGGCCCACCCGACGAAGGAGGAGAGCTGTTCCTCCCGCTGCACACCGCGCAGACGGTCGACGATGCGCTGGCTGCGCCAGGCCAGCAGGCTCAGGTTCTTGTCGGCGAGACCGCGCTGGGTGGGGGTCCCGTTCTGGATGAAGATGTGGTGGTCCTCGGGGCCGTCCCAGCTCACCGCGTAGTCCCGGTCCACCTGGTACTCGCCTTCGTCGCAGGCGAGCCGGCCCGCCAACGGGGCGAGCAGTTCGAGGAGGCCGGTACGGAAGCCGGTCGACCAGACGATCACGTCGGCCGTCGCGTGCTGGGGTTCGTCGGGCCGGTCCTTGTTGACCACCGTCAGCTCCCACCCGGCACCGGCCCGGTCCACGTCGGTGATCTCCCGGTTCGGGTACAGCCTGATCAGGCCGGGCGAGCGTGCGATGAACCGGTGGTGGTAGGTGCGCTGGTAGATCGCGCGCAGCGTCGGCTCGGAGATACCGTCGCTGGAGAGGACGTTCTCCTGGTTGATCCGCTCACGGGTGGCGCGCTCCAGGCCGTAGAAGTACTCCGAATAGCTCGGCATGTAGAAGTCGTTGGTGAACGGTGAGTCGTCGATCGGCAGGAAGTTGCGGCGCCGGGAGAACCACGAGACCCGGCTGGGGAGTTCGCCGCCCTCACGGGAGATCAGGTCGAGGAACGCCTCGGCGCCCGACTGCCCGCCGCCCACCACCACGACGCGCTTGCCGCCGAGATCGACGGCCTTGTCGACGAAGTCGCGCACATGGAACTGACCGGGTGCCTGCCGGTCCGGTCCGGTCGGCGGAATCCACGGCTGGCTGCCGATGCCGACGGAGATGTGGTCCGCGGTGAACACCCGCTCGTCGGTGTGCACCTTGAACACGCCGTCGAAATCGACCGACCGCACTTCCTCGCCGAACACGATGTTCTTCATCCGCGAGCTCGCCCATTCCAGGTAGTTGCGGAACTCCTGCCGCGGCACGGCGTCGAACTGGGCGTTGATGAAGTGGTAGATCCGTCCCTGGTCGTGCAGGTAGTTCAGGAACGAGAACGGGCTGGTCGGATCGGCCAGGCTCACCAGGTCCTTCAGCATCGACACCTGCAGTGAGGTGCCGGGGATCTGCTGGCCGTCGTGCCAGCCGAAGGCTTCCTTGCGGTCGAGGAACAGGCTGGGCAGGTCCCGGTGCGGATACAGCAGCGCGGCCAGGCTGAGATTGGCCGGACCGACACCGATACCGAGCACGCCGAAATGTTTGTCGGTCATTTTTTGCTGCCCCCGCTTCCGGTCGAGGACCACCTGGGTTCGGTCTTCGTTGCTCGGTCGGTGCCGCGCACCTCGTGCCTGAGCCGTAATCGGGTCATCCGAACTGCCCTTTCAGGACGGGGATACGGGCGTTGGGTGAGGGCCGGTAGCCCTCGTGGGAGGGCGTCCCGGTCACCGTGGCGGTCACGCCGAGGGTGATCGCGGCGGCCATGGCCCGGCCGGGGCACCGGTGGGCTCCCTGGCCGAAGGTGAACACCCGCGGATCCGCCCGGCCGGGGCGGAACGCGTGGGGATCGGGGTTGGCGGCCGGGTCGCGGTTGGCCGCGGCGAGCAGCAGCAGGATCGCCGAGCCGGCGGGCACTTCGTGGCCGGCGATGGTGGTGGCGGTCGCCACGAAGCGACGGGTGTTCTGGATGGGCGCGTCATGCCTGGCCACCTCCGCGACGAAGGCCGGGAGATCGTCCGGTGGTCCGTGGCGGGCCGGCGCGAGCAGGGTGTTGCCGATCAGCCCCGCGGTGGCGTCATAGGTCTGCGACAGCAGGCCGATCACGTTGGCGAGCAGCGGAGCGCTCTGTGGCCGGTCGTCGCGGGCGGCCAGGCGGACCAGCTCACCGGTCAGACCGCCGCTCCCGGCGCGCACGTACGGGCCGAGCAGGTCGCGCAGCCGGGTGGCCGCGGCGGCCGCGGCCGCCTGGTCCCCGGCGGTGGCCGATGCGGGAATACACCGGACGAACTCGCCGATGAGCCGGGCCGCCTCGCCCGGGACGTCCCCGGCGAGGCCGAGCAGCGCGGCCACCACCCGTACGGGCACCCCGAACTGGAGGTCCGTCCAGTCGGTCGCGCTGCCCGCCTGCTCGGCGGCCAGCGCGACGACCCGCTCCTCGGTGATCGTATGCAGCGCCGCCAGCAGGACCTGCTTGCGCCGTATCTGCGGGGCACCGTCGGTCATCCGGACCAGCTCGCCGAACACCTCACCGGCCGGGGTGCCGAGGATGCCGCACGGCACCGGCTCGGTCGGCGGCCGCACTCGGCAGGCCGGATCGGCGAGCACCGCGGACACCGCCGATGCGCCGGCTGCCACCCACAGCCCACTGTCGCTGTCGTGGCCGAACGGGCGGTGGGCCACCAGGTCGGCATAGAACGGATAGGGGTCGGGGTGTGTGGCCGCCGTGCCCGGCGTCGCAGGAAGTGGCTGCGTCACGATGCCCCTCGGTGGGTCCGGTTCGGATCGATCGCCGCCGCGATGACCGCCTGCTGCACTTCCGACGAGCCCTCGTAGATCCGCAGCGACCGGATCTGCCGGTACAGCCGCTCCAGCAGGCTGTCGCGGACCAGCCCGGCCGCGCCGAAGATCTGCACCGCACGGTCCACGATCTCCTGCGCGGCCTCGGTGGCGTAGAGCTTGGCGACCGCGGAGTGCCTGGCGTGGCGGGGGCCGCCCTGGTCGGTCTCCCAGGCCGACCGGGCCACCAGCAGCGCGGCCGCGTCCAGCTTCACCTCGATGTCGGCGAAGGCGGCGCGCACCGTGGGCAGGTCGAACAGCTTCCCGCCCAGCATCGGCCGGTCCCGTGCCCTGGCCAGCGCCGCGTCGGCGGCCCGGCGGGCGAAGCCGAGTGCGGCGGCGCCGACGGTCATCCGGAACCGGTCCAGCACCTCCATCGCGATCGGGAATCCGGCGCCGCGCCTGCCGAGCAGGGCTTCCCGCGGCAGCGGGCAGTCGTCGAAGGCCAGGTGCCCGAACGCCCGCGGGGCGATCACCGGGACCGGCTCGACGCGCAGGCCGGGCGTGGTCGCGGGCACCAGGAAGGCGCTGAGTCCGAGCGCGCCCGGGCCGGGGCCGGTCCGCGCGATCACCGTGTACACATCGGCGATGCCCGCGTTGGCGATCCATGCCTTGCCGCCGTTGAGCACCCAGCCGGCCTCGGTCTCGCACGCGTCGAGACCGATCGCGGCGACGTCCGAACCCGCCGACTCCTCGGACACCGCGAAGGCGCCGCACAGCGTGCCCGCGGCCAGTCCCGGCAGATACCGGCGGCGCTGGTCGTCGGTGCCGAAGCGGCGGATCGGGGTGGCCGCCAGTGCCTGGATGGAGAACGCGAAGTCGGCGAGGTCGCCGTGGTACGCCAGCGCCTCCCGCGCCAGGCACAGCGCGCGGTGGTCGTCGGGGCCTTGGTCGAGGAACGCCAGCCAGCCCGCGTCGCCGAGCGCCCGGAGGATATCCCGGCCGACGTCTTCCGGCCGGCCGTCACCGGCGAGCAGATCCCGGTGCTCCGCACACCACGTCACCAGGCGCCGGGCCAGCGCGCGGTGGTGGTCGTCGTACAGGGGCAGGGCCAGGAGCCGGGTGTCGAAGGTGCTGGGGGGCGTGGTCGTCGTCATCAGATCACCAGGTCCACCGGCTCGCGCCGGGCGAGGCCGGCCACCAGGTCGTGCTCGATGAAGTAGGCGAACGAGGCGTAGCCGCGCCAGATCCGCCGCCAGTGCGAGGGCACCGCGTCGGCTCCGGACAGCCTCGCCACGTCGTGCAGGTAGGCGATGATGATCTCGGCCGACTGCCGCGCGTGCCCTGCGGAAAGGTTGTCGATGGCGAGATGCGCCTCCTCGTAGGCGACGTCGAACCCGTGATGGCGCAGTTTCTGCATCTCGTGCATGCGCATGGTGCCGAGTCCGAACATCTCGATGCCCAGGTTGTAGCCGAGGATTTCGTCGTAGAGCGAGTCCGGGAACAGCGCGAGGCTGAGCTGGAACAGCGAGAACCCGTAGAGGTGGTCGGGCAGTTCGTCCTGGTCGAGGAACGCGGTGTCCCGGAGGTGCGGCACCTCGATGCCCAGGCTGGCGAGCACGCGGTAGATCAGGGTGATGTGGTTCTTGGTGAGGTCGCCGCGGCCCATCTCGTCGGCGTAGATGGAGTAGAGCATCCCGTCGCTGCGGCGGGTGTAGCGACCGGTCGCGCCGATGCGGTGGGCCCAGGCGCCGTCGATCATGCTGCCGAGCGCGAAGGTGGTCTGATGGAAGATCACCTCGTCGCGGTCGGGGATCTCGGTCAAGGGCTGGTACGGGTTGACCAGCTTGTCCCAGTAGATGCGGTCGACGCGCTCGTTCAGGGCCTCGGGCGAGTAGTCGAACCAGCTCGCGTCGGTGAGGACGCCGTCACCGCCGTGATCGAAGAGGATCTCGGCGCGGGCGAGCCCGTCCTCGGCGTGCGCGCGGGCGAGGGTCAGGGTGCCGGGGAAGTTCTCGATGTTGACCAGCCGGTGCAGGAATGCGCGGTCGTCGCCGCGGGCGGCGGTGCAGAACCGTACCCCGGGCGGAGGCGCGGCGATCGCCTCCCCGAGTGCGTACGCGGCGTCGTCACCGGCCGAGTTCGGGGTGAGGCCGGGGCCGGGCGGGTCGCCCGCGGCGATCGCCTCGGCCCACCGCTGGAAGGTTGCCGCCTCGCCCTCGTCGAAGATGCCGAACATGGGACCGCCGAATTTGATGGCCCGCAGGAACCGGCACCCGCCGTCCCGCGGCTTCATCTGGGGTGACGCCCGGAAATCGGCGAGGAATCCGGCCAGGTCGACGTCGGGGGCGTGAAACCGTTCGGTCAGCGGCTTGCCGCCGACGCGGACGTCACGGTGCTGCTTGCCGGCGAACGGGGCATGCCGGGCCACGATCCGCTCGACCTGTGCGTCCAGTGAGAGACCCGCATGCCACGCGGCGACGTCGGCGAGCAGGCGCACATGGTCCCGTTCCATCGCCAGCGTGCGGGTGACCGCGGCGCACACCCTGCGGCTGACCGGCGGCGGGGCCAGTGCGAGGTAGTCGGCGAGGGTGGCCCGCAGGTCCGCTTCGGTGAGCATGGGCCGGGTGCCGAGCAGGAGTTCGTCGACGCCGAGCGCGGCCATGACGTAGTGCGTGCCGACCACCTCGGGCAGGAACGTCGCCGGCAGCCTGGCCAGGGCGAGCCGGTAGGCGCCGTGCCATGCGGTGAGCGGCCGGGCCTCGGCCTGCCGCAGGAAGTCCGGCGCCGTGACCTCCGGCAGGAACACGCCCCGTTCTTCCAGTGCGCGCCCGCGCAGTTGGTGCAGGCCGCGCCGGGGGTTGCCCTCGCCGCGCCAGACGAACTGGTGGCGCACCAGGTGGTTCACCACGGTCGCGGGCTGGGTGGCGGGCTGGGAGACCGTGTCGAGCCAGCAGCCCCCGATCAGCGCCAGCGGCGCACGCTGGGCCAGCACGGCGTCCCGCACCCGGCTCTCGGCCTCGGACAACGGCCGCAGCATCCCGGTGATCTGCCGACGCACCTCGGCTGTCTGTTCGGCGAGACGATCGGCCTCCTGCTCACCGTCGGCCGGGGTGTCGGTCTCCCCCGCGGCGCCGAGGAAACCGTTCAGCACATGCCGGGCGAGGAGGAACACCGCCTCGGACTCCTGATCGCCGATCAGCCGGTGGTAGACGGACTCGGGACCCGCGGCGATCACTTCGTGGGCCGTCGCCGCGGTGGCCGGGTCGAACTCGGAGGTGGACAGGGGCGCTACGACGAAGGAATCGGGCAGGGCGAAAGCAGACATGGAACCTCCGGACAACTGTCCTCAGGCTGTTCGGCTCGTGGCCGTGTGCGGCTCATGGCCTGGGTCTTCGGCTCGTGACCTTGGAGTTCAGCTGGTGGCCGTGGAGTTCAGCTGGTGGCCGTGGTGGGTTGGTGCAGCAACATGGCGGCGCGGGAACCCGGCACGCTCGCGGCGAGCAGGTAGTACCCGCCTGGCTCGGTGCGGCGGTCGGCGAGGTTGATCAGCGGGTCGGCGGCGAAGCAGTGGCCGGTCCGGGCGGTGTTGGCGGTGTCGAGCTGCCCGAGCGTGAAACCGGCCAGGCGTTCCTTCATCACGACGATCGGGAGGTACAGGTTGGTGTGCAGCACGCCGGCCAGGTCGCCGGGGGTCAGGCCGTGCCGGGTCAGCAGGGAGTCGTTGACTTGCCTCGACAGATCCGCGCTGATGTCGTTGTGCCAGTCCAGCGCCCGGTTGTCCTGTGCGCCGGCCGAGCCCAGGATCTCGTAGTCGCCCGGTTGCGCGGTGACCAGGCAGCCGGCGGCGCCGTCGCTGAAGAGGGCGAAGTTCTCCATACGGGCGGACTCCGTGGCGCAGCGGTCCGCGGTGATCACCAGGACGGTGCGGTAGGTGCCGGCCCGGACGAACGCCTCGGCCACGCCGAGTCCGGTCACCAGGTTGGTGCATCGGTTGAGGGTCAGGCCGAGGAAGCCGCAGTCGAGACCGAGGCCGCTCATGACCGTCTCCATGAACCTGCCGTGGGTGTGCGCGTCGCCGGGGAACTGCGTCGAGCACAACACCAGGAAGTCCACGTCCGCCGGGCCGACGACCGGTTTCCCGGTCCCGGTGTCCCTCCCCCCGGCCGCGATGACCGTCTTCCCGGTCTCGATGACCAGCTCCTCCAGCGGTTTCTCGGTGCGGTGGACCTTGCCCCAGCCCCACAGCCGTGCGTCGGGCTGCATGCCGTACTCCCGAGCGCGCGCGGCGAAGCCGGGGATCTCGTGGTGGTCCTGCTCGATCTCGCCGAGCAGATAGCCGGGGGCGGTGAGGTAGGCGGGGGTCATGACCCGCTCAGCAGGGCGTTGGATTCGGCGTAGCCGAGCGCGGACCTGGCGAATCCGAAGGTGCCCGGCCCCGCGAGTTCGGCCGCCGCGTCCAGCACCGCGGTCAGCGCGGCCCTGGGCAGCGCCGAGCCGAGGCTGATCCGGCGGACCCCCAGGGCGCCCAGCTCGGTGACCGACCGTTCGAGGAGGGGGCCGGCCGCGAGCACGTTGACCGGCTTGTCCAGTGAGGAGCAGACCGCCCTGACGGCCTCGGTGCTCGGCAGCGCCGGTGCGTAGAGCACATCCGCGCCGGCTTCCGCGAATGCCTGGAGCCGGCGGACGGTGTCGTGGAGGTCAGGGCGTCCGTGGAAGAAGTTGTCGGCGCGGGCGGTCACGGTGAAGGGGAACGGTTGCGCGCGGGCGGCTCGGCCCCTGCTGAAGGCGAGACCGGCGCTGGTCGTCGCGAGCGCGGCGAAGCCGTGGGCGGCGAGGAGCCGCGCGGTTCCGGCGTCCCATGGGTTGGGCAGGATGAAGGTGCCGGTGCGGTGCAGTTCGGAGAAGGCGACGGCCTTGCTACGTTGCTCGGTCATGCATCCCTTTCTCGGTTGCCGCCCGGTCTAAATCAGCTCGACCGGTAATGCCTCCGCCGCACGGCGGATTACGTCGGTGACCGCTTCCGGATGGTGCTCGAAATAGAAGTGGCCGCCCTCGGACCAGTGCCTCTCGGGCTCGCCAACACCCTCACGCGACCAGTCCGCCAGGTCGTCGGGGCGGACCAGCGGATCGTCGACACCGTTGACCAGCGAGATCCCGAACGGCAGTGCCGGGGCGGGGCGATACCGATACTCCGCGACCCTTTCGAAATCGGCTCGGACATCGGGCAGGATGAATTCCTGCAGTTCGGGATCGGCCACGATCTCGGGCCGCAATCCCCCGTAGAGCGCGACCGCGTCGGTGAGGCGGTGGCCGTCGAGCCCCGCCACCTCGACCATCCGCGGCGTCGGGTGCAGGGCCGGCGCGACACAGCCGGAAGCGATCAGGTGCGCGGGGCGATCGCCGAGCCTGCGGGCGACCTCGAAGGCGATCAGCGCCCCAAGACTGTGCCCGAACAGCAGAAACGGCCCGGTGCGGTGCGCCGCGATCCGCTCGGCGACCTGATCGCAGAGCGTCTCGATCCCGGTGCGCTCGGGCGGCGTGACCGCTACCAGTGCGGTCACTCCCGCCAACGCCTCCTGCCACTCGACGAACGCCTGCGCCCGGCCGCCGGCATGCGCAAAGCAGTAGGTACGGGGCCACCCCGACGGCACGGCGCGTGCCGTCTCGAACCATGAATCCATCCGCGTTTCCCCTCCTGTCGAGCCCAGGCAAAACGTTTCCTCCTTCTGCCGAGCCCCAGGTAAAACAGGGTCGCCGTCCGGACGGTGAACTCAGGAAAAGCCTCGCTCGTCGACCGCAGTTGATGATCCGATCCACGGAAGACGGATTCAATTGTTGACCGCTACATGGAGTTGTCAAGTGCCAGGGGACCTTACCCGTGAGCATGCGGAGCACTTTCCGACGGCGAAAATCCGCCATGCCCAAAAATCACCGGAGAAAACCTCACGACATGAGTTCAGCCATGATCAAGAGCGCTTTCAGGAATTCCTTGCCGTGAAAGCGGCAGCCACTGGCCGAAAACACGAGCATGTGCTGCGCACGAACTCTCCCCGTCTCACCCGCATCAGCCATAACAGGCCGATCGGCGGCAATCCGTAGACGTTCGAGTGAGCAGGCCGGGCAGTTGAACACCGGAGTGGGGGCGGTGGGATGGCAGCCGGACAGGTCCTAACGCCAGAGAGCGGCCACCGCCGGCGCCGCGTGCAGGCCCTGTTCGTGGCCGGCGCGGGCGGCGGACTCCCGCACCGCGGGGTCGAGCAGGTCCGGCCCGATCGCCGACGCCGAGGAGTCGTCCGGGCGGATCACCGAGACCTTCGCTCCCCGCCCACGCAGCGCGGCCACTTGGTCGTCGAGGTGGGTCCTGCCGGGAGCCGCCATGACCTGAAGCACGAGTATCCGGTCGCACCCCGCGGCAAGGTCGGCGTTCTCCGTCGTGCGGATCCCGCCGTCGACGTAGCGCCGCCCGTCGATCGTGACCGGCGGCCAGGCTCCCGGCACCGCACAGCTCGCCGTCACCGCGTCCACGAGAGCGACGCCCGACGCCGGGCCGAACACCCGCTCCGCACCGGTTTCCGCATCCACCGCCACGATCTTCAACTCCGACCGCGGCCAGTCGTGCGAGGGCAGCCGGGCCTCGATCACCGCGCGCCGCTCGGCTTCCGTGACGGTCGGCGCGGCCAGCGCCATGGCGCCCAGCCGGCGTCGCAGGTCGAGAGCGTCCGTAGCGCCGTCATGGGCGTCGAGAGACAGCTCCAGCAAGTCATCGGTATCGAGGACGGGCGACAGTTCGGGTGCCTGGAGTGCCGGATCGATCTGGCGGGCGAGCAACTCCCCGAGCGGGGTGCCACTGGTGATCTGCGCGGCCACCGTCGACCCCGCGGACGTGCCGACGATCACGTCCGCGTCCAGGATGTCGACGCCCCCTTCGAGAAGTCCGGCCAACAGGCCCGTCTGCCATGCGACTCCCGCCACACCGCCGCCGCCGAGTACCAGCCCATGTCGAATCATCTGCCGACGATACGTCCAGGGCGCCGGAGCCCTCCGCCTGGAATCAGCCGAAACCCCCGAGTTCCACGGTGAGGTGGCACTGCCCCGTCGAGCCCACTGCCGAACTCCCCGCCCGGGGCAGTGGATGCGGCGACGACGTCGCGGACGTCCACAAGGGACACCACCACGTCGCGCCCCTCGCCTACCGTGCGCCGCGCCGCCGCACCAACCGCTCGAAGCGCACCATGTCCCGCGGCCCGCGGGCGAAGGTCTGCACCGCGAGCGGCGGGGCGAACCGGCGGCGGGTGAGGGCCTGCGGGGCCGCGAACTCGCGCAGCCCGTCCGCCCCGTGGATACGTCCGAACCCGGAGCGGCCACGGCCGCCGAAGGGCAGCGCACCCACGGCCGTGAAGGTCAGGACATCATTCACGCTCACCATGCCGGCGTGCAGGGACCGGGCCAGGCGCACCCCGCCCCGCCGCGCGAAGACCGCGCCGCCGAGCCCGTACGCGCTGGCGTTGGTCCGCGCCACCCCCTCGGCCGCGTCCCGTACCCGGTTCACGACGAGCACCGGACCGAACGTCTCCTCCCGCACCGCGTCCGCGTCCTCGGGCACATCGGCGAGCACGACCGGTCCGGTCACATACGGCGGCACCACCGACTCGGGCCCGCCCGCAACGGCCCGCGCGCCTCGGGCCAGCGCGTCGTCGATATGGCGGCGTACGACATCGAGCTGTCCCGCGAGGGCCATGCGCCCGTAGTCGCCGTCCGCCCCGCCCTCGATGTCCCTCGCCCGCTGAGCGATCCGCTGGAGGAACCGTTCATGGACGGCCTCGGCCACATAGACCCGCTCGATACCCGCACACGACTGCCCGGCATTGGAACAGCCGCCCCACAGCGCCGCCTCCACGGCCGCGTCGACGTCCGCGTCCTCGGCGACCACCAGCGCGTCCTTGCCCCCGAGTTCGAGCAGAACCGGGGTGAGGGTGGGGGCACAGGCCGCGAGGACACGGGCGCCGGTGCCGGGCGACCCGGTGAACGCGACCTTGTCGACGCCGGAACGGCACAGCGCGGCGCCCGCCGCCCCGTCCCCCGTCACCACCTCGAAGACGGGCGAGTCCGGTACGGCCTCCGCGAAGGTGTCGGCGAGCCAGCGTCCCGTTCCGGGGGTGTGCTCGCTGGGTTTCAGGACCACCGCGTTGCCCGCCGCGAGCGCGTACGAGACGGAGCCGAGCGGGGTGTGGACGGGGTAGTTCCAGGGCCCGATGACGCCGATGACCCCGTACGGGCGGTACTCCACCGTCGACCGCTGATGGAGCATCAGCAGCCCGGAGCGTACGGAGCGGCGGCGCAGTACGGGACCCGCGTTGCGAGCGGCCCAGCCCAGGTGCTCGAAGGCCGCGGCCAGCTCGATGAGCGCGTCCGCGCGCACCTTGCCCGCCTCGTCCTCCAGGAGGCCGACGATCTCGTCGAGGCGGCGCGTCATGACACGCCGCCACCGCAGCAGTCGCGCGCCCCGCTCACGGTGGCCGAGCGCGTCCCACGCGGGAGCGGCGGCGCGGGCGCGGCGGACGGCGGCGCCGACGGCGGCCTCCGGACCCTCATGACCGCTCAACTTCGTCTCATCCACCGCAACTTGGGCATACGACATGGCCCATCCCACCCCTCGTTCAGAACGATACGGACCGTTCTGAAACTACTACCCCTCGGCCCCCTGGTCGAGAGGTCAAGACGATCCGTATCGTGTTCGCAGCTGATGCTCACCGCGCACAGCCGAACCGACGACGGGAGCACCATGGGCGAGACACGCACCCTCAAGGCCGTGGCCGACGGCACCGGCCCCGCGCGCCGACGGCGTGATCTGGAGGCGCGCGAGCGCATCATGGCCGCCACCCTCAAGCTCCTCCAGGAACGCGGCTATGCACGCCTCACGATCGAAGGCGTGGCCGCGGACGCGGCAGTGGGCAAGGCCACCGTCTACCGCTCCTGGCCGAACAAGGCGGCGCTGGTCCTGGCAGCGGTACGGGACCGACTGGCCGACGTCCCCACGGAGCCGACGGGCGACTCCCGCACCGAACTGCTCGCCGTGGCCGAGCAGGCGATGGCGCGCTTCTACGGCTCCGACGAGGTCCGTCTCGTCCTCCCCGCCCTGTTCGCCGAGGCCGCCCGCGAACCCGTTCTCCTGGAACGCCTGCGCACGGAGATCCTGGAACCCCGCAACGCCCAGGCCCGCTCCGTCGTGGAACGCGCCATCGCCCGCGGCGACCTGCCCGAGGACACCGACGTACCCATGCTCCTGGAGCAATGGGCGGGCTACCTGCTCTTCCGCGGTCTGTGGCACGACGACCCACTGCCCACCGACACGGTCCGCCGCCTGGTCGACGCCACGCTGGCGTCACCGCCACGCTTGCCGCGAAGCAGTTCGCAGGACGCGTAAACACCCGCCCTGGATGACCGGTGCGACGGGGCCAGGGTCAACGGTTCGGAAGCGACTCCGCAAGGGCGAGGGCGGGCGGGGCGAGGGCGGTCGCACCGTCTTCGATGTCCCACAGCGCGTTCTGCAGCAGCCGCCCCAGCGTCCAGCCGGTCGCACGCGCGCGTTCCAGGCACAGGACCTCGGTGAGCAGGTCGAAGCGGCGCCGCACCAGGCGTCGGGTGTCGCCCTTCGCGACGACGTCGTCCCACCGGCTGTCCAGGGCGGGCCACAGGTCGAAGCCGGGGTCCCCGGCGAGCGGCTCGGGGTCGATGGCGAGCCACGGCTCGCGCTCCGCGGCGAGAACGTTGCCGTAGTGCAGATCCCAATGCAGCATCCGGTCGCCGGGTTCGCCGGCCAGCTCGGCCACCGCCGACGCCCAACCCCGCAGGCGGCGCCGGTCGGCCGGGTCGGCCAGAGCCGTGACCGCCTGCGGAACCTGTTCCAGCATCTCTGCGGCGATATCACCGAGGCGCCGCAGTCCCGGCGGTGCGGGGACGGAGACCAACCGCGCCTGAAGCGCGGCGAGAATGCCCATCGCCACGTCGTCGTCCTCGATCGAGGCCAGCGTGCGGGCACCGTCCAGCCGCTCCAGGAGCATGGTGCTGCTCCCGGGATCGTGGTCGAGCAGCCGCACCATCCCCTCGCCGTTCCATACGCGCAGTCCGATGAGTGCGGCGCTGGTCTCCTGCCTGGGCATCTGGAGTTTGAGGACCGCCCGGGTGCCGTCATCGCGCACCACCGGCAGCACCAGCGAGGCCTCGCCCGCCCCGGCCGCGCCGTCCCGTTGCAGCTCCCAGCGGTCCAGGAATTCCGCAACCAGAGCCGGCAGTGCGGCGATCCAGGCATTCCCTTCCTCGCCGAACCCTCTGGCGCACGAGGACGCCAGGGACTGCGGGACGTCGACCACCTTCGATGTACTCAAATGGGCTTCCTTCAGGGGGAGTTGGGATTTCGAGACGCACCCGGTCGGAGAACGGCGGCTCGGCTCAGTCCACCGTCTGGTCACCGTCGGGAAGGTCCTCCACCGTCACCTTCCCCTGCGACAACCCGAGTGCGTCGGCAACCACCCTGGCCAGGCCGTCCGGATCGGGCCCAGTGGGTACGGGCACCTGCTCGCCCTCGGCGTAACTCTCGATCGCCTTGGTGAAGTAGCTCGGGTCCCAGGCACCGACGGCGCCCCTGACCTCCACCGCCCGTACCCCTCGTGCCCCGATCCGCTGTCCGACCGCAGCGAGGATGCGATCCGACCGGTACTCCCCCGGCACCTGGAACAAGCTGGCGTGTGCGCCCACTTTTCCACCGTCCTGGAGGCGGACGGTCACCGTCAGACAGCTGGTCACGCTCGGATAGGTGAGGGTCCCGCCGGGCCCGATCTCGCCGACCTGTCCCTCGGTGATCCTGAGGTTCGCTTTTCCGCTCGCGACCGCCGGCGGAGCCTGGTCCATGACCACACAAGTGGCACTCAGGCACAGGCCCAGCAGGGCTGTGACGGGTAACCAGGCAGCGCCGTATCCCCGCACCCACCGCATCCCCCGGATCCTCCGTACCGGCTCGACCGGCGCACCGTGCCTCTTCGCCTCGACAGGGCGTCGTCTTCCCATTCTTCTTCCCACTCTGCTTCCGTCCTGCTTCCGTCCTGTTCTCGTCCACGTGAACCTACTCCCGGCCGACCGCCCGGCCTGGTGGCGGGTGTTGGGGTGGTGGGCCGCCCGGCCCACGTTCAGTAACCGCCGCCGGCGCCCACCACGGTGATCTTCATCTGCATGCCCAGTCCCTTGTGCCCGTCCACCGGGCAGTACACCTCGTACGTGCCTGGCTTCAGGGTCACGCCGAGGCGCGCGGACGCACCCGGCTTCAGGGTCCGGGTGTGGTGCTCGCCGCCGGGCCCTTCGATCTCGAGTGCGTGCACGTGTTGGCCGTGGTTCCGGGCGACGAAGTCATAGCGCTGTCCGGCCGTGAAGGTCGTCTTCGACAGCATGACGCGGAAGTCGGCCAGTGTGACCTCGACCTTCGTCGCCGCCGGCCGACCACTGGTCTGCTGCCGTCCGGCCGGTCCGTCGTGTTGCGCCGACCCGCCGCAGGCGGCAAGCGCGCCCATGAGCACACCCGCTGCCAGTCCCATGGCCACCCGGGTCCGGCCTCGGGCTGTGGTCCTTGGCATCTCGCACCTCCGAACAGCTGTGTCCCGCATGGGGCTCGAACGGCTCGTACGGGGTACACGGGGTACGGACCACCGAGCCGCAGGGATTGGCCGGTGGGGCCGGAACACCAGGGGAGGGTGGTCCTTCGCTTCGCCGTCGCCGGGCAATCCCCCGGCCAGGGCGGTCCGTATATACGGGTATGCAGGAGTTTGGGTTCCCGGTCGGCCGTCTCCCGGACGAAGCCTTGCTGTCCGGACTTGCCACCGGCGACCCAGAGCTCGCGGTGACTTTCGTACGGCGGTTCCAGCACAGGGTCTTCGGTGTCGCCCTCGCCGTCCTCGGCGATCCCCAGCTCGCCGAGGACATCGCCCAGCAGACGTTCGAGCGTGCATGGCGGCATGCGCAGATCTATGACTCCCGCCGGGGATCGGTGGCGACCTGGCTGACAACCATTGCGCACAACCTCGCCATCGACGCCATCCGCTCGCGCCGGACGGAGCCGGTGGCTCCCGAAGATCTCGACGCGCTCCTCGGTGCGGTGACCGAGACCCCGGAGCGGCTTGCGCTCGCGGACGAGGCATCGTCCAGGCTGCGGGCCGCCGTGGCGCAGCTGCCGCGCGAACAGGGCCGTGCTGTGGTGATGGCAGGCATCTACGGGATGACGGCCCAGCAGATCGCCGACCGGGAGGAGATCCCGCTGGGCACGGCCAAGACGCGGATCAGGACCGCGATGGGGAAGCTGCGGTCCACGCTCGCATCGCCGAATCGAGGCGACCATGTCTAGGGACGTGACCTGCGAGAAGCTGCTGGACATCGGCGCCGAGCTGGCGCTGGGCGTGCTGCCGGCGCGAGAGCGCGCCGCGGCCGTCGCACATCTGGACCGCTGTGCGGACTGCCGGGAGTACGTGGGGCAGCTGACCCTCGTCGGCGACGGACTGATCGGCCTGGTGCCGGGGCGCGAGCCGCCGGTCGGGTTCGAGACCCGGGTGGCGCGGCCGCCCGCCCGGTCCGCGGCGGTGCCTGACGGCCGCCGGCACACGCGCGGGCTCGGTCGCGCACACAAGGGCTTCCGCGGACGCGTGCGGCTGCGGGTCGCCTCCGCCGTCGCCGCCTTCGCACTCGCCTTCGGGTTCGGCGGCTGGGCCGTCGGTACGGTCATCGAGAACGCCGCCGCCCCTTCGCGGCCGGTCGTGGTCGGTTGGGGAATGATGCGGGGAGATCTGACGGCGGCCGGTCCCCTTCGGCAGCCGTCCGGTGAGATCTTCGTCCATGCCGGATCACCGGCCTGGGTCTACATGTCCGTCGACCTCGACGACGCCGGGATCTCGTACAGCGGGAAGGTCACCTGCCTCCTGAAGCGGACGAACGGCTCCACCCTGCGCGTCGGCACGTTCGGACTGCACGACGGCTACGGCTACTGGGGAGCCCCGGTCCCGGTGGACCCGTCCACGGTCTCGGGCGCCCGTCTGGTGTCCGCCGACGGAACCGTCCTCGCCACCGCGCACTTCGAAGCGGCAGGGTAGAGCGGCAGGGCAGACCTGTCACGGCGGCAGGGTGGGTGCCACATGGCGGTGCTGCCATGGCAGAACTGCCTCGAAGGCGGCGGCGAGTTCCCGGACCGCGGGCCGGGCGTCCGGATCGGGCTGCAGGCAGCCGTCGATGGCCGTGGCGAGATCGCGCGGCAGGCGTCGGCGGGAACGTATCGACGGGGCAGTGTCCTCGAGCTGCGGATACCAGTCGTCCCGGCCGGTCGTGACATCACCGGTCGTGACGTCACCGGTCCTGCTGCCGGTACCCTCCCCGCAGTCGAACGGCAGGTCACCGGCGGCCACCTCGTACAGCGTGACGCCGATGCCCCACACATCGGCGGCGGCCGTCAGCAGCCCGCCGCGCGCCTGCTCGGGAGCGAGATAGCAGAACGTGCCGACGCCCGCCGGGGCGGCGCCGGGCGGCCGCGCGACGCTGAGGTCGAGCACCTTGGCGTGCCCGCAGTCGACCACGACGTTGGACGGTTTGAGGTCGAGGTGCAACAGGCCCTGGCCATGGAGGTAGTGGATCGCGGAACACAGGTGCACGCCGAGGAGGGCCACGTCCTCGGCAGCCGGACGGCGCCGCAGCCGGTGGACGAGGTGGGTCAGCGTCTCGCCGGTCAGCGTCTCCAGTACGACGAGGGGCTGGGGCGACTCGAAGGTCTCGTACGCCCGGACCAGGTGCGGATGGGTGAAGGACCGAAGCCAGCGGCCCTCGCGCAGCAACCGGTCGCCCAGCCCTTCCTCGTGGCGGCGGTCGGGGCGGACGACCTTGACCACGCACCGGCAGTCCCGTTCCTCGCTCCAGGCGTCGTACAGGTCGAGCCAGCCGGTCCGCGCCAGGTGCGCCAGGACCTCGTAGCCTGGCGCGGGCCGCGTCCCGGGGGCCAGCGGCGGAGCCGGGGGTGCGGTGGCGTGGCTCATGACAGCGCCTTCCCCATGCGTGAGGACCCCTCGAGCGCGGGATCGGGCACCGCGTTGAGGCGGTGCAGCCGGGCGTAGGTCCCGCCGCGCGCCAGCAGCTCGTCGTGTGTGCCGCGCTCGACGACCCGGCCCTCGTCGAGCACCACGATGCAGGTGGCGTCGCGGACGGTGAGCAGGTTGTGCGAGATGACAAGGGTGGTCCGCCCGGCCATGAGCCGGCGCAGCGGGTCCATGATCCGCCGGCCCGACCGGGCGTCCAGGCCGGTGGTCGGTTCGTCGAGGAGCAGTACGGGCGCGTCCCTGATCATCGCGCGGGCGATCGCAAGACGCTGGCACTGCCCGCCGGACAGCATCCGGCCGCGCTGGCCCACCAGGGTGTCGTAGCCCTCCGGAAGCAGCCGGATGAACTCGTGCGCATCGGCGGCCCGGGCCGCGGCGACGATGTCCGCCTCCGTCGCCTCCGGGCGGCCGTAGGCGATGTTCTCCCGCACGGTGCCGTGGAAGACCAGCGTCTCCTGCAGCACCACCGCGACGTTCTCCCGCAGTTCGGCCAGCCGCAGGTCCGTCAGATCGGTCCCGTCGAGGCGGACCACGCCCTGATCCGGGTCGTAGAAGCGCAGCAACAGCTTCGCGGCCGTGGACTTGCCGGCACCGCTCGCCCCGACCAGCGCCAGCGTCCCGCCGGACGCCACCCGGAACGAGACCCCGGACAGCGCCCACCGGGACGTGCCCGGATAACGGAAGGAGACGCCCTCGAACTCCACGTCCCCGCGGGCCCGCACAAGCCGCCTGGCGCCGGCGGTGTCGACGACCTGAGGGCGCTGGTCGAGCAGTTCGATGATCCGCTCCGCGGAGGCGGCGGCCGCGAAGAACGTGTTGCTGAGGTGGGACAGATCGCGGATCGGACTGTAGAGCTTGCTGATCAGCGCGAGGAAGACCAGCAACCCGCCGAGCGTCAGCTCGCCCTGGGCCAGCTTCCACGTCCCCAGTGCCATGACGGCCAGCGCGCCGGTCACCTCGATGACCTCGACGACCGGCCCGTAGACGGCGCGGATCCGGGCCGACGTCATCGCCGCCCGGAACTTGCCCAGACTCTCGCGTGCGAACCGGCGCTGCTCCCAGCCCTGCCGGTTGTACGCCTGCACCAGGGCGACGTTGCCGAGGGACTCCTCGGCGATGGCGCTGAGCGAACCGCTGCGGCGCCTGCGCTCGCGTGATGCGTCCTTGATCAGCCGGGAGAAGTGGCGGGCCGCGCTCCAGAACAGCGGCACGATGACGAGCGCGAGGAGGGTCAGATCCCACCGGAGGTAGAAGAGCAGACCGAGGAAGACGGCCACCTCGACCACGTAGTAAAGGGCGTTCGCCACCCCCGAGAGGAGGAACGTCTCGACCGCATCGACATCGCCCGTGATCCGCGACAGCAGATCCCCCAGCCGCCGTCGTGCGAAGAACCCGAGCGACAGGCCCTGGACGTGCCGGAAGACATCCGCGCGCAGGGCCAGCAGGAAACGCTCGCTGACCCAGGTGGAGGTCACCTCGTCGGCGAACCCCAGGAGGCCGGAACCGAGGACGAGCCCCAGGTAGGCCAGCGCGATCCACAGGAAGGGGCCCAGATCGCGCGGGACGAGCACCTCGTCCACCACGATCTTGAAGATCCAGATCTCGGCACCGTCGAGCAGGGGCCCGATCAGGCTGAAGCAGAGGAGGAGAACCAGCCAGCGCCGACCACCGCGCGTATAGGGCCAGAACCGCCGGAAGATCCTGCGCAGGGGAACCGGCGGCGCGGCAGCGACGATGGCGTCCGGATCCTCGCCCACCGACAGCAGACGTCGCAGAACATGCCGCGGTACACGCGCCATGGGCATGCATTCCTCAACAACCATCGCGGGCCCAGCGGGCCGGAGCTCCACGCTCCGGCCCGCTCGGCCCTCCTGTGCGGCTACCAGTGACCGTGGCCGGAACGGCGGCGGTGGTGACGACGGCGCCGGTGGTGGCGCCGCTCACTGGTGTCGTCGCGACTCGATGTCCTGTCCTTCCTGTGGTGATCGTGTTTCGCGGGAATGAGGTGACTGAGAATCGCCATGAACTTCCCTCCTGAACCTCTCCCCCACCTGGGGATACGGCTGGGAGCCCGCTCTGGATGGCGTTTCCGGGAAAATTCTTGCCCTGGGCCCGCGGTGAGTTGCCCGCCAGGTGTGCGGGTGCATGCCTGTCCCGGTCAGCGCCAGGAACGCGGGCGTTCGACGAACACGTCGAGGCGAGGGCCTTCGCGGAGCCCGGACTGCTGAACTGCGCACCGGCAGCGGGGTGTTGGGCCTTGGCCCGGAGAGGCACGCCGGCTGGAGCCGGCCGCTGCCGGCCTGGGGACAGTCGCTGCCGGCCATGGGCGGGCTCAGCGTGGGGTGATGGCGATGCCTTCGGGTTCGTGTCCGGTCGGCAGGGTGAAGCGGACCTGCCGGGCGAAGGGATCGATCACCGACACGGTGTCGGATTTCTCGTTGGTCACCCACACCCGTCGGCCGTCAGGGGTGACGGCGACACCTTGCGGCTCGACGCCTACGTGCACGTGGCCGACGATATCGCGGGCGGCGATGTCGACGATCAGCAGGCAGTCCCGGGCCGAATCGGCGACATAGAGCCGTCTGCCGTCGCGGCTGACCGCGTTTCCCAGCGGCGCCCGGCCGCCCGGCAGAGTGGCCACCACCGTGTTGCTGTGGGTGTCGATGACCGAGATCGTGCCGGAGCCGGTGTTGGAGACATAGACCCGGTGGCCGGAAGGCGAGGCACTGATCCCGCTGGGGAAGTCTCCCACCGGGATGTCGCGGATCGGATGCGAGTCCGGGCCGAGGACGGTCACCTCGCCGTCGCCGTTGTCGGTCACGTAGGCGCGTCCGTCCGGCACCGTGGCGATGCTGTGCGGCAGCCGGCCCACCGGCGCGGTGGCAATCACATGATGGCCCGGGACGCTGATGACCGAGACCGTGTCCGACCCGAAGTTGGCCACCAGCACACGACGGCCGTCGCGGCTCGGCATCGCCGCGAAGGGCCGGTGCTGGACCCCCACGGTGGCCGTGACCAGCCGGGAGCCGGTGTGGACGAACGAGACGGTGTCGGAACGGCTGTTGGCGACGTAGACCTCATCCCCGTCCGGGGCCGCCCCCACCCCGGTCGGGCCGTGGCCCACTTGGACGGCGCCGACGCGTCGTTCCAGGCGGGTGTCATACGCGGAGAGGGTCACCGAGCCGCTGTTGGCCACGTAGGCGCTGATGCGCATCGGAAAGCGCGCCAGGTGCCGGGGCGCGCGGTGCGCCGGTGAGCCGGTCGCGGCCAGTATGCAGGGCAGGAGCAGGGCGGTGGCCGCGATCCAGCAGAGACGACGGCGGCGGAGGGATCGTGGCGGTGTGCTCGCACGGCGCCGGCCCGGCGCCTTGCCGGGCGGCGGGCTCGCCGGGGGAAGACGGCGCATGGCTCTCCTGGATCAGGGGGTATCGTCATCATTACGGTGCCCACAAGATCAGGGATCTTGGGATTCCGCAGTTGCGCTACCGGCCAGCCAGCCCTGCATATGCCCCGGGCGAGTGAACCTCTCCCGGCCACGACGGCCGCCCCAGAGCGCGCCAGCCCACCCACAAACCGAACATTTGATCCAATACGGGTGACGCTGCCGGGCCGACGTCCCGGCCCAGGGCTGGGGCCGGGAGCGAAGCGCCATGCGAACGGCCGACCCGGCCGAGTACTGCGCACACTGGATGCATGGGCGGGTTGACCGTCGGCGAGACGGCGGAGCGCGAGGACCTGCTGGCGGCGGCCGTCGTCAGGGCCGTGAAGGCGTCGGGCGCGTACGCCGGGAGCGTCTTTCTGCGCTCCCGCGACCGCCGCTCGGTCGTGCTCGCCGCGACCTGCGGGGTGCCGCCGTCCCTGCTGGGCGGCTGGCGCCGCATTCCGGTGAGCAGTCCGATTCCGGTCGCCGAGGCGTTCACCTCCGGGCGCACCGTCCACCTGGCCGACGCCGACGAGACGATGCGCCGGTATCCGCAGCTCGCGGTGGGGCTGCCGTATGCCTTCGGCTCCTGTTCCGTGCCGGTGGGCGCGGGCGGGGAGACGTTCGGGGCGCTGGCGGTCGTATGGGCCGCGCCGCCCGGCGGCGACGGGCCGACGAAGAGCCGGCGCCGTCATCTGCGGGCCGTCGCCAACCGGCTCGGCGCCTCCCTGTCAGCCCTCCGCGCCCGTACGGGGGACCCCCTCGAGTGCGACCCGGACACCGTCCCCGTGGAGAGCCCGGCTCCCTCCGCACCGGCGGTGCGGGCCGGTCTGTTCGACTGGGATCTGGTCACCGGCGCCCTGACCGGGGACGACGAGTTCTGCGCGATCTTCGGTCTCGATCCCGGCGCCTTCGACGGCCGGGCGGACACGCTCGCTTCCCGTCTCCTTCCCGGCGACCGCGCCGCCTTCCGTGCCGCGGCCCGCGAGGCGGCCGCGGAGGGCCGGATCACGGCGCGGCGCCTGCGGGTACGAGAGGGTGAGGGCGACGGGGCAGGCAGCGAGGGATCCCACACCGTGGAGTTGTGGGGCCGCGTGGCGGACAAGGGCACCGAGCGGGCGCACCTGGTCGGCGCGGTGGTCGACGCGCGCTCCGGCCGCGCGGCTGCCGCGGCGGTCGAGCGGCTGCGGGACGGGCTGTTCTCCCTCACCCCGGACGGGCGGGTCAGCTATGCCAACCGCAGCCTGGAGCAACTGCTGGGGGTACGGGGCGAGGTGCTGCTCGGGCAGTGTCTGTGGGATGTCCTGCCGTGGCTGTCCGATCCCGCCTTCGAGGACCGGCGCAGGTCCGTGATGATCTCGCAGGCACCGGCGTCCTTCCTTGCCCGCCGCCCGCCCGATCAGTGGCTCGCCTTCTCCCTCCATCCGGGTGCGGACGGCGTGACCGGCCGGGTGGTCCCCGTCGGACAGCCTCCCCCGGCCCAGGCGGCACCGGCCCCGTCCATCGCATCGGCCACCCCGGCACCGGCGACCGCCAGCCCGGCGCGCCTGGGCGTCATGTACCACGTCCTGCAGCTGGGCAGTGCGCTGACCGAGGCGGTCACCGCCCGCGAAGTCTGTGAAGTCGTCGCCGACCAGCTCCTCCCGGCCTTCGGCGGCCAGCAGCTGGCCCTCTACGTGGTCCGTGCCGGCACGATGCACCGGATCTTCCACACCGGCCGCCACGAGGGCTTCCTCGACTGGCTGGAAGGCATGCCGCTGCACGCCCACCTGCCCGGCACGGAGACCCTGACCTCCGGTGTCCCCCTGTTCATCGAGTCGCAGCAGGACCTCTCCCAGGGCTACCCCGGCATCCCCGTGGGCGAGGTGAGCTCCTGGGCGTACCTGCCGCTGATCGCCTCCAGCCGCCCCGTCGGCACCTGCGTGCTCGGCTTCGACGAGGTCCATCGGTTCACGGCCAAGGACCGCAGCGTCCTGACCGCGCTCGCCGGGCTGATCGCCCAGGCCCTGGAGCGCGCACGGCTCTACGACGCGGAGTTCGCCCTCGCCCGCGGCCTCCAACAGGCCCTGCTGCCGCACCGGCTGCCCGTACTCCCCGGCCTGCACACCGCCGCCCGCTATCTGCCGGGCACCAGTGGGATGGACATCGGCGGCGACTGGTACGACGTCATCCGCACGGCCAACGGCGTGTCCCTGGTCATCGGGGACGTCGAGGGCCACAGCATCGCCGCCGCGGCGACCATGGCCCAACTGCGCAGCGCCGTAAGGGCCTTCGTCGCGGTCGGCCGTACGCCCGGCGAGGTGCTGGCAGGCGCCAACCACGCCCTCATCGACCTCGACGCCGGGCTCCTCGCCAGCAGCTGCTACCTCCATCTCGAAGCCGGCAGCCACCGCGCACACGCCGTCCGCGCCGGCCATCCCCCGCCGCTGCTCCGCCAGCCCGACGGGACCACCGACGTACTCGACCTGGAGGCCGGCCCCCTCCTCGGCGTGGACCACACCAGCACCTATCCACCCACCCCGATCGACCTCCCGCCCGGCTCCACCCTCGCCCTCTACACAGACGGCCTGGTCGAGGAACGCGACACCGACATCGACGTGGGCATCGACCGCCTGCGCACAGCCATGGCGCACGCCCGCGCCGACTCCCTGGACGAACTCGCCGACCGCCTCCTGCACCACGCCCAGCGGTCGTCCTACCGCGCCGACGACATCGCCCTGCTGCTCACCGAGTACCGCCCTGCCGCGGCGCCGCGATAACGCCTTGGTGCGCCTTGGTGCGGTCCGAACGCCCCTCCGCTTCCGCCCCGCCCCGCCCCGGTCAATGACCGGGGATGCTGAGCTCGCCGCCCCGATAGAAGCCTTCCCGCTCCTCGACGACGTACTGCGCCATGGCGTCCCGCCGCCGCTTCTCCTCGCCGGAGGCGCGCCAGGCATCGCATGACTCCTTGGAGTCCCAGAACGAGACCCCGGTGATCTCGTGCCCGTCCTCGGACCAGTACGCGAAGGCGCGGCGCAGACCGTGCGGGAACGGCTGCGGGCGCCATGCCCGCTCGAAGTCCGCCAACGCGCCCGGCTTGATGCCGCGCGTCGTGACCCAGACGAAGTGCTCCTCCATCGCAGCCTCCCTCGGAACGCCATCTCGTCCTGGCGGCTCGTTCTCCCACCACCGTAGGTCTGCCACTCCGCTTCCGCCTTCCCGGCGGCCGTCCCTACGACTGGGACGGCTACCGGCCGCAGAACCTGCCGCTGGAGAACCAGGTATTTCCGGTCGCCGCCGCATACCGGTGCACGGACCTGACACTGCGCCAACTCACGGTCCCGAACATGCCAAAAAGCCCTCGCCGGATACGGACAGGATTCGGCGCGCCGCCGAGTGTCTGCAAGATATTTCGTATTACTCTTTCGTAATCTTACAAAGCCGATCAATCGCAGATCGCATCCTCTCAATCCACCGGAGATGAAATGCGCAAGCTTCGCAAGGCTGCCGTTGTGATCGCCACTCTGCCCACCATCGGCCTCTTCGGCGTCGGTACCGCCCAAGCCGACATCGGGCAGGGCCTCGGCAACTCACTGAACATCTTGCAGGGCAGTTCATGCATGGCGCACGACGTGAACGTGGACGTCCTGGGCGAGGTCGGAGTCGCCAACGGCCTGCAGTCCGCGCCGCTGGGATCGTCCATCGGCTGCACCAACCGATTCGCCAAGTAGAGGGAAGAGGCCGCGGTGTCCGAGCAACAGGCCGGACGCCGGGGCCGTTTTGCGCCCGCCCCGTCGGACCAGGTGGCGAATTGCGCACGGAAGGCGCATTTTCGGAATTACCCGATCGCCACTATCAGTCATATAAATATATTCCATATAAACATCAGGACTTGTGGCGGGTGGTGGCAACCTGCACGCCTGCCATGGCCGTCCTGCAAGCCCGCTCCCAGCGCCGACGACGCACCCATGGTGGCGGCCCGTGTCTGGCATCGTCATGGACGCCGTTCACAGGATCAGCCAACCTGCGATCCGGTCTTCTCAAGCGCCTCGCGCACCGGCTGGTAGAAGGACTCGCCCCCCAGAATGCAGTCGCCCCGCGCGCCCGATGTCAGGCCGAGCGCGGTGCTTCCCTCGAAGAGCGGGCCGCCGCTGTCGCCGGGCTCCGCGCAGACGGTGGTCTGGATCAGGCCGCCGACCTGCCCCTCCCGGTAATTGACTGTCACATCCAGCGCGGTGACGGCACCGTTGTGCACCTTGGTCGTGCTGCCGCTGTGCTGCACCTTCTGGCCCACGATCGGGTCGGCCACCTCGGTGATGGACTGTGTGCTGCCGTTGTAGAGATTCACCACGCTGGGGTGCTCGACGCCGGCGGCGGTGTACTTGGCGATCCCGAAGTCGTCACCCGGGAAGCTGCTGCTCTCCGTCACGGCGATCTCGGGGCCGTCCTGTACGGCGGACCAGTTCCGCACCGCACTGGTGCAGTGCCCGGCAGTCAGGAAGTACGGCTGCCCGCCCTTGGTGACATTGAAGCCGAGTGAGCAGCGCGCGTTACTGCCCCAGATGGCGTCACCACCGGCGTTCACCGGCCGGAGCGCGGCCGCCGATTGTGTGACGGCGGCCCGGCCACCGAGCGAGGAAACGACCGTCTTGAGCTGCTCGAGGTCATCGTTCTTGACCGTGCGGTCGGCGGTGATGACCACCTTGTTGGTCTTGGGGTCCATCGCCCAGGACGTCCCGGGGATCGCGGCCTTGTCGTTGAGGATGGCGCGGGCGGCCTCCAGTGAGGCCAGGGAGTTCTTGACGATCTTGGCCTCGGCGCCCGCCGCACGGACCTTGGCCGCCGCGGCCTCGTTTGTCACGTTCACGACGAGCTTATGGTGCTCGGCGTCGTAGTACGAGCCCGCCCCCGCTTCACCGAGGGAGGAGTCGAGCTCCTTGGCGCGCTGTGCGGCGACAGTGGCCGAAGGGGACTGGGGGTCCGGGTCCATGGCGGGAGCGGCATAGGCGCTCTGCAGGGCGAGGGCGGCGGTGATCAGGGCCACCACACCGGTGCCGGCGATGACGTGGCGAGGCGTGGATTCGCTCGTGTGCTTCAACTGGACACCTCTGGTGTGGGGGGGTGGGCCGGCGGGGGGACCCGGCCCGGAGGAGACAGGGGCGTCTCCCTCCTACCGACGTCGTGTCAGCGCCGTGCCCTCGCCCAGGGCTTCCCAGGCACTCGCGCGGCGCGCACGAGCGCGTGGGAACTGGGGCGCGGATTCATTCATTCCTGGCCCGGCCTCGCGCTACACCCGCCCCGCCACAGGTCTGCAGGAATCACCTGTACGGCCGTGCGGCAATCCCGGACGTTACCGGCCAGGCATGTCGGTTTGTCGGCCGCTGTCAGGGAGGGCGTCAGACCTTCAGTCAGCCGACGCCGGCGCTTCGCCGACCCAACCACCCATACCACCGTCACCGGCCTTCTCAACGGCAGGTCAGCCCAAGCGGCCAAGGGCCAACAGATCGAGCAGCGTGGGGCCGCCGACGTATGCGGATACTCCACCGTCGATGGTGAGACAGCTGCCGGTGACCAGCCTGGATGCATCGGCGGCCAGGTAGACGGCGGAGTCGGCGATCTCCTCGGGGGTGCCCCAGCGGTGCATCGGGACGGCATGCATCAGTCCGGCGGACACCTGCTGGTTCTCGCGGACCGCCGCCGTTTCCGCGGTTGCGGTCCAGCCCGGGAGGATCGCATTGACCCGGACACCGGCTGATGCCCATTCCGCGCCGAGGGTCCGCGTCAGGGCAACGACGGCGGATTTCGACACGGCGATCGTCGAACGGGAGGGAACGCCGGCTACCGCGGCCACCGAGGAAACATTGATCACCGATCCCGTGCCGCGTTGCAGCAGATGCGGCCCCACTGCCCGGCAAAAGTGCAGCACCGAGGCGAAGTTGACGCGCATATCGCGCTGCCATGCATCAACCGGGATTTCCACGAACGGACCCGCGGTGGGGGTGCCACCCGCAACGTTGGCGACGACGTCCAGAGCCCCTAGCCCGCGAATTGCCTCGGAGACGGCGGCGTGGATCTGTTCCTCCTCGGTGACATCGCAGGTCAGTACCACGGCCCGGCGGCCGAACTTCTCCACTTCGGCGGCGAGTTCCTGCAGTGCGTCGGTACTGCGCGCGAGGACGGCCACATCGGCGCCCGCCCTGGCGAAGGCGTAGGCAATCGCCCGCCCCGTGCCACGTGAAGCCCCGGTCACCAAGGCCTTCCTGCCTTCAAGGTCAAACCGAGACGGCATGGCGCACCCTTTCCTCTCTCGGAGAGCTGATAGGTGAATTCCCGTGTGTGCAAAGCGTCGTGGGAAGACGGTGATACCGGCAAGCCCTGTTCCACTGTGCGGAACGATGCCGACAAGTCCCTGAAGAAGGGTCGTTCGCGGGCGCGTTCCGCTCACCGGAACGCCCATTTTCCGGTCGGCCTACGCGCTTTACACTCAGGGCGTCCGACGAGAATCGACACGCTTTGGGTATCTCCGCCACAGGAATCGACGGGTGGCGAATCCTCGCTCTCCCCCAACTCTCTCCCGGAATCCACGGGAACCCGTTACCGGCATTCTGCACATCTTCAGCGGAACACCGTCCGCAAGGGTTCGGGACGGTACCGACGCCGCGACCTGACCGAGAACTCCACAGGAAGGTGACGGCATGTCCCCGCACACGACGGCGCAGCAAGGAGAGCTGCCCAGGTTTCTCACCGAGTACGCTGCCACCCGCGGCGCGCACCGGATCCTCCCCCGTTTCCTGGGTGGCCGCCCCCTGGCCACCGGGCGCATCGGCGAGGTGTGGCACGTCGCGGCGGAGCGGAACCCGGCCCAACTGCTGATCGCCGACCGGCCGCCGGACATCGACCCCGGTGGTGCGTCGGCGCGGACGTTCGCGCAGTGGGCGTCGCTGGTCGACGAGACGGCTGCCTGGCTTCACCAGCTGGGCGTGCGTGAGTGGGATCGGGTGGCCGTCCTCAAGGCCAACCACTTCGACCTGCTGGTCATCGCGTCGGCCGCGGCGCGGATCGGAGCCGTCCCCGCACCGCTGTCCGGCGTGTACGGCCCTCCCGTGGGCGGCACACCGGTCTCCCACATCCTGCTCAGGCGGCTGGAACGGCCGTTTCTGGTCACCGACCGCGCCCACCTCGACAGCTGCGCTCTCGACCCCGCCGCTGTCGCCCGGCTGACCCGGCGGACGGTGTGCGTCGACGGCGCCGACGGCCGCCCCGATCTGGTGGACCTGGCGACCCTGCGGGGCGGGGCCACGGCCGCCACCCGGCTGCGAGCGCCCGACGAGCCGATGTGGGTGACCCACACCTCGGGTACCACCGGTGTGCCCAAGCTCGTGATGCATTCCGCTACATCGGCGCACGGCATGGACCTGGTCGAGGCCGAGCGTTGGCCGTTGTGGATGAACCGGCGGGACACCTGGGCGTTCTGCGACCCCTTCTGGCACGAGCGGGTGATGGCCAATCAGCTCACCGTGGCCACCATCGGGCTGCGCATGATCATGCTGTCCGACGCCACGTCACCGGCGGTACGCCAACTGCTTGCGGAGCACCGCCCCACCGTCGTGGAGGCCATGCCCAATATGTTCCTTGCCTGGGAGGAGATGGCGCGCGACCCGGCCCGCCTCTTCGGCAACGTACGGTTGTTCCTCAACTCCTTCGACGCGATCCACACCCGCACCATCCGCGCCTTCCTGGACGCCAGCGACCGTCGCGTACCGCTGTGGATCCAGGCCTGGAGCCAGAGCGAATGCGGCCCGATCGCACTGCGGCCGTATGCGCGCCGGTCGGTCCGGCGGCGCGGCAAACGGCCACCGGTCAACCAGGATCTGGGCCGGCCGATTCCGGCGTACGGGAAGATCCGCGCCGTGGACCCGGATACGGGGCGCCCGGTGCCGCGGGGCAAGGTCGGCCTCATCGAGTTCTCCCAACCGGGCCGGTGCCTGGCCTACATCGGGGAACAGGACCGGCACGCGCGCAAATGTCACGGGGAATGGTGGAACACCGGGGACCTCGGTGTGATCAACCGGTTCGGGGCGGTCCGTCTGATCGACCGGGAGATCGACCGCATCGCCGGCGGCAGTGCCATCGAGTGGGAGGACGTCCTGCTGGACCGCCTGCCGCAGCTGACCGAAATCGTGATCCTGCCGGCCGCGCAGGAGCTGCCCGTCCCGGTGTACAGCACCTCTGGTGACGTTCCCCTCGATCCCGGCACGTGGCAGCGGGCGGTCAGGGATCTGCCGGAGCTGGCGGCGCCGGTCCGCATCCGCTGGGACGAGTTCCCGCGGACCGGCACCTGGAAGATCGCCAGGGTCCGGCTGCGGGAGCGGCTGCTGCCCGATGCCCGGCCCCTCGGTACGGGCCGTTGGACCTGACCGGGCGCCGGAGGACGAGGCGGCAGATGGCACGGCACACGCTCACCGAACTGCTGGCGGCAGCCGCCTCCGGCACCGGCACCACGCGATTCCTCGGCCTGTCCTCGGGCCCGCGGGTCCAGCAGATCCCGTTTGCGGAACTGTGGCGGCGCTCGGAGGCCGCTGCCGCCTGCTTCCGGGACCTGGGCGCCGGTCCGGGGGAACCGATCGGCCTGCTGCTGGCTGCCTCGCCGGACTGTCTCAGCACGCTCTTCGGAGCCTGGCGGGCGGGGCTGACCGCGGTCTCGCTGCCACAGCCGGGCCGTGGTGTCACTGCCACAGAGCACCGGTCCGCCCTGGCAGACATCTGCCGTCGGATGGAGATCGAGATTCTCGCCGTGCCCGGTGAGTCCCTCGGCCTGGTCGACGCTCTGGCCCCGCATGTCGTGGACGTCGCCTCGTGTGCGCAGCACGGCCGCCGATGGGCGGCGACCGGTGCCGGCGATCTGGTGCAGTTCTCCTCGGGCAGCACCGGCACGGTCAAGGGCGTCCGTCTGACCTCTGAGGCAATCGCCACCAATGTTCTGGCGCTGCTGGAGCGGCTGGGCGGTGCCGCGGACGGGCTGGTGTGCTGTTCGTGGTGTCCGCTCTCGCATGACATGGGGCTCGTTGCCGCGGCCTTGGCCACGTTGGCCGGGATGGGACAGCCCTGCGCCGCCCGGGAGCTGACGCTGATGCCGCCGAGCTGGTTCCTCCGCAGCTGGTTGCGGGCCTGCTCCGAGCGGTCGGCCACCGTCACCTGGACGCCGGACTTCGCGCTCGACCTGGTGGCGCGGTACATGGGCGTCAGCGGCGGCCCCGGTGGCGGCCTCGGTGCGCTGCAGGCCGTCGTCGTCGGCGCGGAACCGGTCCGCGGGCAGAGCCTGCGCCGGTTCGCCGCCGCAATGGCACCGTACGGGTTCGACGAGACGGCGCTGTGTCCGGGCTACGGCATGGCCGAGGCGTCGGTTGCGGTGAGCCTGGTGGCGCCGCAACAGCCCTGGACGTCGGTCCGCGTCGAACCGGCCGCGCTCGGTGAGCTGCGCTGGCAGCCGGCGGGGACCGGGGTCGAGCTGGTCTCCTGCGGCCTCCCGGTGGCCGGTGTCCAGGCACGGGTCCCGGGCGAGGCAGGCAGGATCGAGCTGCGCGGCGACTGCCTGATGACCGGGTACACGGGCGATGTGGAGCCGCTCTGGGCGGACGACTGGCTGGTCACCGACGACCTGGGCGCGATTCAGGGCGGTGAGCTGTACATCGTGGGACGGGCCGACGATGTGATCCTCACCGTGGGCCGCAAGCTCTATCCCACCGATCTGGAGGCGACCGTGAGCGGTCTCCTGGCCATCGGACAGGACCGCTGTGCGGCCGTCGCGGACGGCGAGGGCGGGTATGTCTTCGTCGCCGAGATGCACCGCAACCGGACCGCTCCGCACGGAAGTTGGGCGGAGGCATGCCGTGTGGCCAGGCGTGGGCTGGTCGAACGGCACGGCGTCGGCCCCTCGGCGGGCGTCGTCATCGCGGCCGGCGCCCTGCCGCGCACATCGAGCGGGAAGCTGCAGCGCAGGCGCCTGCACGACCTTTACGTCCGGGGCCGGTTACCGGTGGAGACCACCGTCCGTTTCGGCCCCGCCCAGGCGTGAGGACGGTCCAGGGACCAGGACGGTTCGGGAATGAGGGCGGTTCGGAGATGGGGACGGTTCGTAGATGAGGACGGTGAGGTCTGTGGTACGCGACTGTCGGTACTCCTTGCCATGTGACACCAGTCTGTTCACCCCGCTCCAGCTCCAGCCGGTCATGGCGGGCCGCATCGCCCACACGGCGATCGCGCGCTGGCTCTGTGAGCATCTGGTCAGCTACCGAAGGCTGCTGACCGAGTACCGCACCGGTCTGGTGGTGTGGTCGGTCCGGATCCGCTACGAGCGTCCGCTGCGCTTCGACGACGCCGACGAGCTGCAGGTCAGGGTCGAAGGGCGGGTTCGTCACGGCGGCCGGCAGATGGAGTGGGAGACCTGCATCGGGGCCGGGGCAGAGCACACCTCGGCCGTGGCGGTACGGGTGCACCTCGTGACGGTCCCGGTCCACCTGGACGGGGACCCCTCGCTGTCCGCACAGCCGGCGCCGCTCGGGCCGGAGCTGCTCGGCCGGTTCCCCGAGGACGAGATCCGTGGGACGCCCCACCTCTCGCCCGTGCCCGGACTCCGCCGAAGCCTGGACAGCGCGGACCCTCCCCTTGCCCGGTCCGCATCGCCGTTCCTGATCCACCGAGCGGCCTGCGAGGTCGCCGACCAATGGGCCTGGACCGAGCTGATCGCCCTGGCCGCAGCCGGCCGGGAGCGGCTCATCCTCGACCACGGCCAGCGCCTCCCGCCGTTGCGCGCGGGATTGCGGCATCCCCTGCGCAGCCTGGACGCCCAACTGTCCAAGCCCTGTTACCTGTTCGACCAGGGCGAGATCGCCAGCGGCGCCTGGCAGCGGAACCCCCACCTCGCCTTCACCCACCTGGTGCGATCCCGCGGCAGCAACCACGCCGTGGTGGTGGAGCAATGGTGACCCCCGCCGCGTACCGGTCATCGGTGGCTCTGGAAGCCACGCTCGGCAACCCGTTCGACCCCGCCGCTCCGGTCCCGTATCGCAGCCTGATCGCACGGGACGAACGGGAGCAACGCCCCGACGAGGCGTTCGAGGTGGCCCACCAGTGGGGAATTTCCCGGCACTTGACACCGACCGGCGAAGGGGGACGGCTGACCTGCTTCGAGGAACTGCTGAGCCTGCTGAGGGTGCTGGCCCGCCGCGACCCCGTACTGGCCGTGGGACACGGCGCGTCCCTCTTCGCCGGTCTTCCGGTCTGGATGTGGGGTACCGCGGCGCAGCGCGCCCTGGTGGCGGAGCGACTGGCGGCCGGCGAGTTCGGGGCCATCGCGATCAGCGAGGACCGGGCCGGCAGCGATCTGCTCGCGACCGAGACGACCGCAACCCCCACCCGGGCAGGGTTCCGGCTGGACGGCGAGAAACGGCTGATCAGCAATGCCACCCGGGGGACGTTCTGCACGGTACTGGCTCGCAGTGGGCCGTGCCTGGGGCTGTTCCTCCTGGACAAGCGCGCCCTCCCGGCAGACCGCTTCCGGCACCTGCCGAAGGTTCCCACGCTCGGCCTGCGCGGCAACGATCTCAGCGGGATCGCCTTCGACCGCTGCGAGATTCCCGTATCCGCCCGACTCGGCGGTGCCGGGCGCGGCTTGGAAATGCTGCTGACCGCCTCGTCCTACGTGCGCGTGCTTGCCTGCGGGATCGCCCTGGGTGCCGCCGACGGCGCATTACGCATCGCGGCCGACTGGGCGCGCGAACGGCGGCTGTACGGCCAGAACCTGCTGGCCCTGCCGCCGGTGCGGGAACGCCTGTCAGCGGCCTGCCTGGATCTTCTGACGGCGGAGTGCGTCGCGGTCTCGGCCGCCCGCGCTCTCACGCTCGGCGCGGACCGGTCCCGGCTGTGGTCTTCGGTCGCCAAGTACATGGTGCCGCTGCTGTGCGAGAGAACCGTACGGAACGCGGCGCGGGTGCTGAGTGCCCGGTTCTTTCTGCGCGAGGGACCGGCGTCGGGCATGCTGCAGAAGTTCGCGCGCGACAGCGCCGTGATGGGCATCCTGGACGGCACCTCCATGGTGCAGCTGAACCTCATCGCCTCCGCACTGAGAAGCGTGGCCGCCCCGCATGCGCAGGACCGGGGCCCTGACCTGGACCCGACGAGCCTGTTCTCCCTGACGACGCCGGCACCGCCGTGGCGTCCCAGGCACACGGGGCTTCAGCTGAGGCCGGTCGCACGGGACGAGATCACCCAGGCATGGGACGGCCCCCGCCTCGCCGGCCGGTTCGCGCTCTTCGACGCCGAGCGGACCGGCCTCACCCGACGGATCCAGGCCCTGACCTGGACGCACGGCACGCCCCGTACGGCGTACGCCCTCGCCCGCCGGCACTGCCTCCTGCACACGGCCGCCGCCTGCAGGCACACCTGGGTGCACAACCGTCGGCTCCTGGATCCCGAACTCGCCACCCCGCAGTGGCTGGCCGCGTGCTGGGACCGCCTGCTGGCGGAGCTCGGCCTCGGTCCCCCGGAGCCTGCTGCCGGGCTTCCCGAGGACGACCTCGTGGACTGGCTCTCGCGAGTCTGCAGCGAGGGTCGCTGGCCCTCGCTGCTCTCTCTTCCACCGCCGAGCAAGGGACAACATCATGGACAGGCCAACCGCCGCGGCGGTGCTGCGGTCCAGTGACGCGGACCGGCACACACACGCCGCCGCCTATCTGCGCTCACTGCTCGCCGGCTGCCTCGGAACCGCACCTGACCAGGTGGCACTCGACCAACCCCTGGAGGCACAGGGCTTTGATTCCGTCACCATCGCCGGTATCTCGGTGATCATCGAGGAGGATCTCGGAGTCCGCGTGCCGATCGCCGAACTCGCCGCATCCGGCCTCGGGGAACTCGCCCGTCTCCTGGCAGCCGATGTCCGCACGAGCGAGAGGGAGGCTGGTGAGGTGGGTGCCGACGCCCCTGTGGACCGGTCACGATGACCTCGCGGCCCTCGTACACGACCGCTGGGGCGCGCTGCTGGCAAGAGTGAACGCCGATGCCTCCGAGCGGTACGAGGCCGGTGAACCGCTCCCCCGGTGGTTCGCCAAGGCCGCGGCCGACGCCGGCCTGACGTCGTTCGCGCTGCCCCGCGGGGCCGGCGGAGAGGGCGCCGGTCCCCGTGCCTGGGGGCGGGTGCTGGAGGAGATCGGCTATCTGTGCGAGGACGATGCGGTGCCCTACACCGTGAGCATGCAAGCGGGCGTCGTCACCGCCCTGTTGGAGGCGGACCGCAGCACGGCGGACCGCAGTGAACCGGCCCGGCAGTATGTGTGCCCGATCGTCGCCGGGACCTCGCTGGCGGCCCTGGCCTACTCCGAGGACGCGGACCCGTTCGCACTGGTCACCCAGCTGCGCAGCACCCGCGACGGATACCGGCTCACCGGACACAAGACCCACGTCAGCGGCGCCGCCCTGGCCGACGTGTTCCTCACCTACGCCCGCGACGACAACGGCGACATGGTGGCGCTGATCGTCGAGCGCGACGACCCCGGAGTGGAATTCGGGCCCACCGCGTCTCTGGGCCACCGCACCAACGGCCCCCGCACCATGACCTTCCACCACACCCCCGTCCCCGCCGCCCGTATCGTCACCGCAACGGACGGCCTGGGCCACGCACAGCGCTTCCTCAACGCACGACGCCTCGTGGCCGCGTGCGGACCGCTCGGTCGGGCCAGAGCACTCCTGGAACGGTGCATCCACCGCCTGGCCACCACCACCCGGTACGGGCGTCCGCTCTGCGAGATGCCCAACGTACAAGGGGCGTTGGGGCGGATGTACATCGCCCTGCAGGCTGCGCAGGCCATGCTGCACCGCGCCTTCGACCGGGCCGAGAGCGGCCGGAGCGATCCCCTCTTCGATCCCGTCATCACAGCCGCCAAGCACTTCGTGGTCGAGCAGGTGCGGTACGTCGCGGACCAGGCGGTCCGGGTGCTCGGCGGACATTCCTGCTACGGCGATCCCCGCTACGGCAGGGCGTTGCGCGACTTCACCGACCTCGTGGTGGCCGCCGGCGCGCAGGACACCCTCGAAGTGCTGCTGGGCACCACCTCGGTTTCGGCCTGTCACACCGTTACAGGAAGGGAAGCACCCTCATGATGTTGCACTTCAGCGGCACCTTGCAGCGCTTCGTCGGCTTCGACCGCGTGCTCACCATCCCCGCCGGGACACTCGGCGAGGCCCTGCACTGGGCGGAGGAGCGGCATCCCCAGCTCAGGCAGGTGCTGCGGGACAACACCGGAAGGCTGCGCCGGACCCACCGGGTAGTGCTCAACGGCGAGCTGGTGTCCGCCCCGGACGATGAACTCGCCCTGCAGGAAGGCGACATGGTGGAGATCCTCACCGCCGTCGCCGGAGGCTGAACCGCTCCCCCGGCGGGCCGCATGCCCCGCCCACCGGGCCTCAGCCGAGGCAGCGGGCCGCGGCGGAGATCGCCAGCGCCGTCCTGCGGACCTGGTCGACCATCGCCGTCACCCCCATCGCCGGGGAGCAGCCGACGATCTCCACCGCGGCCACCACCCGCCCGGCGCGGCCGACCACCGGAGCGGCAGCGCAGATCACACCGGCGTTGCACGCGGCGGTGTGGACGGCGACCCGGCGGCGCCGGATACCGGCCAGGCACCGTTCCAGCCCTTCATCAGGCCGTACGGCCCAGGCAAAGGCCAGCAGCACGCGTCCCGCGGCGGTGTGCCCCGCCGGTACCCGGTCGACGTCGTCAGCACCGTCGTCCACCCGGTCGTGTCCGTAGATCCGCTCGATGAACACCACCTCATCGCCCACGAGAACGCACAGACTCACCATCTGGTGCGTCTTCTCGTAGAGCTCGACCAGGTGGGGAAGAAAGCACCGGCGTGGCAGCGTCAGGGGAGCCCGGTGGGGTACGGGGTCCCAGGCCGGGGACGCGGCCGGGCCGAGCAGATAGCCGGGGTCGGCACGGCGCACGAGGCCGGTGCCGCACAACGCGGCCAGCAGCCGGTGGACCGTGGTCTTGGGCAGGCCGGTACGGCAGGTGAGCTCCGCGAGCGACAGGGGAGTCGCCGCTTCGGCCAGTTCCGCCAGGATCACGCCGACCCTGCGCACGACACCGGTCACGCTCTCCTGGGCGGTACTGTCCGGCAGCGCCGATCGGCCCCGAGCGCGGTCCGACACCTCTGACGCCACGCGAAGTACCACGCGCACACACCTCCGGTACGGGCCCCGGCGACGTCCCCCCATGCGGCAACCGGGCCGGCTTCCTCCCCCAGTTGACCCTCCCTTACAAACGGAGACAACCCCTCCACAACGGCGCACGGTTGCACCCCGCTCGCGGGGCCCGCGGCTACTGGTGCCCGTGGAAGGACCGTGGGACGCGCACCTCCCGGGGGGCGGTGCGCGCCGGTGCCGTACCTACCCGAGGGTCCTCGTACGCCGGTACCAGGCCTCAGTCGAGGGGCTCCTCCGCCAGCCAGGCGGCGATGGCCTCGGCGATGGGCTGGTCGGTATCGAGCTGAACGAATCCGAACTGGCCACCCTGGTTGCACTCGAGGAACCACCAGGTCCCATCGCGGTCTTCGGCGAAGTCGAATGCCCCATAAGCAAGTTGAGTACGAGTCATGTACAGGCTCACCGACCGGCGGACGAGGTCGGGCACCTCGGCCGGCTTCCAGGCGCCGTGCTCGGTGAAACGGCTGTCCACCTCGTCGGGGTCGGCTTCCTTGCGGGCGGCGAAGAGGTTGCCGCCGACGCAGGTGAGCCGGATGTCGGCCTGTTTGCGTACGTGCTGCTGGAGCAGGGTCGGGCCGGCCGCGACCGCGGAGAAGTCCGCATCGGGGCTGATGCGGGTGGTGGGCAGCACCATCGGAGGGTCGCCCGGGTGCTTTCCGGAGACCGACTTGACCACGAGATCCTGGTACGTGGCGGCGAACTGACGCGCCACCGCCGGGAACGAGGTGATCAGCGTGGCGGGCACGACGAAGCCGCTCTGCTGGGCGATATGGAGCTGCCAGGGCTTGTAGCGGGCCTGCCCCGCTGCCGCGGGATGGTTCATCCAGCGAGCCCGGGTGGAGGTGAGCATGCCGTACAGCGCCTGCTCGGCCTCCGCGGTGAGCCAGGTCGACTGTTCCTCCGCACGGGTGCCGGGCGTGCCCGGCCGACGGACCCACACCGACCGCAGGCTGCTCAGGCTCACCATGCGTTCGTTCGTCTTGAGAAAGCCGTGGAAGCCGTTGCTGCCGTAGTCCGCCGAAAGGTCGACCCTGCCGGGCAGATCGGCGGGGTCGAGGCGGACGAGCGGCACACCGAGGTCGTGCAGCTTCGCGACGACCATGTCCGCGGTCAGGTCTTCCTCGCAGGTAAGAACCAGAACGGTCATCGACGTTCAGTCGTCGAAGTGGGTCTTGGAACCGGCAGTGGAAGCGGTGGTCCCGGTGGCCAGCAGGACCGCCCGGCTGCTGGTGGCCGCACGACCGTCGGGCAGGACGTTGAGCTGCCGTGTGGCGTCGTAGGTGTAGGGAGTTGCAGCCGCCGGCTTCACCGCCGGACGGGCGTAGCTCAACGCAAACGGTCGCATAGCTTCTCCTTCAAAACCCCGTGTTCCGCCCCCCATGACATGGTCAGGGACGGGTATTCCATCGAACAACTCTGCACAGATGACGCGACTATTCGGTCAATAGTTGCCGCCTTTGCTCGTTTCCCGCGATCCACTTGACGCGACTGGCGACAGAACGTATCCGCGGACCGATACATATCACCTGAGGGTGAGAGCGGCGCTACGCCGCGTGTGCAATTCCCGCTACGGCGTGAAGGGGCGCACAACAGCCTCAACAGCGCCTTCCGGAGGCCGCGAACACGCGGGCGCATATCCCGCATCGACGGGACTCGCCCAGGAGTTACCCGAGTTACTTCTGGTCACTGATGAGCGAGGATGAGGCGGTGAGGGAAGGGAACGCGTCACTGAACTCACTACTGAACTTGAACGCGTGGCGTCGGTGGCCAGTGACGGTTAGTGATATCTGCGTTTTGCCGGGCGCGACCCCGGACCTCAACTCGGCGACAGGATCCGGTCACTCCTCGACCACTGCGTACTCATTCCGCGTCAGTCCGCGCTCGTACGCCCGAGAAAGAGGCTTGTCTTCACCTTCACCCGCACATCTCGGCGCTGTTCATCCACGATGCGGGCCATGTCCCCGAAGATCCGCTCCCGCGCCCGGTGCGGAAGTGCCCGATAGCCCGAGTAGGAAGCGAACAGACCGATCAGGGCGGACAGGGAACGCTCATGGACGGATTCGTACAGGCGATGCTCCAGATCGACGAATCCCGCCGCCGCCATATCGCGCCACTGGCGCGCATCGGCGCCGTGGTGTGCGGGGCGGGGGCGGGGATCCAGGATGGTGTGCTCGGGTATGCCGACGCCGTGCCGGGTATGGGCGTGGGTCAGCCGGGCCACGAGATCGTCGGACTCCAGAAACCAGTGGTTCCAAAAGAGAGCCATCGCGCCCCCCTGGGACAAGGCGGCTTTTGCTCTTGCCCAGCGTACGTCCGGGTCGACCCAGTGCCATGCCTGCGCGCAGTACAGCAGCCCGTATCGCCGCGCGGGCCGCCAGCTCTCGAAGTCGGCTAATTCAACCGTTACTTGGGGCCACGCACGGCAATGACGTTGCAGCACTCGCGCCATTCGGACATCGGGTTCGACGCACGTTATCCGTGTGCCGACCGCTGCGAAGGCCAGCGTCGCTTTGCCTGTGCCGGCGCCTACTTCCAGAGCCCGGGCACCGTCGCCCAACGCCGAGAAGTCCAGGACCTCCTCGATCAGTTGCCCGGGATAGCCGGGCCGAGCGGCGTCGTACTGCTCGGCGTCGTCCCCGAAGAGGTGACGGCGTGACCGCGCCGCCCCTGGAGCGTTGTGCGGAGTCCCATACGTCATGGATTCACGCTAGGCGAGGAGCCCTGCGGCCGACAGGGCACCTTCTGTGCGCGGGCGCTCTTGCGAGGGGCGAAGGAACCAGGCCGCGGCCGTGGCCGCGGGCCTTTTCCCGCGCCTCGCAGGCGCCCGCGCTGCGCCGTTCCCGACGGATCCGTCATGGCCGTGCGCCGCCTTCGCCTGCACCGGACATCACGAGTGGGCACATCACGAGCATGATCCGCGCAGCACCGGGGTCGCCGCACACCCGGAAGCGAAACGTGATGAGTGGAACGGCGAGCCTCCACGAGGGAGCCTGTACCCATGTGGTCGTTCTTCCGCTCACCCCCTCGACCGGGAGCGGGCGGGCACAGCCGGGTCCTGTTCACCCTCGCAGAGTGTCTGCCGTTCGCGATCGCACTGCTTGTGGTGGGTATAGAGCTGTCCCCTGCCCACTTTCTGTACACCGGTCCGCTCCTCACCGCGACGCCGGCGCTGGCCGCGGTGACGATGGGCCCCAAAGGGACCATGTGGGCAGCGGCTGCCGCTCTCGCCGTCAGCGTGACCACCGCCACCTACAACCAGGCATGGGGCGGCCAGCAGGTCTACACCAACCTCCTTGCGCTGTTCCTGGTGTCCGTCGCCAGCATCACGACGAGTAGCGCCGCGCGCACGCGCAGAGAGAGCGAACTCAGCCAGGTCCGCCGGATCGCCGCGGCGGCACAGGAGGTCCTGCTCCGGCCGGTGCCCGCCCGGCTCGGTCCGGTGCGGGCGGCCAGTCTGTACCTCGCGGCCGAGACGGGGGCGCAGATCGGCGGTGATCTGTACGAGGCCGTACAGACCCGGTACGGGGTCCGGATGATCGTGGGGGACGTCCGGGGCAAGGGGCTGCCCGCCGTGCGCTCGGCCGCGGCGGTGCTGGGTGCGTTCCGGGAGGCCGTGCACTACGAGGAGGAACTGGTGGAGGTGATGAACCACTGCGCGGCCGCGCTGCGGCGGGAGGGCGCCGTGCCGGGTGCGGTCGATCAGGAGACCCGGCTGGAGGGGTTCGTCACCGCGATCATCGTGCAGGTGCCGGACGGACCCGTGGTCGAGGTGCTCAACCGGGGCCATCCGCCCCCGCTGGTGCTGCGCCGGGGCAAGGCGCAGGCTCTGATGCCCACCGGCCTGCTGCCGCCCCTCGGACTGGAGGACTTCATCATCGGGCCTCATGGCAGGGCGGAGAGCTATCCGTTCGTGCCCGGTGACCGTTTGCTGCTGCACACCGACGGAGTGATCGAGGCCCGCAATCACGACAATGACTTCTTCGCACTGCCCGAGGCCATGGAAGCGGCGCGCGCCCGCACGCCGCAGGAGTTCCTGCAGCAACTGCACCAGGAGTTGATCCGGCACACCCAGGGTTGCCTGGCGGACGACGTGGCGATGATCGTCGCTGACCGGCTCGACGAAGCAGGCGGAGAGGGCGGGGAAGGCGGGGAGGACGAAGAAGGCGGCAGACAGGTTGGCGTGGCTGCCTGCTGAAGGGCCTCCACCGGCTCGCCACGCCAACCCAACACGCCACATCCGGCCGCCGGTTCAGGCCAGCCAGCCGGTGGCGGCCGCCACCTCGGTGGCTATGTCGACCACGGAACGTCCGTCCGTCGCCACCCGTACGGTGTCCGCGGGTGCCTGCTCGTCCAGAAGCCGTGCCTTACGGGCGCTGCTCTTCAGCTCGTGCTCCAGCTCCGAGCCGAGCTCCCGGCCCGTCAGCCGCGCACCGGCCGTGACGTCCGAGGCGGTGAGCAGTACCCGCACGATCCGGACGTCCCTCCCCATGGCCCGCTGGAAGATGCCCGCGGTCTCGGGCAGCACGCTGACCGTGTTCGTGTAGATCAGGCGGCGGTATCCGAGCTCGGCGAAGTTCGACCAGACCGCCGTGAGATTGCGCTCGGTCAGCTTGCGGCGGCGCGGGTCCCCCTCCGGAGCGGGATGGGCCTGCCCCAGGTAGTCCCCCTCGAGGACGCAGTGCGGAACCGTCGCGGCCCGCAGGCGGGCCGATACCTCCCACCCCACCGTCGTCTTGCCGACACCCGCGCGTCCTCCGATGAGCAGCACCTCTGCGTGTTCCATGCGGGCACCCTGCCACACCGTCCCCTACGCCCGGCCGGCGGCCAGATCCATCAGGCGGGCCAGCACCCGGCCACCGGAGACATGGACCCCGTCGTGCTCCCACTCATTGGTGACCCAGGCACGGGTGGCGCCCACCTCGCGTGCGGTACGCAGGGAGAGTTCGGCATCGACGTACATGTCGTCGTGGTAGACGACAGCGGCAAGGGGGACCTGGTTGGCGGCGAGGCGGCGGGGGTCGTACAGGGGCGGCCAGTCGGTGCGTCGGGCCAGCAGATCGGCGGCGTCCGCGAACGGCCGCAGGCCCCTGATCTCGCGGAACATCCAGGGGTAGATCATTTCGCCGGTGAGGAGGAGGGGGTCTGCCTGTGCACCGAACTCGGAGAAGCCGGCGAGCGCGCGGGAGGCCGCCCAGCCGGTCGGGCCGGCACCCTGCCCGTAGAGCGTCTCCTGCATCACGGCGAACAGCGGATTGTCGGTGAAGCCCGTCAGGTTCATCACCTGGTGGAGGAAGGTGTCGGTCAACTCGCCGTCGGAGGACAGGGCTTCGTCGAGCAGCCAGTGGAGGCGTTCGAAGCCGTCGCCCATGCCGAGGGCGAGGCCGAGGGTGCGCAGGCGGCAGGTGGTGAGCCGGTCTCCGTCGGGCAGGCGGATCTCGGCGGCTGCGAGGAGATCGGAGATCTTGCGGAGGCGGGGGGCGTCGTCCGGGTAGCGGGCGTAGAAGTCCAGGACACGGTCCCGCACCCGCGGGTAGGTGCGGGCGTAGACGTCGTCGGCGGTGGCGGTGAGGCCGGGCAGACCACCGGTCACGTAGCAGGCCCGCAGGCCCTCGGGGGCCCGTGAGAGGTAGGTGAGGGTGAGGAAGCCGCCGTAGCTCTGGCCGAGTGTCTCCCAGGGTTCTTCACCGCATAGTTGACGCCGTATCAGTTCGGCGTCGGCGACTATCGAATCGGCGCGGAAGTGGCCGAGATGGGCGGCGAGTTGGGCGGGGGACGCGAAGCGGGCGGCGGCGCGGGCGGTGACCGGCGTGGAACGTCCGGTGCCGCGCTGGTCGAGCAGGAGCACGCGGTGGGTCTTGAGTGCCTGGTCCAGCCAGCCGGGTGAACCGGCCGACGGGCGGGGGGATTTGCCGCCCGGGCCGCCTTGCAGATACAGCAGCCAGGGCAGCCGCTCGCCCGTACGGGACGGGTCGACGACCTCGCGGGCGAAGACCTGGATGTCCGGCCCGTCGGGGGCGGAGTGGTCGAGGGGGACGGTGAAGGTGTGGTCGGCGGTCGCGTAGGCGGGGTTCATGGATCCCTTTCACAGCCAGGGCAGTGTGAAGTGTGACATTTCATACGTCACGGGGAGCGGGCTGCCCGCGGGGAGCCCGGCCGTGCCGCTACTTGCCGGACTTCGCCGCGGTCCCGCTCGTCCGACCCGTCCCGCTCTTGGCCCAGAGCGAGCGGACATGGCCCAGGTGCTTGGCCATGCACTTCTCCGCTCCCCTGGCATCGCCCGCCAGCATCAGGTCGAGGAGTTCGAGGTGCTCCTCGGCCGACGGGATCAGCTCGCCCCGCTCGTCCAGGGCCGTGAGCCCGTACAGGCGCGAGCGCTTGCGCAGGTCGCCGACGGTTTCGACGAGCCTCTCGTTGCCGCTGAGGCCGAGCAGCGAGAGGTGGAACTGCCGGTCGGCCTCCAGATAGCCGATGAGGTCGTGGTCGCGCGCGGCGCGTACGATCTCCTCGGCCACCGGCCGCAGGGCTTCCAGGTCCTCATGGGCGGCGGAACGGGTGATCCGGCCGATCATGGGGATCTCGATGAGCGCGCGGATCTCGGTGTACTGGTCGAGGTCGCGCTCGTTGACCTCGGTGACCCGGAAGCCCTTGTTGCGGACGGGTTCGACCAGGCCCTCGCGGGCCAGGTCGAGCATCGCCTCGCGCACGGGTGTGGCGGAGATCCCGAAGTCCTCGGCGAGAACCGGCGCCGAGTACACCTCCCCGGGCCGCAGCTCACCGGAGATGAGGGCGGCCCGCAGGGCGTGGGCCACCTGGTCGCGCAGCCGCTCCCGGGTGGCGTTGAGATCGCGATGCTTCAGGTGCCCCATAACGGTGGTGATCCCTTCATGCCGGAGCGGATCACCAGCATAGCCAGCATGGAATGTCACATTGTCCTTGGTTACAGGGTTGCCGGTGACAGGGTGTAGGTGCGGCTGGAGGTGTAGAACTCCAGGGCGGCGCGGCCCTGTTCCCGCGGGCCGTGGCCGGATGCCTTGGCGCCGCCGAAGGGCAGATGGAAGTCGACGCCGGTGGACGGCGTATTGACCCTGATCATCCCGGTGTCGAGCCGGTCGAGTCCGTGCAGGACCGCGTCCAGGCCGGCGGAGTGGACCGAGGTGACCAGTCCGTACGGGACCGCGTTGGTGATCCGGACCGCGTGGGCCAGGTCGTCGGCGGGCAGCAGTGCCGCGACCGGGCCGAAGACCTCCTCGTGGAGCAGTCGGTGGCCCTGGGGGACCTTCTCGACCAGGGTCGGGGCCGCGTACCAGCCGGGACGGCCCGGTACGGTACCGCCCGCGAGGACCGGGAGTCCTTCCCAGGCACTGCTGACCCGGTCGCGTGCGGTCTCGTTGATGAGGGGCCCGCAGACGGTGGACGGGTCGGCCGGGTCGCCGACCGGCACCGCGTGCAGGGCCGCCGAGAGCGCTTCGCGCAGCGGGTCGAGGGCGGCGCCGACCGCGATCACCCGGCTGGTGGCGGTGCACTTCTGGCCCGCGTATCCGGCGACCGCGGCGGCGATATGGGCCGCGGCCTGCTCGATGTCCGCGTCCGGGAGGACGATGGCGGCGTTCAGGCCGCCCATCTCGGCCTGGACCGGGATGCCCCGGGCGGTGGCGGCGCGCGCGACCTCCTGGCCCGCGGTCGTGGAGCCGGTGAAGGAGACGACATCGGCGGCGGAGACGAGTGCGGCGCCCTCGGTCGCTCCGCCGGGCACGACGGTGAACACCCTGGCGGGCAGGTTCTGCTCGACGAGGGCGGCGAGACGCTGGGCGCAGGCCGTCGCCTCGGGGGCGGGTTTGAGGACCACCGCGTTGCCCGCGGCGAGCGCCGGGGCCGCCTTCCAGCTCGGGATGGCGAACGGGAAGTTCCAGGGGGTGACGAGGCCGGCGACGCCGTACGGACGGCGGCGGGTCAGCAGCAGGCCCGGACCGGAGGCGGTTTCGTGGACGGCGCCGGTGGGTTCGTAGGGGGCCTGGGCGTAGTAGCGCCAGATCGCGACGGTCCTCGCGACCTCGGCGCGCGCCTCGGCGCGCGGTTTGCCGACCTCGCGTACGGCGAGGTCGGCCAGCTCGTCCGCGGCGGCCTCGAGGGCGGCGGCGACCGCGCCCAGGGCGGCCGACCGGGCGGCGGCACCGCCGCTCAGCCAGCCGGGCTGGGCCGCACGGGCCCGCTCGACGGCATCCGCCACGGCGGCGGCTCCGGGGGCCGGAACCGTCACGAGCACGTCGGAAGGGTCGGCCGGATTGCGGGAGATCACAGAAGACGGTGAGGATGCGGCGGTGGTCACAGGAGGAAGCCTCCGGGGAAGGGGTCGTCCGGGTCGAGGAAGTACTGGGCGGTGCCGGTGATCCAGGCGCGGCCGGTGATGGTCGGTACGACGGCGGGCAGCCCGCCGACCTCCGTCTCGGCGATGAGCCGGCCGGTGAAGCGGGTCCCGATGAAGGACTCGTTGACGAAGTCGCGGTCCAGGGGCAGTTCACCGCGGGCGTGCAGCTGTGCCATCCGCGCCGAGGTTCCGGTGCCGCAGGGCGAGCGGTCGAGCCAGCCCGGGTGGATCGCCATCGCATGCCGCGAGTGGCGGGCGTCCGAGCCGGGGGCGGCCAGATAGACGTGTTTGACCCCGGCGATCTCCGGTTGCTCGGGGTGGACGGGCCGGTCCGGCGACGCGTTGACCGCCTCCATGATGGCCAGCCCGGCGGTCAGCAGATCCTCCTTGCGGGCGCGGTCGAACGGCAGCCCCAGCGCGCCGAGTTCGACGAAGGCGTAGAAGTTGCCGCCGAAGGCGAGGTCGTAGGTGACCGTGCCGTACCCGGGGACGTCCACCTTGCGGTCCAGGCCGGCACAGAACGCGGGCACGTTGGTGAAGGTGACGGACTCCGCCGCGCCGTCCACCACATGGACGTCGACGGTGACCAGGCCCGCCGGGGTGTCGAGCCGCACCGGGGTGATGGGTTCGGTCACCGGCACCATGCCCGACTCGACGAGGACGGTGGCGACCCCGATGGTGCCGTGCCCGCACATCGGCAGCAGCCCGGAGACCTCGATGTAGAGGACGCCGTAGTCGGCGTCGGGGCGGGTGGGTGCCTGGAGGATGGCGCCGCTCATGGCGGAGTGTCCGCGCGGCTCGTACATCAGGAGTGTGCGGATGTGGTCGAGATGCTCGATGAAGTGCAGCCTGCGCTCGGCCATGGTGGCGCCGGGGATCACCCCGACGCCACCCGTGATCACGCGCGTGGGCATGCCCTCGGTGTGCGAATCGACGGCGTGGAAGACATGACGCGTACGCACGGTGTGTCCTTTCGAAGCGGTGGGGACGCGACGGAGGCCGGGTCAGCGGTGACCGTCGGCGACGGCCTTCTCGGTGGCGGCCCGGACCGCGGCCTCGGTCTCCCGCGTGAGCGGGAAGCGCGGCGGGCGGGTGGGGCCACCGCGGAGGCCGGCGATGTCCATGGACAGCTTGATGGACTGGACGAACTCGGTCTTCGAATCCCAGCGCAGCAGCGAGTGCAGGGACTTGTAGAGCGGCACGGCGGTGTCGAGGTCACCGGCGACGGCGGCGTGGTACAGCTCGGCGCACGTGGCGGGGAAGGCGTTGGGGTATCCGGCGATCCAGCCGACCGCACCGGCCACGGCGAGCTCGAGCAGGACGTCGTCCGCGCCGATCAACAGGTCGAGTTCCGGGGCGAGTTCGGCGATCTCGTACGCGCGCCGTACGTCGCCGCTGAATTCCTTGACCGCGACGATGCTGCCGTCCTTGTGCAGCCGGGCCAGCAGCTTGGGCGTCAGATCCACCCTGGTGTCGAGCGGGTTGTTGTACGCGACGACCGGCACCCCGGCCTTGGCCACCTCGGCGTAGTGGGCGCAGACGGCCCGTTCGTCGGCCCGGTAGGCGTTCGGGGGCAGCAGGAGGACCGAGCCGCAGCCCGCTTCGCCGGCCTGCTCCGCCCAGCGGCGGGCCTCGGCGCTGCCGTAGGCGGCGACTCCGGGCATGACCCGTGCGCCGTCGCCCGCCGCCTCGACCGCGGTGCGCACCACGCGGGCCCGCTCCTCGTCGGTGAGGGTCTGGTACTCGCCCAGCGAGCCGTTCGGTACGACACCGTCGCATCCCTGGTCGATCAGCCGGCGGACGTGCTCGGCGTAGGCGTCGTAGTCGACGGAGAGATCGTCGCGCAGGGGCAGCGTGGTGGCGACCATGATCCCGCGCCAGGGGCGGGTGGTGTTCCAGGCGGTGGCGGTCATGCCAGTCAACCCTTCTATATTGTGTGACATTTTACTGGGTGGTATGCGGCGCCCACAAGGGCGAACCGCAGGTCAGTGATCGGTACCCGGGGCGGTATCGGGCCGGGTACCGGTGGGTTCGTCGAGCGAGGCGAGCGCCGAGAGCGGAACGGGCACGGCGAACGGGCGGCGTTCGGCGGGCGGTTCCACGGCCCGCCGCAGCTGCCCTTCGCCGGCCGCGAGGCAGACAGCGGCCGTCCCGCACATCCGCCCCTGGCACCAGCCCATGCCGGCCCTGGTGAGGAGTTTGACGGTGTGCGCATCGCTGGCCCCGAGGTCGGTGACGGCTTCGCGGATCCTTCCGGCGGTCACTTCCTCACAACGGCATACGTCCGTGGCGTCGGTCAGCCAGTCCGTCCAGCCCGCTGCCGGTGCATGACGGGCGGCCATCGCCTCGGCGAAGCCGCGCATCCGGTCCCGGCGGCGTTGCAGCGCACGGATGCGTCCCTCGCGGTAGGGGCGCCCGTACAGTCCGGCCGCCACCGCGGTTCCCGCCAACTCCCCTTCTGCACGGGCCAGTTGGGCGCCGCCGATGCCACCGGTCTCCCCCGCCGCCCAGACTCCGGGCACCGAGGTTTCCTGGAGGCCGCCCAGCGCCAGGGCGGTGGTCCCGTCGGCCGTGGGGCGGGTGGCGCAGCCGAGTGCGGTGGCCAGCTCGATCTGCGGGGCGAGGCCGTGCCCGACAGCGAGCGCGTCGCAGGCGATCCGCCGGCCCGTCCCCCGTACGGGCCGCCAGTCGCGGTCGAGCCGGGTGACGGTGACGGCCTCCACGCGGTCGGTGCCGTGCACCTCGGTGACCGCGCTGCGGGTGCGGAGGCGTACCCGGTGCCGCAGCAGAGCGGCGCCGTGGACCGCCGCCTCCACCAGCTTCTGCGGGTTGGCCGCGAGCGCGCGGGGATGGCGCGCGTATCCCAGATAGCCGGACGCCTCGATCACGGCCGGGACCTGCGCGCCGGCGGCGGCGAGCGAGGAGGCGACCGCGAGCAGCAGCGGGCCGCTGCCGGCCACGACGATGCGCTTGCCGGGCAGCACCAGGCCCGACTTGAGCATGGCCTGCGCTCCCCCGGCACCCACGACGCCGGGCAGGGTCCAGCCGGGGAAGGGCAGTTGGCGTTCGTACGCGCCGGTCGCGAGCAGGACCGCACGGGCCCGGACCCGCACCGGCTGCCCCTCGGCGCCGTCGGCCCCGGTGACGGCGTGTACCGCCCACACGTCACCTCGCTCTTTCCGCTCGCCGTCCCCCTTCCGCTCGCCGTTCCCCTTCCCGTCGCCGTTCTCCTTCGTGACGGCCCAGACATGGTGGCCGGAGAGGTGGCGGACCTCGCTCCGCTCCAGTCGCCGACGCAGCTCCGCGAAGGCCGGCCAGTCGTGGTGCAGGGCCTCGGGACGCACCGCGCCGATGGCCTGTGCCGGGTGCCGGTAGAACTGCCCACCGGTCTGGGGCGAGGAGTCCAACAGGGCTACGGACAGGCCGAGTTCGGCTGCCGTGACGGCGCCCGCGAGACCGGCGGAGCCCGCTCCGATCACCGCCAGGTCGTACGGGTCAGACGCCGATGCGGGCATGGCCGTGTCCCTCCTGGGTGATGATCACGTCGCCGGGACGGGCAGGCACCAGACAGGCCCTGCGGTTGGGTTCCCCGTTGATGGTGGCCAGGCAGTCGTAGCACTGCCCGATGCCGCAGAAGGCGCCCCGCGGGCGGCCGGTGGTGCGGGTGGTGCGCCAGGCGAGGATGCCGGCGGACCACAGGGCCGCGGCGACGGACTGGCCGGGCAGGGCGGTGACCGGACGGCCGTCCATCGTGATCTCGAACGCCGGGCCGGGGTTCGCCCCGACCAGTTCGGCGGGAGTTCGGGCCACTGCGGGCCTCCTCTCGTAGTCGCAGGTCTCAGACGGATCGACGGCGGGTCAGCCGTCCGCTGCGAAACGGACGGGACTGAAGGCGCCGATATCCAGGGGGAGTTCGCCACCCCCCAAGGACCGCGCGATCAGCAGTCCGGTGGCCGGGGCGAGGCCGACCCCCGCGCCTTCGTGGCCGCAGGCGTGCAGCAGGCCGGGCACCCGCGGATCGGGGCCGATGGCCGGCAGATGGTCGGGCAGGTAGGGACGGAAGCCCGCATAGGTGCGGATCGCCCGCACCCCGGCCAGGAACGGGAACAGGGCGGTCGCCTGGACCGCCAGGCGGCGCAGCACCTCGGTCGACAGCGTCCGGTCGAAGCCGACCCGTTCGCGGCTGGCGCCGATCAGGACGGGTCCCGCCGCGGTGCCCTCGACCACCGCGGAGGTCCCCAGCGCCGCCGAATCACTGGCGACGTCGGCGACATAGTCGGCCGCGTACACCTTGTGCCGCACCACACGGGGCAGCGGTTCCGTGACGAGAACGAAGCCGCGGCGCGGCAGCACAGGAAGTTCCACGCCCGCGAGCCGGGCGAACTCGCCGCCCCAGGCACCGGCCGCATTGACCACATGCCCGGCATGCATCTCGCCGGCCGCCGTACGCACCCCGCGTACCGCTCCGTCCGCCGTGGTCAGCAGGCCGATGACCTCCTCGCCGAGCCTGAGGCACACCCGGTCCCCCGCTGCGCGCAGCAGATGCGCGGCGGCCAGGGCCGGCATCACCTGCGCATCCTGGGGGTAGTGGAAGCCGCCCGCCAGGCCGGGGGCCAGATGCGGCTCCAGGTCCTCGAGGCGTTCCGCCGGAACTTCCTCCGCGCGCACACCGGCCTTCTCCTGCCCGGCCGCGAAGTCGCGCAGGACACGCAGGCCGGCTTCACCGGAGGCGACGACGAGGCCGCCCTTGGGTTCGTACTCGATCCCCGGCGGGAGCATGTCCGCCAGTTCTCGCCACAACTCGGTGGACAACAGGGCGAGTTCGAGTTCGGGTCCGGGTTCCTTGTCGGAAACCAGGAGGTTACCCTCACCGGCGCCCGTGGTGCCGCCCGCGACGGGGCCGCGGTCGACCACGGTGACGGAGAGGCCGGCTCGGGCCGCGAAGTAGGCGCAGGCCGCGCCGACCACGCCCGCTCCGACGACGATGACGTCCGAGGTTCTTCTCGTGGGCACGTCAGTAATATTTCACATTGCACTGTCGCTGCCAAGGGTTGCGCGCAATCCGCCCGCGGCGCACCAGGATCCGGCACCGGCATCCTGGACACAGGTGGGTAAAGGACTTGCCGACGTCTTGTCAGTGCAATTTCACATTACTATGTTACCGGTCACATTCCAGCCACTGGCTGGCCGACTGTTCCCGGAGTGACCACTCATGAACAAGCGCCCCCTCAGGCCCGTCGCCACCGCCCTGGCAGCGACCCTCGCACTCTGCGCATCCGGCTGTTCCGGCACCGAACGCCCGGGCAGCAGCCGAAAGAACCCGGCGACCGCCAACCTGGGCGCCGTGATCGGCGGCACTCCGCAGAAGGGCGGCACCCTCACGGTCCTGTCCAACCAGGACTTCACCCACCTGGACCCGGCCCGCAACTGGGTCATGAACGACATGGATTTCGGGACCCGGCTGCTCTACCGCACCCTCGTGACCTACAAGGCGGCCCCCGGCACGGCGGGCGGCGATCTGGTCCCGGACCTGGCGACCGGCCTCGGCACCCCGTCCCACGGCGCCCGGACCTGGACCTTCCGCCTCAAGCGCGGCGTCACGTACGAGGACGGGACCCCGATCACCGCGCAGGACATCAAGTACAACGTCGAGCGGTCCTTCTCTCCCGACCTGCCGGGCGGCTCCGACTACGCGGCCCGCTACCTCGCGGGCGCCGAGGGCTACCAGGGGCCTGCCCAGGGCAAGCACCTCGACTCCATAAAAACCCCCGACGCCCACACCATCGTCTTCGAACTCCGCAAGCCCTTCGCCGAGTTCCCCAACGCCACGGTGATGCCGACCTTCGCCCCGGTGCCCAAGAAGCGGGACAAGGGGCCGCAGTTCGACAACCGGCCCTTCTCCTCCGGCCCGTACAAGATCGAGTCGTACCAGCGCGGCAAGAAGCTGGTACTGGTGCGCAACACCCACTGGAGCGCCTCGACCGACGCGGTGCGCAAGGCCTATCCGGACCGGCTCGTGGTGGTGATGGGGCTCAAGGCCAACCAGATCGACGACCGCATGATCGCCAGCGAGGGCGCGGACGCCTCCGCCGTCCCGTGGTACGCGCTGCGGCCGGAGAGCGCGGCCAAGGTGCTGCCCAACGCCGAGGTGCGCCAGCGGCTGCTCGCCGAGTCCACCAACTGCACGGACATGGTCCAGATGCACACCGGGCGGGCCCCGTTCAGCGATCTGAAGGTCCGCCAGGCGGTGCAGTACGCGCTCGACAGGGACTCGGTGCTCACCGCCTCCGGCGGGCCCGCGTTCAACGACCTGTCCACCGCCTACATGCCCGCCACCCTCTTCGACGGCAAGCAGCCCGACACTCTCAAGATCCCCAAGACCGGTGACGTCGAGAAGGCGAAGCGGCTGCTGAAGGAGGCGGGCAAGCCGGGCGGGTTCGAGACGAAGATGACCGTCTCGACCGGGGACAAGGGGCGGGCCGAGGCGGTCCAGCAGTCGCTGGGCAAGGCCGGGATCAAGGTCACCATCGAGACCGTCGACCCGTCGGCGTTCTACGCGACGATCGGCGACACCAAGAACCGGACCGACATGGTGTATACGGGCTGGTGTCCCGACTACCCGTCCGGATCCACCTTCCTCCCCTTCGTCTTCGACGGCCGCTACATCAAGGAGAAGGGCAACCAGGGCAACCACTCGCTCTTCCGCGACAAGCCGACCATGCGGCGGATGGACGAGATCGCCGCCATGACCGACGCCAAGAAGGCCAACGCCGCCTGGCGGCAGCTGGACGGCGAGATCCTCGCCAAGTCCCCGACCGTCCCGGTCCTGGTGCGCCGCTGGCCGCTGGTCCTGGGCACCAACATCGCGGGCGCCTACGGCCAGACCTCCTTCGGCGGCCAGCTCGACTACGCCACGGTCGGTCTCAAGGACCCCTCCAAGAGCCAGGGTTGAGGGCCGTCGGACCATGGAAACGACACAGATGACCACCACCGCCCCCGCACCGGTGGCGGTCCCGGCGGGCAGCGGACCCTGGCAGCTGGCCCGCGCCGAACTGCGCGGCCGCGCCTCCGTCAAGGTCTCCCTCGCCATCATCGCGCTCTTCGCCCTCATGGCCGCGGGCGCCCCGCTGCTCAGCGGGCTCGGCGGCTGGGCGCCCGACGCGTTCGACAAATCCGCCGTCGACCCCTACCTGGGCGGGCAGCCGATCGGCCCGCTCGGCGGGATCTCCGCCGACCACTGGCTGGGCGTCGAACCGGTCACCGGCCGCGATCTGTTCGCCCGGGTCGTGCACGGCGCCCAGGTCTCGCTCCTGATCGCGATCACCGCGACCGCCATCGTCGTGGTCGCGGGCACGGCGGCCGGGATCGCGGCCGGCTACTTCGGCGGCCGCACCGACGCGGTCCTCAGCCGGCTCATGGACCTGACCATGTCCTTCCCCTCCCTGATCTTCATGATCGCGATGATGTCGGTGGCCAAGGACGTCAACCGGATCGTCCTGATGACCGCCGTCATCGGCCTGTTCGGCTGGCCCGGCATCGCCCGCGTGGTCCGCGGCCAGACGCTCTCGCTCACACACCGCGAGTACGTCGACGCCGCGCGGGTGGGCGGATCGGGTCCCTGGCGGATCCTCACGCGCGACATCCTCCCGGGGGTCGCCGGCCCCGTCATCGCGTACACCACCTTGATCATCCCGGGCATGATCGCCACCGAGGCGGCCCTGAGCTACCTGGGCGTCGGCGTCCGCCCGCCCACCCCCTCCTGGGGCCAGATGATCGCCGAGAGCGCCAACTTCTACGACACGGACCCCATGTACTTCGTCATCCCGAGCGTCTGCCTCTTTCTGACCGTGCTCGCCTTCACGCTCCTCGGCGACGCACTGCGGGACATCCTCGACCCGAGGGGAAGCCGCAGATGATCCGCTACCTCAGCCGACGGCTGATCGGCGTGATCGGGGTACTGATCGCGATCGCCGCCGTCACCTTCACCATCTTCTACGTCCTGCCCTCCGACCCCGCCGCCGCGGCCTGCGGCAAGTCGTGCAGCGTCGAACGCCTGGCGGCGATCCGCGCGCACATGGGCCTCGACCAGCCGATCTGGCAGCAGTTCTGGGACTTCCTCAGCGGCATCTTCACCGGCCGCACCATGGGCAGCGGCCAGTACACACTGCACTGCGGCTTCCCCTGCCTGGGCTACTCCTACGAGAACAGCGAAGCCGTCTGGGGCCTGCTGATGGACCGGCTCCCGGTCTCCGCCTCGCTCGCATCCGGCGCCGCGGTGCTGTGGCTGCTGTTCGGCCTGTCCGCCGGGGTCACCGCGGCGCTGCGCAAGGACACCCTCCTCGACCGGGTCCTGATGGTCGGCGCGGTCGGCGCCGCCTCGCTGCCGGTGTACTTCACCTCGATGATGCTGATCTACGGACTGATCCGGGTCGCGGGGCTGCTCCCCTATCCGCAGTACGTGGCCCTCGGCACCGACCCCCTGCACTGGGCGAGCAATCTGCTGCTGCCGTGGCTGGCGCTCGCCATCCTGTACGCGGCCATGTACGCGCGCCAGAGCCGAAGTTCGATGATCGAGACGATGGCGGAACCCTTCATCCGCACCGCCCGCGCCAAGGGCCTGCCGCGCCGCACGGTCGTCGTCAAACACGGGATGCGGGCCGGTATGACCCCGATCCTGACCCTCTTCGGCATGGACCTGGGCGGGCTGCTCGCGGGTGCCGTGATCACCGAGTCCCTCTTCGGGCTGCCGGGCATCGGGCGGCTCTTCTACGGCGCGCTGTCGACCGGCGACCAGCCGGTCGTCCTCGGCGTGACGCTGCTCGCCGCCACCTTCATCGTCGTCGCCAACCTGGCCGTCGACCTGCTGTACGCCGTCGTCGACCCGAGGGTGAGGCTGCGATGACTGCCCCTCAGCTTTCCATGACCGAGACTCATGCCCTTTTGTCTGTAAGGGACTTGAGCGTGACCTTCGCGACGAAGCGCGGGCCGGTGCGGGCGGTGGACTCGCTCAGCTTTGACATGCACCGGGGCCGTACCCTGGGCATCGTCGGCGAGTCGGGCTCCGGCAAGTCGGTGACCTCGATGGCCGTGCTCGGACTGCACACCGGCGCCGAGATCACCGGCTCGATCAGCCTCGACGGGCAGGAGCTGGTGGGGCTCCCGGAACGGGAGCTGAACCGTCTGCGCGGCCGCCGAATGGCGATGATCTTCCAGGACCCGCTCTCCAGCCTCCACCCGTACTACACCGTCGGCGAGCAGATCGCCGAACACCACCGGGTCCACTTCGGCTCCCGCCGCTCCGTGGCCCGCAGACGGGCCGTGGAGATGCTCGCCGAGGTCGGCATCCCCGAGCCCGAACGCCGCGCCGGGGAGTATCCGCACCAGTTCTCCGGTGGTATGCGGCAGCGGGTGATGATCGCGATGGCGCTCGTCTGCGAGCCCGAACTGCTCATCGCGGACGAGCCGACCACCGCCCTCGATGTCACCGTCCAGGCCCAGATATTGGAGCTGATCGCCCGGCTGCAGGAGGAGCGCGGGCTCGCCGTCGTTCTGATCACTCACGATCTGGGCGTGGTGGCCCGGGTCGCCCACGACGTACTGGTGATGTACGGCGGGCGCGCGGTCGAACAGGCCCCGGTGGACGCCCTGTTCGCCCATCCAGCCCACCCGTACACCAGGGGCCTGCTCGACTCTCTCCCCCGTCTCGACGACGCCGACGACGCGCCGCTGCGGGCGATCCCCGGCAGCCCGCCGTCCCTGCTGGCCCCCGCCCCCGGCTGCGCGTTCGCGCCCCGCTGCGCCCGTGCGGCCGCCGCCTCCCCGAGCGAGCGGCTGCGCTGCGAGACCGAACGGCCGCTGCTCTCCGGCCCGGCCGGCCTCCCCCAAGTTCTCGACTCCGCTCGAACAGGGGGGACCCCCTTGGCCGCCTGCCATTTTCCCGGCTTTCCCGCATCCGAAGGCGTCGCCTCATGACCGATACAGGTCGTATGACCAGCACAGCTCGGCCCCCGCTGAGTACGGCCCGGCCGCTCCTCAGAGTGCGGGACGTGGCGATGGCCTTCCCCGGAAGGCGTCGCGGCACGGCTCCCGTACGCGCCGTCGACGGCATCAGCTTCGATGTGGCGCCCGGGGAGACTCTGGGCCTGGTCGGGGAGTCCGGCTGCGGCAAGTCCACCACCGGCCGCATGATCGTACGGCTTCTCGAACCGACCAGCGGCTCGATCACCTACGACGGCCGCGACATCAGCCACCTCTCCCAGCGCGAGCTCAAACCCCTGCGCCGCGAGCTCCAGATGGTCTTCCAGGACCCGCACTCCTCCCTCAACCCCCGCCAGACCGTCGCCAGGATCATCTCCGATCCCCTTCTGACACAGGGGAGTTCGGCGGCAGACGCCCGCAAGCGCGCGGCCGAACTGATGGATCTGGTCGGCCTCATCCCCGAGCACATGGACCGCTATCCGCACGAATTCTCCGGCGGCCAGGCCCAGCGCATCGGCATCGCCCGCTCGCTCGCCACCAGCCCCCGGCTGGTCGTCGCCGACGAACCCGTCTCCGCCCTCGACGTCTCCGTACAGGCCCAGATCGTCAACCTCATGGAGCGTCTCCAGCAGGAACTGGGGCTCGCCTACCTCTTCATCGCCCACGATCTCTCGGTGGTGAAGCGGGTCTGCGACCGCGTGGCCGTCATGTACCTCGGCCGGATCGTGGAAATCGGCGACAAGCACCAGGTGTACGCCGCCCCCGCCCACCCCTACACCCGGGCGCTGCTCTCCGCCGTGCCGCTGCCCGACCCCGCGGCCGAACGGGCCCGTGAGCGCATCACGCTCCTCGGTGACCCGCCCAGCCCGGCGGCGCCCCCGCCCGGCTGCACCTTCCACCCGCGCTGCCCCAAAGCCCGCGCGCTCTGCCGGACCGAGGCGCCGCTGCTGAGGATCGCGGCACCGGGCGAGGGACGGGAAGTCGCCTGTCACTTCCCCGAGGCGGCCTGAACACAGTGGTGCCCCGGACCTGTCCCTCGACAGGTCCGGGGCACCACTGCCGTTGCTGCGCTACGACTTGGTGATCCGCACCGTATCTCCGCGGGCATCGGCGCTCAGCACATCGATCCGGACACCGGCCGCGGAGTCCGTGAAGGACTCACCGGCCCGGTACGGGGCGTCGTCCAGCGGACGGCACCCGCTCGCCGGGGCGTCACCGGGCCTCGCATCCATGACGTGCACCGGGCCGTAGCCTGTCTGTGCGGAGGTGTCGACCTTGTAGACCAGCGCACCGGTCGCACAGGCCGCCGCGTCCGCCCGGACCGCCCGGCGGGATTCGACGACATACGCGGTCGTCGGTCCCGTACGCACCACGGCCATCTTGGTGCCGCTGCCGTACTCGACCGCGGTGAGACGGACCGTGCCGCTGCCCGCCGAGGCCCGGCAGTGGACCTGGCGGTCGGCGGTCCAGCCGAGTTTCCACGACTCCCAGCCGAAGTACTGCGGCGCCTTGCCCGCGATCAGGCCCATGACGTCCCAGCCTCCGACGAACCGGTGGGCATCGGGATCGGCAGCCGTGTCAAAGGCGTACAGGTCCGGCAGCCCGAAGGTGTGGGCGGTCTCGTGGCCGACCAGCTTCGGGCCCCAGTGCCACATGTCCTGGCCGAAGGTCACCGACCATTTGATCCTGTTGCCGTCGGCGACGACGCCCGCCGTGCCCGGCTCGTACACATACGTGGGGGTGAAGGAGATCGCCGGTGCGTTCCGCGTCGCGACGACGTACACCATGTCGTACCGCGAGAAGTCCACGGCCGGGTCGGCGGCGGTCACGGCGTCCCGGAGGTAGGCCTCGTGCTCCTCGTGGCTGAGGCCGCGGGCGAAGTGGTAGTCGGTGGAGGCGTGCGGCATCCGGACCCAGCGCCGGTGCTGGGTGATGGCGAGCCGCACCTTGCCGTACGAGGCGTTGCGTATCCAGTCCGCGCCGGGCGTGAGCCGCGCGGCGTCGTCGGCCGGGGACTCGGTGGCCGGCGCGTCCGGGAAGTCCACGAAGATCATGCCGACCTTGATGGTGCCGGCGGGGCGCCGGAAGACGGAGTAGTCGGTCCGGTGACCCTCGTCCGTCCAGCCGGTGGTGCCGGGCAGGGCACAGGCCGAGGGGTCGGCGGTGTTCGCATGGGCAGCCGGGCCGGCCGGGGCCGCATCGGCGGACGGTGCGCCGAGGAGCAGCAGGAGTACGGGGGCGAGCAGCGCCCGCAGGAGCTTCGTGCTGCGCGCCGGGGCCAAGGGGCGGGACCGTCTCAAAGGATCACGACCTCTCGATACAGGGTGTATGGCATGTGACATTTCACATAAGCCTGCGGAGGCACACCCCTGTCCGAAAGCTGTCATTGCTCCATAACATCCACGCCATGGACCTGGAGCTACGGCATCTGCGGGTGGTGTGCGCGATCGCCGAGGCGGGCAGCCTCACTCGCGCCGCCGCCTCCCTGAGCATGACCCAGCCCGGACTGAGCGCCCAACTACGCCGTATTGAAGCCATGTTGGGCGGGTCACTGTTCGACCGCAGGCAGGCCGGAACCGTCCCCACACCCTTCGGCGAGCTGGTGCTGAGCCGGGCCCGCGCCATCCTGCCGGGCATCGACGGCCTGCTCGCCGACACCGCCCGGGCCGCCCCCCGGACCACGGCCCCCGACCGGGTCCGCATCGGCTCGGTCGGCGCCCCGCTGATCGGCCATCTCCTCCTGGCCGTACGGGAGTTGATGCCCCACTCCGAAGTGACCTCACGCTGCCGGTACGCCCCCGCCGCGCTGCTCGACGACCTGGTGGCGGGCCGCTTGGAGGCGGCGGTGCTCGGCGACCATCCCGGCCAGGAGCTGCCGTCGCCCGAGGGCGTGATGCTCCAGCCGGTGGTCACCGAGCCCGTCTTCGCCCTCCTGCCGACGGCCCATCCGCTGACCGCGCAGGAGGAGGTCTCCCTGGACCAGCTCCTCGACGAGGACTGGGCGGTGCCCCGTCCCGACGGCGACCGCACCCGCGAATACTGGTCATCCGTCTGCGCCCACACAGACCGCCGTCCCTGCGCCCCGTACGAAGCCGAGGGGCGGCAGTTGATCGAGATCGTGCGGGCGGGCCTGGCCGTCAGCCTCTGCCAGGCCACGTTCATCGAGGTACCGGGCGTCGCCGTCCGCCCCCTCTCCGGAAACCCCCTGTGGTACCGGCACATCCTGGCCTGGCGCCGCGACGGCCCGCTGGCCGCACACGGTGCCGCCATCCGCCGCAGGGTCACCGACGGCTATCTGGACACCTGCGCCGTCGGCCCGGTGTACGCACGCTGGCGGGAACGGCATCCGCACGAGGCCAAGTTGGCGGGGACCGGGGACCGGCCTACGGAACCGGTCGCACTGCCCGGGTGTCAGTAGTGGTTGTTCATGGCGACACGCACCTCGGCGAGGGTGGTCTCCGCCACCGCTCCGGCCCGGTCGTTGCCCTCGCGCAGGATGTGGCGGAGAGAGGCGCGGTCCTGCGCGTACTGGGCGCGGCGGGCCCGGATCGGCGCCAGGTACTCGTTGACCGCTTCGGTCACGGTCCGCTTCAGTGCGGCGGCTCCCGCGGAGCCGATCCCGTCGGCAACCTCCTGTGGTGTCTGGTTGCGGCACAGGGCTGCCAGCAGGAGAAGAGACGACACCTCGGGACGACCGGCCGGGTCGTAGGTGATGTGGCGCTCGGAGTCGGTCTTGGCGCCCTTGATCAGCCGAGCGGTCTCGTCCGCGTCGGCGGCCAGGGTGATGGCGTTGCCCCGGCTCTTGCTCATCTTGGTGCCATCCGTACCCAGCAGCAGCGGTGCCTGCGACAGCAGGGCGCCAGGCTCAGGGAAGACGGCGGTGCCGGCGCCGTAGCGGTCGTTGAAACGGCGGGCGATGGTCCGGGTGAGTTCCAGGTGAGGGAGCTGGTCCTGACCGACCGGGACCAGGTTGGCCTTGCAGAAGAGGATGTCGGCGGCCTGGTGGGCGGGGTAGGTGAACATCAGCCCGCTGACGGAGGACTGTCGCGCATGGGCGATCTCGTCCTTGACCGTGGGATTGCGGCTGAGCTCCGCGGTCGAGACGAGGCTGAGGAAGGGCAGCAGCAGCTGGTTGAGGGCCGGAACGGCGCTGTGCGTGAAGATCGTGCTGCGTGCCGGGTCCACGCCGATGGCGAGGTAGTCCAGGACCAGTTCCTCGACGTACCCGGTCAGGTTGTCCGCCACATCGCGGTCGGTCAGCACCTGGTAATCCGCGATGATCACGAACATCTCCACGCCGAGGTTCTGGAGACGTACGCGGTTGTGGAGCGTGCCGAAGTAATGGCCCAGGTGTAGTCGCCCGGTGGGGCGGTCGCCGGTCAGCACCCGGAATCGGCCGGGGTCCTTGATGACCTGCTCTTCCAGCTCCGCACTGCGGGCCCGGGCGGCAGACATCCCGAGCGCGTCGGCGGCGGGAGCGGGGACGAGGATGTCGGGGCCCGCAGTCTGGAGGGTGTGGTTCATGAATGTCTCCTGGTGAGTCGGTATCGCCGTCAGGACGACACGACCCCTGAGCCAGGGGACACAAAAGGGCCGTCCGTCCGAACGGCCCGGTGCATGCATGAGAGGTGGCCGCTCCTACAAGGAGCGCCACCAGCTCAGACATGACGAAAGATGCATGGTCACAGCATAACGTCAGCCCGCCGCGCCCCGCTCTGAGGCCGCGCCACGGTCCTGTTCCAGCAAGCGCGTACGGAAGAGATCGAGCACCTCGTCCAGGGCCGCGCGGGTCGGCTGGCCGGGCTCGTCGATGAGGTGCTCGGTCACTACGGAGTGCGGCGGCAGCGCGGCGTGCGGATTCGCGGCGGAGTCGTCGAGTTCGACGGCGGTGAACGCCTCGCCGAGTTCGCGGCGCAGAAAGGCGAACCGGTCGCCCGGTACCATCCGGTCGCCGCGGAACCGCAGCCCCATGACCTGAAGACCGTCGCGTTGGCAGCGGCCCCGGACGGTGGCGAGCTCTTCGGCGGAAATATCGATGCCGCCCGCCCGGCTCTTGGTGAGGGCCAGCGGCAGGGACGGCTGGGACAGGACGGGCGCGAGGAGGCGCTCATCGGTGGCCATGGCCAGGGCGAAGCCGCCGGTGAGGCACATGCCGATGGCTCCGACGCCGGGGCCGCCGCAGCGCTGGTGCTCATGTGCGGCCAGGGCCCTCAGCCAGGTCACCACGGGCGAGGACTTCCCGGTGGCCAGCACGGTGAATTCCCGGCTCACGCACACTTTCCCTATCGACGAGGCCGTATAGGCCCCGGCATTCAGCCAGCCGCGGTCCGCGGGATCGGCACTGCGGCCGGGGGTGCCGAAGAGCACCGGGAGGACGGCGGTGCAGCCGATCTCCGCCACGCGTTCGGCGAACTGCAGCACCTTCGGGGTGATCCCCGGAATTTCCGCCATCACGATCACCGCGGGTCCCGTGCCACGGCGCAGGATCCGGCGGGTGACGCCGCCGTGCGCGAAGGTGCCACGGTCGAAACCGGTCAGGTCGTGATCTGCCATGGGATACCACCGTCCGTGTCGGTCGCTGCAGCCGCCCTCGGCGAAGGGCGGCCGGGTCACACTCTCTCAGAGCGTCCTCGTCATGAACGTACTGTTCGGGTCGGGCCGGTAGTCCGCGAAGGGCTCGCAGTACCAGAACCCGAACTTCTCGTACAACCGCCGTGCGGGCAGAAAGAATTCGGCGGCGCCGGTCTCCAGGCTCAGCCGTGTGAAGCCCATGCGGTGCGCCTCGGCGATGATGTGCTCCAGCAGCCGGGAGGCGATGCCGCTCCTTCGCCGCAGCGGCCTGGTACGCATCGACTTCAGCTCCGCGTGGCCCGCATCCAGTGTCTTGAGGGCGCCGCAGCCCACCAGGTCGTCACCGTCCGAGACCGACCAGAAGGTGATGCCGGGCTTCCGGAGGCTGTCGAGATCAAGGGCGTGCTTGCTCTCCAGCGGGGTGAGCGACCGCATCTGCCGGACGTGTTCGTCGAGGAACCTGGCGATCTCCGGGCCGGACAGGTCGTCGACCACGATCTTCACCTTGCTCACGTGCTCACCCTTCTTCGGCTCCCGTTGCTGCGGCGTACGGAGGCTACGTCGGTCTCGGTGGGTGAAGCGAGATCTTTTCGGATGTCCGGCCAACACCCGCATGGCTGTGACGCCTTGGCCGAAGCGTCCCGGAGCTCACGCCGGCACGGCCTCGTTCGTACGGCCGGCCAGGCGGTGGTGGTACCGGCGCAGCAGGAGTACGGCGGTGGTGGCCAGGCCGGTGAGGAGGCCCAGCCAGATGCCGAGGACTTCCAGGTGCAGGGGGTGGGCGAGGAGCCAGGCGGCGGGGAGGCCGATGGCCCAGTAGCCGATGAGGGTGATGCGGAAGCCGCTCTTGGTGTCGTCGAGGCCGCGCAGGAGACCGACGCCGATGTTCTGCGCGCAGTCGAAGAACTGGAGGAAGGCGGTGACCATGAGGAGGTGGGTGGCGAGGGTGAGTGCCTGGCCGGAGCGGGGGCCGGAGTCGAGGAAGGGGGCCAGGACGAGTCGGGGGGCGGCGAAGTAGGCGAGGCCGACGAGGGTCATGACGGCTGCCGCACAGGCGAGTGCGGTGTTCTTGAGGCGGCGGGCGTCGTCGGGGCGGCCGAGGGCGAGTTCACGGCTGACGTTGAGGGATGCGGCGTGCGAGAGGCCGACGGCCACCTGGAAGACGATGTAGACCAGTTGGTTGACGGCGGTGTGGGCGGCCAGGGCCGCGGGGCCGAAGGCTCCGGCCAGCAGCGCGGTGACGGAGAAGAAGCCGGCTTCCGAGCCGTAGGTGGCCGCGATGGGTACGCCGAGGGCGACGAGCCGCTTCGTGGTGGCCGCGTCGGCCTGGGCCGCGTTGAGGGTGAGCAGGGGTGCCAGGCGGCGGTCCTTCTTCGCCGAGAGGTACAGGGCGAGGAAGGAGAGGAGGTGGACGGTGGAGGTGGCGACGCCGATACCGGTCAGGCCGAGCCGCGGCAGCCACCAAGTGCCATGTATCAGGCCCCAGTTCAGGCCGGCGTTGACGACGATGGAGGCGAGGGTGATGCGGAGGAGGGCCTGGGGGCGGCGCATGCCGACGGTGAACTGGCGGATGGTCTGGAACCACAGACAGGGCAGCAGTCCGGGGGCCAGGGCGAGCAGCATGGGCCGGGTCAGCCGGACGACGGCGGCGTCCTGGCCGAGCCAGGTCAGTGCCTGGCCGATGAGGAGCATGAGGGCGGCCCCGGCGAGGCCGGCGAGGGTGGCGACGGCCAGGCTCGCGCGGACGATCGCACGGATCTCCCCGTGCTCCTCTGCCGTCTGCGCCCGCTCGGCGCGGGCGGCGGCCGCGGCTATCCGGTTCCCGACGGAGGTGACCAGGCCGACGCCCATGGTGCGCAGCTGGTTGAAGAGGACGATGGCCAGGCCGCCGGCCGCGAGCTCCTCGGTGCCGAGCAGGCCCATCATGACGCTGTCTGTGGTGGTCAGTGCGACCTGGGCGAGCTGGGTGAGGATGAGCGGTACGGCGAGGGTGGCCAGTGCCCGGCTGTCGCGCAGGAGGGTGGTGGGCAGGATGGCGGGCAATGCGGTCATCGTCGGCGGCTCCTGCGGAGTTTGGTGAGGAGCTCCTCGATCTCCCGTTCCGCTGCGGGATCGAGGAGGTTGCGGGCCCGCATCCAGTCATCGCTGAAGACGGTGTCCAGGTACTTCTCTCCGCCGTCGTTGATGAGCGCGACCATGGTGCTGCCGGGGGGAAGGGAGGAGAGCCTGGCCAGGGCCTCGTGGACGACGCCGCCGGCGGAGCCGCCGATGAGCAGGCCGGTGCGGGCGACGGCGCGGCAGGTCGCGAACGCCTCGATGTCGCCGACCTTGACGCCTTCGTCGATGAGGGCGAAGTCGACGAGGGCGCCGACCGGCGCTCCCTCGGGGGTGCCGGTGCCGGACTGGTAGTAGTCGTGGGCGGGACCGCCGAAGGCGATCGACCCCTTGGGCTCGACCCCGATGGCCGTGAACGGCGGGATGAACGTGCGCAGTTCGCGGGTCGTACCGCACAGGGCTCCCCCGGTGCCGACCGCGCCGATCAGGACGTCGAGGCGGCCGTCGAGGGCTTCGGCCAGTTCGTGGGCGACGGGGAAGTAGCCGATGCCGTTGCTGGGATTGTTGTGCTGCTCGGTGAAGACGGTGTTGTCCTGGCCGCGGGCCAGGTCCTCGGCGAGTTCTTCGCGGGCGGCGGTGGCGAGGTCTGCGGTGCCGTCGTCGACGACGTAGACCAGCTCGGTGCCCAGGGCCTTCATGGCCCGCAGTTTGTCGGTGCAGGCGTGGTGATCGACCACGGCGGTGAAGGTGTAACCGCGCTCGGCGGCGATGACGGCGAGCCCGAGGCCGGTGTTGCCGGAGGTGGACTCGACGATCCGGCCGCCGGGCCGCAGCTCGCCGCGCGCCTCGGCGTCGGTGACCATCTGCCGCGCCATACGGACCTTCGCCGTACCGGTGGGGTTGAACATCTCCAGCTTCAGCAGGAGGCGGCTGCCGGTTCCGGTCGTGGCGAGTTCGAGGAGAGGGGTGTGGCCGATGAGATCGGACACGCGGGAGACCACGGCGGGGCGCTGAAGTGCTCCAGGCATCGCATACTCCTGTGAAGGGACTCCTAGGAGGGAACTCCTGTGAGGGGACGGGGAACGGCCCTGGTCAGACGAGGTGGCGGTCCAGCCGCCAGCGCGGGCGCGGGGCTTGGGTGCGGTCGATGACGACCTTGGGCGGCAGGGCCAGGTCGTGGAAGCGCGATTCGTTGGAATCCATCTGGTAGCCCGCCGTGTTGGGGTAGACCAGCAGGTCACCGATGCGGGGGCGGCGGGGGAAGGCGATCTTCCGCCAGGTGAGCATGTCCGACTCCAGACAGGTCGCCGCTCCGACACTGGCGGGCCAGGTGCCTGCGGCGGCGGCCGTATCGCGGGAGAGCAGCCGGGGGTCGGGCAGGTACTCGCTGTGGAACCACTGCTCGGACAGGCTCAGACTGGTGCCGTCGACGGTCAGGAGCCGGTGGTCCCCGCGGTCCTTGACCCCCTGGATGCGGAATACGGTCGCACCGGCCCGGTCGAGCAGCGCACGGCCGGGCTCCAGCAGCAGGGCGACACCGGAGGCCGTCAGCAGTTCGGCGAGACTGCGGCCGTGCCCCTCGGGGTGGGCGGCGAGCACGGCCCGTAGCGCCTCGGCTCCGGCGACCGGGGAGTGGTACGGGTAGAAGTCGGCGGCCTCGAACGACCGGCCCGCGTGGTAGTGGCCGCGGTGCTGCCCGGCGAGGAAGCCGCGCCAGCTGCCGGCGTCGGTGTAGCTGACCGGCAGACCGCCGCCGATGCTGATACGGCCGGCCTCCAGGCCCCGGGCGCGGGCCTTGAGGCAGAGGTCGACGAGGTGGCCGGCGAGGTCGGCGCGGGGCTGGAGGGCATATCCGGCCAGATGGAAGCTGAAGCCTTCCATGCGTACCGCGTCGCCCGCCTGTACGCAGCGGTCGATGGCGGTGCCCAACTCGGCGCCGGTCATGCCGAAGCGGCTGTGCGGCTGTGCCGGCGGCAGACAGCGCAGGAGCAGCCGGGCGGGCCGTGCCGCGCCGGTCAGTGCCGTGGTGATGAGGGCATCGAGATCGTCAGGCGCATCGACGGCGATCAGTGCGCCGTGCTGCACGGCGAGGCGCAGCAGGTCCTGGCCCTTGGCCGGGCCGGTGACGACGATGTGCTCGCCGCGTACGCCGTGCCCGAGCGCCGCGCGCAGTTCGCCGACGGATGCGGCGTCGACGCCGGCACCGTTCGCTGCGCAGCGTTCGATCCACACCGCGGCCTTGTTGGCCTTCTTCGCGTAGTACACGAACCCCGCCACGCCCGCCTCGTCCAGTGCGGCCCGCATGGCCTGGAGGTTGGTGTCGAAGGCCTCGGGCAGCAGGAAGTGGAAGGGGCCGCCGAAGGCGTAGGAGAGCTCTTCGAGCAGCCCGCTGACCAGAACGGCGTCGGTGGCGGGGTCGGGCAGGGCGGGCAGCGTCGGCCAGGCGGATGCGCTGCTCACTGCCACAGCGGCACCTCGGTGCCCAGGCCCTGTGCGAGGGCGAGTTGGGCGAAGCGGTGGCCGAGGGCGATGTCGGTGACGACCAGGCCGCTGTTGTAGGCGAAGATCCGCTCCTGGGCCGAGCGGCGGCCTGCGCTTGCGCCCGCGAGTACGGACGGGAACTCGGCGTCCACGGCCGGGAGTTGGCCGTCGGCATCGGCCATGTCGGTGCCGGTGATGTGCATCTGCGCCTCGCTGGTGGCGATGACGCGGTCGGCCCGGTGCAGGGTCGAGGGGGCGAGTCCGTGGCCGACCAGGACGGACAGTGCGCCGGGCCGCAGCCAGTCCGCCTCGACGGCGGCGGGGGTATGGGCGCCGGCGGTGGCGACGACGACATCGGCGTCGGCTGCGGCGGCCCGCAGATCGGTGACGATCTCCACGTCCCGGTCGGGGAAGTGGGCGTGCAGCCGCTCGCGTACGGCGGCGATGCCCTCGGGGTGGGTGCCGGACAGCATCAGCCGGTCGAGCTCCGGGAGGGTGGTGAGCAGGAACGGCAGGGCGAGGCGGCCCTGGGTTCCGGTGCCGATGACCAGGGCGCTGCGGGCACCGGGCGCCGCGCAGGCGCGGGCCAGCAGCGCGGAGACGGCCGGGGTGCGCAGCGAGCCGATGCGTGCGCAGTCCATCATCGCGACCGGAAGGCCGGTGACGTCGTCGTAGAGGGTGAGCGCCGTGTAGTAGTGCTGGTCCGCGCGGCCCTTGTCCAGGCCGTGCTTGTACGAGGTCTTGATCGCGACGACGTCGCGGGAGCCGTCCCGCCCCAGCATGGCGTAGGAGACCGAGTGCCCGTCCGGCGGTTTGACGGTCAGTTTGCGGGGGTTGTCCGACCGGCCGGCGTGGAGGGTGCGGTAGGCGCCTTCCACGGTGGCGACCACGTCGGACAGGGAAATGTCGATCCCGGCCAGATCGGTGGTGGTCAGGATGCGCAGGTGCTGGTCGTCGCCGGATATCAGGGGGTCGGCGGGGGCGGTGATCGAGGTGCCGGTCATCGTCTGGTGCCTCCGGTCCGTGGGCGTGCGGTCAGCGTGCGTGGGCTTCGAGGGCGGCCTGACCGTATCCGTGCTCACCGGCTTCGGCCAGGGGGCGGCTGCGGCGCCCGGGGACACGTACGGAGGCCCGTTTGAGCCATCGGTCGCTGCCGTCGTAGCGGGCCCGGAAGGGCACCCGTCCGTGCACGGCCAGGTCGTTGTCGACGACCAGGACCTCGCCGGGGGCGAGGCTCACGGCGACGGACACCCGGGCGAGTTCGGCTTCGAGCCGCTGGTAGGCCGCCCGGTAGGGCGCGTGCGCCTCGTCGAGCGGGGTGTAGGCGGGGTCGAAGCGCAGTGTCAGGCCGTCCTCGGCGCGAACAGGGTGGGTACGGGCGGGGGCGCTTCGGCGGTGTAGCCCTGGGCCTCGGCGTAGGCGTCGTCGGGAAGGATCGGCACCACCGGCCGGGTCAGGAGCGCGATGTCCTCGTCCGCGAGGCGCGTCCTGCGGATGCTGGCGGCGGTGGTGGCGATGTCGTCGTGGTTACGCAGACAGCCGAGCATCAGGAGGTGGGCGCGGCCGGGGTGGAAGGCGTCCTCGGTGTGCGGGCTGAGGAGCACGGCGCTGCTGGCGCCGGTCTGCTCGCTCTCGTGTCCGGGCGAGGGAACGATGTTGTGGACGAAGCGGCCGTCCTGCTGCCCTTCCCATGCGAGGGGGTTGCCCATCACGGTGGCGAGCAGCAGCAGTTGGATGTCGTGGTGGACCCCGCTGCCGCCTGCGGTGGCCCAGCCGGCGGGCGTCGGTCCGATGGCTTCGTCGTCGACATCGAGGCCGCGCAGGACGAACAGGCCGTCGGCGGTGTCGACGGGGCGGCAGTGGTGACGGAGGGTGTCGCCGAACCCGGCGGCCGTCTGCGCAACCTTCCCCAGGAGTCGGGGAGTTGTGGCGGACGTGCCGCATTCGGCGAGTATCCGCTCCGCGGCCTGGCGGAGTTCGCTCACGGTGCGGTCATCGAGCTGGCGGACAGGTGCGGCTGCCGTGCTCATGGCAAGAGTCCGTTTCCGTCGTGCGGCAGGGTGGAATCGCGTCTGCTGGGCGCCGGGATCAGGGGCTGCGGATCCGTAACGGGCAGGAGGGAAGCGGGCCATCAACGGGAACAAGGGCCGTTTCCTGCTCGTCGCCGAACTCGCCCGCCGCGACGGCCTCACCCTGCGCGAACACCACGCTCTGCCCCGCCCCGCCAACCGCCCGGCCGCACAGAAACCCTGACGCCCGGACAAGCCCCCGCCCCATGATCGAACGCGAAAGCGAATGCGGCTATGATCTGCCGCGGCAAGGCTGTAGCGCAGAGGTCGTCGCGCCCACGCATCAAGCTGGAGGACGTCGGTTCGAATCCGACCAGCCTTGCCGCCTCAGTCGTGGAGAAAAGTCGATGGGCGTCGGTTCGTCCTGGGCGGGCGGAGGGCGATGCCGCCCTTCGGCGGGCCGGGCACCGGCGATGGACCGGTGGAGTGGTGATGACGCAGCCGACACCCGTGCGCTGCCCCGCGATCGAACACCCCGACATTCCGATCAGTGATCCCGCCGGGCTGGACCCGCTGCTGGCTCGGCTGGGGTCGGCGCGCGCGGTCGAGGACGACGAGACCTTCCCGCTCGGCACCGTACGCGCGGACGGGCGGATCGACCTGTGCAAGCAGGGGCTCGGGGCGGCGGGCGCCGAACGCCTGATGCCGGTCGCCGCCTCCTCACCCCACGCCGTGCATGTCCTGCTCGGCACCAACGCCATCGGTGACGAGGGTGCCCGTACGGTCGCCGGTGCGCTCGTCGACGGCCACGGCCTGCACACGCTGTACCTCGGCTGCAACCGCATCGGCCCGGAGGGCGCCACCGCGCTCGCTGACGGGCTGTCGGCCGACGACACCGTCCGCGCCCTGTGGCTCAAGCGCAACCCGGCGGGCGACGACGGCGCCCGCGCACTCGCCGCGATGCTCCGCCGGAACACCACGCTGCGCACGCTCGACCTGGTCAACACCGGCCTCACCACCGACGGGCTGCGCGCTCTGCTCGACGCCCTCACCACGCGGCCGTACCCGGTGGAACGCCTCTTCCTCGGCGGCAACGGCCTGACCGCCGACGCCGCCCCGCTGCTCGCCGCCCTGATCCGCGACGCGGGCGTGCGCGAGCTGTACCTGCCCGCCAACCATCTCGGCGACGAAGGCGCCGCCCTCCTCGCCGCCGCGGCCGACCCCGCGCGGCCGGTGCGTCTGGGACTGGGCGGCAACGGAATCGGTCCCGCCGGGGCGCGGGCCCTCGCCGACGCCCTGGCCGGGATCGAGACGCTCGACCTGGGCCGGCCGATGTCGGAGCGAAGCCTCGGCGCCCCCGCCAACACCCCCGGCGACGAAGGCGCCCGCGCGCTGGCCGCCGCACTGCCGGGCAGCCCGCTGCGCCGGCTGGAGCTGTGCCACACCGGGCTCACCGGACGGGGCGCGAAGTCGCTGCTGGCGGCCGTCCCGGACGACTCGCACCTGGAGTACGTCGGTCTGGGCCCCGGCCTGCCCCGGAAGGTGAAGCGGTCCTTCACCCGGCGCCTGCGGCCCGTGGGCGGGGCCCACCCCGACCTGCGTGCGATAGGAAGTGTCTACCGTTGAGCCCCCGTCCCGAACTCCGTTGCTTCCCACCGGACGAGGCGGCGGCCTGGCGACGGATCCGTCGCTATGCGGTGCCCCGGTGGATGATCGAGCGCGCGACCGAACGCCGCCTGGCGGGTGACTGGCAGGGGGCATGCGCGGCGGCCAACGTGGATGTGCTGTTCGACCTGTCCGAGGTCGCCGACCACTGCGGCCACGACGTCGCCACGGAACTGGCGGACGACCTCCGCCATTTCGCCCCGGATCTGCTGCGCTGGCATCTGCCGCGGATGCTGGGCGGCCGGACCACGCTCGAAACCGGGCAGACCGTGGTGCTGGCGGGCTACCACCCGAAGCGCACCGGCAAAGGGCAGGGCTCCACGCCGTATCTGCACGTCACCACGCCCGTGATGCTCGAGGGACCGCAGCGGATCGCCCTGCGGTTCGAAACGGTCGCGGAGGAGCAAGCCCCCGGCGTCTTCGGACGGATCACCGGGGACTGGCGTTCCGCGCGGCACCTGTGGGACGCACGCCATGCCGGGGAGCTGCGGGAACGGTGCGGTGGCAGCATGCATCGGCCGCCGTTCTTCCACCCCGACGGGAGCCCGCTCGGCAGGGACGAACTGCCCGCCGCCGACCCCGGCCCCGATGATCCGGCGGCGCTGTCCGAGTGGGTCACCTTGCTGCATCAGGAGGGCAAGGTCGCGGCGGCCTGCGCAGCGGCCGGAATCGAGCTGGACCTGGCCCTCCCCACCGGCAGGAGGTGGCAAGGGGTCGATCCGGAGCGGATGCTGGGGCGGATCGCGCTCCAGCTCACCTGCCTGGAACCGGAAATCCGCCGGCTGGTGACGGAGGGCGTCGGGTACCGCTTCCTGATCGGCGGCGACTGGCGCGGCTACGTCCTGCTGGAGCCGGCGGCCCTCGGTTCCCGCGGCGATCTGCAGGTGCGGATCGTCGACCGGCAGGAGGTCAGGGAAGTGCCCTTCCTGACCGAAGCCCTCTGGCGCAGACTCCCGGACCTCGATCTGCTGCGCATCGGCGGGGTCCGGCCGGAACATCTGCATCCGCTGGTCGGCGAGGCGCTGTTCCCCGAGCTCCCGGTCACCGACGGGCCCGTCGGCCCGCCCGGACCCGACACCCCCGCGCCCGTACGGGTCAGATGCCGTGGCGAGTGGCACGAGGTGGGCTTCCGCCCCGGCGGGCTGCTGCAGATGCCGCACAGCGACGAGGAGCAGCAGCGCGAGCGGGCCCTGCGCGCGTTCGGTGGCGATGTCGCCGGGTGCTTCGCCGTGGAGCAGACGTGGGCGTCGGGAAGCGGGCGGCTGCCGAAGGGGCTGCGTGCCCAGATGCGGGACGTGTTCCTGCGCGCCCAGCACGGCGACACCCCGGGCGTACTGGAACTCCTGGACGCGGGCGTCGATCCCCGGGTGCGCGACGCCGCCGGACGGTCGCTGCTCCATGTGCTGAACCTGCTCGACCACGAGCCGCTGCTGCCCCGGCTGCTGGCCGCGGGACTCGACCTCGAGGCACGCGACAACCAGGACCGCACGCCGCTGTGCGTGGCGGTCAGCGACCGCGGCTCGAGGGCCCTCGTGGAGGCGCTCCTCGCCGCCGGTGCCCGGATCGATGTGGTCGACGAGACGGAGAAGTCGCTGGCCCAGCTCATTCGCTGGTACAAGCGCGCCGACCTGGACTTCCTGCGGAAGCGCGTGCAGGAGGACCATCCGGGCGCCGGCCAGGCCTGGTGGGACGAAATGATGGACGAGGACGAGGACGACGACGAGAACGAGGACGAGGGCTCTTGAGCACCGGCACCTCCCCCACCGCCCGCACCACACCCGGCCCGCTGGCCGCCGCGGACGACCTCAACAGCAGGCTGCGCACACTGCGGACCGAGCCCGCCGCCCATCCCCAACTGGAGGCCCTCGCCCTGACGGTGACGGCCAATCAGCCCGTACTGCTGTGGGGCGAGCCGGGCATCGGCAAGTCGGCCGGTCTGCAGCAGCTCGCCGCCGGGCTCGCCCTTCCGCTGGAGACGGTCATCGCCAGCGTGCACGAACCGTCCGACTTCGCCGGGCTGCCGATCGTCGGGGACGACCCGGCCGTGACCGGCGTGCCGATGGCCCCGCCCGACTGGGCGGTCCGGCTCGCCCGCGCCGGAGCGGGCCTGCTCTTCTTCGACGAACTGTCCTCCGCCCCACCGGCCGTGCAGGCGGCTCTGCTGCGCGTCGTCCTCGAACGCCGGGTGGGCAGCCTCGTCCTGCCCGAGGCGGTACGTATCGTCGCCGCGGCCAACCCGCCGTCGAGCGCCGCGGACGGCTGGCACCTCAGCCCGCCGCTCGCCAACCGCTTCGTCCATCTCGACTGGACCCACGATCCCCGGACGGTGGCGCGCGGTATGGCCGGCACCTGGCCGGAGGTGACCGTTCCGGTGGTCGATCCCGCCAGGGTGCCCGGCGCGGTCGCGCGGGCCCGCGGCGCGGTCTCCGGCTTCCTGACGGCCAGGCCCGGCCTGGTGCACCACATACCCGCCGATGCGGAGAGCCGGGGCCGGTCGTGGCCGTCCCCGCGGACCTGGGAGATGGCGCTGCGGCTGCTGGCGACCGGATACGCGACGGGCGCCGGCCGCGAGGCGCTGGCCGCGGCGCTGACGGGCGCGGTCGGCGACGGCGCGGGCATCGAACTGCTCTCGTACCTGGAACACCTCGATCTGCCGGACCCCGACCGTGTCCTCGCCGACCCCGCCGCGTTCGCCCTCCCCGACCGCGGCGACCGCCAACTCGCCTTCCTCATCGCGGTGGTCGCCGCCATTCAGAGCGAGCTCACCCGGCCCCGCTGGGAGGCCGGCTGGGCGGTGCTCGCGAAGGCCGTCGATGCGGGCGTACCGGACGTGGCCGCCCGCGCGGCCACCGACCTCGCGGCGATGCGCAAGCTCGACTGGCCCGTCCCGCCCGGCATCGACGCCTTCCTGGACCTGCTGCAGATGTCCGGGGCGCTGCCCGGCGGCCGTTGAGGCAGACCGGGATGACGGAATGCGGCGCCTGGACATGACGACACTGGACATGACCAAACTGCTCGCCGCCCGCTACCGGGCGGCGAGCGACCGGCCCTATCTCGCCTCGGCGCTGTACGCCCTGACGATCGTGGCGCGCGCCGAGGTGCGGACGATGGGGGTGGACCGGCACTGGCGCTGCTATGTGTCGCCCGCCTTCGTCGACGCCACACCCGTGGCCGAACTCGCGGGCGTCTGGGTGCACGAGGTGGCGCACCTGCTACGCGACCACCACGGGCGCGCCGACCGGCTCCCTGCCGCCGACCAGCGCGACTGGCACCGCGTCAATGTCGCCCAGGACTGCGAGATCAACGACGATCTCCTCGCCGACGGTCTGCGCCTGCCCGCCGGGCGGATGGAACCCCGGCTGTTCGGCCTGCCCGAGGGGCAGTTGTTCGAGGCGTACGTCGGCCGGCTGCCACCGGACGTACAGGCGCCGGACTGCGGGTCGGGCGCCCACGGGCGGCCGGTGCCCTGGGAGCTGCCCGGATCCGCCGGCCCCGCCCGGCTCGGCGAGGTGGAGGCGCAGGCGCTGCGGCGGCACACCGCCGAGGCCATGCGCGCCCACCAGCGCGCCCGCGGCACCCTGCCCGCGGGCTGGCAGCGCTGGGCCGAGGAGGTCCTGGAACCCACGGTGGACTGGCGGCAGGCGCTCTCCGGTGCGGTCCGGGAAGCGGCCGCGTGGGCGGGCGGCGCCGTCGACTACACCTACCGCCGCCCGTCGCGCCGCACCCCGGCGCTGCGCGGTGTCGTCCTGCCCAGCCTGCGCCGCCCGCTGCCCCGGGTGGCCGTCGTCATCGACACCTCCGGCTCCATGGGCGATGACGAACTCGGCGCCGCTCTCGCCGAGGTCACGGGCGTGCTGCGCGAGGTCGGCGTACGGGGCAATCGCGTGACCGTGCTCGCGTGTGACGCCGATGTGCACGCCGTGTCCCGGGTGACGGCCACCGAGCAGATCACCCTCGGCGGCGGTGGCGGCACCGATATGCGCGTCGGCATCGACTCCGCACTCGCGGCCCGGGACCGCCCGAACATCGTCATCGTCCTCACCGACGGCTACACCCCCTGGCCCGACGAGGTCCCGTCCTGCCGCCTCATCGCGGCGCTGATCGGCCCCGGCGCACCGGAGCCCCCGCGCTGGGTGGAGACGGTACGGGTCACCACCTGACGACCACGCAGGCAGGCATTGCCGTGGCTTCGAAGGTCAGCCCTCGAAGGTCAGTTGTGGCCGAATTTCCGCTGCTGCCGGTGGGCGACGTGTTTCGAGATCGGGTTCTCGGTGTCGTGGGGGGCCGATGCCTTCGTCTGCCCCTTCGCCTCCGCGGTGGCGCTGCGTTCATGGCCGCCGGTGCGGGCGCCGCGGTTCTGCCGGGTCTGTTTCTTGCCCACGATCGTGCCTCCTGGCGGATGTCGAACGATGGACCGTTACCAGACTTGCACGCAAGCTCGCGGGGCGCATTTCGGTATTGCGCATCACGGAAAGCAGCATCACGCAAAGCGGAAGCACGGAAAGCGGAAGCACGGAAAGCGGAAGCGAATTACTGGCGCCACATAGAGAGTGAATACGGGTGAATTCCCTGGCACAAAGCTGGCACACAAAGCTGACACAAAGGCCTTCACCGCGACGTTCGGGCGATCACCTCCCGATGGTGCCGACGGCACGCTCCGTCAGCACCACCGGCGCCGTCACGCCCTGCCGGTATCCGCCGTCGGCATCCCCTGTCGGCGTCACTCCCAGCGGTCACGGAGATGTGCTCGGTAGCTCCCCAACCGCCATGACGGCGCGGAGCGTTACCGCATCGGCGCCGACATGCGAGAGGGCATCATCGCGCGGACAATGCAGAGGGCGGGGCCTGCACAGCGGCGCACGCACGGCCATACCCCGCACGTTTTCGGAGGCGCCGAGATGCCGGTACTTTTCTTCGACATCGGCGAGACGCTCGCGGACGCGAGTTTCGGAGCTGATGGTTCATTGACTCTCCGCCCGCGGCCCCGCGTCTTCGCGGTTCTCGACGCCTTTGCGGGAACCCGGAAAGGCATTGTTTCGAACCCGGGCACCGGGGAGGCCGCGCGCGCCGCCCTGGCGGCAGCGTTGCACGCGGCCTTTCCGGACCGTTTCACCGAGGCCGGCCTCCTTCACTGGGGTCCGAAGACCGCGCGCGGGATTTTCGACGGCGCGGTGGCGAGCGCGGGCGTCGCGGCCGACGACTGCGTATTCGTGGGTGAGGATCCCGATGAGCGTGCGTTCGCACGCGAGGCCGGAATGCGTGCTGCCGCCCACCCGGTCTTCACTCTCGCCGCCGTCGAGGGCCGCCCGGTGTTCTGGGCACGGATCAGCCTGCCTGCGGACCGGAGTCTGGCCGATCTCGAGGCGATCGCGAACGCCGGCGAAATCGTTCCGGTGCATGTGGCCTCCGGCGAACTCGTCCTCGTCATGGCGACCGCGCAGGGGGTGGACGCACTCCAGCAGGGCGGATTCACGGCCGACCTCAGGGGCCAGGTCGAAGAGACAGCCGCCTTCCTGATGCGCGACGACCGCCCGGTTTCCGTCCCGCCGTCCTTCGCGGAAGGCCCGGCGGAAACCAGGGCAACGGCGGAAGCGGACATGCGCGCCACGGCCGCGTTCGCCTTCATCTCGGGCGAGCTCAACGGGCCGGGACCGCAGGTCGCTTCTCTCGGGCCGGCTCCGGGCGGCGTCTATATCGCTGCCGCGGCCGGCACCCCCGTCGAGGACCTGCACATCACGGGGGCCAAACCCGGCCACACCGAGCGCTTGCTTCCCGACCCGGCCCTCCTTTCCCGGCCGGGCGAGGTCCAGGCCGAGGGGTTCATCGAGGAGTTCACCGACGGTGCGCCCTCCCCGGAGACGGTCGCCGCGGTGCGCGCGGCCGTCACCCCTGCCGCCATGCGCGGCCATGTCGCCCGCGTTTCCGGCGTCGATCCGCTCGTCGAGGGCGAGCCGCTGAAGGTACGCAGCCGCGATGCGTCGAACGTCGACAACGCTCTGGTGGTCGGCGCCCTCGCCCGCCGGCTCCAGGACCTCGGTCTGACGGTCAGACGCCATGAGTTCTCGTGGCGGGGACGCCGGCTCTCCAACCTCGAAGCGGAGTTCCCCGTCGCGTCGGCGGACTCCGCCGTGCTCGTCACGGCCCATCTCGATTCGACCGCGGCCAGGGGCGAGTTCTTCGACAGCAGCGGCCTGCCACGCCCGTACAACCCCGCCGTCGACCCGGCACCCGGTGCCGACGACGACGCGAGCGGGATGGCGGCGGTCATGTCCGCGGCCGAGTGCCTGAGCGCGATGGTCGCCGACGGCAGGACACCGGCCCGGACGGTGCGTTTCGTCCTCTTCAACGCCGAGGAGCAGGGCCTCGTCGGCAGCAAGGCCTACGCGCGCGCCGCCGCATCGGCCGGTGACCGGATCTCCGGCGTGTTCCAGATGGACATGATCGCGGGATTCCAGGGCGGCACCCGCACGATGGAAATCCACACGGGCTCGTCGGTCCCCGGCCCGGTCGTGGGCGCCTCGGACGCGCTGGGGAACCGCGTCGTCCAGGCCGCCCCGGCGCTCGCCGCCGACTTCTCGCTCCAAGTGCTCGCGGGTGCCGGCGATCCGGCCGCAGGGCGGAGCGATCACGCAAGCTTCCATGAACGCGGTTGGGCAGCCACCGCCGTCTGCGAGAACTTCTTCGACGACACCGCGCCCGCGACCGGCACCCGGCAGTACCACAAGCCGGGCGACACCCTCCTCGACGAGGACCACGACACGGACTACGCCGCCGCGATCGCCCGCACGGTCGCGGCCGCGGCCTTCACCCTCGCAGGTCTGTGACCCCCACAACGAGCATGCACCAGGAGCACGCGCAAGGAGCACGCCATGAGCGTTCTGATCGACAAGCGGAACACCGAATTCGACCGTCTGGCCAGCGTCGACCGGGCAGACGCCTTCCTGGATGACACCGACCGGGTGGCGGCATCGGTCGACCACACCCTGGTGGCCGACCGCAGCAAGGTGAACCGCTTCACCGGGCATCTGACGGAGCTGCGGGTGGCCGGTGCTCCGGGCTTCACCACCGACCGGGCAGCGCCCGCCTCCGGGGCCACCAGTCCCCCCGACACCGGCTACATCGCCCAGGCCAAGGACTATGTCGCTTCGGTCGCGGAGGCGATCGGCTTCTCAGCCGGCGAGCCGGTGGAGTTCGAGGCCGACCCGAACGTCACGACGACGAGCGAGGGCATGCGCGTCGTGAGCCTGCAGCAGGTGCTCAACGGCATCGAGGTGTGGGCCATGGCGCCGAAGGTGTGGCTGCACCCGGACGGCACGGTCGACCGGATCGTCGGTGACACGGTGAGCACGCCGGAGAACCTGCCGGTCAAGCCGACGGTCCCGGCCGAGGTGGCGCTGCGTGTGGCGGCCGCGAAGGCCGCCGAGCCCAGAACGCTCAAGGGAGCCTTCGGCGACGACGAACTCCCGCGTCTCGACATCTCGCAGGGCTTTGAGCGCCTGTCGGCCCAGACACGCAACGATGAGCCGATGACGTTCAGCCAGGGACCGTTCGAGGAGGCCGTCCCGGCCCGGCTGGTGTATCTGTACATGGGCGACGATGCCCGCCTCACCTGGAAGTTCACCTTCTCGAGAGAGAATCTGGCCGCTCAGTACATCGCCTTCGTCGAGGCCGATGACCGGACCGAGAATCTGGAGGAGCCCGAGATCCTCTACTTCTTCGACGCGGTCAGCCACGCGGTCGCCGGGAGTGTCTTCCAGCGTGACCCCGCCGAGAGCACCCTCCACAAGGTCCCGTTCCCGCTGCCGACGAGCGACTACCCGACCCTGGTGCCGCCCGGGATGCCCGCCGGGTTCCCGCTGCCCTGGGCGGAGAAGCACGACGGAAAGGTGTCGACCGAGGGCAGCAACGTCCGCGCTCTCAACGGGGCGACCCGCCGGCCCTTCGAGGTCAACGTCGATGCGTCGGGCAACGGCGTTTTCGACGCCGCGCAGGACACCCCCGAGCAGCTCGTCACCAACATCTTCTACTTCTGTAACCTCGCGCACGACCTCTTCATGATGCTCGGGTTCACGGAGGACCAGGGGAACTTCCAGGCCGTGAACGTGACGGGCACGGGAAAGGGCGCGGACCCGGTCCGAGCCCTTGCACACCCGGGACCGGTACAGGGCACGGCCAACATGGCCACGCGGGCCGACGGCCTGGAAGCCGTGATGAACATGGGGCTGGTCACCAGCACCGGCCGCCACACGGCCAACTCGTACCACGTCGTCGTTCACGAGTTCTGCCACGGGGTGTCCAACCGCCTCGTCGGGGGTCTGTTCGACGCGAACGGTCTCCGCGAGGAGCAGTCGGTCGCGATGGGTGAAGGCTGGGGAGACTTCTTCGCGCTCACGACCAGCAACTTCTCGAAATCCGAGGAGCGTGTCGTCATCGGGGACTGGGTGGTCAACCGGGCGAAAGGCATCCGGCAACGGCCCTACGACTCGGAGTACCCGGGCAAGTTCGGCGACATCGGCAAGGGGACGGGCGAGGTCTCGGGCCCCGGCAACGGCGATCTGAGCTACCAGGAAGTCCATGACGTCGGTGAGATCTGGTGCGCGGCGCTCATGGAGATGACCCGCAAGGTCTCCGCCGCGCTCAACAACAAGGAGCAGGGCTACCGGGTGACGTGGCAGGCGGTCGTCGACGGCATGAAGCTCACGCCGAAGAACCCCTCGTTCCTCGTGGCGCGCGACGCCATCCTGCGCGCCCTGAAGGCGATGAAGGGCGGGCCGCTGTTGACCACGACCCAATACACCACGGCCCGGAAGGCCGCCTGGGAGGCCTTCGCGAAGTTCGGGATGGGCTTTGACGCCTTCTGCCCGAACGCCACCTTCACAGGGTGTCGCGGTGGCACGGCAATGCCCCCGGCCGACCATGAGGACTGACGGGTCCGGGTGAGGTGAGCGGGTGAGCCCGGCCGCCATGCGGCGGCCGGGCTCACCCCTGCCGTCCTGCTCCCGCCGCTGCCCGCTGCGCCGTGTCAGTGACACAGGAGGGCGCGCGGAATAGATCGTTCAGCCAGATACGCGCCCGGAGCGCGACCGTGCAGCGGAAAACCCGGCGCGCGCCGAATTTCCAGGAAATAAGCGGTTAGGCGTAGAGGTGTCCGAACAAAATGCACCGCTGAGTGGGCGCACTTGGAGACTTCACGGGTGAGCTTTCCACCTGCGTCCCCTCTCCACAAAGACTCACGGGAGACAGGCGAGCATGAGCAGCGGTACCACCAGCAGGCTCTTCGGATCACCTTCACCGCTGCGGGAGCGCAACGGAGCGCACCGCGAGGACATCGGGAGCACACATGACAATGCGCAGGTCCGGAACCGTACAGGCGGCCAGCGATACACGGATGGAGGCCATCATCCGGGCGGACGAAGACGGAGCCGACATTCATGCTCCGTACGCGGAATTGCGGGAACCGGGCGAGGGTCCGGCAACTCTGAGGGCAGGTGAACGAGTGACGTACACGCGCGAAGAGCAGTCGCGGGGGCCCATCGCGCGTGATATCCGTCGCTAGCGGCCAAAAAGGAGGCTCCTCCGCTGGAATTCCCACAGCGACGAGATACGCCGACCAGGCACCGAGCAGTCAGGCCGGGCTGCACACCACCGTACGGAAGACCGGGCGGACGGCGTGCAGCCTGGCCACCTCTGTGTCTTCCGCAGTTCACGATGTGCGGCCGGAACCCGGGCGGGTCTGCTCAGAGCGCGGCGCCCAGGGCTTGTTCGGCCCAGATGGTCTTTCCGGTACCGGTGTAGCGGGTGCCCCAGCGCTGGGTGAGCTGGGCGACGAGGAGCAGGCCGCGTCCGCCTTCGTCATAGACGCGGGCGCGGCGCATATGCGGCGCGGTGCTGCTGGCGTCGGAGACCTCGCAGATGAGGCCGGCGTCGTGGATCAGGCGCAGCTGGAGGGGAGGGCGGCCGTAGCGGATGGCGTTGGTGACCAGTTCGCTGACGACGAGTTCGGTGACGAAGGGCTCCTCGTCGAGGTGCCAGGCAGTCAACTGATGACTCGTCAGTTCCCGGGCGCGCGCGACCATGGCCGGGTCGGGCTCCAGGTCCCAGGTGGCGACCTGGGAGGCGTCGAGGGCGTGGGTGCGGGCGAGCAGGAGGGCGACGTCGTCGGTGGGGCTCTCGGGAAGCAAGGTCCGGAGCAGGCTGTCGCAGGTCTGTTCCAGCGGGGAGGCGGCGGTCCCGGCCAGGCCCTGGCGCAGCTGTTGGAGGCCGAGGTCGATATCGCGTCCGGCGGACCGGACCAGACCGTCGGTGAACAGGGCGATCAGGCTGCCTTCGGGCAACCGGAGTTCCGCGGATTCGAAGGGCAGTCCGCCGAGGCCCAGCGGCGGGCCGGGGGGAAGCTCGGGAAAGTCGACCCTGCCGTCCGGATAGACGATCGCGGGAGCGAGATGTCCGGCGCGGGCCAGTGTGCAGCCGCGCGAGACCGGATCGTAGACCGCATAGAGGCAGGTGGCGCCGGCGACCTCGGCCTCCGGCGCGGCCGGCCGGCCCGTTTGCGGCGCCTCCTCACGGTCGAGGCGCAGGACGACGTCGTCGAGGTGGGTGAGCAGTTCGTCGGGCGGCATGTCGATATCGGCGAGCGTCAGTGCTGCCGTACGCAGGCGTCCCATGGTCGCCGAGGCCTGGATGCCCTGGCCGACGACGTCGCCGACCATCAGGGCGACCCGCGCGCCGGACAGGGGGATGACATCGAACCAGTCACCGCCCACACCGGCGGTGGAGCCGGCCGGCAGATAACGCGAGGCGACCTCCACCGCGGCCTGCCGGGGTGCGTGCCTGGGCAGCAGGTTGCGCTGCAGGGCCAGGGAGGTGTCGCGCTCGAGGGCATAGCGGCGGGCGTTGTCGATGGCCAGGGCGGCCCGGGCGGTGATCTCCTCGGCGAGGAGGAGATCGTCCGCGTCGAAGGCGTCGGGGGCGCGGTGCCTCAGGTACTGGGCGAGGCCCAGAAGGGTGCCGCGGGCCATGAGCGGCGTCATGATGAGCGAATGGGTTCCGCACTGGCGTATGGCACGCGCGTACCGGGGGTCCTGTTCCAGCCACCGCTGAATGTCCTGGTCGTCGACCCAGTGCCGGGACGGGCTCCCGACGGCCAGAGCGTGGGCCATGGGCGAATCGCGCAGGTAGCGGATCGTCTGCCCGGGGCCGACGACGGACTCCGGGCAGCCCTCCAGGACGGACCCCTGCGCGGCCCGGCACAGGACGGGCTCACTCACCGGTTCCGGCGGCAGCGCACTGCCGCGCAGGACGTCCTCGATCAGGTCGACGGCGACGAAGTCGGCGAAGTGCTCGGTGGCGACGTCCACGAGCTCCTGGGCCGTCTGCGTGACGTCCAGGGCGGAGCCGATGCGCACGCTGGCGGCGTTCACCACGGCCAGGCGCTGCCGGGTCCGGTACTGGCCGGTGATGTCGAGTGCCGCCGTGGACACGCCCCGCACCCGCGGTGCCACCGGCGGGGCCCGGTTCTCCAGCCGGGCCAGTGCCAGCGGCAGCCCGGTCAGTGAGGTGATCACCGCATCGGCCTGGGCCAGCTGGCTGAGGACGGGCGCCGGCGGGGCCTCGCCGCGCAGCAGCCATACGGTGCGCAGTCCGACGCGTCCGGCTCCCCGGACGTCGGCGTCGAGGCGGTTGCCGACGTAGACGGCGTGTGCGGGCGTGACGTCCATCCGGTCCAGCACGTCGCGGAAGGCGCGCGCGTCGGGTTTTTCGGCGGTGTCGATGCCGCCGAGCAGGATCGTCTCGAACAGGAGGTCCAGGCCGTCACGGTGCAGCGCGTCACGGACCTGCGGTGGCGAGTTGGACAGGACCCCGAGCCGGTACTGCCGCGCCAGCGCGGCGAACACCGGCTGGACGTCGGGATAGAGCGCCTCGACGGGATACGCCCAGTGCTTCACGATCTGCCGGTGGAGCAGGGCGACATCGCCGCCGGGCACGTACCGGTCGGCGAACGCGGGGCGGATCGGGAGTCCCCCGGCGCGGACGGCGTCGTAGAAATCCCAGAATTCGGTCTCGTCGATCTCGCCCGCCAGGTCGCATGTCGCCCGGTACAGCGCCTGCACGAAACGCTCGTCGTCGTAGACGGTGCCGCCGATGTCGAACAGCACCGCGTCGATGCGTTCGACCGGTTCCCGGCCGTTCCGCCCGGGGCGGCCGGCGTCCGTCGCGTCGTGCACCTCCGCCTCCTTGGCCGGGGAAGGACCGCGCTCACCCTCATCGTGGCAGATGCCGACGGGAACGCAGCTCGGCGATGCGGCCGAGTGGCGGCGGGGCCGGCTCGGGACCGGGTCACCTTTTCGGGTGGTATGGCGCCGACCTGCGCTGGGGAGTGTGACCGTGCCCAGATCGACCGCCGCCATTCCGGGGGACCCACCCGCATGCGTCAACTCGTCGCGGCCTCGGCCGCGTTTGTCCCCCCGCTCCTGGCCGGCTGCCTTCTGGCCGGCTGCGCCGCCCCGGAACGCCGCCCCGCCCCGGACATGGGCGACATGTCCAACGAAGACTCCTCGTGGGCCAACCACGGCATCTCCGGGCCCGACGTCCCCGACCACGTCAAGGTGTACGACGGCCGCGAGCTGCAGGGAGACGTCACCCTCTGCCTGGCTCCCGGGCAGGAGGTCGGCTACGACTCGGGCGCGAACGACCGGGGCAGCTCCCACACCTGGTCCGTCAGCTGCTGAGAGCGGAACTTACGCGGCGCGCCGTTCGTCTGGCCGGGTGACCGATCAGCCGAGAACACGGAGTACGTGTGAGCCCTGAACGACACATCGTCTACCGGCAGGCGGGACCGCAGGACGAAGAGCAGATCGGCGCGATCGACGACTCCTTCACCACGGACACCGTCTACGAAGTCGTCGCAGGCGACGAGGGGTTCGCGCTGCGTGCGACCGTTGTCGATCCGCCGCTGCTCAAAACGTTTCCCGTCGACGAGAGCGATGGCGACGCGAGCAAGGACGACGAGTCCGACGCATCGGATGACCTGCACGTCGAGGTCGCCGTCGACGAAGGGAACGAGGGGAAGGTGTGCGGCTTCGTCGTCGCCGGGGTGCAGGAGTGGCATCACCGGCTGGTGGTGCACGAGATAGCCGTGGCGCCCACGCACCGTGGATACGGGGTCGGCTCGGCGTTGATGCAGCGGGCCTGCGCATACGGGCGCCGGCTCGGAGCACGCACGGCTTGGCTGGAGACGACGAACGTGAACGTCCCCGCCATCCGCGCCTACCGCCGGATGGGCTTCGCCCTCTGCGGCCTGGACACCACCTTCTACCGGGGCACGGCGAGCGAGGGGGAGACCGCCCTGTTCATGAGCATGGCGCTGGACACCGGGAGGCCGGCGTGACCGACTGGATCACCACGCCCCTCGATCCGCGCATCGTGCGCGGCGCCCTCGATCTGGAGCGCACCGCGCACGGCGTCCTGCCGCACCGGCTGCCCGCCTGGGCGCGGAAGCAGTTCCCCGACGCATACCTGCGCATGGTCGAGGCCCAACCCTCCGGTGTGCGGCTGGCCTTCCGCACCCGGGCCACCGCCGTCGAGCTGGATGTGCTCCCCACCAAGACGGTCTACCAGGGCGCCCCGGCCCAGCCGGACGGCGTGTACGAGCTGCTCGTCGACGGGCGTCCGAGCGGCCGGGCGAGCGTGTCCGGCGGTAACGTCCACACCGTCGACATGGCCACCGGGGCGACGGTCACCCGTCCCGGACCGACGGACACCGTGCGGTTCACCGATCTGGCCGACGGCGCGAAGGACGTCGAGATCTGGCTGCCGCAGACGGAGATCACCGAGCTGATCGCGCTGCGCACCGACGCCCCGGTGGAGCCCGCGCCGGACCGCGGCCGCAGGGTGTGGCTGCACCACGGCAGTTCGATCAGCCACGGCTCCACCGCCGGCAGCCCGACCACGACCTGGCCCGCGCTGGCCGCCGCCCGGGGCGGCGTGGAGCTGATCAACCTGGGTCTGGGCGGCAACGCCCTGCTCGACCCGTTCACCGCGCGCGCCATGCGGGACACCCCCGCGGACCTGATCAGCCTGAAGATCGGCATCAATCTGGTCAACGCCGATCTGATGCGCCTGCGCGGCTTCTCCCCCGCGGTCCACGGCTTCCTCGACACCCTCCGGGAGGGCCACCCCACCACGCCGTTGCTGGTCGTCTCCCCCATCCTCTGTCCCCTTCACGAGGACACGCCGGGCCCCACCGCACCGGACTTCGACGCCCCGGAACTGCGTTTCCGGGCCCTGGGCGACCCGTCGGACCGCTCCGGCGGGCGGCTGACGCTGCGCGTCATCCGGGACGAGCTCTCCCGCATCACCGGGCAGCGGGCGGCCGACGACCCGAACCTGCACTATCTCGACGGTCGCTCGCTCTACGGCGAAGCGGACTTCCGTCAGCTGCCGCTGCCCGACCGGCTTCACCCGGATGCCGCCGGTCACCGCCGCATCGGCGAGCGCTTCGCCGAGCGGGCCTTCGGTGCGGGCGGGCCGTTCGCCGTCGGCGGCGGATGAGCCGGTCCGGCTTACGCCTCGGTGCCGCCGGTGTTCCGGATCATCTGCTGGAGCACCTTCAGGGCGGTGACGTAGTCGGCGTCGTCGATGCCGTGGTGGATGCGGTCGCGGATCGCCGGGGCGTGCTGCTTGAGACCCGCGCGGGCCTCGTCCCCCGCCTCGGTGATCCACAGCCGTCCGTCGCCGTCACGGGTGAGCAGGCCGCGCTCCAGCAGGGTCTCCGACTCGGCCGTCAGATCGTCCTCGGGCCTGAGGTAGGAGCGCATGGCTTCCTGGAGTTCGGGGATGGTCATGCCGTGGCCGTCGGGTGAGATGTCGTTCTTCGACAGGTTGCGCAGCAGCCAGTACTGGGGCTGGGTGAAACCGAGCTCGGCCTGCCGGGCCCGGGTGAACGCGATGAGGGCCTCGTAGGCCACTCCGGTCCAGTAGGCGGCCGGCTGGGCGGCGAGGTCGGCGTCGGAGAGGTGCTGGGTCGTCATGTGCGGTGCTCCCTGGGAATGACCGCTCTTCGCGGCTCGATCGCTGATGCAAGCACCGTAGGACCTGAAGTTAAGTTGAGATCAAGGTGGTGGGGCGGTCGGCCGTGGCGGGGCGGGGCGGGCAGCCCATGGCGCGGCCCGCTGCGTCCCCTGTCCGCAGCCCGCCAACAGGCGCCGAGCGCCGGCGGTCGGCAGGGTGGAGGCATGCGCGACTCAAGCGACTCCTCCCCACCGGGTCCAGGGCCGGCTCGCTTCGACGGTACGCAGATGGCTGCGGCGCCGGGCCGACGCCTGGGCGCCGGACTCCTGCACCACGCGACCGCCCGTCCCGACGGCATTGCCCTGACCATCGGCCCACGCGAGTACAGCTACGAGGAGGTTGCGCACACCGCCCGGCGGTGGGCGTCCCTGCTCGTCGAGGCAGCGGGACCCCGGCCGCGGCGGGTCGGCGTCCTGGCCTCGCGCAGTGAGGCTGCGTACCTGGGCGTGGCCGCCGCGCTGTTCGCCGGAGCGGCCTTCGTCCCGCTGAACCGGAATCTCCCCGTACGGCGGACCCGGACCATGCTGGAGCAGTCCGACGTCGATGCGCTGATCGTCGACGAGGCGTCGTTGCCCCAACTGCCGGCCCTGCTCCGAGGCCTGCCGCGGCGGCCGGCTGTGCTGCTGCCCGACAGCCTGCGTGTCGACATCCCCGGTCTCGTCGACGGCCCGGACCTCGGCGACGGTCCCGTCCTGGACGCGGCCGATCTCGCGGCCGCCGCGCCGCTGGAGCAGCTGCCCGGGGCCGGACCCGACGACCCGGCGTATGTGCTGTTCACCTCGGGCAGCACCGGTGAGCCCAAGGGAGTCCCCGTCACCCACGCCAACGTCCGGTCCTTTCTCGATACCAACCAGGACCGCTACCGGCTGACGCCCGACGACCGGCTCACCCAGATCGGCGACCAGACCTTCGACCTGTCGGTCTTCGACCTCTTCATGGCCTGGGACAACGGGGCGCGGGTCTGTGCCGTGGACCCCTCCGAGGTGCTGGCTCCCTTCTCCTACCTGGAGCGCAACGGGATCACCGTCTGGTTCTCGGTGCCATCGGTGGCCGCGGCGCTGCGCAAGCGGGGCGTGCTCACGCCCGGATCGATGCCCACCCTGCGGTGGAGTCTGTTCTGCGGCGAGGCGTTGCCCAGGGCCACCGCCGAGGCCTGGCAGGCCGCCGCGCCCGCATCGACCGTGGAAAACCTCTACGGCCCGACCGAGCTGACCATCGCCTGCACGGTCTACCGCTGGGACCCGCGGACGAGCCCGGCGCAGTGCGTGCACGACAACCTGCCGATCGGGCAGCCGTACCCCGGCCTGCAGACGCTGATCGTGGACGAGGACCTGATGCCGGTCGCGGACGGGGCCACCGGTGAACTGTGCGTGGCCGGCCCGCAGACCACGCCCGGCTACTGGCGGGCACCCGAGCTGACCGCCGAGCGTTTCTTCGCACGCGAGGGCAGGACGTACTACCGCACGGGCGATCTGGTCCGCAGGCAGCACGGCCAGTTGGTCTGCATCGGCCGCAACGACCAGCAGGTCAAGGTCGAGGGCTACCGGATCGAACTGGGGGAGATCGAGGCGGCGCTGCGCCGGTCCGGGGCGGTGGAGGCGGTGTGCCTGATGTGGCCGGACCCGGCGACGATCACCGCCGTGATGTCGGGAGTGACGGATCCGGCCGCGGTGGCCGATGCGTCCGCGGACAGTCTGCCGCCCTACATGGTGCCCGCGTCGGTGCACGCCCTGGAGACCCTGCCGGTGAACGCGAACGGCAAGGTCGACCGCACCGCGCTGCGCCGCTGGTTGGACGACCGGGCCGCCCGTCCGCAACGTGTGGAGCGGTGAAAACCGTTCGGCAGCCGGTGAACGCACGGGGCACAGTGGCCCCATGAGCGGGAGCATCAGCAGGCGCAGGAGCGGAAGCCCGGGCGGCAGGGGGCTGGAGCAGGACGGGACGATCGCGCGGGAAGGTGCGCTGAGCCGCGTGGCGCAGGCATTCGTCCCCGTCGTCCAGGACGCCCGCGCCCGGATCACGGAGACGTTCGACGACGCCCGGCTGCACAGCGCCTATCTCTACGGCAGCATCCCCCGCGGCGCCGCCCTTCCCGGTGTCTCCGACCTCGACCTGCTGCTCGCCCTCCGCCGCGAGCCCACGGAGGCCGACCGGGCGGACGCCAAGGCGATCGAGGCCGCTGTCGACCGTTCCTACGGCCAGATCGACGGCGTCGGGATCCTGCTGTCCAGCACGCATACCCTGCTCAGCGAACTCGAGCGCCACGACGGCGGATTCTTCGTCGCCTGCCTGTGCACCCCGCTGCTGGGCGGCGACCTCGCCGCACGGCTTCCCCGTTACCGCCCCACGGCCCTGCTCGCCCGCGAGACGAACGGTGACCTCCCGCTCGCACTCCCCCGCTGGCGTCACCGAGCGGCCGAAGCCGCCACGGACGCCGACCGCAAGACCCTGAGCCGCCACGCCGCCCGCAAGCTCGTACGCACCGGCTTCACCCTGGTCATGCCGCGCTGGGGCGGCTGGACCAGCGACCTCGGCGAGTCCGCCGAACTCTTCGGCCGCTACTACCCCGAGCGCCTCGACCAGATACGCACGGCCGCCGTCACGGGCCGCACGCCCTCCGCGGATCCGGCCGTACTCGGCATGCTCATCGAGGACCTGGGTCCCTGGCTCGCCGCCGAATACAGGGCCGTGCACGGCGAGAAGGCCCCCCGTCCCTGAACAGAGTTGGCTGACGCCGCATCAGAACGCGGGCCCCTCCCCGTACATCAGAGCGCGATGGGCCGGTACCGCAGGGCCGCGTCGACGATGTCCTCCCCCGATGCGTTCCGGAGGCCGTTCGATGGGTGGAAGACCAGGTCGCTCGCCCGGGGATGTGGCACGTTCGCGTCGAGGAGCCGCACGTAGTAGTCGCTCTCCGGGTCGGCGGCGAGGAGTCTGCGGACGATTTCGACGAGCTCGTCCCTCGTGATGTCCGGAACCCGGGGGCGCGCCGGCCGGGCCGCCTCCCTGGCGACCTCGCCCAGGCTCCGGCCGGCGTCGTACGCGGCGAAGTCGAGGGCCGCATAGGCATGGCCGGTCATCGCGTTGAAGGCCCGGACCGCCTCGTCGGCGCCGTCGGAGCCTTCGGCCACCAGACCGGCGATCCGCTCGATCTCGCGGCTCAACTCGTCCAGCCGTTGCCGGCTCACCGGCGGGGGCAGCAGTTCCGGTCTCAGATCCACAGCCCGGATCCTCCCGCCACGGACGGTTCGAACGAGTGAATCATGCGGCCATTGTGACGCTGATTGAGACAGCAGCGCGGATTCAGATGATCTTACGGTTACTGCTCGCAGGGGGATGTGTGCATCCACCTGATGAAAGGTTCCCCCATGGACAATGAGATCGTACAAGTAAAGATCCATCCAGCCATCGGTATCGCCCGGGTCGGCAACAGCGCCGAGCAGCCCTTCGTAGGCCCGGAGTCGCCGGACCAGCCGCCGCTGCCGCCCGGCTCGTACAAGGACGGTTCGGGGAAGATCATCCGGCAGGCCGCCCGTTTCCGGGTCTACGGCTACAACCGGGCGGGGCAGGTCGTCCGGGAGCTCAAGCTCGGCGAAGAGGGCGTGACCGAGATCAAGTGGTCGGTGCAGCTGGCCAACAAGAAGGCCGCCTGGTACCAGTTCCACATCCCGCTCGACATCCCCGAGGCCGAGCAGCTGACGGCCGATCAGCGGCGTTGGCGGAACGCCAAGGTCCAGGGGGCGGGCCGCAAGAAGCTCGTCGCCGACCCCGGCCGCAAGGCCATTCGCGCGTCCACGCACGAGACCGCCGCCTTCGACGGCAAGATCATGGACAAGCCGGTCTCCCTGGGGTCGATCTCCACCCAGAACGACGGCCGTCTGCTCGTCGTCGGCGGCGTCGGCAAGTCGGCTTCCTGGCAGACACCCGAGAAGCCGATCTTCGGTGTCGCCAACAACGACACCTGGTACGACGACGTCTCCGACGGTCCGGTCACGGCGGAGGTCACCATCGGCGGCGCCACGAAGACCGCGGCCCCGGCCTGGGTCGTGGTGGCCCCGCCGCACTACGCACCCGGTGTGAAGACCGCCCGTACCCTTTACGACGTCCTCCACGACACGTTCGTCACCGAACAGACGCTGCCCGTCGAGGACCGGCCCTCCTACCCGGAGCACATCGAACCGCTGCTGGGCCGGTTCTGTGACCTGCAGTGGGTCAACCGCGGATTTGCCACCCAGTTCGGCTGGAAGGGCCCGCACGACTTCCGCGACCCGGAGATGCGCAAGCGGCTCGCCGACCCCGGCGAGTCCAGCCGTGAGCTGCGCCGCCAGATCTACGTGCAGATGCGCGACTACGCCCGGGACGGGATCTCCCCGGTGCCCTGGCCGTGGCTCTACGGCGACGCCATGTCCAGCAGGCCCAACTCCGTCCGGCAGCACATCACCCTCACCGCCGAGCAGGACCGGCTGCTGGCCCTGTGGGCCGACGGCCACTTCACCACCGGTCCGCCCCGCAAGGGCCACCCCGACGTGGACAAGGCACCCGTCGCGGAGCAGCCGGGCCTGCTCGACCGGGCCGCGCTGGACAACTGCGCCGCCGAGGCGTTCCACCCGGGCTGCGAGGTCACCTGGCCGATGCGGCACAAGACCATGTACTCCGAGCCGTTCCGCATCCTGCACCGCACGCCGGACAACCCGGAACGCGACTACGGCCCGGTGCTCAGCCTCCAGGACGCCCTGGGCAAGAACGGTCCGCTGTATGCGCAGGGGCCGGGCGATCTGACCCGCTGGATGGCCGCCCCCTGGCAGTGCGACACGGCGAGCTGCCGCTCCGGCTACGAGGTGCGCGCCAACCTCGGGCCCCGCTACAGCCCGTACCTGCCGACGTTCTGGCCCGCCCAGATGCCCAACCATGTGCTCAAGAAGGCGGACTTCACCACCGTCAACACCACGCCGACCGGCGGCGACGACAGTGCCAGGGAGAAGGCCTTCGAGAACCGGGCGGTGTGGCTGCGCGGCCTGACCGGCCCCGACTTCGACAAGCAGCGCCGGCAGATGATCGACGACTGGTACCTGTTCGGCATCGTCGAGACGCACAAATACACCGTGGGTGACGGGAAGTTCCCCGACGACATCCAGGTGGAGTCCGAGCCCGGATACGCCCCGGTCCACGATCTGGCCAACCTCGTCAACATCCAGGTGCCCGAGGCGGGCGTGGTCGAACTGGCCGGTGCGGCCGATGCCTGGACCGGGGAGGTCTCCGCCGAGTCCGTCGCGTCCATGCTCGTGCAACAGGCGGTCCAGGAGGTCAAGGAGGCGACCGGCCGGGACGAGGAGACGATCGCCGCCGGGTACCTGGAGAAGCTCGACCCCTTCCACGGCAGCCAGTGAGTCCCGCACCGGCGCCCGGCTACGACGTCGTGGTCGCGGGCGGTGGCCCGGCCGGCTGCGCCGCCGCGCTCGCCCTCGTACGGGCCGGGCGTACGGTGCTGCTGGCCGACGCGGGCACCGGGCCGCCCAAGGCCGGTGAGGCACTGGTGTCCGTGGCGCGGCTGCTGCTCGCCGACCTCGGCGTGCAGCGGCCGGTCCTGGACACCGGCCATCTGCCCTGCCACGGCAATCTGTCCGCCTGGGGCTCGGCCGAACTGCACGCCGTGGACTTCATCAACGACCCTTACGGCCACGGCTGGCACCTGGACCGTCCGCTCTTCGACCGGCGGCTGCGCGCGGCCGCCCGGGAGGCGGGTGCCACGGTCGCCGAGCACACCGCCGTACGGCGCCCCTCCCGGCAGCCGGACGGCACCTGGCACCTCGCCCTGCGCGGCCGCACGGAAAGAAGCGGCGCGGTCGGCGGGAGCGGAGAGCGCATGGTCCGCTGCCGCTGGGTGGTGGACGCCACCGGGCGGGGCGCCGCCCTCGCCGTCCGCTCCGGCGCCCGGCGGCGGACGGGCGACCGGCTGACCGCCCTCCACCTCACCCTCGACCCGGCTTCGGAGGCGGGGGCGGCGGAAGACACCCGTTCGCTGGTCGAGTCCGACCCGGACGGCTGGTGGTACACCGCCCTGCTGCCCTCCCGGCACCGCCTGGTCGCCTACTTCACCGACCCCGATCTGCCCGGAGCCGCCCGCGGCACCGAGTGGTTCCGCAACCGGCTGCTGGCCACCCGGCACGTCTCCCGCCGGGCCCGCCCGCACGGGCTCGGCCTCCGGCCACCCCGCCGCGCCCCCGCGCACAGCGCCCATCTGGACCGGGTGTACGGCGACGGCTGGACGGCGGCCGGAGACGCCGCGGCCGCCTTCGACCCGCTCAGCTCCCAGGGCATCCTCACCGCCCTGTACACCGGGCTGAGCGCGGGCGAGGCGGTCGACGCCACGTTGGGCGGCGACCGGGCGGCGCTGGCCGATTACGCGGCGAAGGTCACCACGGCCCGCACCGCCTACCAGCACGGCCACCGAGCCGTACACGCCCAGGAAACCCGCTGGTCCGACCGCCCCTTCTGGGCCCGGCGGCAGCGGAACACCGTCACGCAAGGCGAGACCGCACCATGACCACCACACCCGGATCCGCCCCCGCCGACAGACCCGAGCACTTCCACCGCTTCCTGCTGCTGGGCAGGAAAAGGCTCTTCTTCTACCACCTGGCGCAGTACGACCCGAAGTCCGGCCACGACTACCAGGCCGTCTTCAGCTTCACCGTCAAGGACGACGGCGAGCTGAAGACGAGGTACCTGGAGGATCTGGCGAAGAACGAGCACAAGCGGGTGTTCCACTCACTGCGCTGCCCGCACCGCTTCGAGCTCCCGGAGCTGCGGAACGGCAAGGAGTTCACGGCCCACCTGGAGCGCGTCGTCGTCGAGGAGAACGGCAGCCGCACGTTCCAGACGCTGACGACGGCCGAGACCCCGGTGGAGTGCAAGAAGGAGGACGTGCTCTCCTTCCGCAAGCTCGGCGGCCGTCCCTACCCCGGCTCCCTCACCTACCTGGTATGCGGCGAAGGCGACGAGATCCACCTGGCGCATCACCTCGCGGCGCGCCCGAACTGGGACGAGGCCGTCACCGTCACCACCGCGGAGGCCATCGACCCGGCGGCCTTGCAGAAGTTCCCGACCCTGGTCATCGGGTCGATCCGGGATGCCCACGGCACGCTGGTCGAGAGCCCGCTGAAAAAAGGTCAGCAGTTCCAGGGCAGGCTCAGGGGGACCGGCCTGACCGTCGACTTCACCGTCGGCCGTCAGGGCTGGTGGAACCACACCAGCCTCAACGACTGACCGGCACGGCCCGTCCCGGGCGGCAGGTGCGCCACGGGCCGGCCGTGGTCATCCGTACCTCATCCGTACATCAGCGAGCGGGCCTGCGCGTAGGCCTCGCGGATGCGGCGGCCGGTGGAGCCGTCGGCCGGTACGGGGATCCGGCGGGCCGCGGCGAGGGGCCAGTGCGGTGGCTCGGGGGTGCCTGCCAGGGCCCAGGCGGCCTGGCGGGCCGCGCCGAGGGCGACGTACTCCTCGGGTTCGGGCACGGTGACCGGGGTGCCGAAGATCTCGGCGGCTATCTCACCGACCACGGGGGCCTTGGCCGCCCCTCCGATGATGAGTACGCGGCGGGCGCTGACGTCCTGGGCCCGCAGTCTGTCGAGGGCGTCGGCCATGTTGCACAGCATGCCTTCGACGGCTGCGCGCGCGACGTTCGGCGGGTGCATGTTCGCCTTGCGCATGCCCATCAGACTGCCTGCGGCCTCGGGGAGGTTGGGGGTGCGCTCGCCTCCCAGGTACGGGAGCAGGACCAGGCCGCCGGCGCCGGGCTCGGCCCCGCGGGCGAGGGGGTCGAGGTCGTCGAGTGCGATGCCGAGCATGCGGGCGCTGGAGCTGAGGACCCGGGCGGCGTTGAGGGTGCACACCAGCGGCAGGAAGCGGCCGGTGGCGTCGGCGAAGCCGGCGACGGCGCCGGTGGGGTCGCCCGTGGGGTGTTCGGAGAGTGCGAAGGCGGTGCCGCTGGTGCCCAGCGAGATCACCACGTCGCCGGGCTGGATGCCCAGTCCGAGGGCCGCGCCCATGTTGTCGCCGGTGCCGGGTGCCACGAGGGCGCCGTGCGGTGCCCGGCCGGCCGCTTCGTACGAGCCGAGTACGCGGGGCAGTTCGGGGGTGCGGCCGCCGAAGGCGAGGGCGAGGAGGTCGTGGCGGTAGGCGCCGTCGGCCGGTGACCAGTAGCCGGTGCCGGAGGCGTCTCCCCGGTCGGTGACCGGTGCGGCGGACGTACCGGGGCCGCCGCACAACCGCCAGGTCAGCCAGTCGTGCGGCAGCATCACCCGCTCCGTGCGGTCCGCGAGCCGTGGCTCGTGCTCGGCCAGCCACCGCAGCTTGGCGGCGGTGATGGCGGCGACCGGTACGGTGCCGACCGCCTCGGCCCATTTCTCCGGCCCGCCGAGGTCGTCGACGAGATCCGCCGCGGCCTGCGCGGAGCGGGTGTCGTTCCACAGCAGCGCATCGCGCACCGGCTGCCCGGCCGCGTCAAGGGCGACCAGGCCGTGCTGCTGCCCCGCGACCGCGATGGCGTCGACCCGTTCCAGGAGGCCGCTGCCCGCTTCGCGGAGCGCCTGCCACCAGGCCTCGGGGGCGACCTCGGTGCCATCGGGATGGGCGGCGCGGCCCCGATGGAGGACCTCCCCGGTGTCTGCGTCGCAGACGACGACCTTGCAGGACTGGGTAGAGGAGTCCACACCGGCAACTATGGGCATGACGATGTCGCTTCCGTGCAACGAGACGGGACAGTAAGGGAGTTGGGGGGTGGGGCGTGGGGGGGGTGAAATGAGGGGGGTTGGGGAACGCGGGAGTTCAGGCCTGCGGGCGGAGCTGGATCTTGCGGCCGGAGCCGTCGCGGAAGGTCTGCAGGGCGGCGGAGAAGTCGTCCAGCCCGTAGCTGTGGGTGATCATCGTGTCGGCGTCGATGACCCCCTTCGCCATCAGGTCCACGGCCCGGCCGAAGCTGTGCAGGACGGCCATCGATCCGACGATGGTGATCTCGTCGTTGTAGACGCTGAACGGCGAGAAGGACGCCTTGGCGGCGGACGGTGCGACGCCGAACTGCTGGAAGGTGCCACCGCGCCGGACCCGGGTGAGGCCGTCCTCGATGACGGGGATGACGCCGGTGCAGTCGATGACGGTCTCCCAGCCCTGGGGCCGGTCCAGTGCGGCGGCGCTCGTCGCGGTGGCGTCCGCGCCGAGCTGTTCGGCGATCGCCAGCCGGTCCGTGTTGAGGTCGACGACCGAGAGGGAGGCCGCGCCGGCGGCCTTGGCGAGCTGGAGCATCATCAGGCCCATGGTGCCCGCGCCGTAGATGAGGTAGTGGTCGCCGAGGCGCCGCGGCAGGACGTCGAAGCCGCGTACCGCGCAGGACAGCGGCTCGATCAGCGTGCCCTGTGCGACGTCGATGCTCTCCGGCAGCCGGTAGCAGTTGGCGGCCGGTACCTTCACGTACTCGGCCATCGCGCCGTCCACGGTGTCGCCGATCGCGCCCCAGTTCTCGCACAGGTTGCCGTGCCCGATCGAGCAGTAGTGGCAGGCGCCGCAGAAGAGCGAGGGGTCGACGGCGACCTGCTCGCCGGTGCGCAGCCCGGTCACGCCCTCGCCGAGCGCGACGATCTCGCCGGTGAACTCATGGCCGGGAATGATCGGGTACGGGGTGGGCGCGAACTCTCCCTGGACGATGTGCACATCGGTGCCGCAGATGCCCACCGCGGCGGGGGCGACGATGACCTCGCCGGGGCCCGGGGTGGGGTCGTCGACCGTGGTGACCTCGTAGTTCCCGGGGGTGTGGATGACGACAGCACGCATGGATCGGGGCCTTTCTCGGGGGTGCGCCGGGGGATGCGCTCGGGGAAATCAGGGAGCCTCGGTCCGGCTCAGCTGTGGGGATCGACGGTGCGGACCTCGACGCCGAGGTCCCGCACGGGCTTCAGTTCGCTCTCTGGGGTTTCGGCGTCGGTGACCAGCAGGTCGTAGCCGCTGACGTCGCCGTACGGATAGGTGGCGGTGCGGCCGAACTTGCTGTGGTCGACCGCGAGTACGGCGCGGTCGGCGGCCTGCAGATAGGCCTGCTTGTTGTCCGCGTACTCGCGCACCGGGTGGAAGAGCCGGCCGCCGCTTATCGAGGTGGCGGTGACGAAGGCGACGGTGGCGCGGATGTCCTGCAGCTGCCGCCGGGTCCCCGGGCCGGCGCAGGACTCGAAGTCCTCGTAGAAACGGTCACCGAGCAGCGTCACCTCGGCCGGCGAGGCGGCCAGGAGGTAGGTGATGCGCAGCGAGTTGGTGATCACCCGGATCCCGTCGACGGTGGAGAGCCGGCGGGCGAGCGGGAAGAGCGTCGAGCCGCAGTCGATCAGCACCGTGTCGCCGGGGGAGACCTCTTTCACGAGGGCGTCCGCGATGGCGGTCTTGACCGCGACATTGGCGTTCTCCCGGAAGCGCAGCGCGCTCTCCATGGCGACGTTGGAGAAGGCCGTCGCCACTCCGCGGCCCTTGCGCAGCAACTGGCGCTCATGGAGGTTGTCCAGATCCCGGTGCATGGTCATCACGCTGACGCGCATGCGCTCGGCGAGGTCGGCGATCCGGATCTCGCCTTCCTGGGCGACATGGCGCAGCACCGCCTGGCGGCGCTCCTCGACCTCGGCCTCGGAGCCGCGACTCGCTCGCATCGTGGGCATCCCCGTTCGTTTTCGTGGCGGTCCTCCGCCGTGCTCTCACCCTAGAACATCACACACTTTATGTGAAGCTCTTGAAATTCTCTGTGAGGTTGTTCAGTCTGATGCGCAGCCGTCGGGCGAACGCCCGGCCCCTCAGGAGGTCTCCCCCGTGCTGCGCACACCCCAAGAGCGCGATCCGTCGCTGCCCCGCCCCGCCGTCCTCGGGATCCCCCGGGCCCTCATATGGGGCTATATCGGCGTCCTGCTCTTCATGATCGGCGACGGCGTGGAGACCAGCTATCTGCCCACGTACTTCAAGACGGACCTGGGCTTCGCCGAGGCGAGCGTCGGCATCATCTTCACGGTGTACGGGGTGACCGCCGCGGTGGGCGCCTTCCTGGCGGGCGGGCTCTCCGACCTGTGGGGGCCACGCCGGGTGATGATGGCCGGCGCCGCGTGCTGGGCGGTGTGCCACGCCCTGATGCTCGCGGTCGCCGTCCCCGCCCACTCCTACTGGCTGATCCTTTTCACCTATGGCCTGCGCGGCTTCGGGTATCCGCTGTTCGCCTACGGATTCATGGTCTGGATCATGGCGGGCGCCCCGGAGCGGCAGCTCGGCAAGGCGCTCGGCTGGTTCTGGTTCTGCTTCACCATGGGCTACCCCGTCATCGGCTCCGCCATGGTCTCGTTCCTCAAGCCCATGATCGGCTTCTACCACACCCTGTGGGTGTCCCTGGCGATGATCGTCGCGGGCGCCCTGGTCGTGCTCCTCCTGCTGCGTGAACGCACCGGATTCCAGGGCCTGTCCAGGGAGCCGGAACAGGTCGGCCTGACGCGTACCTTCCTGGGCTGTTTCACCGTCATGTTCACCAAGCCGCGCGTCGGCATGGGCGCGGTGGTCCGGCTCATCAACACCACCTCGCAGTTCGGCGTGTGGGTCTTCGTCCCGCTCTTCCTGATCGATCAGGTCGGCTTCAGCGCCCAGGAGTGGGCCTCACTGCTGATCGTCATGATGGTCAGCAATCTCGCCTGCGTCGTCACCTTCGGCGCGCTCGGCGACAGGTGGAGCCGGCGCAAGACCGTCGCCTGGCTCGGCGGCGTGGTCTCGGCGATCGCCTGCCTGGCGCTGTACTACGTCCCGTCGACCGCCGGCCACGACTATCTGCTGGTCGCGATCGCGGCCGGCGCGCTGGGTGTCGGCATGGCCGGCTACGTCCCCCTGCCGCCGCTCATGACCTCGCAGGATCCGGAGCGCAAGGGCCAGATCATGTCGGCCTACACGCTGGGCGCCGGCGCCAGCATGGCCTTCGGCCCGCTCATCGGCACGGTCTTCATCGGCTCGATCGGCATCGGCGGGGTCATGTGGATCTATGCCGCCCTGCACCTGCTCAGCACCGTCCTCGTGCTGTTCATGAAGACGCCCGAGACGCGGACGGCGCACCACGCCCCCGCCGCCGAGCGGCCCGCCGGGCCCGAGGCCGAGCGGACGACCGAGCGGGAGACCGTAGGAGCGTTGACAGCCCCCGGCCGGGAGCTTTAATGAAGGAAGAGTACATATGAGCCATATGCGCTCATTCGGGCGCTAAGGCTCGGCGCCGAGAAAGGCCAGGCCCGCCATGCGCACCCACCACACCGGCCCCGAGTACCTGGTGCAGACGGCTGCCATGGCCCGGCGGTTCTATCTCGAAGGCAAATCCAAGATGGAGATCGCCGAGGAATTCGGCATCAGCCGGTTCAAGGTGGCCCGGACGCTGGAGTCCGCCCTTCGCGAGGGCCTGATACGGCTGGAGATACGCCTGCCCGCCGAACTCGACGCCGGTCTCTCCGACGCCCTGCGCACGCGGTACGGCCTGCGCCACTGCATCGTCATCGACTCACGGCAAGAGGTCCCGGACGATACGGCGCAGGCCACCCGCCGCCTCGGCGCCGTCGCCGCCGACCTGCTCGCCGAGATCGTCACCGAGAACGATGTCCTGGGGATGGTCTGGGGCCCCGAGATCGAGGCCCTCGGCCTCGAACTGACCACCCTCGCACGATGCACGGTGGTCCAACTGTGCGGAGTGACCCCCCTGCGCCCCGTCAACACCCACGCCGTGGAGGCGGTCCGCCGGGCCGCCACCATTTCCCGGGGCGCCGTCTACCCCATCTACGCCCCCCTCCTTCTGCCCGATGCCACGGCGGCCCGGATGCTGCGCGAGCAACCCGGCATCGTCGACGCGGTCGGCCACTTCAGCCAGGTGACCAAGGCCGTCGTCACCGTCGGCGGCTGGGGTCCCGGGCTCTCCACCATCTATGACGCGCTCAGTGAAGCCGAGCGAGAGGACTACCGGCGCCGGGGAGTGTGCGCCGAGGTCGTCGGCCAACTGCTCGACGCGGAGGGGAACGTCATCGCCCCCGAACTCACCGAACGGGTCATCGCCGTCAGCTTCGAGGAACTGCGCAAGATGCCCGAGGTGATTCTTCTGGCCGACGGCACCCAACGGGCGACGGCGGCCTCCGCGGCGATGAAAACCGGCCTCTTCAACGGCGTTGTCACCGACGCCGGGGTGGCCGCGAGCCTACTCTGACGAGTTCTGTGCTCCATTGGGGGGAGCGCGGAGGGAATAGGGCATTCTTGCCGCGGGCCGGTGAAAGGTGCCAGCCGTGAGAGCACCACGCCGTGGAAAGACCGGACGGGTCCGCCCCGGCCGCGCGGTCCGGCGCACTGCCGTGGCCCTGGCTGTCGTCGTGGCGGCCACCGGCTGCTACCGGGGTGCCGGCGACGTCGGCAACACCGGCAGGAACACCATCAATGTGCTGATGGTGAACAATCCGCAGATGGTGGATCTGCAGCGGCTGACCGCCGAGCACTTCACCAAGCAGACCGGCGTCAAGGTGAATTTCACCGTGCTGCCGGAGGACGATCTGCGCGACAAGATGAGCCAGGACTTCTCCAGCCAGGCCGGGCAGTACGACGTGGCGAGCCTGAGCAACTACGAGACGCCGATCTATGCCCGTAACGGCTGGCTGACCGAGCTGGGCACCCGTGCCGCCAAGGACCGCGCATTCGACCAGGGCGACATCCTTGCCCCGGTCCGCTCCTCCCTCACGGCCGCCGACGGCAAGATCTACGCGGAACCGTTCTACGGCGAGTCGTCATTCCTGATGTACCGCAAGGACCTGTTCAAGGCGGCGGGGCTGACCATGCCGGCCCGCCCCACCTGGCACCAGGTCGCCGCGATGGCGGCGGAGCTGGACGGCTTCCGCAAGGGCATGAAGGGGATCTGCCTGCGCGGCCAGCCCGGCTGGGGCCAGCTGATCGCCCCCCTGACGACCGTGGTGAACACCTTCGGCGGGACGTGGTTCACCAAGGACTGGCGGGCGCGGGTCGACGGTCCCGGGTTCACCCGGGCCACCCGGTTCTACGTCGGCCTGGTCCGCAAGCACGGTGAGGCGGGCGCCCCCCAGGCGGGTTACACGGAGTGCCTCAACGACATGGAACAGGGCAGGGTCGCGATGTGGTACGACGCGACGGCCGGCGCCGGTTCGCTGGAGAGCGGCGATTCCAAGGTCAAGGGAAAGGTCGGCTACGCACCGGCGCCCGTCGTGCGCACCCCCGGTTCGGGCTGGCTGTACACCTGGGCGTGGGGCCTGCAGAAGGCGAGTACCCACCAGGACGCGGCCTGGAAGTTCATCCGCTGGGCGTCGAGTGCGTCGTACGAGCGGCTGGCGGGCCGCGAACTGGGCTGGTCGAGGGTGCCCGGCGGCAAACGGGCCTCGCTCTACCGCAACCCGCAGTACACCGCGGCGGCCAGGGCCTTCGCCGGACCGACCGAGCGGGCGATCAACTCGGCCCGGCCCGACGACCCGGGGATCCAGCCCCGCCCCGTGCCCGGCATCCAGTTCGTGGACATCCCCGAGTTCGCCGACCTGGGCACCAAGGTCTCCCACGAGATCAGCTCGGCCATCGCCGGGCAGCAGAGCGTGACCACCGCACTGCGTCACAGCCAGCGACTGGCCGAGGAGGTGGCCCGTGTCTACGCGAGCCGCTGACGCCTCGTCACCCGGCCCGGACCGCGCCGCTCCCGCCCGCGGCCGCACCACCGCGGACCGGGCCAGAGCGCATGCCCGCCGGGCACCCCTCCTTCCCGCCCTCGCCTTCCTCATCATCGTCACCCAACTCCCGTTCGTGGCAACGGTGGTGATCTCGTTCCTCCGCTGGAACGCCCTCGCACCCCAGAACCGCGGAGTCGCCGGCTTCGCCAACTACCGGGCCGTCTTCACCGACCCCGCACTGCGCAGCTCGGTGTGGACCACGATCGTGCTGACCGTGACCGTGGTGCTGGTCAGCCTGCTGCTCGGGCTGGGGCTCGCCCTGCTGCTCGACCGGAGCTTCCGCGGCCGCGGCATCGTACGGACCCTCCTCATCACGCCGTTCCTCGTCGTACCGGTCGCCGCCGCACTGCTGTGGAAACACGCCTTCTTCAATGCGTCCTACGGCTTCCTCAACGGCGTGCTGACGTGGCTGTGGAGCCTGTTCGGCAGCGCCGGTCCGCCGCAGCCCGACTGGCTGACCAGCACCCCGCTCGCCGCCGTCGAGGTGGCACTGATCTGGCAGTGGACGCCGTTCATGATGCTGATCCTGCTCGCAGGACTGCAGAGCCGGCCGGCCGATGTCGTCGAGGCCGCCCTGGTGGACGGCGCCTCGCCCTTCCACATCTTCCGCTATCTGACCCTGCCGCATCTGCGCCGCTACCTGGAGCTGGCCGCGCTGCTCGGGACGGTCTACGTCGTCCAGAACTTCGACGCGGTGTTCACCATCACCTCCGGCGGCCTGGGCACCGCCAACCTCCCGCCTGGATGGTGCTCACGTCCTTCCACAGCGAGACGGACGCGGCAACCAACCCGCCCAGCCTCGGCGCTCCCCTCACCCTGCACGGCTACCGGGAATTCTTCGGCGCGGAGTCCGGCGCCAGTCCCTGGCCGCCGCTCATCAATTCGGTGACCGCATCGGTGGTCTCCACGCTTCTGGTCCTGCTCGTCTCCGTCCCCGCCGCCTATGCCCTGTCCATCAAGCCGGTACGGAAATGGCGCGACGTCCTCTTTTTCTTTCTCTCCACCAAGATGCTGCCGCTGGTGGCCGGGCTGCTCCCGGTCTATCTCGTCGCTCAGCACACTCATTTGCTCGACAACATCTGGCTGCTGGTCATCCTCTACACCTCGATGAATCTCCCGATCGCGGTATGGATGATGCGCTCCTTTCTCGCCGAGATCCCGGTGGAGATCCTCGAGGCCGCCGAGATCGACGGCGCGGGCCTGACCACGACCCTGACCCGGATCGTCGCGCCGGTCGCCCTGCCCGGCATCGCCGCCACCGCCCTGATCGCCTTCATCTTCAGCTGGAACGAGCTGCTGTTCGCCCGGGTCCTGACCGGCGTCGTCGCCGGCACCGCGCCGGTGTTCCTGACCGGCTTCGTCACCAGCCAGGGCCTGTTCCTGGCCAAGGTGTGCGCCGCCGCCACCGTCATCTCCCTCCCCGTGATCGCTGCCGGATTCGCCGCCCAGGACAAACTCGTCCAGGGCCTGTCGCTCGGCGCCGTCAAATAACCCCGCACCGTCACACCCGGCCCGCCTAAATGCTCACCTGAGCGCTATTCGCTCAGGTTTCAAAAGGCCGCCGTCAACCTCTTGACACCACTTCTGACGGATCTTTAATGGAGGAGCAATTGCATATATGAGCTGTTAGTGCTCATACGAGCAAAAGGCAATTGCGGCCGTGCCGATCGGACGGCTCGGCTTGCTTGAAGGGTTGATCACATGACTGCTGTGGCTGAATTCGCCATCCCCTGTGATGCCGAACTGACGTCTGTCTCGCTCGCGTTGCCGGCAGTCCTGCCCTCCGCCCGGCGGGCGCGGGCCTTCACCGCACGGGCACTGCGGCTGTGGGGGGAGCGCGAAGAACTCGTCGACGCCGCCGTACTGATCGTCTGCGAGCTGGCCACGAACGCCATTCGCCACGGAGCCCGGTCGTCGGACGGATACGGGCGCGAGCGGGCATCCGATTCCACGATCACCCTCAAGCTGGCGTGGGAAGCCGAGGCGCTGCACATCGAGGTGCACGACGGGTCCGCAACACTGCCCGTCCAGCGCACCGCCGGCCAGGACGAGGACTGCGGACGCGGGATGCTGATCATCACCACGCTCGCCGAGTCCTGGACATGCGGCCCGGCCCCCGAAGGCGGCAAGTGGGTCCGCGCGACACTCTCGCGCGTCACCGGCCCCGCCGGCCTCCGAGCGGCGTGACGGTCCATCCGTCCGCCATCTCACCCGTCGCGATGACTACTTAGCCCACCTGGCCCCAGGTGAGGACGACGATGACGGTGTCTGCGGTCCGCGTCCGCCATGCTTCCCTCTCATGATGGAGGTGCTCACGTGATGGCTGGAGACCGACAGCACAACGCCCACTCCCGAGCAGGTGCACCACGGCGGCGGGTGCTTGCCGCCGCCCTGGCTCCCATGCTGGCCGGGGCGCCGACCCCCGCGCACGCCCTTGCCACCGGAACGGTCCGTACTAGAAGCAGCGGACTGGCGACACCGGTGCCGACCACTCTGTCGGACTGGACCGGCGTGGCCAACACGCTCGGCCGGACCGGCGACATGAAGCGGAACGTGATGTACCACACCGGCTTCCCCCGCCGGGACCTGCAGGTGATCTCCCACGGCGTCATCGTCAAACCGGCGCTCGCTCTCGGCTCGCATGTGTCCTTCGTCCGTTACTCCGACGGCAGCACGCTGGCGATGGGCGATGTGGTGGTCACCGAGCAGGAGCTGCAGTCCTTCAGCGATGCCCTGCACGAGCACGACATCCAGCAGACCGCGATCCACAAACACCTCCTCTCCCAGACTCCCGACATCTGGTGGATCCACGTCCACGCGCACGGATACGACACGGCGGCCCTGGCCCGCGGGGTGCGCGCGGCGCTCGACCGCACCAGCACCCCGCCCGAGATGCCGGTCTCGCCGGCCCCTTCACAGTCCGTCGACCTGGACACCGGCGGCATCGACACCGCGATGGGCGTCAGGGGCTCCGTCGACGACGGGATCTACAAGTCCGTCTTCGTCCGCCGCGAGACCATCACCGACGGCCAGGTGGTGCTTCCCCCGGGCCTGGGATCGACCAGTGCATTCAACTTCCAGCCGCTGGGCGGCGGCCGGGCCGCGATCAACGGCGACTGCGCCATGATCGCTTCGGAAGTCCAGGACGTCCTGAAGGCCCTACGGCGCGCCGGGGCCGAGCTCGTCGAGCTGCACAACCACGGCCTGACGGACGAACCCCGCCTGTTCTTCACCCACTTCTGGGTGGTCGGCGACGGCGCGAGACTCGCCCGCGCCCTGCGTCCCGCGGTGGCCGCCACCAACGTCGTGCCGGCCGGCTGACCGGCCGGCACGACGTCAGGAGCCGTTCGTCAGCGGAGGTACTCCTCGATCACCTCCGCGCCGCGAGCGGCTCCGCCGCTTCCCCTGACGACCTTGCGCATCCGGTCGAGGTTGGCGCGCACCATGCCGTCGGAGGCGACCCGGGCGACGGCGGCACGCAACGACTCGGCGGTCACCGTGGCGGCGTCCAACTGCTCACCGAGCCCCAGTTCCCGCACCCGCCCGGCGTTGGCGGCCTGCTCCGGCATCTGCGGCACGGCAATCAGCCCGACCCCGTAATACAGGGCCTCCATCGTGGAGTTCATGCCGGTGTGGGAGACGAAAGCAGTGGCCTTCTGCAGTACGGCCGGCTGCGGAAAGCTCGGTCGGACGTCGAAGTTGCACGGGATTTCCCCGAGCAACGACGGGTCCAGACCTCCTACGGTCATGGCCACCTGATATGGCCCGTCACGGAAGGCCTCGATGCAGGTGCGGTAGAACTCGGGCCGGTTGTTGAAGACCGTCCCCAGCGAAATGAACAGCACGGGGGCATCAGGGTCGGCCGGCGACCATGTTTCGGCATGCTCCCGGCTGCCCAACGAGGGGCCTATGAAGTGGAAGGTCTCGTCGAAGGTGTCCACCGCGGGCTGGAACTCCCTGGGTATGAACACGAGGTTCAGCTTCTCGGGCACGTCCAGGATGTTCGCGGGGTCGAGCGCGACACCCTGTTCGGCGGAGAATTCCGCGCAGCTTTCGGCCAGTAGGGCCATCAGGGGATTTTCGTCGCCCAGTCCGTCCATGAACTGGGTGAACAGCGAATACGACTCGTTGGAGGCGATGTTCGGAATGCACCGGACGGCGGGCAGGTCCAGCTGCCGGGCGAGGACCGGGACCAGCCAGCTCATCGCGTCGTAACAGATCGCGTCCGGCTCTTCGGTGACGCAGTGCTCGCGCAGGACCGGGTAGGCCATGCGCAGTGCCCCGAACATGAAGCGGACGAAGATTCCGAAGTGTTCGGGACGGAACTCACTTGGCATCTCGATCGGTTCCGGCGACGGCAGCTCCACCCAGTGCGCACCGGCCCTGGTGACCGCCTCGGAGAATTCCGCGGTGGTGGCATAGTCCACCCGGTGCCCTCGCCGTACGAGTTCCTCGACCAGCGGCAGCGTGGGATTGATGTGCCCGTGCCCCGCTATGGCTACGAATAACAGGTGTTTCCGCATACCAGGGATCCTACCGAGCCGGGATTTCCGCCCCGCGCTCCCCCCTGTGCGTTGCGGGCCGCACGGGGCGTGCCCCGTACGGCCCGCAACTCCCCTACGGCATAAGGCCCGACGTACCGCGCTGGTGCGGAATCGCGATCCCGTCCGACTGCTGCAGTGCCACGGTCCGCGTCGGCGCGGGAATCCTGATGCCCTCGTCCCGGTACCGCTTGTGCAGGCGCTTGATGAACTCGTGCTTGATCCGGTACTGGTCGCTGAATTCGCCGACCCCCAGGATCACCGTGAAGCCGATCCTGGAGTCTCCGAACGTATGGAAACGGACGGCCGGTTCATGGTCGGGGAGGGCACCGCTGACGTCGGTCATCACCTCCTTGACGACCTCGAGGGTGACCCGCTCGACGTGCTCGAGATCGCTGTCGTAGCCGACCCCCACCTGCACCAGGATCGACAGCTGCTGTTCCGGCCGGGTGAAGTTGGTCATGTTGGTGCCGGACAGCTGGATGTTGGGGATGATCACCAGGTTGTTGGAGAGCTGCCGCACCACGGTGTTGCGCCAGTTGATGTCGACGACATAGCCCTCCTCTCCGCTGCTGAGCCGGATGTAGTCGCCCGGCTGCACGGTCTTCGAGGCGAGGACGTGGACGCCCGCGAAGAGGTTGGCGAGGGTGTCCTGCAGCGCCAGGGCCACCGCCAGGCCGCCCACACCCAGCGCGGTGAGCAGCGGCGTGATGGAAATGCCCATGGTCTGCAGCACGACGAGAACGCCCATCGCCAGCACCACGATGCGCGTGATGTTGGCGAATATGGTGGCCGATCCCGCCACTCCGGATCTGGACTGGGCCAGGGACCTCACCAGGCCGGTGATCACTCGCGCTGCGGTGAACGTGACGACCAGGATGAGCAGCACGGTCAGCGTCAGATTGACGTGGTGTCCGACGGTCTCCGTCAGCGGCAGCGCCGCGGCGGCCGCCGCCAGGCCGCCGCATATCGCCGCCCAGGGCACCACCGACCGCAAGGCGTCCACGATGACGTCGTCCCCGCTCCACCGTGTCCGGCGCGCATGCTTGGCCAGCCACCGCAAGGCCCCTCGCAACAGCAGGCCGCCCACGACGCCGGCGGCCAGCGCGGCCCCGGCGACGATCAGGTCATGCACCGTAAGCACACGGTTCACCGGCCGGCTCCCACTCCCCGGAGAAACGGCTCCGCTGAGCACCGGTTGTGATGTTTCGTCACCTTGCCACCTGCTTGTCTCTAGGACTGTGAAGGCGCCGGGACGTCCGCGGACGCCCGGCGCGAGCTGCCATCCTGCCGCACAGGGGTGCGACGCCCAGCAGGCGCCCCGGCCACCCGGCACGGCCAGGCCACCCGGCCCGGCCCGGGGACAATGCGCGGCTCTACGATGTCCGTTCCCCGCACCGAGGCGAAGGAGAGGACCGCGCATGATGCCCCCGAAGTGCGACGCCTGCGGACCGTCGGCAACGAGGAAGGGGAACGGCTCCGACGAGTTCACCCTGGTGTACTTCCGCCCGACGGTCGATCACCCCGACGACTGGGCCGGCCACCCCGAGAACGCCGTATGGTTCTGCTCCGCACATCTGCCCCTGGCCGAGGGCCTGACCGGCCTCACGGCCCTTGAGGCAATGGGCCGGATCTCCGCCAGGCTTCCGTGAGAGGGACCGGGCCGGCGGCTCACGGCCGGTCCGCCACCGGGTAGGGCACGAAGGTGCTGCGGTTCTCGTCGATGGCCAGTGGCTGCCCCAGGGGCGGTACGGCGCGCTGCGGACAGTCGAGGCGTTCGCAGATGCGGCAGCCCATGCCGATGGGGGTGGCGGCCGCCGTGTTGTCGAGGTCGAGGCCGTCGGCGTAGACCAGCCGGGAGGCGTGCCGGATCTCGCAGCCGAGGCCGAGGGAGAACGTCTTGCCGGGCTCGCCCCAGCCACCTCGGTGGCGGGTGACGGCGCGGGCGGTCCACAGATAGCGCTGCCCGTCCGGCATGGCCGCGATCTGGACGTGGATGCGGCCGGGCGCGGCGAACGCCTCGTACACGTTCCACAGCGGGCAGGTGCCGCCGGCGCGCGAGAAGTGGAATCCGGTGGCGGACTGCCGCTTGGACATGTTGCCGGCGCGGTCGACGCGTACGAAGGAGAACGGCACTCCGCGCAGACGGGGGCGCTGGAGCGTGCTGAGGCGGTGGCATACGGTTTCGTAGCCGAGGCCGAAGCGGTCGGTGAGCCGCTCGATGTCGTAGCGGACCTCTTCCGCGGCGGCGTGGAAGGCGCGGTACGGCAGGATCAGTGCGGCGGCGACGTAGTTCGCCACCCCGATCCGGGCGAGCGACCAGGTGTCGGAGCCCTCGGCGAAGTCCTCCGCCGCGAGCGCGGACAGTTCGTCGCCGCATTCCAGCAGGGCGAGCTGGGTGGCCATCCGGAAGGCCTGCTGGCCGGGCCGCAGCCGACTGGACAGATGCAGTACGCGCGCCGCGGGATCGTAGTGGTGCAGCTGCGCCGAATCCGGTGTGATGCGCACCCCGTGACGGGTGACGAGCCGTGCGGACAGGGCACGGCGGACCTCGCCGGGGCGGATGCCGATGTCGCGGGCGAGGTCCTCTGCCGCCAGGTCGGCGTCGTGGAGGTAGTTCTGCCGCCGGTAGAAGAACTCCCGGATTTCCTCGTGCGGTGAGCGCGGCAGGGCCGGCTCCTCGGCGTCCCGGCCTTCCGCGGCGACGGCCAGTCGCTGGGTCAGAGCGTGGTTGCGCCGGCCGAGTTCCAGCAGAGCCGCCGCCACGGCCGGCATCCGGCTCGCCAGCTCCGCCAGGTCGGACGGGGACACCTGGGCGGTGGAGACCTCGTTCGCGAGGGTTTCGCGCAGATCGGCGACGAGCCTGCTGGTGTCCCGTTCCGAGAAGAAGCTCGCATCCAGACCGAACGTCTCGGTCAGCCGCAGCAGCACCGGCACGGTGAGCGGCCGGGAGTCGTGCTCCATCTGGTTGAGGTAGCTGGGCGAGATCTCCAGTCTGCGCGCAAGCTCCGCCTGACTGAGGCGGCGCTCCTCCCGCAACCGCCGCAACCGTGCACCCGCATAGGTCTTGCCCATCGGAACACCCCTTCAAAGTTGGCCATGTTGGCAATCTTGGCAAACGGCCGCGGAAAGACTCGCAGAAGTTGGCATCCTCCCACGCTTGATGACACTCAGTGCCACTGCCAGAGTCTTCGTACGGCCCGCCGACCCGCGCCGGCTCCCGGCTCTCCGGGCGCATTGCTCACCGTTCCATCCGCCGGACGGGGCGGCGGGCCGTGTTCCAGAAGATGCGGCACCGAGTGACATGACGTTCGCACACTTCACAAGCGCGGTGCACTTCACCGGCACCGTGCACGTCACCAGCACATGCACCACAGGCGCCACACAGCACTTCACGCGATCCGGGAGACGGTCATGACGCAGACAGGGACGACGACGGCGACGGCCGAGCAGCTGGCGCAGCGGTGGGCGACCGACCCGCGCTGGAAGGGGATCGAGCGCACCTACCGCGCCGAGGACGTCGTGCGGCTGTCCGGCAGTGTCCGGGAGGAGCACACCCTGGCCCTGCGCGGCGCCGAGCGGCTGTGGCGGCAGCTGCACGAGCAGGACTACCTTCACGCCCTGGGCGCGATGACGGGCGGTCAGGCGGTGCAGCAGGTCAGGGCCGGTCTCCAGGCCATCTACCTCTCCGGCTGGCAGGTGGCCGCCGACGCCAACCAGGCCGGCCACACCTACCCGGACCAGAGCCTGTATCCCGCCAACTCCGTTCCGCAGATGGTGCGCCGGATCAACAACGCGCTGCTGCGCGCCGACCAGATCGCCACCGCGGAGGGCAACGGGGCTGGTTCACCGGACGAGGGCACCGACTGGCTGGCGCCGATCGTCGCCGACGCCGAGGCCGGTTTCGGCGGCCCGCTCAACGCCTTCGAGCTGACCAGGGCAATGATCGAGGCCGGCGCCGCCGGTATCCACTACGAGGACCAGCTGGCGTCGGAGAAGAAGTGCGGCCATCTGGGCGGCAAGGTCCTGGTCCCCACGGCACAGCACATCCGCACCCTCAACGCCGCCCGCCTCGCGGCCGATATCGCCGATGTCCCGACCGTGATCGTGGCCCGTACGGACGCACTCGCCGCCAGCCTTCTCACCAGCGACGTCGACGAGCGTGACGCCCGCTTCTGCACGGGTGAGCGGACCGCCGAGGGCTTCTACCGGGTCCACAACGGCATGGCGCCGGTCATTGCCCGTGGTCTTGCCTACGCGCCGTACGCCGACCTGATCTGGATGGAGACCGGCACCCCCGATCTCGCCCAGGCCCGCGCGTTCGCCGAGGCGATCCACGCCGAGCACCCGGACCAGATGCTGGCCTACAACTGCTCGCCGTCCTTCAACTGGAAGGCCGCGCTGGACGACGACCAGATCGCCAAGTTCCAGCGCGAACTGGCCGCGATGGGCTACCGCTTCCAGTTCATCACCCTGGCCGGTTTCCACTCCCTCAACCACGCGATGTTCGATCTGGCCCGCGGCTACGCCGAGTCCGGTATGACGGCGTATGTCGACCTCCAGGAGCGGGAGTTCGCCGCCCAGCGGCACGGCTTCACCGCCGTCAAGCACCAGCGGGAGGTCGGCACCGGCTACTTCGACCAGGTCTCCACCGCCCTCAATCCGGCCTCGTCGACGACCGCACTCACCGGCTCCACGGAGGAGGAGCAGTTCCACTAGGAACGAGCGGGGGTGCCGCATACGACCGGGGCTGAGGGGCCCCGGTGCGCCGCCGGGGTGAGGGTCCCGGTTGCCGTTGGACGGGCGCGGGGCAGAGCTGAGGCTGCTCCGCGCCCGCCGCGCGTCGTCACCGGGCTACGTTCTGGGACGGGAGCACGGGAGCCGGGACGAGAGCCGAGGCGACGGCTGCAGCAATGCGGCGGTGAGCGGGTGTTGGGGCGCGGTGCGGAGCCGGCCGGTGGGGCCCTGTTCGACGAGGTGTCCGGCGTCCAGCACGGCGATGCGGTCGGCGAGGGCTGCGGTGTCGTGGTCGTGGGTGATGAGGACGAGGGACAGGCCAGGGTGGGTCTGCGGCAGGCCGGAGAGGAGGGTGAGGAGGCTCCGGCGGGTGACGGTGTCGAGGCCGGAGGTGATTTCGTCGCAGATCAGGACCCTGGGGTGGGCCAGCAGGGCGCGGGCCAGGGCGGCGCGCTGGAGCTCGCCGCCGGAGAGCTGTCCGGGTGTGCGGCGTACGAGGTCGCCGGGGAGGCCGAGGTCGCGCAGCGTGCGTTCGGCTTCGGCCATGGCGTCGGGCGGGGGGACGCGTCGCAGCCGTACGGCGCTGCGCGCCACCTGGTCCACGACCGGGCGGTAGTCGTCGAAGGCGGCGCGGGCGTCCTGAAAGACGTACTGCACGGCGGCCAATTGGTCGCGGGTGCGGTGACGGAGGCTCGGGGGCAGGGCGGTGCCGTCGAGCAGGATCTCTCCGTCGTACGCCCGGTGGAGCCCGGCCAGGCATCGGGCCAGGGTGGTCTTGCCGCTGCCTGAGCGGCCCATGACGGCCAGGGCGGCGCCGGGGTGCAGGCGCAGATCGGTGGGGTGGAGGACGGTGGTGGTGCGGTGGCGGGCGGTGAGGCCGCGCACCTGGAGTACGGCGTTCTGCCTGGCGGGCTCGGAGATGTCCGACGGCTGCGCGGAAGGGGAGTGCGCCAGGAGGTCGCGGGTCCAGGGGTGCCGCGGGGCGAGCCACAGTCGTTCCGGTGGGCCCGACTCCACGATGCGGCCGTCGCGCATGACGTGGACGTCGTCGGCCAGCGCCCGTACGACCTCCAGGTCATGGCTCAGCAGCAGTACGGCGATGCCCTGCCGGGTCAGTGCGGCCAGTTGGCCGACGATCTGCTGCTTGGTCAGTGCGTCCTGGCCGGTGGTCGGTTCGTCCGCGACGATGGTCCTGGCACCGGTCAGAAGGGCCTGGGCGAGCACGATGCGTTGCTGCTGACCGCCGGAGAGCTGATGGGGAAAGCGGCGCAACAGGGCTTCCCCGTCGGGGAGTTGGGCCTGAGCGAGGGCGTGCAGTACGCGTTGGCGGATGGCGGGGCGGCGGGCGCGGCGGGGCAGATGGCGTACCTGGGTGCGGGCGATGTCCCGGAGCAGTGCGGCCACCGGCCGGGCGGGGTTGAGGACGGTGGCGGGGTGCTGCGGTACATAGCCGACGGTGGTGGCGGGGACGCGCACCTCGCCGGTGACCCGGGCGCCGCGGGGGCAGGCGCCGAGGAGGGCGAGCCCCGTGGTGGTCTTGCCGCTGCCGGAGGCCCCGATCAGGGCGGTGATCCTGCCGGGTGGCAGCCGCAGGCTCACCCCGTCGACGAGGGCCCGGCCGTCGACCTCGACGCGCAGGTCCTGGAGGTGCGCGACGTCGTTCGCGTTCACGGGCTGCTCTTCTCGTTTCGCTTCGGCGTGCGGGAGTCACGGGCTTTACGGGTGTGACGGATGTGTTCGGGTTGCCGGCTCAGCGCCGCATCGACGAGCAGGTTGGTGCCCGTGGTCAGGGCGACGATCAGCAGGGCGGGCAGCGCGACGGCCCAGGGCTGGACGAACATGCCCGGCCGGTTGCGGTCGACCATCACCGCCCAGTCGGCGGCGTCCGGTTCGGCGCCGACGCCGAGGAAGGAAGCCGTGGCCACCAGATACAGCACGCCGGTCAGCCGCACCCCGGCGTCGGCGGCGAGCGGGCGCAACGACGAACGGCCGACATAGCCGACGGCCATCCGCCACCACGTCTCCCCCTGCATCCGCAGCGCCTCGACCGCCGGGCGGGAGGCCGCCTCGGCCGCGGCGGCCCGGACGGTGCGGGCCGCGTCGGGGATGTTGACCAGCGCCACCAGGAGGGCGAGGCCCCCGGCGCCTGGCGTCAGGACTGCCGCCACCAGGAGGACGGTCAGCAGCGACGGCACGGCGAGCAGGATGTCCAGCGGCCGCATCAGCAGCTCTTCGAGCCAGGTGCGTCGGGTCAGCGCGCTGATCAGGCCCAGGGGCAGGGCGACCGCATAGGCCAGTGCCGTTGCCGCGAGGGCGGTGCTCACGACCGGCTGTCCGCCGAGCAGCACCTGCCGCCAGACATCCCGGCCGACGAAGTCGGTGCCCGCCCAGTGACCGCCGCCCACCGTGAAGGAAGCGGCCCGCGGTCCGGGCTCCCCGGCGAACAGCGGCCCGAGCAGGGCGAGGAGGAGCGGTACGGCGATGATCAGCAGGGCGAGCGCACAGCGTCCCGGACCACCCCTGGCGCGGAAGGTCATGCGGCCACCGCCGCACGCGGTGCGAAGCGGTGAGTGACCAGGTCCGCACCGAGGTTGAGGAGGACGGCGGTGACGCCGAAGACGAGCGCCAGGCCCTGGATGACGGGGACATCGCGTTCCGCCACCGCGTTCATCAGTACCGTTCCGAGTCCGGGGATCACAAAGAGGGCCTCTACGACGATGACGCCGCAGAGCAGCCAGTCGACCGTCCGGGCGAGCTGCTGGGCGGCGGGGGCCAGGGCGTTGGGGAGGGCGTGCGCATAGCGGATGCGGCTGCCCGGGATGGCGCAGCGGCGGGCGTGGGCGACGTACGGCGAGGCCAGCGCGTCGGTCATTCCGGCCCGGATCAGGCGCGCCAGGGAGCACACCGGGCGGGAGAGGAGGACCAGCACGGGCAGGACGAGTGCCGCGGGGTGGGCGAGGAGATCGTCGCCATAGCCGACGGCGGTCGGCGGCAGCCAGCCCAGGCGCAGCGCGAAGAGCGCGACCAGCAGCACCCCGAGGGCGAACTCCGGTACGGCGTAGACGCCCAGGGTCAGCGCGCTGATGACCCGGTCGGCGAGCCGCCCCTCGTGGCGGGCGGCCAGTACGCCGAGGCCGACGGCGGCCGGGATCAGCAGGGCCAGCGTCAGTGCGGCGAGCAGCAGGGTCGGGGCGAAACCGTCGGCGAGAAGGGAGCTGACCGGCCGGCCCGAGGTCAGTGAACGCCCGAGGTCGCCGTGGAGCAGACCGGCCGCCCACGCGGCGAGCCGCTCGTGGGCGGGCCGGTCCAGGTGCAGGGCCTCCCGGAGGGCCGCGATCCGCCCGGGGTCGGGCTGGTCACCGGCGAGGGCCACCGCGGCGTCGCCCGGCAGCGCCTCGGTGAGGGCGAACACGAGCAGCACGACCGCGGCGGTCTGCCCGGCACCGAGCAGCAGCCGCCGGGCCGGCCATGACCACAGTGCGGTCACGCGAGCCACACCTTGTCGAAACGGGCCCAGTCGAGCGTGTTGGCGGGCGCCTTGTGCGCCACGCCGCGGACGGTGCGGGCGGTGCCCAGGATCCAGTCGGCGAAGCCCCAGACCAGGAAGCCGCCCTCGGTGTACAGGCGGCGCTGCATGCGCCCGAACACGGCGGCCCGGTCCGCCTTGTTCCTGGTGGACTGGGCCTGCCGGTAGAGCGCGTCGAAGTCCTTGTGCCGCCACTTGGTGGCGTTGGTGGTGGAGGCGCTCAGCAGCCGCTGGGAGAAGTGTGACTCGATGGGCATGGCGCCGGAGCGGTAGCAGCACAGCGTTCCGGAGTCCAGGGTGTCCTGCCAGTAGCTGTCCTTGCTGCCCGTCCTGACCTTGAGGTGCACCCCGGCCTTGGCGGCCTGGTCGCGGAAGATCGAGGCGGCCTCGGTGAATCCGGCGGCGACGGCGGAGGTGTCCAGGGTGACCCGGAGCCCGTCGGCACCGGCCTTCTTCAGCAGGTGGCGGGCCCGGTCCAGGTCCGGCTCGCGCTGGCGCAGGCCGTCCGCGTAGTACTCGTACCCCTTGCCGAACAGGTCGTTGCCGATCTCGCCGGCGCCGGAGAGCGCGCCGTCGACGAGCTCCTTGCGGTCGGCGATCAGGAAGAACGCCTCGCGTACCCGCTTGTCGTCGAAGGGCGCGCGGTCGGTCTTCATGGCGAAGGCCTGCATGGCGCTGTGGGGCAGCCGTACGATCTCGATCTGTCCCCTGCCCTCGTGTGCGCGGGCGGTGGTCGGCGTCAGTTCGTGGGCGTACTCGACCTGGCCGCCCAGCAGGGAGTTGACGCGCGCGGACTCCTCGTTGGCGACCAGGATCTCCAGCCGGTCCAGATGGGGCGGGCCGTCCCAGTAGTCGTCGTTGCGGCGAAAGACGGCGGACCGTCCGGGCGTGAAGGAGACGAAGCGGAACGGGCCGCTGCCGACCGGGTTCCGGTCGAAGTCCTGCGCTCCTTCGGGGACGATGTACGCGCCGAACGCGGCGAGGATGTTGGGGAATTCGGCAGTCGGCCGCTTGAGGACGAACTCGACCGTCCGCGCGTCCCGGGCCCGGCTGGCCTTGAGGTCGATGGGCTCCAGGGATGCCTTGGCCCGGAACGCCTGCTTCGGGTCGGCGATGCGGCGGTAGCTGTGGAGGACGTCGCGGGCGGTGACCGGCTTGCCGTTGTGGAAGGCGGCCTTGCGCAGCGTCACCGTCCAGCGGTCCAGTCCGGCGTTGGGTTCCCAGGACGCGGCGAGGCGCGGTGCGGCGGCGAGGTCTGCTCCGTAGTCGGCGAGCTTGTCGAAGAGGGCCTTGGCGCGGGCCGCGTCGGCGAAGAGGTTGGTGAGATGCGGGTCGAGGGTCTCGCTCGCGCCGCCGCCCGCGAAGGCGGCACGCAGGGTGCCGCCGCGCCGGGGCCTGCCGCCGCCGTCGGCGCTGCCGTCGGAGGCGCCGGGGCCGGCGCATCCGGCGAGCGCGAGCGCGCCGGATGCGGCCACGCCGCCGGCGGCGGCCAGGAAGCCGCGGCGGTGCAGTCCGGGAAAGCGGGTGTCGTCGACGGGGCCGTGCCGTTGTTCGGTCATGGCGATTTCCTTGCCGAGTAGGTGAGCTGACTGAGTTGACTGGGCGTCAGATTGGCGGAACTTCAGGCGGTGAGCCGGGCGATCAGATGCAGCCGGTCCCCGTCGGCCGTCTCGCCCGCCGGGCCGCTCTCCCGCCAGACGGGTTCGGTACGCGGTCCGGGCCCGTCGTACAGGGCGATCACCTCGAAACCGTGCGCGGCCAGCACGTACCGCAGCTCCTGGGGAAAGAGCAGCCGCCACGCGGAGCGCTGCTCGACCGGCGGTGAGCCGTCGTCCGCGGTCCATACGCGGATCCGGCGCAGCAGCTGCGCGGTCCGGTCCACGGACAGGGTGGTGGTGGCGGTGTAGGCGGTGCCCTGCCAGGTGAACCCGCTGACGGACGGGGTGTCGAGCAGCTTTGTACGGCCGAGGAAGAAGGCGCCGTTGCGCAGCTCGGCGATGAGCAGGCCGCCGGGTACGAGACTGCGACGACAGGAGGCGAGGAAACCGTCCAGGTCGTCGTTGGTGTGGCAGTACAGCAGGGCGCTGTCCAGGCACACCACGGCGTCGAACTCCCGCTGGGGGAAGGCGAATGCGCGCAGATCGGCGCTGACGTATTCCGGGCCCGGGTGGTGGGCACGGGCGTACGCCAGCATCGCCTCGGAGAGGTCGGCGCCGACGACCGTACGGCCCGTCCCGTGCAGATGGGCGGCGTCGCGTCCGGTGCCGCAGCCGATGTCCAGGACGCGCGGTCCCGCGCCGTACCGTCGCAGACAGTCCTCGGCCCAGCGGCCGGCCAGCCGGTCGGGGTCGGGGAAGCGGGCCTCGTAGAGCACGGGGTTGTCGGTGAGCAGGTTTCCGCTGGTCATGTCCTGATTCCTGGTGGTGCGGCGGCCGGCGCCGCCGTTTCGCGTACGGGCAGTCCGCGCAGCCGGTGCAGCCAGGCGACGCCGGCCGCGGAGACAAGTCCGAAGGCCAGGCAGCAGGCCCACGGCAGCCACTGGTGGTGCGCATGCCGGCCGGTGTCCATGGCCCAGCCGATGGCGGTGTTGCCGACCGCCGCGGCGATGCCGGAGACGACGTAGAACAGCCCGAAGTACGTGCCGGTGAGCTCGGCGCGGCCGAAGTCGGGAATCAGCTCCATCACGAACGGCTGGGCGACCATGACTCCCAGGTAGAGCAGCAGCGCCCCGGCCAGTACGGGCAGCGCGCGCAGTGCGGCGCCGCCGAGGCCTCCGGGTGCGGGTCCCAGGCCCGCGACCGCCATCGGCGGTACGAAGGCCAGGCCCATCAGGCCGAGTCCCACGCCGATCCACCGCGCCCGGCTGCCGCGCTTCTTGAGGATGCGGGTGATGCGCATCTGGAGGGCGAGGTTGGCGACGGTGCCGACGAGGAAGACGATGCCGGCCGCGCCGTCCCAGCCGGTGGCCCGCCGTGCGCCGTCGGGCAGCAGCAGGTACAGCTGGTTCTGCAGCGTGAACATGCCGACCATGGCCAGGGCGAAGGCCAGGAAGACACGGTTGCCCAGCACTTCGCGCCAGTCGGCGAGGACGCTGCCGGTGGCCGGGGGGACCTCGCGTGCGGGCAGAACGACGGCCTGGGCGAGGGTGAGCAGCGCAAAGATCGCGGCGGCGGTGAGGGCGGCGGCCCGGAAGTCGACGAGCAGCAGGGCGCTGCCGAGCAGCGGTCCGATCAGCGCGCCGGTGGTCGCGAAGACATTGAAGAGGGCGAACGCCTCGGCCTTGCGCCCGCCCGCCTCCTGTGCGAGGTAGGCCCGTACGGCCGGGTTGAACAGCGCCCCGGCCAGCCCGCTGAGGACGGACGCGGCGAGCAGCACGGCCGGTCCGTCGCCGAGCGCGAAGAGCCCGAAGCCGACGGTCCGCAGCGCGCAGCCGGCGATGATGACACCGCGGGCGCCCAGCCGGTCGGATGCCGAACCGCCGATGAGGAACAGGCCCTGCTGGCTGAGGTTGCGGACGCCGAGCACGATGCCGACGGCCGCGGCGGACATCCCCAGGTCCTTGTCCAGATGCACCGCGAGGTAGGGAACCAGCAGGTAGAAGCCGGTGTTGACGCCGAGCTGGTTGATCAGCAGCAGGCGGATGGCGAGCGGGAAACGGCGCATTTCGTGCCAGGTCCTCACTGCCCGGCCTCCTTGCCACGGGCTGCCGGCCGGTTGGGGCCGGGCCGGGGCTGCGGCGTCACACCCAGCCCGGGCCGGCCGCTCGCCCGTACGGTGCCGTCCGTGCCGCCGATCCCGGTCCAGGGGTCGTGGGCGAGCAGCAGATGGCCGTCGAGGTCGGTCCAGCGGGCGCGGTCGGCGAGGTGGACCGCGGGGGCCAGGCCCAGCGTGCTGGCGGTCAGGCAGCCGAGCATCAGCTCGGTTCCGCTGCCGGCGATCAGTGCGGCGATGCGCAGCGCCGCACTGACGCCGCCGCACTTGGCGAGCTTGATGTTGATGCCCTGCACCCGGCCGGCCAGCCGCCGGGCGTCCTCGAGGCCGACCGCGTCCTCGTCGGCGATGACCGGCAGCGGGGAGCGTGCGGCGAGCCCGGCCAGCGCCTCGGGGTCGCCGGGGGCGATGGGCTGTTCGACGGCCTCGACGCCGAGGTCCGCGTAGCGGGGCAGCAGGGTTGCGGCCAGGGCGGGTGTCCAGGCGCCGTTGGGGTCGAGCAGCAGCCGGGCGTGCGGTGCGGCGTCGCGTACCGCCCGGACGCGGTCGAGGTCGTCCTCGGGGTCCGGGGCTCCGGCCTTGATCTTGAGGACGGTGAAGCCGTGCCGGGCCAGCCGGCCTGCCTGTTCCGCGGCCTCGCGGCGCGAGGTGATGCCGAGGGTGCGGGCGGTGGCGGCGCGCGGCGCTTCGGGGGTGCCGAGCAGCCGGTGCACGGGCGTGCCGGCGCGCTTGCCGACGAGGTCGAGCAGCGCGGACTCGACGGCCGCGGTCACCGCCGGGGGCGCGTCCCGGCCGGGCAGTGCGCCGTCCCGCAGCGCGTCCAGGGCGCTTTCGGGGTCGGCGAACCGGACGATTTCCAGGGACAGTTCGCCCAGCATCCGCTCGATCGTCCGCGCATCGAGCCGGTAGTACGTGCTGCTCACCACCTCCCCGTAGCCGCGCTGTCCTTGGTGCTCGAGGGACAGCCAGACGGCGTCACGGGCCGCCATCGTGGCGCGGGATATGCGCAGTGGCTCGGCGAGTTCGAGCCGTACGGTGCGCTGACCGACCTTCACAGGGCCTCTTTCTCGTTCATGTTCCGGCAGTGGTTCTGAGGGTTCTGCTGCTTCTGATGACCCGTCAGGGGATCGCGGACGGTGCGACATCGCGCCCAGCCGGTCGCCTCCGCGGCCTGCGGGTGCGGGATCTCGACGGGGCGGGTGGCGGCGCGGGTCGGGTCCAGGCCGTGGGCGGTGGCGAAGTCGTCGTCGTAGACGCTGCCGAGGTAGCGCTGCGGCCCGTCGGGGAAAACGGTGGCGACCACGGCTCCGGGGTGGACGCGGGCGGCCCAGGCGGCGACGAGGGCGACCGCGCCGGTGCTCCAGCCGCCGCTGACGAAGTTCCCGGCGGCGAGCCGGCGGCAGGCGTCGGCGGACTCCGCGGGGCCGACCCAGTGCACCTCGTCGAAGGCGTCATAGGCGACATTGCGCGGGTGGATGCTGCTGCCCAGGCCCCGCATCAGCCGGGGCCTGGCGGGCTGCCCGAAGATCGTCGAGCCGGTGGCGTCCACGCCGATCAGCCGCAGCCGCGGCCAGTGCCTGCGCAGCGGGCCGATGACGCCCGCGCTGTGGCCTCCGGTGCCGACGCTGCACACCAGGACGTCGAGATGGTCCAGTGCGGCGGCCATCTCGGCGGCGAGGGAGGCGTAACCGGCGACGTTGTCGGGGTTGTTGTACTGGTCGGGCCAGTACGCGCCGGGCAGTTCGGCGAGGAGCGCACGCAGCCGGGCCAGCCGCGCGGCCTGCCAGCCGCCCTCGGCCGCGGGCCGGTCGGCCAGTTCGAGCCGGACGCCGTAGGTGCGCAGCAACTGGCGCATGGACGGCTCCAGTTCGCTGTCGCCGACCAGCACGACGGGGTGGCCGAGCGCCTGGCCCGCGAAGGCCAGGCCGATGCCGAGCGTGCCGGAGGTGGATTCCACCACCGGGGCGCCGGGCCGCAGTTCGCCGCGCTCTCGGGCGCCGAGCAGCATGGACACGGCGGCGCGCGCCTTCATGCCGCCCGCGCCGAGCCCTTCGAGCTTGGCCCAGAATCCGGGGTGCGGGCAGGGCAGGTCGGTGGTGACACGGGCGAGCGGGGTGCGGCCGAGCAGGCCGAGCAGTTCCCGGTTGCCGGTGGAGTGCAGGACGGCCGTGGTCACCGGGCGGCTCCGGGCTCCGTGTCGGAGGCCGGGCGGTCCGAGGCCCGGTAGCGGTGCACCGTCCCGGTCCCGCCGTCCAGCCAGAAGAACGGATACGGCTCCGCGCACACCGCACTCACCCCGGAGCCGAGGAACCGCGGCAGCACCGCACTCCCGGTCTGGGCGAACATGACCAGCGGTGTGCCGTGCCGCAGCGCATGCTCCCGCAGCGGCTCGAAGGTGCCGTTTCCCAGGGTCATCCCGGAGGCGAGCACCGCATCGCAGCGCTCCAGTTCGGCGAGCGCATCGGTGCGTACGGGCTCGCCCCACTCCGTCGTACCGCCCTTGAGGTCGCACGGCACATAGGCCAGGCCGCGCTCGCGCAGCGCCTCGAGCAGCGAGTTGACCACGCCGACCACGAGCACCCGGGCGCCGGGCGCGACATCGGGCAGTCCGGCGACGGCGCGTGCCCTGGCGCGTGATTTCCGCAGGGACGACCCGGCCGGCAGCGACCAGGGCCGGGCACCGTTCGCGGGCGTATGCGGGAGGACGTGCATCAGATACGCGTCCAGGGCGGCCACCCGTACCGGGCGCAGCTCGTGCTCCAGGAGGCCGGCGACGTCCGCGCCGACGCAGTCCTCGATCGCGGCGTCCGGCAGCGCGCCGGGCTCCACCGCGCAGCTGCCGACCGCCGCGGCCAGCCGCAGGCTGAGCACTTCGTTGCGGTAGCCGCCGCTGCGGCCCTCGTGGCGTACGGCCTGCCGGGTGCTGAAGGCCACCGCGATCCGCCGGGTCCGCGGGTCGGGCCCGAACTCACCGCGCAGGACGCGGGTGACGAGGTCGTCGTAGGAGGTGGCCGCGGCGGGGGCGGTGGTGACGGCCGTGTTCATCGGTTCACCACCCGCGGGTGCAGCTCGGCCAGCAGCGCCTCGACGCGACGGCGCGCGCCCGGTCCCTCCGCGTCGCCGGCCATGACATGTCCCAGGTACGCGTTGTTGCTGCCGGCCTCCTTGACCGCCCTGCCCGGCTCGGCGAGCTGAAGCTCGAGCACGCCGGGTGCCTTGCGCACGAGGTCGCCGCCGTCGACCGCCTCCAGCACGCCTGCGGTCCCCGGCACGAGGAACCCGATCGCGGCGCTGCGCAGCCCGGTGTCCCGTACGCGCAGATCGGGCCGCTGCCCCAGCGCCACGTCCACACAGGCAGCGGCCATGTCAACGCCCGTGACATGCCGTATGAGTTCGGTGATGCGGTTGCCCGCCGGCCGCGGATTGACCTCGACGAGGCGGGGTCCGTCGGGCGTGAGCTTGATCTCGGTGTGCGCCACGACGTCGTCAAGTCCCAGCGCCTTGATCGCCTGTACGGCCGTGTCCTCGGCCGCCGCGGTATCGGCCGCCGGGAGCGCCGCGGGGAACATATGGCCGGTCTCGATGAAGGCCGGTGCGCCACCGATGCTCTTGTCGGTCACGCCGATCACCTGGGTGCTGTCGTCGAACGTCACGGTCTCGACGCTGACTTCCGGGCCGTGCAGCAGCTCTTCGAGGAGGACCACGGGCGCCCGGCGCTGGCCGCGCGCGTTGACGGGAAAGCCGTCGAGCGCACGGTAGGCGCGGGTCAACTCCCCTTCGTCGTCGACGCGTCGTACGTACATGCCCGCACACAGGTCGACGGGCTTCAGCACCAGCGGATAGCCGATCGCCGCCGCCGCGGCGGCGGCTTCGGCCCGGTCCGCGCAGACCGCGAAGCGCGGGCCGGGCACTCCGGCGTCGGCGAGGACCCGGCGGGTCGTGTCCTTGCGGCAGGCGTTCTCCACCGCTTCGGGCGCCGGGCCGGGCAGCCCGAGGCGGCCGGCGATCCGCGCGACCGTCGGGAGGTAGTAGTCGCAGGAGGTGAGCACGCCGTCGAAGCCGAGCGCGGCGTGCAGCCGCTCGGCGTACGGCAGCAGCGTTTCGAGGTCGTTGGTGTCGGCGGTCAGGACGTTGCGCGCCCCGAGCAGCGGATGCGCGGTGCCCTCGGGCGCGGAGCGCAGGTAGTGGTGCAGGTCGCGGGTGAGAAAGGTGAAGGTGTGTCCGCCCTCGCGGATCGCGCGCGGCAGCAGCCTGCTCATCGCTCCGACCCAGCTCTCGACCATCAGCAGATGAGCCACGGTTTCCCTTCTTCGCAGGGGTGGTGGGGGTCCGGCTTGACCGGCACACACTGTAAACGATAATCATTTTCAACACCAACGCCACTGCCGCGCCCCCTTGCGCCGCCCTCCCGAATGCGAGCTCACGATCTCCACCGCCCCCGCCGCCCCCACCGTCCGCCGCACCGGCCTGCTGTGCGCCCTTACGGCCACCGCCGCCCTGCTCCCGGCCGCGCCCGTGCACTCCGCTCCCCGGGCACCCGCGCTCCACTTCGGCGCCTGCCCGCCCTCCGTACCGGCCCCGCCCGCCCCCGAACGCGTCGAATGCGGGTGGCTGAGCGTCCCCCTGGACCACGCCCACCCCTACGGGAAGCACCTCCGCATCGCCGTCTCCCGCGTCCGCGCCTCCGGACCGGCGACCGAGCGCCGCGGCGTGCTGCTGGTGAACCCGGGCGGGCCCGGTGGATCGGGCCTCCCCTACGCGGTGACCAAGCGCGCCAAACTGCCCGAGCGCGTGCGGCGTTCGTACGACGTGATCGGCTTCGACCCGCGCGGCACCGGCGCGAGCGCCCCCGCGGACTGCGGGCCGATGGGCGGCCTCTTCGACAGCCCCGGGCCGGACCCGGTACCCCTCGGACGGACGGCCGAGCGCGCCTACCTCAACGGTCTGCGCCACACCGCGGCCGACTGCGCCCACGGCGTCGCCGACGCCCTCCCCCACCTCTCCACCGCCGAGACCGCCCGCGACATGGACGCCCTGCGCACGGCACTCGGCGCATCCCGGATCAGCTACCTGGGGGTGTCCTACGGGACGTACCTGGGCGCGGCCTACGCGGCTCAATTCCCTCACCGCGTCGGGAGGTTGGTACTGGACAGCGTCGTCGGTCCCGAGGAGTGGTACGACTTCGACCTGCGGCAGAGCCGGGCCCTGCTGCGCCAGCGCGCGGTGTTCTTCGCCTGGGCCGCGCGGCACCGGGAGCGCTTCGGGCTCGGTGCCGACGCAGCTGCGGTGCGTGCCGCCTACCAGCGGGTGCGCGACGGACTCGCCCGGCACCCCGTGGACGGCTTCGGGGCGGCGGAATTCGACCGCACCGTGTACCGGGCGCTGGGGCGTACCGAGCGCTGGGCGGGTCTCGCCGACGGGCTGCGGACCTTTCTGCGCGACGGCACCACCGGGCCGCTGCGCCCGGCCGAGCCCTTCGACGGCGCCGCGTCCCGTACGTACGAAGCCGCCAACCGCACCGTCAAGTGCGCGGACGGCCAGGCGCCCACCCCGGCCCGCATCGTGGCCGACATCCGGCGGATGCGGCGGCTCGACCCGCAACCCGTGCTGACCGGGATGGAAGCCTCGGTGTGCGCATACTGGCACCACCGGCCCGCACACCGCACACGGCTCGGCAGCCCCCAGGCACCGCCGGCCCTGCTGATCGCCGCCGAGCACGACCCCGTCACCCCGATCGAGGGCGCCCGCGCGCTGCGGCACCGGCTGCCCGGCTCACGACTGGTCACCCTGCACGACGACTACTCCCACGGCGTGTTCGCCAGCCGGGGCAACGGCTGTGTGGACGATGCAGCCGCGGCGTACCTGGTCGACGGGACCGTGCCGGGCGCCGACGTGCACTGCCAGGGGCCCGGCCTGCCCACGCCGTGAGCCCGTCCGGCGATGCCTGGCCTGCGCCTGCTCCCCGTCCCAGACACCTGCCGGAATCCCCCACCAACCCCCCTGCCGACACCTTCCGGAGAAACGCCATGCCCCCACTCCCCCACCCGCCGCCCCCGCACCGCCCCGACTCCGTGTACACGGTCCGCCCCGCCACTCCGGCCGATGTGCCGGGTGCGCGCCGCATCATGCTCGACACCCTCTACCGCGAGTTCGGTTACGGCTACGTCCCCGCCTGGCACCACGACGTCATCGACATCGACGGCACCTACCTCGACGACCCCCGGCACCTGCTCCTCGTGGCCGTACGCGACGACGAGGTGGTCGGCACCACCGGCATCCGGTCGGCCGGCCCGGCGCATCCCCCGCATCCGCGCCGGCTCGCCGAGCGCTATCCGTCCGGCAGCACCGCCCAGCTCGTACGGGTCTATGTGAGCCCGGACCACCGGCGGCACGGCCTGGCCCGCACGATGGTGCGCCAGGCCTGCGACTTCGCCGCCGCCACTCCGGGCTATGAGCGGATCTACCTGCACACCAACGTCAACGTGGCAGGCAGCGGCGCCTTCTGGCGCAGCCTCGCCGAGGAGGTCTTCGACGCCCGCGGCACCGGCGAACACGGGCCCGGCGTGGCCACGGTGCACTTCGAGATCCCCATGCCGCCGGTCTGACGGAAAACGCCCCTCCATCGGCCCGCATCAGCCGACCGTGACCTTCACGATGCGGCCCGAGGCTTCGACGACGAACAGCTCGCGCCGCGGATCGTGGTCACCGAAACCGCGGGGCACGCGGACGCTGGTGGGCATGCGCAGACCGGTTGCCAGGACGCAGGACCGGCCGGACTTCGGGTCCACCCGGATGAGTTCACCGTCGCGGAAACCGGCCACCACCAGGCCGCCACGGAAGGAGGTGAGGTCGTCAAGGACTTTGGCGTCCAGAGGATGTGGGCTCAGCTCGGTGACCGTGGTGTGGCGCGCCGGGTCGTTCAGAGGGATGCGTACGACCGGTGACGAGGTGCTGGTGATGACGCTCGCATACAGCTGGTCGCCGACGATCTCCAGACCGTTGGTGCCGAAGACGGACGCCGCACGCGTCCACTGTTCGTCCTTGGTGCCGTCCGGCCGGAACTTGAGGACGCCGGTGGCCAGCTCGCGGCTGACGTAGAAGTTGCCCGCGGAGTCGATGGCGAGGCCGTTGATGCCGGGTATCCCGTCCACGACCTTCTCGGGCTTCGGGTGGGCGGCGGTCGGGTCGAACCGCAGGATGCCGCTACCCAGGCCCGAAGTCAGCGGATTCACACCGGAGTTGACGTACATGAGGCCGTCCGGTCCGCGTCGGATGCCGCCGGGGCCGTTCACCGGGAAGGTGGTCTTGAGCGTGCCGTCCGGGGCGTAGCCCTCGACCCGGTGCTTGGTGACATGCGAGACCCAGAGGGTGCCACGCCCGTCGAATTCCAGGTTCTCGCGCCAGTCCACAAGCGGTACGCCTCCTTCCCGGAACACCTCCACACGCCCACGCTGGGTGCACGGCTTCAGATCCGAGGACGCCGAGAGCGCCGGGCCGTGCGCCTCGGCCGCCGCCACCGGTGACTGCGTACCGGCGACCAACAGCGCCGATAGCAGACCGGCCGTCGCAACCCTCGCACGCCCTCGATCACGCCCCCGCCCACGTCCCTGCCCTTGTCCGTGTCCCTGTCCGCGTCCGCATACCGTCATTCCGCTACCCCCGTCCCGCGCGGCCGCGCGGGGCGACCGGGCGCGCAGTGCTGTGTCAGGCATGGCCCACAGGGTGCCGCAGACGCCGGGCGCGCCCCTGGGCGTTCCGCGGATCAGGCCGAATACCGCCGCGCCAGGTGCGCCCCTGTCTGCCTTGCGGTCGCGTCTCCGGCGGTCCCCCCCTCTACTCAACTCGCCCCGTAAATAAGAGGGATTCGCTCCCAGCACCTCCCACCGCCAAAGCGCCAACCGCCACAACACCAATCAAGCGACTACTGCCAACACCCCGAAAATGCGGGCGAGTTCCTCGTATTCAACAGGTGCGAAGGTCATTACGGGCACGCAAAGGCCGATGAGTTCGGCCGGATGGAATATCCGGCCGAACTCATCGGCTTGTGCGGCGGTCAGGTGTCAGTGCGCTGTCAGTGGCCCCCCTCGTCCACGACCGCGACCTCCTCGATGTTCTGCTCGATCTCCTCGGCCGGGACGGCGGAGGCGCGGGCCCAGTAGTAGATCCCCACGGCGAACGCCGCGACGACGGCCATGTCCCACCAGAGCGGGATGTGGTTCTGGCCGCCGAAGCCGCCCTGCCAGGAGATGAGACCCATGCCGATCAGGTACACCGGGAGCCACCGCGCGGCCTTCCAGTCCAGTCGCGGAGCGTTCGGCAGCTGCTTCTTCGTCGCGTACCAGGCGTAGCTGCCGAGCAGCACGTAGCCGATCACGATCGCCCAGCCGAGCCGCTGGAGGGTCTCCCAGCCGGCCCAGTAGATGATCAGGCTCGCGACGACGAAGGCCAGCGGCGCGATCGCGTTGCCGCCGGGCAGGCGGTACGGCCGCTGGTGGTTCGGCAGACGGTCACGGAACACACCGAACGCCAGCGGTGCACCGGCGTACATCAGGACGCTCGCCGAGGTGATGAAGGAGACCAGCTCCTGCCAGCTCGGGAAGGGCAGGAAGCAGATGACACCGGTCACGAAGGAGATGATCAGGCCGAACCACGGCACGGAGCGGCGGTCGGTCTTCTCGAACAGCCGGGGTGCATAGCCGTTCTTGCTCAGACCGTAGGAGATGCGCGAGGTCGAGGTGGTGTAGATCAGGCCGGTGCCACCGGGAGAGATGATCGCGTCCACGTACAGCACCCAGGCCAGCCAGCCCAGACCGACCGTGGTGGCGAGACCGGCCCACGGGCCGCTGATGCCGACGTAGTCCAGGTGGGCCCAGCCCTTGGCGAAGGAGGCCAGCGGCAGTGCGCCGATGTAGACCACCTGGAGCAGGATGTAGATCGTCGCACCGATCGCGACCGACCCGAGCGTGGCGCGCGGCAGGTCGCGCTTGGGGTTGCGGCTCTCCCCCGCGAGCTGGATGGCCTGCTCGAAGCCGAGCAGCGCGAAGATGATGCCGCTGCTGCTGATGGCGCTGAGGACGCCCTTGGCACCGAAGGGCGCGAAGCCCTGCGCGGTGAAGTTGTGCGGGTGGAAGTTGGTCACCGCGATGATGAAGATCGCCCCGAGGGGTACGGCGATCTTCAACCAGGTCGCGACGCTGTTGGTGCGCGCCAGCACCCGCACACCCAGGAAGTTCACCGAGACGAAGACCGCCATCAGGATGACGGCGACGATGAAACCGCTGGTCGTGAGGGTCCCGTTCGCATTCAGGAAACCCTGGGCCCACTTCCAGTGACCGGCGTAGCCGATCATGGCCTCGACCTCGATCGGGGCCACCGTCGCCGCCTGGAGCCAGGAGAACCAGCCGAAGGACATACCGGCCAGGCCGCCGAAGGCGTAGTGCGGGTACCGCGCCGTACCACCGGCCACCGGGAAGAGGCCCCCGAGCTCGGCGTGCACCAGTGCCAGGAGGACGATCGCGACCGCGCCGATGATCCAGGAGATCAGCGCGGCCGGGCCCGCCACCACTACGGCCTTCTGGGCGCCGTACAACCAACCGGACCCGATGATGGAGCCGACTGAGGCCCACATCAGGCCGATCAGTCCTACGTCCCTGCGGAGTGAACCTGATGAGCGTGGTGCCTTCAGGGGCGTGAGCTCGTCAACGCTTGCCATGGGGGGCCTTTCAAGACAGAACTGGCCGAAAAGTTGCCTCAGAGTAGGGAGTATTCAGAACCCTGCAAAGAGCCGTTGACTGAATAGTTATATTCGACACAGATCATTACGGGCCGCGGGACTCACCACCGTGGGCGTGGGAGGGAAATGTTCGGCCGGATTGCCCGGCAGGCCGGGACGAGCGGCCGGGCGGCGGTGAGCACCGTCACCCATTCGGGCGGCCTACGGCCCCAAATTCAATTTGGCGAAAGCTTTAAACTTTCGCGCCGCTGGCATTGCAATTCAGCGCGTATGGTCTTGCGCTTTTTCAGCGAATGCGGTGCGGTGCCGGATCATCGTCCGGCTTCGGCCGTCGCCCGTCGGCAGGTGAGGGACGGGGCGGGGCAGCCCGGGGCGATTGCTGTCGGGCAAGGGGATTGCCGCCGCTGCGGCGGGCAGTGGACGGCCAGGACGGCCACCAGACGACAGTGGGCGGCAACCGGATACCTGTCGGACCGGTTGCCGCCCACGTCCGCCCGTCCGGCCAGGACGCCGGATCGGGCAGATGTCGAAATCAGGCCACGGGGGCCGGGTAGGTCGGGTACTCCACGCCCGAGACGTGCTGGACGACGCGGATGACCTGGCAGGAGTAGCCGAACTCGTTGTCGTACCAGAGGTAGAGGATCGCGTTGTCGCCGTCGACCTTGGTGGCGCCGGCGTCGACGATCGAGGAGTGGCGCGAGCCCACGAAGTCCATGGAGACCGCGTCGGGGGCGGTGGTGAAGTCGATCTGGCGCTTGAGCGGCGAGTTCAGCGAGACGTCGCGGAGGTGGTCGAGGACCTCCTCGCGGGTGGTCTCGCGGCCCAGGCGCAGGCTGAGGATGGCGATCGAGACGTCCGGCACGGGGACGCGGATCGAGCTTCCGGTGATCGGCGCCTTGAGGTCGGGCAGCGCCTTGGCGACGGCGGAGGCGGCACCGGTCTCGGTGATGACCATGTTGAGCGGCGCCGAGCGGCCGCGGCGGTCGGCCTTGTGGTAGTTGTCCAGCAGGTTCTGGTCGTTGGTGAACGAGTGGACGGTCTCCACGTGGCCCCGCACGACGCCGTACTCGTCCGCCATCGCCTTCAGCGGCGGCACGATCGCGTTCGTGGTGCAGGAGGCGCAGGACAGGATCTGCTCTTCCGGCTTGATCGTGTCGTGGTTGACGCCGTGCACGATGTTCGGGACGTCGCCCTTGCCCGGGGCGGTCAGGACGACCTTGTCGATGCCGGGGCGCAGGTGCTTCGAGAGGCCCTCGCGGTCGCGCCACTTGCCGGTGTTGTCGATGAGGATGGCGTCCTCGATGCCGTACGCCGTGTAGTCGACCTCCGACGGGTCGTTGGCGTAGATCACCTTGATCTCGTTGCCGTTGGCGACGATCATGCTGTTCGCCTCGTCAACGGTGATCGTGCCCTGGAACTGGCCGTGGATGGAGTCGCGGCGCAGCAGCGAGGCGCGCTTGACCAGGTCCGCCTCACCGCCACCGCGGACGACGATGGCGCGCAGCCGCAGGCCGTTGCCGGAGCCGGACTTCTCGATGAGCAGACGGGCGACGAGGCGGCCGATGCGGCCGAAGCCGTAGAGGACGACGTCGCGCCCCTTGCGGCACTCGATCTTGTTGGCCCCCGTGGCACCGGCGACGGCCTCGGCGGTGAACTCCGCCACCGAGAGTCCGCGGTCGTCGGTCTTGTGCGTCGCGGCCAGCATGCCGATGTCGATCTGGGACGGACCGAGATCGAGCATGGTGAGGGCCTGCAGGAATGGCAGCGTCTCGGTGACCGAGAGCTCCTCACCAGCGATCTGCCGGGCGAATCGGTGGGTCTTGAGGATGCTGACCACCGACTTGTTCACCAAGGAGCGGCTGTGCAGCAGGACGGTGACGTCCCGCTCGCGGTGCAGCTTCCCGATGATCGGGATCATCGACTCCGCGATCTCCTCGCGGTTCTTCCAGTTGGTGAACGAGTCGTCGTTGACAGTCACAGGATTATCTTTCGAGCTAGGCGGTGCTCATATGCTAGCTCCCCGCCATTTTGATCATTCAAGCGGTGCCGGGTGAGCGGGACGCCGTGGTCGGGCCGCATGGCCGCGCCGGGGCGGGGAATAGCCACGACGCGGGGCGAGGACGTCAGGCTTTGTTGGCATTCTGCCCGGTTTGCCGTCTGCGCGATCCTCGCGGCCTCGGCGCGGATGTGATCTGCGTCAACCGGCTCGACGGCGATCCGGTGAGTGGGCGCGCAGGCGAGCGGGGGTGCGGGGATCATGGCACCCACGGCCTGGCGGGGTATCGGAGGATGCCTCCGACTGGCGCGCCGCGCCGTGTGCGCCCACCGCCCGTCCAGCCGCTCCTCAGCCGCCCAAGAGCCGTAGCCCGGCGCCGAATTGGATTGTCAGTGGTCGGCTCTAGGGTTCTCGTATGGAAGCCACGGCTTTGGAAGAGCTACTGCGAGAACATCCCGACGACGTCGACGCCTGGTGGGCCTACGGCGACTCGCTGCGGGAACGGGGCGACGCCCGGGGCAAGTTGATCGAGCTGGAACGGCGCCGGGCGTACGCCGTGGACGCTGCCGAGGGCAAGGAGCTGGCGGACGAGATCGCGCTGCTGGTGGCGGAGCACCAGGAGAGCTGGGACGCGGAGTTGCCGCCCGAGGTGACCGTCGAGGCGCGCCGGCACGGATTTGCCACCAAGGTCGCCGTCGAATGGTCCGACGAGGCACCCGCGCTGATAGAGGAGGCCCTGCGGGGCCGCTTTGTGACCGCGTTGCGGATCAGGCCGGGCGATGACCCGGAAGGCGAGGAGTGGGGCCACGAGGAGGAGCATTACGACGAGAACGGGCCGCTCACCCCGCCGCCCATCGAGGCCGACGCCCTCGCCACCCTCCGCCTCGGCCGGATCGTCGCACTCGACCTCTCGTACTTCCGCATCGGCGACCCCGGTGCCGAGGCCCTCTCGGCCGCGGCCTCGGGCGGGCGGATAGCGACGCTCGACCTGCGGTACTGCGCGATAGGCGACGCCGGCCTGGCGGCCCTCGCCGCGTCCCCGAACTTCGCCGCGGTCCGGCGCCTGCGCCTTCAGTGCAACGCGGTGACCGGCGAGGGCGCGCGCTCACTGGGCGGTTTCCGCCACCTCACCGAGCTTGACCTCCGGTACAACCCCATCGGCGAGGACGGGGCGGACGCCCTGCTGGCGGCGCCGTTCGTCGGCTCGCTCACCCGCCTTCTGCTGTACCGCGACGACGTCTCCGCAGCAGGCGTGAAGAAACTGGCGTCTGCCCCTCAGCTTCCGACCGCCCTGCGCAGCTACTGGAGGAGCGTGTGAGCATCGAACTCCGCGACCGATTCTTTGCCTTGTCCGGCGGTCAGGGCACTGATGACGAGGTCGCCCGCTACCGCGCCGAGGTCGATGCGACCGACACCGAGCCCGCGGCGACGCTCGACGGGCTGGGGATCTCCTGGCACCCCACCGCGCGCCACAAGGCGGTGCGCTTCCTCGAGGCCGGGCGCATCGACGCGGACGTGCGCAAGCTGTTCGCCCGGCCCAGCGAGGGCGCGCCGCATCTGGCCGCCGTCTTCGTCGATCCCCGCGAGCTGTCGTTCCGTACGTTCGAGAACATCGTGCCGCTGGACCGTCTGTTCGCGGACGTCCCTCTGGAGCTCGGGCTCACCGAGCCCGTGGAGCTCGCGAAGGATGCGTACGCGTCGTCGCTGCGCCTGCCGGATGCCGCCCGCGCGGGGCTGGCACGCCTCGACTCGCTGAACCTCTATGTCCCGCCGCTCAACGCCTCCTCGCGCGGCGGCGAGCGTTTCATCTTCCACTCGGCGCTGCTCGCCGAGGCGCTCACCAAGGCGGTGGCGGCGGCGATGCCGGAGGCGATGCTCGACGGCTTCTCGCATGTGAACCCGGTGTTCCGCTGCAATCGCTTCGAACCCGGCGACGGCAATTTCCACCACCACCGCGACACCCCGTACTACGACGCGGCCCGCGGCCACGTCTCCCGCTACACGGTCCTGCTCTACCTCACCGGCGGCTCGGCCGAGCCCGCTGCCCTGGACCTCACCGGAGGGCCGTCGGTCGCCGAGATCGAGCCCTTCACCTGCGTGGTCTTCGATCAGCGGTACGAGCACGAGGGCGCGCCCTACCGTGACGGCCGCAAGGTCTTCCTGCGCACCGAACTCGTCTTCAGCGAGCCCGAGGTCACCCATGATCCCGGGATCGGCGCGCTGTTCAGCAAGGCCTGTTACTGGACCGGTGAGAGCGTCTTCGCTCCCGAACTGGCCCGCCACGCCGACGCGTACTACAACCAGGTCGCCGCGGCACATTGGAGCGGCCTGCCTTCCGGTACCGACCGCACTCCCGGTACCGGCCGTGAGCCCTTCATCCACAAGCAGTTCCGCGGGGTGCATTTCGTCGCGAACGGCTACGACTTCTGGTTTCCCAAGAGCGACACGCTCTCCCTCACCGAGTGCGCCGCGATCACCCTGCTCGACTACTTCAACTGCAAGCTCGGCGACACCGCGTTCCGCGATCTGTGCGACACGCAGACCCTCGAGGCCGAGGGCGCGGACGGTGCATGGATTCCTGCCTTCCTCGACGACGCCAAGCGCGGCGGGTCGGCGGTCTCGCCGTTCGACAAGTCCGCTCTCTTCCCCGATCCGGAGGAGGCGGATGATGTGTGCTGTCCGTTCCACGGCATAGGCAGATTCGACCCCAGGCGCCACGACGAGATCATCGATCTCTACGAGCGCGCGCAGACCTTCGCGAAGGCGCACCTCATGCCTGCGCCGATCCTGCTGCTCGGGGAGGATGTGGTCCTCGACCCGGAGAAGTTCGTGATCCGGGGCAACCAGATCCACGTACTCGGCGATCAGCCGCTCACACCCGTGAACTTCGCCGCCTGCTGGAACTACGGCGGGATGCCGGAGAACTACCTCGACGTCGCGGCCACCGTCGGCGCGGCGCACTTCCTCGTCCCGCCGATCGTCTTCACCGAGACGGACGACTGCTACCACCTGCAGTTCGACTTCTTCCGCAACACCTGGATGGTGAAGCACCAGCAGTCGGCCATGCCCGTCCCCATGATCCGCGACATCGCCGAGGCCGACCCCGACGAACTCGACGCGGACGAGGCCTTCCCGTGGATGGACGCCGTCGATCCCTCGCTGGTCATCGACGGCGACGGCGAGCGCGCGGCAGCCCCCTGGTGGGCCGAAGGCGCTCCGCCGGTCGACGAGCTTTACGACCACCACGCCGAGCGCTACTACAACGAGGAAGAGGAAGAGGAAGAGGAAGAGGAGAACGACGGGGAAGAGGACGACTAGGACGAGAAGTAGCAGGGCGAGGCGTCGGGATCACCCGGCCGGTTCCTGCGGTGGCGGGTTGTCACCTGCGCCGCAGGAGCGCGGCCGGAGCGCCAAGGACCGGCCGCTCGGCGAAGCATCAGCATCCGACGGAACGCGCGATACGGAACCCCACATCGTCGATCCGGAAGGTCGGATGGCTGCGTCGCCGCACCGAGGCCCGGCAGCTCCAGGGCTCGTCGAACCAGCCACCGCCACGGAGCACCCGATACGTGCCGTAGACCTCGGCGTCGTAGACGTCCCAGCACCACTCCCAGGCATTGCCCAACATGTCGTACAGCCCCCATGCGTTGGGCTCCTTGCCGCCCACGTCGTGGATCCGCTCGTCCGAGTTGGCGCGATGCCAGGCGATCTCGTCGAGCCGCCCGTAGCGCGCACCGGGCGTACCGGCACGGCATGCGTGCTCCCATTCGGCCTCGGTCGGAAGCCGGTAGCCATCGGCCGAGGCGTCCCACTCGATACCCTCCACGCCCTCCACGCCCTCGCTCTCAGCCGGGAGACGATAGACGGGCGCCAACCCTTCGCGTTCGGACAGGGAGTTGCAGAACCGGACCGCGTCCCACCACGAGACGCCCTCGACAGGCAGCCGGTCGCCGTGCGCGGTGCTCGGCCGCCGGCCGGTGACCTGTGCGTACCGCGCCTGGGTGAGCGGGAACGCCGCGAGCCGGTAGGGCGCGAGCTCCACCGACCAGCTGCGCTGCGTCCGCCGGTCGGACAGCGTCACCCGTCCCGGAGGAATAGTGATCATCTCGTGCGTCTCGCGGCCTGCGGTGGCGTCCATAAACACACAATCCTACCAATCGGTAGCTCCGGCGGAGGCAGCGGCTCCGGCGCCGCCGCATCGGCACCTCCGCCTACGTAAAGTCTTTGCCAATTAGCTCTACCTGCCGTTATGTTCGAGGCGCTGTCCGCATATCGGGCATCGACCGTCGAGAATCAGCCACACCTGCGAATGACAGGTAAATACGCGCCTCAACTATCGAGTTCGACGGGGCGCACCCGCAAGGCCCTTAGTCGGTGCCGAAGTTGGCGTTACCAGTCCGTAAACATCCCGTGATCGACAATCGCGCCTTATCGCTTGAAGATGTCGTTCGACCCGTACCGTCCCCACCCCAGCCGCAACGGCTGGCGCGGTGCGATCTAGAGGAGAGACATCGAGACATGGGCCGGTATCTGCTGCGCCGATTGGCGAATTATCTGGTCCTGGTGGTCGTCGCGGCGGCACTGACCTACTTTCTCGCGGGGCTCAGCCTCAACCCCCGCGCCAAGTTCGAGGGGCGCAACCCACCGCTGCCCGCGTCGTCCATCACCAAGACGCTCGACGAGTACAACATGAACCCGGACACCCCGATCCTGTCCCGGTTCGGGCACTGGGCCGAGGACGTCGTCCACGGTGACCTCGGCAAGACCATCGAAGGCGACGACGTCAACGACGACTTCGGCCGGCGGGTGGGCGTCTCCACCCGGCTGTTGCTGCTCGCCACCATCGTCGGCTCCCTCGGCGGTATCGCCGTCGGCGCGTACGGCGCCATCCGCCAGTACCGGCTCTTCGACCGGTTCAGCACCCTGGCCTCGTTCTTCGTGCTGGCCATGCCGGTGTTCGTGATCGGCGTCGCGCTGAAGATCGGCGCCACCGCACTGAACGACGGCTCGCAGACCATCAAGGTGCTCGGCGAATACGACCCGCAGTACGCGGGGCAGTGGAACTTCGACGCCCTCGTCAACCGCGCCCAGCACATGCTGCTCCCGGCGCTCACCCTGATCATCATGCAGGTCGCGCTCTACAGCCGTTACCAGCGCTCCACCATGCTCGACGTCCTCGGGAGCGACTTCCTGCGCACCGCCCGCGCCAAAGGGCTACGCCGACGCAAGGCACTGGTCAAACACGGTCTGCGGACCGCGATCCTGCCCGTCGTGCCGCTGCTGGTCTACAACATCGTGCTGCTCTTCACCGGCGCGACCTTCACCGAGAAGACCTTCGGCTGGCACGGCATGGGCGAGCTGCTGGTCGACTCGATCCAGAAACAGGACGTCAACTCCGTAGCCACGGTCGGGCTGTTCACCGCCGTACTGGTGCTGATCGCCGGCCTGCTGTCCGACCTGCTGTACGCGGCGCTCGATCCGCGCGTACGGGTCCGCTGACCCGACCCCGCAGACCGAACCCCACCCCACCGCCCCTCAGGAGAGCGCGCGATGAGCGTCCAGCTTCCCCCTGCCACCGAACCTGCCCCCGGCCCCATTCCGCCCGGGGAGGCCGATGGCCGCACCGCCAAGGCCCGTACGTCACGACTGCGGCTGACCGTCCGCCGCTTCGCCCGGAACCGACTGGCCCTGTTCGGCCTGTTCCTCCTGGTGCTGCTGTTCCTCGGCGCGTACGGCGGCCCCTTCCTCACCAAGTGGGACTACCAGCAGCACGACTTCCTGAACTTCCTCTCCAGCCCCTCCGGCGACCACTGGTGGGGCACCACCCAGGGCGGCGTCGACCTCTTCGCGCTCACCATGCGCGGTCTGCAGAAGTCGCTGATCATCGGCCTGCTGGTCGGCGTCCTGTCCACCTTCCTGTCCGCCACCGTCGGCGCCTTCGCCGCATACTTCGGCGGCTGGACCGACCGGGTGCTGATGTGGATCGTGGACCTGCTGCTGGTGATGCCCTCGTTCCTGATCGTCGCCGTGCTGTCGCCCTCGTTCCGCGGCTCCACCTGGCTGGTCTTCGTGGTCCTGCTGGGCGCCTTCAGCTGGATGATCACCGGCCGCGTCGTACGGTCCATGACCTTCACGCTCAAGGACCGCGAGTTCGTCAAGGCCGCCAAGTACATGGGCGTCCCCGCGCCGGTCATCATCTTCCGGCACATCCTGCCCAGCATGGCCTCGATGCTGATCATCGACACCGTCATCCAGGTCGGAGCGGCGGTCATCGGCGAAAGCAGCCTCTCGTACTTCGGGTTCGGTGTGCAGGCACCCGATGTCTCCCTCGGTACGGTCATCGCCGACAACACCACCAACGCCTCCACCTACCCGTGGCTGTTCTTCTTCCCGGCCGGCTGTCTGGTGCTCATCGGCCTGTCCATCTCCTTCGTCGGCGACGGGCTGCGGGATGCCCTCGACCCCAACGCAGCGGGTGCGAAGGCGCGTTCACACCGTAAGAAGAGCGGCAAGAAGCAGCAGCCGAAGCGGGCGCCGTCGGCCACCGCCGCGGCCGTTCCGGCGCAGACCCCGGACGCTCAGGAAACCGCCTCATGAACCGCGGCCCCGTCCCTCGCGCTGCCCACCCCCAGCACCACCACCCCGCGCACCCCACGTACTGCGCGCCCCAGGAAGGACCCCGACGGTGACCGAGACCAGGCCGACCCAGCCCACCGAGGCTGCTGACACGGCGCAGCCCGTCCTCGCCGTCAGCGATCTGACGGTCTCCTTCCCCAGCGAAGCGGGCGAGGTGCAGGCCGTACGCGGCGTCTCCTACGCCGTGCGCCCCGGCGAGGTCCTCGGCATCGTCGGCGAGTCGGGCTCCGGCAAGTCCGTCTCCTCCATGGCCGTGCTCGGGCTGCTCCCCGAGAGCGCCGAGGTCACCGGGTCCGTCAAGCTCGCCGGGCGCGAACTGCTCGGCCTCGGCGACGCCGCCATGTCGAAGATCCGCGGCAAGGACATCGGCATGGTCTTCCAGGACCCGCTGTCCGCGCTGACCCCCGTCTACACCGTCGGCAACCAGATCATCGAGGCCCTCCAGGTCCACCAGTCGCTGGACAAGGCGGCCGCCCGCAAACGAGCCGTCGAACTCCTCGACGTGGTCGGCATCCCGGACCCGAAGCGCCGGGTGGACGCCTTCCCGCACGAGTTCTCCGGCGGTATGCGCCAGCGCGCGATGATCGCCATGGCCATCGCCAACGACCCCAAGGTCATCATCGCCGACGAGCCCACCACCGCCCTCGATGTGACCATCCAGGCGCAGGTCCTGGAGGTGCTCAAGACCGCCCAGGAGGTCACCGGCGCCGCCATCGTCATGATCACCCACGACCTGGGGGTCATCGCCGGCTTCGCGGACCGGGTACAGGTCATGTACGCGGGCCGACCGGTCGAGGCGGGTCCGGTGGACGAGGTCTACTACCGGCCGCGGATGCCGTACACCATCGGGCTGCTCGGCTCGATCCCACGGCTGGACGAGGCCCGGGCGGAAGGCACCGCACGCCGCGCCCTCACCCCCATCGACGGCAACCCGCCCAAGATGGTCGACCCGGCGCCGGGCTGTCCCTTCGCCCCGCGCTGCCCCATCGCCGTCGACCAGTGCCACACGGACGAACCGGAGTTGACGGTCGCCGAGGGCGCCGAGCCTCCCCAAGCTCTCGACTCCGTTCGAGCAGGGGAGACCCCACTCACCGCCTGCCACCGCGCGCACGAGATCGGCGCCGGGCTCGACCGCGACGCCGTCTACCCGGTGCCGGTGCTGCCGGAAGCCGGTGCGATCGAGCGGCTGCCGCGCGCGGAGCGCGCGACCGTGCTCGAACTCGACGGGCTGGTCAAGCACTTCCCGCTCACCAAGGGCGCGATCGTCAAGCGCACGGTCGGCACCGTACGGGCCGTGGACGGCATCAGCTTCGACATCCGCGAGGGCGAGACGCTGGGCCTGGTCGGCGAGTCCGGCTGCGGCAAGACCACCACCCTGCTGGAGATCCTCGACCTGCCCAGCGGCCAGGCCGGCACCGTCACCGTCTTCGGCAAGGACATCCGCGGCCTGAACCGGGCGGACCGCAAGGGGCTCCGCCGCGATATGCAGATCGTCTTCCAGGATCCGATGGCGGCGCTCGACGCCCGGATGCCGATCGGCGACATCCTCGCCGAACCGCTCAAGACGCACGGCTGGGACAAGGCACGGATCGCCGCCCGGATCCCCGAACTCCTCGACATGGTGGGCCTGGAGCCCGAGCACGCCGACCGCTACCCGCAGGAGTTCTCCGGCGGTCAGCGCCAGCGCATCTCCATCGCCCGCGCCCTCGCGCTGGAACCCAAGCTGGTCATCCTCGACGAGCCGGTCTCCGCCCTGGACGTCTCCATCCAGGCGGGCATCCTCAACCTCCTCGACGAGCTGAAGACCCGCCTCGGGCTCAGCTATCTCTTCGTCGCCCACGATCTGTCCGTCGTACGGCATATCGCCGACCGCATCGCGGTCATGTACCTCGGCCGGATCGTGGAACTCGGCGCGGCCGACGACGTCTTCGCCGCGCCCTCCCATCCGTACACCCAGGCACTGCTGTCCGCGGTCCCGCTGCCCGACCCGCGCAAGGAGCGGGAGCGCAGCCGGATCCTGCTCAGCGGCGATCTGCCCAGTCCGGCGGATGTGCCGTCCGGCTGCCGCTTTGCGGGCCGCTGCCCGAAGTACAGCGAGCTCGGCGACAGCGACCAGGCGCGCTGCCGGGAGGAGGACCCCGCCGCGGCGGTCCTCGGCCCGGACCACACGGCGGCCTGTCATTTCGCGGCGGCGGTCGATGTCGTCGAGTCGGCAGTGGCGCACTGATCCACCGCGCTGACAGGCGCCGCACGGACACACCGTACGACGCACCCCTAGCCGTTATTTCCCAACAGCTCAGGAAGAGGCACCCATGAAGGTCTCCCGATACCCGCTCTCCCTCGTCGCGACGCTCGCCGTGTCGTCGCTGGCGCTGTCCGCCTGCAGCAGCTCGGACAGCGACGACGCGCAGGAGAAGGCCCCGCAGAAGTCGACCTCCGTCAACATCAAGGCGACAGATCCCGCGAAGCTCAAGCAGGGCGGGACGATGAACTGGGCCATCCAGATGTTCGCCACGCAGTGGAACATCACCGAGGTCGACGGCCTGCAGTCCGGTCCCACGGAGGTGATGAAGTCCCTCGTGCCGAGCCTGTGGCACACGGATGCGAGCGGTGGGCAGCACGTCAACAAGGCGTTCCTGCTGGACGCCAAGTCCGCGACCGTCAAGGGCAAGCAGGTCGTCACCTGGCATCTGAACCCCAAGGCCAAGTGGTCCGACGGCACACCGATCACCTGGAAGGACCTCGCGGCCAACTCCGAGGCTCTCAGCGGTCACGACAAGGCGTACAAGGTGGCCTCCTCCGTCGGTTTCGACCAGGTGGAGAGCGTCAAGAAGGGCAAGGACGAGTACGAGGCCGTCATGACCTTCGCCAAGCCGTTCGCGGACTGGCAGGGCATGTTCAACGCGTCGGCCAACCAGCCGCTGTACCCGGCGAAGTACGTCTCCGACCCGAAGACCTTCAACACCGCCTACGTCAACAAGATCCCGGTCACCGGCAACGCGTTCAAGCTGGGCAGCATCGACAAGTCCGCCAAGACGGTCACGGTGGTGGCCGATCCGAAGTGGTGGGGCGACAAGCCGAAGCTGGACAAGATCGTCTTCCATGCGATGGACACGGCTTCGATGCCCGGTGCCTTCGCCAACGGTGAGATCGACTACTTCGACGTCGGCGGCGACGCCTCCGCCTACAAGCAGGCGTCCAAGGTGTCGGCCGGTGAGATCCGGGAAGCGGGCGGCCCCAACTACCGTCACCTCACCTTCAACGGTGAGAGCGCCAAGCTGAAGGACCCCAAGGTCCGCCAAGCTCTGTTCATGGCCACCGACCGCGAGACGATCGCCAAGTCGGACCTCAAGGGCCTGGGCTGGAAGCCGTCCGTCAAGAACAACAACTTCCTGAACGCCAACCAGAAGGGTTACCAGGACAACTCCGGCAAGCTGGGTAAGTACGACCCGAAGGCGGCCGGAAAGCTGCTGGACGAGGCCGGCTGGAAGCTCAGCGGCAAGGTCCGTAAGAAGGGCGGCCAGGAGCTGTCGCTGCGGTTCATCATTCCGTCGGGCAACCCCTCGGCCACCAACGAGGGGTCGATGCTGACCCAGATGTACCAGCAGGTCGGCGTCAAGCTGCAGATCCAGACCGTGCCGACCAACGACTTCTTCGACAAGTACGTCACCCCGGGCGACTTCGACGTCACGCCCTACACCCTGCTCGGCACCCCGTTCCCGGCGAGCGGCGCTACCAACGTCTACACCCGCAAGGGCGGCAACAACGACGCCAACGTCGGCAGCAAGAAGCTGGACGACCTGCTGTACGCGGCCAGCACCAACGCCGCCGACCCGGCCGGGGCACTGAAGCAGACCAACCAGGCCGACGTCGAGGCCTGGCAGCTCGCCGGCGTCCTGCCCCTCTACCAGCGCCCCGACATCGCCGCCATCAACAAGAAGCTCGCCAACATGGGCGCCCTCGGCATGACCGACGTGGTCTACGAGCACATCGGCTTCACCAAGTAACCCACTGAGCAGTACTCACACCGTACCGAGGCCGGGCCCGTACACCACGGGCCCGGCCTCGTTGCAGATGTGGCTACTCGAACCGCGCCGTATCGCCCGCCCCCCGGCGTACGATCTCCAGCTCGCCCCCGGAGAAGTCGAGGACCGTGGTCGGCTCCGTGCCGCAGTCGCCCGAGTCGATCACGGCGTCCACCACGTGGTCGAGCCGCTCCTTGATCTCCCAGCCCTGTGTCAGCGGCTCGTCCTCGTCGGGCAGGAGCAGGGTGCTGGAGAGCAGCGGCTCACCGAGTTCGGCGAGCAGGGCCTGGGCGACGGTGTGGTCGGGGATGCGGACACCGACCGTCTTCTTCTTCGGGTGCAGCAGCTGGCGCGGTACCTCCTTCGTCGCGGGGAGGATGAAGGTGTATTTGCCGGGCGTCGCCGCCTTGACCGCGCGGAACACGTCGTTGTCGATGTGGACGAACTGCCCCAGCTGGGCGAAGTTCTGGCAGACAAGGGTGAAGTGGTGACGGTCGTCGAGGTTGCGGATCGACCGGATCCGGTCGATGCCGTCACGGCTGCCCAGCTGGCACCCCAGCGCGAAACAGGAGTCCGTCGGGTACGCGACGAGCGCGCCGGCGCGGATGCTGTCGGCCACATTGCTGATGGTGCGCCGCTGAGGGTTCTCGGGGTGCACGTCGAAGTACTTCGCCATCCGTCGAGCCTACGGGAACAGGACCGACGGAGCCCGTCCCGCGGGCTGTGGCGGCCCGCCACAAGCAGTGACGAGCCGCCGCACACGAACACAGCAGGTTTTGGGCCCAGGTCACCCCCCGACCCGGTTGTAGACGTACAGGAACCACTTCATCTTGCCGTCGTTGCCCCGGTCATAGTTGCAGCTGTAGTCGGACCACCAGCCCTTGGACTTGCCCCGCTTCCCCTCCGACTTGCACGCGGACCCGGTCCAGTAGGCGCGGTAGAACGTCCACCCCGACGCCGTGGTGGAGACATCGCTGCCAGCGGCGTGGACGGCCGGGACCCGGGCCTGAGCCTGCGCTTGAGCCGACGGCTGCGGCGCGGCTGCGGCCGTTCCCGCGAAACCCGCCAGGCCGGCGCCGAACAGCGCCGTCGTGGCCACCGCGGTCACCACCCCCCTGCGCAGCAACGGGCCCCTGCCGCCATGACGGCTGTTCTCGTGCTTCATGAAACTTCCCCCTTCGGTCATGTGGTGCGCCACTCGGTCATGTGGTGCGCCACCGTGACGGCCGTGGTGCCTCGACCCGCCGTCACGCAGCACCGCCATGCTGGCGTCTCCTGCCGGGCACGTCGTTAGCGGTCCCCGCACTGTTGTTGGCGTGGAGCGCACTACCGCTTCGCCGGGCGCTGCGGGAGGCTGGCCCGGCGATCTGCTCGGTGAACGGGCGGTCTTGCACCGGGGGGCCTTGTGGAAACGGTTTTCGACAGCGCGGAGTTACCCGCCCACGACCGCATCGAGGCGTGGGTGGCGACCACAGCTCTGGCGCTGGTCACCACGGAGATCAGGCCGCTGGACCCCGCCGCCTTCACGGCGCGTCTGCGGTCCCTGTCCCTGGGGGCGGTCCAGCTGACCGAGATGTCCTACGCGCCGTTGGTGTCCCAGCGCACGCCCGCCCTGATCCGGCAGTCCGATCCCGAGCATTACCAGGTGGCGCTGGTGCGCAGTGGTCATCAGGGCATTGAACAGGCCAGGACGAGGTCCCTCCTCGGGCCCGGCGACATTGTCCTGTACGACAGTTCCCGCCCCTTCGACGCCATGGTGGACGGCAGTCGGGCAGAGAAGGCGGCCGAGTCGGTACTGCTGCAGTTCCCCAAACGGCTGCTGCCGCTGCCGGAGTCCAAAATCGCCGGGCTGCTGGGTGTGCGGCTACCGGGGACGGAGGGCATCGGCCGGCTCTGCGCCCAGTTCATGACCTCCTTGGTCGAGGAACACACCAGCTGCACTCCGCGGGATACGGCGCGGCTGGGGCACACCGCACTCGATCTGGTCACCGCCGTGCTGGCCCACCATCTCGACGACGAGACCACCGCACCGGCGCAGTCACAGCCGCAGGTCCTGTTCCTGCGCATCACGTCCTTCATCGACCGGCATCTGGACGCCCCGGGCCTGGGGCCCGCCACGGTCGCGTCGGCTCACCGGATATCGCTGCGCTACCTGCACCGGATCTTCCAGCAGCACGGCACGTCGGTGCGGGCGTACATCAAGCACCAGCGCCTGGGGCGGTGCCGGCGCGACCTGGCCGATCCCCACCTGCGTCACCTCACGGTCCACGCCATCGCCGCCCGGTGGGGATTCTCCCGGCCGGCCGACTTCAGCCGCGCCTTCCGCACCGCGGTGGGGATGCCGCCCAGCGACTACCGGGCCCTCGCCCAGCCGGCTCCCGCTCCGCCAACTTGCCGCTGAGTGGCGGCGGCGGCAGCCTTTCCCTGAGATGACCAGCAATCCCAGCGATGCACCGACGCCGCCGCCGGCCGGTGCCGGCAACGGGCCCGCCGTCTCCCACGAGGAGTTCGACGCGCTCTTCGAGACGGTCCGTACGTGGGGCCGCTGGACTCCCGCCGACCGCGGTGCCTGGCACCGCGTGACGGCGGACCGCGTACGGCAGGCCACCGCCCTGGTCCGGTCCGGAACGGTCGTCCCCATGGCGCGCCCCTGGAACACGGCGTCCGGGCCGGACAACCGCAGGCCGGCCTTGCACTACATGTCCGACCTCGGCGACGTCGAGGCTCCCGAGCCCGCCACGCACAAGGACTTCATCGCCGTCGACTACCACGGCAAGGCCGTCAGTCATCTGGACGCACTGTCCCATGTCGCCTACCGCGGGCAGCTCTACGACGGTCGCCCGGCGCGCGAGCTCATCGACTCCGCAGGGGCCCGCTTCGGCGCCGTATCGGCGCTTGGCCCGCTGGTGACCAGGGGCGTGCTCCTCGACCTGCCGGCCGTTGCGGGGAGTGCCTGGCTGGAGCCCGGCCGGGCCGTGCACGCCGAGGACATCGTGGCCGCGGAGCGGGCGCTCGAGGTGACGATCGGCGAGGGGGACGCGGTGCTGCTGCGGTCCGGCGGCCTCCGCCGCCGTCAGGAACTGGGCGCCTGGGATCCGGACGCGGCGAGCGCGGGCCTCCATGTGGACGCCCTGCCCCTGCTGGCCGAGCGCGGTATCGCCCTGCTCGGCGGCGACGGCGACAGCGACGTACGGCCCTCGCCGGTCGACGGCGTGCATTCTCCGGTGCACGCCCTGGCCATCGCCGCGATGGGGGTGCCGCTCCTGGACAACCTCGATCTCGAAGCGCTCTCCGCCGCCTGCGCCGGGACGGGCCGTTACACGTTCCTCCTCGTCGTAGCGCCCCTGAACATCCCGGGCGGTACGGGCTCGCCCGTCACTCCGGTCGCGGTGCTGTGAGTGCCGGGGCGCCCCCGCGGGAAGGAAGAAGGCCAGGTCAGCGCCGTGATCACCACGACGGGCGGGGCGCCTCCGAGCCCCGTCCGAGACCCGCCCGGGCCCCGTCCGAGCCCTGTCCGCCGGCCGCCCGCCGCCGCCCGCCACCGCGCACTCACCGCTCGCCACCAGGCCCGTCATATGTACAAAGCTCTACAATTGGATCAAACGGTACAGCCGCTTCGACGTCCGGCGGCCATAGCAGCACGTACCGAAGAGGGAAGTGATCGGGATGGGGCTCATGGGAGGAGTGGGCATCAGCCCCGTACGCGCCCGTGAGCAGTTTCTTCGCGGTGGGTCGGTCGAGGGGACGGTGCGCAGCCCGATCCTGAGTTCGTGGCAGCGTTCCCAGGAGCTGGGACTCTCGCCGGAAGGCTGCGAGCTTCCCTTCCTCCAGGATCTCGATCTGGACGGCCGGCTCGTCCGCGCCGCCATGCCCGTACTGGACCGGCTCCAGTCCATGTTCGCGGGCAGGAACATGAACGTGTCCCTCGCCGATGGCCGCGGGGCGGTGCTGCAACGGCGCTTCGGCGAAGCCTCGCTGGTCAGGCATCTGGCCGCGATCCAGAGCGTCCCCGGTTTCGTGTTCGCCGAGCAGTTCGGCGGGACCAACGGAATCGGTCTGGCCCTCGCGGAACGGCAGCTGATCAATGTGTACGGCGCCGAGCACTTCGCCGAGCGCTCGCAGTCAAGTGCCTGTTCGGCAATTCCCGTCCGGGACCTGCTCAATGGGCGTATCGAAGGCGTGCTGTGCTTCGGCTATCCGCTCTCCGATACGGATGCGGCGCTCAACACCGTGATCCGCAGGGCAGCCGGTGCCATCGAACGGCGGCTGCTGGAGCAGAGTTCGACGCGGGAGCGCGCCTTGCTGCAGGCGTATCTCGACGCCCGGCACCACGCGCCGGCCGACGACGCCACGGGCGACGGGCAGCTGGGGGAGCTTTCCCGGAGCGGACTGGACTGGCGCGATCAGATGATCCTGAAGGAGCGGGCCGCCGATCTGATCTCCGCGGCCCAGCGAGCCGCCGTCGAGGTGGCGCTGCCCGGCGGCCGGCGGGTCACCCTGCTGAGCCGGCCGGTCACCAGCCCCTCCGGGGTGGAGGGCGTCGTCATCGAGGCGGTCCTGCCCACCGCGCATCTCCGGCTCACCGTTCCCGCCGAGGCCGCCGCGCCGCCCGCCCCCCTGGCGCTGCAGGCCCTCGCCCCGGCCGTCCCGCCGTCCGGGCAGGCTCCCGGCAGCGCACCCGGCCGACCGGCGATGACGGCTCGCAAGCCCGGCACGCCCGCCGGGCCCCGTACGCCCGGCGGCACCACAGGCACCGAACCGGCCGAACGAGCCGAGCCTGGCGAGAGCACGACCAGTGGGCTGGTGATGGTGGGCGAGCCGGGAGTCGGCAAGTACGCCGTGGCGGCCCGCCGCCGCCTGGAGCTGCTGTCCGAGGCCAGCGCCCGTATCGGCACCACCCTGGACGTGAGCCGCACCGCCCGCGAACTCGCCGAGATGGCCGTTCCGCGCCTGGCCGACTTCGTCACCATCGACCTCCCCGAGGCAGTGCTGCGCGGCGAGGAGCCGGCCGATCCCCGGATCGGCCTCTTCCGCACGGTGGTCCACGGATACCGCGACGACTGCCCCTTCTACCCCGCCGGTGAACCGGTCGACCTGCGCGCCACCACACCGCAGCTCCGCTGTCTGGCCGGCGGCCAGCCCGTACTCGAGCCCGATCTGAGGAGCGCCACGGGCTGGATCGCCCAGGATCCCGCGCACGCCCAGCGCCTCCTCGACCACAACGTCCACTCGCTGATCGCCGTTCCCCTCCTCGCCCGTGGCATCGCCGTGGGCATCGCGAGCTTCTACCGCTCCCGGGACCCCGCCCCCTTCGGGGACGACGACCTCTCCCTGGCACAGGAGCTCGCCACCCGCGCCGCCATCTGCATCGACAACGCCCGCCGCTACACACGCGAACACGCCATGGTGCTAGCCCTGCAGCGCAGCCTGCTGCCGCACAGCTTCCCCGAGCAGAACGCCGTCGAGGTCGCCTACCGCTATATGCCGGCCGAGTCCGGGGTCGGCGGAGACTGGTTCGACGTCATTCCCCTCTCCAGCAGCCGCGTCGCCCTCGTCGTCGGGGATGTCGTCGGCCACGGGCTGCACGCCGCCGCCACCATGGGCCGACTGCGCACCGCCGCCCGTAACTTCGCCGAGCTCGACCTCGCCCCCGACGAAGTCCTCACCTTCCTCGACAACCTCGTCGGGCGCCTCGACCGGGACGAGGGCGCCGAGGAGCTCTCCGCGAGCAGCACCGGCATCATCGGCGCCACCTGCCTGTACGCCATCTACGACCCGACCTCGCAGCAGTGCGTCATGGCCCGGGCCGGCCACCCGCCGCCCGCGCTGGTCGGGCCCGACGGCACCGTCACCTTCCCCGACCTCCCCGCCGGACCGCCGCTGGGCCTGGGCGGCCTCCCCTTCGAGACCGCCGAATTCCACCTTCCCGAAGGCAGCCAGCTGGTCCTCTACACCGACGGGCTCCTGGCAAACCGCCACCACGACTTCGACACGGCCCTCGACCGGCTGCGCCGGGCCCTTGCGCACCCGAGCCGCCCGCCCGAGGACACCTGCGAGGCGGTTCTGCGCACCGTGGTGCCCCACCACCCCGACGATGACATCGCCCTGCTCGTCGCCCGCACCCACGCCCTGGACTCCCACCGGATCGCCACCTGGGACCTGCCCGCCGACCCGGCTCTCGTCTCCGGCATCCGCGCCGCCGTGACGCGCCAGCTGACCGCATGGGGGCTGGACGAAGTCGTCTTCGCCACCGAACTCCTGCTCAGCGAGCTGGTCACCAATGCCATCCGCTACGGCACCGGCCCCATCCAGGTGCGCCTGCTCTACGACCGCACGCTGACCTGCGAGGTCTCCGACCACAGCAGCACCGCCCCGCATCTGCGCCATGCCACCACCACCGACGAGGGCGGCCGCGGCCTGTTCCTCGTCGCCCAGCTCACCCAGGCCTGGGGCACCCGCTACACCGGCGACGGCAAGGTCATCTGGGCCGAATGCGCTCTGGAGGTACCCGCAGGCAAGCCCGGCGTCCTCGAGAGCTGTTTCGACGACATTCCCGCCATCTGACGGTCCGTCCGGTAAAGCGGTCAAAGAGGGCCGTACCATGCGGAAACGCGATAGCAGATGCTGGAAGTGGCAGAGGCCGAACCCCGGAGAAGTCTGTGCACGACGCTCCCGACCACGCTCCTCCCCCGCGCCATGGCCCGGGGCCTCTCGTGCGCATCCGCGGTCTCGGCAAGCGGTTCGGCGGCACGCTCGCGCTGGACGCGGTCGACCTCGACATCCGTTCCGGCAGCATCCTCGCCCTGCTCGGTCCCAACGGTGCCGGAAAGTCCACCCTCATCAAGGTGCTCGCGGGCGTCCACTCCGCGGACGCGGGCGAGGTGACGGTCGCCGGGCATCCGCTCGGCTCCGAAGCCGCCTCCCGCACCATGTCCTTCATCCACCAGGACCTGGGGCTGGTGGAGTGGATGACGGTCGCGGAGAACATCGCCCTGGGCGCCGGCTATCCACGCCGTGCGGGACTGCTGTCCTGGCGGATGGCCCGGGAACAATGCGCCGAGGCCCTGAAGATCATCGCCGCGCACCTCGATCCGCGTGCCGTCCTCGCCGACCTCCCCCGGGCCGAACGGTCCCTGGTGGCCATCGCCCGCGCCCTGTCCACCCGAGCCGAACTCATCGTCCTCGACGAGCCGACCGCCAGCCTCCCGGCAGCGGACTGCGCCCGGCTCTTCGACGTCCTGCACACCCTGCGCGACCAGGGCCACGCCATCGTCTACGTCACCCACCGGCTCGACGAGGTGTACCGGGTCGCCGACGCCTTCGCCATCCTGCGCGACGGCCGCCTCATCAGCCGGGGCCGGCTCGCCGACCACAGCCCCGCCCGGCTGGTGCGCGACATCGTGGGCCACGAACCGGGCGGCTACGGGCCCGCGCCCGCCGCCGGCCCGCCCGTCCTGCGCCTGGACGGCGTGGAGACCGACGCCACCGGACCGGTCAGCCTGGAACTGCGCGCCGGTGAAATCCTCGGCATGGTGGGGCTCACCGGCGCCGGACACATGGAGCTGGGCCGCGCCCTCGCCGGTGCCCGGCCGGTCCTCGGCGGACGGGCCCTGCTCGACGGGCGGCCGTACCGGCCGGGCACGGTCGCCGACGCCGTCGGATCCGGCGTCGGTTTCGTCACCAGCAACCGTCAGGAGGAGGGCTGCGCCGCCGAACTGACCGTACGGGAGAACTTCCTGGCCAACCCGCGGGCGGGCGGCCGGCCGGCGTTCCACTGGACCGGCCCCCGGCGCGAGCGGGCCGAGGCCACTGCGCTGATCGAGCGGTTCGCGGTGCACCCCCAGGACAGCGAGGCGCCGATCGCCACCCTGTCCGGGGGAAACCAGCAGAAGATCATGATCGGCCGGTGGCTCAGGATGAGCCGGCGCCTGCTGATCCTCGAAGAGCCGACGGCCGGGGTGGACATCGGCGCCAAGACGGCCGTCTACCGCCTGCTCCGGGAGGCCCTGGCCGAAGGCACCGCCGTGCTGCTCATCTCCACCGACTTCGAGGAGGTCGCCCACGTGTGCCACCGGGCCCTGGTATTCGTCCGCGGAGCGGTGACGGTGGAGCTGACCGGCGAGTCCCTCACCGTCAGCGAACTCGCCCGTGCCTCCTCGGCCATGGCCCCGCTCACCGGGACGACGGGACCATGAGGCCCGGTCCCCGCCCCCGTTCGCCGGGCCGCCGGCTCGGACACCTCATCGGCGCCTACGGCCTCCTGGCCCTGGCCGCCCTGCTGTTCCTGGTGTTCTCCCTCGCTCTGCCGGACACCTTCCCCACCCTGGACAACATCTCCGCGGTCCTGTCCAACCAGGCGATCCCCGCGCTCCTCGCGCTCGGCGCGATGATCCCCATCGTCACCGCCAAGTTCGACCTGTCCATCGGCTACGGACTCGGCCTCGCGCACGTCATGACGATGCAGCTCATCGCGGTCGACGCGTGGCCCTGGCCGCTCGCCTGCCTCGTGGTGGTCGTCGGCGGGGCGGTCGTGGGCGTCTTCAACGGCGTCGTCGTCGAATTCGCGAAGATCGACTCGTTCATCGCCACGCTGGGCACCGGCAGCATCCTGTACGCCCTCACCGGCTGGATCACCAACGGCGCCCGGATCGTCCCCGGCCCGCAGGGCCTGCCGCCCGCGTTCACCGACCTGTACGACTCCAGGTTCCTCGGCCTGCCGGTGCCCGCCTTCTACGTCCTCGCGCTCACCGCCGTGCTGTGGCTGTTCCTGGAACGGCTGCCCCTCGGCCGGTACCTGTACGTCATCGGCTCCAACCCCCGCGCCGCCGCCCTGGTGGGCATCCCGACCCGGCGCTATGTCATCTACGCCTTCGCCGGATCGGGTCTGATCGTCGGCATCGCAGGTGTGCTGCTCGCCGCGCAGCAGCGGATCGGCAACCCCAGCGTCGGCCTGGACTACCTGCTGCCCGCGTTCGTCGGGGCGCTGCTCGGCTCCACCGCGATCAAGCCCGGCCGCGCCAACGCCCTGGGCACCCTGATCGCCGTCGTCATCCTCGCCATCGGCCTCGCCGGCATCGGTCAGCTCGGCGCCCAGTTCTGGGTCACCCCGCTGTTCAACGGCGCCACCCTGCTCATCGCCGTCGGCATGGCCGGCTATGCCGCCCGCCGTCAGCTGCGCCGCCGACGGACGGAACCTCCCGGAACCCGCCGTGACATGACCGAGGTCACCTCATGACCGCCGGCCACCACCGACGTGTCCCCCTCGCCGTGACGATCGCCGTCCTCACCGCCCTCACCGTCCTCACCGGCTGCGAGCGGGGCGCATCGAGCGGCGGCGGGCCCTCCTCGACCGGGCCGGCGAAGTCCGGCTGCCCCGCCGCCCTGGGCCGGGCCGAGACGGCCGTCCGGCAGGCCGAACAGAACCGTCCCGCGGTCAACGGCCCCACCAGCGGCCCCCGGGCAGCCTCCGGCAAGAGCATCGTCTACGTGGCGCAGACCATGACCAACCCCGGCGTCGCGGGCGCCGCCAAGGGGGTGGCGGAAGCCGCGAAAGCCATCGGCTGGAAGGTCCGGGTGATCGACGGCCAGGGCACGCCCGCCGGGATCCAGGCGGCATTCAGCCAGGCCATCGCGCTGCGGCCGTCGGGCATCGTCATCGGCGGCTTCGACCCCAAGCTGACGTCGCAACAGGTCGCGAAGGCCAACGCGGAACACCTCCCGCTCATCGGCTGGCATGCGGTCGACTCCCCCGGCCCGAGCAAGGACCCCGAACTCTTCAGCAACATCACCACCAGGGTCCAGGACGTCGCGAGGATCAGCGCGGACTGGATCATCACGCACTCCCACGGCAACGCCGGAGTCGTCATCTTCACCGACGCCTCGATCCCGTTCGCCAGAACCAAGTCCGAACTCATCAAGAAACAGCTCGCCACCTGCCCCGGCCTGCGGCTCCTGGCGGAGGAGAACATTCCGATCTCGGACACCAGCAGCCGGACTCCGCAGGAGGTCTCGTCGCTGCTCTCCCGCTTCGGCGACACCTGGACCCATTCCGTCGCCATCAACGACGTGTATTTCGCGGACGCCGCCCCGGCCCTGCGCGCAGCGCGCAAGAAAGGAGCCGGGGCGCCCTACAACATCGGCGCGGGCGACGGCGACCCCTCCGCCTTCCAGCGCATCAACAGCAAACAGTTCCAGGCAGCCACCGTCCCCGAGCCCTTCGCCCAGCAGGGCTGGCAGATCCTCGACGAATTCAACCGCGCCTTCCACGGCAGGCCCGCCAGCGGATACGTCGCCCCCGTACACATCGCCACCGCCGTCAACAGCCGCGGGGCGACGACATGGGATCCGCCCGGCTACCGCGCCGCGTATCTGAAGATCTGGGGCAGGTGGTTCAGGCCGGTGCCGGGAGGCCGCGCAGCAGGTCCGCCGCCTTCTCGGCGATCATGATGGTGGGGGCGTTCGTATTGCCCCGTACCACGGTGGGCATCACCGAGGCGTCCACCACCCGCAGACCGCTCACCCCGTGCACGCGGAGCCGGGAGTCGACGACCGGGCCGATGGCGCAGGTGCCCGCCGGGTGGTAGAGGGTGTGCAGCTCGCGCCGGGCGAAGTCCAGCAGGCCGGCGTCGGTGAGGGAGCCGGGGACGCGGAAGTCGGCCCTGCGGTGCTTGCGCAGACCGGGCCGGTCGGCGATGTCCAGCAGCATCCGGAGCGCCCGCACCATCGTGGCGCGGTCGTCCTCGGTGGTCAGGTAGTTGTGCAGGATGTGCGGTGCGGCGCTGGGGACCGGGGACCGCAGGGAGACCTTGCCGCGGCTGGTGGGCGTGAGCAGGGCCGCGCCGAACATGAAGGCGTGGTCGGTGACCGGGCTGATGCCCTCGTCGTGGAACATCACCGGGGCGGCGTGCACCTGGATGTCGGGGGCGTCGAGTCCGTCGCGGGTGCGGTGGAAGCCGCCGGCCTCGCCGATGTTGGAGGTGAGCGGGCCGCGGCCCTCGGACTCCAGCAGGCGCATGTTCTCCGGTGTCCCGGCGGTCAGCAGGGATTCGGTGTCGGTCAGATACGACAGGCCGACGTGCGGGTGGTCCTGGAGGTTCTCCCCCACCGGGAGGTCCACCCGGGCGGCGATGCCGTGGGCCGCCAGTTCACCGGCCGGGCCGATGCCGGAAAGCATCAGCAGATGCGGGGAGTTGTACGCACCCGCCGACAGCACCACCTCCCGTTCGGCGTGCCGTTGCAGCAGTTCGCCGCCCCGGTCCAGCTCGACGCCCCTCGCGCGGTCGCCGTCGAAGAGTATGCGGGTGCACTGGGCGCCGGTGAGCACGTCGAGGTTCGGCCGGGCCAGCGCCGGCCGCAGATAGGCGACGGCCGTACTGCACCGCATCCCGTCGCGCTGGGTGAGGTGGTAGTGGCCGACACCGTCCTGTTCGGGACCGTTGAAGTCGGCCGTGAAGGGGTGTCCGGCCTCCTGGGCAGCCGTCACATAGGCATCCGCCAGCGGATGCCGGGAGCGGCCCTCGCTGACCGTCAGCGGCCCGCCGGTGCCGTGCCAGGGCGATTTACGGCCCCGGAAGTCCTCGGCGCGCAGAAAGTACGGGAGGACGTCGTCCCAGCTCCATCCCTCGGCACCGGCGGCGGCCCAGGCGTCGTAGTCCCGCCGGTTGCCGCGGATGTAGATCATCGCGTTCATCGACGACGATCCGCCGAGCATGCGGCCCCGCGGCAGGTACCGGCGCCGGCCGTCCAGGCCCGGTTCGCAGGCGCCGAGGTAGCTCCAGTCGTACTTCGTCTGGAACAGCTTGGCGAAGGCGGCCGGTACGTGGATCTCCGGCGCGTCGTCCACCGGCCCCGCCTCGACGAGCAGCACCCGGCGGTCCGCGTCCTCGCTGAGCCGGGCCGCCAGAACGCACCCGGCCGACCCCGCACCCACGATGATGTAGTCGTACATCCCGGCCCCCTCACCCAGCACCCCTTGCGGACCCGTCCACCCAAGCCGCATGGGCGAGTCCGCTCCCACCGGGAAATCGGCCAATGTCGAAACGCCTCAGCTCCGCAGGTGCCCCAGTACGGACCGCACGGCGCGGCGCACGGCCCGGCGTGCCTCCTCGGAGTGGTCGGTCGTCTCGAAGCCGTGGTGGCCCTGCGGCACGTCGATCACCTCGACATCGGCCCGGGAATCCTCGGCGGCGGTCAGGAACTCCTCGACCGTCGCCGCGATCTCCGGGCGCTCCAGCCCCATCCGGGTCAGCACGATCGGCAACCGCCCGGCGGTACGCACCGCGGCCGCGGGGCGGAAGGCGGAAGCGGCGGGCCCCCAGTTCGGCATCGGCGCGAGAACCGGATAGGTCGCCGCCAGGCACCGCAACCACGGCGGGGGCGCCGCGAGCCAGTCCGCCGCCAACAGCCCGCCGGCGGAGAAGAACCACAGCGCGATGCGGTCCCCGTCGACGCGCGGATCGGCGCGTACGAGCTCGACCGCGGCGGCGATGTCCTCGGCGGCACGCCCGTAGTCGGCGAGATCGTGCAGCCGGTGGTCCACCGTCACGCCGACCGCTCCGAGACTCGCCACGTACTGGCCGTAGCCCACGAAGCCCGGCCAGTCCCGCGGTGTGGGCCGTACGCCGGCGGGAACCGGGCCGCCGTGGACGAAGACCACCGCCGGACAAGGGTGTTCGGCATCGGGCAGATGGAGATCGACGCGTCCCGTCCGCTCGCGGGGCCGCTCCGGTACGTCCAGGAGGAAGGGCCGCAGATGCCCGGGCCGCTCCCGCACCGCCAGTCGGTGCCCTTCTCCCGCAGCCGCCCGCAGCAGTACCTCGGCCAGCTCCTCGGGAGCGGACAGCATCGGCCAGTGTCCGGTGGCGAGTTCGAAGAACGTCACCTGGGGATCGAGGAGCGCCTGGAAGCGGGGGTCGCCCAGGCCCACCAGGCCCTCGACCATGGCGATGCTCGACCCGTTGGCCACGCACAGGACACCGGTCGTCGGCAGCTTCGCCACCGCATCGGACAGCCGGAGCGGCTGGGTGAGGGTGCCCACCGGCTGGGGTTCGGCAAGGCGGTCCAGCCGCTCCAGCGCGTCCGTGGGGACACCGGCCGTGCTGCCCCATCGGTGCCATTCGCCGAGCGGCGGTGGCGGGATCCGCCAGTCGTCGTCGGCCTGCCCGGACGGGTGCAGCAGCCTCTCCCCTACGGCCGGACCGGGCACCAGGTTGAGGGCCGGGTCGCCGTCCTGGGGCATGCCCGCGTCCAGGTAGACGATCCGGGCGACCCGCTCCGGGCGCCGGCCGGCGGCGCCGAGCACCGGGTGGATGCCGTAGCAGTGACCGACCAGCACCACCTCCGGCGCGTCCAGCCCGTCGATCAGCCGCACCACGTCCTGGATGTGCGTCTCCAGGTCCGTGTCCGGACCGGCCAGATGACGGCGGTCCCCCATGCCGGTGAGGGTGACCGGATGCACTCCGGCTCCCGACTCGCCCAGCCGGGCGGCCACTTCCCGCCAGATCCAGCCCCCGGTGTGGGCGCCGGACACCAGAACGAACACCGTCATGGATGCCTCCTCGTAGGCCTGGGTCCGCGGTGGGCCTGCCACTCAGGCCGTCCGCGCTCGCCGGTACGGTAAGAACTCCTGCTGGGGGAGGTTCAAGTCGTGTCGACTGACAGCATGTGGAGCATCGGGGAGCTCGCCGAACATGCGGGCGTCACCGTGAAGACCGTCCGCTTCTACTCGGACCGCGGTCTGCTGCCCGAAGCCGCCCGCAGTTCCGGCGGCCACCGCCGGTACGGCCCCGAGGCGCTCGACCGGCTCCGGATGATCCGCTCGCTGCGCACCCTCGACCTGCCGGTCCCGGACGTGAGCCGGGTCCTCGACGAGGAGGACACGCTGGAGGACGTCATCGCGGGGCAGCTGCAGGAACTCGGGTCGCAGCTGTCCGCCCTGCGCTGGCGGGAGGCCGCGCTCCAGCTGCTGCAGGACTGCACCCCCGAGGAACGCGCCGGCCGGCTGCGCCTGATCGGCGCCGTGTCCGCCCCGCCCAGCACGGCCTCGCTGGTGCGCTTCTGGCGCTGCTGGCTGCCCCCGCGGCTCCCGGCCCGGGTGGTCTCCGTATTCCTCGAACAGGCGGTCCCGCAGCCTCCCGCGGCACCGTCCCCGGCACAGGTTCTGGCCTTCGCCCGGCTGCACGCCTTCGTCTCCGGCCCCTGCTTCAGCAACGACCCCTGCCAGCCCGCGGCACACCGGCGCGACGACGGCTACCGCCCGGCGGTGCTCTACGACGGCCTCACCGAGGCGTTCGCCCTGGCCGCGCCGGAACTGCGCGCCCAGCGGCCGCCCCGCGAGGGCGAGGCGCTCGACTGCTTCGTCTCCGCGTACGCCCGCTCCTGCGGCACCCGCGACACCACCGCCTTCCGCCGCCTGCTCAGCCGCCAGCTCGCCGCGGACCCCCGTATCGACCGCTACTGGCAGCTCACCGCAGAACTCACCGGCCCGTCGGCACCGACCCCCGGCGCCGCCCACGACTGGTTCCGCGCCGCCCTGGACACCCAGATCGCTGCTTCGGCCGCCTGACCGGCGCGTCCCGCGCCCGCCCTCTGTCCCGGCTCAGCCGAACGGAATGTTCCGCCAGGGACTGTCCGGGTCGAGGGTGAGCAGCTGGTGCCAGCGCACGGTGGTGCGGTAGACCTCGCCGAACTCGTCGTCGTCGCCCCACAGCACCCGGGCGAGGCTGTAAGCCGCCGAGTAGTCCTCCCAGGAGCCATAGGCCTCACGGCACAGCGCACCGAACTCCGGCACGGTCTCGGTCAGGAAGTCCGTATCGCAGAAGCGCGCGCCGACGCACACCCGGATGACCGTGATACCGCGGCAGAAGTCCCAGGCGGCGAGGGTGTGCACCATGCCGTCCGGCGGCAGCACACCGTCGGCGCGGAAGCGTTCCTCGTAACGCCGGATCCGCGCGATGGCCTCCTGGGCCTGCCGGACGTCCACGCCCGCGTCCTGCGCCAGCTTGGCCGTGGCTTGATACCACTGGTAGATGTGGCCCGGTTCGAAGGCCTCCCCAGGCTCGAGGCCGAAATCGACGATCGCCTTGCGCGCGAGGAGGGCGGCTTCCACCTCGTGCGGGACGTAGCGGGTGCGGTAGAGGCTCTCGATCGCCTCGTCCGCTTCGGCGGGTGAGGTCACCCCCCAGTCCCTGCGAAGGATGTTGAGGTCGCCGAGATAGTCGGTGTACGCGTCCCGGACGCCGTTCCACGGGGTTCGGTTGCGCAGGGCGAGGGGCGCGCTGCAGGCGAGCGCGTGCGCGACCGGGCCGTCGAGCGGGCCGGCGGCATCGGTCAGCAGCAGCTCGCCGCGTTCCGGCGGCGGTACGGCCTCCTTGCCGATGCGCGCCCATGCGACGCGGTCCGGGTGCGGGAAGCGCATACCGCTGGGCGACCCCGGGTTGACCTCGATCACGACCTTCTCGGAGTCGCCGAACCACTCCGCGAGGGTCTTCAGCACGACGCGGTCCACGACCACGTCGGAGCGGCGGGGCACCATGTCCCCCCGGGTGCGGACCTCCAGCGTCCTGATGCCCGGCGGGTCACCCGGCCGCTCGGCGTACACGTGGTGCACCGTGTCCGGGTCCTCGTCCGTGAGCTCTTGGTCCATGTCGAGGAGGAGCTCGTTCTCCGCGAGGATCCGCAGATAGCCCTGGGTGTCCCCGCGCTCCTTGGCTTCGTACAACTGACGCTCGATCACCGTCGGCAGCCACCGATCCTGTGCCCCGGTCCGAGCGGCCCCCGCGCCCCACCCGTATATCCCCATGGGCCTCGACCCTACCCTGCGCCGCGCGGCTCCTACGGGCGCCTCCGTCTCCGTGAACGACCCTGGTCACGCACCCTTTAGGCTGCGGGGACCGCTGGCCCCGGGCGGGCGTAGGGAGGGTGCGGGTGCTGATCGTTGATGCCGTACTGGAGACTTTCGATGCCGCTGAGTTCGTGCAGTGGCCTGTTGCCGACGTGCCCGCCCACCGGCTCCTCGCCCTTTCCGGCCGGCTCTCGCCGCTGGAGGTCGGTGTGGCGATGGCGACGCTGGCCGATTACAACTCCGATTCTTCGGACCGTGACGGCGCGGTGGTGGACGGCAGCGCGCTCGTTCGCCGCCTGGTCGAGGCCGAATGCGTCATCGCGCCGGGCGGCTTGCGTGTTCGGGACACCGGTAGCGGCGTTACCGTCGCTCCGGGGTGCTGTTGTGGTCTGGAGGACTGGCGCGAATGGCTCGGCCTCGTGGACGGCGACGTTCCCTGGCTCGGCCACGATCCGTCACCGCGTATGGAGTGTGTCGGCCGAGTCGTCAGGTTGTGGCCCGATGGCGGGGATTCGACGGATTCGACGGAGACGCCCCAAGGGCCGCCCATCGAAATCCCGGCGGATTGCCTGACGGGAATTCTCCGGACCGTGCAGGATGAACTGAGCGGTTTCCTTGCGCTCGTCGAGCGGTGGGCCGACCGGCATGTTCCCGGCCTTGCCCCTGCCCTTGCCACCAAGCTCGACGAGGATCTGGATATCGGCGCTCCGCTGCTCAAGGGTGGGTCTTGAACCACCCTTGCCGAATGAGGCGGTCCACCGCCCGGTCGAGCATGGCCCGGCCCTCACCGGGATGCCACCAGAAGGACCAGTTGACGGAAATCGTCATTTTGATGATCTCGTCGCACTCGAGCCCATCGGGACAAACGGTGCCGGTGGATTTGTCCACGCGCAGCAGGAACGGATACCACACCATGTGCTCCGGCACTGTCACCCATATGTGGCCGTGTGCACGTTCAAGGGGGACCAGAACGCGACGCACCTTGTTGTCGTGGTCATCGATGCGCAATTCCTTGTTCGTGAGGTGCCGGTCGGGCTCGGGCAGCCGGGCCCAGGTGTGGTCCACACGCATCTCCTCCCACGCCAGGCGCGCGCCTTCGGGCGCCTCGCACGGGTCGTCGAGTACGCGGTCGACGAGGGTGAGCATCGACTGCTCGTCCAGCGTCACGGCCTCCATGACCTGGGGGTCCACGTAAGTTGAGCGGGCGTCGGGCGGCGACTGAGGCATCTTCAGAAACCAGTTCCACCGCGGCGGACAGCCACCGGCCGGCCAGTCGAATTCGTCCAACCAGTTTCTGGTCACTCCGAACGACATCGGCCTGATGAGCCCCGCACAGAGCTCTGTCAGCGCCCGGACCGCGTGGTGAGCGGTCATGCGCTCCCGCTCGATCGGATTCAGGTCGGGCAGGGAACCCCACTGGAATCCGTGCTCCAGGACAACCGTCAGGCTGTCATTGAAGATGTAGTGCTCGGTCGACTCTGGCCGCTCCGACGGCCTCGTGTCCCTCATGGCCGTCAATTATGCGGCAGGGAGCGGAATCGCCCCCTCGGCCTCCGCACGGACATCACGAATCGGGAATGCGGTGGGCGAAGACCGCACGGCACAGTATTCCGGGAGGGTTTCCCAGGGGCACAGGGCCCAGGCGACGGCCTCGCCCCGACCGATGTACGAGGGGTCCAGGTCGAAGGTGACCCGGGTTCCGTGCTGTTCGGGTGCCGTGAACTCTTCCCAGGTGTCGATCGGCGTCGCATCCTGCACCGTGCATCCGAGGTCGGGTGCGATCTCCACGCTGATCCGTCCATGGGTGCCGTCGTCATGGGTGCAGCGCGTTCCACACCACCGATTGCAGCACCTCGGTCGGAAGCCCGGGGCTGTCGCGCCCGACCCGATGTCCTCGATCAGCATCCCGACGGCACCCGACTCACGGAACGCCCCAAAGCCCCCACCGCGCGGGCGAATGCCGTGGCATCGAGGACGGCCGCCCCGCCCGGGTCGTTGTTGAAGTAGGTGAAGACGTCGGACCGGTCCGGCCAGGTGTCGGCGATCCGGTGCACCCAGGTGGTGAGGGCCTGCCGTCCGTAGCGTGGCCAGGGTTCCGCGCGGCCTTCGTGGAAGCGCAGATAGCCCCAGTCGGTGGTCCGCCAGAGGGGCGTCACCGGCCGGGAGGCGCGGTCGGCCCAGCACAGTGCGGCGCCTCGCTGCTCCAGCACCGTACGGATGTCCGCGGTCCACCACGAGTCGTGGCGGGGCTCGACGGCCACGCGCGTACCGGCGGGAAAGCAGCCGAGGCAGGCGTCCAGCAGCCCGGCGTCGGCGTGGAGTGTGGGTGGCAGTTGGAGCAGGACGGGGCCGAGGCGGGGGCCCAGGCCGGCGGCGTGGGACATCAGACGTCCGACCGGCTCCTGCGGGTCGCGCAGCCGCTTGATGTGGGTCAGATAGCGGCTGGCCTTGACGGCCATCACGAAGCCCGCCGGGGTCCGGTCCCGCCAGTCGGCGAAGGTCTTCTCCTCGGGCAGCCGGTAGAACGCGGCGTTGCTCTCGACGGTGGCGAACCGCTCCGCGTACTCCTCGAGCCACAGCCGCTGCGGCCGGTCCTGCGGGTAGAGGACGCCGCGCCAGTCCTTGTACTGCCAGCCGGAGGTTCCCACGAGGATGGTCATGCCGGATCCGTCCCCGTCACCGGGAACGTTCTACCGGCCACCGCCGGGGATCCCCTCGCCCCGCCGTACGTCCGCGTCGGCGCGAGGGGCCCGTGGGCGTCAGACCGAAGCGGTGGTTTTCTCCGCTCCGGCGATGAGCAGGTCGAGCAGCGAGAGCAGGGCGCCGCGGACGTCCTCGCGGGAACGGGCGTCCAGCATGAGGAGGGGCGTGCCCGGGTCCTTCAGGTGCAGGGCCGCCCTGATCTGCTCGGCGGTGTACTGCTGTTCGCCGTCGAAGCAGTTCGCGCCGACGACGAACGGCAGCCCGCGGTTCTCGAAGAAGTCGACGGCGGGGAAGCTGCGGTCCAGCCGGCGCGTATCGACGAGGACGATCGCGCCGAGCGCCCCGGCCAGCAGGTCGTCCCACATGAACCAGAAGCGCTCCTGGCCCGGTGTGCCGAAGAGGTAGAGGACCACTCCGGCGTCGGTGAGGGTGATACGGCCGAAGTCCATCGCGACGGTGGTCGCCGTCTTGGACTCGATGCCGTCGAGATCGTCGACGCCGACACCGGCGGCGGTCAGCCGCTCCTCGGTGCGCAGCGGCTCGATTTCGGAGACCGCTTCGACCAGGGTCGTCTTGCCGACGCCGAATCCACCGGCGATCAGGATCTTGACGGGGGATTCGGCCTGCGCGTCTGCGTCGTATCCGGGGTCATATCCGGGCAAGGTTGTCCCTGATTTTCATGAGCAGGTGGACGTTGGATGTTTCGGCCGCTTCCAGGGGCGGCCGGTGATGGATCAGACCACGGTCCGCCAGCTCGCTGAGCAGGACCGTCATCGGGGTGAGGCGCATCCGCATACGGGCGGCGATCTCGGCGACGGCCCGCCCGTTGGGCGGCTGGCACATGGCGAGAATGGCCTGCCATTCGGTGGAGAGGCTGCCGTCGGCATCCGCCGCCACCGTCGCTGTGATCAAGGTGTCCATGGTCAGGGCGGTGCGGGGCGCGGTTGTCCGCCCGTCGGTGAGGGCGTACAACCGCGTTCGGCGCCGGCGTCCGGGCTGCGGATCGGCCGTCATGACGACTGCGGCGCCCGCGTGCGCTCCGGGGTGCCGAGCCACTCACCGAGCGCCTGCGACGCCCGCACCACCTCGCCGCCCAGCTCTCCGAGCCGTGCCTTGCGCGAGGTCGCGACGATGAGCGTGCTGCCCTCCCCGCAGCCGACGATGCAGAGATAGCGGTCGTCCATCTCCACCAGCTGGCGGATCACCCGGCCGCCGCCGACCTCCCTGGATATCGCCTTCATGGTGGCCGCGATGCCGGAGGACGCCGCGGCTATCCGCTCCGCCTGGTCCCGTTCCAGCTGGTAGGCGCTGAGCTTGATCCCGTCGTTGGACAGCAGCACGGCCCCTTCGATGCCGGCGATCCTGCTCAGGTGGTTGTCCAGAATGCTGTAGATCATGTCGTTCGTCGTCATGGCTGGTCCTGTCGGAGCTCAATTTCCACGGTCTCGGTGCCCTGCTCGTAATCCGACCAGGCGTCGGCCACCTCTTCGGGCGTCTCCGTGTCCGCGCGGACCGGTTCCGGGGCGCGCTGTTCGCGGAGCTGCTCGGCGATATGTGTCTGCGGTACGCGTTCCGGCAGCGGCGGCGGGGCGGAGCCGTCCCGGGGCACGGTGCGGACCGCCGCCCGCGGCTCGGCCGGCTGACGGCGCGGCAGCCCGGCCGCGGTGGGGACGGGGTCGGCGGGCGGGTGGGAGCGGGCATGGAGGACGAGGCCGGGCTTGCGCTCGTCCGGGCGCTGCGGCGCGGGGGTGCGCGGCGCCGGTCCGGCCGCGGGCGTCTCGGCGCGTACCGGGTGCTTCTCGGTCGTCACCGGGTGCTTCTCGGCCGGTACGAGATGCTCCTCGGGGATGATCACGATCGCGGCCGTGCCGCCGAAGGTCGAGCGGCGCAGGGTGACCCTGGCCTGGAGCTGGTCGGCGAGGTGGCCGACCACGAAGAGGCCGAGCCGGTGGGCGTTCTCGGCCAGGACGGCGTACGGCGGGGCGGCGTGCAGCCGGGCGTTCATCTCCTCGTAGCGCTCGGGCGCCACGCGCGGGCCGCGGTCCTCGATCTCCACCGACAGTCCGTCCGTGACGAGTTCGGCCCGGATGGCGACCTTCGACGCCGGCGGGGAGAACCGCGTCGCATTGTCCAGCAGCTCCGCGAGGAGGTGGCTGATCGCGCTGATCACCCGGGGCTCCACGCTGACCTCGTCCAGGGCGACCCGTTCGATCCGCCGGAAGTCCTCGACCTCCGCGGCGGCCTCCCGCAGCAGGTCCGCGACGCGCATGGGTTCGCTGTGCGGGTCGGGGATCTCGCCGCCGGAGAGGATCAGCAGGTTCTCGATCTGACGCCGCATACCCACCGTCAGCTGATCGGACTTCATCAGCTGGGCGAGCAGCGCCTCGTCGTGGCCGAAGGTGTCCTCGAGGTCCTCGGTCAGGCTGAGCTGGCGGCTGACCAGGTTTCCGGTACGGGAGGCAATACCAGCGGTGAACATCCCGAAGCCGCGCCGCTCGTCGGACAGCTGCCGGTGCCCGTCGACGGAGACGGCGACGACGCGGGCGAACGCGTCGCTGATGCGTCCGACTTCGTCCTTTTCGTGCCGGGGCTGGGGCAGCATGTCGGCGTCGACGGACTGTCCGCGCTGGAGCCGGTCCACGATGCCGGGCAGCGTCTCCTCGGCGACCGTCACCGTGCGTTCGTGCAGCAGCGCCAGGCGGCGCAGCACGGTACGGGTGGTGAACACGACGACGCCCCCGACGAGCACCAGGCCGGCGGCGCTTCCCGCGACCAGCCAGAAGACCTCGGTATCGAGGTCGTCGGCCGTGACGTCGGCGTGCTCGAGCACCGCGCGCAGCCGGTCGCCGTTGAGCGCGGCCAGCTCCGGGACGAGCTTTTCGTACGCGGCCGGCCAGCCGCGCACCGCGTGCGGCAGGGCGACGCCGCCCGGGATGTCCCGGTGGTCGGACAGGGCCGCGTTCTCGATGCCGGTCTTGGTCTTCCACGCGTCCGAGGAGGCGATGCGTGCGTAGGCCTTCCGGCCGTCCGCGGGCAGATACGGAACGACCGATGTGCCGTACAGGAAGCGGTGGGCGCCCACGGCGTTGGTGAGCTCGCCGAACTTCCCGCTGCTCAGCTTTCCGGCCGGGCCGGCGGACGCGAGGATCGTGTCCTCGTGCGCGAGGACCTCCGATGCGGCGAGCAGGGCGACCACCGGCCGGCTCTCCTGCGTGAGCGTCGCATCGTCCATGTTGCTGAACTGCTGGTAGGTGCGGATGATCCGGCCGATGACGCCCGTGTAGTAGCCGGTGGTGCCGTCCGCGGTGCCGCTGCGGGCGTCCGTGCGCTCGCGGTAGGCGTCCAGGTCGTCGAGCTGTTTCCGCACCTCGCGGGTGTAGCGGTCCACCTGGTCGGTCGACCGGTCGTCGTCGGCGTCGGCCGCCCGCCGGAACGCCGCCACGGCGCGGTCGGTGGCCGCGCGCCGACGGCTCAGATCGGCCCGCGACACCGGCGCTCCGGCCCACCGCGCGGCGGCCATGGTGCGCTCGGCCTGCAGCTCGGCCATGAGGTCGTACAGGGGTCTGCCGATCCGCTGACCGTCCGCCACATCGGCACGCAGGTGCGAGGACTGCTCCAGCAGCCGGTCGGCGGTGACGAAGACTTGGGCGCCCATCGCCACGGTGGGCACGGCCGCCAGCCAGATGAGCAGGGTCCGCAGGCGCACGGCACGCCGTCGGCGGGTTCTTGTGGGGGCTGTTCGGCCTTCGGGCGGTGGGCCTTCAGGGTCTGTGGAAGTCATCAGTCCTCGTGGGCGGAGACAAGGGAGATAAAGGGGACAAGGGGGAAGAAGACCGACCGCCGGTTCGGCCCTTTCTCCCGGGCAGGCAGAGGGGACCGGTCCGGCATCGGCATGCCGTGGGGGGTGCCGATCATAACCAGCCATGCCGAGAAAAGCAGAGGTTGCCGCTGTGATTACTGCGTGGTAAAGGCCCCTGGGAGAAGGGCTGTCGGCAGTCCCCGGTGTGGTCGACGCGCCGTCCTTCTCCGGCGCCGGGGGGCGGGTGACATCCGGTCAGGGAGCGCTCGCGATCGCGATCATGGCCACATCGTCGCCCAGGTTTCCGCCGGCATACCGCAGCAGGTCCTCGTGAAGATGCCGTACGAGGGACGGCGGGTCGGTCTCGTTCCAGGCGGCCACGCGATCGATCAGCGGGTAGAAGGCACCCTCGCGGTCGCGTGCCTCGATCACCCCGTCGGTATACAGCAGGAGGAGATCGCCGGGCTCGAAGCCGAACGTCGCGACCTCGTACTCACTCTCCGAAGGAGCGCTCAGCCCCAGGGGAAGCGCCGGCTCGGGGACCTCGAGGGTGTGCACCTCGTCGTCCCGCAGCAGCAGCGGCGGCGGGTGCCCGCAGTTCACCATCGTGATGCGGGGGCCGTCGTGATGGACGTCCATGACCAGCGCGGTGACGAACGACTCCGCGGATGCGAAGTCGCCGTCGGAGAGGTGGACCGTGTTCCAGTACACGGAGTTACCGAGGTGCGCCGCGATGCCGGGCAGGGTCAGGTTCCGGTAGGCGGAGCCCCGGAAAGCGCCGATCAGCACCGCGGCCTCGCCGATGGCGGACAGGCCCTTGCCGCGGACGTCGCCGACGACGAACCGGGTCGCGCCGGGCGTGGGCACCGCCGCGTACAGATCGCCGCCGATCTGGGCCTCGGCCTCGGCCGCGATGTACGAGAACGCGATCCGCAACGGTCCTATGCGCTCGGGCAGCGGCCGCAGCAGGACCTTCTGCGCCGCGACGGCCACCGACTGGACCTGCGTCAACCGCCGCTGATGCCGGTCCCGCACATAGCGGTAGACCGTCACCAGGACGGAAATGACGAGGAGTGCGGCGATCTGCGCCTGGTGGTTCGGTGTCATCAGACCGCCGTGCAGATGGCCGATGACGATCTGGGCCACCACGGCCAGGGCGCCGACGGCCCCGGTGAGACCGGGGCCCGCGAAGGAAGCCGTGATCGCCGGCGCGGCCACCAGGAACGGTCCCAGATGGATGGTCGTCGGGGAGTTGATGTCGATCAGCGTGACCGCCACGATGATCGCCAGCGGCAGCGCCAGCAACCCATGGCTCAACCGCCAGGACCTGCGGAGACGGGTGACCCCACGCCGGACGCTCATACCTCTTCTCTACACCTGCGCCGCCCTCCGCGCCCCACGCGGGAAGCGGTCGCAGGAGGCGATCGGTGTGCGGTCCGCGGTTCCCGGGGGACCATGGAAGCCGAAGCACTCGGTGGAAGGAGTGCCCGGGTGAGCGCAGCCGATGGGCGGCCGGACGGCACCGGGCGGCCGGAGGAGAGGCCGTCGCAGCCGAGCGCGCTGCTGGACCTCCTCGGTGTCGCCGCGGTGCTGCTGGACGACGAGGGCCGGATCGTGCTGTGGAGCCCGCAGGCCGAGGACCTGTACGGCTACACCGCCGAAGAGGCGCTCGGGCAGTACGCTGCGCCACTGCTCATCCACGAAGAGCACTGGAACCTGGTGATCGGCAAGTTCGCCGAGGTCATGGAGACGGGCCAGAGCTGGGGCGGCACCTTCCCCGTCCGGCACAAGGACGGCACCACGCGGCTGGTGGAGCTGCGGAACATGCGGCTGCTGGACGACCGCGGTGATTTCTACGCCCTCGGGCTGGCCACCGACTCGTCGACGCTGCGCGAGGTGGAGCGGGATGTCGCCCTGTCCGCGAGGCTGGTTTCCCAGTCCCCCATCGGGCTGGCGATGCTCGACACCGATCTGCGGTACGTGGCCGTCAACCCCGCCCTGGAGCGGATGCACGGCATACCGGCGGAAGAGCACCTCGGCCGGCATTACCGGGAGATCATGAAGTCGGCGAAGTTCGAGGTGCCGGAGGCCGCGATGCGGCAGGTCCTGGAGACCGGGATTCCCATGGTCGACCAGTCGACCATCGTCGGCCGCACCCCCGCCGACCCGGACCACAAGCACGCCTGGTCGATCTCGCTGTACCGGCTGGAGGACCCGCAGGGGCGGGTGCTCGGGGTGGCCGACCTGGTCGTGGACGTCACCGACCGTTATCAGGCCGCCATCGAGGCCGCCGAGGCCCGGCGGCGCCTGGCGCTGATCGCCGACGGCTCGGCCCGTATCGGCACCACCCTGGAGGTGGGACAGACCGCCCGCGAGCTGGCCGAGGTCACCGTTCCCGAAATCGCCGACCTGGTCACCGTCGACGTGCTCGACTCCGCCCTGGACGAGCACCGCCCTCCCGCCACCCGGGACGGCCCCGCGCTCTTTCGCGCGCTCGCGGTGAAGGCCGCCTACCCCACCGAAGCCATCCTGGCCACCGATCCCCCCGGCGACATCGCCACCTACGACGCCGACCGCCTGGCCACCCAGTGCGTACGCACCGGCCGCCCGATCCTGATCTCCCGCGCACAGGACAGCGACCTGGCGCGCATCGCCCGTGACGCGGCCGCCGCCGCTGTACTGGCCCGCTCCGGGGTGCACTCGTACATGCTGGCCCCGCTCACCGCCCGCGGCCGCATCCTCGGCTTCCTGGGCCTCAGCCGCGCCCGCAACCCCCTGCCCTTCGACGAGGACGACCTCGCCCTCGCCGCCGAGCTGGCCTCCCGCGCCGGGGTGTGCATCGACAACGCCCGCTCGCACCAGAGCGTCCGCAACGCCGCCGAGACCTTGCAGCGCAGCCTGCTCCCCGACCACCCGCCCCGCCTCCCCGGTCTGCGGATCGCCTCCCGCTACCGGCCCGCGCTGGCGACGTACGAGATCGGCGGGGACTGGTACGACGTGCTGCCGCTCGAGGGCGACAAGACCGCGCTCGTCGTGGGCGACGTCATGGGCAGCGGCATCGACGCCGCCGCCACCATGGGCCGCCTCCGCACCGCCACCAGTGCCTTCGCCGACCTCGACCTCGAGCCCGCCCAGGTCCTCCAGCACCTGGACAAGATCACCGCAGGCCTGGAGCACTACATCGCCACCTGTGTCTACGCGGTCTACGACCCCCACCGCGCCGAATGCCGGATCGCCACCGCCGGCCATCTGCCCCCCGCCCTCGTCCGCAGCGGCAAACCCGCCGAACTCCTCGACCTGCCCACCGGCACGCCGCTCGGAGTCGGCGGCGTCCCCTTCGTCACCACCGCCTTCGACCTCGGCCCGGGCGACCAACTGGTCCTGTACACCGACGGGTTGGTGGAAACCCGCCACCACGCCATCGACGAACGCCTGGCAACCCTCCTCCGCCTGCTCGACGCGCCCGACCGCTCCCTGGAAGGGACCTGCGACCGGCTCCTGAGCGAACTCCGACGCCCCGACGACCCGGATGACGTCGCCCTGCTCATCGCCCGCACCCAGGCGTTCACCCCTGACGCATAGCGCCGGCGCGATGCAATCCCTCAGTTTGGAAATGGGATCCATTTTCAAATATGCTGGGACACCAACCATCCAGCCAGCCAGGAGGTCCCCATATGGCCGTGCCCAAGCGCAAGATGTCCCGCAGCAACACCCGCCACCGCCGCGCCCAGTGGAAGGCCACGACTCCCCGGCTCGTACCCGTCACCGTCGACGGCACCCCCTACCTCGTCCCGCAGCGACTGGCCAAGGCCTACGCACGCGGGCTGCTGAGCCCGGGGAGCTGAGCCGGAACGGCAGCGGCGGCCTCAGGCAGCGGCAGGCGCCGGAGGAAGCACATGGTCGCCGGTCTTGTCGGTGGTCAGGCACAGGGAGCACACCATCGCGTCATGGGTGTGACAGGCGGCCAGGTCCGGCCGCTCGAAGTCCTGGTGGCACACATGGCACGCGTACGTGGTGGCGCTGGGGTTGCCGTCCGCGTCGAGGAGCGCTTCCGCTATGCCGTCGTCGGTGCGGCGCAGGTAGTAGCGGCCCTTGGTCACCACCGCCATCAGCGGGGTGAGGACACACGCGATCAGGGCCGCGGCAACCGGCGAGTACGGCTGGAGGGTGTCGCCGAGGGCGTGGAAGTACATGGCGATGGACAGGCCGGAGGCGGCGACGAACGCCACCACGCCGACGGGGTTGACGGCGTAGAGCATGCCCCGGCGGAACTCGGGCGCCTGCGGGGAGAGTTTGAGGAGGTACTTGTTGACGATGATGTCGGTGGCGACGGTGACGACCCAGGCGATGGCGCAGTTGGAGTAGAAGCCGAGGATGGTGTTCAGGACGCTGAACATGTCGGTCTCCATCAGCATCAGCGCGAACGCCAGGTTGAGCAGGACGAAGACCATGCGGCCGGGGTAGTGCTTGGTGATCCGGGAGACGGAGTTGGTCCAGGCGAGCGACCCGGAGTAGGCGTTGGTCACATTGATCTTGATCTGGCTGATCACGACCAGGACCACGGCCAGCGGGATGACCAGCCAGGACGGCAGCATCGCGGCGAAGGCTCCCCGGAACTGCTGGATGGGCTCGGTGGCCGCGGCCGGGCCCACCTCGGCGAGGATGTACACCGCCAGAAACACCCCGATGGCCTGCTTCAGCGCGCCGAGCACCACCCAGCCGGGGCCGGCCATGACCACGGCCGTCCACCAACTGCGGCGGTTCTCCCGGGTCTTGGGCGGCATGAACCGCAGATAGTCGATCTGTTCGCCGATCTGCGCGATCAGCGACAGGCACACGCCCGCACCCAGCAGCACCGAGGCGGTGGTGATGCCGCCGTCGCCGTCGCTCCCGGTGTAGGACAGGAAGCGGTGGACCGTGCCGGGGTCGGTGGTGACCAGGTACAGCAGCGGGCCCACCATCAGCAGCAGCCAGAGGGGCGTGGTCCACACCTGGAGCTTGCTGAGGGCTTTCATCCCGTAGATCACCAGGGGGATCACCATCAGAGTGGAGACCAGATAGCCCAGCCACAGCGGCAGTCCGAGCCCCAGTTTCAGGCCCTGCGCCATGATCGAGCCTTCCAGCGCGAAGAAGATGAAGGTGAAGCTGGCGAAGATGACGCTGGTCAGGACCGAGCCGTAGTAGCCGAAGCCGGAGCCGCGGGTGATCAGGTCCAGGTCGATGTTGTAGCGGGCGCCGTAGTAGGCGAGGGGGAAGCCGGTGACGAAGATGACCACGGCCGCTACGGCGATCGCCGCTAGGGCGTTCCCGGTGCCGTGGGTGAGGCCGATGCCGGCCCCGATGGAGAAGTCGGCCATGTAGGCGATGCCGCCGAGCGCGGTGGTCGCCACCACCATCGGGGTCCAACGCCGGTAGCTGCGGGGGGCGAAGCGGAGGGTGTAGTCCTCCAGGGTCTCGCCGGCCGCCGTCTTGCCGGTCGCCGTCCTGTCGTTCGCCGTCTCATGGGCACCGGCCCGCTCGTCGGCCGCCGGGCCGGGCCGGGCATCCTCCGCTGCCGCTTGGGCCGCCGGTGGTGGTTGCACGCTCATGCCGCGCCTCCTGGAGTGATCGTGCCGTACGGGTCCCCGCTTGGCACCGTTGGCAGGAGGGGAGTGACTGGTCACGAACGCTAGGCACGGCGTATTTCACGGCCCGTTTCGCCAGGTGAACGGGAGATTTCCGGGAGCTCACCAGGCATCCGGAAAAGGGAGCGGGCCCGGGGGCGTAGCCTGCCCCCGAGCCCTGTGATGCCGCCCAACTGCGCACGCCGGCACGGTAAAGAGCGCGGGTCAGTCATCATGTCGTCGTGTTCTGCCTTTGAACTACCGTGCATCGGAAAGAGAGCTGCACGGGCCGGACTTGAACCGGCATCCAACGACCCAGGCCCGGCCCGGTCGATCCGGCGATCGGCGGCGAATACTGAGACTGGAGCAAGAGTCTGAGATTGATTGCGGTCTGCCTCTGCCGAGTTGGGCTACCGCGACCCGTAAGTGCCGCGGGGAGGACTTGAACCTCCACTGGGAACCGCATTCGTCACGACAAGCTTCAGTTTCAGCTTGCGCTCCTCGCGCACCCCGGGCGCAATGAGTCGCCCGGGGAGTTGTAGACGCTACCCGAACAGGTAGCCGAAGACGACGTCACCCACCCGCTCGTCGGTGACCTCGATACCGTTCGCCTCCTCACGGGCGAACTTCACCGCCTGCTGCAGCTTCTCCACCCGGTCCAGCAGCTCGTTCACCCGTCGCGCGGGCAGTGCGCCCGAGAACTTCACGGTCGTCCAGTAGCCGACCGGAACGTCCTCGTAATACACATCGACCTGGGCCGGGTGCTTGTCGGTGGCCTCCGCCTTGACGTGGTTGCGGGGCACCTTCTTCGTCCGCACGGTCCTGACCGGCTCGGTCTTCCAGGCATCCGTCGACGGGTCCTGCACCCAGGACTCGGACGCGTCCAGCACCGGAAGCTTCCGTATGAAGGTGTTCACGTCGGTGAGCTGCTTCTCGAGGAACAGCAGATACGACACCGGCACCTGGCTGAGCAGGGTCCGCCCCTCCACCTTCACGTCGGCCCGTGCCCCGCAGTTGGCCCAGTCCTTGGTGGCGGTCACATCGAACAGCCGCGTCAGCGTCTGGGCCGTCTCCCGGAGCACGTCCTCGGCCTTGACCTGCACCCGCGTCGCCTCGGGCGGCAGCTGCTCGCCCTCTTCGTCCTTGGGCTGGTACGTACGGGAAATACCGGCCAGCAGCGCCGGCTTCTGCAGTCCGTGGTGAGCGGCCGTCAGGTCCTGATGGGTCTTGGACTTGATGCCCTTCTCCACGGCAATGATCTGGTTGAGTTTCGCCACTCCGGCAAAGTATCAGCGATCACCACCCTTCACCGAATGAGTTTTCGAGATGCCGGGAGGGGGCTCCCGGCGCGGTGAGCGCGGGCGGCATACTTGCGCCTCGGCGCGACGCGATCATTCCGCATATGAGGAGCAGGCATGGCTGACCAGCCCGCCGCCGAGCAGACGGCCTTCGGGACAAGCGAGACGACCAAGGCAACCTTCAAGACCGTCTTCGAGGTGGGGCCCGGCGCCCTGGAGCAGGCGCAGGGCATGGCCGACACGTTCCAGCACGCGATCGCTCCGGCGACCGTGGACTTCGACTTCGGTGAGCTCAGCCGGGCGGCGAGCGGCATCCCCGACGGCTCGACGGTCAAGATCATCCGTGGCTGGGGGCTCCAGGAGACGGCCCCCGCAGGCGTCATGGCGCTCTCGCTGCGGGAGGCCGTACGCCAGGCGCTGACCCAGCCCTTCGGCAACCCTGCGTTCTGGAAGAAGGCCGAGGCGGCACTCGCCGACGCATTCGTCGGCCTCGGCGAACAGGAGGGCAAGCACCTCTCGTTCTACGGAGACGCCGAAGACACCACGAGCTACTACTACAACCTCCTGTTCGCGCTCCAGGACGAGGAGACCGAGGGCTTCGTCTACGCCGTCGCCCTCTGCGTCGACGTGACCATCGCGCTGGGGGCGGAGAAGGCCCGCGCGCTGACCCTCGAGGACGTCGCGCAGTACGCGATCCGGCTCAACGCGATATCCGTACGCCAGGGGCTGCGTCCCACGGCCTGACCGCCGGCCGGGGCGTGGCCCGGCGCTGCGCCACGCCCCGGTTCGTTCCCGGCCCGGTTCCGTTTCCGGCCCGGTTCCGTTTCCGGTCCGGCCCGAGGTCCCCGTCGAGGAGTCAGCGATGAGTGCGAGGAATACGTCAAGGGGGCCCGACGGCTCCGGGGAGCTGCGGCGGCACCTCGGCCTGGCCGACGCGGTCGTGATCGGGCTCGGCTCGATGATCGGGGCGGGGATCTTCGCCGCCTTGGCCCCGGCCGCGTCGGCGGCGGGCTCCGGGCTGCTGCTCGGGCTGGCCGTGGCGGCGGCGGTGGCGTACTGCAACGCGACCTCCTCGGCCCGGCTGGCCGCCCGCCATCCACGATCCGGCGGTACGTATGTCTACGGCCGCGAGCGGCTGGGCGACTTCTGGGGGTACCTGGCCGGTTGGGGGTTCGTGGTCGGCAAGACCGCCTCGTGCGCGGCGATGGCCCTGACCGTCGGCGCGTATGTGTGGGCCGGCCAGGCGCACGCCGTGGCGGTCGCCGCCGTGGCGGCGCTCACCGCCGTGAACTGCGCGGGAGTGCAGAAGTCCGCCCGGGCGACGCGGGCGATCGTCACCGTCGTCCTGGTGGTGCTCGCCGCGGTGGTCGCCGTGTGTCTGACCGGCGGTACCGGCGAGGGCGGCCGTCTGGGCATCGGCACGGACGCCACCGCCGGCGGCGTACTGCAGGCCGCCGGGCTGCTGTTCTTCGCCTTCGCCGGGTACGCGCGCATCGCCACGCTGGGCGAGGAGGTCCGCAACCCCGGCCGGACCATCCCGCGGGCGATCCCGCTCGCGCTGGGCATCACCCTGGTGGTGTACGCGGCCGTGGCGCTGTCGGCCCTCGCCGTGCTCGGCCCCGGCCGCCTCGCGCACACCACGGCGCCGCTGGCCGAGGCGGTACGCGCCGCAGGCGCTCCGGGCCTCGCTCCGGTGGTACGGGCCGGCGCGGCGGTTGCCGCGACCGGCTCGCTGCTCGCGCTGATCCTCGGGGTCTCGCGCACCACGCTGGCCATGGCCCGGGACCGTCATCTGCCGTCCGCGCTCGCCGCCGTCCACCCGCGCTTCGGAGTCCCGTACCGGGCCGAGCTCGCGGTCGGGGCGGTCGTCGCCGTCCTGGCCGCCACCACGGACGTACGCGGAGCGATCGGCTTCTCCTCGTTCGGCGTGCTGGCGTACTACGCGGTCGCGAATGCCGCGGCCTGGACCCTCACCACCGAAGAGAACCGTCCGGCGAGGATCGTGCCGATCGTCGGCATGGCCGGCTGTCTGGTGCTGGCCTTCACCCTGCCGCCGGCGTCGGTGCTGGCCGGGGCGGCGGTGCTCGCGCTCGGCGCCGTCGCCTACGGGCTGCGCAAGGCGGCCACCCGGGGCTGACGGCCCGCCATGCATCCCGTTGCCTCTTTACCCCATTTGCCCCATCCGGATGCTCCGCCCGAGCCGGGCCCGGCGTTTCTTCGTACGGTCGTCGCATGGCGGAGAACCAGGGCAGCGGCGGCCACCGGAAACTGCCACGGCCCCTGTACGAACGGGAGCTCTATCGGCTGCAGACGGAGCTGGTGAAGCTCCAGGAATGGGTGCGCGCCGAGGGGGCACGGCTCGTCGTGGTCTTCGAGGGGCGCGATGCGGCCGGCAAGGGAAGCACCATCAAACGCGTCACCGAGTACCTCAATCCCCGGGTGGCGCGGATCGTGGCGCTGCCGCGGCCCACCGAGCGTGAGCGGACCCAGTGGTACTTCCAGCGCTATACGGAGCACCTTCCCGCGGCCGGCGAGATCGTGCTCTTCGACCGCAGCTGGTACAACCGGGCCGGCGTCGAGCGGGTCATGGGGTTCTGCACGCCGGCCGAGTACCAGCGGTTCCTGCGTCAGTGCCCGGTCTTCGAGCGGATGCTGGTGGAGGACGGGATCCTGCTGCGCAAGTACTGGTTCTCGGTGAGCGACGAGGTGCAGGAGCGCCGTTTCCGGCGCCGGCTGAGCGACCCGACGCGGCGCTGGAAGCTCTCCCCCGTGGACCTCGAGTCGCTGACCCGCTGGGAGGAGTACTCACGGGCCAAGGACGAGATGTTCGTGCACACGGACATCGCGGAGTCCCCGTGGTACGTCGTCGAAAGCGACGACAAACGCCGGGCCCGGCTGAACATGATGGCCCATCTGCTCTCCACGGTGCCGTATCACTCCATCGCCCCGCCCACGCTCGAACTCCCTGCCCGGCCGCCAGCCACCGGCTACCGGCGGCCGCCCAGGGACCTGCAGACATACGTTCCCGATCACGCCGCCGGCCTGGGCCGCTGACGCCCTATTCGCTCGACATGACGGGAAGCCGTTCGGCAGTCTCCCGCCATGAACACTCATGTCGGGGATGCTCATGTCGGGGATGCTCATGTCTGGCCTCTGTACGGACTTCGTGTGACGACCCCGCGCCTCGAGCTGCGGCTCCCGGATCTGGAGTGCCTGGCGGAGCTGGCGGCGGTGGCCGCGGGCGGGGTGCACGACGCAGCGGAGATGCCGTTCATCGTGCCGTGGACCGACGCGAGCCCGGCGGAGCGGGAGCGGGCGACCTTCCAGCATGTTCTGGGCACGGTGGCGGGCTGGCGTGCCCAGGAGTGGACGCTGAGCCTGGCGGTGCTGTGCGAGGGGAAGGTGATCGGGCGGCAGGACCTGTCCGCGGCCGGTTTCTCCGTCACCCGGGAAGCGGAAACGGGCTCGTGGCTGGGCCTGCGCCACCAGGGCCGGGGGCTCGGTACGGAGATGCGCGCGGCAGTCCTGCATCTCGCGTTCGAAGGGCTCGGCGCGCGCTCCGTGACGTCCGCCGCGATGACGGACAACCCACGGTCGCTCCGGGTGTCACAGAAGCTCGGTTACCGACCGGACGGCTTGACGGTGGCGTCCGTCCGGGGGACGGCGCGGACCCTGCAGCGGCTGCGTCTGGACCGCGCGGGGTGGGAAGAGCACCGTACGGTCGCGGTGGGGATCGAGGGGCTGGAACCGTGCCGGATGCTGTTCGGGACGTAGCGGGCCACCCTACGCTTCACCGGTCACCCGGCGGGCTGTCGTCGGGAGCGATGGCGAGGACGGCCACGTCGTCGTGGAAGACACGGGTGTGGCGCGGCAGGTCGGTGTTGAGGAAGTCGATGACGTCGGCCGGGCCGGGGGCGGAGTCGAAGGTGAAGCGGAGGCGGAGCCGGTCGAGGAGGGGGTAGAAGGCACCGGTGTCGTCGCGGGCCTCGATCAGGCCGTCGGTGCAGAGCAGGAGGACGTCGCCGGGAGTGAAGGGGTGGGTGTAGGCGACGGGGCGTTCTTCGACGAGGGTGCCCAGGCCGAGGGGCAGGGCGGGCGGTCCGATGAGGGCGGTCACCTCTCCGCAGGAGATCAGCACCGGTTCGATATGGCCGTGGTTGACGATCGTCACCCGCCCGGCCGGGGCGTCGTACTCGACCAGGGCGGCGGTCACGAACAGTTCGTCGTCACGGATCTCCGCGGCCTCCCGGGCCATGCTCCGCTCCATCCGCTGCGCGACGGACGGCAGGTCTGCGTCGTTGTAGACGGCCTCGCGGAAAGTGCCGAGGATGCCGGCGACGGTGCGTACCGCATTGAGGCCCTTGCCGCGGACATCTCCGATGATGACGCGCTCGCCGGCATCGGTGGCGCGGATGTCGTAGAGGTCGCCGCCGACCATGGTGCCGACCTCGCCGGAGCGGTAGAGACCGGCCGCGAGCAGCCGCCCCACCTGGTGCGGCACGGGTCTCAGCAGCGTACGCATCAGGGCCTCGGCCACCGAGTTGGCCCGCACCAGGTGCCGTTCCTGGCGTTGGCGGTGGGCGGCCAGGGCCACGCCGAGAATGCCGACCAGGGCCGTGGCGATATACGCGCCGACATAGTGCCTGCCCCACAGCTGGTGGATGTTGCGGCCGGAGCAGCACGGGGTGCCCGCCAAGGTGCCCTCGATCGCGACGGCGACGACGGTGACGGCGGCGACGCTCACCGGGCCGAGGGTGTAGGCGGCGGTCACCGGCAGGGCGATGAGCAGAAAGCTCACCGGCCACTGCATCGGCAGCGCCGGTTCGAGCAGCAGGACGAAGGCGACATAGGCCGGCGGCAGCCAGCGCAGCCATGTGGGCGGGCGGATCACCTCGAACCCGTTGGTGTCCACCAGCGCCGTGCCCCGGCCGGCGAGGTGACCGCGGGCCGGGCGGCTCATGGCCTGCCCCGTGTCGCCGCAACAGGACACCCCAACGCCTTCACCACCGTTATCCGCGACACCTTGTCCCACCGGCGGCCGGGATCAAGGGCCACAGCTTGACCGAGCCGGGCGGTGCCGCCCGGTGATTACGCCGTCGGTGGCATGTCACGGCATGTGCTCCGGGCTCGCCGTCAAGGTTGCGTATGGGTCGGGCGGTGCGCGCCGCCCTCGCCGTAAGAGAGCCGCAAATTCCCTGCCGGGCAAGGCGAGTGGCGGCCGGCCGGCCCGTACATTCCGTCGCGGCCGTCGGTTGCGCAGACGATGCGCAGACCACCGGCGGCCCGCCCTCCCGACACGCCGCAGGCCGCTCTCCCAGAAAGTCTCCGTATGGCTCCCGCCCCCCACGCCCCGACGGCGCCGACGACTTCGGCACACGGGACGGACTCCCCCACCGCGCAACGCTCCCCGGCACCCGGAGGCGGCCGACGGCGGCGACGGCGGCGGGAGACGGGCGGGCTCCTCGAACCCAGGGTGCTGCTGACCTCGCTCCCCGAGGCGTTGCGCAAGCTGCATCCGCGGGCCCTGTCCACCAACCCCGTGCTGTTCGTGGTGGCCTGCGGATCGCTGCTCACCACCCTTTCCGCGCTGCTGAATCCGTCCGTCTTCACCTGGGTCATCAGCTGCTGGCTCTGGCTGACGGTGATCTTCGCCAATCTCGCCGAGGCGGTCGCCGAAGGCCGCGGCAAGGCCCAGGCCGCATCGCTGCGCAAGGCCCGTACGGACATCACCGCCCGGCGGCTGCGCAACAACTGGCGGGTCGGTCTCGACGTGGGCAGCGCCGAGACCGAGACGGTGCCCGCCGCCGACCTCCAGCCCTTCGACTTCGTGCTGGTCGGGACGGGTGAAACCGTTCCGGCGGACGGCGAGGTCGTCGACGGCGTCGCCTCGGTCGACGAATCGGCGGTCACCGGCGAATCGGCGCCCGTCATCCGCGAATCGGGCGGCGACCGCTCCGGGGTCACCGGCGGCACCACGGTGCTGTCCGACCGCGTCGTCGTCCGCGTCACCTCGCGCCCCGGCCAGTCCTTCCTGGACCGGATGATCTCCCTGGTCGAGGGCGCGACCCGGCAGCGGACCCCGAACGAGATCGCGCTGCACATCCTGCTCGCCGCGCTCACCATCGTCTTCATCCTGGTCGTCGTCACCGTGCAGCCGATGGCCGAGTACGCCGGCGCGGCCCAGCAGACCGCCGTCCTGGTCGCCCTGCTCGTCACGCTCATCCCGACGACGATCGGCGCACTGCTGTCCGCGATCGGCATCGCCGGTATGGACCGGCTCGTCCAGCGCAACGTCCTGGCCATGTCGGGGCGTGCCGTGGAGGCAGCGGGCGACATCAACACCCTGCTGCTCGACAAGACCGGCACCATCACCCTCGGCAACCGTGCGGCGGTCGCCTTCGTCCCGATGCCGGGCCTCGACGAACTGCAGCTCGCGGACGCCGCCCAGCTCTCCTCGCTGGCCGACGAGACGCCCGAAGGCCGTTCCGTCGTCGTGCTCGCCAAGAACACGTACGGGCTGCGGGCGCCCGCCGAAGGAGAGCTCCGGCACGCCGAATACGTCGCCTTCAGCGCGCAGACCCGGATGAGCGGGGTCACGCTGCGCTGGACGGACGGGTCGGGGTGCGCCATCCGCAAGGGCGCGGCCACACAGGTCATCGAGTGGGTGATGGAGCGCGGCGGCGAGGTGCCCGCCGAGGCCCGGATGTTCTCCGACGCGATCGCCGCGTCGGGCGGCACCCCGCTGCTGGTCGCGGTCCACGATGCGTACGGACCGCGGGTGCTCGGCGTCATCCACCTCAAGGACGTCGTCAAGGACGGCATCCGCGAACGCTTCGCCGAACTGCGCCGGATGGGCATCCGTACGGTGATGATCACCGGCGACAACCCGCTCACCGCCAAGGCCATCGCCCAGGAGGCGGGCGTCGACGACTGCCTGGCCGAGGCCACGCCCGAGGACAAACTCGCCCTGATCACCCAGGAGCAGGAGGGCGGCAAGCTGGTCGCGATGACCGGCGACGGCACGAACGACGCGCCCGCGCTGGCCCAGGCGGACGTCGGCGTGGCGATGAACACGGGTACGTCGGCCGCCAAGGAGGCCGGCAACATGGTCGACCTCGACTCCAACCCGACCAAGCTCATCGAGATCGTCGAGATCGGCAAGCAACTCCTGATCACCCGGGGCGCGTTGACGACCTTTTCCATCACCAACGACGTAGCCAAGTACTTCGCGATCATCCCGGCGATGTTCGCCGGCGCATATCCGGGCCTGGCCGCTCTGAACATCATGGGCCTGCACAGCCCGACCTCCGCCATCACCTCCGCGATCATCTTCAACGCCCTCGTCATCATCGCCCTGATCCCCCTCGCCCTGCGCGGCGTGCGCTACACCCCCTCCTCCGCCCACGATCTGCTGCGCCGCAACCTGACCCGCTACGGACTGGGCGGGCTGATCGTCCCCTTCCTCGGCATCAAGCTCATCGACCTGGTGGTCTCCCGGATTCCCGGCCTCGGCTGACCGCCCGGCGGCCGGGGGGCCGGCCGCCGGGCGGTCAGCGGCTCACGACTGCGCGAGCGCGCCGTCGGTGGAGGCTCCGGAGGCGATGCCGTACGCGGGCTCCGGTACCGCCTCGGGTGCGATCAGCACCGAGCGCCGGCCGTCCACGCCCACCGGTACGTCGCCGTCGACGGTGACCCGGCGCAGGGTGCGCTCGTGGTCGTCGGAGTCGTCCACGCCGTAGTGCTGGGTGGCACGGTTGTCCCAGATGGCCACGTCGCCGGCGCGCCACTGCCAGCGGACGGTGTTCTCCGGGAGTTCGACATGCGACTGGAGGATGTCGATCAGGGCACGGGAGTCACGGCTGCGGAAGCCGAGGAGCTTCTGGAGGAAGTTGCCGAGGATCAGGGTGCGTTCGCCGGTCTCCGGGTGGACACGGACCACCGGGTGCTCGGTCCGGAAGGTGACCGCGGTGAAGACCTTCCGGTGCTGTTCGAGGGCGGCGGTCGGGGCGTTGGGGCGTACGGCCGCGTAGTCGTAGTCGTTGGTGTGGATGCCGCGGAGGCCGTCGGCCAGCACGCGCAGCGGTTCGGGGAGCCCGGCGTAGGCGGCGGCGGTGCTGGACCAGAGGGTGTTGCCGCCGTACGGCGGGATGACCTCGGCGCGGAGGAGGGAGAACGCCGGGTAGGCGGGGACGAAGGTGACGTCGGTGTGCCACTGGTTGGCGCGGCCGCCGTGGTCGTTGTCGATACCGAGGGCGTAGCGGCCGTCGACGGAGGGCACGGTGGGATGGGCGACGGGGGTGCCCAGGAGACGTCCGAACGCCTCGTGGCTCTCCGCGTCGAGGTGCTGCTGATCGCGGAAGAAGACGACCTTGTGCTCGAGGACCGCGGCGCGCACGGCGGCCACGGTGGCTGCGTCGAGGTCGCCGCCGAGGCGGACGCCGGCTATCACGGCGCCGATCCGGCCGCCGACCTTCTGGACGGTGAGGGTGGAGGGCTCCTCGGCGGCGGTTTCCCCGGTGGGGGTTTCCCCGGTGGGGGTTTCCCCGGTGGGGTTCTCTTCGGCGGTGTTCTCTTCGGTGGGGGTCTCCACGAGGGGTGCGGACGTCATGGACGGTTCCCTTCGGCGGGGCGGCTGTTGGATGTTCTCGGAGCGGAAAGAAATCCGTGCAGGTGAGCGCACAGGCAGGAGCGCAGGTGCGCGTACGGGTGTGGTTGCGGTTGCCGTGCCGTGTCCGCTGCGGGCTGCGCGTACGGGGCGGCGTATCCAGAACAGCGAAGAGGCGCTCTCGGGGTCAAGGTTCCCCGGCCCCGCTTCACGACCTTGCAATGCGCCCGACACCGTGACCGTCGCCGGCCCGCTTCCCGCTCGCCAAACCCCCTGTACGCACGGCATGTTGGAGCGGCCCCCGCCAGGCAGGAAGCCAGGAAGGACGACCATGCCCCCCACCACCCCGACCGCTGCGCACACCTCCGGTGACGGCCGCCGCGCGGCGAATGCGGCCGCGGTGCTGCGGGCCGTGCTCGACCACGGTCCGGTGGCCCGCAGCGGCATCGCCCGGCTGGCCGGGCTGAGTCCGGCGGCGGTCTCCCGGCAGTGCACCGACCTCGCGCGGCTCGGGCTGATCCGGGAGATGCCGGAGCTGGGGGCGGCCGGCGCCGTGGGCAGACCGCAGATCCCGGTGGATCTGTACCCGGGGCACGGCGGCGGCCCGGTGGCGGCCGGGGTGCACATCGGCGTTCCGCAGTCCACCTTCTGTCTGGCGGACCTGAGGGGACGGGTGCTGGCCCGGCAGGCGTTCCGGCACGACGGGATCGCCGCGAGCGCACTGCCGGACGAAGTGGGGCGCGCGCTGGCCGCGTTCCTCGCCCGGCGCACGGCGGGCGGCCGACTGCTGGGCGTGGGGGCGGCCATCGGCGGCTGGGTGGACCCCGGCAACGGCACCGTCGTACGGCACGACGCCCTCGGCTGGCACCACCATCCCCTCGGCGCCGAGCTGCGGCGGTACACCGGGCTGCCGGTGCGGATCGACAATCACGCGCGTGCGGTGGCACAGTCCGAGCTGCTCTTCGGGCGGCCCGCCGCACGCCGCTCCATGCTCCATCTCTTCGTGGGCAATGTGGTGGACGCGGCGCTGGCCATCGCCGGGGTGGTGCACCGCGGCCCGGGGTCCGGGGCGGGCGAGGTGGCGCATCTGCCGGTGCCGGAGAGCACGGTGGAGTGCCCCTGCGGACGGACCGGCTGCCTGGAGGCGACGGCTTCCGACACGGCGCTCGCCCGGCACGCCGCCGCGCGCGGCATCGTGCCGGAGCCCAGTGCCGCCCTGCTGGTGGACGCGGCGGCGGCCGGGGACCGGCGCGCGGACGCCCTGTTGCGGAAGCGGGCGCGGGCGGTGGGCCGTGCGACGGGACTGCTGCTCGATGTGCTCAACCCCGAACTGGTGGTGGTCACCGAGCAGTCGAGTCTGCTCGATCCGGAGTATCTGGACGAGATCCGGTCGGCCGCGACGGACCATTCACATGTCTGCGACGATCCGGAGCGGATCGTGGTCCCTCACGCCGGCCCCGCGGTCCTTCCGGTGGCGGCCGTCACCGTCCTGCTGAATCCGCTGTTCAGAAGCCCGCTGCAGGCGCTTGACCACACCCGTCCCTGACGGCATGGGCGGGCACGGGCGGGTTCACGGGCGCCCGTGCCCAGCCGGTCACGGGCCGCCTCGGCAAGCCCCACAGGGGACTCCGGCCCTCAGAACCCGCTCGTCCCGGTGAGTTCGCACGACAGCTCCCAGAGCCGGGATGCCGCACCGGGATCGGTGACCCAGGGCTTGACCCCGCCGATGAGCATGTCGTCGGTGCCGGCCGGCCCGGCGATGTCGCAGTCCTGGCAGTAGGCCCCGCCGTGGCCGTCGAGCAGGGGCGATGTCGCCGCCCAGACAGCCGTCGCCGCCCCCTGTTCCGGAGTCTTGAACCCCTCGGCCGGTTCACCGTCCGGCGTCACCCAGCCCTGCGCGAGCCACTCCTCACGCGGAATATGGCGCTGCAACGGCGTGAGGATGCTGCCGGGGTGCACGGCGAAGGCGTGCAGGCCGCTTTCGGCGCCGAGGCGGTCGAGGTGCAGGGCGAAGAGGGCGTTGGCGGTCTTGGACTGGGCGTAGGCGAGCCAGCGGTCATAGCCCGTACGGAAGTGGATGTCGTCCCAGCGGATGCCCGACAGAAAGTGGCCGGACGATGCCACGGCCACCACCCGGGCGCCGGGGGCAAGCGCCGGACGGAGCCGGTTGACGAGGGCGAAGTGTCCGAGGTGGTTGATGGCGAAGTGCGCTTCCCAGCCGGGGCCGACACGGGTCTCCGGGCAGGCCATCACGCCCGCGCCGTTGATGACGAGGTCGAGAGTGCGTCCGGTCTCCAGAAAGCGGTCGGCGAAGATCCGGATGCTCTCCAGGTCCGCCAGGTCGAGAGGCTGGACTTCCGTCCCGGGGGCGGCGGTTCGGCGGGTCGTTTCCCCCGCAATGCCGTGCAGGGCTTCCGCTGCGCGCGCGGGCCTGCGCGCCGGAACGATGACCTGCGCGCCGGCCCGGACCAGGGCGCGTGTGGTTTCCAGGCCGAGTCCGGAGTACCCGCCGGTGACCAGGGCGGTGGTGCCGGTCAGGTCGATACCGGTGAGGACGTCCTGGGCGGTGCTGTGCGCGCCGAATCCCGAACCGAGCTTCTGCTGTCGTGTGGTGATCATGCGGACGACGCTAAAACCTAGAGTGCGCGCTAGGTCAAGGTACGGTTCCGTCATGAGCGAGGACACCGAGAACCTGCCCATCGGGCGGGTCTCCGAGGCGACCGGCATGAGCGTGCATGCGCTGAGGTTCTTCGAGCGCGAGGGACTCTTCCTGCGCGAGATCCCCCGGTCCGGCGGCGGGCAGCGGATCTACCAACAAGCCGACGTGGACTGGCTCGTGCTGTGCAACCGCCTCCGCGCCTCCGGAATGCCGATCGCCACGATCCGGAAGTTCGCCGAGCTCATCCGCTCCGGTCCGGGCAATGAGCCCGACCGTCTGGCGCTGCTGCAGGAGCACGAGCAGAACGTGCAGGCGAAAATCGACGAACTCCAGGCCTGCCTCGGGGTCATTCACACCAAGGTCGTCATCTACGAGCAGCACGTGCAGGACGGAACGGCGGCGGGACTGTGGGCCCCGGCCCCGCAGCAGACATCCCCGCAGTGTCAGACCCCCGTGCCACGATGACGGTCATGAACACTCCCGAACGCACCATGCCCCCTTGGGACTCCGATGAGCGGGCCTCCCTGGAGAGCTGGCTCGACTTCTACCGGACCACCCTCGCCCAGAAATGCGACGGCCTGGCAGAGGACCGGCTCCGCAAGGCATCTGTGGCACCGTCACCGCTCACCCTGCTCGGCCTCGTCCAGCACATGGCGGAGGTCGAACGGAACTGGTTCCGCCGGGTCCTCGCCCAGGAGGACGCCCCGCCGATCTTCACCCCGGATGCCGACCCCGAGGACACCGACGGCGGTTTCGACCTCGCCGAGGACACCGGCTACGAAAAGGCGCTGCGGATATGGCAGGCCGAGACGGCCCTCGCCCGGGAGAACTGCGCGGCCCGCGCACTGGACGAGACCAGCCCGTTCATGGGCGGGCAGGTCACCCTGCGCTGGATCTACACCCACATGATCGCCGAGTACGCCCGCCACTGCGGCCATGCCGACCTCATCCGCGAGCGTATCGACGGTCGTACGGGCTTCTAGCGCGGCGCGGCGGGGGTGTCGCCGAGGACGGCGTGCAGGTACAGGGACAGTGTGTCGAGGGTGAAGTAGGAGCTGTAGGAGACGTCGGGGAAGTCGCCGCCCGTGTGATAGCCGCCGATCACGCCGATGAGGGCGTAGCCGGTCATGTCCCGTACCAGGAAGGGCCCACCGGAGGTGCCGCCGATATACCCCGCGCAGGCGATCTCCAGGAAGTCGCCCGGAGCGGCCGGGTCGGTGCTGGTGTACCGGTGTGTGGAGGAGGTGCAGTCGAGCGGCTTGGGGTGGGTGGTGTCACTGTGGCCGGGGTAGCCGATGAGCCGTACCTCGCGATGGCGGTAGCCCGGGTACGGCAGAAGGTCGTAGGCGCCGGTCACCTCCTCCGCCTCGGCACCGTCCTCGCGCGCCCCGAGGCGTACGACGGCGTAGTCCCAGCGGGCGCCCGCGTCCGTGCCGAGGTCGTAGTACCGCTGGTCGATGTAGATGCGGTCGACGGGGAAGATGCCGTACGGCCGGAGCCCGTCGTGGTACTGGGGCACGAACGACAGATACCGCTTCGGGTCGGGGGAACGAAGGCAGTGTGCGGCGGTGACCACGAGGTCGCGGTGCGGGCTGCGGACGACCGTTCCGCCGCAGAACCGGCCGGTGTTGGTGCCGTCCGTCCAGAAGAACGTCCCCACCTGGGGGAGCCCGTCGAAGGGGCGGCTCGGCGGAACGGGGTCGGCCGCCGGGCGCGGCGCCGCCGAACTCCCTTTGTCCACGACGGGTTTGGCGTCCCGCATCCGCTGCGGTGTCCAGTACGTGCGGGCGGCGGCCGCCGAGCGCCCCGGGGGCTCGGCGGCGTGCGCACGCGGGGCGAGGGGGGCTGCAAGCGGCAGCCCGAGAAGCGGGGTGGCGAACAGCAGGGCGGCGAGGGCGCGTACGCCAAACGGTCTGCGCATGGACGGAGTCCTTTCCCGGGCACGGCGTTCGGAAGGAACGGGACGGGTGCGAGGCGCGTGGACATGGTCGTACGGCGGGGGGCGTGTGGCGAGAGGGCGGTGCCGGAGAACCGGCGAACGGGCGGGGACGCCCGGACGGTTCAGCCGTGGGCTGCGGACGCTTCAGCCGTGGGCTGAGGACACGTCAGACGCGCGCAGCGGACCGGAGGTCCTGGTCGAAGGCGCGGATGTCGTCTTCGCTGAGCGAGGTGCGGGTACCGGCGATGGCCTGGAGGTAGTCGCCGGTCAGCTGTGCCGGGTCGGCCGTTACCTGCGGGTCCGCCGCCAGGTGGCGTTCGAAGGCGGTCTGCGCGGCGGTGCGTGCCGCGTACTCGATGTCCGCGGGGGTGAAGCGGTCGCTGGCCTCGACCAGCGCCTCCAGCTCGATGCCGGCCACCCGGTCCGGCCCGATGTAACGGGTCCAAATGGCCCGTCGGGCCTCGGCGTCCGGCGGGCCGACCGGGATCAGATAGTCGAACCGTCCCGGCCGCAGAAAGGCCGGGTCAAGGGAGCGCACCGCATTGGTCGCGCAGATCAGCAGCCTGCGCTCCCCGCGCCGGAACTGCGGGATGAGCTTGAGGAGTTCATTGGTCACCCGATGGGCCAGTGTGGTCGGGTCCTGCCGTTCGGAGGCGATCTCCTCCGCCTCGTCGAAGAACAGCACGGCCTGATCCAGATGCTCGACGCGTGCGAACAGCCGCCGCAGGGCGGCCGCCACCCCGTGAGCGTCGTCGCCCAGCTGGTACGGGAACACCTCGATGAACGGCCAGCGCAGCCGCGAGGCCACCGCCCGCGCAAAGGTGGTCTTGCCGGTGCCCGGCGGCCCGAAGAGCACCACGGCACGCGGCGGCACCAGCTGATAGCGCTCCGCGACCCCGGGATTCTCCAGCGGCAGCACCAGCCGGCGCTCGATCAGCGTCTTCTCCGCGGTCATCCCGGCGATGCGCTCCCACAGCCCGTCCTCCGGCACCACGCCGCCGAGCTGGTCGAGCATGGTGGCCTCGGCCGAATCCGAGGTCAGCAGCTTCTCGAAATAACTCAGCCCCGGCCGCTCGGTGTAACCGGAGTTCTTGAAGGCCTGCTCGCCGACCTCCCCCTGCGGCAGCAGCGCCCCGATACGGCGGGCGCCCGCGTCCGCCAGGCGCTCCTCCAGGGCAGCCAGCAGAGCCGATCCGATGCCGTGCCGGCGCCACTGACGGGCGATGGCCAGCCGCAGCACCCAGGCCCGTTCCTGTGCCACCGAGGACACCGCCGCACCGATGACCTGCTCCCCCACCGCGGCCACGACGGCGGGCGCGTGCCCGCTCAGGGCGCTCACCACCTCCGCCAGGCTCACCGCCGGATCCGCGGCGGTGTCACGCGACTCCTCCCAGATGCGCACCACCTGGTCCAGGTCGCCCTCCTCGAGGTTGCGGACCCGCCACGGAGTCATCGGCGCCACCTCCCCGGGCCGTGGTCACTTCGCGGGTCTTTCGCGGGCCGACCGGAGGGTGGCCAGCCGCCGCTGGTACTCCTCGTCCTCGATCTCGCCCCGGGCATACCGCTCGGCGAGGATCTGTTCCGCGGTGGGCTGTCTGTCGGGCGCGGGGCCGAGGCCCCAACCGGTGCGCTCGCCGTTGCGCGGCGCCGGACGGGCGAGGGCACGGAAGAGCAGCACACCGGCCGTGATGACCAGCCCCCAGAACAGGACGATGCCGATCGACATCGCCATCCAGCCCCACCCTCCTGCGCCGTGGTGGTACCAGAACATCATCGCGCTTCACTTCCTAAACTTCCCAGGTCAGGCGGGGTATGGACGTGTCGCTCGCGGGTGGTCCCGGTTCAATTCTCACTCCCCCGCCGCCTGTGGCGCACGCTGCGCCCGCGCCACAGGTCGCGGTCCCCTACCCGATGAAACAGGATGAAATATCCGGCCAGAGGAGGTCAGCCAGTGTCTGCTCCCCACGTCCCGTCCCGGGCGCCCGCAGCCGCCGTTCTGCCGGAACGCGGTCCCGACCCGGTGACGGTCACCCTGTCGGTCAACGGAGCCGACCACACGTTCGACATCGAGCCGCGGGTGAGCCTCCTGGACGCCCTGCGGGAACGCCTGGCCATGACGGGCGCGAAGAAGGGTTGTGACCAGGGCACCTGCGGCGCCTGCACGGTGTGGGTCGACGGGCGGCGGGTGCTCGCCTGTCTCACGCTGGCGATCGCCTGCGAGGGGCGCGAGGTGACCACCGTCGAAGGGCTGGCCGAGGGCGACGAGCTGCACGCCATGCAAAGCGCCTTCATCGAGCAGGACGCCTTCCAGTGCGGCTACTGCACCCCGGGCCAGATCATGTCCGCGGTGGCGCTGCTCAACGAGGGACATGCCGCCGACGACGCCGAGATCCGCGAGTGGATGAGCGGCAACATCTGCCGCTGCGCCGCCTACCCCCACATCCGGGCCGCCATCCGTACGGTCCGCGACCGGACCACCTGACCAGGCCACCAGACCAGGCCACCAGACCAGCTGAGGAGACCTGTTGTGCGGCCCATCAGTTACTCCCGCGCCAGTGCCGTCGCCGACGCCGTCGCCGCCGTAGCCGCGGATCCCACCAGCGACTTCCTGGCCGGGGGAACCACCGAGGTGGACCTGCTGCGGCAGAACGTCCTGCTGCCGCGCCGGCTCGTGGACATCAACGACCTGCCCCTCACCCAGATCGAGGACCGGCCCGACGGCGGCCTGTACATCGGCGCCCTGGCGCGGATGAGCGAGGTGGCCGAGGCTCCCGCCGTACGCGAACGCTTCCCCATGGTCGCGCAGGCCCTGGTGCTCGGTGCGTCCGCGCAGCTGCGCAACATGGCCAGCATGGGCGGCAACATGATGCAGCGGGTGCGCTGCGGCTATTTCCGCGATGCGACCTCACTGTGCAACAAGCGCGATCCTGGCAGCGGATGCAGCGCCCTGGACGGCTTCAACCGCGGCCACGCCGTCCTCGGTGTCAGCGAGCACTGCATCGCCACCCACCCGTCGGACGTCGCCGTACCGCTGATGGCACTGGACGCCCGTATCCACACCGAGGGCCCGCACGGCCGGCAGGTCTACGCGATCGACGACTTCTTCCTGCTGCCCGGCGACACCCCGCACCTGGAGCACCCGCTGGCACACGGCGAACTGGTGGTGGGCATCGAGGTTCCGGGCCTGCGCATGGCCCGTGACTCCCGGTATCTGAAGGTCCGCGACCGTGAGTCGTACGAGTTCGCGCTGGCCTCCGTCGCCGCCGCGGTGACCATGGAGGACGGTGTCATCCGGGACGTACGGCTGGCGCTGGGCGGAGTGGCCACCAAGCCCTGGCGGGCCCGCCGTGCGGAGGAGATCCTGCGCGGAGCCCCCGCCGGCACCGAGACCTTCCGGCGGGCCGCCCGCGAGGAACTCTCCGCCGCCCGCAGCACGCCGCTCAACGCCTTCAAGACCGAGCTGGCCCAGCGGACCATGATCCGCGTCCTGGAGACGCTCACCAGCCCGGAATCCCGCCCGGACCCGGAGACCCCTACGGAGAGCCCGTCATGACCACGACCCTCGCGATCGGACAGCCCACCAACCGGGTCGACGGCCGCCACAAGGTCACCGGCGGTGCGCACTACTCCGCGGACATGCTCCTCGGGAGCATGGCGTATGCCGTCCTGGTGGGGGCGCGGGTGCCGAGCGGCCGGATCACCGGCATCGACACCGACGAGGCGCGGCAGGCCGGCGGGGTGCTCGCCATCCTCACCCACGAGAACCTGCCCAGGATCGCCGCGCAGCCCCCGCTGATCCCGTCCCTCGCGGGCATGCCCGCCCCGGGCCAGACCTTCTTCCCCCTCCAGGACGAGGTCGTGCACTACGCAGGACAGCCCGTCGCCGTCGTCGTCGCCGACACCCTGGAACGCGCCCAGCACGCGGGCGCGCTGCTCCGCGTCTCGTACGAGGAGACGCCCTCGGTCACGACGATCGACCAGGGGCGGGAGGAGGCCTACGAGCCCGAGGCGATCTTCGCCGGCTTCGTCCCCGGCCGGAACACGCGCGGCGACGTCGACGCCGGGCTGGCCCAGGCCGACGTCCGCATCGACGCCACCTACACCTTCGCCGCGAACAACCACAACCCCATCGAGCCCTCGGCCACCACCGCCGCCTGGGACGGCGACCAGCTCACCCTGCACGACGCCACGCAGGGTGTGGCGGCCACCCAGCTGACCGTGGCGGCGCTGCTCGGTCTGACCCCCTCGAAGGTGCGCGTCCTGTCCCACTACGTCGGCGGCAGCTTCGGCTGCAAGGCCATGATCTGGGCGCACCCCGCGCTGGCCGCGCTCGCCGCCCGCCGGGTCGGACGCCCCGTCAGACTCGCCCTGACCCGTGAGCAGATGTTCACGTCCGTCGGCCACCGCGAGGAGCAGGAGCAGCGGATCACCCTGGGCGCGGACAAGGAGGGCCGGCTGACCGCGCTGCGGCACCACAAGCTCTCCCCCACCTCGCACTTCGACGACTGGGCCGAGCCGTCGCTCGGCGTCGCCTCCCAGATCTACGCCTGCAAGAACTACGAGGGCATCTACCGCCTCATCCGCGCCAACACCATGACCCCCACCTTCATGCGGGCCCCCGGCGAGGCGTCCGGCATGTTCGCGCTCGAGAGCACGATGGACGACCTCGCCCACCAGCTGGGCATCGATCCCGTCGAACTCCGTCTGCGCAACTACTCCGACACCGACCCCAACACCGGCAACCCCTGGTCCAGCTCGGGGCTCAGGGAGTGCTACCAGCGCGGCGCCGAGCGCTTCGGCTGGCAGCGCCGCAACCCCGAACCCCGCTCCCACCGCGACGGCAACCGGCTGATCGGCTACGGCATGGCCACCGCCGGCTATCCCGTCTACGGCCCGAACAACCCGCAGCGCGCACGAGCCCGTCTCTACGCCGACGGGACCGCCGTGGTCCAGGCCGCGACACCCGACTTCGGCACCGGCGTCGCCACCGTCATGACCCAGGTGACCGCCGACGCCCTCGGCCTTCCCGTCGAGCGCTGCCGTTTCGAGGGCGGCGACACCACGCTGCCCACCATTGCCGCGGCGGTCGGTTCCTCAGGGGCCGGAATGATCAGCGCGGCCGTCCACACCGCGGCGTCCAACCTGCGCGACCAGCTGATCGCACAGGCCGTCACGGACACCCAGTCACCCCTGCACGGCGCGGATCCCGGAGCCGTCACCGTGCGGGACGGCCGGATGATGCTGCGCGACGCCCCGGAGACCGGCGAGAGCTACGGCGATCTGCTCCACCGCAACTTCCTCCCCGACGTCGAAGCGGCCGGCTCCTGGTCCCCGTCGCCGCAGAGCACCCGCTACGGGATGATGACGTTCGGCGCGCAGTTCGCCGAGGTGGCCGTCGATCCCGATCTCGGCGTGGCCCGGGTCCGCCGCATGGTCGGCGCGTTCGCCCCCGGCCGGGTCCTCAACGCCAAGACGGCCCGCAGCCAGCTGATGGGCGGGATGCTGTGGGGGCTGGGCCAGGCCCTCCTGGAGGCCAACTTCATGGATCCGCGCCGCGGCCGCTGGGTCGCCTCCAGCCTCGGCGACTACCTCGTACCGGTCAACGCCGACGCACCCGAGGTGGAGATCGACCTCATCGAAGTGGCCGACGACGTCGTCAATCCGCTCGGTGTGAAGGGCGTCGGAGAAGTCGGCCAGGTGGGCGCCGCAGCGGCCATCGCCAATGCCATCCATCACGCCACCGGCCGCCGCATCCGTAAGCTGCCCATCACCATCGAGGACCTGCTCTGAACGGGCGCCTGCCCGGGAGCGGAGCCTGCTCCCGGGCAGGCGCGGGCGCACCGCTGCGCGGTGATCGTCCGGTACGCGGCCCGCGATTTGCCCCGGGCCAGGGGCGGTGTGCGACAGTGGGCCGACCCGGTCGGCCGGGCGCGCGCGTGCGCAGCCGCTGCCGGGACCCCCATACCCAGAACAGACGGTGACAGCCCTGCCCTGCGCATGCCCGGCGTCGCCCTTACTCCCTTCCTCAGAGAGCGATGCAGGCAACGACTCTTCTCCCCCGGACCGGGGACCTGTTCCACCAGGGCCTGGAGCGCCAGGCCGGTGCCGCCCTACTGCGTTTCGGCGCCGCACGGCCGCGCCCGGCCGGCCGGATCAGCTGGTCCGGCCGGGGCGCCGCCGCCTGGCTGGACGACGCCCGCGGGCACGTGTGGAGCGTCGGCGAGCCCGCGGGCGCCGCCGGACTCGTCGTACGCGCCGCGCATGGCCTGCCCGACCGCGTACGGGAGTTCACCGGGCCCCGCGGCACCGATGCCCTGGTGGGCCGCCATCTGCCGGTGACCGACGTCGTGGAGTGGGTGTTCCGCTGGACGCTGGCGGAGCCGCCCGTCCACCGGGCGGAGGAGCGGGTGGCCGAGCTGGACGCCTCCCACCACGAGGAGCTGCTCGCCTTCCTCGAGGAGCACAGCCCGGCCCACTCGACCGGGCCCGGTTCGTCCGACGTCAGCCTGTGGGTGGGAATCCGCGACGGGGAAGGGGACGGGCGGCTGGTGGCCTGCGGCGCCCTGAGCAGTCTGCGGGACAGCGGCGCTCCCCTGATGGCGTCCGTCGCGACCGACGCCGCCCTGCGCGGCCAGGGTCTCGGCGCCGCCCTGACCTCATGGCTGACCCGGTACGCGGTACGCCGCCACGGGTTCTGCACCCTGTGGCAGCTCGCCGACAACACCCCCGCGGAGCGGCTCTACACCCGCCTCGGCTACCGCAATGAGGACCCCTGCGTGGCCGCGCGGATCGTCACGCCCTGACCGGCAGTACGCGCGGCCGACGCCGCATGCGACGTTCTGCCCGCCTCCCCACGGCGCCCCGCCACAATGATCACAGCCGGATGCCGGGGCACATTGCCAAGGGAGGGCCACACAGTGCCGAAGGAATTACCGCAGGATTCGCAGGAATTCGACTACATCGTCGTGGGTGCCGGGTCGGCCGGCTGCGTACTGGCCGCGCGGCTGTCCGAGGACACGGACCGTACGGTGCTGCTGCTGGAGGCCGGGCCCGCGGACACGAAGCCGGAGCTCGCCGTGCCGACCGCATGGCCCGTACTGCGGGGCACCGAGGTCGACCACGCCTACACCACGGTGCCGCAGGCCGGCACCGGCGGGACGGCGATTCCGTACCCGCGCGGCAGGACGCTCGGCGGAAGCAGCGCGATCAACGCCCTGGTGTTCCTGCGCGGACACCGCAACGACTACGACCGCTGGGCCGCGGCCGGATGTACGGGGTGGGGGTACGAGGCGCTCCTCCCCTACTTCCGGCGGATGGAGACCACGGCCGGCAAAGACCCGAAGTTCCGTGGTGACAGCGGCCCGATGCGCCCGGCGCCGGCATCGCCCCGGGACGCCAACCCGCTGTCCCAGGTCTTCGTCGACGCCGCGGTGGCGGCGGGTCACCCGAGGACCGAGGACTTCAACGGTGCCGGCCAGGAGGGCGCCGGCCGGCACGACCTGAGCATCGCCGACGGCCGGCGGCAGAGCACGGCGACCGCGTATCTGCATCCGGTCCGCGCCACGCGGCCGAATCTGACCGTGCTGACCGGCTCCCGCGCACGCCGCCTCCTCTTCGACGGCAACCGCTGTACCGGGGTGGAGTTCCAGCGCGCCGGTGAGACCCGCACCGTCCGGGCCGCCGCCGAGGTGATCGTCAGCTCCGGCGCCGTCGACTCACCACGGCTGCTCCTGCTCTCGGGCATCGGCCCCGCCGACGAGCTGCGGCGGGCCGGTGTCGAGGTCCATCACGACCTGCCCGGTGTCGGACGCAATCTGCACGACCATCCGCTCTGCCCGGTCGTCTACGAGGCCGGCCGGCCGATTCCCCCGGGGCTCACCAACCACGCGGAAGCCTCGCTCTCCTGGCGCAGCGATGCCTCCCTGCCGGGTCCCGACATGCAGCTGATGTTCATTCATGTGCCGTACTGCCCGCCCACGATGCAGGCCCCGGAGCACAGCTTCACCTTCGGCGTGGCCACCGTCCCGGAGAGCCGGGGTTCGGTACGCCTCGCCGACGCCGACCCGGACACTCCGCCGCTGATCGACCCCCACTTCCTGGGCGAGGAGTCGGACGTCCGCCGCATGCTCCATGGCATCCGGACGGCGCGGGACATCGCGGCGGCGGCCCCCTTCGCACCGTGGCGGTCACGCGAGGTGCTCCCCGGGGACGGCGTCACCGACGAGACGGCACTGCGCCGCTTCCTCGCGACCGCCACCGGGAGTTACTTCCACCCGGTGGGCAGTTGCGCGATGGGGACGGGCGCCGACGCGGTGGTCGCCCCGGACCTGACCGTGCACGGCCTGGAGGGCCTGCGGGTGGCGGATGCGTCGGTCATGCCCACGATCGTCTCCGTCAATACGAACCCCGCGGCGATGGTGATCGCGGAGAAGGCGGCCGACCTGATCGGCGGGGCGTCGTAGCGGCACCGGGCCCCAGGCTCCGGCCGGCCTCGAAGAAAAACCCGCGCCCCGGAATGCGACACCCACGGCCGTTGTTGATCACCGAGAACGAATCCAGCACCAAACCCGGTAACGAACCGAGTAGCAAGCCCCGTAACGAACCGACAGAACTCAAGCGCGGGAGGCCGTATGACCGGCACGGTCCGGCACAGCTTCATCGAGGTCAATGGCGTCAGGCTGCACATCGCCGAGCAGGGAGAGGGCCCGCTGGTCCTGTTGCTGCACGGCTTCCCGGAGAGCTGGTACTCCTGGCGGCACCAGCTCGGCCCGCTGGCCGCGGCCGGCTACCGGGTCGTGGCGCCCGACCAGCGCGGCTATGCCCGCAGCGAACAGCCCTCGGCCATCGACTCGTACAGCCTGCTGCATCTGACCGGTGATGTGATCGGGCTGATCCACGCACTGGGCGAGGAACGGGCCGTGGTCATCGGCCACGACTGGGGCGCGCCGGTCGCCTGGGTGACGGCCATGCTGCGGCCGGACGTCGTGCGCGGCGTCGGCGGACTGAGCGTCCCGCCCGTGCTGCCGGCCGGCCTGATGCCGCTGTCGGTCTCGCGGGAGCGGTACGGCGACCGCTTCTACCAGGTCCACTTCCAGCAACCGGGGCTCGCGGACGCCGAGTTGGCGCGGGACGTCCCTTCGACCTTCCGCCGCATACTGTTCGGCGGTTCCGGCGACAGCCCGTCCGCGCAGACGGGTCCGCCCGGCCCGTGGACCGTCCCCGACAACGGCAGCCTCCTGGACACCATGCCGGAGCCCGAGGCGCTGCCCGCCTGGCTCACCGAGGCCGATATCAAGGCCTTCGCCACCGACTACGCCGGCCACGGCGACCGCGCCTTCACCGGCGGTCTGAACTGGTACCGCAACATCGACCGCAACTGGGAGCTGCTCGCGCCCTTCCACGGCCGCCGGATCGACATGCCCGCGCTGTACGCCGCCGGGGACCGCGATATGGTCATCGGCCTCCGCGGAGCGGACGACACCCTGCGCCATGTCGAGCAGATGGCCCCCCGGCTGCACAGCAGCACCATCCTGCCCGGCTGCGGCCACTGGACCCAGCAGGAACGCCCCGACGATGTCAACGCGCTCCTCCTGGACTTCCTCGCCCAGCTACCCGCGTCGCGATAGGCGCGAACCCGTACCGGTGCCCCGGCGCTTGCCGCGCCGGGGCAGGCCGGTCGTCCTACGCCGGGTTGCGGGGCGTGATCTCGCCCATCTCGCCCCAGCCCTGCATGTCGGGGATCTCGGTGCTGACGATCTGCGGCCGGCCGGCAACCGCGTACGACATGGCGTCCATCGCGGCCTTGAAGTGCTCGGACTCCACGTGCTCCTTGCCCGCTTCACCGTCACGGAACGCTTCGACCAGCACGAACTGGTGCGGGTCGTCGACACTGCGGGACCACTCGAAGAACAGGTTGCCCGGCTCGCGGCGGGTGGCCTGGGTGAAGCCGTCGACGAGGTCGAGCCAGTTGTCGCTGTGTTCGGGGCGGACGGTGAACTTGACGGTGATGAAGATCATGAGGGGTCTTTCCTGGGTGTTTCCGGAGTGTCTCTTGCTGTGTGAACGTGCGGAGAAACGGCGTTGTGCCTGGTGAGCGCGGTGACATACGTAACATGTCACAGGGGCGGCCGACCGTGACGAGGTCACCCGCGCCACGCCTGCCTGACGGTGTATCAGGTAGCCCGCGGTCGCGATGCCCCTGAACCGCTGTTTCCGGCCATCCGATGCCAGACTGAGCCGATGGACCACCTCAACGGCGCCCCGGTCGACATCGCCGCCCTCAAGGCACTCGCCCTGACCAACTTCGGTCATTTCACCTCGCTGCGCGTCGACGCTGGGCGGGTCAAAGGGCTGCCGTGGCATCTCGACCGCCTGGTGCGCGACTGCCGCACCGTTTTCGACGCGGAACTGGATCGTGACCGGATCCGCTCCTACATCCGTCGCGCGGTCGGCGAACAGACCGGATCGCTGATCGTCCGGGTGACGGTCTTCGACCCTCAGCTGGGGGTGGCACAGCCGGGTGGCGATGCCCGGCCGCAGATCCTGGTCACGTGCCGGCCGGTTCCGGCCTCCTGTCCGCCGCTGCGGGTCGGCACGGTGGCGTATCAGCGGGACATGCCCGAGGTGAAACACGTCGGGCTGTTCGGGCAGCTGGCCGTCCGGCGTGCCGCACAGCGGGCGGGCTTTGACGACGCGCTGTTCACGGAGCCGGGGACCGGCGTGCTGTCCGAAGGCGGGACGTGGAACGTCGGATTCGTCGACTACCGGGACCGTGTGGTCTGGCCGGAGGCGCGGGTGCTGCCGGGGGTGACCATGCGCCTGCTTCAGCAGGTGCATACGTCGAAGACGCAGGTCCTCACCCTCGGCGACCTGCCGGACATGCGTGCCGCGTTCGCCACCAACACGGCGATCGGAGTCCGCCCGCTCTCCGCGATCGACGACATCCGGCTGGACGCGGACCACCCGGTGCTCGCCGAGCTGCGACAGCAGTACGGGGACATCCCCGGCGAACGGGTCTGAGCCCACGCCCGCGGGCCCGGCAGCGCTTGCCGTCGGGGCGGCCGGGCCGCAGAGTGAAAAGGGGACAATTATGCGGGATCGGAGCGCATGATGATAGTTCTCGGAATCATTCTCCTGGTCATTGGTTTCCTGACGGGCATAGCCATCCTGTGGACCATCGGAATCGTGCTCCTCGTCATCGGAGCGATCCTGTGGATCCTCGGCGCGATGGGACACGCGGTCGCCGGACGCAGGCATTACTGGTAGTGCAGAAGAAGGCCTCTTCGTGCAGGTGAAGGCCTCTCGGTGCCGGTGAGTGCCGCTCACTGCAGGCGAGGGCCGCTCAGTGCAGGTGAGGGCCTCTCCGTCACGGCTTCTCCAGGAATTCCAGGATCATGCGAGGGAGCGTGGCCGCCTGGGTGAACGGGATCCCATGGTGGGAAAGACCGGGGAGTACGGCGGTTGCGGCGTGCGGCAGGTGGCGGCGCGCCCCCGCCTCGACGCGCCGGATGTCGTGCGCCCGGCTGTCCCCGGCCAGCAGCACCAGCGTCGGCACGGTCGAGTCGCGCAGCTGCCGGGGCCGCGGGCGCCTGCCCACGACGGGCTTCGCGTCCGGGAACTCGGCAGCGAGGCCGTACAGTTCGAGCCATCCGGGGTCGGCTTCCGCGCCGCCGGTCTCCCAGGCGAGAAACCTGCGGGCCCGCTCCACGGTGGGCCTGACGAGCAGGGGCAGCGCGCGCAGCAGATAGGCGACCCGGTACCCGGCGAAGCACTGGGTGGGGTCGAGGAGGACGAGCCTGCGGACCCGCTCCGCCGCGCGCAGCGCATACGTGAGGGCGATCCAGCCGCCGTACGAGTGCCCGCACAGATCCACGCGCGCCAGGCCCAGGCCGTCGAAGACACCGTCCAGCCAGCCGTGAAGATCAGCGACGGAGCGGATCGGCCGGTCGCCGCGCACGCTGCGGCCCGGCTCGCCGATCCGGTCGATGGCGTAAAGGCGCCGGGTACGGCCCAGCTCGGCCACGTCGGCGCCCCACATCGGTGACGCGGCACCGCCACCGTGCACCAGCACCAGCGGCTCTCCGTCCTCGGGGCCGCATGCGGTGACCCTGGTCGTGCCGTACGCCGACACGAGATCCAGCCGCTCGACGGGCAGCGGCCAGCGGTCGAGGAGGGCGTCGTACGCGGCGAGGAAGCGGGGCAGCTTTTCGGTCATCGGAGTCCCCCCGGGCAGATGTGTTGCCGAGCAAGTATCTCGTTGAGCGAGATACTATGTCACTGTGGTCACTATGAGCGAAGGAGAGCCCGGTCTGCAGGTGGTGCACCAGCTGCGCTCGGTCACCGTCGAACTCGACCTGCTCGGAGCGGAGTTCGCACAGCGGAACGGGCTCCATCCGACCGATCTGCGCGCCCTGATCTGCCTGCTGGACGCGGCGCGGTCGGACACCCCCGTCACACCGGGCCGGCTCGGCGCGCAGCTCGGTGTGAACTCCGCAGGCACCACGGCCCTCGTCGACCGGCTGGAGCGGCTCGGGCATGTGCGGCGCGTCCGGGACACCCGCGACCGGCGGCGGGTGCTGCTCGAGGTCGATGAACGGGCGGTCGCCCTTGGGGAGTTGTTCTTCGGGCCGCTGATCACGGAGATCGTCGCGGCGATGGGGACGTTCACCGCATCGGAGGCGGAGACGGTCCAGCGGTTTCTGCTCATGGTGCAGAAGATCATTGCCGGACAGCGAGATCGCCCGTGATCACCCGTGATCCCTCGTGAGCGCGGCCCGGAGCCGTAGGGCGGGGAAATAGGACGGGCAAGGGTGACGAGGGCCGGGCGCGACACCGGCCGTGGAAGCGCCCGAGTGCGGACACCCGGGCGCTTCCACGCCGGGCCGTCACACAGCGGCGGGGCCTCATCCGTGCTTGAGCGTATCCCTGGCCTTCTCCGCCGCGTGCTTCACCTTGCCCTTGATCTTTTCGGCCTTGCCCTTCAGATGCAGGCTTTCGTTGCCCACGGCCTGCCCTGTCGTTTCCTTGGTCTTTCCCTCGGCGATTTCGCCGACATGCTTGGACTTCTTTCCGATGCCCATGCTGTGCTCCTTCAGAGGCTTCGGTAGGGCCGGACGGACCCGGTCTCACCAGCCGTTCCGCCGTTCTCCGGTTGAATTGTCCCCCACTGCGGGCGCATCCGCCCGGCCGGGCAGCTGTGGTGAAGCGTTTAACAACCTGGCGTACTCGCCCCGAACCGGACCGGCAGCCGCAGCGGTCCGCGGACGAGCAGCCCGCCGTGCCACGGCAGCGCCTCGGGATCGGTGTCCAGCGCCAGGGACGGGACCCGCTCCAGCAGGGAGCGCAGGGCGATACGGGCCTCGAGGCGGGCGAGCGGGGCGCCCAGGCAGTAGTGCATCCCGTGGCCGAAGGCGAGGTGGCCGAGGGCAGTGGCGGAGCGGCCGTCCGAGAAGGAGCCGCGGCGGATGTCGAAGCGGTCCGGCTCGGGGAACCTCGCCGGATCGCGTCCGGCGTCGGCCAGCACCGGCAGCACCAGCTGTCCGCCGCCGGGGACGACGGTGCCCGCGATGTCGACGGACTCCCGGGTGAACCGGTACGTCGGGGTCTCCACCGGACCGTCGTAGCGCAGCATCTCCTCGACCGCGCCCTCGCCCAGCGAGAGGTCGGCGCGCAGGGCGGCCAGCTGGTCGGGGTGGCGCAGCAGCGCGAGGACGCCGTTGGAGATGAGGTTGGCGGTGGTCTCGTAGCCGCCGATGAGGAGCACCCAGGTCATGCCGAGCAGTTCGTCCGCGGTGAGCCGGTCGCCGTCCTCGTCGATGGTGTGCAGGAGTCCGCTGAGCAGGTCCTCCCCCGGTTCTCTGGGGCCCAGGTCCATGGGCAATGGGGCGGAGATGAGACCTGCCTGCACACAGGCCAGGTTGAGCGCGCCCGACTGCCAGCAGTTGGGCAGCTCGTAGGCCACCACCTCCCCCGGCTCCAGCCCCGCCCCGCGCAGTGCCCCGGCCCAGCGGTCCACGGTGTCGGCCAGCTGGGTGTAGGTGAGGAGGGTGCGTCCTCCGGCGGCCTCGTGTGCGTCGATGGCGATGCGCTGCGGCCAGGTCCGGGCGGCCTTCCGCAGGTCGTCGATGATGGTGAGGGGACGCCACAGTCCGGACGTGCGGTAAGTGCTGGCCGTGGCGGGGTCCGCTCGGATGTCCGCAAGGTGCAGACCGTCACCGCCGGGTTGTTCTTCAGGACGCATCGGACTTCTCATTCCTCGTGCCCTCCATGCGCCGGCGTCGGTGCGCCCGGCTGCGGTTCCGCGGGCTGGTAGGCGTCCCGCATCGCTCGTTTGAGGGCCTTGCCGGTGATGCCCACGTAGGCGTCCGTCTCCTTGATCACGAGCCGGTCGATGTGGGGCAACCGGGCCTGGGAGAGGGCGGAGTTGATCCGCCGGCGGAGGGTTTCCGGGTGGGTTTCCGGGTGGGTTTTCCCGTCCTCGGGAGAGAGATCGACGGTGAGAACCAGCTGCCGGGATTCCGCCCCCGCTTGCACGGCATCTCGCCCTTCCTCGGCGCCGGTGCAGGCATCTGTGTGGATCAGCGAACAGTCGAATATCTCCGGGACATGGCGGAGGATCAGCTCCTCCATCTGGCAGCTGTATACGGTTCCTTGACGGGTGGCGATGCTGTCGGACGCACGGTCGACGTGGTAGAAGCGACCGCTCTCGTCGCGATAGGCGAGGTCACCGGTGAGCCAATAGCCACGCACCCGGTTCTTCTCACTCCGCAGCGAGTCATTCCAGTAACCCGCCGTAACGGTCGGGGATTTCAGCGCGAGCCGTCCCACCGTGCCGCAGGCCGCCGGCTCGTCGGTGTCGTCGAAGACCTGGGCGTCGATCCAGTCGAAGGGGCGGCCTATGCACCGGCCGTAACGGTCGCTGGTCGCGGAATGCACCTGCCGGAACATCGCGAAACCGAACTCCGACGAACCGAAATTGTCGATGAAGAGGGAACCCGGCGCCATGGCCCCGGTGCGGTCACGGTGGTTCCCCAGACGGACGAGCCTTCTGATGTGCCGTTCGTGACTGGCGTCGCCGGTGGAAAGCCAGCGCGACACCGACCCGAAGTCGTATGCGTCCAGGTCGAGCCGGCTCAGGTCGACAAAGACCTTGGGGAAGGCGGCGACCAGTGCGGGCCGGAACTCCTCGATGCGTGCCGCCAGTTGCTGCGGCTCGCGCTCGGTGGCCAACAGGATCCGGGCGCCTCGTGCCACACAGGACATCAGCACGGAAAGGGCCGAGGCATGGCTTTGCGGGAGCGCGGAGAGAACACGGTGTCCGAGATCCGCCCCGATCTCCTGCCTGATGCCGTAGAAGAAGCCCCGGTGGTTGAACTGAACCGCCTTCGGCACACCGGTGGCCCCGGAGGTGTGCGCGATGAGGACGGGGTCATCGTCCGTATGGGTGAAGGCCCGGAAGGGCTCGGTGGCGTACGGGTCCTCGTCGTAATAAGGGATCTCCAGCGCGGCCCCGGGAAGCCTGCCGTCGCTGACCACTGCCACCGCGCCGACGTGCGAGAGGAACCGGGCCGCGATATCCGGTGTCAGCCGACCGTTGAGGAAGACGGGAATCGCACCGATCTTTGTGAGGGCGATGTAGTGGAGCAGATAGCGCACGCTCTCGTCCAGATACAGCGCTACCGGATCCTTGGGCCGGATGCCGTCCCGGTAAAATCCCGCGGCCACCCGGTCGGACAGCGCATCGAGTTCGCCGAGGGAAAGCTGCCGGGCGAGTCCGCCTTTCGGGTGGCGGTAGGCCTTGTCCAGCTCGATGACACTGTTCTCGGCATCCGAGCCGACGGCTGCCGCCAGGCGGAAGAAATTGCCCGCGCCCAGGCCCGGTATGCGCAGCACCTCGTCTGTCCTTGTCATTCCGCTGTCCTTGTCATTCCGCTTCCTCCTCCCGCCCGTCAGACATCGAGCGCCGGGGAACGGCGGCTCTGCATGGCGCCACGGATGTCGTCGGGGATCGGGATCGGCCGGCGCGAGTCGAGCGACACACACACCAGAACGGCCTTGATCCGCACGCGTACGTCGGCCGGGTCGGAGCCCGTGCAGGAGAAGCGGAGATGGATCGAGCTTGTCCCGATCCGGTCCACCGACAGGGTGAACTGCACGGTGTCGCCCACTCTGCTCGGCGACAGAAAGTCGCATTCGAGCCGGATGGCGGGGATGCCGATATCTCGCTCCGCGAAGAGACCCGCGTAATCGATGGCCAACCCGGTTTCGAACCACTCCTGCAGAACTTCGTTCATCAGCAGCAGATACTGCGGGTAGAACACGATTCCGGCGGGATCGCAGTGATGGAACCAGATCTTCTTCTCGCGGATGAATTTATCGCGGATGAACGTATCGCGGATGGATGCACGCGTCGCACCGGCGTTCGTGGCGGCGTCGTCCATGATCCCTGACCCACTCCTCCGGCTCCTCGACGAGGCCGGTCCGGTTCCGGGGCTTCTTCCGGTACCAGCTCCGAGAATTCGCGCGAGAATTCGCGGTGCACCGTGCGGAAATATCCCTGGACTTGAGAGATCCGCCGCCCAGCGGCAGGAAATCACAGGCCAGCCTCAGGACCAGTGAGCAGGACCACTAAGCAGGACCAGTAACAGGCCGGCCATAAGCCGGGAATGAGGCAGCGGCTGCTGACAATTGCTCTCGCCCTTAAACGTTCGGCTGCCGCCCGCGCGCTGTCAAACGGTGGCCGTTACCGGAATGCCGCTCCTTATCGGTTCTGCTTCGCTGAAGGGTGAACCCCGACGTGCAGGGAGCGCACCAGTGGCCAGAACCGCCGTCCACGCTGCCGACATCCTGGTCGCGGGCGCGGGGATCGGCGGGCTGACAACGGCCCTGGCACTGCACGCCCGCGGCATCACCGCGACCGTGCTGGAGGCCGCCGACGAGATCCGTCCGCTGGGGGTCGGGATCAACATCCAGCCCGCCGCCATCGCCGCATTGACGGCCCTCGGGCTCGGCGGTGCGCTGGCGGCGACCGGCATTCCCACGCGCGAGCACCGGCGCCTCGACCACACCGGCACCACACTGTGGACGGAACCGCGCGGCCTCGCCGCCGGACACCCGTATCCGCAGTACTCCATCCACCGCGGGGAACTGCAGCTCTTGCTGCTGGCAGCGGTCCGCGACCGGCTCGGCCCGGATGCGGTCCGTACGGGCGCCCGCGTGCAGGCCTTCGCGCACACCCGCGCCGGCGTCCGCGCGCACACCCACCACCAGGCCACCGGCACCACCGCCTCGTTCGACGGCCGAGCGCTGATCGGCGCCGACGGACTGCACTCCGCCGTGCGCGCCCAGCTCCACCCCGGTCAGGCCCGGCCGTCCGCGGCCGGTGTGCGCATGTGGCGTGGCATGACGGAGGTCGAGGGCTTCCTCGACGGCCGCACCATGATCTTCGCCACGGACGACCGGGCCGCCCGGCTGATCGCCTACCCGGTCTCGACCCGCCACGCCGAACGCGGCCGGGCCCTGCTCAACAGGGTGTGCCTGGTTCCGACGACCGCACCGGACGACCCGGACGCGCCGGGTGAGCCGGATGACTCGAGCGGGCCGGACGACAGCGCCTTCCACCGCCCCGCTCGGCTCGACGACGTACTGCCGCACTACGCGCACTGGGATTTCGGCTGGCTCGACATCCCGGACCTGCTCGCCCGCAGCCCCCGCATCCTGCACTACCCGATGGTCGACCGCGATCCGCTGCCCAGTTGGTGGCACGGCCGCGTCACCCTGCTGGGCGACGCCGCCCATCCGATGTACCCGATCGGCGCCGACGGCGCCTCCCAGGCCATCCTCGACGCCGCCGCCCTCGCCTCCCACGTCGCCCGGCACAGCGATATCGTCACGGCGCTCCACCAGTACGAAACCGCCCGGCGTCCCGCCACCACGGCCGTCGTCCACACCAACCGGGACATGGACCACGCCGAACGCGTCACTGCCGATCCGGCCTGACGGCACCCACCTCGACTGCCACAACCAGGCCGCGCCGCAGGGACATCAGTCAGGTTGTGCCTCAGGGATATCAGTCGGGCTGGGCCTCAGGGGTATCAGTCAGGCTGTGCCTCAATCAGGCAGATATGGCTGCCCTCCGCCAGCGGAGTGACGGAGACAACTGCCAGTCCCGACCGCCCACACAGCTTCTCGAACTCGGCGCGGGAACGCTCCCGCCCGCCGAAGTTCACCAGCATGTTGAGGTCGCTCAGATACGCCAGCCCCTCCTGCCTCCCGTCCGCACACTCTGGCAGCACCGGTTCGACAATCAGCACCCGTCCGTTCCCCGGCAGTGCCCCACGGCAGTGGCCGAGAATGATGGCGCACTGCTCGTCGGTCCAGTCATGCAGCACGCTCTTGAGAACATGGGCGTCGGCGCCCCGAGGCGCGGCGACGAGGAAGTCTCCGGTCACCAGGTCGCACCGTCCGGCCAGCCCCTTGCGCTCGAGTACGGACGGCGCCTGGGCGAGGCCCTCGGCGGTGTCGTAGACGATGCCGCGCAGCTCCGGATGGGCGCTGAGCAAGACGGAGATCAGTGTCCCGTCGCCGCCGCCCACATCGGCCACCGCCGTGAAGCGGCCGAAGTCGTAGGCGTACGGCAGGAGTTCGGCCAAGTCCCGGGTGGCCTGGCTCATCGCGGTGTTGAACTGCTCGGACAGCAACGGGTGCCGCTTGAGGTGGCCGAAGAAGTCCCTGCCGAAGACCGTGTCGAAGGCCCTTTCGCCGGTACGGACGCTGTCCTCCAGGTGCTCCCAGGCACGCAGCATGGTGGGTTCGGCGAACATCGTCACCAAGGCGGCCATCGATTCGGGATGGTCGCGGCGCAGCAGGACGCCGGTCGTGGTGGTGGCGAACGTATCGGGCGCGGTCTCGCTGAGCAGACCGAGCCCGGCCAGGGCACGCAGCAGCCGGGCGGTGGCCCCGGGATCCGTGGCGCACCGGGCCGCCAGCTCTTCGGCGTGCCACGCCTGGTCCCCGATGCGGTCGAAGACCGCCATACGGACGGCAGTGCCGATCAGCTGGGTCGCCATGGCCCCGAACGCCAGCCGGCTCACGCGCCGGCGATCCTGGGCTCCGGGCAGCGGCCGCGCGGTGCCGGCCATGCGGGTCCTCCTGACGGTCCGGTGTCTTCCGGCCTTTGGTCGAAGGTGCCGTAAGGGGGCCCCTCACCTGCACTGCGCTCGCTCGCGGCGCCGCAGTGTCCACCTGGTTGGGCTATCCCGTCCTTGCTCCTCTTCGTTGTGCACCGTTGCTGCCCTCCGCGCAGCGCTCAGCGGCCGGATCACCAGGCAGGCGACGCGAAGGGCGCCACGCTCGGGCAACCGGGCTGCCCGGCCGTTCCCGGCATTCCGTCAGTGATCAGTGACGGCTCGGCGTGACGGTCCCCGGCCGACGCGCCGCCGTCCAGTCCACGATCTGCACCGCTGCCCCGGCCGCTTCCTGCCCCTGGCAGCGGGCGTGGTGCCGGCGCGCGATCCCGGCCAGATCGAGGTGGGAGCCGAACTCCGGCAGCGCCGCCAGGCGGCGGGCGTACGACCACAGCCGCCGGTGACCGGCGATGCGGTGTACCGCCGCGGCATCCAGATGCCAGCGGTGCACGGTGTCGAGCTGGACCAGGGTCACCCACAACTGGACGTCGGCCGAGGTGAGTTGAGCGCCGAGAACATACTCCCGGCCGTCCAGCCGCCGCTCGAACCAGTCCAGCGCGCCGAGCAGGGTGCCCAGCGCGGCCTCGTACTCCGGGCTTTCGGCGCCGAGCCGGCCGGCGCTCTGCGCGGCCTCGTTGATGCCGTGCTCGCACAGCCGGCCGACCTCCTCGATGCCGCCCCGGGCATGCCGCGGATACAGCACGGGACCGTGGTCGCCGAACCGCTCGGCCAGATCGCGCAGGATGTCAGGGGCGTGCGTGCTGACGATCCGCCCCGTCCAACCATCACTGAGCACCGGCGCCGCGGCCGGCCCGGGGTGCTGGTGCGAGCTGGCCTCGTACAGCGGGCGCAGCGCGGAGTGCTCGCCGCCCGGACCGTCGGGGACCGCGGGCAGCAGCGTCACCGGGAGGGTGTCGCCGAGCTCCAGCAGGCTATGGGTGATGGCGATCCCCAGACACTGCGGACAGGACAGTGACAGGTGCAGTCGGTACCGGTGGGCAACGGCATAGTGACCGCTGCGCGCATCACAGCCGATCCTGCCCCGGAGCGACGGCACGGCGGCAGTCCGGGAAGCGATGGACGAGTCAGACGTGGCAGTCATGCCGGACGTGGCAGGCGTGGCAGGCGTAGCGGTCATGCTGTGACTCCCTGGGTCTGGGGCCGCGGTTCGCGGACGTACGGCGGAGAGCGCAGACGGATGTGCGACGGGCGGGCGCATACAGAAGGGCGCGGGTGCGGACCGGGCGCGGACGGCGAGACGAAGGGACACGTGGTGTACGCGCAGTGGCCCCACGCGGACGAACGGCACGGGCAACGGAACGGGGCCGGGCCGGAGCCGCCCCGTCATCGCCTCAGCCGAGAGGGCGACTTGCCGCGCTGCAGACGCGCAGGAGGTCGATGTGCCGGCGCGAGGTCAGAAGGGGAAGCCGCTGGGCCGCGCAGACCGCGCGGTCGGTGTCCAGCGCCGTACGCCCCATGAATTCCCACCCGTTCGCCAGGGTTCCCGCCCCCGAGTGTCGAGCCACAGTCGAGCGGCGTCAAGAGTGCCGTACGCCCCGGAGAGCCCGGGCACCCCCGCCCCTCCCCTACGGGGATAATGCCCCCATGCGGATTTCAGCCAGGGCGGACTATGCGGTGCGTGCCGCACTGCAACTCGCTGATGCCCGGGATGCGGGGCCGCTCAAGGCGGAGGCCATCGCCGAGGCTCAGGACATTCCGCATAAATTCCTCGAAGGCATCCTCAACGACATGCGCCGGGGCGGACTCGTCCGCAGCCAGCGCGGCGGCAACGGCGGCTACCGGCTGGCCAAGCCCGCGCAGGACATCAGCATCGCGGACGTCATCCGCGTCGTGGACGGCCCGCTGGTGTCGGTACGCGGCGTCCGCCCGCCCGAGTTGTCCTACTCCGGCCCCGCCGCATCACTGCTGCCCCTGTGGATCGCCCTGCGGGCCAACGTCCGCCAGATCCTCGACGGTGTGTCACTGGCGGATGTCGCAACCGCCGACCTGCCCGCCCCGGTGTCCGCACTGACCGAGGACCCCGCCTCCTGGACGAACCCTTAGGCGACTTCCTCCGGATCGCCGACCGCCAAACCGGCGCGGAACAGGCGGAACAGGCGGAACAGGAACAGGTGGAACAGGCGGATCAGGTGGGTTTCCCCGGGGCGGCACCCTCTACGATCTTTGGCCTGCGGATCCCCTAGGGGACGTTCGAACAGATCCCCTAGGGGATGCGGGCGCCCCTTGCAGGCCACAACGTGGCTGGGGCGCGCAGTATTCCCGGAGGCCGGGCCGTATCCCTGTGTGGCCGGGCCGGACGGTATTCCCGGGAGGCGTTCAGGGCCTGAGCCGATCGGCCGGGGGCCTCGCCCGGCGTCCGGATGGCAATCCTCGGCTGTCCATCCCTCGAACACCCCTTGCTCCGCCCGGAGTCCGGAAGCATTCTTATTCCCTACCAATCCAGTGGGAAAACTAGGGAAGTCGGAGGTGGCGGCGGCCGTGAGGGCGCTGGTCCGGGCCGCTCCCGGCCGACACTCACCGGCCCACCCCACCCGACAGGACGGTGAACGACGCCATGCCGAAGAAGTCCGCCACCCGCATCGCCTCCGCGTCCCCGCAGCCCAACGGCGCGGCCGATACGGGGATGTGGCTGCGCGTCACCCGCGAACTCGCGGACGACCTCGCCGTCGATGCGCTCGTCCGTGACCGGGGCGGCAAGCCTCCCTTCGACGAGATCTCGCGGCTGCGCGAGGCCGGGCTGCCGGCGCTGCTTTTGCCGCCCGGCCCGCTGGGCAGGGGCGCTGACTGGCGTACCGCCTGTGCGGTCATCCGGGACATCTCGGCGGCCGACAGCTCCATCGGCGAACTGCTCGCCCGGCACTACGTCCTGTCGTGGGCCCCGCGGTTCTTTGGAACCCCGGAGAGCGCGGACCGCCTCGAACTCCGAGCGGCCGAGGAGCAGTGGCTGTGGGGCGGCGGCACGGACGTTCCGGCGGCAGGGCTGGGGACGGCGTCAGGGGAAGGAATCGGGACCGGAATCGGGACCGGAATCGGGACAGGGGCGGAGACGGGAGCGGCGCGAGGGCCCGAGCTCACGCTCACGCCGGCGCCGGGCGGGTACGTCCTCAAGGGACGCAAGGGCTTCTCCACGGGCGTGGGCGTCGCCGACCGCCTGGCGCTCGGCGCGGTCTGTTCCGAAACCGGCGAGTCGCTGATCGTGGTGGTGGACCCGGCGCACCCTGCCGTGACGACCGACCCGGCGCACGACCGCCTCGGACAGCGGCTCACCGCGGCGGGCAGCATCGGCTTCGACAGCGTCCCGGTGGCCCCGGACCACGTACTCGGCGCCGTCCCGCGCGACGAGCACGATCTCTCCCCCTTCGCCGCGCTCGCCCCCTTGGCGCTCCGGCTGGCGCTCGTCCATGTCGCCCTGGGCATCGCCGAAGGAGCGCTGGCCGAGGCGCGGGACTTCAGCCGTACCGCGCCCCGTACCTGGGCGGTCACGGTCCCGGACGACGCCGCATACGCGGCCGGCCCGGGCCGGGACCCCTATCTCCTTCTCGCCTACGGGGAGCTGGTGGCCGCCGCCCACACCGCCGCGGCGGTCGTCGAACCGGCCACGGAAGCCCTGGCAAGAGGCCTGCTCCTGGGGCAGGAACTCGGCGTCGACGAGCGCGCCGACATCGCCGTCCTGGTCGCCGCGGCCGAGGCCGTCACCGGCAAGGCCGCCATGCAGATCACCACCCGCATCATGGAACTCACCGACGGCGCCGGCTCCCCCGCCGACGACCCGGGTTTCGACAGGTTCTGGCGCAACGCCCGCGTCCTGACCGCACAGGGCTCCCTCACCCACAGCCTCCGCGATATCGGCGACCATTATCTGAACGGGACACATCCGGCCCTGACGCTGCGCGTGTGAGTGCGAGGTCCGATCAGCCCGACTTCTTGACGAATTCCGTGGTGTAGGTCTTGTTCAGGTCCACCGTGGCGTTCTTCAGGTTCGGGTTGAAGGACTTGAGGACCCGCTCGACGGTGGCCGGCCCGTCGGTCGGCATGACTCCGTCCTTGGTGAACATCGGCAGGGTGTCCTTGATGGACTGGGCGTACAGCTCCTTGCCGCCCTCCGCGTAGTCGGACGGCATCTTGGCGGCGATCTGCTCGGGGGTGTGGGTGGACATCCACTTGAGAGTCTTCACAAAGGCGTTGGCCAGCTTCTGCACAGTGCCCTTGTGGCTGTTCACCCAGTCGGTGTTCATGTAGAGGCTGGAGGAGGGGTACGGGCCGCCCAGTGCCTGCTTCGAGCCTTCCGGGGTGCGCATATCGACGAGCACCTTGCCGAGGTTCTTCTTCACGACCTGTGCGACCGTGGGGTCGGTCGTCATTCCGCCCTGGATCGAACCCTGTTGGAGGGCGGAGATAAAGGTCTGGCCGGCGCCGACCGCCACCGGGGTGAATTCCTGTGGCTGTACACCGTGCTTGACCCCGAGGTATTTGGTCAGGAAGTCGGTGGACGAGCCGAGGCCCGTGACGCCGAGCTTCTTGCCCTTGAAGTCCTTGGGAGAGGTGAGGTCGTCGGCTGCCTTGTTCGCGACGACCTCGACCTCGCCGGGGGCGTGCGCCAGCTGCACCACCGACTCCACGTGCTTGCCCTTGACCTGGAGATCGAGGGTGTGGTCGTAGAACCCGACGACACCCTGCACATCGCCGGAGACGAGCGAGGTGGTGGCCTGTACGCCGGCCGGTTCGGTGAGCAGGGTGACGTCGACGCCCTCGGCCTCGAAATAGCCCAGTTGCTGGGTGAGTCTCGCGGGGAGGTAGATGACCTTGTCGAGGCCGCCCACCATGATCTTGACACTGCCGTCGTCCTCGGGGACGGCGCTCGTGGAGCCGCCGCCGCAGGCGGTGAGGGTGGCGGTGAGGGCGAGGGTGACGGCGGCGGCCGACAGCTTGAGCGGAGTACGCATGATCACGTCCTGAGGAGAGATGGGGTGGGGTTCAGCGGCCGGTGGAGGTGTCGGCCGGCTTCCAGCGGAAGAGCCTCTTTTCGAGGAAGGCCAGCAGCCCTTCGGCGAGCAGGGCGACGACGGCGAGGATCACCATGGCCGCGTAGACACCGGCCGCGTTGAAGGTGCCCTGCGAGGCGGAGACCAGCAGGCCGAGGCCCTTGGTCGCGCCGATGTACTCGCCGACGATCGCGCCGATCAGGGCGAAGCCGAAGCTGACGTGCAGGCTGGTGAAGATCCAGGAGGTGGCGGAGGGGATCACCACCTGGAGGGTGACCTGGCGGTTGCTCGCGCCGAGGATCCGGGAGTTGGCGACCAGATTGCGGTCGACCTCCCGGGCACCCTGGAAGGCGTTGAAGAAGACCGGGAAGAAGACGAGGACGACGGCGGAGGCGACCTTGGAGGCCGGGCCGAGGCCGAACCAGATGAGGAAGATGGGGGCCAGGACGATTCTCGGCAGGGCGTTGAGGACCTTGATGTACGGGCCGAGCACATCGGCGAGGAAGCGGATCCGGCCGAGTGCGATGCCCAGCACCACGCCGCCGATGACGCCGATGACCCAGCCCAGGAGCGCCTCGTAGAGCGTGTACCAGATCTGCTCCCACAACGGGCCCTGCGGCGTGCCGTGCAGCGCCCACTGGCTGATCTGGTCCCAGATCTTCGAGGGCATCGAGAAGTTGAAGGGGTCAATGACGGCGGCTCGGGCCAGCCCTTCCCAGGCGGCGAGCAAGCCGAGGAGGAGCAGCACCCTGGTGCCGTGGACCAGGAGTCTGCGGTTGCGGGCGGTGCGGGCCCGTTCCCGGGAGCGGTCGGATGCCGTGGCGGCCTTGCGCAGGGTCGAAGACTCAGGCGGCATGTGCGGCGCCCCTCTCGCGGGTGATCCGCACCTCTTCGCCGAGCGAGGACCAGATCTCCCGGTAGATCTCGACGAAGCGCGGCTCCAGCCGCACCGACTCGACCCGGCGGGGGCGCGGCAGGTCGATGGCGAAGACCTCCTTGACGGTCGCGGGGCCCGCCGTCATCACCACCACCTTGTCGGCGAGGGCGATCGACTCCTCGAGGTCGTGGGTGACGAAGACGACGGAGGCGCCGGTTCCCGACCAGAGTTCGAGGAGCTCGTCCGACATCAGGGCCCGGGTCTGTACGTCGAGGGCGGAGAACGGCTCGTCCATGAGCAGCAGCTCGGGGTCGTTGACGAAGGTCGCGGCGAGGGCAACGCGTTTGCGCTGGCCGCCGGAGAGCTGATGGGGATAGCGGTCCTCGAAGGACGCCAGGCCGACCCGGGCGAGCCAGTCACGCGCCCGCCGCTTCGCCTCCTTCTTGGGTACGCCGCGGAACCGGGGTCCGGCCATCACATTCGATAGCACGGTGCGCCAGGGGAAGACGGCGTCCTGCTGGAAGACGAACCCGGTGGTGTCGCCGATGCCGGTGACCGGCCGGCCGGCGACCAGGACGTCACCGGTCGTGGGCTCCTCCAGTCCGCTGATCAGCGTCAGGGTCGTGGACTTGCCGCATCCGGTGGGGCCGACGACGGCGACGAATTCGCCTCGCTCGACGACCAGATCAAGATCCCTGACGGCGGTGTGCGACGCTCCGGACGGGGTCCGGAACACCTTGCTCGCTCCCCGCAGTTCGATCGCGGGGCTGGAGTGGCTGTTCATGGCCCGGGAGGCTAGGAGCCACCCGGGCCGCCGCGGGCCTTGTGGGCGCAAGCCGCCTTTCTGCTCACAATCCCTGTTGTGCTCGTTTTGCTCACGCTAGAACAACGGAAGTCTCACGGAGGGGTGGGCAGTTGCTCACGGACGGCTTACGGTGCGGTCATCGCCGCATCATGCGGAAGATTCGATTCCGCGGCAGGCTCAGGCACGGCATGCCAGGACATCGGGACGATACGGGACGCAAGGGGGTGTGCCGGATGCGGATCCCCCGGCCCCGCCGGATCTTTGCCCATGTCCTGACGGCGCAGGTGACCATCACCACGGGCGTCATGGTGCTCGCCACCGGTCTGTTTCTCGCGCCGCTCGGCTCGGAGCTCGACGAGCAGGCGATGCGGCGGGCGCTGTCGATCGCCCAGACCACCGCGGCCGATCCGGACCTCGCCCGGGAACTGGTCGCCACGCGGCCCGATCCGCGCGGACCGGTGCAGGCGGATGCGGAGCGGATTCGCAAGGCGACCGGGGCGCTGTACATCGTGGTGATGGACACGCGCGGGGTGCGCTGGTCCCACACCCGCACCGCCGAGATCGGACGGCATGTCTCCACCGACCCGAGCCGGCCGCTCGCCGGGCGGGAGGTGCGGGGGATCGACACCGGGACACTGGGGCGGTCGGCCCGCGCCAAGGTGCCGCTGCGGGACGGCCGCGGGCGGATCGTCGGCGCGGTGTCGGTCGGTATCGCCTACGACAGCGTCCGGGGTCGGCTGCTCGGCACCATCCCCGGTGTGCTGCGGTACGCGGGTGCCGCGCTCGCCGTCGGCGTACTGGCCACGCTCGCCGTCTCCCGCAGCCTCCGGCGCCGTACGCACGGCGTCGCGTTCGCCGATATCTCGGCGCTGCTGGACGAACGGGAGGCGATGCTGCACGGCATCCGTGAGGGTGTGGTGGCCTGCGACCGGAACGGCAGGATCCGGCTGGTCAACGACGAGGCCGGGCGGCTGCTCGGGCTGGATGCGTCGGCCGCGGGCCGGGCGCCGGACGAGGTGCTGCCGCCGAGCCGGACGACGGATGTGCTGACCGGGCGGGTGGCCGGACCGGATCTGCTGGCCGTCAGCGGTGGGCGGGTGCTGATCGCCAACCGGGTGCCGACACGGGACGGCGGGGCGGTGGTGACCCTTCGCGACCGCACCGAACTGGAGCTGCTCGGCCGGGAACTGGACAGCACCCAGGGCCTGCTGGATGCGATGCGCGCGCAGGACCATGAGCACGCCAATCAGCTGCACACGCTGCGCGGACTGCTGGAGCTGGGCCGGTACGAGAGGGCCGTCGCTTTCGTCGCCGAAGTGGCCAGCGCCCACCGGGCGTCCGCGGAACAGATCGCCGAGCGGGTGCCCGATCCGCTGCTGTCCGCCCTGCTCGTCGGCAAGGCGGCCATCGCGGCCGAACGCGGGGTGGCGCTGCGGGTGTCGGCCGCCACCCAGCTGCCCGATACGGTGGTCGACCCGCGCGACCTGGTGACCGTACTGGGCAATCTGCTGGACAACGCGCTGGACGCCGTCGCCGGACATCGCCGTGCCGAGCCGTTCGTCGAGGTGGAGCTGCGGGCCGAGGGCACCACGGCCGTGCTGCGGGTCTCGGACACCGGGCCCGGAGTGCCGCCCGCGATGCGCGAGCAGATCTTCGCCGAGGGCTGGTCCACCAAGGCCGCCCCGCCCGCGGCCGCCCATCGCGGCCGGGGGATCGGCCTGGCGCTGGTGCGGCGGCTCGCCGAGCGGTACGGCGGGATGGCCCGGGTGACCGCCCGCGCGGGCGGCGGCGCGGTCTTCACCGTCGTCCTGCCCGAGGCGCTCGCCCGCAAGGACGGCGGCCCCGGTCCGTCGGGGGCCCGCTCACGGCCGCCGGAGAGCCACGATGACCGAGCGAGCGGCGCGATGACCGTCGGAGGTTCAGCATGATCGACGTCCTTGTCGTGGACGACGACTTCCATGTCGCCGAGATCAACGCCGCCTATGTGTCCCAGGTCCCCGGCTTCCGTGTCACCGGCCACGCCCACACCGCCGCCCAGGCGCTGGCCGCCCTGGAGCGCACCCCCGTGGACCTGGTGCTGCTCGACCACTACCTGCCGGACGAGACCGGCCTGACGCTGGTACGACGGCTGCGCCAGCTCGGCCACCACGCCGACGTGATCATGGTGACGGCGGCCCGGGATGTGGCCACCGTCCAGGACGCGATGCGCTGCGGTGCGTTGCAGTACCTGGTCAAGCCGTTCGGCTTCTCCGGGATGCGGGCCAAGCTCGAGGGCTATGCCGCGCTGCGCCGCACCGTCGCGGGCGTCGGCGGACGCGGTGAGGCCGGCCAGGAACAGGTGGACCGGATCTTCGGCGCCTTCCGCACCGCCGGCTCCCCGCACACCGAACTGCCCAAGGGCCACTCGGCGGCCACCGTCGACCTCATCCGCCACGTCCTGGGCGAGGCCGGCCACCCCCTCTCCGCCCACGAGGTGGCCGGACGCGCCGGCGTCAGCCGCTCCACCGCCCAGCGCTATCTCAAGCACCTCGAACGCGCCGGCCATATCACCCTGACCCTGAAATACGGGGACACGGGGCGTCCGGAGCACCGCTACCGATGGGCTCCGGGACGGTGACGCGGATCACCGACGACCGGACGGCCATACGGCCCATTTGCCACGAATTCGGAGCATCTTGACAGGCACGGGGGCACGATTTATGCAGAGGGTGTAGGTGGCTTGCTCTCGTACCACCAGGTGAGAGGGCGTGTTCGGCGGACCGGTGAGGAGCGGACCATGGCGCGCGCAGTGGGTATTGACCTCGGTACGACGAACTCGGTGGTCAGTGTCATGGAGGGCGGTGAGCCCACCGTGATCACCAATGCCGAGGGCGCCCGGACCACGCCGTCGGTGGTCGGGTTCGCCAAGGGTGGTGAGGTGCTCGTCGGCGAGATCGCCAAGCGGCAGGCCGTGACGAATGTCGAGCGCACCGCGCGGTCGGTCAAGCGGCACATGGGCGACCCGCAGTGGCGTTTCCCGGACAAGGGCGATATCGACGGCAAGCACTACACCGCGCAGGAGATCTCCGCGCGGGTGCTGCAGAAGCTCAAGCGCGACGCCGAGCAGTACCTCGGCGAGGACGTGACGGATGCCGTCGTCACCGTCCCGGCCTATTTCAACGACTCGCAGCGCACCGCCACCAAGGAAGCCGGCGAGATCGCGGGCCTGAAGGTGCTGCGGATCGTCAACGAACCGACCGCCGCGGCGCTGGCGTACGGCCTGGACAAGGAGCACGACCAGACGATTCTGGTCTTCGACCTCGGGGGCGGCACCTTCGATGTCTCACTGCTGGAGATCGGCGACGGCGTGGTCGAGGTGAAGGCCACCAACGGCGACACCCATCTCGGCGGCGACGACTGGGACCAGCGGATCGTCGACCATCTGGCCACTCAGTTCAAGAACGCGTACGGGATTGATCTGACCCAGGACAAAATGGCCACCCAGCGGCTGCGCGAGGCCGCCGAGAAGGCGAAGATCGAGCTGTCGGCGGCGACCGAGACCACGATCAACCTGCCGTATCTGAGCGCTTCACCGGACGGGCCGCTGCACATGGACGAGAAGCTGACGCGGGCCCAGTTCGAGCAGATGACCAGCGACCTTCTGGACCGGTGCAAGTCGCCGTTCCACAACGCGGTGGAGGACGCCGGGATCAAGGTCTCGGACATCAACAACGTGATTCTGGTCGGCGGCTCGACCCGGATGCCCGCGGTGACCGAGCTGGTCAAGGAACTGACCGGCAAGGACCCGCACAAGGGCGTCAACCCGGACGAGGTCGTCGCGATCGGCGCCACGCTCCAGGCGGGTGTCCTCAAGGGCGAGGTCAAGGACGTCCTCCTGCTGGACGTCACGCCGCTGTCCCTCGGTATCGAGACCAAGGGCGGCATCATGACCAAGCTCATCGAGCGGAACACCACCATTCCGACGAAGCGGTCGGAGATCTTCACGACGGCGGAGGACAACCAGCCGTCGGTCCAGATCCAGGTGTTCCAGGGCGAGCGGGAGATCGCGGCGTACAACAAGAAGCTCGGGATGTTCGAGCTGACCGGTCTGCCGCCGGCCCCCCGTGGCCTTCCGCAGATCGAGGTGTCCTTCGACATCGACGCCAACGGCATCATGCACGTCACGGCCAAGGACCTGGGCACGGGCAAGGAGCAGAAGATGACCGTCACCGGCGGCTCCTCGCTGCCGAAGGACGACATCGACCGGATGGTGCGCGAGGCCGAGAAACATGCCGAGGAGGACCGCCGACGGCGCGAGTCCGCGGAGACCCGTAACCAGGGCGAGCAGCTGGTCTACCAGACCGAGAAGTTCCTCAAGGACAACGAGGAGAAGGTTCCGGCCGAGACGAAATCCGAGGTCGAGACGGCCGTCGGCGAGCTGAAGGAGAAGCTCAAGGGAGAGGACACCGCTGAGATCCGTGGTGCCTCCGAGAAGCTCGCGGCCGTCAGCCAGAAGCTGGGCCAGGCCATGTACGCCGACGCCCAGGGCGCGCAGGCCGCCGCCGGTGCCGAGGGCGCTGCCGCAGGCGAGCAGGCCAAGCCCGAGGACGATGTCGTGGACGCCGAGATCGTCGACGACGACCGGCAGGAGGGAAGTGGACGATGAACCGCCGGACGCACCGCCCGACCGGCGTGCGTGGCCTCGCCCGCCCCCCGCTGTCGATCATCCGGGACCGGCCGGACGACAACCCCGCCGTGCTCCCGCCCCACGACTCCCGGGCGAAGGAGACCGCCGACCCGCCCAGCGCCGCGCCCTCGGGCCATGGGCCCGCCGCCGCGCAGCCGGCGTCACCGGACGCGGCGCTCCGCGCCGAGCTGCGGGAGCGCACGGCCGACCTGCAACGGCTGAAAGCCGAGTACGACAACTACCGCAAGCGGGTCCACCGCGACCGTCTGGCGGTCGGCGAGATCGCCGTGGCCAATGTGCTGCAGCGCTTGCTGCCCGTACTCGACGCCCTCGCCGAGGCCACCGAGCAGGGTGCGGTGACCGGCGGATTCCGGCGCGTCGCCGATGCCCTGGAAGCCGAACTGGCGGCGCTGGGGCTGGAATCCTTCGGCACACCCGGCAGCCCCTTCGACCCGACCGTTCACGAGGCGGTCACCTACACCCCTGCCGAGCCGCCCGCCGACGCGGGCGAGCGCGCCGTGTGCGCCGCCGTCGTCCGCCCGGGCTACCGGGTCGGCGGCCAACTGCTGCGTCCCGCCCAGGTGGCCGTCCGGGGCGAACCGCCACCTCCCGCTCCGTAACACCGCGGACGCTGTGCCCACGGTGACTCAGCGTTCGTGTTCCACCATTCCCTTGAATTTCTGGAGATCGCTGCGGACTCCGTTCTCGATCGCGTGCACCTGGGCCAGACCCTTCGGGCCGCCGAACGAGTCCGTGATGGTGCTCGGCTCGTACTGGAAACGGGCCTGGACGCGGGTGTGCTGCTGGTCGATCGGCAGCAGCGAGACGCTGCCGGACAGCTCGGGACCGGTCGTCGTCTTCCACGACATGACCTTTTCCGTGGTGCGGTCGGTGATCTCAAGCTCGAGTTCCCGCGACGTGCCGCCGGCATCAAGGCCGAGATGCGTCCGTTTGCCCTCCAGATGGGCCTCACGGACGCCGTCCACATACTGCGGAATGCTGTCCACGCGGTGCAGACAGTCCCATGTCTTGTCGAGGGGCGCGCCAATGTCTATGTGCTCTTCGAGAGTGCTCATCAGGCACCTCACAGCTCGGTTCACGGCTACGGGTTACGTCTCCAGGGTGCTCCGGGCGGGCAGCGGGGGCGACCCGAGTCGGACGCGGGCCGGTGATCGATCACTTCCGGCCGTCTGTTGCAGGGCGCTGCCTCGGCCGGCGAGGGCCTGCAGTGCGGCCTCGCGGACGTCGGCGGACGCATCCGTCAGGGCGCGGACGAGCACGTCGTCGTCGGACGGTGTCGGGCGGCGGCCCAGCATGATCACGGCTGTCCGGCGCACCTCGGGGGCGGGATCTCCGACGGCGGCGGCGCCGAGCAGCGACCGGACGGCGGGTGTGAGGATCGGGGCGCGGCCCAGCCCCCGTGCGGCAACTTCCCGTAGAGCGGGGTCGGATGCATCACGGAGTATGGCGGCCATCGGGGGCTCGTCGTCCCGAAGAGCGACGTCGGGTGGGGCGCTGTGCATGCCGTTGCCGGTCTGGTCCAGCCATCTCTCGTACCAGTCCAGGAAGTCGGTGTCGTGGGTGAAGGAGGGCGCATCCACGTCGAATTCGAGGTTGACGTCGACGACGCGGCCGCGGGCGGGGCCGGTGACGACGAGCAGGGTGTAGAGGGAGCAGCCTCGGGTGGTGAGCGCGATGGTGCCGGGATAGGGCTCGGCGTCATCGTCGTCGAGCCAGGCGGGACCGAACGCGTGGTACCAGTCGGGGCCCGGTGCGGGGTCGGTGGGCGAGAGGGGGAAAGGCGTGCTGAGGTGGTCGGGCCGGATGGGGGCGCCGAGGACGACGTAGTCCCAGTCGTCCAAGTGCAGAAGGCCGGCGCCCGGGCCGATGCCGCCGTTGCCGATCGTGGTGAGGAAACTGCGGTAACACGGCGGCAGGCGGATACCGTACTGCTCCTCGAATGCCACCACGCGGGACTCCGGCATCGGCGGGCCGAGGAGGACGCGGTGCGACTCCTCACGGATGGAGTGGGTTCGGCCGAGCAGATCGCGGACGGGGGCGAGCTTGGCGGCGATTCTGCGCAGACGTGCATCCATGCCGTATGAACTCCTGACGGCCCGCCCGGAGTTCCCCCTGCGGCCCGCGAAGGTGGGCGGGAGTAGCCTCACCGCTGACAGAAAGGGGTACGTGCCGATGTTTTCGTCGCGTAGGGGAAAGGAACCGGGCCAAGGGTTCGCGCTCGGGTTCTCCATAGTGCGGCGTGGTTACGACCGCGCCCAGGTCGACGCCTATATCGAGCGCCTGGGCGGGGCCGAACCGCCAACGGTCCCGCCCGCCTTCGAGTTGGCGCGGCGGGGCTACGACCGTGGGCAGGTCGACGCCTACCTCGCCGGGCGGACGGCGCGCGGGGGCCTTGAGAAGTAGGAGGGGTGCGGGCGGAATCCGGTCAGCCGACGTGGACGCGGGGGCGGCGGGCCCGGTCGGGTTCGGCCTCGCGCAGGACCTCGCGGGTGACGGGGGCGACTTCGCCCTGGCCGAAGAGGAAGAAGCGCAGGAACTGCGCGAAGGGGCTGCCCTCGGTCCATTCGAAGTAGATGTGCGGGCGTTGTCCGGTGGTGTCCCGTACGTGCAGGAGCAGCGCGGCGAGGGCGTTGGAGATGGTGGAGCTGTCCAGGCACAGGATGCGGTAGCGGCCGTGCAGGACCTCGCCGCGGACCCGTAGCTCGCTCTCGAATTCGGAGGGGTCGCCGACGGTGACCTCGACGAAGACGAGGTCGTCCTCGGACGGGAGGTCGTTGTCGGTGCGGATCTGCTGGAGCTTGTCGCGGTATTCGGCCACGTCTCGCTGGTCGGGCTCGTTGGCGATGAAGCGGATGCCGCGCCCGTCGACGTCGCGCCGGGCGATGTCGCGGATGAACTGTTCTGCGGTGTCGTCGAGGACCACGCTGGTCACCCGCAGTTCGAAGGCGCGGGCGACGCGGGAGAGGAACGAGAGCAGGATGATGCCGGCGATGAAGCAGGCGCCGATCTTCACACCGTCCGGCCGCTCGATGACGTTCGCGACGGTGGTGTAGAGGAAGACGAGAGAGATCGCGGCGAAGCCGAGGGTCCAGCCGCGCTGGCGGGCGCGGCGGGCGGCGATGGTCACGGCGATGGCGGCGGAGCTGATCAGGACGAGGACGCCGGTGGCGTAGGCACCGCCCTGGGCGTCGACGTCGGCGTCGAAGATCCAGGTCACCAGGAACGCGACGAGGGTGAAGACCAGCACCATCGGACGTACCGCGCGCGCCCAGTGCGGCGCCATGCCGTAGCGGGGGAGATAGCGCGGCATGAGGTTGAGGAGTCCGGCCATCGCGGAGGCGCCGGCGAACCAGAGGATGGCGATGGTGGAGATGTCGTAGACGGTGCCGAAGGCGGAGCCCAGGTATGCGTGGGCGAGGTAGGCCAGGGCGCGCCCGTTGGCCTCGCCGCCCGGCTTGAAGGCGTCCGCCGGGATGAGCAGGGTGGTGATGAAGCTGGTGATGATCAAGAAGACGCTCATGATCACGGCGGCGGTGGTGAGCAGCTTCTTCGTGCCCCGGATCCGGCCCGCGGGGCGGTCGTCGGTGTCGTCGGGGTCTCCCTCGACATGCGGCATGACCGCGACCCCGGTCTCGAAGCCGGACAGGCCCAGCGCAAGCTTCGGGAAGACCAGCAGGGCCACGCCGACCATCGCGACAACGTTGCCGTGCTGGGCGGTGAGGGCGTGGGACCAGTCGGTGACGACGTGCGGGGCGCTGGCGACGTGCCACAGTCCGACGACGACCACGACGGCGTTCAGCGCGAGATAGAGGCCCACCAGGGCGACCGCCACGCCGACGGCTTCCAGGAAGCCCTTGAGGAAGACCGCGCCGAGCAGGGCGACCAGGACGAGGGTGATGAGCACCTGCTGGTGGTGCAGGGTGCTGGTCAGGTGCGGGTTCTCCACCAGGTGGGTGGAGGCGTCGGCCGCCGACAGGGTGATGGTGATGAGGAAGTCGGTGGCGGCGAAGCCCAGCAGCGTCAGGACGAACAGCTTGCCCTTCCAGACAGCAGACCGGCGGCGAGGGCGGCGATGCCCGGCTGATAGCCGAGGGTGGAGAAGTAGTCCACACCCGTCAGGCACATCACCCGCCACCATCGCTGCCCCTTGTGGGCGGGCTCGGGCCGGGGCTGTGCGCCCTGCTGATGCTTGGCGATGTCCGCCAGGCCTTCCAGCATCCACGCCCGCAGGCGATGTCGCATCGAGGTGCCGGCCGGGGAGGCGGGCGGGGCGGGGGTGGCCATGCGGGTGCTCCTGACGTACCGCTACAGCTTTCGGCCATCGGGGAGACGGCCAGGTCAGCGTACGCAACAGGGGTGGGTGCGGCCGGCGGCGGCAGGCCGCTGCCGCGGCGGGGCAGCGTTTGCCCGCCGTACCCCGCCGGCGCCACGCTGGAGGCATGGCAGCCGCCTCCGCTCCGGACGTTCCCGATGCGCTGTCCGGCTGGGCCGTCGAGCGGCCCGGTCCGGTGGCGTCCGGGCCGCTGGCGGCGGTGCGGCGTGCCCTTCCCGCACCGGGGCACGGCGAGCTGCTGCTGAGGGTGGAGGCGTGCGGGGTGTGCCGTACGGATCTGCATCTGGCGGAGGGGGATCTGCCGCCGCACCGGCCGTCGACGGTGCCGGGGCACGAGATCGTCGGGCGGGTGGTCGCGGCCGGGCCGGGTGTGACGCGGTTCCGCATCGGCGACCGGGCCGGCGGGGCCTGGCTGCGGGGGACCTGCGGCAGCTGCCGGTACTGCCGGGCGGGCCGGGAGAACCTCTGCCCGGCGTCCCGCTACACGGGGTGGGACACGGACGGCGGGTTCGCCGATGCGGCCCTGCTGCCCGCGGATTACGCCTATCCGCTCCCCGACGACCGGAGCGCCACGGAGCTGGCGCCGCTGCTGTGCGCGGGGATCATCGGCTACCGGGCGCTGCGGCGCAGTGCGCTGCCGCCCGGCGGGCGGCTGGGGATCTACGGATTCGGTGCCTCGGCGCATCTGGCCGCGCAGGTCGCGCTGGCCGAGGGGGCCACCGTCCATGTGCTGACCCGGTCCGCGCAGGCGCGTCAACTCGCCCTGGAGCTGGGCGCGTCCTCGGCCGGTGACGCCTACGGCCGGCCGCCCGAACCGCTGGACTCGGCCATCCTCTTCGCACCGGTCGGCGACCTGGTGCCGGTGGCTCTGGAAGCCCTGGACCGGTCGGGCACCCTGGCCGTCGCCGGTATTCACCTCAGCGACATCCCCCCGCTCACCTACCGGAGCCATCTCTTCTACGAGCGGAATCTGCGCAGCGTCACCTCCAATACGCGCGAGGACGGCCGGGAGTTCCTGGCGACGGCGGCGCGGATCGGCATCCGGGTCACGGTCAGTCCGTATCCGCTCGACCGGGCTCCGGAGGCGCTGGCCGATCTGGCGGGCGACCGGGTGCAGGGGGCCGCCGTCCTGGTGCCCGGCTGATCCCGTTCCATTGCCTTGATCGCCGGCCGTCGGCCCAAGGGGCGGTACCTCATCGTGCGGAGCCCGGCCTCGCTGACGGGACGTCAATCCGCCTGGAGTCGGCCCCTGCGGCGGACGAGGTCCCGCGACATCGGCACCCCCGGCCGCGGACCGCGTCGTACGGGGCGTTCCCCGGCCTCGCCGCGCTGCCGGCCGGGCATTTCGCCGCACATGCCGTGGACCGCTTGCGCGGGCTCCCGACTAGCTCCCCGCTCCCCCGATGCCGCACCATGGGAGTGAGGCGATAAATGGCGAAATGTCCGATTAGGTGGGGCCGGGGTGGACACCCCGGCCCCGAGGGCGGATACGGCGACCGTGGCTTACGACGACGGCTTCCCGCGTACGGAGGCGGTGCGATCAGTGACCGCGCGGGTCCTTGGGTCTTCCGGGACTGAGCTGACCGCCGTCTATGTGCCGGCCGAAGGGGACGGCGATCTCCAGCTGGCCGAGACGGTCGGAGGCGCCGGTGTCCCCTCCGGACTGCCGGCGCGCTGTGCGCTGTCCGGCGACTCCCCGATCGCCACGGCCTTCCGCACCGGGCGAACGCTGTGGCTGGGGCCGGCGGAAGGCGCAGCGAACGCCCCGATGGGCGTGCTGCCGCTGGGCGGCGATGCCCAGCGGCTGGGCTGCCTGGTCGTCGTGGACAAGGCCACGGACGCCTTCGGCCCCGACCGGCGCAGCCTGCTGGAGCTGCATGCCGAGCAGGTGGCGGCGGGGCTGGAGGCGCTGGCGGTCCGGGTGGTCGGGCGGCCGCAGGCGCCGAGGGCGGGACGGCTGGGGCCGGGGCTGGACACGCTGCGGGGCGGCGCGTTCACGCTCGGGCTGAGCACCGGGCGGATCGACGCGGATGCGCAGGTGCTGGAGCTGTTCGGCATCGCGCCGGAGGAGTTCGACGGGCGGGTGGAGACGCTGCTGGCGCGCACCGCCCCGGACGATGTGCCGGCGCTGATGGCCATCGTGGAGCCGGGCCGGCTGCCCTCGCCGGGCCAGCAGCTGTCCTTCCGTATCCGCCGGCACAATGGCGAGCTGCGCTGGCTGAGCCTGCGCTGCCGGGTGCCGGCCGCCGCCGACGGCACGCCCGAGCGGGTGCTGGGCGTGGTCGCCGATGCCGCGTATCTGCGGCCCAGCGCCGACGAGGTCGCCATTGTGCGGCGGCTGTCGGCGGCGCTGGCCGGGGCGACCACCATCCGGGAGGTGAGCCGGGTGGTGGTCGAGGCCCTGCGGGCGCCGCTGGCGGCCGGCCGGGTGGCGGTCGCCGAGCTGGAGGCCGACCGGTTCGTGGTCACCGTCCTCGATCCCCCGGAGCCCGGTGCCTGGCCCGAGGAGTGGCGCTCGGAGTGGCGGTCCGAATGGCCCGACGCGGCCCGCCACCGGCTGCCCACGCTGGAGGCCGCGCTACGGGCCGGGCATGTGGCGCTGTGGCCCCCGGGCGCCGCCCTCGAACCCGGTCTCGCCGGCATCGGCCCCGGCGGCCTCGCCGTACTGCCGCTGCCGGCCGACGGCCGGATGGTCGGGGTGTGCCTGGTCGGCTGGGAGCAGGAGCACCGGTTCGGGCCCGAGGAACGCTCGCTGCTGACCGCGACCGCGGGTCTTGCCGGGCAGGCGCTGGTCCGTGCGCATGCGCTGGACGCCGGGCACGAGCTGACCACGATGCTCCAGCGCAGCCTGCTGCCCCGCAAACTGCCGAAGCTGCCGGGCGGGGTGGCCGCCGCCCGCTATCTGCCCGCCACCGTGGGGCTCGAGGTCGGCGGCGACTGGTACGACGTCATTCCGCTCTCGGACGGCCATGTCGCGCTGGTCATCGGTGATGTGGAGGGGCACAGCGCGGGCGCCGCCACGATCATGGGCCAGATGCGCACCGCGATCAGGGCGTACGCGGTCGAGGGCCACCCGCCCGATGTGGTGGTCGCCCACACCAACCGGCTGCTCGTCGGCATGGAGACGGACCTCTTCGCCACCTGCTGCTATGTCGATCTGGACATGGAGGAGGGCATCGCCTGGTTCGTCCGGGCCGGGCATCTGCCGCCGTTGCTGCGGCACCCCGACGGCAGCACCGAGGAGATGGCGATCGCCGGCGGGCCCCCGCTCGGGGTGGTCGCGGACGGCGAATTCCCGCTGACCGAGGTGGGGCTGGCCCCCGGCACCGTACTGGCCCTGTTCACCGACGGGCTGGCGGAGTCGGCGCACCTCCCGCTCGAGCACGGGCTGCGCAGGGTGCGCGAGGTGTTCGGCGCGGCCGATCCGGGCGATGCCGGGCGGGTCGCGGACGATCTGCTCGGCAGCGCGAAGCACCGCCACGACGATGTGGCGGTGCTGGTCCTGCGCTACGACGGGATGCGGGTCCGCCCCACCCGGGCCCGCTGGGCGGTGTGGCGACTCCCGGACGCGGTGATGCACGCCCGCCGGTTCACCGCGCGCACGCTGCGCTCGTGGCAGGTGACGGAGGAGATGGACGTCGCCCTGCTGGTGGTGTCCGAGCTGGTCACCAATGCCATCGCGCACACCCAGGGCGAGGTGCTGCTGGATCTGACGCTGGCCGCGGACCGGCTGCGGATCGCCGTGAACGACGCCTCGCCGCGGGCCCCGGTCAAACCCGTGAGCGTGGACTGGGAGTCGACCGGCGGCCGCGGGCTGCTGCTCGTCGAGGCGATGTCGGTGGCCTGGGGCTCGGTACCGCTGAGCGGCGGCAAGCAGGTGTGGAGCGAGATCGGCCTGCAGCCCGGCGAACGGATCGCCCGGGGCGGCGCCGGCGGCCCGGCGGAAGGGTGAGGAGGTTGCCCGAGGTGAACGCTCGTCTGCGCGGTACGGCCGCCGTCCTCGCCGGGCTGTGTCTGCTCGCCGGCCCGGTGGCCTGCGGGGAGGCCGGCGGCGGGCATGTGCCGGGCGGACCCGCCTCCGGCGGCGCCCCGCGGATCGGGGTGCTGTTCCCGGACGACAACTGGCGCTTCCGTCACTTCGACAAGCCGCTGATCAAGAAGCAGATCCATGAGCTGTGCCCCGAGTGCAAGGTGGAGGCCGTGAATTCGCAGCACGATGTGGCCACCCAGCAGGCGCAGATGGACGCGATGATCACCAAGCGGGTGGACGCACTGATCCTCGACGCCAACGACCCCAAAGCGATGCGCACCCCGGTCGAGAACGCGCACCGCGCGGGCATCCCGGTCGTCGCGTACGACCGCCTCGCGGAAGGGCCCATCTCGGGCTATGTCTCCTTCGACGGCGCGAAGGTCGGACGGCTGCAGGGCGAGGCGCTGCTCAAGGCGCTCGGCAAGAAGGCGCACGGCGGCCAGATCGTCATGATGAACGGCGCCGCGACGGACCCCAACTCGGCCTGGTTCAGGCAGGGCGCGCTGTCCGTCCTCCAGGGCAAGGTGCGGATCGGCAAGGCGTACAACACCGCAGGCTGGCGCCCCGAGTTCGCCAACGCCAATATGTCCGCCGCCATCGCGGCGCTGGGTGCCGACCGGATCGACGGCGTCCTCTCGGCCAACGACGGCCTGGCCGCCGGCATCATCTCCGCCCTGAAGGCCGCCAAGATCGATCCGCTGCCCCCGGTCACCGGCCAGGACGCCGAGATCGCCGCCATTCAGCGCATCCTCGTCGGCGAGCAGTACATGACCGTCCTCAAACCCTTCAAGCCCGAGGCCGACGGCGCCGCCACCATGGCCGTCGCGCTGGCCCGCGGCAAGACGCTCGGCGGCATCGCCACGCACAAGGTCGACAGCCCCACCACACGCGGCATCCCGGCGGTGCTGCTCACCCCCGTCCCGGTGACCGTGCACACCATCAAGGACACCGTCATCAAGAACGGGATGTACACGATCGATCAGATCTGCACGCCGAAATTCGCGGCAGCCTGCGCGAAGGCGGGGCTCACCAGGTAAGGCAGGTACCCCATGTCAGCACCGCCCTTGCTGGCGCTGCGCGGAATCTTCAAGCGGTTCGGCGCCGTCCATGCCCTCGCGGACGTCGAGCTGGAGATCCGCGGCGGTCAGGTCGTCGCGCTCGTGGGGGACAACGGCGCGGGCAAGTCCACGCTGGTCAAGGTGATCGCCGGGGTCGACCCCGCCGATGCGGGGGTCATCGAGTGGGAGGGCCGGCCGGTGCACATCGGCCGGCCGCACGAGGCCCAGGACCTGGGGATCGCCACCGTCTACCAGGACCTCGCGCTGTGCGACAACCTCGATGTGGTCGGCAATGTCTTCCTCGGCCGCGAGATTCAGCGGCGCGGTCTCCTGGACGAGGTGGAGATGGAGCGCCGCACCCTGCAGCTGCTGGAGAGCCTCGCCATCCGGTTGCCGAGCGTGCGCCTCCCGGTCGCCTCGCTGTCCGGCGGCCAGCGGCAGACCGTTGCGATCTCCCGCTCGCTTCTCGGCGAACCCAAACTCGTCCTGCTCGACGAGCCCACCGCGTCCCTGGGCATCGAGCAGACCGCCCAGGTCCTCGACCTCGTCGAGCAGCTGCGGGAACGCGGCCACGGCGTGCTGCTGATCAGCCACAACATGGGGGACATCAAGGCCGTCGCGGACTGGATCGCCGTACTGCGGCTGGGCCGCAACAACGGCTTCTTCGATGTGACGACCACGTCCCACGAGCAGATCATCGCCTCCATCACCGGTGCGTCCGACAACGCCGTGACGCGCCGTGCGACACCGGGCTGGGAGGTGGAGACATGAGCAGACCATGGACACTGCCGCTGCCGCTGCGCAGGAACCGGCCGGCCGGCGCGGACGGCCGGCCCCCGCGCGGGCACGGCGGGCAGAACCCGTGGCAGGTCCTCAAACGCAGATTCCACAGCGGCGAGCTCGGCTCGGTCCCCGTCGTTCTCGGCCTGCTCGTGGTGTGGATCATCTTCGAGAGCCTCAACAGCAACTTCCTCTCACCGCGCAATCTGTCCAGTCTGAGCGTGGACATCGTCGGCATCGGCATGATCTCGACGGGCGTCGTCTTCGTGCTGCTGCTCGGCGAGATCGATCTGTCGGTCGGCTCGGTGAGCGGCCTGGCGGCGGCCGCCTTCGCGGTGCTGAACATCAACCAGGGCATGCCGGAAGGCTTCGCGCTGCTGCTGGCGGTGCTCGGCGGCACGCTGATCGGGGCCGTCCAGGGATTCTTCTTCGCCAAGGTCGGGGTGCCCGCGTTCGTGGTCACCCTCGCCGGTCTGCTGGGCTGGTACGGCCTGATGCTCTACATCCTGGGCGCCAGCGGCACCATCAACATCGACGACAAGGGCCTGGTCGCGCAGCTGACCGGCTTCTACTTCACCCATGTCGCCGCGGCCTACGGCCTGGCCGTGCTCGGCACCGCCGGCTACTTCCTCGCCTCCTACCTGGACGTGCGGCGCCGCCGGGCCGCGGGAGTGCCGGCCAGGCCGATGGGCGAGATCGCGCTGCGCACCGGTGTGCTGGCGGCGGTCTCCCTGGCCGCGGCCGCGGTGCTCAACCAGTTCCAGGGCCTGCCGCTGGCCCTGCTGATCTTCCTCGTCTTCCTGGTAGGACTCGATCACGTGCTGCGCCGTACCCGCTACGGACGGATGATCTTCGCCCTCGGCGGCAGCGTCGAGGCCGCCCGCCGGACCGGGCTCAATGTCGCGCTGGTGCAGATCTCGGTGTTCATGATCTCCGGCACGATGGCCGCGATCGGCGGCCTGTTCCTCGCCTCCCGCGTCACCTCGGCCACCCAGACCTCGGGCTCGGGCAACCTCCTGATGGACGCCATCGCCGCGGCGGTCATCGGCGGCACCAGCATGTTCGGCGGGCGCGGCAGAACCTGGTCCGCGCTGCTCGGCGTGCTGGTCATCCAGTCGATCGCCTCCGGAGTGGCCCTGATGGGCATCCAGACCGCCGTCCAGTTCATGATCACCGGTGGTGTGCTGCTCCTCGCCGTCGTCATCGACTCGCTGTCCCGGCGCGCGCAGCGCTCCCACGGCCGTGTCTGAGGGGCGCGGCCGAGCCCGGCACCCGATCGGAGCATCCCGGCCGGAGGCGGCTGCGGTTGCGGATGCGGGCCGGGGCGCGAAGCATGGATGGGTATGCGCTGACGGGCCATGTCCGCGGAACCCGCGGAAAGGCACCCCGTCCCGGCATTACCGGCCCGATTACCGGCCGCTGACCGCACCAGGTCCCCCACCCCCCCCTCTCGAACACTCCCCTGCTCGAAGGGACGGCAACTGCATGGCCATGGAATACGGACAGCAATGGAGTTTCGCCGCCGAATGCGGCGGCCTTGGCGCGGCGGTCCGCGACGCCATGCGTGCCGTGGGTGCCGTGAGTGACACAGCCGAGTACGCCGCGGAGGGATATCAGCGGGCACTCGACACCTTGCACGGCTATCCCGACGAGGCCGTCACCGCGGTCCTGCGGCGCGGCTGGGAAACCCTGCCGGAATGCGCCTATCCCGACCGCTGGGGCGTCGTCCAAGTCCTCACCGACCTGCGCCTGTCGACCGCCACGGATGTCTTCGAGGCCGTTCTGACCACTCCCATACCGCCGGAGCGCACCGTCGAATTCGCGCACCCCTATTCCACGGTCGGGGAGGAAATCACCATCAGAACCACCGCCGTCGAAGGGCTGACGCGGCTGGCCGCGGAGGATGACCCGGGCGCCGTCGAATTGCTCATACGTCATGTGACGGATGCCGACCGCAGTATTCAGGTCGCGTGCGTGATGGCGCTGCGGGATCTCGGCGAGGACGCCGGTGTCGACGTCTCCCCGCTGGTGCCCGAAGAGGACCAGGATCTGCTGCGTTTCCGCCGCTAGCCGTTGGCCGGGCAAAGCGCTGGCCGTCGGCCGGGCGAAGAAGGAGGAGAGTGATACGCCATGACGGACCCCACAACGCGCGGCAGGACGACCATCGCGGACACCGTGGTCGCGAAGATCGCCTACCTCGCCGCCGAGGAGGTACCCGGCGTGCATGCGCTGGGCAGCGGACTCGCCAGATCCGTCGGGGCGCTGCGCAAACGCGTCCCGGGCGGGCCGGCCACGACCGTTCACGGGGTGAAGGTCGAGGTCGGTGAGAAGCAGGCGGCGGTCGATCTGGATCTCATCGTCGAGTACGGCGAGATCATTCCCGATGTGGCCGGTGCCGTACGGGAGAGCGTGATCGCCGCCGTCGAGCGGATGACCGGGTTCGAGGTCGTGGAAGTCAACACCGTGGTGAGCGATGTGAAGCTGCCCGAAGAAGCGGAGGAGGAAGGGCCGTCCCCGGAGCGCGTGGTGTAACGCGCTCCGGACGGGCCGGCTCAGCCGGTCGCCAGCCCGTGCCGGGCCAGCAGCGGCCCGATGTCCGGGTCGCGGCCGACCACGGCACGGAATGCCGCCATGGGGTCGACGCTGCCGCCCCTGCCGAGCAGTTCGCGGCGGAAGATCTCACCGCTCTCCCGTACCGTCTTGCCGTTCTCGCGGAACCACCGCACGGTGTCGGCGTCCAGCACCTCGGCCCACCGGTAGCCGTAGTACCCGGCCGCATAGCCGCCGCCGAAGATATGGGCGAAGTAGCCGGTGCGGTAGCGCGGCGGGATCGCGGGCAGGGCGATCCCGTAGCGCTCCAGGGCGGCGGCCTCGAAGGCCTCGGCACCGTCCGCGTCCGGCAGTTCACCGTCGGCGGGCAGCGTGTGCCAGGCCCAGTCGAGCAGCGCGGCGGCCAGGTGCTCCACATTCCGGAAGCCGATGCCGAAGTTCTCCGCCTCGCGCAGCCGGGCCGGCAGCTCGGGCGGCATGGGCTCGCCGGTTTCGTGGTGCCGGGCGTAACGGGGCAGCACCTCGGGCCGGTCCGCCCACATCTCGTTGACCTGGGAGGGGAACTCCACGAAGTCCCGGGGGACCTGGGTGCCCGACAGCAGCGGGTAGCGGACGTCGGAGAACAGCCCGTGCAGCGCATGGCCGAACTCGTGGAAGAGAGTGGTGACCTCGTCCCACGTCAGCAGGACGGGCCCGCCCTCCGGCGGCTTGGCGATGTTCAGGTTGTTGATGACCACCGGCTTGTGGCCGAGGAGCCGGGACTGCGGTACGAGGGCATCCATCCAGGCGCCGCCGCGCTTGGACGGACGGGCGTGGAAGTCGCCGACGTAGAGGCCGAGCGGGCTGCCGTCGGCCTCGTACACCTCGAAGACCCGGGCGTCCGGGTGGTGCGCGACCAGGTCGGGGCGCTCGGTGAAGGTGATCCCGTAGACCAGTCCGGCGGCGTGGAACACCCCGTCCCACAGCACCTTCTCCAGCTCCAGATACGGGCGCAGCGCGGCCCCATCGACGTCGAACCGCTCCTTGCGGATCCGCTCGGAGTAGTACTGCCAGTCGGCCGCCCGGATCTCGTCGGCTCCGGCCGCCTCGGCCAGCGCCGCGCCCTCGCGTTCGGCGTTCGCGACCGCGGGGGCGACCAGCCCGAGGAGCATCTCCTCGACCGCCTCGGTCGTCCCGGCGGTCCCGTCGGCGACCACCCAGGCGGCATGGCTGGGGTGCCCGAGCAGGGCGGCCCGCTCGGCGCGCAGGGCGGCCACGGCGACGGCGATCGGACCGTTGTCGGCCACGCCGCGCCCGAGCGAGGCGGCGAGCAGCCGCTCGCGCAGTGCCGGGTCGTGCAGCGCGGCGAGCTCGCTCTGGCTGGAGAAGTTCTTCAGGCTGAGCACGAACTTGCCGTCGTGGCCGCGGGCGTGGGCGTTCTCGGCGGCGGCCGCGATCTCGTCCTCGGGCAGCCCGGCCAGCTCCTCGGCACGGTCCAGCACCAGCGCGGCCCCGGCGGTGGCCGCGCGCAGGTTCTGCTGGAACTCGATGCAGCGGGAGGCGATGTCGGCGTTCAGCTCGCGCAGCCGCTGCTGGTCCTCGGGGGTGAGCCGCGCTCCGGCCCGTACACGAAGGGCGTGGTGACGTTCGAGTACCCGCAACTGCTCGTCGTCCAGGCCGAGTTGACCGCGCCGCACGAAGAGGTCGTCGAGGCGGGCGAACAGGGCGGGGTCGAGCAGCAGGGCGTCGTCGTGGGCCGCCAGCCGGGGCGCGATCTCGGCCTCCAGCTCCTGGAACGCGGCGTCGGTGTCCGAGCTCGCCTTGTTGTCGAAGACGCGGCGGACCCGGCGCAGCACCGCGCCGCTGCGCTCCAGGGCCTCGACGGTGTTCTCGAAGGTGGCGGGCTCGGGACCGGCACCGATCGCCGCCACCTCGGCCTGCTGCTCGGCCATACCGCGCTCGAAGGCCGGCCGGAAGTGCTCGTGCCGGATGCGGGCGAACGGCGGCAGCTCGTAGGGAAGTTCACTCGGCTCGAAGAAGGGGTTCGACGTCACAGAGTCCGACCCTATGCCCGGGAACGGCCCCCGGCCGGGTGGTGTGTGTCACTGCGGCGGCCGTGACTCCCCCTCGCCCCCCTTCGCGTCGCCCTCGCCCCACCCCCACCGCGGCGTCGGACCGGGGTCGCCCAGGTCCGTGCCGGGAGACTGCCGGGAGACGTCCTGGGCGATACGGGTGCCCCAGTCGAAGTACTCCATGACCCGGCGCCGGAGCGCCGGATCGGGCGGCAGCTCCTTGTCCACGGCCCGGGACATCAGCTCCAGCCAGCGGGAGCGCTGCCGGTCGGTGATGGCAAGACCCAGGTGGCTGCGCAACAGCCCCTGGTGGCCGCCGAGTCCGGCGGTGAAGCCGGCCGGGCCGCCGAAGACCTCGGCGAGCCAGACGGCGACGTGTTCGCGGTGCTCGGGGGTGAAGTGTGCGAAGACGGGTGCCAGCACGGGGTCGGCGAGGACCGCCTCGTAGAAGGTGTCGCTGAGGCGGCGGAGGGCGGGAGTGCCGCCGACGGCCTCGTACAGGGTCGCGGCCCGCCGTTCCGACGACACCGCGGTGCCCGCGTAGTGCCTCATCTCCTCGATGTCCTCGATGTACGGCCGTACACGGTCGAGGAACGGCCCGAAGTGCGGACCGCCGCGGAAGCCCTGGAGATGGTCCTCCACCGAGGTCCATACGATGCGCAGGATGTAGCGGTCGGGCTCCTCGACGCCGTGTGCCAGGTCGTAGCCCAGACACTGCGGCGCCGCGTCGAGCTGTTCGGCGGCGGCCGCGTACACCTTCTCGAAGGCGGCGCGCCGCTCCGGGTCGCTGATGCGGTAGCGGATGTACTCGACGGTCATGCGGGGCGCTCCTGGGAAGTCGGCGGCTGGGACGTCGGCGGTGTGGCGCGCAGTGCCGGGGCGTGTTCGGTGAGGAATGCGGTCAGGGAACGGGCCGGGCGGCCGAGCAGGCGGGGGATCTCCTCGGTGACCGTGGCCGCCTCGCCCGCCGCGTACATGCCGTACAGCTCGACGAGTCCGCTCGCCCGCCACTCGTCCAGCCCGGCGTCGAGCAGGGCGGCGCGGGCCCGGCCGGGTGTCGTGGCGCGGTAGATGATTTCGCGGCCGAGCACCGCGCCGATCAGCCCGGCGATCTCTTCGTGGGTCAGGGCTTCGGGGCCGGTGAGTTCGTAGATCCTGCCGTCGTGGCCGCCGGTGGTGAGCACCTCGGCGGCGGCCTCGCCGACATCGCGGGCGTCCACGTACGAGACCGCGGCCTTCCCCGTGGGAAGCGCCAGGGTCCCGGAGCGCAGGGACGGTGCCAGGGCGAGGAAGTTCTGCAGGAAGCCGTTCGGGGCGAGCACCGTCCAGGGCAGCCCACTGGCCCGGACGTGGTCGAGACCGGCGGCGTGCGCCTCGAAGAAGCGGACGTGGGACGTCCGGCGTCCCACGCCGGTCGCCGCCTGCAGGACGACCCGGGGGCGGCCGGCCTTCGCCGCCGCGTCGATGACCGTGCGCGCCTGCTGCGCGGCTTCCGGGTCGACCGGGGTGAGGAGGTAGACGGCGTCGATGCCGTCCAGGGCCGGGGCCAGCGACCCGGCGTCGTTCAGATCCGCGATCACCGGGTGCACCCGGTCGTCCCACTCGGCGGGCAGCCCGCCCGTGTCACGTACCAGCGCGCGGACCGCCGCACCGCGGTCGCGCAGTGCGCGCACCAGCGGCCGCCCGACGGTGCCGGTCGCGCCCGTCACCAGAATCATCAGTCCCCCAAGGCCGGTTGACGTGTGTGTGAGGGGTGGTTCGACATGCGCCACGGTGTTCTCCGCAGGTGTTCCCGCATGCGTTCCCCGCCGCTTCCACGCTACGAGCGGCACCGCTGATCAACAAGCGCAGCTTGTTGTCGACCCACAAGCGGGGGTTGTCGACGGCGGGACCCGCCGCCCGTACGATGCGGTCGTATGGAACCCGAGCTGCGGCAGATGCGGTACTTCGTGGCGGTGGCCGAGCGGCGCAGCTTCACCCGCGCCGCGGACGATGTCTATGTCGCCCAGCAGGCGCTCAGCCAGCAGATCAAGGCGCTCGAAGACATCCTGGGCGTGCGGCTGCTGGAGCGGACCTCGCGCCGGGTCGAGCTCACCGCGGCCGGTGCCGCGTATCTGGCCGACTGCCGGCGAATCCTCGCCGCGTCGGGGCGGGCGGCGCAGCATGCGCGGGCCGTGGCGGCCGGGGAGGTGGGGCGGCTGCGGGTGGCCTATACGGTCAGCGCGGTGTACGAGACCCTTCCGGCGCTCGGCGCGCTGCTCGCGGAGGAGTTTCCGAAGCTGAAGATGGAGACCCGGGAGATCTTTGCCGCGGATGTGTGCCGGACGCTGCGGGAGGAGCGCTGCGATGTCGCCCTCGCGCCGATGACCTCTTATCCGAAGGGGATCCTGCGGCGAACTGTCCGGCGGGAGGAGCTGATGGCCGCGGTCCCCGACGGCCATCCGCTCGCCGGGCTGCCGGCCGTGGATCTCGTACGGCTCAGGGACGAGACCTTCCAGCTGTGGCCGCGGGAGATGGCGCCGGGCTATTTCGACGCCGTGGTGGGGGCCTGCCGGGGCGCGGGGTTCGAGCCTGCGCTGGACGACACCGCCTCGGGCTCCAATGCCTGGGCCGGTATCGCCGCCGGGCGCGGCGTCAACCTCGTCGTGGCGTCGCTCGCCCACCAGCTCCCGCGCGGCATCACGCTGGTGCCGCTGTCGGAGCCGCGGCCCGGCCTGTGCCTCGATGCCGTCTGGCGGGCGGATCACCCGCATCCGGCCGTGCCCCGGTTCCTCGACGTCTGCGCGGAACTGGCCCGTCGGCAGGGGTGGCCGGCCGGCGGGTGACGGCCCGGTCACCAAGGGCCACGCTTCGACATGCCGTGCGCCACGGAGCCTGGTTGGCTGGGATACGGGGACTTTCCGCCACCCACCAAGGAGTGATCATGGGCCCCAAGGATGAAGCGCGTGAGCGTCTTCAGCAGATGCGTGAGAAGGCCCAGCAGCTGACCGAGGCCGCCGAGAAGGCCACGGATCCCAAGGAACGGCAGCGCCTGCAGGAGAAGGCACGCAAGCTGCAGAGCCAGACCGAGCAGGAAAGCCTCCTGCGCAGCGGAGACATCTACCCCACCGATTAACGGCCCGTGGGACGTCCCACGTCCCACAAACCCGCGTCCCGTCTCGTGACGGCCGGCCGGTGGCCCTCCGTCCTCGATGTCCTCGGCGTCCTCGACGGAGACCGCCGGCCGTTCCCTCTCCGGGGTCCGGCTCCCCCGGGTCTCACTCCCCGGGCCCGTCCTCGGCCGCCACCTGCTTGAGGGTTCGGCCGCTGAGCACCGACCGGGCGCGGACCGGATCGGGCGTCCCGTGCCCGGACGCGCGGGTGTCGTTCTCCTTCACCAGCAGCCAGGACTCCCGCTCGCCCGGTTCCTCACCGGTACGGAAGCGGGTGAGCGCATAGCCGCCGTGCAGCTTGCCGCCGTCGAGCCAGAAGGCGGCGTGGCCGTGCTCCAGGGCCTCCCCGAACGTGGCGGGCCGGCGCTTGCCCTTGGGCGGGAGGGGGCGGTAGGTGCCCCGGTCCCAGACGATCACGGTGCCCGCGCCGTACTCCCCCGCCGCGATGACGCCTTCGAACTCCCGGTATTCCAGCGGATGGTCCTCGGTGGGCAGGGCGAGCCGTTTGTCGTGCGGGTCGGCGGACGGGCCCTTGGGAACGGACCAGGACTTCAGTACGCCGTCGACCTCCAGCCGGAAGTCGAAGTGCAGCGTCGACGCGTCATGGATCTGCACGACGAAGCACGGCTCCTCACCGGCCGGCGCGCCCTCGCCGCGCGGCTCTTGCGTACGGTCGAAGCGCCGCTTGCGGCGGTATGCGGCCAGGCCCTGCTTGCCGCCCATGGCCGTCCCCTTTCGCCGTTGCGCCACCTTTCACTCTCTCCGGTGCCGGCCCCCGCCGCACCCGCACGGCAGGGATCAAGCGCCCGGCCGGCGGAGGAACTGCGCGGCGGCATCGCGGTCGTGGGCGGGAACCACGGTCACGCTGCCGGGGAGGGCGTGCAGACGGTGGAGGGTGGCGAAGGCGGCATCACGGTCGGCGTCGACGAGCCGGCCGGGGAGGGGGGCCTTCTCCCTCAGGTGGGTGATCTGGGCGGTGTGCCAGGCGGCGTCGCCGGCGAGCAGCACCGAGCGGCCGCCGTCGAGGGCCAGGAGCACGCCGACGCTGCCGGGAGTGTGGCCGGGAAGCGCCACCAGGACGACGGAGCCGTCGCCGAAGAGGTCGTGGCTCCGGGCGAAGGTGAGTACCGGGCGGTCGTCGAGTTCCCGGAAGGCGAAGGGGCGGCCGCCGAGGGGGCCGGTGACCACGCCGAGCGGAGTGACGTCCGCGAGGGCGAAGTCCCGTTCGGCCCGGCTGGTGGTGACGGGGAGGGAGGAGGGGAGGTCGAGCAGCCCCGAGACATGGTCCCAATGGAGGTGGGTGGGCAGCACCATGTCGATATCGGCCGGTGTCAGACCCACGGCTTCCAGCGCGTCGGGCATACCGGAGACCGGCCGGTCGGGGGTGACCAGCAGGCGCAGTGCGGTGGGCATGTCCCGCAGTACGCGGTCGTGGACGTTCGCGCACATCGCCGGGTCGACCAGGATCCTGGCCCGGGGGTGCTCCACGAGAAAGGTCGTCATGCCGAGATCGACCGTGACGGGCCGCCACACTCCTTCGGCCACCACGGCGCGTGGCGCCCGCTGGGTGCCCTGGATCAGGGCCGTGAGTCCGACCGTCCGGCTCGCCCGCGGCGCCCCCGCATCGACCAGCCGCGACAGCAGCCGGCGGTCCGGCCGCCGGGGCCTCAGCAGCCGCCCCGGCGTGGCCGCCAGCGCCCGGCAGCACGCGCCCGCAGCGGCCAGCTCTCCGATGTGCCGGGCACCGACCGGTTCCGAATCCGCGGCGTTCCCGCCCTCTGAGCTCCTGCCCTCACAGTGCATCTGCCCGGCCTTTCCTTGCCCCTGGCGTCCCCTGACGTTCCGTCACCTACCGGCGTTTCGCCATATGGAATCACCTTCTCATGATGCGGGCCGGGGAACGGCGCGGGGAGGTCGCGCCCGGACCGGCCCGGCGCCCCGGCCGCCCGCCCGTGCCTCCCCGCGCTGGCGCGCCCCCTGCCGGAAGTCGTGGTGCCATGGAGGGAAAGCCCGGCGAGGAGACCCGGCAAGGAGGCTCTGACGAGGGGGTTCGTCATCATGAGCGGCGCGCCGTCCCCGGCCGCGTGCCTGCGTTCGCTGCGGGCCGTGGTCTTCGACACCGACGGGGTGATCACCGACTCCGCCCGGGAGCACGCGGCGGCCTGGAAGGGCGCCTTCGACGCCGCTCTGGCGGCCGTCGGCGGTCAGCGGCCGTTCGACCCGCAGGCGGAGTACCTCCGGTACGTCGACGGACGCTCCCGGCAGGACGGGGCGGCCGCGTTCCTCGCCTCCCGGGGTGTGCGGCTGCCGCTCGGGGAGCCGGACGACGCACCGGGTACGGGCACCGTTCGGGCGGTCGCGGCCCGCAAGGACGAGCTGTTCACGGCCGGTCTGCGCCGGGGCGGGGTGACCGCCTGGCCGGGCACGGTGCGGCTGCTGGAAGTGCTGCGGCGCGAGCGGGTGCCGTGTGCCGCCGTATCCGCCTCCCGGCATGCCACCGAGCTCCTCTCGGCGACGGGGGTGTGCGCGCTCCTCGAGACCGTGGTGGACGGTAACGAGGCGCATCGGCTGGGGCTTCCGGGCAAGCCGGATCCCGCGCTCTTCCTGGAGGCGGCCCGGCGGCTGGGGGTGCCGGCCGGGGACAGCGCCGTGGTGGAGGACGCGCTGGCCGGCGTCGAGGCCGGACGGCGGGGCGGGTTCGCACTGGTGGTGGGTGTGGACCGCACGAACAGCCCGGCTCGCGCGGCCGAGATGCGCCGCAGCGGCGCGGATCTGGTCGTCGCCGACCCGGGCGAACTGCTGACCTGCGGGGAGGGCTGATGGACTCGGGCTGGACCTGGTCGTACGAGGGCTACGACCCGAAGACGGAGCGGCTGCGGGAGACGCTGTGCACGCTCGGCAACGGGTACTTCGCCACGCGGGGCGCCGCGACCGAGACGCTCACCGGCCCGTCGCACTACCCGGGCACCTACGCGGCGGGCTGCTACAACCGGCTGACCTCCACCGTGGCGGGCCGGCAGGTCGAGAACGAGGACATGGTCAATCTGCCGAACTGGCTGCCGCTGCGCTACCGCATGCGTCCCTCGGGCGCGCCTCCGGGTCCGTGGCTGTCCCCGGACCACGAACAGCTCGCGGAGTACCGGCAGACGCTGGATCTGCGGCACGGCACGCTGACGCGCTGGTCGACGTACGAGGACGGGGACGGGCGCCGGCTGAAGGTGAAGCAGACCCGGTTCGTCCATATGGAAGATCCTCATCTGGCCGCGCTGCGCACGCTGTTCACCGCCGACGGATGGGCCGGTGAGGTCGAGGTGTCGACGGGGATCGACGGCGATGTCCACAACCACGGGGTGGCGCGATACCGGGCGCTGGCCAGCCGGCACCTCGGCGACTGGGAATGCGGGCGCGAGGGCGGCGACACGGTGTGGCTGAGCTGCCGCACCCTCGACTCGGACGTCCGGATCGCGCTGGCCGCCCGGGTCCAGGTGGGCTCGGGGCGCGGCGTGCCCCCTCGTACGACGGCGCACACGGCGCACGCGATCGGCCAGCGGCTGCGGCTGCCCGTCCTGGGGACCGGGGGAACCGCCGTCGTCGACAAGACGGTCACCTTGTACACCTCACGCGACCCGGCGATCGGCAGTCCGCTGGAGGCGGCCGTGGACGGCGCGCTCGCGGCCCCGGAGTTCCCCCGGCTGCTGGCCACGCACCGCGCCGCCTGGGAGCACCTGTGGCAGCGGGCGGATCTGGAGGTGCCCGGGGAGGCGGGCGGCATCCTGCGGCTGCATCTCTTCCATGTGCTGCAGACGCTCTCGCCGCACACCGCCGAGCTGGACGTGGGCGTACCGGCGCGCGGGCTGCACGGCGAGGCGTACCGCGGACATGTCTTCTGGGACGAGCTGTTCGTGCTGCCGTTCCTGAATCTGCACCTCCCGGAGGTCTCCCGGGCGCTGCTCGACTACCGGCACCGGCGGCTGCCCGCGGCCTGCCGGGCGGCGCGCGAGGCGGGCCGGACGGGGGCGATGTACCCGTGGCAGAGCGGCAGCGACGGCCGCGAGGAGACGCAGCAGATGCATCTCAACCCGCGTTCGGGGCGCTGGCTGCCGGACCATTCGCATCTGCAGCACCATGTCGGCTCGGCGGTCGCGTACAACATCTGGCAGTACTGCCAGGCCAGCGGCGACACGGAATTCCTCTACGGCCACGGCGCGGAGATGCTGCTGCAGATCGCCCGGTTCTGGGCGGACTGTGCGGCCTGGGACCCGGCCATCGGCCGGTATCGCATCCGTGGGGTCGTCGGGCCGGACGAGTACCACGACGGCTATCCGGACGCGGCGGAACCGGGGCTGGACGACAACGCGTACACCAACGTCACCGCCGCCTGGGTGCTGATGCGGGCACTCGACCTCGGCCGGACGCTGCCCGAGGCGTGCCGCCGGGAGCTGTGCGAGCGCAAGCACCTGGGCGAGGAGGACCTGGCGCGCTGGGAGGACATCGCGCACCGGCTGTACGTGCCGTACGACAGGGGCGTCATCAGCCAGTTCGCGGGCTACCAGGAGCTGCGGGAACTCGACTGGGCGGGGTATCGCGGACGGTACGGCGACATCCGGCGGCTGGACCGGATCCTGGAGGCGGAGGGCGACACCGTCAACCGCTACCAGGCCTCCAAACAGGCCGATGTGCTGATGCTCGGCTATCTCTTCTCGCCGGGCGAACTCACCAAGGTCTTCCGGCAGCTGGGCTATGCGCTCGACGACGACATCTGGCGCCACACCGTCGAGTACTACCTGTGCCGTACGAGCCACGGCTCGACGCTGAGCGCCCTGGTGCACGCCTGGGTGCTGTCTCGGGTACGGCACAACGCCGCCTGGTCGTACTGCGAGGAGGCGCTGACCGGCGATGTGGCGGACCTCCAGGGCGGCACCACCACGGAGGGCATCCACCTGGGCGCGATGGCGGGCACCCTCGATCTCGTCCAGCGCGGTATGACGGGCCTGGAGACCCGCGACGGTGCGCTGTGGCTGGCACCGGCGCCGCTCCCGCAGCTCTCGAAGTTCGCGGTACGGATCCGCTACCGGCGGCACTGGGACATCGGCCTGCAGCTGCGGGCGGAGCGCGTACGGGTAGCCGTCCCGGACGGCGGCAACGGGCCGGTCCATGTGCGGCTCGGCGGGCGGCTGTTCACGGTCGCGCCCGGTACGACCCGGTGGCTCGACCTCCCGACGTGCGTCGCCGGATACCCGACCCAATGAGGTCGCCCGATGATCCGGACCCGATGAGCCCGGCCCAGGAGAAAGGAACCTGTCATGACCGCCAGCACGGACCTCCTCGTCGATGCCTTCGGGCGTATCCGGGAGACCGTCGACGATGTGCTCTCCGGACTCGGCACCGACGAACTCGCCGCCCGTCTCGACGACGACGCCAATTCGATCGGCTGGCTCGTCTGGCATCTCACCCGCATCCAGGACGACCACATCGCCGACGCGGCCGGCGCCGAGCAGATATGGACCTCACAGGGCTGGTACGAACGGTTCGGCCTGCCCTTCGCGGACTTCGACACCGGTTTCGGCCACTCCTCCGATGACGTGGCGGCCGTCCAGGGCATCACCCGGCAGCTGCTGAACGGCTACCACGAGGCGGTGCACGACAACACGGTCCACTACCTGAAGGGGCTGCACGTCAAGGACCTGGAAGAGATCGTCGACCAGGGCTGGGCGCCGCCGGTCACCCTGGGGGTGCGGCTGATCAGCGTGATCTCGGACGATCTGCAGCATGCGGGGCAGGCCGCGTTCATCCGGGGGGTGCTGCGGCGCGGCTAGTGCTGTGACCGGAAACGATCAGCGGGCGGGTTCTGGTCGGCCCTGTGCCGGTTGGATGTGACGACACGTCCGATCGGTGCGGGGAGGCGGGATGGCGCAACCGGTCAGGGCCCGGAGGCTGTCAGAGCAGGAGGGGCAGAAGCTGCAGCGGATCGTGCGCCGGGGCAGCTGCCCAGCGGCGCGAACGCGCCCGCGCCCGCAGCGAGAAAGGCGTCCGATGGGGCGGCCGACCACTGGCCATCCCGGCCTGACCCCGCACATTGCGGCTTGTGCCCGTTACCGACCGAGGTCGGCGCGGACGAGACGGAATGCGGCGGCCGGGTCCGTGGCGCGCGTGACCGTTCGGCCCACGACGACATGGGAGGCCCCGGCAGCGATGGCAGCACGCGGCGTCCCGGAGCGGGCATGCTCGCCCGATGATTCACCGGGCAGTGCGACTCCCGGCGTGACGATCAGGCCATCGGCACCCAGCACGCTCCGCAAGGCCGCCACGTCCTGCGGTGAGGCGATCAGACCGTGGCAGCCGACCCTGGCCGCCAACTGAGCCAACCGGAGCACCTGCTCCTGCGCCGAATCACCGACGCCGATGTCGGCAAGATCCCCGTCGGTCATGCTGGTGACCACGGTCAAGGCAAGCACGCGCAGGTCAGGGAAGTCGCGGGCGGCATTGACGGCGGCAGTCATGATGCCCACACCGCCCATGCTGTGCACGGTCACCATGGAGACACCGAGAGCTCCTGCGGCTCGGACCGCACCAGCAACCGAGTGGGGGATCTCGAAGAGCTTGAGGTCCAGGAAGACCTCCTTGCCCTGCGCAACGAGATGCTTGATGAAGTCGGGGCCAACCGCGGTGAGCAGTTCCAGGCCGACCTTGTAGAAACGGCACTCGTCGCCCAGCCCCTCGACGATGTCGTCAGCGGTTGCCCGGTTGTCACAGTCCAAGGCGACGATGATCTGGCCGGTCGGCTCCACGACGTCATTGTGCCGCCACCTCAACCGCTGCACATCACCAGGGCCCCCATCAGACCGGCCATCCACAGCCGGCACGCCTGCGCACCCCGGTGATCGTTTCCGGTCACAGCACCAGGCGGTTTCGTTCGGACCACTGCTGAGCGAGGTTGTTGTTGATGATGCTCCTGTGGCTCATCGCATCAGCACCCTGATCTCGGCTTTCGGGCTCCTCGCCGGCCTGGGGCTTCTCATGTGTGCCGCCTGCGCACTCGTGCGAGAGCGGCACAAGGAACGGGACGGGACGCCGGACGACAAGCCCGACAGGTGGTACGTCTGGGGTGAAGGGACCGTATTCCGACGGCCTGCCGACAAGGGCATGCTGGTCAACGGCCTTGCCGGCCCGGCCATGAAGCGGTTGTTCGCGCGCATTGCCGCGTGGGATCCCGACTGGGCACCACCGCCGCCCGCCGATCCCGGTGTCGAGATGTCGTGGGGGGGGACCCTGTGGTGGTGGACGGCCCATGGGTGATCTTCACCTTCGGCACCGAACGGGAGATCCGAGCCTTCGTGGACCGCTACGAGGACGTGCACGGAATGCTGCGTGCATCCCGCGTGCGCGGACCGCTCGGCGGTGATCCGAATGAGACGGCCCAGGGCCGGTCCGGCGGATCAGGGCCTAGCGCGGCCGGGGAATCAGCGGCCCGCCGGGCGTGCTGGAGGCGCGTATCACCAGTTGCGGGGCGAGCCGTACGGCGCGGCGGGAGCCGGGGGCGCCGGGGCGGTGGGTGAGCAACCGGGTGGCCTCGGCGGCCAGTTCGGCGACGGGCTGGCGGACGGTGGTCAGGGCCGGGTCGGCGAGGCCCGCCAGGGGGATGTCGTCGAAGCCGGTGACGGCGATCTCGCCGGGGACGTCCGCGCCCAGCTGGCGCAGCCGCTGGAGCGCGCCGACGGCGATGAGGTCGTTGGCACAGACGAGGGCGTCCGGCCGGGCGGGCCAGATGCGGTCGACGGCGGCGCGGCCCCACTCCACGGAGAAGTCGCCGAGCTCGATGCGGGCGGCCGCCTCCGGGCCGAAGGCGGCGGCCCCCGCTTCGTACGCCGTCCGCCGCTCGACGGCCGCGGACGCGGTCCCGGCGGCGCCCACGAAGCAGGGGCGGCGGCGGCCCGTGGCGGCCAGATGCTCCAGTACGAGGGCCATTCCGGCGGCGTTGTCGACGGCGACCGAGTCGGCGACGCCGGGGCCGCAGCCGCGGTCGAGCAGCACCAGCGGCACCCGGGCGGCCGCGTCCGCCACCGCGTCCCGGCTGCGGTGCTCGTCGACGGGTATGAGGAACAGCGCATCGACCTGGCGGTCCAGGAGGGCGCCGATCCGGGCGGCCTCGGTCAGCGGGTCGTCGTCGCAGTCGGCGAGCAGTACGGCGCGGCCCCCGGCGTGCAGGGCGTGCTCCAACTCCCGTACGAGGGAAGGGAAGAAGGGGTTGGTGATCTGCGGCAGGACGAGGCCGACGGTGCCGGTGGAGCGGCTGCGCAGGGCGCGGGCGACCTGGTTGGGGCGGTAGCCGAGGCGTTCGGCGGCCTCCCGCACCGTACGGGCGGTCTCGGCGCCGACCGGGCGGGTGCCGGCCAGGACCCGGGAGACGGTGGCGATGGAGCAGCCGGACGCCCGGGCGACGTCCTTCAAGGTCACTTCGGCCACGCTCGGCGCCCCTTTTGCACTCGGGCGCGAGGGCGCTCGGTCACGGTGGCGGCAAACGTTATCACCGCCCACGCACCGTGTCGTTACCGACGAGTATGGAGCATGCAATCGGTACGTATGCGGCACATGTGCGGCACGTATGCGGTCGTATGGCTCACACTCCGTTGACATCGGGCAGACCGATGAGCGACATTCCCGGAGAACGTTTTCCCGAGGTACCCGAGGTAGCAGCCTCCTGAGGCGCCCGGAAGAGACTTCACCCGCACCACCCTTCCGAGAGCAGCAGAGCAAAGGGGCTCGTCCGTTGGCCAGAAAGATCATCCTCGACTGCGACCCGGGCCATGACGACGCGGTCGCCATGCTCCTGGCGCATGGCAACCCCGAAGTCGAGCTGGTCGCGGTGACGACCGTGGTCGGGAACGCGACGGTCGAGAAGGTGACCCGCAACGCCCTGTCCGTGGCCCGCATCGCCGGGATCACCGGCGTCCCGTTCGCGGCCGGCTGCGCGCGTCCGCTGGTACGGGACATCGAGACCGCGCCGGAGGTCCACGGCGACTCCGGTCTGGACGGCCCCGAGCTGCCCGATCCCGCCATCGAGCTGGACCGCCGGCACGCCGTCGACCTGATCATCGACACCGTGATGGCGCACGAGCCCGGCGAGATCACCATCGTGCCGACCGCGGGCCTGACCAACATCGCGATGGCCGTGCGCAAGGAGCCGCGGATCGCGGAGCGGGTGCGCGAGGTCGTCCTGATGGGCGGCGGCTACCACGAGGGCAACTGGAGCGCGGTCGCCGAGTTCAACATCAAGATCGACCCCGAGGCCGCGCACATCGTCTTCAACGAGAAGTGGCCGGTCACCATGGTCGGCCTGGACCTCACCCACCAGGCGCTGGCCACTCCCGAGGTCGAGGCGAAGATCGCCGCCGTCGGCACCAAGCCCGCCCGGTTCGTCCTGGAGCTGCTGGACTTCTTCCGCGAGGCCTACCGCGAGAACCAGGGCTTCGAGCACCCGCCGGTGCACGACCCGTGCGCGGTGGCGTATGTCATCGACCCGCAGGTGATGACCGTCCGCAGGGCCCCGGTGAACATCGAGCTGCGCGGTGAGCTGACGCTCGGCATGACCGTGGCGGACTTCCGCGCGCCGGCCCCCGCCGACTGCACCACGCAGGTCGCGGTCAAGCTCGACCACGAGCGGTTCTGGAACCTCGTGGTGGACGCCCTCGAGCGGATCGGGGACGTGGCCGCATGAACACCCTGACCACCGAGCGCCGCCCGTCCGAGGCGGCGCAGGGATCCGGCGTCCGGATATCCGTCCTGGTCACCGCGCTGCTGGTGGCCTGCTTCGCCTTCCAGCTCAATGCGAGCATGCTCAGCCCCGCGCTGAAGAGCATCGAGGACACCCTCGGCGCCAGTTCCGCGGAGATCGGGCTGACCCAGACCGCGTTCTTCACCTCGGCGGCGCTGTTCTCCCTCTTCCTGCCCCGGCTGGGCGATGTCCTCGGCCGCCGCAAGGTGCTGGCCGGCATGCTCGCCCTGATGGTCGTCGGCTGTGTGGTCGCCGCGCTGGCGACCAGCGTTCCGATGCTCTTCGTCGGCCGGGTCGTCCAGGGAGTGTCCGGTCCGGTCGTCCCGCTGTGTCTGATCATGCTGCGGGTCGAGGTCCAGGAGCCCAAGCGGTACGGCACCCTGCTCGGCGTGATCACCGCTGTCAACGGCGGCATCGCCGGTGTCGACTCGCTCGCCGGCGGCTACCTCGCCGACCGGCACGGCTTCCCGTCGGTGTTCTGGGCGATGGCGGTGGTCGCGGCCGTGGCCACGGCGGCGATCGCGATCTTCACCCCCGAGTCCAAGGCTCCGGCCGCCTCCCGTATGGACTGGCCCGGCGTCGCCTTCCTCGTCGTCTCCATCGGCGCCCTGCTGATCGCGCTGAACGAGGCCGGCAAGCTCGCCGCGGCCGACTGGTCGCTGGTCGCCGTCCTCGTGGTCGTCGCCGCGGCCGCCTTCGTCGCCTTCTGGCGGACCGAGAACCGCAGCGGCCACCCGCTGGTCGCCACGCACCACCTCAAGCAGCGCGCCACCTGGGCGACCCTGCTGACCACCGTGCTCACCATGACCGGCGTGTTCGCCGTGATGAACGGCCTGATCCCGGCGTTCGCCCAGGACACCCAGGCGGGTCTCGGGATGAGCGCCGAACAGTCCGCCTGGTGGACGCTGACCCCGTACGCCCTCGCCGGCCTCGCCATGGGCCCGGTCGCCGGCCGCCTCGCCGCCACCTTCGGCTACGGCCGCGTCCTGCGCGTCGGCCTCATCGGCTCGGTGGCCACCGTCGTCCTGATGTTCCTCACCCTCGGCAGCCACTCGCGCATCCTGCTGCTGGCGGCCTCCCTCCTCGTGGGCATCACCTACGCGGGCGTGGCGAACATCGTCCTCAACGGCCTCGGCATCGTCCTGTCCCCCGGCGAGAACCCGGGCTTCCTGCCCGGTCTGAACGCCGGCGCCTTCAACCTCGGCGCGGGCCTCAGCTTCGCGCTCCTGTACGCGGTCAAGACCGCCTGCGACCCCGTGGACCCCACGTCCCACGGCGGGTACACGGCGGGCATGATCGCGGGCGTCGTCATCATGGCCCTCGCCATCGGGACCTCGTTCCTGATCCCGAAGCCGGTCACGGCGGAGGCGCAGGGCTGACGTCCGCCGCTACCCGTTCACCGCTTCGACGACCGGGTCATCGCTTGCCCTCCAGGCAGGCGGTGACCCAGTCGTGGAAGCGCCCGAGGTGGTGCTCGCTCGGCACGAGCACCCCGCCGTCCCGGTAGGCGCGCGAGTCCATGGCGGGCTGGGTGCGCTCACAGGCGGCGAAGTCCTGGGTGTTGACCCGGTGGAAGAGTTCGACGGAACGGGAGACATCCGCCCCGGAGTCGACGACCTCCGGCAGATACAGCCAGTCGCATTCCACGACGGTGCGGTCGGCGGCCATCGGGAACATCCGGTGAACGATGACGTGATCGGGGACGAGGTTGACAAAGACCTGCGGCCGGACGGTGATCGCGTAGTAGCGGCGGTCCTGGCCGTCCTCGATCCCCGGCAGCCGGCCGAAGCCCGCGCTGCCGTCCACCGTGAATCCGGCGGCCTCCGGCGCGAACTCGGCACCGTGGCCGACGTAGTACTGCGCGGCGAAGCCGTCCGCGAACTCCGGCAGGACATCGGTGAGTTCGGGGTGAATGGTCGCGCAGTGATAGCACTCCATGAAGTTCTCGACGATGAGCTTCCAGTTGGCCCGCACGTCGTAGGTGATGCGCCTGCCCAGGGCGAGGCCCTCGGTGCGGTAGCGGTCGAGGGCGGCCGGGTCGCCCAGCCGCTCGACGGCGGCGCCGGTCACCGTCTCCTCGAAGGACGGCGGCTCGTCGGCCAGGCACACCCAGGCATAGCCGAGCCATTCGCGCAGCGGGACGGCGACCAGACCGCGCTCGGTGCGGTCGATGTCGGGCATCCTCTGGAGGTTGGGGGCGGCGATCAGCCGGCCGTCCAGGTCGTAGGTCCAGGCATGGTAGGGGCATTGGAGGGTACGGCGGACCTCGCCGGACTCCTCGGTGCACAGCCGCGCGCCGCGATGCCGGCAGACGTTGAGAAAGGCGCGCAGGGCGCCGGCCCGGTTGCGGGTGATCAGTACGCTCTCGCGGCCGACCCGGACCGTACGGAAGGCACCGGGCCTCGCCAGATCGGCGGCGCGCACCGCGCAGCACCACAGCCGCTCGAAGATGTTCTCCTGCTCCTGCCGGAAGATCCCGGGGTCGGTGTAGTAGCGGCCGGCGAGGGTGGCGGTCAGGCTCGGGGAGATCGGGGTCGTCGTCACGTGCGTACTCCTGGTTCGATCGAGTTCGCCTCCGGCGGGCCCCTGCGCCTCAGGCGGGCGCGGCGGCGAGGCGGTGGGGGTCGAAGAGACCGATGGGGTGCCCGGTGGTGCCGGTCAGGGCCAGATCGGCGACGATCTCACCGACCACCGGGACGAACTTGAAGCCGTGCCCGGAGAACCCGCAGGCCACGGTGACGCAGTCCGGGTGCGCCGGGTGGCGGGCGAGGACGAAGTGCTCGTCGGGCGTGTTGGAATACATGCAGGTCGCGGCCTTGAGGAAGGTGCCGGGCAGGGCGGGGATGCAGCGGGACATATGGTCCGCCATGGCCCGTACCTCGTGCTCGTGCACGGTACGGTCGATGGTCTCCGGGGTGCAGACGACACCCTTGCGGAAGAAGGCGACCTTGGCCCCCAGCTCCGGCCCGTCGATGGCCGGGAAGCCGTAGACCTGGACTCCGGCCGCGTCCTCCCAGATGTAGACGGGGTGGTTCCCGGGAAGGAAGGGCCGGACTCCGCCCGTCGGCCGGAACCAGTACATGATCTGCCGCTCGATGGTGAACGGCACCCCGAGGTCCGTGAGCAGTTCCGGCGCCCACGCCCCCGGGCAGATCACCAACTGCCCCGCGGTGTAGGTGTTGTCGGCCGTATGGACGCGTACGCCGTCCCGGTACGGCTCCCAGCGGGTCATCGGCTCGTCGTAGTGCAGGTCGGCGCCCCGCCGGGTGGCCAGCTGGAGATGCGCGGCGACGGTGTTCTCGGGGCGGACCAGACCGGCCCGGTCCTCGTACAGCGCGACCTCGTCGTCGTCCGGCGTCAGGGTCGGGAAGCGGCGCCGGATGTCGGCCGCGTCGAGCATCTCGTGCGGCAGGTCCCACTCGGTGGCGGAGCGCAACGAGCCCGCGACGGTACGGGAATCGGGGCGGCCCACCATCACACCGCCGCACAGGGTGGCGATCTCCCGGCCGGTCGCCCGTTCCAGCTCGTCGTACAGCTCGTAGGCGCGCAGCAGCAGCGGTACGTACGCCGGGTCCTCGAAGTAGGACTGCCGGGTGATCCGCGAACCGCCGTGGCTGGAACCCCGGTTGTGCACGGGGCCGAACCTCTCCAGGCCGAGCACGCGGGCGCCGCGGGCGGAGAGATGGTGGGCGGCGGCGCTGCCCATACCGCCGAGACCGATCACGATCACGTCGTACGTGGGGGACACAGGGGCCTCCTAGCGGCGGCTGTCGCACGTCAGAATGCGGGTCATCTCAGGATGTGGGTCATCTCAGGATGTGGGTCATCTCAGGATGTGGGTCATCTTCGGGTCGAAGAGCGGCTCGTCGGCGACGGTCGCCGGGACCTTCTCGCCGAAGTACTCGATGTCCACGCCGGTGCCGGTGGCGAGTGGGGGCAGCCAGGCGTAGGCGATGCACCGGCCCAGCGTGTAACCGTACGCGGCGCTGGTCACGTAACCGGCCGGTGTTCCCGCGACATGGACGGGCTCCTTGCCGAGGACCACCGCGGCGGGGTCGTCGAGGAGGAGGGGGGTGAGCCTGCGGGAGGGGGACGGCAGTGCCTCGAGGGCTTCGCGTCCCACGAAGTCCTTGTCCTTGCGGACGGCGAAGCCGACTCCCGCCTCGTACGGGGTGTGCTCGTCGGTCATGTCGGCGCCCCAGGCGCGGTAACCCTTCTCCAGGCGCAGGGAGTTGAAGGCCGAGCGCCCGGCCGCGATCACGCCGTGTTCCCGGCCCGCCGCCCAGAGGGTGTCCCAGAGCCGGAGCCCCAGGTCGGCGGTGGTGTACAGCTCCCAGCCCAGCTCGCCGACGTACGACAGGCGCATGGCCGTGACGGGGACATGCCCGAGGTAGGTCTCCTTCGCGCGGAAGTAGCCGAAGCCCTGGTGCGAGAAGTCGTCGCGGGTCAGCGGCTGGACGAGGTCGCGGGCGAGCGGGCCCCAGACGCCGATGCAGCAGGTGCCGGGGGTGATGTCGCGGAGGTGTACTCCGGCGGGCGCGTGCCGCAGCAGCCAGTCTAGATCTGCCGGGGAGTTGGCGCCGATCTGGAAGCGGTCGGGGGCCAGGCGGGCGACGGTCAGATCGGAGCGGATACCGCCCGTCCCGTCCAGGAGCAGGGTGTAGGTGACCGCGCCCGGTTTCTTGCGGAGGTTGTTGGTGGTCATGTGCTGGAGGAAGTCGAGGGCGCCCGGACCGGTGACTTCGAGCCGGCGCAGCGGGGTCATGTCGTAAAGGGCGACCCCTTCGCGGGTGGCCCTGGCCTCGGCGGCGGCGATCGGCGACCAGTACCGCGCCGACCAGGCGTCGCGCTCGGGGAGTTCGACGGCCGCGGCGAGCGGGGCGTTGGCCTCGTACCAGTGCGGGCGTTCCCAGCCGCCGCCCTCCAGGAAGTACGCGCCGAGCTCCTGCTGGCGGGGGTAGAAGGGGCTGGTCCGCAGCGGCCGGGGCTGGTCCATGGGCTGCAGCGGATGGATGACGTCGTACACCTCGATGAAGTTCCGGGCACCGCGGTCGGCGATGTACGCGGGCGAGCGCTGGGCGTCCTCGAAGCGGCTGAGATCGCATTCGTGGATGTCGACGGCGGGCCGGCCGTCCGTCATCCACTCGGCGACGGCCTTGGCGGCGCCCGCGGAGTGGGTGACCCAGACCGCCTCGGCCAGCCAGAACCCGCGCAGTCGGCGGGATTCGCCGAGGAGCGGCATCCCGTCGGGGGTGAAGGAGAAGACGCCGTTGAAACCCTCCTCGATCCGGGAGCCGGCCAGTGCGGGAAGCAGTCCGACGCTGTCCTGCCAGCTCGGCGCGAAGTCCTGCGGGGTGAACGGCAGGGAGGACGGCATGACGGGAACGGCGTCGAAGGCGGGGACGGTGAACGGGTCGACGGGCATCGGCCGGTGGGCGTAGGAGCCGATGCCGATCCGGCCCCCGGCGGGGTCGGCGTGTTCGCGGAAGTAGAGGTCGCGGTCCTGGAAGCGCAGGATCGGCCGGCTCGCCTCCCCGCGGGAGCCGTCGAGGCCGGGCAGCGGCGCGGTCCTGGCGTACTGGTGGGCCAGCGGGAGCAGCGGTACGTCCACCCCGGCCATCGCACCGATCACCGGGCCCCAGAAGCCGGCGGCCGAGACGACGTGGTCGGCGGGGAAGGTGCCCCGGTCCGTCACGACTGCGGTGACCTGCCCGCCCTCCCGCTCGATCCCGGTGACGGTGTGCCGTTCCAGGAAGCGGGCGCCCCGGCGTTCGGCCCGCGCGATCTGGGCGCGGCAGGCGGGTACGGCGCGGGCCAGGCCGTCGTCGGGGGTGTGGAAGCCGCCGTGGAGCCTGGTCTCGTCCAGCATCGGCCAGAGCTGCCGGCACCGGTGCGGGGTGAGCAGCTCCCCGCGTACGCCCCAGGAGGCGGCGAGCCCGGCCTTACGGTGCAGATCGGCCCAGCGGGCCTCGGTGGTGGCGATCTCGAGGCCGCCGACGGGAAGGAAGCAGGGCAGGCCGTCGGTCTCGAGGGAGCGGAACTTCCGGACGGTGTAGGCCGCGAACCCGGTCATGGTCTTGGACGGGCCGGTCTGGAAGACCAGGCCGGGTGCGTGTGAGGTGGAGCCGCCGGGGGCCGGCAGCGGGCCCTGTTCGAGGACGGTGACCTCGGCCCAGCCACGGGCGGTCAGCTCGTCGGCGAGGGAGCAGCCGACGATTCCGGCACCGATGACCACCACACGGGAACTCTGTGCGCGCGTACGGGACATGGCCCTCCTCCTGCCGCCCGGTGTTGCGTCATGCACGACTGGTTGCGCAGTGAGAGACATCGTGGGAGCGGTGCCTCGGCAGCGTCAAGAGGTCCGGGCCGGCTCTTCGCAAAGGGCTGGTCACGGGCGCACGGCCCGCTTCAACGGGCGTACCCGAACAGCAGATGCGGGGCCGGATCATCCGCTCCGGCCCCGCATGTCCCTGCGCGCCACCGCCCCGGCGCGTCACCCGCTCAACAGGCGTACCCCATCCGCCGCGAGAGCTCCTCGGCCGCGGCGACGGTGCGCTTGACCACCTCCGCCAGCCGCTGCTCGGCGAGCCGGTACGCGGGCACCGACACGCTGATCGCCCCGATGACCGCCCCGTCGTGCGCCCGCACCGGCGCGGCCACCGCCCGCAGCCCCAGCTCCAGCTCCTCGATCGCCACCGCGAAGCCCCGCTCGGCCACCTCCGCCAGCTCCCGGCGCAGCGCGGCCGCCGAGGTGATCGTCCGCTCGGTCAGCCGGGCCAGTTTCCGTTGCAGTACGGCCTGTTGGACCGGTTCCGGCTGGTACGCGAGCAGCGCCTTGCCGCTGGACGTGGCATGCAGCGGAGTGCGCCGGCCGAGCCAGTTCTGGGCGGTGACCGAGGCCGGGCCGCGCGCCTGCATGATGTTGACGGCGGCGGTGCCGTCGAGCACCGCGATATTGACCGTCTCGCCCAGCTCGTCGGCCAGGGCCCGGCAGACCGGCGCGCCCTCCTGCGAGATGTCCAGCCGTACGGCCGCCGCGCCGGCCAGCCGCAACACCCCCGCACCCAGGTAGTACTTGCCGCGTTCCTGCTCCTGCGCGACCAGCCCCCGGTTCTCCAGCACGCCGAGCAGCCGGAACGCGGTCGACTTGTGGACGCCCAGCTCATCGGCGACCTCGGTCACCCCGGCCTCGCCGTGCCGGGCGAGGATCTCCAGCACGGTGACCGCCCGGTCCACCGACTGCACCGCACTGGCCGGGCTCTTCGGCGACCGCTCCGCCGCCCGCTCCTCCGCTGCCGTGTCCGTCATCCGGCCGACCTCACCGCAGGCACGGGGACCGCTTGACGCACCGGCTCCCCCTCGGGATTCTGTTGCACATAACGCTCCACTGTGCGCATGACGAAACGCGTTGGTGCCGAAAAGGCCGGACCGTACCTGGGGGCCCTGGTGAGGGACGTCTGCTGCCACTGCCACATCGATACCGCTCCTCCGATCTCCGTCGTCCCCGCCGACGGAGAGCTGTGCGCCATCGACGACACCCGCCCCCGCCGAAGCGCCGCGCTCCGCTGCGGCCGGCCGAAGGGGTGTCCGGTCGGCTGCCCGCTGTACGCCGCTTCATTCGATCTCGCCGCCGAGGAGGCCGACGCCCCATGAAGTCCGTCGCCGTCATCGGGGCCTCGCTGGCGGGGCTGTACGCCGCGCGGGCCCTGCGTTCCCAGGGGTTCGACGGCCGCCTGGTCATCGTCGGGGAGGAGCCGCACCGCCCCTACGACCGTCCGCCCCTGTCCAAGGACTTCCTCACCGGTGCCACCGATGACCAGGACGGGGCAGACGAGGACCGGCTGGCCCTGGCCGACGCCGAAGAGCTCGCCGGACTCGACGCCGCATGGCTGCTCGGCACCCGCGCCACCGGCCTCGACACCGGCGGGCGTGCGGTGCTCCTCGACGGCGGGCGGTCCCTCGTCACCGACGGCGTGGTCATCGCCACCGGAGCCGCCCCGCGCCGTCTCCCCGGCCCGTCACCCACCGGAACGCACACGCTGCGCACCCTGGACGACGCCCGGGCCCTGCGCGCCGATCTGGCCCGGGGTCCGGCCGAGGTCGTCGTGATCGGCGCCGGCTTCATCGGCGCCGAGGTCGCGTCCTCCTGTGCGGCCCTCGGCCACCGCGTCACCGTGGTCGAGGCCGCCCCGCTCCCCCTCGCCCCCCAGCTCGGCGACGAGATGGCGGGCGTGTGCGCCGCGCTCCACGGCGACCACGGCGTCCGGCTCCTCACCGGTACCGGCGTCGCGCGGCTGCACGGCACGGGCCCTGACGGCCGGGTCACCGGGGTCGAGCTGACCGACGGCCGGCTGCTCCCCGCCTCCGTGGTCGTCGTGGGCATCGGCGTGCGCCCGCGCACCGACTGGCTGGCGGACTCCGGGCTCCCGCTCGCCGACGGCGTCCTGTGCGACGCAGGCTGTGTCACCGCCCTCCCCCGCATCGTGGCCGTCGGCGATGCGGCCCGGGTGGCCGGCATCCGCGCGGAACACTGGACCAGCGCCACCGAGCAGCCCGCCGTCGCCGTCCGGAACCTGCTGGCCGGCCGCACCGTGGCAACCCAGCAGGCGGTGCCCTACTTCTGGTCCGACCAATACGGCGTCCGCATCCAGTTCGCCGGCCGCCGCCTGCCGGACGACACCCCCGAAATCCTCGAAGGCTCCCCCGACGACCGCAGCTTCCTCGCCCGCTACACCCGCGGCGAACGCACCACGGCCGTCCTCGCCCTCAACCGCCCCCGCCCCTTCCTGCGCCTGCGCCGCGCCCTCGGCCGCGCGGCGCAGCCGGCGAGCTCCTAGGGCCTGTCCGATGGGTCATGGCCGGGCCCTAGACCAGCCGCTTCCCGTTGTCGACATGCCGGGCCTTCGGCACCCCGCTGAACCGCCCGGACTGACCGGCCGGCGCCGTCCGCATCGCCCGTTCCGCGCCGGCCCGTTGCTCGTCGGCCGTGTCCACCGACGCCACATCGGTCCAGTAGATGTCCAGCATGGTCCGCAGCGACGTCGGCTCGCTGCTCGGCCCCATCGGCACCGTGATCTGGTCCAGCACCCGCCACAATTCGTAGTCCGGCTGTTCGGCGACGCCCCCGGACCGGGCGTGTGCGGCCTGATGGCGCTGCACCGCGAGCGCCAGTCTCCGCAGGCATTCGCGGTGTTCCTGCGCCACGGTGTGATTCGCGGAGCGGTTGTGGTCGCGCTTGGCACGGTTGACGTCGGCGAGGGCGTTCTGGACGGTACGGGCGAAATTCGCGGCGCGGTGCCGCCATTCCTCGTACTCATTTCTGGTATCGAACCAGTCCTTCTTGCCGGCCGGCCCTCGGGCGAAGCATTCGGTCTGGAATGCCTCGCGTTCCGCCTTCCGCTTCCGCAGGGCGGAGACATTGCGCTGCACCAGTGCCGAGAGTGTGTCGCGGGTGCGGTCGATCAGGGGCCGGCTGAGAAGTAATTCCCAGGTTTCCCGGTCGCGGGCCGGCGGGTGCGCGTTGTCGAGAACAAGGCGTTCATAGGCGTCGTTGTCCAGCCGGTCGAGAGCGTGGACGTCCATCAGGCGGCCTCCGAGCCGGTTGTGGGCGTTGCTGCCCCCATGGTGACGGCCGGGTCCGACATCCGGACAGGGCGCACGACGATCACAAAGCGCGCCCCCACCACCCCTGCCGGGCGCCGGGGTCACCCGGCGGTCAGGCGACGGGCGGCCCGCAGCCGACACCCGATTTGGCGAACGTCACATTTCGTTTACACCGGCAAATTTGGACATTTCCCCCTACTCGTTCGAGGTGATCGTCACTGGGCCCCGTATTGTCGCCCTGGCCCATGAACGGAAGTGAGCCGCGACCCGCACCGGGCGGCCGGAATGGAATTCTCTATGCACACATCGCGCATTTCCCGCTGGGCACGGCGCGGGCTGGTTGCGGCGGTGGCCGGCGGATCGCTGCTGACGGCCCTCGAGACGGCCGGTCCGGCCATGGCGAGCACCGCCAGCAGTCCGACGGGCGGCTCGACCGTTGTGTGCACCTCGAAGAAGCCCGGTCTGGCGCTCCAGCTGTCCCACGACATCGCCGCCGCCCTCGAAGGGCGGAAGGGCCGGTCGGCGCTGGCCGTCTACGACCGGACGACGGAGACCACCTGCCGTTTCCAGGGCGGCACGCACTTCGACTCGGCGAGCGTGGTGAAGGTCACCGTGCTCGGGGCGCTGCTCCGCCAGGCCGGCGAGGCGCACCGTCACCTCACGCCGCAGGAGGCCCGCTGGGCCACCGCGATGATCACCAAGTCGGACAACGCCTCGACCGACGCCCTCTGGCGCCGGGTCGGGCTCCCCGGGATCAAGCGGTTCCTGGACCTGGCTCAGATGCGCCACACCGTGCCGGGCAAGGGCGGGGCGTGGGGGCTCACCCAGATCACCGCGGACGACGAGCTGGCGCTGATGCGGCTGCTCACCTCGCCGAACACCGTGCTCACCCCCTCCGACCGCGCCTACGCGCTCGACCTGATGCACCGCGTCGAGCCCGACCAGCAGTGGGGAGTCCCCGCCGGCGCGCCCGCCTCCGCCACCGTCCACGTCAAGAACGGCTGGCTGCCCCGTAAGACCAACGGCTGGCGGGTGCACAGCGTCGGCGCCTTCACCGGGAACGGTCACGACTACGGCATGGTCGTCCTCTCCCACGGAAACCGGACCATGGACTACGGCGTGGCCACCATCGAGGCGGCCGCCCGGGTCATCCAGCGCGATCTGACCGCGGCCGAGGTCTAGGAGCGCACGCGCGGCGCCAGGCGGACTCGCGGAGCAGACGCAGCCCGTTGAGGCCCACGATGACGGTGGAGCCTTCGTGCCCGAGGACGCCCAGCGGGAGCGGGAGGGTGCCGGCCAGGTCCCAGAGCACCAGGCCGGAGAGGAACACGCCCGCGATGGCGAGGTTCTGTACGACGAGGCGGCGGGCGGCGCGGGAGAGAGCCACCACGGCGGGGACGGTGGCGAGTTCGTCGCGGACGATGACCGCGTCGGCGGTTTCCAGGGCCAGGTCGGAGCCCGCCTGCCCCATGGCGATGCCGGTGTGGGCGGCGGCCAGTGCCGGGGCGTCGTTGACGCCGTCGCCGACGACCAGCACCTTGCGGCCCGTGTGCGCCAACTCCCGTACGGCGGCGGCTTTGTCCTGAGGCAGGAGTCCGGCCCGTACCCCGGCGAGGGCGACCTCGTCGGCGAGGCGGGCGGCGGCGCGCGGGTTGTCGCCGGTCAGGAGGAGGGGCGCGCTGCCGGTGAGCGTGCGGAGGGCGGCGAGCGCGGCGGCGGCGCCGGGCCGGATCCGGTCGGCGAGCGCCAGGACGCCGACCGTGACGCCATCGCGGCGGACATGGACGACGGTGTGGCCGCCCTCCTCCAACTCCCTTGTATGCAAAGCGAGTTGACTCGGTGCAGAGCCCTGTGCGCCGGGTGACGGCCGGGGTGGCGCGGCGACGGTCACGGTGTGCCCCTGGACGGTGGCCGTCACCCCGGTGCCGGGCGTGGAGGTGAAGTCCTCCGCCACCGGGAGGTCCAGGCCGCGCTCGCGGGCGGCGCGCACGATGGCCCGGGCGAGGGGATGTTCGCTGCGGTGCTCGGCCGCGGCGGCGGCCGTGAGCAGGGCGTCTTCGGTCAGGGGAGCGCCGTCGGCCGGTCCGCCGTCCGGCAGCGGGTGGACGGCGGCAAGATACGGGGTCCCCTCGGTGAGGGTGCCGGTCTTGTCGAGGGCGACGGTGTCGATCCCGCCGAGGCGTTCCATGACGACGGCGGATTTCACCAGGACGCCGTGGCGGCCGGCGTTGGCGACGGCGGAGAGCAGCGGCGGCATGGTGGCCAGCACCACCGCGCACGGGGAGGCGACGATCATGAAGGTCATGGCCCGTAGCAGGCTGCCGGTCACCCCGGCGCCGAAGCCCAGCGGTACGGCGAAGACGGCGAGCGTGGCCGCCACCATGCCGACGGAATAGCGCTGTTCGACCTTCTCGATGAAGAGCTGGGTCGGCGCCTTGGTCTCCGAGGCCTCCTCGACCATGGCGACGATCCGGGCGATCACCGAGTCGGCGGCGTCGCGCTCGACCCTGACGCGCAGCGCGCCGGTGCCGTTCAGGGTGCCGGCGAAGACCCCGTCGCCGGGTCCCTTGGCCACCGGCAGGGGTTCGCCGGTGATGGTGGCCTGGTCGGCCTCGCTGTCGCCGTCCAGTACGCGGCCGTCGGCGCCGATGCGTTCGCCGGGGCGGACGAGGAGGGTGTCGCCGACCGCGAGGGCGCCGGTCGGCACGGTCTCCTCGCCGCCGTCGTCGAGGAGGCGGGTGGCCGTGGCGGGCGCGAGGTCGAGCAGGCCGCGTACCGAGTCGGCGGTCCGGGCGGTGGCCAGCGCTTCCAGGGCCCCGGAGGTCGCGAAGATGACGATGAGCAGCGCGCCGTCCGTCAGCTGCCCGACGGCGGCCGCGCCGAGCGCGGCGACGACCATCAACAGGTCGACGTCCAGGGTCCGTCGGCGCAGCGCCCGGAGTCCGGACCAGGCAGGTTCCCAGCCGCCGGCGACATACGCGGCCGCGTACAGCGGACCGTGGAGCGCGGCGGGGGCGCCGGTCAGCTGCAGCGGCAGGGCGATCAGGAACAGGGCCAGGGACGCGGCCGCCCAGCGGGCCTCGGGCAGCGCGGACACTCGGGTGCGCCACCGGGGAGCGACGGCCTCATGACGCGTCGGCGCCGGGGCGGGCCGCCGGGTGACGGTGGAAGACATGGCGTCACCATACAGGAACGAATGAACAACTCTTCATGTATTGACATATCGCTTGTAGGATGGGCTCCATGGGTCATGGAGTCGAGCGCAGCAGCACCGCCGCCACCACTCGCGAACGCCTCGACGCCGTGGGCACCGCCGATGTCGCCGCCACGCTCCAGGCGCTGGCCACACCCTCCCGGCTACGGATCCTGGCCCGCCTCCAGGAGGGCCCGTGCGCGGTCGGCGACCTCGCGGAAGCGGTGGACATGGAACAGTCCGCCTGTTCGCACCAGCTCCGCCTGCTGCGCAACCTCGGCCTGGTCGCCGGCGAACGCCGTGGCCGCTCGATCATCTACGCCCTGTACGACAACCACGTCGCCGAACTCCTCGACCAGGCACTGTTCCACGTGGAACATCTGCGGCTGGGCGTACGCGACGCCGCCCCGGCCGAACGGGCCGCCAATCCCCCGCGAAGCGCGCGGAGTTAGGGCAGCACGGACGCAGGCGGCGCCCCCGGGCGGCGCCGCCTGCGTCAACGGTGCACCTCCGGCTCAGGACTCGTCGCCGTCGCCGTCGCCGATGGCGGCGGCCATCACGGCCCGGACGGCGTTCTCCGCGGACTTCTTGTCGACCCCGAGGCCCGCGAGCACGCCCGTACCGGCCTCGAACTCCAGCAGGGCCAGCAGGATGTGCTCGGTGCCGATGTAGTTGTGCCCCAGCCGCAGGGCCTCACGGAAGGTGAGCTCCAGCGCCTTCTTCGCCTGCGCGTCGAACGGAATGAGCGCCGGCACCTCGTCGGACGCGGGCGGCAGCGCCGCGGTGGCGGCCTCGCGGACGGCGTCCAGCGAGACCCCCAGCTCCACGAGCGCCAGCGCGGCGAGCCCGGCCGGGTCGGTCAGCAGCCCCAGCACCAGGTGCTCGGGGCGGATCTCGTTCCCGGAGGCCGCGCGGGCGGCTTCCTGCGCGGCCACCACGACCTTGCGCGCCCGGGGGGTGTACCGGCTGAAGCCCTGCTGGGCATCGAGATCCGACAGTTCGCCGCCGGAGCCCTTCACCACGAAGCGCTTCTGTGCCGCCTGCTTGGTGACGCCCATGCTCTTGCCGATGTCCGTCCAGGACGCACCGGAGCGCCGCGCCTGGTCCACGAAGTGGCCGATGAGGTGGTCGGCCACATCACCGAGGTGCTCGGCGGCGATCACCGCGTCGGAGAGCTGGTCGAGCGCGTCGGAGTGCACCTTCTTGATGGCCTCGATCAGGTCGTCGAGGCGGATCGTATGCGTTGTGCGGTCTGAATTCGCCATGCGTCAACCATAGGTTGACGACACCTCGACGTCAACCCCGAGTTGACGATCGCCGGAGTGCTCGTCGGAGCAGCAGCTGCCCCGTCCCAACTGGCCCCCTTACACCTGATGTCCCATACGCCACCATGGGCCCCTCCCGTTCGGCCCCGCGGGCGGGGTGCGACGATGGGCCCGTCATGGTTGCGGGGCACATTCTCAGGGGGCTGCGCGCCGCGGTGTTCGCGGCGGTCTGTGTGCTGCTCGCTGCCCTCGGCCATGTGGCGATGTCGGATGCCGCGGTGCCCGGGTGGATGCTGCTCGCGGCCGGCGCGGGAACCGCGGCCGGTGCCTGGTGTCTGGCGGGGCGCGAACGCGGGCCCCTGACGGTGGGCTTGCTGACCGTGGGCACCCAGGCCGCCCTGCACAGCGCGTTCTCCCTCGGCCAGGCGTTCGCCGCCGCCGGCGGCGAACGGGCGTCACTGGCACGGCAATGGGCGAGCACCTGGCTGTGCGGCGCGCAGGGGATGTCGCTCGCGGACATCGATGCGGCGCAGCGGATGCATGCGCAGATGCCCGGGATGCACGGGCAGATGGCAGACATGGCCGGGATGCACGGGCAGCTGCCGAGCATGCCTGGCATGGCGGCCACGCATGCCATGGACGGCATGACTGGCATGACTGGCATGAGCGGCGGCGCGGGCGGCATGCTAGCCGCCCACCTGCTCGTCGCCCTGCTCAGCGCCTGGTGGCTGTGGGGCGGCGAGCGGGCGGCGTTCCGGCTCGTGCGCACCGTGTCGGCGTGGCTGTTCGCGCCGCTGGTGCTCGTCCTGCGGATCGTGCTGCCCGATGCGCCGCCCGCCGTACGCGCAGCCCGGCAGGAGCCGCGCCGGGCGAAGCGCCGGCTGTTGCTGGCCCATGCGATGTCGTTGCGGGGTCCGCCGTGTGAACCGGCTGTCGGCTGACAGCACGGTTGAATTCCCATTTCACCGGTCCCCGCCGAGCGCGGCGACCGGATCACGCGAAGGATTCCCAAGGACTCCGATGATGGTTCCGATGATTCCTGCCCGCAGGGGGCGCCGCGGCGTCCCGTCAGTCGAGGGCAGCCCGCGACCGCAGGCCCGCCAGCAGCGCGTCGACGGACGCCGTATCGCGCTCGGTGTGCGCGGCGGCCCGGCCGATGTCCGCCGTCAGCGCTCGTGCCCGTGCCTGCCAATGGCGGCAGTCCGCACAGCCCGAAAGATGGCAGTCGAGCCGGCGGTCGGTGAGGCCGGGCGGCAGTTCCTCGCCGTCGAGGCGGGCGGAGAGTGCCGTACGGATGCGGGCGCAGTGCATGGGCCCATCCTCCCCGACGCCTGCGCGCCCGGCGAGGGGCGGTCGCGGAATGCGCGATGACGAGGCGGTGACGGGGTGGGCGCTGGCCGCCCGCGGTGGCGACGAGCGGGCCGTCGAACAGTTCGTCCGGGCCACCCAGCTCGATGTACGGCGCTATGTGACCCATCTCAGCGGCGATCCGCAGGCGACCGACGACCTGGTGCAGGACACCTATGTCCGGGCACTGCGCAGTCTGCCCGGGTTCGAGGGCCGGTCATCGGCACGGACCTGGCTGCTGACGATCGCCCGGCGGGTGGTGGCGGACCGGATCCGTTCCCAGGCCGTACGGCCCCGGCTGGCGGCGACCGAGGACTGGCAGTCGGCGGCGGAACGGGTCCAGCCGCGCGGGGTGCCGGGGTTCGACGAAGGTGTCGCCCTGGCGGAACTGCTGACGGCGCTGGGGCCGGGGCGGCGTGAGGCGTTCGTGCTGACGCAGCTGCTCGGGCTGCCCTATGCGGCGGCCGCCGGGGTGATGGGCTGTCCCGTGGGGACGGTCCGGTCCCGGGTGGCACGCGCACGGGAGACTCTGATCGCCCGGCTGGCGGAGGCGGAGGGGGCCTGGGATCCCGTCCCGGGCGGCCCGCCGCGCGAGCTCGCGGGCGCCGCTGCCTGACCTGGCACTGACGCGGTGGCGGCCCCACTCGTGCCGGCAGACAGGCCGGCAGGCCCACTCGTGCCGGCGAACAGGCCGTCAGCCCCCCTCGTACCGACACCGGTCCGGTACGAGGGGGGCTTCGCCGTCCCGGCTCACGGTCCGGCGAGCGTCGCCACCGCCCGCGCCCGGACGGTGAGCGGTGGGCTGTCACGGAAGTGCAGGGTGAAGGTGAGCCGTTCCCCCGGTGAGAGCCGGGGCGGCGGGCTGACCATGATGTCCAGTCCGGTCGCCGTCATCCGCAGCGAGCCGCCCGCCGGGACGGTGGCGGCGCGCACCATCTCCATCCGCCGGGCGTTGCGCCCGATGTCGGCGGTGCGGCTGAGCATGGCGCGGTACCCGGGCGGGCCGGTGACGCCCGTCAGTTCGTCGTCCGCGGTGCCGGTGTTGCGGATCGTGAAGAACGCCGCGGTGGACTCCTTCCCGTACGGGATCAGCACCCGGCCCTCGGCGGCGCCGAGGCGTGCGGGGGTGCCGGCGTTGCCGGTGGCGGTCCAGGCGGTGAGGGTGCCCAGCGTCGCCAGGCACGAGAGCAGGGGTACGGCCACGGCCGCGCGCAGCCGCCTCGGCCCGTCCGTCCCGCTCAGCTCCTTCATCCGGTTCATCGGGCCTCCCAAGTGGCGTGCGTGCGCGGGCGGTTGATGCTCCGGGCGGGCTTCGCCGCCCGGGCCGGCTGCCAGGCCCGCAGCCGCAGACTGTTGCCCACCACGAGCAGTGAGCTGGCGGACATCGCGGCGGCCGCGAGCATCGGGTTGAGCAGGCCGACGGCGGCGAGCGGCACGGTGACGAGGTTGTAGCCGAAGGCCCAGACCAGGTTGGCCCGGATGGTGCCCAGGGTGCGGCGGGCCAGGCGTACCGCGTCTGCGATGGCCTGGAGGTCCTCGCGGACGAGGGTGACATCCGCGGCGCCGATCGCGGCGTCGGTGCCGCCGCCCATGGCGATGCCGAGGTCGGCGAGCGCGAGGGCCGCGGCGTCGTTGACGCCGTCGCCCACGACGGCGACCCGGCCGCCCTGTTCCTTCAGGGTGGTGACCAGCGCGGCCTTGTCCTGCGGGGTGGCCTGGGCGTGGATCTCGGTGATGGCGAGCTGCCCGGCCACCGCGCGGGCGGTGGCCTCGCGGTCCCCGGTGGCCAGTACGGGCCGCAGGCCCAGGCGGCGCAGATGGTCGACGGCCCGGTAGCCGTCGGGGCGGAGCGCGTCGCCGACGGCGAGAACGGCCTCGGGAGTGCCGTCGACGGTGACCAGGACCGCGGTGTGCCCTGCGGTCTCCGCGGCGCGCACGGCGTCGGGGAGGGGAGCCGGGAGGTCTGCGGGGTCGGCGGGCGGCCGGGCGACGGTCACCCGGCGGCCGTCCACCGTGCCCCGTACGCCGTGGCCGGGGGTGGCGGTGAAGTTCCTTACGGGGAAGTCCCTTACCGGGACCGGGAGTTGATCCTGTTCCTCCGCATGGGCGAGGACGGCTCGGGCCAGCGGATGCTCGGAACCCTGCTCCACGGCAGCGGCCAGGCCGAGCGCCTTGGCCGGATCCAGCCCGCCGGCCCGCGGCGTCAGGGCCGTCACGCTCATCCTGCCGGTGGTGAGGGTGCCGGTCTTGTCCAGGACGATGGTGTCGATACGGCGCAGCCGCTCCAGTGCCCGCGGCCCGCTGACGAGGATCCCCAGCTGGGCGCCGCGTCCGGTGGCGGCCAGCAGCGCGGTCGGGGTGGCGAGCCCGAGGGCGCAGGGGCAGGCGACGACCAGGACCGCGACCGCGGCGGTGAGGGCGGCCTGGGGGGCGGCTCCGGCACCGAGCCAGAAGCCCAGGACGGTGACCGAGACGGTCAGTACGGCGGGGACGAAGACGGCCGCCACCGCGTCGGCGAGCCGTTGCGCCGAGGTCTTGCCGGTCTGCGCGTCCTCCACCAGCCGGGTGATCCGGGCGAGTTGGGTGTCCGCGCCCACCGCACCGGCCCGTACCACCAGCAGACCGCCGGAGTTGACCGCGCCCCCGACGACCTCCGAGCCCGGCCCGGCCTCGACCGGCCGGCTCTCCCCGCTGATCAGCGACAGGTCCAGGGCGGAACTGCCCTCGGTGACCGTGCCGTCGGTGGCGACCCGCTCCCCCGGCCGTACGAGGAAGAGATCGCCGACCCGCAGCCGGTTCACCGGGATACGGACTTCGGTGCCGTCCCGGCGCACGGCGACGTCCTTGGCGGCGAGCTCGGCCAGGGAACGCAGCGCGGAGCCGGTGCCGCGCCGGGCCCTGGCCTCCATCCGGCGCCCGGCCAGCACGAACAGCGGTACGCCGACGGCCGCATCCAGGTAGAGATGCGCGGTGCCGTCGCCGGCCGTGGGCAGCAGTGTGAAGGGCATCGTCATACCGGGCAGCCCGGCGCCGCCGAGGAACAGCGCGTACGCCGACCAGCCGAACGACGCGGCCACGCCGAGGGAGACCAGGGTGTCCATGGTCGCGGCACCGTGCCGCAGGCCGCGCAGCGCACGGGTGTGGAAGGGGGCCGCACCCCATACGGCGACCGGCGCGGCGAGGACGAAGCACAGCCACTGCCAGTGGAGGAACTGCCAGGCGGGGACCATGGAGAGGGCCAGGACGGGGAGGGAGAGGACGGCGGTCAGCAGCAGCCGGCGGCGTTCGGCGGGGGCGTTGCCGTCCTCGGGTGCGGTGCTGTCCTGGGAGGCGCCGTCGTCCTCGGTGCCGGGATGTGCGCCGTGGTCCGGCTCCGGGGCGGACTCGGGGAGCCGCGCCGTGAAACCGGCCGCCTCGACGGTGGCGATGAGGTCGTCGACCGGGAGCGCCTCGGGGTGGCTGATCCGGGCCCGGCCGGTGGCCAGGTTCACCGAGGCCGATACGCCGTCCAGCCGCCCGAGTTTCTTCTCGACCCGGCCCACGCAGGCGGCGCAGGTCATGCCGCCGACGGTCAGCGTGGTGGTGCGGGACGCGCCGGCCGGGGCGGTGGCGTCGTCCGGGGGCGTGGCCGTCATCGCATGCCGTCCATCCCGGGCATCCGGCCCATGTCTCCGTTGTGGGCGGGCGCGGGGCCTCCGGTACGGGCACCGCCCGCCGGGTGCAGGCCCGGCGCAACCGGTCCGGCGGCGGCGCCGGCCCCGTACGACAGCGCGAAGAGCACCGCGAGGAGTGCGACGAAGCCGATGACCGGCCGGGCGGGCAGCAGCCGTTGGACGGCCGGGGGGAGAACGGACCGGCTGCGGTCGGCCGAAGAGACCGCAGTGTCCGGGGTGTCCGGGGTGTCCGGGGTGTTCGAGGTGACCGGTGGGATCGAGGGGGCCGGAGAGGGAGGCATCGCCGCTCCTGGGTGGGGTTGGGGAATGCGCATCGTCGCAGGCCGCAACGGGTTCGAGGGAGCAGAAGCCCCCCGTCCGGCGCGTGAGGTTTATCCCTCGCACCGGGCGGAACCGGGCGGCCGGCCCGGCCGACTAACTGGGTTTCCGCATCCGGCACAAGGGCGGTCAGACCCTGGGCCTTTGTGGGCGAAATCCCCTTGCCCCGCGGGAACTCCACGCGCCCGCCGCCCGACCTCTCCAACGCCGTGCTGTCCGGGCACGGAGTTGAGGAGACCACCACGATGTCCGCAGCGTACGCAGCACCGGAACCCGTCGAGCTCTACGGAACGGAGTACAAACGCGACCCCTACCCCCTCTACGCCGAACTGCGTGCGCGCGGGCCGGTCCACCGGGTCCGCTTCCCCAGCGGCGTGTGCGCCTGGCTCGTCACCGGCTACGAGGCCGCTCATCAGGCGCTGACCGACCCCCGGCTGGGCAAGCACCACTCCCGGGGCAACGCCGCCTGGCGGGCCCGCGCCTCGATCATGCCGGAGCCGCAGCACTCCCAGCTGCAGGTCCATCTGCTGCATCAGGATCCGCCGAAGCACACCGCGATGCGCCGGCTGATCACCGAGGCGTTCACGCCGCAGCGCGTCGAGCGGCTCCGCCCGCGCTTCCAGGAGATGGCCGACGCCCTGCTCGACGCGCTGCCGCACCCCGGCCGCACCGGGCACGCCGACCTTGTCGACGCCTTCGCGGCCCGCTTCCCGTTCCAGGTGCTGGCCGAAGTCATCGGCCTGCCGGAGGAGTTCGGTGACCGCTTCGACCGTGACTGGGGGAAGGTCGTCCAGCCCGTCGGCCCCGAGGATCCCGGACGCCCGGCATACGAGGCGCGGCTGCGCGGACTCCAGGGCTATATCGCCGATCTGGTCGCCCACAAGCGGCGCGAGCGGGGAGAGGATCTGCTGTCCCGTCTGGTGACCGCCCGCGACGAGGGACACCTGCGGCCGGAAGAGCTCGACTCCATGATCTTCCAGCTGCTGGTCGCCGGCCAGGAGCCGGTCACCAACCAGATCACCACGGCGCTGGTCACCCTGCTGCGCCGCCCCGAGCAGCTGGCGCGGCTGGCCGACCGGCCCGAGCTGCTCCCCCGGGCCGTCGAGGAACTGCTCCGTCATGACAGCGCCTTCGAGCTGACGACCTGGCGCTTCTTCGCCGAGGACGCCGATCTGCACGGGACCCGCATCCCGGCCGGCGACTCGGTGATCGTCTCCCTCTGCGCCGCCAACCGGGACCCGCGCCAGTTCCCCGACGCCGACACCCTCGACCTCGACCGCTCCCCCAATCCGCACCTCGCCTTCGGCCACGGCATCCACTTCTGCCCCGGCGCGGCGCTCGCCCGCGTGGAACTCCAGGTCGCCCTGGGCACGCTGCTGCGCCGGCTGCCGGGCCTCCGGATGGCCGTACCGGAATCCGAACTGCACTGGATTCCGGCGGTACTTGCCCGTGGGATCGACCGGCTTCCGGTGGCGTACGGTCCTGCCGGAGACGAACCGGCAGCCTCCCGCTGTCCCGTGGCGCACGTCCCGGATGCCGCATGCTGACCCACGCTCCGCACCCCGACAGAACCGCCGGCCACCGCGCCACCGCCGAAGCGGTCCTCACCCTCCTCCTCCCCTACCGCCGCACCCTGGACGACCCGCAGGACGCCACCCCCGACGCCTTCCACCCCCAACTGCGCCGGCTCACACCGGCCATCGCGGCCGGTGCGCCGATCCGCTTCACCCTCCCCGGCTTCCCCTGCAAATCCCCCAACCCCGCCAAGGTCCTGGGCCACCTCCCCGACGAGGGCGAACGCCTCGCCCTGCGCTTCCTCGACGGCCTCTGCGCCCGTATCGCCGCCGTCCACCCGCCCGGCGCCCGCATCGTCATCTGCTCGGACGGACATGCCTTCAGCGATCTCATCCGGGTTCCCGATGCGCACATCGACGCCTACGGCGACGCCCTGCGCACGATGATCCGGGACGAAGGCCTGACGCATCTGGACCTCTTCGATCTGCGCGATGTCCACGGCGACCTGCCGTACGACGAGCAGCGCGCCCGGCTCCATGCGCGCTACGCGCCGTCCCTGGAGACCCTGCGGTCGGGGACCCGCGGCGGCGACGAGGAGACCCGCCGCCTCTACCAGGGCATCACCCGCTTCCTCTTCGAGGACACCGCGGCCTTCCCCGGTACGCGGTCGGCGCTGCAACGCGACTGCCGGACCCGCGCGTACGGCGTGATCCAGCGCAGCCGGGCCTGGGGCGCGCTGATCGCCGAGCACCATCCCCGTGCGGTCCGGCTGTCCATCCATCCGCAGCCCCGCGGCTCGGCCAAATTCGGCATGCGTCTGCTCGATGCGCCGGATGTGTGGATGACGCCCTGGCATTCGTCCGTTCTCCAGCACCCGGACGGCAGGCGGCAGTTGATGCGCCGGGCGGACGCCGAACGGCTCGGCCGCCTGGTGCTGCGCCAGGGGCGGCCGAGCCATTTCGAGGCGACGTAGCGGAGGGAGGGCGCGCGGTGGCGGAGTTCCGGGACCGTGCGCCCGTCCGACCGCCTGTCGGCCGGGCCCGTTCGTGCCGCAGGCCGGAGGGCTAGCCGGCGGGCTCCCGGAGCAGGTCGGCGCCTGCGGTCTGCCGGTGGTCGAAGGCGATCAACGGGTCGCCGGTGAGGGGGTGTGCGGTCACCGCGGCGCGTACCCCGAAGACCTCGGCCAGGAGTTCCGGGGTGAGCACCGCGCGCGGCGTACCGGACGCCACCACCGTCCCCTTGTGCAGCACATGCAGCCGGTCGCACAGGGACGCCGCCGCGTTCAGGTCGTGCAGCGAGATCAGCGTCGTACGGCGCTGCGCGCGCAGCAGGCCTAGCAGTTCCACCTGGTGCCGGATGTCGAGGTGGTTGGTGGGCTCGTCCAGGACCAGCACCTGCGGTTCCTGTGCGAAGGCCCGTGCCAGCAGGACCCGTTGGCGCTCACCGCCCGACAGCGCGGAGAACCGGCGCGTCGCGTGCCCGGCCATGCCGACGGCGGCCAGGGACCGGGCCACGGTCTCCCGGTCGCCGTCGTCGTCCCCCGCAAAGGCCCGCTTGTACGGTGTGCGGCCCATCACCACCACCTCCCGCACGGTCAGCTCGAAATCGCTGCCGCGTTCCTGCGGGAGCGCGGCGACCTGCCGGGCGGCCCGGCCGGGGCTCAGCTCGCGGATGTCGGCCCCGGCCAGCAGCACCCGCCCGGCGGTGGGCCGCAGATGGCGGTAGACGGTGCGCAGCACGGTGGATTTCCCGCTGCCGTTGGGGCCGACCAGCCCGGCGATCTCGCCCTCCGCCGCGACGAGGTGCACCCCCGCGACCACATCGCGGCCCGCATAGCCGACGTGCAGATCCTCGATCTCGACCCTCATCGGCCCGCCTTCGCCCTTCGCCACCGTCCCGTCCCCGGCCTTCATCGGCCCGCCTCCATCCGCCGGTCCAGGATGAACAGCAGGGCGGGTGCCCCGATCATCGCCGTCACCACACCCACCGGAAGCTCCTGGGTGTCCATCGCCGTACGGCACACCACATCGACGACCACCAGCAACAGCGCCCCGGTGAGCGCGGAGAGCGGCAGGAGGCGCCGGTGGTCGCCGCCGACGATCAGGCGGCAGAGGTGGGGCACCATCAGCCCCACGAAGGCGATGGCACCGGAGACCGATACCAGGACGCCGGTCAGCAGGCTGGTCACCACGAACAGCTCGCGGCGCAGCCGGGTGACGTCCACGCCGACGCCGGCCGCGGTCTCGTCGCCCATGATCAGGGCGTTCATGGGACGGGCGCGGGCCTGGAGGACGAGCAGCCCGGCGGTGACGGCGAGCGCCGGCAGCCACAGCACCTCCCATGTCGCCCCGCTCAGGCTCCCCATCAGCCAGAACAGCACGCTGCGGGTCTGCTGCTCGTCCTCGGCCTGCAGCACCAGATAGCTGGTGAACCCGGCCAGGAACTGCCCGATCCCCACGCCCGCCAGCACCAGCCGCAGCGGCGAGAATCCCCCACCGCGCCGGGCCATGCACCACACCAGTGCGAACGCACCGAGCGCCCCCGCGAAGGCGGCCGCCGACAGCCCGAGCCCCAGCAGACCGCCGGTGCTCGCGCCCAGCACGATCGCGGCGACCGCGCCGAGGGAGGCGCCGTTGGAGATGCCCAGCAGATACGGGTCCGCCAGCGGGTTGCGTACCAGTGCCTGGGTCGCGGTGCCCACCAGCCCGAGGCCCGCGCCGACCAGCGCCGCCAACAGGGCCCTGGGCACGCGCAGTTGCCACACGATGAGGTCGTCGGTGCCGGGCCGGGGCGCCCCGCCGCCCAGCCGCCGGAACACCACGGACCACACCTCGCCGGGCGCGATATCGGTGGAGCCGAGCGCCACGGCGGCGGTCAGCGCCACCGTCAGCGCGACGCCCAGCCCCAGGGCGAGCGGCGCCGGACGCACCGTACGCCGTCCGGTCCCGGTGACCGCCGCCACTACCGCCCCGCCCTGAACTCCGCGGGGTGGATCGTGTGCGCGATCTGCTCCACCGCCTCCGCGTTGCCGACCCCGGCGATCGTCGTACGCTCCGATCCGATCCGCAGGAACTTCCCGTCCTTGACCGCCCGCAGCCCCTTCGTGGCCGGGAAGCTCTTCAGGAACGCCTCCGCCTGGTCGTACGCCTTCGCCGTGGCCGCCGCATCGCCCCGGTTCCGTACCCCCAGCTGGATCCAGTCCGGATCCTTGGCGACCACGTCCTCCCAGGAGACGGGCTTGAAGTCACCGTCGCATCCGGCGAAGACATTGCGCGCGCCGGCCTGGTGGATCACGGCATTGGCGACCTGCTTGCCGCACACCGCCATCGGCTGCTTGGTTCCCGCGTCGAAGTCGAAGAAGAAGTAGCCCGGCCGTTTCGCCTCCGGTATGTCGCCGACGGCCTTGTGCACCGCGGCGACCTTCGCCCGCATCCCCGCCACGAGTTCCCGCGCCCGCCCGGCGGTCCCGGTGACCGCGCCCAGCCGGGTGATGTCCCCCTCCACCCCGGACAGGTCCCGCTGCGGCTCCTTCGCCATCGACGCGCATGCGGTGGACGCGAGATAGACGTGCTTGATGCCGGCCGCCCTGAATTCGTCCTCGGTCGGCGCACTGCCCGAGCCGCCCATGTTCTGCATGGAGGAGAAGGTGTCGACATAGAGGTCGGCCCCCGACCCGAGCAGCTTCTCCTTCGCGATGACCGCCTTCCCCAGCACCGGCACCTTCCGGGCCTGTGCGTCCAGCTTCCCGGGCAAGGTGCCCTTGCCGGGCGGGAATCCGGTCCCGATGACCCGGTCGCCCGCCCCGAGGCGCAGCAGCATCTCCAGCGCGGACGCATTGCTGGTCACGATCTTGCGGGGGGCGGCGGTGAAGGTGGTCTCGGCGCCCTTGCAGTCGGCCGCCTTCACCGGGAAGCCGCCGGCCCCGCGCCCCGCGGCATCCGTCCCCGTCCCCCCGTCGGCCGCTCCGCCGCACGCGGTCGCGGCCAGCGCGACGACCACCGCCATCCCGCACATCTTTCCAGGACGCATGGACCTTCTCCCCTATGGCTACGACCGATTCGGCGCGGGCCGCGGTCACGGCCCGGCACAGGTAGTCGGCGGGGTGGGGGTTACGGTTCCCGGCAGTCGACCGGCGGATCGGGGTCAGGGTTCGAGGCCGCTGCCCTGGGGGCCGTAGAGGTCGAGGAGCCGGACGCGGGTGCGCTGGAGCCGGTCGGCGACCGTCTCGGCGACATAGCGGTAGACCGCACGGCCGAGGACCGGGTCGTCCTCGCAGAGTGCCCGGACGACGGTGGCGTCGAATTCCACGGCCTCCACCGTGCCGACGGTTTCGGCGCCCAGGTGCCACAGATACGGCGGGAAGAGCCAGGACCAGCCGAGGAGGTCGTCGCGGCCGAGGGTTTCGACGACCGCGGCGCGCCGCCCGGGGACGTGCTGGTCGAGGGTGACCTGGCCGCTGCGGATGATCCAGAAGCGGTCGGCGCGCCGTCCCTCCTCGAAGATCCGGGTGTCGCGCGGCAGCGACACCTCGTGCGCGATCGCGGTCAGCCGTTCGCGTCCGCCGGCCGGCAGCGCGTCGAGCAGATTCGTGGTCGTGGTCATCGCATCCTCCGTCCGCCGCGCAGCACCGCTGTGCAGGACAGTCGCCGTGCCTCACCGTCACCGTGCATGCCGGTCGGTGCACATGTCAGTCGGTGTGCATGTCAGTCGGTGTGCACGATATGCGACGTTTGCGGTGGCTGCGGGGAAGGCCGGTGCGCCGCGGTGGCTCAGGTCAGCTGACGGCGGACCAGTTCGTGGAGGTGGCCCCCGGTGTCGGCCAGCAGGTCGGCGGGGGCGCCCTGCTCGACGACGCGGCCCTCGGACATGACGATGACACGGTCGGCGTCCATGACGGTGGACAGGCGGTGGGCGATCACCAGGCGGCTGGCGCTGAGTCTGCGGGTGCTTTCGATGACGATGCGCTGGGTCTCGTTGTCCAGGGCGCTGGTGGCCTCGTCGAAGAAGAGGATCCGGGGGCGGCGGATCAGCGCCTGGGCGATCATCAGGCGCTGCCGCTGGCCGCCGGAGATCGCGCCGCCGCCGGAGATCATGGTGTGCAGCCCCATCGGCATGCGCTTGATGTCCTCGGCCAGACCCGCCATCTCGGCCGCCTCCATGGCCTCCTCCGGGGTGAAGGCCTCGGCGCCGCAGATGCAGTCCAGGATGGAACCGGTCAGCGGCTGGGCGTTCTGCAGCACCACCCCGCACTGTCGGCGTACCGCCGCCTGGTCGAGGGCGGCCAGGTCCTGGCCGTCGTAGAGGACGCTGCCGGAGGTGGGCCGGTCGAAGCCGATGAGGAGGCGGAGCAGCGTGGACTTGCCGCAGCCGCTGGGGCCGACGATGGCCACGAACTCGCCCGGACCGACCCGGAGCGAGACGTCGTCGAGGACGAGCGGGCCGTCGTCGGTGTAGCGGAAGGAGAGCTTCTTGGCCTCGATGCCGCCGGAGAGCGTGCCGGGCTGCGCGCTGGCGCCGCGGACCTCCGGGGCCTCGTCCAGGACCGGCTTGATCTGTTCGAACATCGGCAGCGCGGCGGCCGCCGCGACAAAGGCGCCGGTGATCTGGGTGACCGAGGTCAGCAGCATGGTCAGGGATGTGCTGAAGGTCAGGAACGATCCGGCCGACATGCTGCCGCGGGCCGGTCCGGCCAGCAGCATGAACATGGTCAGGGTGCACAGCGGCAGATAGAGGGTGTTGAGGACGGTGGTCAGATTCTTGATCCGGCCGGCCTTCTGCTGGAGTTCCCGCGAGCGGGCGAACTCGCGGGCCCAGGCGGCGTACGCGAAGCTCTCGGCCGCGGCCACCCGCAGCTTGGGCAGGCCGCGCAGGGTCTGGAAGGCCTGGTTGTTGAGCTTGTTGGTGAGCGTGATCAGCCGCCGCTGCCAGCGCAGTTCCCACATGCCCATGGCGAGGAACACCGCGCCGATGACGACCAGCATGCCGATCGCCGCCAGCGCCAGCGGCACGCTGTACAGGAGCAGCAGGACGAGGTTCATCGCCCCGACCGTGACCGACTGCACGGCCACCGGGCCGACTCCGGACAGCACCCGCCGGATGGCGCTGATGCCCATGGCGGCACTGGCCAGCTCGCCGGTGGAGCGTTCGGTGAAGAAGCGCGTCGGGAGCCGCAGCAGACGGTCCCAGATCGCGGGTTGGAGGGCGGCCTCGATACGGCCCTCCATCCGCAGCACGGTGAGGTTCTGCAGCAGCATGAAGGCGGCGGTGACGATGCTGCTGATGATGACAGCGAGCGCGACCTGGACGATCAGGCTGCGCTCGGCGGCCGGTACGTAGACGCCGAGGACCCTGCCGGTCGCGATCGGGACCAGCGCGCCGAGCCCGACCGTCACCAGGCCGCTGACGGCCAGGTTCCGGACGTCCGTACGGGTGTCGCGCAGGCTGAAGCGCATCAGCCGCCACATGGTCATCGGCCGCTCGGGCAGCGGGCGGTAGAACATCACGGCGCGCGGCTCGAGCTCGTCGGCGTTGTCCTTGCCGATGCGCAGGCGCAGCCCGGACACCGGGTTGACCGCCTCGTACCGGCCGCGGCGCCACAGCAGCGCGACCGGCGCGCCGGACTTGGCGCGATGGCCCACCAGGGGGCCGGTGTTCGTGCGCCACCAGCGGCCGGTGAGCCGGACCGCGCGGGTGCGGATCCGGGAGCTGACCGCGATGCGCTCGACGGGGGTGATGCGATCGTTGACGGCGCCGCCCCTCGGGGGCTCGGTCAGGGTGATCCCGGCGGCCTCGGCGACCGTACGGCAGACCGCGAAGGTGGTGTCGTCGGCGGCGCGGTCCGCCTGGGTGCCCCGGCCGCCGCGGTCCTGGCGGCCGATGGAGGCCAGCAGCGCCTGGTCCGCCCGTTCGCGGACCGCTTCGCCCGCCTTGATACCGGCGGCCGTACGGTCCTCGTGCGCCCGCTCCAGCTGCTCGATCCAGCGGTCCACCGCGGCCAGCAGCCGGTACTGCTGATTGACCATCTGCTGCCACAGCTCGGGGTCGACGAGCAGGTCGGCGGCGGCCTCCGCGCTGTAGGAGGCGCCGTACTGCACGCTGCCGGGCGGGACCGGCATCCACAGGACGTCGTCGTCGGCCACCGCCTCGTCGCCGGGCCGGCCGTCCAGCGGGGCCTCGAACAGCACGCCCAGGCTGCGGCCGGTGCCGAGCGCGAAGGCGTGCTCCAGCGGGGAGGGCTGCTCGGCCTGGGTGCCGTACTGCGGGTAGGAGCCGGTGTCGTACTGCGGGTAGGACCCGGTGTCGCCGTACTCGCCGTAGTCGTGGCGGGGCAGCTCGCGCAGCGGGATGCGGCGCAGCCGGCAGTCCTGCGAGGGCCGGCCGAGGAGGGAGTGCTGCGGGCCCTGAACCGGTCCGAGCAGCAGGCTTCCGGGCTCGAGCCGGCCGAGGAAGTGCCAGTGGCCCTCCTGGGCGGCATCGACCGCGAAGAGGTCGAGGGCTCCGCCGGTGACCAGCCACAGGACGTGCGGGCCCTCGAGGGGGACGCTGCGCAGGCCGGTGCAGTCGACGGTGGTGCCGAGGCCGCCCATCGCCTGCGTCACCACGTCGAGCTCGCCCTGTCCCACCGCGGCGGGCGGGTGCATCGATGACACGTCAGTGCTCCTTGACCAGCTCGGCGTAGGCGCCTCCGGCGGCGACGAGGTCCTCGTGCCGGCCGCGTTCCACGACGACCCCGTGGTCGAGGACCACGATCTCGTCGCTGTCGCGGACGGTGCTCAGCCGGTGGGCGATGACCACGCAGGCGCAGCCGCGCCGCCGCAGGTTGTCGATGATGATCTGCTCGGTCCGGGCGTCGAGCGCGCTGGTGACCTCGTCGAGGACGAGGATGCTGGGGCGCCGGACCAGCGCGCGGGCGATCTCCAGCCGCTGCCGCTGGCCGCCGGAGAAGTTGCGGCCGTCCTGTTCGACGCGGCTGTAGATGCCGTCGGGGCGCCGGGCGATGACATCGTCGTAGAGGGCGGCGTCCCGGAGCGCGGCGATGACGGCGTCGTCCGGGATCGACGGGTCCCACAGGGCGACGTTGTCGCGCACCGTCCCCTCGAAGAGAAAGATGTCCTGGTCGACGAAGGAGACGGAGGCGGCCAGCGCGCTGCGGGAGATGTCCTCCAGGCGCTGCCCGTCGATGCGGATGGTGCCTTCCCAGGGGCTGTAGAGGCCGGAGATCAGCCTCGAGACGGTGGACTTGCCGCTGCCCGAGCCGCCGACGAGGGCCACCTGGCGGCCGGGGCCGACGGCGAGGGAGAAGCCGGTGAGCAGGGGCTTGTCCAGCGGGCTGTAGCCGAAGGTGATGTTCTCCAGCGTCACATGGCCTTTGAGGCGGCGGGTGTCGGCGTCCGACCCGGGGCGGGAGTAGAGCGTGTCGGCGGGGAAGGACTCGACGTCCTTGAGACGGGCGACGTCGGCCGCGAAGTCCTGGATCCGGCCGGCCACGCCGTTGAGCCGGGTGATGGGCGCGGTGAAGCGGGTCACCAGCGCCTGGAAGGCGACGAGCAGGCCGATCGAGATATGGCCTTCGACCGCCCGCAGTCCGCCGATCCACAGAATCAGCGCGCTGTTGAGCGTGGCGAGGGTGGGGGCGACGACGGCCAGCCAGGCGCTGGGGACGCCGAGCCGCTGCTGCTCCTCCAGGGTCGTCGCGTGCTGGCCCGCCCAGCGGCGGAAGTAGCCGTTCTCGCCGCCGGTGGCCTTCATCGTCTCGATGAGCTGCAGGCCGGTGTACGAGGTGTTGGTCAGCCGGGCGCTGTCGGCGCGCAGTTTGGCGGTGTGGGTGGCACGTATCCGTACCACGATGCGCATCGCGACGACATTGAGCAGGGCGATTCCGACGCCGATGACGGTCAGCTGGGGGTCGTAGGTCCACAGCAGGACGGCGTAGAGGATGACGACGATGCCGTCCACCCCGGCCGCGGCCAGGTCGCGGGCCAGGGTCTCGGCGACCGCGTCGTTGGACTGGAGGCGCTGGACGAGGTCGGCGGGGCTGCGCTGGGCGAAGAAGGTGACCGGGAGTCTGAGCAGATGCCGCAGGAAGCGGGCGCTGCTGAGGGTGGAGGAGATGATCCGGCCGCGGAGGAGGTTCGCCTGCTGGAGGCCGGTCAGTACGGCGGTGAGGGCGACCATCGCGGCCATCGATGCGAAGAGCGGCCCCAGCAGCGAGGTCTGGTTGCCGATCAGGAACATGTCGATGTACGTACGGCTGAGCGCGGGCACCGCGGCGCCGACCGCGACCAGGAGCAGGCTGGCGAGCAGGGCGGCCAGCAGGGTGCCCTTGGTGCCGCGCAGCCGTGCGGGCACGGCGCCCAGGACGCCCGGCTTGCGGCCGCCCTTCTCGAAGGACTCCGACGGTTCGAAGACCAGGGCGACGCCGGTGAAGCTGGTGTCGAAGTCCTCCGCCGGCACGAAGCGGCGGCCCTTGTCGGGGTCGTTGATGTAGACGCCCTTGCGGCCGAGCTTGCGGCCCATGCCGTCGTAGACGACGTAGTGGTTGAACTCCCAGAAGAGGATGGCGGGCGCCTGGACCTCGGCGAGCGCGGCCGGTTCCATCTGCATGCCCTTGGCCGTCAGGCCGTAGCTGCGGGCGGCCTTGAGCAGATTGCTGGCGCGGGAGCCGTCGCGGGAGACGCCGCAGGCGATCCGCAGCTCCTCCAGCGGTACGTGCTTGCCGTAGTGGGCGAGGACCATGGCCAGCGAGGCGGCGCCGCATTCCACGGCCTCCATCTGGAGGACGGTGGGGGTGCGCACCGACCGGACCTTCCCGGCCTTCTGGGTCTTCGTGTACCTGGGTGTCTTTGACGGCGCGTCGCGGCGGGCCCGGCGGCGGGTGGGCGCGGGCTCGGGGCGGTGCCGGCGGCGGCCCGGCGGCGGCAGCTGCTGCTGGGCGGCAGGGGTGTTCGGTGCGGTCACGGAAGCAGCCAATCGATCGGATGCTGCTCGGCCAGGTGGACGGCGCCGCCGGCCATGGTCATGGAGTCGACCGCGAAGGGCGGGCCGTCGGAGGTGGACCAGGCGTAACCGGACCTGGTGCGGGGTGCGCGGTCCAGCTTCACCTGGACGGCGACGGGCTGGCCGTGCTGCGAGAACTGCTCGCCGAGCTGGCTGCTGCCCAGGAAGGCGCCGATCCGCTGGCGGGTCTGGGTGGTCCGGCCGACCGCCTGGACCCGGCCGCGCAGTACGCCGTACTGCTGGCTGGGCACGGACTGGACGGTGAGGTCGACGGAGGCGCCGACCGGAACCGTCGCGGCGCTCTCGGCCGGGACGTAGAGCGTCGCGGTCAGGGGGTCGCCGGGGCGGGCGACCCGCTCGACGGAGGCCACGTCCGCGCCGGTGGTGACGACGGAGCCGATGGTGGCGACCATCGTCGTCAGCCGGCCGGCGGCGATGGTCCGCACGACGGTGTTGCCCTGGGGGGTGCGGACCTTGAGGACCGGCGTGTTGGCGGCGACCCGGCTGCCCTCTTCGGCGAGTACGGCGGTGACCTGGCCCGCGACGGGGCTCTGCAGGATGTAGCTGCCCTGGCCGTGGGTGAGGATGCCCGGGGCGTTGAGCGTGGAGGAGACGGTGCCGGTCACCGCCCATACGGCGGCGCCGATCACCACGGCGACCGTGATGATCAGTACGAGCCAGCCCTGGGGCCGGGCGAAGCGCACGGGGAGGTCGATCTCCTCCGGCGACTGCAGCTTGGAAAGGGCCTGTTGGCGGAACTGCACGACACTCTTCCCTCAACTGCAACAACGGCACCGGTCTTTCGGGTGCACAGGTCTGTCAGGACGACGCGGCCCGGCCCGGCCGGTACGGCGCTGGGGACGAGCGTACGGCGGTGTGTCCGGGGCGCGGCAGCCGGGTGCCCCGGAACCCGGCGACAGCCTGGCGGTTCCGGGGCATCCGGTCCGGCAGTTCGGCAAGGAGGGGACGCCGACCTGCCGTGCGGCTCAGAGACCGGCGGCGAGGCCCGTGACCTGACCGGTGTTGACGCCCAGACCGTCGATGGCGCCGGTGGCGGTGCCGGTGACGGAGCCCAGGGTGCTGCCGACGTTGAGGCCCGTGGCGCCGTCAACGGTGCCGGTAACGGTGCCGAGGGCGTTGCCGACGAGGCCACCGGCCACGTTGTCGAGCTCGCTGTCGGCGATCTCCTGGGTCTGAATCTCGCGCATGATGATTCCTTTCGGATACATATCTCAAATAGTCACGGCCGAGCCGTCCGGCAGGGCGGCCAGGCCGCGGCAGCGGTTGTCCGGCGCCTCGAGAACGAGAACCCCCGTGCGACTTCCGCGGTGCGAAGGATCAAAGCATGCAGGCGCGTTGCTCTGCTAATCCGACAACCGCTGACCCGGACTCCAAGCCTCCACCGAATTACCTGCCGTGGATGGATGTCCATGACTTCGTGGCAGCTTCTTCACATGTCCCGCCGCTTCGACCGCGGCGATTTGGTGCGCCGTTTACCCCGAACTGGACAATCCCGCACCAACCCGCTTCGCCGCAGGTCAGAGCGTGAATGACCGGCGCCGGGGAGCGCGCCGTCCGCGCTGGGGATGTGCAGATTTTCTGAAGGCCGGCAATTTTTCGCACGACCCCCGCCAATGCGCACCCGGACAACCAAAACGGTTGCCCCCGGCATCTACCGCAGCATCTACCGCGATTTGTTGCCCGTTCATTACCGGCACATGTACCGCCCGGCCCGGCCCGGGCGATATTGCCGAAAATGCACGGCGTAATCCCAACGGCATTATGACAGAAACCGATCGGCTATCCGGAGAACGGACATAACCGCATAACGGCGCCAGACCCGGAACGGGCCGGAAAGGGGCGTTTTACGGCGGGGCCGGACCGGCCGGGCCGCCGATGGCAGCCAGTGACGGAGTGCGGCACCTTGGGAGGAGTGGGAGGAGACTGCGCGGCACACTGGGAAGGAGCCGTGGGTGGAGCCGGTCGAGGCGCTGGAGCGGATCGCCTTTCTGCTGGAGCGGCAGGGGGCGGTGACCTACCGCGTACAGGCCTTCCGTACCGCGTCGGAGGTGATCCGCGGGCTGTCCGGCGACGAGGTGCGGCGGCGCGCGGCGAACGGGACGCTCGCCCGGGTCAGGGGGCTGGGGCCCAAGACGACCCGGGTGGTCGAGGAAGCGCTGTCGGGCGAGGTGCCCGGCTATCTGGCGCGGCTGACGGAGGAAGCGGGCGGACCGCTGGTCGACGGGGAGCGGGGAGTGCGGCTGCGGCGGGCGCTGCGCGGCGACTGCCATCTGCACTCGGACTGGTCGGACGGCGGCAGCCCCGTCGAGGCGATGGCCAGGACGGCCCGCGGCCTCGGACACGACTGGTGTGTCCTGACCGACCACTCCCCCCGGCTCACGGTCGCCCGCGGACTGAGCCCGGACCGGCTGCGGGCGCAGCTGTCCCTGGTGGCGGAGGTGAACGCCCAACTGGCACCGTTCCGGCTGCTCACCGGGATCGAATGCGACATTCTCGACGACGGCGAACTGGACCAGGAACCGGAGCTGCTGGCGGAGCTCGATGTGGTGGTGGCCTCGGTGCACTCCAAACTGCGGATGGACGCCCGGCCGATGACCCGCCGGCTGCTGGCCGCGGTCCGCAATCCGCTCGTCGACGTACTGGGCCACTGCACCGGACGGCAGATCACCGGCAGGCCGCGGCCCGAGTCACGGTTCGACGCCGACGAGGTCTTCGCGGCCTGCGCCGACCACCACACGGCCGTGGAGATCAACTGCCGCCCCGACCGCCTCGACCCGCCGCGCCGCCTGCTCCGCCAGGCCCTGGAGGCCGGGGCGCTCTTCTCCATCGACAGCGATGCGCACGCACCGGGCCAGCTGGACTGGCAGATCTACGGCTGCGCCCGCGCGGAGGAGTGCGACGTGCCGCCGGAACGGGTCATCAACACCTGGACGGCACGGCAACTGACCAGCTGGACGGGGACGGGGAGAATGCCGCGGAAAGAGCGCCCGGGGCCCGCCGCGTCGCGGCCCCGTCCTCACCCCTGAGGCGCCGCCGCCTCCTGGAGGGCCGTCAGCACCGGCCGCAGCAACGGATGTTCCTCGGCCCCGCGGCGTACGGCGGCGAAGACCCGCCGGGTGGGAGCCACGCCGTCCACGGGCCGGACCACCACGCCCGCCAGGTCCATGTCGGCCAGCGCCGACCGCGGAACGAGGGCCACGCCCGCCGCGGCCGACGCCAGCGAGACCACCGCCCGGAAGTCGTCGGAGGAATGCTCCAGCCGCGGCTCGAACCCGGCATATTCGCAGGCCAGGACGACCACGTCATGACAGGGATTGCCGGAGTACGGGCCGATCCAGGGATCGCCCGCGAGGTCGGCGACCGCCACCCGTGGCGCGTCCGCGAGCCGGTGGCCGACCGGGAGGACGGCGTCGAACGGTTCGGCGTACAGCGGGACACGGGTCAGCCGGGGGTCGTCCGCGCGCGGCGCGCCCCGGTACTCGACGGCGACCGCCACATCGACCTGCCGGTCGAGAACCATCAGCAGACTGGCGTCGCCCTCGGCGTCCCGGACCCGGACCCGGATCCCGGGCGCGGCGGCCGCGAGCCCGGTGATCGCGGGCGCGACGACCAGCGAGATGCCGGTGGCGAAGGCCGCGACGGTCACCACACCCGCCTCGCCGGAGCCGTATGCGGCCAGCTCCGACTCAGCGCGCTCCAGCTGTGCCAGGACGGCATTGGCATGGCTCAGCAGAATCTCGCCCGCGGCCGTCAGCGTGACACCGCGGGCGCTGCGCTCCACCAGGCGGTGGCCGGTCTCCGCCTCCAGAGCAGCGAGCTGCTGGGAGACCGCGGAGGGGGTGAGATAAAGCGCGGCGGCCGCGGCGGTGACCGTACGGTGGTCGGCCACCGCGCGCAGGATGTGCAGCCGCCGTGCTTCGATCATGTTTCCAGTTTCCCAGGACCTGCGGTATCAGGCCCCCAGGACGGAGCGGGCCGCCACAAAGGCGTCCACCGCGCGGTGGACGTCGTCGGTGGAGTGCGCCGCCGACAGCTGGACGCGGATCCGCGCCTGGCCCTGCGGGACGACCGGGTAGGAGAAGCCGATGACGTAGACGCCGCGCTCAAGCAGCAGTTCCGCCATCCGGGCCGCCTCGGCCGCGTCGCCGATCATGACGGGGGCGATGGCGTGCTCGCCGGGCAGGATCTCAAAGCCCTCCTCGGTCATCCGCGAGCGGAACAGCGTGGTGTTGGCGTTCAGCTGTTCGCGCAGGTCACCGGCCGATTCCAGCAGGTCGAGGACCTTGAGCGAGGCGGCGGCGATCACTGGGGCGAGGGAGTTGGAGAAGAGGTACGGGCGCGAGCGCTGGCGCAGCAGGGCGACGATCTCGGCGCGGGCCGCGACGTAGCCGCCGGAGGCGCCGCCGAGGGCCTTGCCGAGGGTGCCGGTGATGATGTCGATGCGGTCCATCACGCCGTGCAGCTCGGGGGTGCCGCGGCCGCCGGGGCCGACGAAGCCGACCGCGTGCGAGTCGTCGACCATCACCATGGCGTCGTAGCGGTCGGCCAGATCGCAGATCTCACGCAGCGGTGCGAGGTAGCCGTCCATGGAGAACACGCCGTCGGTGACGATCAGCTTGCGGCCCGCGCCGCCTTCGGCGGCTTCCTTCAGCTGCCGCTCCAGGTCCGCCATGTCGCGGTTGGCGTAGCGGAAGCGGCGGGCCTTGGAGAGCCGGATGCCGTCGATGATGGAGGCGTGGTTGAGGGCGTCGGAGATGACCGCGTCGTCCGGGCCGAGCAGCGTCTCGAAGACACCGCCGTTGGCGTCGAAACAGGAGGAGTAGAGGATGGTGTCCTCCTGGCCGAGGAACCCGGAGATCCGCCGCTCCAGTTCCTTGTGGACCTCCTGGGTGCCGCAGATGAAGCGGACCGAGGCGAGGCCGTAGCCCCAGCGGTCGAGCGCTTCGTGGGCGGCCGCGACGACCTCGGGGTGGTCGGCGAGGCCGAGGTAGTTGTTGGCGCAGAAGTTGAGGACCTCGCCGGGGCGGCCCCCGGCGGTGACATCGACGGTGGCGGACTGCGGGGTGCCGATGACGCGCTCGGGCTTGTGCAGGCCGGCCGCGCGGATCTCGTCGAGGGTGGTGCGCAGTTCGTCGCGTACGGAGTCGAACATCGTGGGTTTCTCCAGGAGTTGAGGGTGACGGACCGGGGCGGTGACGGTCAGGCGGTCCAGTCGAGGATGACCTTGCCGCCACGTCCGCTCGCCGCGTCGTCGAACGCGGCGTCGAAGTCCTGGTACGGGTAGCGGCCGGTGATCACGGGGGCCAGGTCGAGGCCGCCTTCGAGCAGTACGGACATCGCGTACCAGGTCTCGAACATCTCCCGGCCGTAGATTCCCTTGATGGTGATCATGGAGGTGACGACCCGGGACCAGTCGACGGGGAATTCCTCGGACGGCAGGCCGAGTACGGCGATCCGGCCGCCGTGCGTCATGTTGTCGATCATGTCGCGCAACGCCTCGGGCCGGCCGGACATCTCCAGGCCGACGTCGAAGCCCTCGCGCAGGCCCAGCGCACGCTGGCCTTCGGCGATCGGGGTCTCGGCGACGTTGAGCGCAAGGCTCGCGCCGACCTTCCTCGCCAGCTCCAGGCGCGGCTCGCTGACGTCCGTGATCACGACGTTGCGGGCGCCCGCATGCCGGGCGACGGCCGCGGCCATGATGCCGATCGGTCCCGCTCCGGTGATCAGTACGTCCTCGCCGACCAGCGGAAACGACAGCGCGGTGTGCACGGCGTTGCCGAACGGATCGAAGACCGCGGCGATATCGAGGTCGACGGGGATGCGGTGCACCCACACGTTGGCCGCGGGCAGCGCCACATACTCGGCGAAGGCGCCGTCCCGGCCGACGCCGAGGCCGACGGTGGCGCGGCACAGGTGGCGCCGCCCGGCCAGACAGTTCCGGCATTTGCCGCAGACGAGGTGCCCCTCGCCGCTGACCAGATCGCCCTCCTTGATATCGGCCACATCGCGCCCGGTCTCCACGACCTCGCCGACGAATTCATGGCCGACGGTCAGCGGTGCGCTGACGGCCTGCTGCGCCCAGCCGTCCCAGGAGCGGATGTGCAGGTCGGTGCCGCAGATGCCGGTACGCAGCACCTTGATCAGCACATCACCCGCGCCGACGGCCGGCTCCGGCACCTCCGTGAGCCACAGTCCGGGCTCCGCCTTCTGCTTGACCAGTGCCTTCACCGCTATGGCTCCCGTACGCGCGCATGACCTGCCGGGGGCGCATTCCGGCCGCCCGATCTCCGTCAGGAAATCTTCCGCACCCGGGCCGCGTGGTCCATCGAGGTTTTCTTAAGCCGGGTCGCAGCTGTTCTGCACGCCCCCGCCCCGGCCGCCGCGGGGTCAATGCCCGGGGCCGGCCTCAGCCGCCCGGTGAGACGGCCCGGCATCGGGCGGAACGCGGGCGCCGCGCGCTCGGCGCGGCAGGGACCGGCAAGCATTCGGCCGCGGGCTATTCCCGAGGATCCCTCTCCGCGAATACGGCAGGCATTCCGGACGGCCGCGCTCCGGAAGCCGTACATCGAAAGTCATACACCCGAAGTCGTAAGCCGAAGAGAACGCGCCGGACGACGTCATCGGAACGCCGTACACACAAAGTCCGAAAACCTCGCCGGAGGAAGGGTGAAACGTGCCCTTGACGGCACCGGGTTACCGCAGCCGAACCGCCTCCCCGACTACCACGGCATTTTGTCGGGGGTTGAGAAAAGCTCCAGGTCACCGCTTCCCGATCGGTGCGAAACCGTTCGGCCACGAACTCCGGTCGCGATGAACTGGGCTTGTTTCCAAGGCACTTGGGCCGGTGGATCCCCCAAGAAATCAGCCACGGAAGTGGATTGACCTTGGAAGAGACGCGTGCCTAGTGTGCCGTCCCGCTGAGCGATCGCCAGCGCATACCACCTCAACCATTGGGGAGTCCCATGGAAACTCTGTCTGCATTCGCCCCTCGCCCCGCAGGAGTTCTAGAGCGGGAGCCGGAGGTCACCTTCCTCGATTCCGAGCAGATGACACAGGGCGCCGACTTCTGTCCCCTCACCATGTGTGCCAGCCACTGCGTCGGCACCCACACCGGCTGAGCCATTCGCTGAACAGCTGACATTGCCCGCTTGACGGGCACGGCCCCGAGAGGGATGCACTGTGAACAATTGGAAGGCGGAGGACGCCCTTCGCACCCTGAACGGCGGGGCATCCCTCCCGGGGTTCTCTTCGACCACCGGCCCCTTATGGACATACGTCCACCCCTATGAGGCGGCACCGCTGCCGGAGGACGGCTGGAAGCTCCATATCTCCTCCCGGGCGGCCACCCTGCCGGACCTGACGGACCGGCTGCTGCCGGTTCTGCTGTCCGAGCGCTGCCACTTCAAGATCGTCCGGTCCGACGACGTGCTGACCCGGCTCAATTCCGGCCGCGAGAACCCGGCCGCCATCGGCAAGGCCGTAACGGTCTATCCGGAGCAGACGCGCGTCCGCGAGCTGGGGCTGATGCTGGCGGCACTGCTCCGGGGGCACGCCGGGCCACGGGTGCTGAGCGACCGCCAGGTGGACGACCGGGCACCGGTGTACTACCGGTACGGCCCCTTTCACGCCCAGTGGCACTCCGGCGACCAGGGCCTTCCCGTCGTCCGGATACTCGGCCCCGACGGCGAGCTCTTCGCCGCGGCGGCCACCACCGAGTACCGCCAACCCCCTTGGGCCGCCGATCCGTTCGCCACGGACGAGGCAGCGCCGCCCGCGCGGGAAGCGGACCTGCTGGGCGGCCGGTTCCAGGTCGTCGAGGGTGTCTTCCGGTCGGCCCACGGCAACGTCTACCGCGCGCGGGACGTCCGCGGGACGCGGCGCGACGGACCTGCGCTGATCGTCAAACAGGCCAGGGCCTACATCGGCGAGTCCGCCGAAGGCGTCGACGTCCGCGCCCGGTTGCGCAACGAACGACGGATCCTCGAGGCGTGCGCCGCCGTGCCCGGCATCCCGCGGTTCCTCGATCACTTCGCGCACGGCGACGACGAGTACCTCGTCACCACCGACGTGGGCGGCGACAACCTGCTCCACCGCGTCGAGAACGACGGCGCGATGCTGCCGCCGCCCGGTGCCGACCGCACCGGATCCGCCGGGCAGGACTTCACCGGGCTGGCCACCGCGCTCGGCGCAACGCTGGCCGCGCTGCACGACCGGGGCGTGGTGATGCGCGACCTCTCCCCGCGGAACATCGTGCTCCGGGGCGGCCGGCCCAGCATCATCGACTTCGGGATCTCCGCGCTGGACGGCTTCCACCTCCCCGGCGGCACCCCCGGGTTCGCTCCCCCGGAACAGATCGACGACACCGCTGCGCCGCGCTTCGAGGACGACCATTACGCGCTCGGCATGGTGCTCGCGTACGCCGCCACCGGTGTGCTGCCGGTCCCCGGCGCCGCCACCGCCGCGCTCGCCCGCACCCGGGTACTGCAGTGCCTGCGGGCGGTCTACGGCGACGGCCGGACCGGCTTCCAGGCGCTGATAGCGGATCTGACCTCCGGCGTCCGCGAGACCGCCGGCGAGGCGGCGCGCCGGCTGCCCACCGGCACCTGGCTGACCGAGACGCCCGGCAGCTCCTCCCCCGGGCCGATGCTCCCGGTGGTGGGGACGGACCTCGGCATCCGCCTCGAGGAACGGGCCCTGCGGCTGCTTCTGGACCAGGCCGGGGAGTATCAGTTCGGCGGGGAGGCCGGCGATTTCGCCGCGGTCGACGCGAGCCTGTACTCCGGCAGCGCGGGACCGGGCCTGGAGCTGCTGCAGCACCGCGACCGGCCGGGGGCGGGCGAGCTGCTGGAGCGGCTGGCGGCGCACGCCGTCACGGCCCTGCGGAGGGTGGCCCTGCCTCCGGGGCTGTTCTCGGGGCGCACGGGCACCGAAGTCTTCCTCGCTTCCGCACGGGCAGCCGGAGTAGCCCTCCCGCCCGAGGCACCGCCGACGCGCGAGGACAGCGCCTGGGGCGAGGAGCTCGACGTCATCAGCGGCCGTGCCGGACTGGGCTTCGGCGAGATCCTGCTCGGGAACCTCGAGGCCGCTCTCGAGCAGGCTCAGCGGGTGACGGCTCACCAGGACCTGCACACCGTGCCCCCGCTCGCCGGACCCATCGCCGACGACCCACGCTTCGGCCACGCCCACGGATTCGTCGGAGTGACCGACTTCCTCGTCGCGGTCGCCGCGCGCACCGGCGCCCCGGAACTCCACCGGGAGACCCGGCGCCGGGCCCATGATCTGGCCGAACGCATCCCCCGGCTGGTCGCGGCCAGTGAGGCCCCGTCGGCCTCTCCCATGACGGTTTCCTGGTGCCGCGGGCTCGCCGGAGCCGCGCGGACTCTCCTGCACGCCCATCTCCTCCACGGCGAGCCGGCGTTCAAGAAGTCCGCGCAGGCCGCCGCCTCCGCATGCGCCGCCTGGATTCCGCGGCTGAGCAGGCCCGGCCAGTGCTGCGGGATCTCCGGGGTCGGCAGCATGCTCGTGGAAATGGCCCAGGTCACCGGCGAGGACCGTTTCCACGAGGCAGCCCGGTCGGCGGCCCGGCAGCTGCTGATCCGCAGTCACGGACCGGACGAGGCCCCCCTGCTCGTCCATCCCGGCTTCCAGGAGATGCCGTACTCCTGGGCCCAGGGCTACGCCGGAGTCCTCGGCTTTCTGCGGCGCCTGAACCGCCCGGAGACACCGGATCTGCTGCCCTCGCCCCCGCTGCCGGCCTGACCGGCGGGGCGCCCGCCCGGTGGCATCACCGCCTCGCCCATGCGTCGGCGAACATCTCGTGCAGCGGGCGGGGCGGCAGCAGGCGGGTGAACGGGCCCTCCACCTCGCGCTTTTCGGTGGCGGCGGCCAGATGGGCGTCGAGCTTGGCGGTCTCCAGCGGCAGATGGGGCGCCTTGAGATCCGTCCAGCCGCCGGGGAGGAAGGCCGTGCGGCCGGCCCGGCTGCGCTTCTCCGTCACCACGGCGCCGGTGGCGGCGAGTTCGGCCTGTACGGTGCGGTGCCGGGCGGCGCTCCAGCCGTTCCAGCGCCGGACATTGCGGTCGGTGGGGCGGGCGAGCGTCAGCAGCTGGAGGTACAGCGCGGCGGCATCCCGGCCGACCCCCAGCGCCTCGGCCGCCTCATTCACCAGTTCCGGCACGCTGAGCAGCGGGTTCGCTTCGTATCCGCCGGCCGGTACGGGGGTGTCGGCGGACCGTGCGGCGAGCGCCGCGATGCCGTCGCGCAGCACCCGTATCCGCTCGACCTGCGTGGCCAGCTCGCTCATGCCGAGGTCCTCGCAGAGCCGCGCGACCGCTTCGTACTTTCCGCGGCGGGCGAAGCCGGCGGGGCGCAGGAACACGCCCTCCCAGTCGCCGGTGCTGTGGACGAGGAGCAGACCCTGGTCGTAGTAGAGCGGCAGGCGCGCCGCCCGGTCGGTCGCGGGCGGCTCGGCGGCCGCCACCGGGTACTTCTCGGGGCCGAACAGCGCGTCGATCCCGGCCTGGTCGAGGGAGAAGCGGTGCCGTCCCAGCCGGACGAGGAATTCCGGTGCGTCGAGGCGCTCGGCGAGCCGTGCGCACAGGGCCCGGGCGCCGACGGTGGCGGGATCGCCCACGGGGCGCTCGGTCAGCACCCAGGAAAGGGCGGACGCCATGCCGAGGTACGGCGTGCTGTAGTCCGGCCGGTCGCCCGGGGAGCCGTCGGCCGCCACCGGATAGGCGTACAGATAGCCGTACTTGCTGGCGGCGACGACCCGGCGCAGGTCCTCGGTCAGCACTCCGCCGCCCTGCGGATCACCGAGCGCCGCCGAGAGCGCCCCTGCGCCCAGCTCCTTCTCCAGCTCTGCGGTCAACTCCTCGTCCACCGGGGTCTGTTGACCGAGGATCGCGGCCCATTCGTCGCCCATCCGCCCGGCGGCCGCCACCAGCCCGGACGCCGTCCACAGCTCCGCCGGGTCGTCGGGCAGGCCGGCCGCCAGGACACGCGCCCGGCCCGCCGTGCCGAGGCGGTGCACCAGCGATTCGGCCTCCTGAGCCACCCCGAGCGTGGCCTGGAACGGCTTGGCGCGCAGCAGCTGACGGGTGCCGTTGATCCCGGGCCTGGTGGGGAGCCCGGCCAGGGCCTGCACGGCCACCGCGCGCCGTACGCCGGTGCGGGCGACGAACGCCGCGACGGCTTCGGGGGTGAGGGTCAGCGGGCCGTGCTCGGCGAGCAAGTCCAGCAGCCGCGGCAGCCGGGCCGCTTCGTCGTGGGTGACGGTGACCGTACGGACCTCGGTGGCACCCTCGGGTACGGGGGCGGACTCGGGCTGAACGAAGCGGTAGCCGCCCGTGGGACCGAGCGGTTCGCCGGGATGCGGGGCGACGCCCTGTCTGCCGTCGCCCATTCCGGTGGCCACGGCCCGGCCGGTGTCGCACAGCGGGCGCAGCGCCTCACCGGAGGCGCGGCCCAGTCGCCAGGTGCCGGGTTCGGCGAACGGAGTGGCGGCCCAGGTGCGCAGCAGGGCACTCAGTGCGGTGCGGTCCTCGTCCGGTGTGGTCTGGGTGACGCAGCGCCAGGCGGCGGCCGCGATCCCGCCGCCGAGCAGCGGTGCCCAGTCACGCGGCCGGGCAGGCGGGCTGACGCGCCGGGCGGCGTCCTCGATCCGGCCGCGCAGGAACTCGCCGTCGGCGGCGATCGCGCCGACGGTGGCGGCCTCTTCGGCGATCCGCGGGGCGTTGTAGGGGATCCACGCCTCCACCAGGCCGCGCAGGGCGGTGATCAGCGCGGTGTCGGCGGTCTCCCCGGCGGGGCGGACCTGGGCGCCGTTGACGATCAGCGCCGACCGCACCGAGAGGGTGCGGCGCCGGTCCAGGATCCCGGCGGCGGTGCGGACGGCACGCACCACGCCGTCCAGGACGCCGGGGTCGGTCACCCCGGACAGCACCCGGGCAGCCTCGGCGCGCACCGCTTCCTCGCCGCCGTCGCCGGCTGCCGCCGCCAGCAGGGCCTTGACGGCATCCTCGGTGACCGTGCGCAGCGCCTTGGAGGATGCGGCGTCCCGCGGGGTCAGGAAGTGCCAGAAGGCGGGCGGCGGGAACAGCGGTCCCTCGCCGGGAGCGTGGGATCCGCCGCCGGACCACTTGGGGTACGGGAATCCACGCGCCTCCCACAGCAGGGAGTTGTCGTCGGCGGCGTAGCAGCGCATCGGACGGTGGTCGGTCAGCACGGCCTCGGCGCCGCCCTCCGGCAGCCGGATGATGCCCCAGGGGTCCTCCCCCGGGTGCGTGACCCGGAATTCGGCGCGCCGCCCGTCGTTGCCCTCCAGCAGATAGCGCACCGGGGCGCCCCCGCTGTGCTCCCAGTGCAGGACCCGGCAGCCGGTGACACCGTCCGCCTGGCCCAGCGGGGATTCCGGGGCGCCGGGCGGCATCGGGGCGAGGGTCTGCAGGTCGTGGGTGCGGAACAGGTCCTTGGGCGGGTCGGCGGCGAGGAAGGGGGGCAGGGCGGTGCGGTCCGTACGTTCGCCACTGCCCGGGTCGAGCTCGCGCCAGGCGCCGTCGCGGCGGCCGAGCCTGCTGCCGAACAGGCGGGAACTCCACAGCCGGGTGCCGTCGCCGAGCTGCTGCTCGTAGTCGCCGATGCCTTCCCGGCCGCCCGGCCGGAGCACCCGGACACCGTCGTACCGGCCGCCGCCGTCGGGCGTGGCGAACTGATAGCCGAGCGCACCGTCCGTGCTGCCGCCGTAGGAGACCATGCCCATGGAGTCCTCCGGCACGAAGGTGTCCTCGGGACGGTCGGCCCAGAACGCCCGCCGCGCCGACAGGCCGTAGGTCTTGCCGTCGGCCCAGCCGACCAGAAAGCTGCCGCCGACGAAGAACACCGAATGCGTGGCGGCCTCTTCGGGGAGCGCGAAGGCGCAGGTGCCGCGCTCGCCGCTGTGGTCGACGGCGATCGCCCGGTCCCGGCCGAAGACGGTCAGCACCGGCCAGGTGCAGGTGACCCCGGCGACCTCCCGGCCGCCGCCCAGGCGTCGTACGGCCTCCTCGAGTGCGGGCCAGGCCAGCTCCTCCGGCAGGCCGCCGCGCAGCGTGCGCAGCAGCGGTCCGACGCCGTCGAGGGCGTCCAGCGCGGTGTCGATGCCCTTGAGCGCGGCGATCGCCGGCGGGTCGAGGATCGTGTCCAGCTTGGCGACCGCTTCCTGCGCCGCGCCCAGCCCGCCGTCCGCGACGGCGTCCATCAGCCGGGTCACCCGCTCGTGGAGCGCCGCGTCGACGCCGTCGCCGAGCGGCAGCCGCGGGGCGCCGGCACGCGGGTCGCGCGGCGCGTGGGCCGTGCCGATCAGCCGGGGGCCCAGCACCGGGTCGGCGGCCAGCGCCCGGTGGTCGCGGCGGGCCTTCCTGCCCCAGAACTCCAGCCCCACGCGCGGGCCGGGGTCCGCCACCGCGATCCCGTTGGCCAGGCAGGCATCGACGAGATCGGCGTCGAAGAGGGTGTGCCGGAAGCGGGACCGGTGGAGGCTGACGGGGGTGTTCTCGGACCTGATCTGCCCGGCGATACGGGGCACCAGGGCGTACAGCTCATCGGGCATCGCCTGGCGCGTGACGCCGGAGCTGTAGCGCTTGTAGGAGTAGTGGAAGGCGAAGTTGCCGAGCCAGGCGCTCAGGCCGCCGGACGGGACGATCCGGCCCTGTGCCAGGGCCTCGTCGACTCCGGTGGCCGCCAGCAGCCGCAGCCAGGCACCGCCGTCGGTGACCGAGGTCGGGAAGAGCTCCGCCAGTGCCTGGCGCACCGGAGCCGGAGGCGGCACCTCGGCGAAGACCGGCCCCAGGCCGTCCAGGAGAGCGTCCGGCAGGGGCCGGCCCTTCGCCGCCACCAGGATGTCGCCGAGCGCCTGCGCGCTCTCCGCGATGCCGAGCCCCGCCGCCTTGGCCGACGCCTGCACCCGGCGGTGCAGATCCCTCGCGGGGGTACCGCCGCCGGCGGCGAAGGCCAGCAGGAACTGCACGAACTCCTGGTGCGCGACGGCCGCATCGAGCGTGGCGTGCAGCCGCCGCTGGTGTCCGGCGACCTCCTTGGCGGGCAGCGCGCCGAGGCGGGCGTAGAGCAGGACGTTGGCCCGGTGGTACGCCTCGTCGACCGGCAGGCCGTGCTGCGCCTCCGCCTGGCGGGCCAGTCCGTAGGCGGTGCCGGCATGGCGGGGCAGCCAGGGGCCCATGCGATGGCCGACCGTGTCCCAGAACCACGGCAGGTGCGTCGCCGGAAGACCGGCGGCGCGGCGCTTCATGTCGTCGAGAAAGCGGCCCGGCTTCTCGTGCGCACGCCCCAGCCCGGCCCGCACCGCCTCGATGAGGCCGTGCGCGGCGTCCTCCGACCCCGGCGCATGGAGCCGTGCCCAGTCCAGGAAGACGGTCGAATTCTTCGGGTCGGCGGGCGGCATGACAGGCAGTGCAGACATGTGAGGAATCTTGGCATGCGCCACTGACAGCCGGCCCGGGAGCCGGGCAGCAGCGGCCGGGAGTGTAGGCGGCCCGGCACGGAACCCGGCGGAATTCATCGCACCTTGAGTGGCCGTGAGCCCGCGGTGGGCGGGGTGCGTAGGACTGGGTGACAGCAGCAACAGCAACAACCAGAGCAACAGCCAGACCAGCAACCACAGTGCACGGCCGCCACCATCCCCCC
>NZ_LGKG01000208.1 GCF_001294335.1 Streptomyces chattanoogensis
ACGGGCCCGGTCGAGGCCGCCGCCCAGGCGGGTGCGGTGCCGTACGACGTCGTGGTTGGACAGCACCCAGGTCGCCGGAGCACCGACAGGACGCATCGCGTCCAGCGACTCGTCGATGACCTTACGCAGCTCCACCGCGTCCCAACCGGTGTTGAGGTAGTGGAAGTTGAAGGCCTGGTGGAGTTCGTCGGGACGCAGGTAAAGGGCGGTGCGTTCGGCGGTGGGGGCCCAGGCTTCGGCGACGGCGATCCGGACGTCGGTGTCCGCCGTGTACTCGTCGAGGACGGTGCGCCAGGTGCGGTAGATGGCGTGCACGCCGTCCTGGTCGAAGAAGGGGAGGACCTGGCTGCCGACCAGCCGGGCCTGTTCGCCGTGCCCGATGTCCGGCAGACCGGGCGCCTTCCAGGCCGGGCCGCCGAAGAGGGACTCCCAGTCGTTGGGCGGCAGCTCGCCATTCTGGCCGCGTCCCTTGCGGAAGTGGAAGCGCTCGCGCAGGACGGATCCCGGGCCTTCGGCCGCCGCCCGGCGGAACCATTCGTGCTGGTCGGAGCAGTGGTTGGGGACGATGTCGACGATGATGCGCAGGCCCAGGTCATGGGCGTCGCCGATGATGGCCTCGGCGTCGGGCAGGGTGCCGAACATCGGGTCGATGGCCCGGTAGTCGGCGACGTCGTAGCCGCCGTCGGCCTGCGGGGAGGCGTAGAAGGGGCTGAGCCAGACGGCGTCCACACCGAGGTCGCGGAGATACGGCAGGCGGCTGCGGATGCCTGCCAGGTCGCCCATGCCGTCGCCGTTGCCGTCGGCGAAGCTGCGCGGATAGACCTGGTAGATCACCGCGTCGCGCCACCAGTCGGTGGCAGGGGTGACGTTGTCGGGGGTGGCGTAGTCGGGGGTGACGTTGTGCTGTGGGGTGGTCATGTCATCCCTTGGTGGTGCCGGCGGTCAGGCCGGAGACGAGGTGGCGCTGGGCGAAGGCGAAGACGAGCGCGGCCGGTACGGCGATGATCACGGCGGCGGCGGTCATCGAACCCCAGTCGTTGGTGTACTGGTTGACGAAGGTCTGCAGGCCGCCGGCGAGCGTCAGGTTCTCCTCGCCGGTCATGAAGGCGGAGGCGTAGGCGACCTCGGCCCAGGCGGTGACGAAGGTGTAGAAGCCGGTGACGGCCAGGCCGGGGCGGGCCAGCGGCAGGACGAGCCGCCAGAAGATGCCGAACGGGTTGAGGCCGTCGACGCGTCCTGCTTCGTCGATGTCCACCGGGATGGTGTCGAAGAAGCCCTTCATCATCCAGGCGCAGAACGGCACCGCGATGGTCAGGTACGTGATGACGAGGCCGGCGGGCTGGTTGAGCAGTCCCAGGGTCGCCATCAGGTTGTAGAGCGGCACGATCAGTACGGCCACCGGGAACATCTGGGTGAGCAGCAGCAGCCACATCAGCGGGCGCATACCGGGGAAGCGGAAGCGGCTGACGGCGTAGCCGGTGGTGGCGGCGATGAAGACGCCGAGGACGGTGGTCAGCCCGACGATGACGACGGAGTTCCCGAACCAGGTCAGGAACTGGGTGTCGGCCAGTACGTGGGTGTAGTTGGCGAGGGTGGGGTGGGTGACGAGGCTGGTGGAGAAGGCGTCGGTCTTGGGTTTGAAGGAGGTGACCAGCAGCCAGAGGGGCGGGAAGACGGCGATGACGGCCGCGACGGCGAGGCCGAGGTGCAGCCCGGCGGAGGCCAGCCAGTGCCGTTGGCCGCGCTTGCGGACGCGCACGGGACCACTGGTCAGCGGTTCGCCGGGCACAGTCTTGCCGGGCTCAGTCTCGGTGGGCTCAGTCTTGGTGGACATGGTCACCACACCTCTCCCTGCTTGCGCAGCGCCCGGCGGTAGACGGCGGCGACGGCCGAGAGCAGGACGAGGATGAGGACGCCCCAGGTCGCCGACTCGGAGAAGTTGCGGGGGCTGTCGACGAAGGAGAGCCGGTAGGCGTAGGTCACCAGGATTTCGGTGGCATCGCCGGGGCCGCCCCTGGTGAGCAGGAAGATCACCGGGAACATGTTGAAGGTCCAGATGGTGGAGAGCAGGATGACGGTGCTGCTGACGGCCCGCAGTCCCGGCACGGTGATGTGGCGGAAGCGCTGCCAGGCGCCGGCGCCGTCCATTTCGGCGGCCTCGTACAGCTCGCCGGGGATGGACTGCAGTCCGCCCAGCAGCGTGACCAGCATGAACGGTACGCCCAGCCAGACGTTGACGGCGATGACCGAAAGTTTTGCCCAGGTGGGGTCGTTGAGCCAGGGGATGGCGTCGATGCCGCCGCCGGCGAGCAGCTGGTTGAGGATGCCGTTCTTCTCGTTGTAGAGCATCCGCCAGGTGAAGACGGAGATGAAGGCGGGGATGGCCCAGGGCAGGATCAGGGCGAGGCGGTAGAAGGTGCGGCCCCGGAGTTTGCGGTTGAGCATGTTCGCGAGCGTGAGGCCGAGGAGGAAGGTGACGGCGACGCAGGCGACGGTCCATGCGACGGTCCAGCCGAGGCGGTCCCAGAAGACGCCGTCGGAGAGCACCGCCTTGTAGTTGTCGAGGCCGGTGAACTTGTAGGTGGCGGGGATGTGGTTGACGCCGATGTCGCGCTGGACGTTGGCCTCGTTGGCGTCGGTGAGGGACAGATAGAGGCCGCGGACGAGGGGGAAGCCGATGATGACCCCGATGACGAGGACCACCGGGGCGACCATCGTCCAGGCGTACCAGTGGGTGCCGACGGCACGGCGCGCCCGGAGGCGCAGCCGTGGCCGTGGCCGTACGGCGACTGTCACTTGTAGTCCTTGAGCAGCTTCCGGTAGGCGTCGCCGGTCGCCTTGGCGGCCTGCTCGGGCGTGGCGGTGCCGGTGAGCACCTTGTTCATCTGGACCTTGATGGGTTCGAAGAGGGAGTTGCCCTCGGCGATCCAGGGCCGCTGTACGGCGCCGTCGACGGCGGGCTTGAAGAAGGTGACCATCTCGTTGTGCTTGACGGCGGGGACGTCGTAGACGGACTTGCGGGTGGGGAGCAGGCTGAGCTTGTCGGTGGTTTCCTGCTGCACCTTGGCGGAGCTCATGTATTTCACGAAGGCGTAGGAGGCCTGGAGGTTCTTGCTGCCGGCGTATACGGAGAGGTTCCAGCCGCCCTGCGGTGATCCTTGTGCGGTGCTGCCGCCGGGTACGCGGGCGACGCCGAGGTTCTGCTTGTCCTTGAAGGCCTGGCCGGCGCGGGCGCCCTCGATGTCCCAGGGGCCGTCGACGGCCATCGCGGCCTTGCCGTCCTTGAGGGCCTTGAGCTGGTTTTCCTGGCCGTCGGTGGCGTCGGTGACGGCGGCCTTGGAGTCGACGAGGTCCTTGATGGTCTTGAAGGCCTTGACGCCGGCGGCGTCGTCGATCTTGACGGTCTTGGTGCGGGCGTCGACCATGTCGCCGCCTTCGCCGTAGAGGTAGGGCAGGAACCAGTAGGGGTCGTCGCCGCGCAGGTAGAGGGCGGTGGCGCCGGTCTTGGTCTTGATTTTCTTGGCGGCGGAGGCGAGTTCGGTGAAGGTCTTGGGTACCTTGACGCCGGCGTCCTTGAGGAGCTTCTTGTTGTAGAAGAGGCCGAGGGTGTCGATGACCTGGGGTGCGGCGTAGGTCTTGCCCTTGAATTTGGTGGAGCCGACGGCCTGGGGGAGGTAGTCGCCGGTGTTGTCGAGGGCGGGGGTGCCGTCCAGGGGTGCGAGGTAGCCGAGGTTGGCGAAGTCGGCGGTCCAGGCGACTTCGCTGCGCATCACGTCGGGGGCGCCGGAGTTGCCGCCCGCGGCGTTCTTGAACTTGGCGTTGGCGTCACCGAATGGGACGTTCACATACTGAACGTGGACTTTGGGGTGTTCCTTCTGAAAACCCTCGGCAAGTTTGCGGTACGTGGCCTTCTCGGCGTCGTTGGAGGTGTCCCAGAAGGTTACGGTTCCGGACAGTTCGCCGCCGCTGTTGGCGCTGTCGTCGCCGTCGCTTCCGCCGCACCCGCTCGCCGTCAGCGCCAGGCCTGCTACCAGCGCTGTTGCGGTGATGCCACGTATGCCGGGTATGCCTCGCCGCATGTGAACTCCTTTGGGGATCGCCCTAGATGGCGGTCAGGAACGTAACAGCGCTGCAAACAAACCGAAAGACCTTGCGGAAAATTCTTGCAAGTTCGTTGGAAGAAATTTCAGTCGGATGGCCGGAACGGCTCCCCCGGCACCCCCTCTCCCCCGTCACCCCGCGCCCGCCCAAGCGTTGATTGCGTGAAGGCACCACGGCCTCCCGGCCCCGGCCGCTTGACCCCGGCCTCTCGACCTGGCCCCGGCCTTTTGACCCCCACCTCTTGACCTCGACAGGGACGGCAGATGACCCAGGAGCTCACTTCCCCCAGCCCCGCCCCCCAGGCCACCGCACCGCACCGAGGTCCCGGATGGTGGCGGGACGCCGTCATCTACCAGGTCTACGTCCGCTCGTTCGCCGACAGCAACGGCGACGGCATCGGCGATCTGCGCGGCGTATGCGGCAGGCTGCCGTATCTCAAGGCGCTGGGCGTGGACGCCGTCTGGCTCACGCCGTTCTACGCCTCGCCCCAGGCCGACGGCGGCTACGACGTCGCCGACTACCGCGCCGTCGACCCGCTCTTCGGCAGCCTCGACGACGCCCGTGACCTGATCGGCGCCGCCCATGACGCGGGCCTGCGGGTGATCATCGACATCGTCCCCAACCACACCTCCGACCGGCACCCGTGGTTCCAGGACCCCGCACTCGCCCGGGAGCGCTATGTGTTCCGCCCCGGCAAGGGCGAGCGGGGCGAGCTGCCGCCCAACGACTGGGAGTCCCTCTTCGGCGGCCCGGCCTGGACCCGTACCGACCGGGGTGACTGGTACCTCCATCTCTTCGCCCCCGAGCAGCCCGACCTGAACTGGGAAAACCCCGACGTCCACGCCGAATTCGCGGCCATCATGCGTTTCTGGCTGGACCTGGGCGCCGACGGCTTCCGGATCGATGTCGCCCACGGCATGGTCAAGGCGCCCGGTCTGCCGGACATCGGGCACGGCGAACAGGCCCGGCTGGTCGGCAGCCAGGTCCTCCCCTTCTTCGACCCTCAACACCGGTTGGGACGCGGTGGAGCTGCGTAAGGTCATCGACGAGTCGCTCGATGCGATGCGTCCTGTCGGTGCTCCGGCGACCTGGGTGCTGTCCAACCACGACGTCGTACGGCACCGCACCCGCCTGGGCGGCGGCCTCGACCGGGCCCGT
>NZ_LGKG01000209.1 GCF_001294335.1 Streptomyces chattanoogensis
TGTTCCGGCTGGCCGAGTCCCTGGGTGTGAGGCCGGATTTCGTGGCCGGGCATTCGGTCGGTGAGATCGCGGCCGCGCAGGTGGCCGGGGTGTTCTCGCTGGCTGATGCGTGTGCGCTGGTGGCGGCTCGTGCGCGGTTGATGCAGGCGCTGCCTGCGGGCGGCGTGATGGTGGCCGTCCAGGCAACAGAGGAGGAGGTGGCCGCGCGGCTGGTCGACGGGGTGTCGATCGCGGCGGTCAACGGCCCGGAGTCGGTGGTGATCGCCGGGGACGAGGTCGAAGTGGTCCGCATCGCTGGGGAGGTGGCGGCCGAGGGGCGTAAGACCCAACACCTGCCGGTGAGCCATGCCTTCCATTCGCCGTTGATGGAGCCGATGCTGGAGGACTTCCGGCGGGTGGTGCGGCATGTGCGGGAGACGGTCCGTTTCGCCGACGGTGTCCGGTCTCTGGCGGCCGAAGGAGCCTCGCTCTTCCTGGAGTTGGGCCCCGACGGGGTGCTGACGGCGATGGCCCAGCACACTCTGAACGGCGCCGCGACCGCCGTTCCGGCCCTGCGCAAGGACCGGCCCGAGGAGACCGCGCTGCTGACCGCCCTGGCCCACCTGTACGTCGAGGGCGTCGGGGTGGACTGGTCCGGGATCTTCGCCGGTACCGGCGCGCGCCGCGTCGACCTGCCCACCTATCCCTTCCAGCACGAGTGGTACTGGCCTCGGCCCGCCGCGCTGTCCGGGGACGTGACCGGCGCGGGCCTGCTGTCCGCGGAGCACCCTTTGCTGGGCGCGATGCTCACTCTTGCGGAGTCCGGCGAGGTGGTGCTGACGGGCAGGCTGTCGCTGCAGACGCATCCGTGGCTGACCGACCACGCCATTGGTGACAGCGTCTTCTTCCCGGGAACCGGCTTTCTGGAACTGGCAATGCACGCCGCCGACCAGGCCGACTGCGACCGCGTCGAGGACCTCGTCCTGATGACACCGCTGGTGCTCCAGGAGGAGGGCGCCACGCAGGTTCAGGTACTGGTCGGGCCTGCCGACGAGGCGGGCTCTCGCACGATCTCCGTATATTCACGCCCGGACGGCGACCCCGGTCAGCCGTGGCTGCAGCACGCGGGTGGCACGTTGGTCAGCGGTGAGCGAATCGTGGACTTCGGGTCTACCGTGTGGCCGCCGCAGGGCGCGGTGGCCGTCGACCTGGAGGGCTTCTACGACGGCACCGGTTACGGCCCTGCGTTCCAGGGCCTGCGCTCGGTGTGGAGCTGCGAGGACGGTGCCTACGTGGAGGTGGCGCTGCCGGACCATGTGGCCGAGGATGCCGGGGCCTTCGGGCTCCACCCGGCGCTGCTGGACGCGGTGCTCCAGTCGCACCGCATCGCCGGGGTCGGCAGTGCGGACGACCAGTTCCTGCCGTTCGCCTGGCGGGGCGTTTCGCTGCACGCGGGCGGCGCCTCGGTCCTGCGGGTCCGGGTCGTGAAGACCGGCGACGACTCGATGTCCATCGCGGCTGTCGATGCCGAAGGCACGCCCGTACTGTCCGCCGAGGCGATGGTGATGCGGGCCTACCGGGACCCCGGCACCGGCCGGTCGGCGGCGCGGCGCGGCGCGGAGCGCGATGAGCTGTTGTCGGTGGAGTGGGTGTCGGGTCCTGAGGTGTCGCCTGCCGAGGTGCGGTGTGTGTCCCTGGGCGCGGATGAGCTGGGCGTGGGCGCGTCGGTCGCCTCTCTGGCGGATCTCTCCGGCGACGAGGGTTTCGTGGTAATTCCCGTGTCGGGTGTGGGCGGCGATGTTCCCACTGCGGCCCATGAGTTGACGTCCCGCACGTTGGGTCTGCTCCAGGAGTGGGCCGGCCGGGAGGGCTCGGGCGGTTCGCGTCTGGTGTTCGTCACCCGTAACGCGGTCTCCGCCGATGCGGGGGAGTCCGTACGGGATGTGGCGGGTGCGGCGGTGTGGGGTCTGGTGCGCTCGGCGCAATCGGAGAACCCCGGGCGGATCGCGCTGGTGGACCTGGACGCCGGTTCCGGGGATCTCGTGGAGGTGCTTGCGGGTCTGCCGGGTCTGTTGGCCTCCGGTGATGCGCAGTTCGTGGTGCGCGAGGGCGCGGTGCGCGTGGGTCGGCTGGCGGAGCTGGCCGAGTCGGTCGATGGTGCGGGTGTGTCGCCGCGGGCGTGGGATGCGGACGGCACGGTGTTGATCACCGGTGGTACCGGCGGTCTGGGGCGTGAGTTGGCCCGGCATCTGGTGGCCGTGCGCGGTGTCCGGCATCTGCTGCTGGTCAGCCGGAGCGGACCCGAGGCCCCGGGCGTCTCCGGACTGAGCGACGAACTGGCCGCTCTCGGCGCGGAGGTCACCGTGCGCGCCTGTGACGTGGCCGACCGGGCGGCCGTGAACGCTCTCATCGCCGCCGTACCGGCCGAACACCCGCTGACCGCCGTGATCCACACGGCCGGTGTCCTCGATGACGGGCTGGTCACCTCGCTGACGCCGGAGCGGCTGTCGACCGTACTGCGCCCGAAGGTGGACGCCGCCTGGCATCTGCACGAGGCCACCAAGAACCTCGACCTGGCCGCCTTCGTGCTCTACTCCTCCATCTCGGGTGTGCTCGGTGCTCCCGGACAGGCCAACTACGCCGCGGGGAACGTGTTCCTGGACGCGCTCGCCTGGCACCGGATGGGGCAGGGGCTGCCCGCACAGTCCCTGGCCTGGGGCGCCTGGACCCAGGACGGTGGCATGACCGCCGGCCTCTCCGACACGGATATGCAGCGGATGGCCTCCTATGGGACCGCACCGCTGAGCCGGGAGCGAGGCTTGGCCCTGTTCGATGCCGCCGTTGCACGCAGCGCGGGCCACCTCGTCGCGGTCGGTCGGGCCGGCGGGCCGCTGCGGGCGTCGGGCCCGGTCCCGTCGGTGCTGCGCGGCCTGGTCAAGGGCGCCCGCCGCACGGCCGTGAACACCACCGGAGAGACGGTCGTACCGCTCGTCGACCGGCTGCGGGCAGCGCGCCCCGAGCAGCGGACGCGCCTGATGACGGATCTGGTCCGCACCGAGGCCGCCGCCGTCCTCGGACACGCCTCAGCCAAGAACGTCGACGCCCGCAAGGAGTTCAACGAGCTCGGCTTCGACTCCCTGACCTCCGTCGAACTGCGCAACCGGCTCTCCGCCCTCACCGGACTGCGGCTGAGCGCCACCCTCGTCTTCGACTACCCCAACCCCACCGCACTCGCCGACCACTTCGTCTCGGAGCTGGTGGACGAGGCCGCGACGGGCCCGGTCCTCCTGGCGGAACTCGAACGGCTGGACTCCGCACTCGCCGGCGGCGCGCCCGACGCCCGAACCAGGGCCGCCGTCACCGCCCGTCTGGCGCAGATCCTGGACGACTGGCGGGGCGCCTCGGCGGAGGACGACGGCGCAGAGGTCGCCGAGCGGATCGAAACCGCCAGCACCGACGAGATCTTCGCCTTCATCGACAACGAGCTCGGCCGTCACAGCGATCGCTGAGTGCGGCCCCCCCTTTTTACACGGAAGGTTTCACGGCATGCCGAACGACAAAAAGCTCGTTGACTACCTCAAGTGGGTCACGAACGACCTGCACCAGACCCGCCAACGGCTTCGGGAAGTCGAGTCCGCAAAGCAGGAACCGATAGCCATCGTCGGGATGTCCTGCCGGCTGCCGGGTGGCGTGCGATCGCCGGAAGAATTCTGGCAGTTGTTGAAGGACGGCCGGGACGGCATTTCGACATTCCCCACGGATCGCGGCTGGGACCTCGACCTTCTCGCCGGCGACGGCAGCGGCAGCAGCGCCACCGCCGAGGGCGGCTTCATCGACGCCGCCTCGTTCGACGCGGGCTTCTTCGGCATCTCGCCCCGCGAGGCCGTGACGATGGACCCCCAGCAGCGCATCCTGCTGGAGTCCTCCTGGGAGGCACTGGAGCGCGCCGGAATCGACCCCGTGTCCCTACGGGGCACCGAGACCGGTGTCTTCGTGGGCACGAGCGGTATCGACTACATCAACACCGTGATGAACTCCCGCGAGGACATCGAAGGCCACGGCAGCACCGGCCTCATTGCCAGTATCCTGTCCGGCCGGGTCTCGTACACCTTCGGCCTGGAGGGCCCGGCCGTCACCGTCGACACCGCCTGCTCCTCCTCACTGGTCTCACTGCACCTGGCGGTCCAGGCGCTGCGTTCCGGGGAGTGCTCGCTGGCGCTGGCCGGAGGGGTGACGGCGATATCGACGCCGATGAGCTTCGTCGGATTCAGCAGGCAGGGCGGGCTGGCGCCGGACGGCCGGTGCAAGGCGTTCTCCGACACGGCCGACGGCACCGCATGGTCCGAGGGCGTGGGCGTCCTCGTCGTGGAGCGCCTGTCCGACGCCCGCCGCAACGGGCACCCCGTCCTCGCGGTCGTACGGGGCTCGGCCGTCAACCAGGACGGCGCCTCCAACGGCCTGACGGCCCCCAGCGGGCCCTCGCAGCAGCGGGTGATCCGCCAGGCGCTGGCCGGCGCCGGTCTGTCGGCGTCGGACGTGGACGTGGTCGAGGCCCACGGTACGGGCACTGCACTCGGCGACCCGATCGAGGCGCAGGCGCTGCTGGCCACGTACGGCCAGGACCGTGACCCCGAGCGTCCGCTGCTGCTGGGGTCGGTGAAGTCCAACCTCGGCCACACGCAGGCGGCGGCCACCAACGCCCACGTCATCCTTGAGCAGCCGCCGGCCGTCGAGGAGCCCGAGGACGAGGAAGAGCCGCGTACCTCGCCGTCGGCCGTGCCCTGGCCGGTCTCCGCGAAGTCCGAGGAGGCACTGGCCGCGCAGCTTGAGCGGATCTCCGCGCTGACCGACCGGTCGCCTCTCGACCTGGGCCTCTCGCTGGCGACCACCCGGGCGCATCTGGAGCACCGTGCGGTGCTGCTGTCCGAGGGCGGCGCAACCGTCGAGGTGGCGCGTGGGCACGCCGAGCATGCGGCCGGGAAGCTTGCGGTGCTGTTCTCGGGGCAGGGTGCGCAACGGGTGGGTATGGGGCGGGAGTTGTACGGCCGGTTCCCGGTGTTCGCGGAGGCGTTGGACGAGGTGCTGGCG
>NZ_LGKG01000210.1 GCF_001294335.1 Streptomyces chattanoogensis
CCGATCAGGTCATCCAGGGCTTCGTCCGTCCGCCCCGCCAGACCGCTGCCCAGCGGTACGTCCGTTCCCGCGCCCAGACGGGTCAGCAACGCCGCCATCCCCGCCTGCAGCACCATGAACACCGTCGCGCCGTTACGGCCCGCCAGCGCCGTCAGTTTCCGGTGCAGCTTGGCATCCAGTGCGAAATTCACGGTGGCGCCCGCGTACGAGGCCACCGCCGGCCGCGGGCGGTCGGTGGGCAGACTCAACTGCTCCGGCAGGTCCGCCAACTGCCGGGTCCAGTAAGCAACCTGTTGCGACAGGACGCTGTCGGGGTCGGACTCGTCACCCAGCAGTTCACGCTGCCAGAGCGTGTAGTCCGCGTACTGCACCGGCAATTCCGCCAATGCCGGCGCCCGTCCCGCGGACCGGGCGGAATACGCAGTGACAATATCCCGGACCAATGGTCCCATCGACCAGCCGTCGCCGACGACATGATGAAGCAACACCAGGAGAACGTATTCGTCCTCGGTGCTGTTGCCGTCCACAATGTCGAACAGCCACACCCGGATCGGTATCTCCGTGGCGAGATCGAAGGTGCGACGCGCCGCGGACGCCAGCGCTTCTGGCAAGGCCTGCTCGGTGACCGCGGGGTTCTCCCAGCCAAGCTCCACACGGTGCGGTTCGATGACCCGCTGCTGGGGCTGTCCGTCGAATTCAGGGAACACCGTACGCAGTGACTCATGTCGTTCCACTACGTCCAACACAGCGGTGCGCAGCGCCTGCTGGTCCAGTTTTCCGGTCAGCCGCAGCGCCAGCGGCGCGTTATAAGTGGCCGACGGGCCTTCCAGCTTGTGCAGGAACCACAGACGGCGCTGAGCAAACGACAGGGGTATCACGCGTACGTTCCTTCTTCCATTTCAGCCCGGACGGCACCATCGGATACATCAGTTATCCCTGCGCGCCGAACAGTCACAACAGAATCGCTTCTCTTGGCGATCTCAGGAATTTTCTCGGGGTCGCGGCATCCGCCGCAGCGCGGTGCGGCGGGTCTTCGGAGTGCTCTCCAGGTTTTTTGCCAATGCCTCGACAGTGGAAGCGTCGAATACGGTGGCTATGGCCACTTCCAGTCCCAGGACGCTACGGATCCGGCTCACCAGCCGGGTGACCAGAAGCGAATGCCCGCCGAGGTCGAAGAACCCGTCATCGATGCCGACGTTGGGGACGCCCAGCACTTCGGCAAAAAGCTGGCACAGCACCTCTTCCTGCGGAGTGCGCGGGGCCCGGCCAGTGCCGAGAGCGGCGTAGTCCGGCTCCGGTAGAGCTCTGCGGTCGACCTTTCCGTTCGGGGTCAAGGGCACCCGATCGAGCACGACGACGGCGGACGGCACCATGAATTCCGGTAGTCGTTCCGCAACATGTGCCCGCGCGGTGAGGGCAATCGATCCCGCCGACCGCGATGCCACCGGATCATTGACCCACGGCCCCGGCACACCCGGCCGATACGTCCCTGACATCACCGGGGCGCCGGCAGGACACAGCACCGCCTCACACCACTCCGGTCCCTGCTGTGACCAGGTCACCAGCGCGCGGATTCCCCTCCGGCGGCCCCAACGGGCGAATTCCTCCGGGTCCTTGATTTCGGCCGCACCGAAATCGGCGACCGGACCCGCTGTCTCGCCGACCAGCCGCGCGTTGGGAATGCCGGTCACCCGAAGGCCGTTCGGGTGCTCGGCCAGTGCCGGCTCCAGGCCGTCGATATCGATGACGTCCCGGCCCCACTCCAGCTCCGGGAGCTCGGCCACCGCATACGATTCGGCCTCGGTCCCGTGCAGCACAACTTCGTAGCGGTGCCGCGTCAGTTCGTTGTGGTGGGCGCCCCGCTTCAGCCGGATGTCCACTGCGCCGATCCGGTCATCGGTCTCACCGAGCTCGGTGAAGAATTCGGGCGCGATCAGGAGTTCCGGCTCGGAACGCAATGCCTGTTCCACGACGGCGTGCAATCGGGCCGAGCCGGTGTCCGCACGGAGCCGTTGAGCCTGTATGGCCATCTGGAAGGCCCGAGCGGTACCGAGGTGACGTACATCGCCGACGATCAGCCGCCCGCCCGGTGTGAGCAACCGCAGTGCCGAATCCAGCACTCGGGCCAGATAGTCGCCGGTGGGGAAATATTGCACCACCGAATTCAGCAGGATGGTGTCGAAGAATCCGGCGGGCAGTCCGTCGCTGTCGTCGGCGGGCCGGCACTCGAGCCGTACCCGGTCGGCCAGTCCGGCATCGGCGGTCTGCCGACGGAGTCGGTCGATAACGGTCGGGGAGAAATCTGTCGCCCAGTACTGCTCGCACTCCGAAGCCAGATGCGCCAGCAGCAGGCCCGAGCCGACCCCGATCTCCAGCATGCGCCGCGGGCGGAACTCCCGAATCCGGGTCACCGCGGCGTCGCGCCACTCCCGCATCTCCGCCGGCGGAATCGGCTCGTCGGTGTAGGAACTGTTCCAGCCAGTGAAGTCCTCACCGAACTCCGCACCGGCGTCATCGGAATACACGGACTCATAAATCTGCTGCCAGTCCCCGACCTGGCCTTCCTTCTGGCCCTGATTGCCGGGGTCCTTCGGCACCACGTACGCCACCAGCCGCGCATCGCCCGGAGTGTCCTCACGGGCCACCACCACGGCCTGCGCCATTTCGGGATGGCTGGTGAGAACGGCTTCGATCTCACCCGGCTCGATGCGGAAGCCCCGCACCTTCACCTGCTCGTCGGCGCGCCCCGCGAATTCGAGCTCGCCGTCGCCGTTCCACCGCACCACGTCCCCGGTGCGGTACATCCGCGCACCGGCCTCGAAGGGACACGCGACAAACCGCTCCGCGGTCAGCGCCGCGCGGCCCCAGTATCCACGGGCCAGGCACGCGCCCGACACATACAGCTCACCCGCCACACCTGGCGGAACCGGGCACAACCCCTCGTCCAGCACATACACCCGTGTACCGGTGACCGGACCGCCGATCGGCACCGGCCCGTCGACGGACAGTGGCCGACTCAGCGTGACGCATACCGTGGCCTCGGTGGGCCCATAGGCATTGGCCATCAGCCGGCCCGCCGACCAGAGCGCAGCCATTGCGGGCGGACACGCCTCGGCGCCGACGACCAGGGTGGCGAAGTCCGGCAATTGCCGTGCGGAATCCGGCGGAAGTGTGGCTAGCACCGATGGCGGTATCAAAGCGTGGGTGATGGCCTGTTCGCCCAGCACCTGCCGTAGCCCTTCCCCGGACAATTGATCCGAGTGCGGGATCACCAGCGTCGCTCCATTGCTGAAGACCATCACCAATTCCCATACCGCGGCGTCGAAGCTGGGTGACGAGAACTGCAGTACCCGGCTCTCGGCGGTGACCCTCAGACGCTCGCGTTGCGAGGCGGCCAGACCAGCCACGCCGCTGTGGGAGACCACCACGCCCTTGGGCCGGCCCGTCGAGCCGGAGGTGTAAATCATGTACGCCGGGTGCGCCGGCTCCAGGTGCGACGCCGGGTCGCTGTCCGGGTAGGTGCTCCGGTCCCGGGCCAGCGATTCTTCGTCCAGCACCAAGAGTGGCCGGGCGTCGGCCAGCATGAATTCGAGGCGGTCGGCCGGATATTCCGGATCCAGCGGCAGATAGGCGCCACCGGCCTTCAGCACGGCCAGCACGGCAACCACCATCTCCACCGAGCGCGGCAACAGTACGCCGACGATCCGCTCCGGCCCGACGCCCTGCTCGATCAGGTAATGCGCCAGCCGGTTCGCCCGGGAATTCACTTCCCCGTACGACAGGGTCGCGCCGTCCGCGGAGATGAGCGCCGTCGCACCCGGGGCCGACCGGGCCCGTTCGGCGAACAGCTCGGCCAAGGTCGCAGCCGGCACTTCCGCCGTCACGGTGCTGTTCCAGTCCGAGATCAGCTGGTCCCGCTCACCGTCGAGCAAGACCGCAGCCTGCCCGATCGGCTGGTCGGGATACACAGTCACCTGGTGCAGCAGTCGCTTCCAACGGTCCACCAGCGACTCGATCGTGGGCCGGTCGAACAGGTCCGTTGCGTACTCCAGCAACGCCTGAATTCCCGCCGGTTCACCGGATGCGTCATGGCGTTCGTGCAGCGAGATCAGCAGATCGAATCGCGAGGTGCCGGTCCCAGCCTTCTCCTCGGTGACCCACAGTCCGGTGAGCTCGACATCCCCACCGGGGGCGTTCTGCACCACCAAAGCGACCTGGAACAGCGGGTGGGATCCGGCGGAACGCTGCGGATTGAGCACCTCCACCAAATACTCGAACGGCACGTCCTGGTTCGCATAAGCCGCCAGGCTCGTCTCCCGAACCCGCCCCA
>NZ_LGKG01000211.1 GCF_001294335.1 Streptomyces chattanoogensis
GCGCCGGCCTCGTCGTCCAGGCCGACGAAGCCGAGGTCGGCGATCGCGGCCAGGCCGGCTTCGCGTAGCCGGTCGACCAGGTCGTCGTGGCGGCAGGCGTAAGGCCCGCGTACATCGCCGCGAGTGCCCTTCGTGTACGGGGTGGGTTGGTCATCAGGGTGCTTCTCTCTTCATTGGTCGATCAGGTCGATGCCGTGGTCGCTGTATCGGGCCCCCTGGGCTCCGGTGTCGGGCACGGCGGCGTCGATCGCGATCAGGTCGGCGGGCGTCAGGTGCAGGTCGAGGGCGGCCAGGTTGTCGCGCAGGTGCGGGCGGCGGGAGCTGCCGGGGATGGGAATGACGTCGCCGCCGCGGGCGAGGAGCCAGGCGAGCGCGATCTGGGCGGGGGTGACGCCCTTGGTGGTGGCGAGGTGGGTGATGGCGTCGACGATGGCCAGGTTGGCTTGGAGGTCGTCGCCGTTGTAACGCGGGGCGGTGGCGCGGAAGTCGCCGGGTTCGTAGCGCGTGGTGGTGGCGACGGCGCCGGTGAGCAGGCCGCGGCCGAGCGGGCTGTAAGCGACCAAGGTGGCGCCGAGGCTGCGGAGCGTCGGCAGGATGTCGTGTTCGACGTGGCGTTCCCACAGCGAGTACTCGGTCTGGACGGCGCTGATCGGATGGATGGCGTGGGCGCGGCGGAGGGTCGTGGCCGATACTTCGGACAGTCCGAGGCGGCCCACCTTGCCCTGCGCGACCAGGTCCGCCAGGGTGCCGACGGACTCCTCGACGGCGACGGCGGGGTCGATGCGGGCGAGGTAGTACAGGTCGATGTAATCGGTGCGCAGTCGGCGCAACGAGGCTTCGCAGGCCCGCCGTAGATCGGCGGGGGTGCCGGAGGCGACCAGGCCCTCCGCGGTGCGGCGGACGCCGGTCTTGGTGGCCAGCACGACCCGGTCACGGTGCGGCGCGAGGGTCTGGCCGAGGAGTTCCTCGTTCGCTCCGTCGCCGTAGAAGTCGCCAGTGTCGAACATCGTGACACCGGAGTCGAGGGCGTCCAGCAGGGTGGCCGCGGCCTCGCGTGGGTCGGCGGTGCCGTAGCTGCCGGTCATGCTCATGCAGCCGAGGCCAAGCCGGGAGACCGCTGGGCCGCCGGTTCCAAGGGTGGTGGGGTGCATCATCGTCCCTCCGTCACTTCGCCAGCGCCGTGCGGAGGAACTCGAGGATCTCTGTCTGGGCGGCCGTGGCCTGGGGTTCTGTGCCGGGCAGGGTGAGGAACGCGTGCTTGGCGCCCGGGTATTCGGAGAGCCGGGTGGGTGTCCCGGCTGCGCGCAGCCGCTGGGCGTAGCAGCGGCCGTGGTCCGCGACCGCGTCCTGGGTGGGCACCACTACCAGCGCGGGGGCGAGCCCGCTGAGGGCGTCCGCGTACAGCGGTGAGACCGCAGCGGCGTCATGCCCTGGCGGGACGGCGAGGCGCTGGAAGAATCGCAGTAGCGGCTTGGCGCGGCTCGGGCGGTAGGCGTACTCGTCCATCGAGGCGTGGTCGAACATCGTCTCCGTCACGTCGGCCACGGGGTTGACCAGCACCTGCCCCTTGAGCTCCAGGCCGGCGGCCCGGGCCCGGATCGCGGTCAGGGCGGTGATCAGTGCGCCGCAGCTCTCGCCGAAGACGGCCGTGCGCGACGGGTCGATGCCCCACTGCGGGGCGTGCCGCAGCACGTGGTCGAGGGCCTCCCAGCCGTCGTCCGCGGCATCGGCGAGCGGGACGCCGGGGGCGAGGAGCCGGTGCTCTACGGAGACGACGAGCGCGGGGAGCCGGGCGGCAATATGGCTGTTGGTCCAGTCGCACTGCGTCGCCGTGCCCACGAAGCCGCTTCCATGGACATGGACCACGAGCGGCAGGTCAGCTGGGGCTGCGGCTTCGCCGTCTCCCGGCGCGGCCGGCCGGTACACCCGGACCGGCAGGTTGCGGCCGGGCAGCGCGATCTCCTGCCAGTCGATTGCGGCGCCGGGGTGCGACTCGCCGAGGATGGCCTGCGCCGCGCTGGAGGCGCGGAAGCTGTTCTCCGCGTCGCGGTAGGCGAGCAGTTCCTCGGTCGTTATCGCGTCGAAGTCCGGCTCCGGCGGCCGCGTGGCGCTCGGGGTCTCGCTCATGGTGTCCCGCTCCCTTCCCGGCCAAGTGCCGGGTGTGGCCTCGTGGTTGAGGTTCGTTGCCCTCATTATGCACGCACTGCGTGCATCAGCAAGTGCATAGGTTAGACTCAGACTTGACGAGAGGGGCGAGATGGCTGGCCGACGGAGATAGTCGACCGAGGAGATCCTGGATACGGCGGCGGAGCTGCTGCGTACGACCGACGCCGAGTCGTTCAGCGTGCGCAAGCTCGGCGCCGCGCTCGGGACCGACTCCTCCAGCCTCTACCGGCACTTCCGCAACAAGACCGAACTGATGCGTGCGGTGGCCGACCGGATCCTGCTGGCCGCGATGAATGACTACCGCCCCGAGGGCGACTGGAAGCAGCGCGTCACCGCCCTGGCCCTGCGCCTGCGTGAGGCGTTCGGCGAGCAGCTCCAACTCGCCGCGGCGTGGGGGCGCTACGGGTCCGGCGGTGGCGGTTCTCGTTTGGTGATGGAGGAGTTGCTGCAGGCTCTGCGCGCGTCCGGCCTGCCCGATGAGGAGGTTCCGGCGCGCTACCACCGCATCGTGATCCTCATCGCCGCGCTGATCACCTCCGAGGCTGGGATCGGGACCCTGACCCCCAAGGAGTACGAACAGGGCATGGAGCAGTTCCGTGTCGCGGTGCTCGGCGCCGACCCCGAGCGCTTCCCCGCCCTGTCCTACTTCGCCCGTGACATCCCTCCACTGGGAGCAGACCGTCACGCCGCGTTCGAGGAGATCCTCACCGCCCACCTCGACCGCATCGAGGCCGAGCTCCCCGAGACCTGCACACCCTGAATCTCTGCTGGTCAGCGGTGCGTGGGAGACCGATGGTGTACTCGCCCCGGTCGGGGGCGGGAGGCTGGAGCGTAGATCATCCGACACGGTGCGGATGGGTGTTTCCCGCTTTGGCCGGTTCGCGGGTAGCGGGGTTTCTACGATCCCGGGCGAGAACGGTGTCGCGCCGTTCGGGAGGGGAATCGTGTCGTCGCTGGAGAAGATCGAGGCTCGTCGGGCGGAGTTGGATGGGCTCGCCGAGGCGTTGGCCAAGCAGCTGACCGAGGTGGACGCTGAGCGTGAGGAGCTGGCGGTCGCGGAGCGGGTGCTGCGGCGGCTGTACGAGCAGGAGGCCGAGACCGCCCGGGAGAATGCCGTGACACCGCAGCCGGTGCAAGTCGCGGGCAGGTCGGTGCTGAAAGTGCCGCATCGCAGTGAGGTGCCAGATGCGTCCGCGCTGCCCGGCGACTACCGGCGGATGCTGCAGATCGTCAGCGCCGCGGGCGGGCCGGTCATGGTCAAGGACGTGGGCGCCGAGCTGGGGATCGACGTCTCGGTGCCCGGCCGGCTCGAGCCGTTGCGCGGGAAGCTGTCGAAGCTGGCCGTGCGGGGCTGGCTGCACAAGCTGCCGAACGGCACCTTTACGGCTCGGGCGTGATTATCCTGCTTGCGGACCCGTAACCAGGAGGTCCCCGACCCGGGTTGAGGAGGTATGCCTACAACCAAGACCCCGGCCGGGGACCTCACCGAGCTTGTGTATCAGTGCCGGCTGCCGCTGTCCACGCAGACTCTCACCTTCCTGACCGGGCTGCTGAGCGCCCACCTGAAGAAGATCCGTTCCCGGTGGCGCAAGCTCGCGACCGGCCGCATCACGGTGATCGTCCTCGCCGCGTTGCGGCATGACCAGCGCCTGGCCGACCTCGCCGGCGGCAACAGCGTCTCACGCACCACGGTGGGCCGGTGGCTGAAGGAGATGATCGAGCTGCTGGCCGCCAGGGCGCCGCGGCTTGAGCGGGTGCTGGCGAAGATCGCCCGGGAGGGTGGCAGCGTCGTGCTGCTCGACGGGTCGCTGATACCCACCCAGCGCCAGACCGGCCTGCCCATGCGGCGCCGCTGGTCCGCGAAACACAAGCGGCACGGTCTGCTGGTCATCGCCCTGACCGACGTGCATGGGAGGCTGTTGTGGACCTCCACCGCCCGGCCGGCGCGCGGCTCGGAGATCACCGCCTGCCGCCACGACGACCTGGTCGACCGGCTACGCGAAGCCGGCCTGGCCGCGATCGCCGACCTCGGCTTCGTCGGCCTGGACGACGAGGCCGGCGC
>NZ_LGKG01000212.1 GCF_001294335.1 Streptomyces chattanoogensis
ACCGCACGGAACACCGGGAACGCCTCATACAACTCCCGGCCCATCCCCACCCGCTGACTCCCCTGCCCCGCAAACAGGAACGCCACCTTCCCGCCCGACACGGACACCACGGGAACACGTCCCTCGGCCACTGCCGCGAGCCCGGCCAGCGCTTCGCTCCTGTCGGCCGCGACCACGGTCGCGCGCCGGTCGAATGCGGCCCGGGTCGTCGCCAGCGCATGGCCGACGTCGGCCAGGGGGAGTTCCGGCCGCTCGGTCAGCCGGGCGGCGAGACGCTCGGCCTGGCCGCGCAGTGCGGCGTCCGAGGCGGCGGAGAGCAGCAGCGGCACCGGAAGGCCCGCGTCGGCAGGGGCCGGCTCGTCGGCGAACTCGGTCACCGCGTCGCCCTGTTCGAGGATCAGATGGGCATTGGTGCCGCTGACACCGAACGAGGAAACCCCCGCGCGCCGGGGCCGGTCCAGCTCCGGCCAGTCCCGGTTCTCCGTCAGCAGCTCCACCGCACCCGACGCCCAGTCCACATGCGGCGACGGCTCATCCACATGCAGCGACTTCGGCAGCACACCGTGCCGCATCGCCAGCACCATCTTGATCACACCGGCGACGCCCGCAGCGGTCTGGGTGTGCCCGATGTTGGATTTGACCGACCCGAGCCAGAGCGGACGGTCCGCCGGGCGGTCCTGGCCGTACGTCGCCAGCAGCGCCTGCGCCTCGATCGGATCACCCAGCGTCGTACCGGTGCCATGCGCCTCCACCACATCGACATCCGCGGTGCCGAGCCGGGCGTTGGCCAGGGCGTCGCGGATCACCCGCTGCTGTGAGGGGCCGTTGGGCGCACTGATCCCGTTGGAGGCGCCATCGGAGTTGATCGCCGAGCCGCGCAGTACGGCGAGCACGGTGTGCCCCGCACGGCGGGCGTCGGAGAGGCGTTCCAGCAGCAGCAGGCCGACGCCCTCGCCCCAGCCCGTGCCGTCGGCCGCCGCCGCGAACGGCTTGCAGCGGCCGTCGGGCGCCATGCCCCGCTGTCGCGAGAACTCGACGAACGCACCGGGGCTCGCCATGACGGCCACTCCGCCGGCCAGCGCCGCGGTGCATTCGCCCTGGCGCAGGGACTGCGCGGCCAGGTGCATGGCGACCAGCGAGGAGGAGCATGCCGTGTCGACGGTGAGGGCCGGGCCCTCGAGGCCGAAGGTGTAGGAGATCCGGCCGGAGGCGACGGATGTCTGCCCACCGGTCACGAAGTACCCTTCGCCGCCTTCGGGGATCTCGTAGCCCTCGGCGCCGTAGCCCTGCGCGCTCGTCCCGACGAACACACCTGTGCGGCTGCCGCGGAGGGTGGCCGGGTCGATACCGGCCCGCTCCAGGGTCTCCCAGGCCGCTTCGAGCAGGAGCCGCTGCTGCGGGTCCATCGCCAGGGCCTCACGCGGCGAAATACCGAAGAAGGTCGGGTCGAAGGCGCCCGCATCGTGCACGAAGGCGCCTTCGCGGGTGTAGGTCGTGCCGGAGTGGTCCGGGTCGGGGTGGTAGATCCCGTCGAGGTCCCAGCCCCGGTCCTCCGGGAAGCCGCCCATGGTGTCGGTGCCGGACCGGACGAGGTCCCAGAGCTGCTCGGGGGAGTCGGCGCCGCCCGGGAAGCGGCAGCTCATCGCGACGATCGCGATGGGTTCCTCGGCCACGGCGGCGGTGGCGCCGGTGGTCGTGGCCGGGGTTTCGCCGGCCACCTGGGCCAGCAGATACTCCGCCACGTCGGCGGCGCTCGGGTAGTCGAAGACCAGGGTGGCGGGCAGCCGCAGGCCGGTGGCGGCGCCTATGCGGTTGCGTATCTCCACCGCGGTGAGCGAGTCGAACCCGAGGTCGCGGAAGGCGCGCCGCGGTGCGATCGCCGAGGCGTCCGGGTGGCCGAGCACGGCGGCGGCGTGCTCCCGTACGAGGGCGAGCACCACGTCCGCCCGGTCGGCCTCGGCCACCTCGCGCAGCCGGGCGGCGAGCGCCGTTGTCTCGCCGGACGGCTCGGGGTCGGCGGTGAGCTTCCGCACCTCGGGCAGGTCGGCGATCAGCGGGCGCGGGCGGGAGGCGGTGAAGGCCGGGGCGAACCGCTCCCAGTCGACATCGGCGACCGCGACGAAGGTGTCCTCGTGCTCGACGGCGTGCACCAGCGCCTTGACCGCGGTCGACGCGGCCATGGGGCGCAGCCCGCGCCGCAGGACGTAGTCCTGGCCGCCCGGGTCGGCGAGGCCGCTGTCGCCGGCCCACAGCCCCCAGGCGATCGAGGTCGCGGTGAGCCCGCGGGCGCGGCGCTGTCCGGCCAGCGCGTCGAGGGCGGCGTTGGCCGCGGCGTAGGCGCCCTGGCCGCCGCCGCCCCACACTCCGGCGTTGGAGGAGAACAGCACGAATGCGTCCAGCGGCGTGTCCCCCAGCAGTTCGTCGAGGTTCCGGGCGCCGGTGACCTTGCCCTCGGCGGCGTATGCGAGGTCGGCGAGACCGCTGTCGTCTAGCGCGAGGACATCGGCGACCCCCGCCGTGTGCACCACGGCGGTCAGCGGGCAGTCGGCCGGTATGCCGGCGAGGAGTGCGGCGAGCGCGTCCCGGTCGGCGACATCGCAGGCCGCGAGGGTGACCCGGCTGCCGAGTGCGGTCAGCTCGTCGCGCAGGGCCGGGGCGCCGGGGGCGGCTTCGCCGCGGCGGCTGGTGAGGACGAGGTGCTCGGCGCCGTGCGCGGCGAGCCAGCGGGCGACCTGCGCGCCGAGGGCTCCCGTGCCGCCCGTGACGAGCACCGTGCCGCGCGGTGTCCAGGACCGGGCGGGCCCCGCGGCGGGCCGTGCGTGCGCCAGCCGCCGGAGCCAGGCGCCGTCCGTCCGCAGCGCGATCTGGTCCTCGTCGCCGTCGGCCGCGAGGACGGCGGCGAGCCGGGCGGCGGTGCGGTCGTCCAGGTCCCGCGGGACATCGACGAGTCCGCCCCAGCGTGCGGCGTGCTCCAGGCCGATGACCCGGCCCAGACCCCAGAGTTGGGCCTGGGCGGGCGACGGGGCGGGGTCGGTCGCGGTGACCTGGACGGCGTTGTCCGTGAGGATCCACAGGGGCGCGTCGAGTTCGGCGTCGCCGAGCGCCTGGACCAGGGTGAGGGTGCCGGCCAGCCCGGACGGTACGGCCGGACTGTCGGGGTGCGATGTTTCCTCGGCGCCCAGGAGGGAGAGCACGCCGCGGATCCGGCCGTCGGCGGCTTCCACGGCCTCGGCGGCGTCGTGGAGGCGTGCGGCGAGGGCGGCGCGGTCGGTGTCGGCGGGCCGCCAGTCCACCGGGACGACCGTGGCGCCGAAGGCGGCCAGCGCCGTACGGACCCGCTCACCGGTGCCGGGCTCGGCCACCATCAGCCACGTACCCTCCAGCGAAGGTGACTTGACATCATCCGACCGCCGCCACGTCACCTCGTACCGCCAGGAGTCGACGGCGGCACGGTCATGGCGTTCGCGTCGCCAGTTCACCAGCACGGGCAGGACCGAGCGGACGAGGTGCTGCTGCTCCTCGCCGGTCAGCCCGAGTTCCGTGCTGAGGGTGTCGAGGTCCTCCCGCTCCACGGCATCCCAGAACCGGGCGTCGGCCGGGTCGGCGAACACCTCGTCGAGCTGCTCGGACTCCAGCCAGTAGCGCTGGTGTTGGAAGGCGTAGGTGGGCAGGTCGACGGTTGCGGCCTCGGCGGGGATGACCTGGGACCAGTCGACGTCTGCGCCGTGGGCGAAGGCCTCACCGGCCGAGGTCAGGAA
>NZ_LGKG01000213.1 GCF_001294335.1 Streptomyces chattanoogensis
CGGTGATCAGGACCGTGCCGGACGGATCCCACGTCATCGCGTGCGGAGACTGCACCCGGGCCAGCCGGGCCGCCAGCACCTCACCCCCACGCACCAGCAACTGCGGCTCATCCGACGCCAATGCGCCGGGCAGAAGGGTCGGTTCGGTGTCGCCGTCCACGTCCACCAGGGCGAAGCGGCCCGGGTGCTCCGACTGTGCCGATCGCACCAGACCCCACACCGCCGCACCCGCGAGATCCCCACCGGACACCGCGCCGCGCGTCACGAACACCAGACGCGAGGTGGCGAACCGGTTGTCGGCCAGCCAGGACTGGATCAGGTCCAGTGCCCCTGCCGTGGCGGCATGGACGGATGCCACCGTTCCGGCGGTCTCGGTGGGCAGCGGGGCGAGCACGGTGTCGTGGGCGCCCGTCGCCGCGAGGTCGTCGAGGTCCGCGTGGGGCTGGAGGGAGAGTTCGTTGAGGATGCCCTCGGTGTCCTTGCCGAGCAAGGCGAGGGAGTTCGCTGGGGCGTCTGTGAGGGGGATGGTGGTCCAGTCGACCGTGAAAAGGGAATCGCGGTCGCCGGTCCCCAACTGCCCGGCGGTGATCGGACGTGCGGTCAGGGATCGCACCGAGGCGACCGGCGCACCGGCCGTGTCGGCGATGGCGATCGACGTACCGTTTTCGGTGGGTCGGATGCGTACCCTCACCTGGGAGGCGCCGGTGGCGTGGAGTGTCACTCCGTTCCAGGAGAAGGGGACGGCTCCTTCGTCCGTTCCCTCGCCACCCAGCAGCGCCGCGTGCAGCGCGGCGTCGAAGAGTGCGGGGTGCAGGCCGTACGCGTTGCCGTCCGTGCCTTCGGGGAGTCCGACCTCGGCGTAGATGTCCTCGCCGAGCTTCCAGGCCGCCCGCAGGCCCTGGAACACCGGGCCGTACGCGAATCCGGCGTCCGCGAACCGCTCGTAGCAGCCCGCCGCGTCCAGTTGCTCGGCACCCTGCGGGGGCCACACCGCGGCATCGAACGGCACCGTCCCGGCCGCCGGGGCCAGGGCGCCGCCGGCGTGCAGCGTCCAGCTGCCTTCGCCCTCACGTGCATGGACCGATACCGGCCGGCGGCCCGTGTCATCGGGCTCGCCCACCCACACCTGTACCTGGATCGCGGCGCCCGATGCGGGCAGGACCAGTGGCGCGGCGAGCGTGAGTTCGTCCACCGCGGCGCAGCCCACCTCGTCGGCTGCCCGCAACACCAGTTCCATGAGAGCCGTGCCGGGCACGAGGACGGAGCCCAGCACCACGTGATCCCCCAGCCACGGGTGTGAGGACAGGGACAGCCGCCCGGTGAACAACAGGCCGCCTGATCCCGCCAGTTCCACGGCCGCACCCAGCAACGGGTGCCCGGCCGGGCCCAGGCCTGCGGACCGTACGTCGCCTGCGCGCGCTGCTCCGCCTGACGGCCAGAACCGTTCGTGCTGGAACGCGTACGTCGGCAGGTCCACCCACCGCGCGCCCGTACCGGCGAAGGCGGCGGACCAGTCGACCGGGGTGCCGTGGGCGTGCAGTCGTGCCAGGGCCGTGAGCAGTGCCGGTGCCTCGGGGCGGTTCTTGCGCAGTACGGGGGCCAGTACGGAGTCGTCGGCGGCGGATTCGGCGGCGAGCGCGGAGAGCGCGCCATCGGGGCCGAGTTCCAGGAACGTCGAGACGCCCTGCTCGCGGAGCGCGCCGACCCCGTCGGCGAACCGTACGGCCTCGCGGACGTGGCTGACCCAGTACTCGGCGGAGCACAGCTGTTCCGCGGTGGCGGGCCGGCCGGTGACGTTCGAGACCACGGGGATGCGCGGCGCGGCGTAGGTCATGCCGTCGGCGACGGCCCGGAAGTCGGCCAGCATCGGTTCCATGAGCGGTGAGTGGAAGGCGTGCGAGACCGGCAGTCGGGTGGCCTTGCGGCCCTCTCCCTCGAAGTGCGCCGCGAGGACGAGTACCTCGTCCTCGGCGCCGGAGACCACGACCGACGAGGGGCTGTTGATCGCCGCGAGGGACACCTGCTGCGTGAGGTGCGGATGTACCTCGTCCGCTGTCGCCCGGATCGCCATCATCGCTCCGCCGGGTGGCAGTTGCTGCATCAGCCGGCCTCGGGCCGCCACCAGCGCACAGGCATCCGGGAGGGAGAAGACGCCCGCCGCATGGGCTGCGGCGATCTCTCCGATGGAGTGCCCCAGCAGGTGGTCCGGGCGCACGCCCCACGACTCCAGCAGGCGGAACAGGGCCACCTCGATGGCGAACAGCCCTGTCTGGGTGTACGCGGTCTGGTTCAGCAGTTCCGCGTCCTCGCCCCAGATGACGTCTTGCAGGGGGCGGTCCAGGTACTCGTTCAGGTGCTTGTCCAGGGCGGAGCACACCGCGTCGAAGGCCTCTGCGAAGGCCGGGTAACGACCGTACAACTCACGGCCCATACCGAGGCGTTGTGAACCCTGACCCGAGAACAGGAAGGCCAGCTTGCCGGAGCGGGCTCGGCCCTGCGCTACGAGGGCTGGCGCCTCTGTGTGGCTCTCGGCCAGGGCGGACAGCGAGTGCAGCAGGTCCGCTCGATTCGCGGCGAGTATCACCGCGCGGTGCGGGAACGCCGAGCGGCCCGTAGCGAGTGAGTAGGCGACGTCCGTGATCCGCGGCGCCGGATCGCCGTCGAGACGGGACAGCAGTCGTGCTGCCTGCGCCCGCAGCGCCGATGCGCTCCTGCCGGACAGCAGTACCGGCACCGGCGTCCCGGAGTCGGCCGTCTCGTCCTCGGCGGCCTCCGGTTCGGTGTCGGGCGTGGCCGATTCCGTGTCGGCCGCAACCGGTTCGGGCTGCTCCAGGATCACATGCGCGTTCGTCCCGCTGATGCCGAAGGAGGAGACGCCTGCGCGGCGCGGTCCGGGGCCTTCCGGCCACTCGGCCTCAGAGGTCAGCAGCTCGACGGCCCCGGCGCTCCAGTCGACGTGCGACGACGGCGCGTCGACGTGCAGCGTCCGCGGGAGGACACCGTGGTGCATCGCCAGCACCATCTTGATGACACCCGCCACACCCGAAGCCGCCTGCGCATGCCCGATGTTGGACTTCACCGACCCCAGCAGCAACGGACGGTCCTCCGGCCGCTCCTGACCGTACGTCGCCAGCAGTGCCTGGGCCTCGATGGGGTCGCCCAGCGTCGTGCCCGTACCGTGCGCTTCCACCGCGTCGACATCCGCCGCCGACAGACCCGCACTCGCCAGCGCCTGCCGGATCACCCGCTGCTGCGACGGACCGTTCGGCGCCGTCAGACCATTGGACGCACCGTCCTGTACGAGACCCGGCCCGAGGCGACACTGCCTGCGCTGCCGCTGCCCTGGTAGCCCTCGAACTCGCGCCCGGAGAGCAGCGTCGAGTAGTCGTGGTACATCACGCCGGCGAAGACGCCGGTACGGCTGCCGCGCAGGGTGGCCGGGTCCATACCGGCGCGCTCGAGCGCCTCCCAGGTCGTCTCCAGCAACAGCCGCTGCTGGGCGTCGGTGGTCAGGGCCTCCCGCGGACTCATCCCGAAGAACTCGGGGTCGAACTCCGCCGCGTCATGGAGGAATCCACCGGATCGGGTGGCGATGGCGCCCTCCCGCTCGGGGTCGTAGGTGTCGTCGATCTCCCAGCCCCGGTCGGTCGGGAAGTCGGATACGGCGTCCACCCCGTCCGCCACCAGGTGCCACAGGTCCTCGGGCGAGGCGACGCCGCCGGGGAAGCGGCAGCTCATGCCGACGATCACGACCGGATCGTCCGTCAGGGACGGCAGGGCGGACACCGGGAGGGGCGTCTTGGCCTCCGTCTCCGCGCCGAACAGCTCGTCCAGGAGGTGGCCCGCCAGGGCATCGGCTGTCGGGTAGTCGAATACGGTCGTCGCCGGGAGCCGCAGCCCGGTGGCCTTGCCCAGCAGGTTGCGGAGTTCGATCGCGGTCAGGGAGTCGAAGCCGAGGTCCTGGAAGGCCCGGTCAGGGTCGATAGTTTCCGGGCTCGCGTGGCCCAGGACCGTCGCGATCTGGGCTCGTACGACATCGAGCAGCGCCTCGCGCCGCTCCGCCACGGACAGCCCGGCGAGGCGCTGCACGATGCCGGATGCCGCGACGGCACCGGCCCGGCGGGTCCTCGTCCGGATCAGGCCGCGCAGCAGCGGCTCGGGCTCGCCCTGTGCCCGCAGCGCCGCGAGGTCCAGGCGGACGGGGAGCGCCAGCGGTTCGGCGCTGCCGAGCGCGGCGTCGAAGAGGGCCAGGCCCCCCTCGGCGGTCAGCGGAGGCATGCCCGAGCGGGCCATGCGCTGGATGTCGGCGTCGGTCAGGGTCCGGGTCATGCCGCCGTCCTGGGACCAGGGGCCCCACGCCAACGACACCGCCGGAAGACCCGCCGCCCTGCGGTGATGCGCCAGCGC
>NZ_LGKG01000214.1 GCF_001294335.1 Streptomyces chattanoogensis
GCCGTGCTCCTCGTACAGCTCCCGGAAGGCGGCCTTGAGCCCGTTGATCTCGACCGGGTCGCCGAGCTCGGTGCCGGTGCCGTGCGCCTCGATGTAGCCCACGGTCCGGGGGTCGATGCCCGCGGTGCGGTAGGCGTGCCGGATCAGTGCGGCCTGGGCCTTGGGGTTGGGCGCGGTCAGGGAGGTGGAGCGGCCGCCGTGGTTCTCGGCCGTCGAGCGGATCAGGCCGTGGATGTGGTCGCCGTCGCGCTCCGCCGCCGACAGGCGCTTGAGCACCAGCATGCCCACGCCCTCACCCCGGGCATAGCCGTCGGCACGGTCCGAGAAGGTCTTGCAGCGGCCCTCGACGCTGAGCATCCCGGACTTGCTGAAGCTGACGTGGCCGTCGGGGACCACCATGGTGTTGATGCCGCCGACGACGGCCATCTCGCACTCGCCGCGGTGGATCGAGACGACGCCCCGGTGCATGGCGACCAGGGAGCTCGAACAGGCGGTCTCGATCGGCTCGCTCGGACCGTGCACGTCCAGGAAGTAGCTCATCCGGTTGGGGCCGACGGAGGGGACGCTGCCCGTGGGCGTGACGCTCTCGCCCCAGCCGCCGCTGCGGTCGGAGAGCAGGCCGTAGCCGGTGTCGCCGGTGCCGACGAACAGGCCGAGACTGCTCCCGGCCAGGGCGTCCGCGGCGTAACCGGCGTCCTCCAGCGCCTTCCACACGTACAGCATCAGCAGGCGCTGCTGCGGGTCCATGTGGACGGCGTCCTTGGGAGCGATGCCGAAGAACAGCGGATCGAAGTCGGCGATGCCGTCCATGAAACCGCCCCACTTCACGTTGGTGCGGCCCGGTTCCTGGAAGGGGTCGCCGAAGAGGGCGCGCCAGTCCCACCGGTCGGCGGGGACTTCGGTGATGCAGTCGCGGCCGTCGTGCAGGTTCCGCCAGAAGGCGTCGAGGTCCTCGGCCTGGGGGAACCGGCCACTCATGCCGACCACGGCGATGGGGTCGTCCCGTCGGTCGGCGGGCGCGGGGACGGGTACGGCCGGTGCGGGCGTGGCGGCGGGCTGTACGACGGGGGGCTCCGTGGCGGCGGCCGGCGCCTGCAGCCCCAGGCGGGCGGCCAGCGCGGGGCCGTACTCCTCGGTCAGGTGGGTGCCGAAGGCCTGGATGGTCGCGTGCTCGAACAGCACGGTGGGTACCAGCTCCAGGCCCAGCGCGTCGTTCACCATGTTCACCAGCTGGGTGATGACGAGGGAGTCGAGCCCGTACTCGCTGAGGTCGACGTTCACGTCCAGGTCGGCCGTGGTGACCTTCAGCAGCTCGCAGACCTTCTCCACCACGACGGCGCAGACCCGCTCCGTCAGTGCCTCGGTGTCGGCAACGCCGGCCGACGTTGCGGCCGGTGCCTGTATCTGTGTCTGCGCCGGTGTCTGTGTCTGTGTCTGTGTTTGCGCCTGTGTCTGTGTTTGCGCCTGTGTCTGCTGCCAGTCGCGGAGCAGGCGGAGCGCTTCCGCCCGTCCCACCCGTCCCTCGCGGATCAGCCGGTGCAGGTCGTCCAGGGATGCGATGCGGAGGGTGCTCATGCCAGGCTCCTCTTGAATTCGTCCGCGCTCATCTCGCGCCGGCCGATGGCTTCGATCAGGTCCAGCAGGTAGGCGTCGTCGGGACCGGACGGTGGCTCGGGTGTCTGTGCGGCGGGCCGGATGGGCTCGCCGTCAGCGGTAGTCCCGCTGCCGTCGGCCGTGCGGACGCTGAAGCCGCGGAGGCGTACGCACACCTCGCCGTCGTCGTCGCAGAGGTCGAGGTCGAGACGGCGTACCGCGCCCCCGTGGTCGTCCTCGGCAAAACGGACGACCGCCCAGGCGGTGCCCGGGACCGCCCGCGGCACCGCCAACTCGCCCAGCGCGTACGGCAGTGCCGTGCGCGGTGTGCCGGGTTCGTCGGCGAAGAGGCCGAGCGTGGCGTGCAGGGCGGCGTCGAGCATGGCCGGGTGGAGTACGTAGCCGCTCTCGCGGGCCGCGGCGGCGGGCAGCTTCAGCCGCGCCATCGACTGCCGCGAGCCGGTGTGCAGGCGCTCGATGCCGCGCAGCGCCGGGCCGTAGGCCATGCCGATGCCGGTGAGGCGTGCGTAGCAGGTTTCGGCGTCGAGCACGGGGCCGTCGCACTGTGCGCGCAGGGCCGCGAGGTCGAGCCGCTCGGCGGGCGCAGCGGTGGCGCGCCGCAGCCGGCCGCGGCCGAAGACGACGCGTGCGCCGTCGTCGCCCTCCGCGTACACCTCGTAGTCCAGTCCGCCGCCCGACCGGGTGGTCAGCGCGGTGTGCACATCGGTCGCCCGGTCGACGACGAGGGGGCGCAGCCAGGATGCCGACTCCAGCGACCAGGCGTGTTCGTCGCCGCCGGCCGCCTGGACCGCGGCGGCGCGCGCCATCTCCAGGTAGGCCACCGCCGGCAGCACCGGCACGGCGTCCGGGCGGCCGTCGGAGGCGGTGGCCGTCTCCCCCGCCCGGGCCGGTACGCGGTGGTCGGCGAGGAAGAATTCGCGGCCGGTGAAGTGTGAGGTGTAGCGGTGCTCGTTCAGGTCGGACGTGTTCGTGTGCACCAGGGGGTGCAGTGCCGACGCCGGTGTGCCGTTCGTGCCGTTGGTGCCGTTCGCGGGACGTGTGGTGTCGACCCAGTAGCGCCGGAGGCGGAACGGATAGGTCGGCAGGGCGATCCGGCGCGGGTGGCGCCCGGTGTGGAGGCGGTCCCAGTCGACGGGGGCGCCGTCCACCCATGACTGGAGCAGGCGGGCCCAGTCCCGTCGGTCCGCGGTGGTGGGGTCGTCGTGCGGGCCGAACCCGGCCGGGACGTCCGGCAGTTCGACGCCGCGCGGCACCTTGCCGCGGAAGACGTCGACCGCGGGCTCGCCGCGCAGCCAGGACTCGAGTGCTTCCCTGAGTTCGCCGGTCGTGCGAACCAGGCAGGCGAGGCGCTCGGTCATGGGCGTGCGTCCGGTCCCTGTGGTGTAGGCGATCGCCCCCATATCGGTGTCGTCGTAGTCGCCGCGGCGCAGGACGTCCACCCAGCGCTCGGCGAGTGCGCACAGCACGTCGGGGTGGCTCGCCGAGAGGACGACGGGGACGGGTGCGGTGGGCGCCGGATTCGGCTCGGGCGCCGTGCGCGGTACGTATTCCTCGAGGACGACATGGGCGTTGACGCCGCCGAAGCCGAAGGAGCTGACTCCGGCCCGGCGCGGCAGCTCACGGCCCTCGGCAGTCGCAGTGCAGGCTCTTGGCGAGCGTGCGGTGCCGCATCTGCAGCAGCACCTTGATCACA
>NZ_LGKG01000215.1 GCF_001294335.1 Streptomyces chattanoogensis
GGTGGAGTCGCTGACGCCGGAGCGGCTGTCGGCGGTGCTGCGTCCGAAGGTGGATGCGGCCTGGAACCTGCACGAGGCGACCAGGGATCTGGATCTGGATGCGTTCGTGGTGTTCTCGTCCGTGGCAGGCACGATCGGCAGCCCCGGGCAGGCCAACTACGCGGCGGGCAACGCCTTCCTGGACGCCCTGGCCCACCACCGGCAGACCGCGGGTCTTCCGGCGGTGTCGCTGGCATGGGGCCCCTGGTCCCAGGACGGCGGCATGACCGGCACCCTCACCCAAGCCGACCTCCAGCGCATCGCCCGCCAGGGCATGCCCGAACTCACCCCCGCACAGGGCGTGGCGCTCTTCGACGCCGCGCTGGCCGCCGGTGAGGCCCAACTGCTCCCGGTACGCTTCGACTTGGCGTCCCTGCGCGACCAGGGCGAGGTGCCCCCGCTGCTGCGCGGCCTGATCAGGACCCGCGCCCGGCGCTCGGCGGTGGGCGGCTCGGCCGCGGTAGCCGGGCTGGTGGGACGCCTGAGCGGACTGGGCACGGTGGAGCGGCGCGAGGTGCTCCTGGACCTGGTACGGGCCCAGATCGCGGTCGTCCTGGGCCACGCGAGCCCGGAGACGATCGAGTCGACCCGCGTCTTCCAGGACCTCGGCTTCGACTCTCTGACCGCGGTCGAACTCCGCAACCGCCTCAACAACGCGACCGGCCTGCGCCTTTCGGCCACCGCCGTCTTCGACTACCCCACGGCGGACGCGCTCGTCGACTTCCTGCTGGACGAGCTGTTCGGCGCGCAGGAGGCGGCCGAGCTGTCGGCGCCGGTGCCGTCACCGGCGGGGGCGGCCGACGACCCGGTCGTGATCGTCGGCATGAGCTGCCGCTACCCGGGCGGCGTCGGCTCGCCCGAGGACCTGTGGCGCCTGGTGTCGGAGGGCGTGGACGCGGTGTCCGACTTCCCCACCGACCGCGGTTGGGACGTGGAGAGCCTCTACAACCCCGATCCCGAGGCGCTCGGCACCTCGTACACCCGCTCCGGTGGATTCCTCCACGAGGCGGCGGAGTTCGACCCCGAGTTCTTCGGGATGAGCCCGCGCGAGGCGCTGGCGACCGACGCCCAGCAGCGGCTGCTGCTGGAGACGACCTGGGAGGCCATCGAGCGGACGGGCATCGACCCGGCATCGCTGCGGGGCAGCCGCACGGGCGTCTTCGCGGGCGTGATGTACACCGACTACGGAGACCTCCTCGTCGGCGATCAGTTCGAGGGCTACCGCAGCAACGGCAGCGCGGCCAGCATCGCCTCGGGCCGGGTCTCGTACACCTTCGGTTTCGAGGGGCCGGCGGTCACGGTGGACACGGCGTGCTCGTCGTCCCTGGTCGCCCTGCACTGGGCGGCGCAGTCGCTGCGCTCGGGCGAGTGCTCGCTGGCGCTCGCGGGCGGTGTGACGGTGATGTCCACACCGACGACATTCATCGAGTTCTCGCGGCAACGCGGACTGTCGGCGGACGGCCGTTGCAAGGCGTTCGCCGATGCGGCCGACGGCGTCGGCTGGGGCGAGGGCGTCGGCATGCTCGTACTGGAACGTCTGTCGGACGCACGCCGCAACGGACACCGGGTGCTCGCGGTGGTGCGCGGCAGTGCGGTGAATCAGGACGGTGCGTCCAATGGTCTGACGGCGCCGAACGGTCCGTCGCAGCAGCGGGTGATCCGGCAGGCGCTGGCGAGGACTTCTGAGGCCGAGTGGCCGCAGGGCGACGGGCCGCGGCGCGCGGGCGTCTCCTCCTTCGGCGTCAGCGGGACGAACGCGCACGTCATCCTGGAGCAGCCCGAACCGGACGCGGCCGACGCCGCACCGGACGACACGGTGACCGAGCCCGGCGCGCTGGCATGGGTGCTCTCCGCACGGAACGAAGCCGCCCTGCGCGGCCAGGCGGCGCGCCTGCTGTCCCTGGTCGCCGGCAGTGCCGCGCTGTGCGCGCGGGACATCGGCCACTCGCTGGTGACCAGGCGGTCGAGCTTCGCCCACCGTGCGGTGGTGTGGGGCCAGGACCGCGACACGCTGGTGCGTGCCCTGTCCGCACTCGCGGTGGGCGAGGCCGACGCCGGTCTGGCGGAGGGCTCGTCCGGCGCGGGCAGGACGGCCTTCCTGTTCTCGGGACAGGGATCTCAACGCCTGGGCATGGGCTGGGAGTTGTACGCCCGCTACCCGGTGTTCGCGGATGCCTTCGACGCCGTGTGTGCGGCCTTGGACGAGCACCTGGACCGCCCCCTGCGGGACGTGGTCTGGGGCGAGGACGCGGAGCTGCTGAACCAGACCGCGTACGCCCAGGCCGGGCTGTTCGCCATCGAGGTGGCGCTGTACCGACTGGCGGAGTCATGGGGCGTACGCGCGGACTTCGTGGCGGGGCATTCGATCGGTGAGGTCGCCGCGGCCCATGTGTCGGGTGTCTTCTCCCTCCCGGATGCCTGTGCGCTGGTGGCGGCCCGAGGCCGGCTGATGCAGCAACTGCCCCCCGGCGGCGCGATGATGGCGATCCGGGCGGCGGAGGACGAGGTCCTTCCGCATCTGGTGGAAGGCGTCTCGCTCGCGGCGATCAACGGCCCGTCGTCGGTCGTGATCTCGGGTGCCGAGGACACGGTGCTGGCCATCGCGGCGCACTTCGAGGGGGAGGGCCGCAAGACCAGCAGGCTGCGGGTCTCGCACGCCTTCCACTCGCCGCTCATGGAACCGATGCTGGAGGAATTCCGCGCGGTGGTGACCCGGCTGTCCTTCGGCACGCCGACGATCCCCGTCGTGTCCAACCTGACGGGCCACCTCGCCGGGCCCGAACAGCTCGCCCACGCCGACTACTGGGTCCGGCACGCCCGCGAGGCAGTGCGATTCGCGGACGGGATTCGGGCGCTGCGGGCGGAAGGGGTGACGCGGTTCCTGGAGCTCGGCCCGGACGGTGTGCTGTCGGCGATGGCCCGGGAGTCGGCATCGGACGACGCCGTGCTCGCTCCCGTACTGCGCAAGGACCGGCCCGAGGAGACGGCGCTGCTGGGTGCCCTGGCGCAGCTGTACGTCCGGGGCACGGGCGTGGACTGGACGGGTCTGTTCGCCGGTTCGGGTGCACGGTGGGCGGATCTGCCGACGTACGCCTTCCAGCACGAGCGGTTCTGGCCGTCGGGTGGAGTGGCGCGTTCGGGCGGTGTGCGGTCCGCGGGTCTGGGCTCGGCCGGGCATCCGCTGCTGGGTGCGGTGGTGGAACTGGCGGACTCGGGTGGCCTGCTGTGCACGGGCCGGCTGTCGGTGTCCTCACACCCGTGGCTGGCGGACCATGTGGTGCGGGGATCCGTCCTCGTGCCCGGCACGGCGCTGGTGGAACTGGTGCTCCGGGCGGCCGACGAGGCCGGCTGTGATCTCCTGGAGGAGCTGACGCTCGCCGCACCGTTGGTGCTGCCCGCCTCGGGCGCCGCGGTCCAGGTACAGGTAGGGGTGGGCGAGCCCGATGAGGCGGGCCGCCGGCCGGTCTCGGTCCATGCACGTGAGGGCGAGGGCCCATGGACGCTGCACGCCAGTGGTGCGGTGTCCCAGGGCGCCGAAGCGACCTCCTTCGACTTTGACGCCACCGTATGGCCGCCGAAGGGCGCGGAGCCCGTGGAAGTGGCGGACTGCTACGACGTACTCGCCGATGCCGGGCTCACGTACGGCCCGGCCTTCCACGGCCTGCGGGCGGCCTGGAAGACCGGCGGGGACATCTACGCCGAGGTGAGGCTCCCCGAGAGCACCGACGGCGACGCATACGGTCTGCACCCCGCGCTCTTCGACGCCGCGCTGCACGCATCGGCGCTGGGCGGCGTGGAAGCGGGCGGCGTCCCGTTCTCCTGGACCGGAGTCTCTCTGCACGCGTCCGGCGCCTCGCACCTCCGCGTCCGCATCCGCGAAGCGGACGGCGCGATGTCGGTCGCGATCGCGGACGCGTCCGGTGCGCCGGTCGCATCGGTGGAGTCGCTGGTGGTACGTCCGCTCTCGGCCGGGCAGCTGCAGGCCGCTGACCGGGACGCCCTCTTCAAGGCCGACTGGGTCCCCGTACCGCTCACCGACGAGCGCGTCGAACTGGGCACCGGCCCGGAGGGCGAGCCGCTGCGCACGTCCGCGGACCTGGATTCCCTGAACGGCGCGGCCGTGCCCGGGACGGTCCTGGTCGCGCCGCCTTCCGGCGCTGCCGGGACGGTGGAGTCGGTACACGCTGCGACCGCCTGGGCGTTGGAGATGGTGCAGTCGTGGCTGGCCGACGACCGGTTCGTCACCTCGCGCCTGGTGTTCGTCACCCGCGGGGCGGCCTTCGGCGCGGATCTCGCGGCGGCTGCCGTCCGGGGCCTGGTGCGATCGGCACAGTCGGAGAACCCGGGCCGCTTCGGCCTGGTGGACGTGGACGTGGACGTGGACGGCGACGCCGATGTGACCGTGCTGGCGCAAGCGCTCGCAACCGATGAGCCCGAACTGCTGGTGCGTGGGGGTGAGGTGCTGGCGGCCCGGCTGGCCCGGGTGCAGTCTCCGCACGCGATGACGTGGGATCCGTCCGGCACGGTCCTGATCACCGGGCCCGGCATCGGATCAGCGCGGTGGTGCATACCGCCGGTGTCCTGGATGACGGTGTGGTGGAGTCGCTGACGCCGGAGCGGCTGTCGGCGGTGCTGCGTCCGAAGGTGGATGCGGCCTGGAACCTGCACGAGGCGACCAGGGATCTGGATCTGGA
>NZ_LGKG01000216.1 GCF_001294335.1 Streptomyces chattanoogensis
TTGCCGCCGTACGTCATCTGCTCCACGAGATACCCGTAGAGGTCCATCCCCGGGGCCGCCTCCACCGCCTCCGTCACCAGCCCCAGACGCGACGACAGCTTCCCCTCCCCCGCACGGTCATCACGCGTGAAGATCACGCCCTGCAACCCCCGAGCCGAACGGTTGTGCCCAATCTGGAGCGCCAAAGTGCTCTTTCCGCAGTCCATCGTTCCGGAGAAGAAGACCAGCTCGGGCATGGGAAGTCGCGGGCCTTTCGGGCTCGTTGGAAGGGGGTGGGCGGGGGCCGCAGGGGTGGTGCGGAGCGGTCAGGTGCGGACTTCCAGAAGGGGCACCAGCTGCTCCGACGGGGTCATCGAGCCGTGCAGGCCGACCATCGACGACTCCCCCGGCTCGCGTTCGGAGGCGATGATCGCCATGTCGGCGTGGGCGACCGCCACCACATCGCCGATCCGGTCGCGCACCCGGTCGTCGACCTGCGGGCCGAACCACCCGGCGGCGATGGCCTCTTCACGGCTCGCGACCCACATCTGCTCGCCGACCACCTCGCGCCAGATGGCCAGCACATCGGCGGCCGCCCCGGGGTGCGCGTACACATGCCGGGCCCGGCCCTCACCGCCCAACAGGCGTACGCCGGCGCGCAGTTCCCAGTCCTCGTCGAAGTCGATCCGGTGCTCCGGGCCGAAGGGGATGTCGATCATGCCGTGGTCGGCGGTGACATAAAGGGCGGAGCGCGGCGGGAGCTGCTCGGCCAAGCGCTCGGCGAGCCGGTCGACATACTGCAACTGGCCGCGCCAGGCGTCGGAGTCGATGCCGTAGCGGTGTCCCTTGCCGTCGACCTCGGAGTAGTACGTGTAGACCAGCGAGCGGTCGCCGGCGGCGAGCTGCTCGGCGGCGAGGTCCATCCGCTCCTCGCCGGAGAGCCGGCCGTGGAAGGTGCCGCCGCTGAGCGCCACCTTGGTCAGCGGGGTGGTCGCGAAGTCCGGTGCGGAGACCTGGCAGGTGTGGATGCCCGCGGCGTGGGCCCGCTGGAAGACCGTCGGGTGGGGCTGCCAGACGTACGGGTCGGTCCACGGCTGCCAGCGCAGCTGGTTCATCAGCGCGCCGGTGGCCGGGTCCTGGCAGGTGTAGCCGGCCAGGCCGTGGGCGCCCGGCGGCAGGCCGGTGCCGACCGAGGCGAGGGAGGTGGCGGTGGTGGCGGGGAAACCGGCGGTGAGCGGACGGCCGGTGCCGTTGCACGAGCTGTCCAGGAGGGAGGTGAGGAACGGCGCCTCTTCCGGGTGGGCGCGCAGCAGCTCCCAGCCGAGGCCGTCGACGAGGAAGACGCAGGCCCGGTCGGCGGGGGCCAGTTCCATGCCGGTGGCGAGCTCGTGCAGCCCCTGGCCCGCCACGATGGTGGGCAGCAGGTCGGCGAGGGAGCCGGTGCCGTACTGCGGCACCGGGGCGGTCAGCGGGTCCAGGGGTACCGGTTCCGGCCAGGCGGGGGCGGTGTGCGCCATCAGCGGGAGCTGGTGGTGGCCGCGGTGGCCTCGGAGAGCGCCTGGGCGAAGGCGAGGGTCTCGCGGACCGAGTCCGGTCCGTCGCCCGCCTCGCTGACCCGCAGCGAGAGGTCGTCGGCGGTGGAGGAGCCCGTGTAGCCGTGGTCGGCCTCGCAGTTGGGGTCGCCGCAGGCGGCGGGCTCCAGGTCCAGGCGGGCGACGGCGCCCCAGCCGATGGTGAGGACGACCTCGCGGGGCAGGCGGCCCGGGGTGTACGACTCGGGGTTGGCGACGACGCGGCTGAGCACCACCGACGAGATCCGGCCGAGCTTGACGGACTCGGTGGAGGTGGTGGCGTACGGCGACGGGCTGGTGGCGTCGGCGGCCTGTTCGTCGGTGTGACTGACGATGAAGCGGGTGCCGGTCAGGACCAGGACCGTGACATGGCGGCGGACCTCGTTGGCGTCGAAGGTCGTCTCCTGGTGGACGAGGTACGACACGACCGGTTCGCCGCCCACCGCGGCCTGCACCGCCTCGGCCACGAGGGTCGGGTAGTAGCCACTGCGCTCGATCGCCGCGCGCAGCCCCTGGGTCGTCGTACCGGTCTTAGCCATGGGGTCCATCTTACGGGGCGTACCGGGCCGCGAGAGCCTCAGTAGACGGGCAGACGGCGGGGGCCGAGGTCGGTGGTGGCGGGGGGCCTGGCCAGCCGGACGGCGGCTCCCAGGACGGAGAGGCCGTGCGGTGCGACGACGACCGGTTCGAGATCCACGCCGACGACCTCGGGGTGGTCGTCGACCAGGCGGGAGACGCGCAGCAGCAGCTCGGCGAGCGCGGTGGTGTCCACCGGCTGCGAGCCGCGCCAGCCGAACAGGAGCGGGGCGGCGCGGATCGACCGGATCTGGTCGGCGACATCGCGGTCGGTGGCCGGAATCAGCCGGTGGGCGATGTCGCCGAGCAGCTGGGAGGGGGCGCCGGCCAGCCCGAAGGAGAGCACGGCGCCGGCGGCCGGGTCGATGGCGGCGCGGATGACGGTGTCGACGCCGCGCGGCACCATCGCCTGGACGACCGGGCGCAGCTCTTCGGGCGAGCCGAGGGAATCGGTCAGTTCGGCGTAGGTACGGCGCAGTTCGCGTTCGCCCGCGATGTCCAGGCGGATGCCGCCGAGGTCGGAGCGGTGCCGCAGGTGGGGGGCGGTGGTCTTGAGGGCGACGGGATAGCCGAGCCGGGCGGCGGCGCGGAGGGCGGTGTCGGGGTCGGGGGCGGGCAGGGAGGGGCGGGCGTGGATGCCGTAGCGGGCGAGCAGGGCCTCGGCGTCGGTGGCCGGCAGCGGGGCGGAGCGGCCCGGGCTCGGGTTGAGGCGGTCGAGGAGGCGGTCGATGTCGGCTCCGGCGGCCGTCTCCTGGATGTCGTCGTATTCGGGCACCCGGCCCGGCTCGGCGGCGTCCCGGCGCCAGGCGGCATAGCGGACGGCTTCGCCCAGCGCACGGACGGCCCGCTCGGCGGCCGGGTAGGCGGGGATACGGCCGGGGGCGGGACGGGGGTGGGAGGGGGTCTGGGGTGCGGCATCCCGGGGAGTCTGCGGGACGGAGGGC
>NZ_LGKG01000217.1 GCF_001294335.1 Streptomyces chattanoogensis
CTGGGTGGAGCATGTCCGGTCGGCGGTGCGCTTCGCCGACGGTATGGCGTATCTCGCCGAGCAGGGTGCTTCCACGTTCCTGGAGATCGGGCCGGACGGCGTCCTGTCCGGCATGGGCCAGGACTGCGTGGACATCGCGGACGGAGCCTTCGTCCCCGTGCTGCGCGGCGACCGCCCCGAGGCGCCCGCGGCCGTTACGGCGCTGGCCCGGCTCGCCGCCCGCGGCGTGCAGCCGGACTGGGACACGGTGTTCGCCGGGCGCACCGCGCGGCGGGTCGAGCTGCCCACGTACGCCTTCCAGCGCGAGCACTACTGGCTGAAGCCCGCGACCGCGGGCGGCGATGTGACCACGGCCGGGCTCGGCGCCGCGGCGCACCCGCTGCTCGGCGCGGTCGTGGCGCTGCCCGCATCGGACGGTGTGGTGCTGACCGGCCGCCTGTCACTGCAGAGCCGGCCCTGGCTGGCGGAGCATGTGGTGCTGGACCAGGTCCTGCTCCCCGGAACGGCGTTTGTGGAGCTGGCGCTGCGCGCCGGTGACGAGGTCGGCTGCGACCGGGTCGACGAGCTGACCCTCGCGGCGCCGCTCATCCTGACCGAGGGCGGTGGCGTCGATCTCCGCGTGGTGGTCGGCGAGGCCGGTCCGGACGGCCGGCGGGAACTGTCCGTCCACTCGCGGACCGGCGACGCGCTGCCGGACTCGCCCTGGACCGAGCACGCCTCCGGCCTCATCGCCGCGGCCGGTCCGGACCTCGGCGGGGACCTCACCGCTTGGCCGCCCGCGGACGCCGAAGTCCTCGACACCACCGAGCTGTACGCGGTCTCGGCGGAGCACGGCTTCCGCTACGGGCCGGTGTTCCGCGGCCTGCGCGCGGCCTGGCGGCGCGGCGACGAGGTGTTCGCCGAGGTCGCGCTGCCGCCGGACCAGGACGCGGACGCCTTCGGCCTCCATCCGGCGCTGCTGGATGCCGCGCTGCACGCCGTCGGACTGGGCGGGTTCTTCACCGACGACCGGCCGCGGGTGCCGTTCTCGTGGTCCGGGGTGACCTTGCGGGCGGCCGGTGCGGCGGCTCTGCGGGTGCACCTGGCCCCCAACGGCCCGGACACGGTCGCCGTCACCGTGGCCGACAGCACCGGAGCGCCGGTCGCCTCGGTCGATGCGCTGCGCTTCCGCGAGCCGGCCGGCGCCCCGGACACCACCCCGGCGGCCGGTCTGCTCCACGACGTGGCGTGGACCGAGGTCCCGGCCCCGGCGGCCGCTGCATCCGTTGCCGTACTCGGCGATCCGACCGGGGACCTGCCGGGGTATCCGGGTCTGGCCGAGGTACCCGGCCCGGTCGATGCCGTGGTCCTGCCTGTGGCGGGCGACGGCATGGCCCCCGGAACCGTACGCGGTGAGCTGACGGCAGCCCTGGCCGTGGTGCAGGAATGGCTTGCCGACGAGCGGTTCGCCGATGCCCGCCTGGTCGTGCTCACCCGGAACGCGGTCGAGGCCGGGAACGCGCCGGTGGATCTCGCCGCCGCGGCCGTCCGCGGCCTGGTCCGTTCGGCGGCCCAGGAGAACCCGGGCCGGTTCCTGCTGCTGGACTCCGACGCGGAGATCGGCGCGGAGATCGGCGCGGACCTGGTGGCCAGGGCACTGGCCACCGGTGAGGACGAACTCGTGGTGCGGGCGGCGGTGTTCCGGGCGCCCCGGCTGGTCCGCCGGGCCGTCACCGACCGGACCCCGGCGTTCGGCTCGGGCACGGTGGTCGTCACGGGCGGCACCGGAGCGCTGGGCGCGCTGGTGGCGCGGCATGTGGTGGCCGAGCACGGGGTGCGTGAGCTGCTGTTGCTGAGCCGTCGTGGGGCGGCTGCGCCCGAAGCGGGCGCGCTGGTGGCCGAGTTGGAGTCGCTGGGTGCGTCGCGTTCGTTCTCTTCTCCTCCGCCGCCGGTGTCTTCGGCAACCCCGGCCAGGGCAACTACGCGGCGGCCAACGCCTGGCTCGACGCGCTGGCCGCGCACCGGCGCGCCGCCGGACTGCCCGCCACCTCGATCGCCTGGGGACCGTGGGCCACCGCGGCAAGCACGATGACCGGCACGCTCGCGGACACCGACCGTTCGCGGATGGCGCGCTCCGGGGCGAGCGGACTGTCCGAGCGGGAGGGGCTGGCGCTGTTCGACGCCGCGGTGGCCGGTGACGCCGAGCTGTCCGTCGCGCTGCGGCTGGACCTGGCGGCGCTGCGCGGCCAGGCCGTCCCCGCCCTGCTGCGCGCGCTCGTACGGGCCCCGAAGCGGCGGGCGGTCACCGGTACCGGCGCGGCCGGGCAGGGCTCCGAGTTCGCCGACCGGCTCGCGGACCTGGACCCGCAGGGCCGCCGGGCGGCGGCGCTCGAACTCGTACGGGCCCAGGTCGCCGCCGTCCTCGGCTTCGCCGGCGCGGACGCGATCGCACCGGACCGCGCATTCCAGGACCTCGGCTTCGACTCCCTGACCGGGGTGGAGCTGCGCAATCAGCTCGGCGCGGCCGCGGGACTGCGGCTGTCCGCCACGGTGGTCTTCGACCATCCGACCCCGCAGCGGCTCGCGGACCACCTGGTCGCCGAACTCGTCGGTGAGCAGGCCGCCGACCGGAACCCCGCGGCGGCGACGCCGACCGCGGGGCCCGCGACCGATGAGCCGATCGCGATCGTAGCCATGGGCTGCCGCTACCCCGGCGGGGTGACATCCCCCGAGGACCTGTGGGACCTCCTCACCGCAGGCGGCGACGCGATCTCGGCGTTCCCGGCCGACCGCGGATGGGAACTGGACACGCTCTTCCACCCGGACCCCGACCACCCCGGCACCTCTACCTGCGACGAGGGCGGCTTCCTGCACGGCGCCGCCGAGTTCGACCCGCAGTTCTTCGGGATCTCGCCGCGCGAGGCCCTGGCGATGGACCCGCAGCAGCGACTGCTGCTGGAGGTGTCCTGGGAAACCCTGGAGCGCGCCGGGATCGACCCGGGCACCCTGCGCGGTGAGCAGGTCGGCGTCTTCGCCGGAGTGATGTACCACGACTACGCGACCCGCCTGCACCACATCCCGGACGAGCTCGAAGGATTCCTCAGCACCGGTGCGTCGAGCAGCGTCGTATCGGGCCGGATCTCCTACACCTTCGGCTTCGAGGGCCCCGCGGTCACGGTCGACACGGCATGCTCGTCGTCGCTGGTCGCACTGCACCTGGCGGCGCAGGCGCTGCGCCGCGGCGAGTGCCGGATGGCGCTGGCCGGCGGGGTCACCGTCATGGCGACGCCGGACACCTTCGTGAACTTCTCGCGCCAGCGCGGCCTGGCGGACGACGGCCGCTGCCGTTCGTTCGCCGCCTCGGCGAGCGGCACCGGCTGGTCCGAGGGCATCGGCGTACTGCTCGTGGAACGCCTCTCGGACGCCGAACGCAACGGCCACCAGGTGCTCGCCGTCATGCGGGGGTCGGCAGTCAACCAGGACGGCGCCTCGAACGGCCTCACCGCGCCGAACGGGCCGTCGCAGCAGCGGGTGATCCGCAGCGCGCTCACGGACGCCCGGCTCACCGCCGCGGATGTCGATGTGGTGGAGGCGCATGGCACCGGTACGACGCTGGGTGATCCGATCGAGGCGCAGGCGCTGCTGGCGACGTACGGCCAGGGCCGTCCGGCGGACCGTCCGCTCTGGCTCGGGTCGGTCAAGTCGAACCTCGGGCACACCCAGGCGGCGGCGGGTGTGGCCGGTGTGATCAAGATGGTGCTGGCGATGCGGCACGGTGTGCTGCCGAGGACGCTGCATGTGGATGAGCCGTCGCCGCATGTGGACTGGGCGTCGGGTGCGGTGGAGCTGCTGACGGAGAACCGGCAGTGGCCGGAGCTGGACCGGCCCCGGCGCGCGGGGGTGTCCTCGTTCGGTGTCAGCGGCACCAATGCGCACATCGTCCTCGAACAGGGCCCGGCGCCCGCCGCACCGCCCGCCGCGGACCCAGCCAGCCAGCCGGCCGGGGAGCCGGCGGGCCACGTCGTCCCCTGGGTCGTGTCCGGACGCACCGAGGCCGCGGTCCGGGCGCAGGCCGCTCGGCTGCTCGCCCACGCCGACGGACTCGACCCCGCCGACGTCGCACTCTCGCTCGCGACGACCCGGCACCACTTCGAGTTCCGCAGCGCCGTGGTCGGCGCCGACCACGAAGACCTGCTGGCCGGGCTGGCCGCCGTCGCGGACGGGCGCGGTCCCGTGGTGTCTGCGTCGGGCGGGAAGGTGGCGTTCCTGTTTGCGGGGCAGGGGAGTCAGCGGGTGGGGATGGGCCGGGAGTTGTATGAGGCGTTCCCGGTGTTCCGTGCGGT